>CAMYLU010000006.1 GCA_947259485.1 uncultured Gammaproteobacteria bacterium | reverse complement strand
GCACGCACCTGTTCCATCAGGCGGCTGATAATTTCAATCCCGGTCAGGTCACCCTTGTGCACGGTGCGGTCAAAGGTTTGGCCGGCAAACGCCTTGTGGTGCAGCGATCCATCATCGTTGCGATCAAAAAAGCAACCGAGCTCGTTCTCCAGTTCCTGCACCCGGGTCACCGCGGTTTCACAGAGCCGCATCGCCATCGCCTGGTCGGGCAGCCATTTGCCGCCGATGATGGTGTCCATGAAGTGCCGCTCGATCGAATCTCCCGGGCTCAACGCCACGTTATAACCACCCTGTACCATGCGCGTGCAGCCACACTTTCCGAGTAGTCCCTTAACCGCAATCGTCACCTCGAGCTCCGGGTTTGCCCTGCAGGCATGCAGGGCAGCAAATAGTCCGGCACCGCCACTGCCGAGGATTAAAACGTCGGTTTTATGGGTTTGGAATTCCACCTAGATTGCCCGCAACAGGTATCCACAGGCGACGAAGAATGCGACAGCGAACGCAACCGCGGCGTAATTTTTCTGCCGGTTACTCCACGGCAGGTTCTCCAGCGCCAGCAGGCGCAGGCCGCCGAAAAAATGCAACGCGAGCAAAAACACGAGACCAAACTCGGCGAATTTCACCAGCGGTAGTTCGCTCCAGTGCAGGAAACGATCGAGTGCCGCATGACTTTCCAGTGCCAGTCCGAGCACGTAAAAATGAAACGGTAAAAATAACGCCAGCCCGAGCCCTGAAAGCCGGTGCAGCAGGAAGGCGAAGTAAAGAGGCTGCTTGCGATGCGCTTTCATGGCGCACCCACTACTGCCACAACCGCGCGCAACCCGGCAATCAATAAACCGGCCCCACACAGCCAACACAGGACGGCCAACACCGGGCCGCGCAATCGAAACCATTCACGCAAAATGTTGCGTAAGCCGATCGTAGCGTGTACCGAAACCGCGATCACAAACAGGCCATAGGTGCCGCCCCAGAACAGGCTGCCGCGCGTACGCTCCAATATTTCATCGGCCGAGAGCCCACCCTGGATGGCGTAGATCATGACACCCAGGTGCAATAATACCAGCGGCGCCATAATCGCCGCGGTGGCGCGTTGTGCCATGTAGAGCCTGAGTTCAACCATGACGTTGCCGGTATTTTTTGTTCATAAACCAGTGCGCGGACATGCGTTTCAACCCGGCGATTGACGCGGTCGGGTTAAGTTCGTTGGGACAATAAGTCGAGCAACCCTGCTGCGAATGACACTGATGGCAGCCGGCATCGCCTGCTACCACCTTTAGACGCTCGTCCTGCGCGCGGTCACGCTGATCATTTTGCAGGCTCCAGGCCCGGTTCAATGCGGCCGGCCCGAGGTAATCTCTATTCCAGGCAACCACGTCGCAGGACGCGTAACAGATTGCACAGTTGATGCACTCGATTGCCGCGTTAGCGGCCTGACGCTGTGAGGATTTCGGCGAGATTGCGGCCACCGTTTCATCACGCGATCTGCGGCCCTGAAAATGACCCTCGGCTTGCCGCCATTTTTCAAAGAATTCACTCATATCGCAGGCCAGGTCTTTTATCACCGGCAAATTGCGCAACGGTTCGACCGTCAGGTGTCTCTCCTGCATGACCTTGTTGACATGGGTGCGGCAGGTCCAACGCGGAATCCCGTTTACCATCATCGCGCAGGAACCGCACATACCGACCCGGCAGGCAAAGCGATAACTCAAGGAGGCATCGAGGTGACGCTGGATCCAGGTGATGACGTCGAGTATGGTCTGGCTGGGTTGCTGGGGAACCTGGTAATCCTGGAAATCACCGCTCCCTGCAACACCGCGCCATACGCTGACCGTTATCGAATCTGTCGCCGAATCCACCATCGATACATGATATTACTTTATTAAAACTAACGAAATTTAAAATAAACTAATATATACTTTAGTTTTTATTAAGTTAATTAACCTCCATGAATTTACGACAGCTACGCTCGCTTGCCACAATCCTGGATCGAGGCAGTTTTGTCGCGGCCGGTGAACGAATCGGATTGAGCCAGGCTGCAATCAGCGTACAGATGCGCCAACTCGAGGCAACCCTCGGTGTCGACCTGTTCGACCGCAGCAGCAGACCCGTCGCGCTAACCGCCGAGGGAGTTCGTATCGGGCGACTTGCGGGAGAGGTGCTCGATAAGATCGAAAACATCAAGCTGGAAGCGAGTGGCGCCAAAATATCCGGCTCGGTATCGATCGGTTTCATCCCTACCTGTGTGCACAACCTGTTACCCAGGGTGCTCGAAGCATTGCGTCAGCAGTTCCCTGAACTGCAAGTTAGCGTCAAATCGGGACTATCCGGAGAACTCTCTGCCGCGGTGGTACGCCGGGAACTGGACTACGCGTTGTTGACCGCTCCGGTGGTCGAAATTCCGGAACTCGACATTACCGCCATCGCATCCGAGCCTTACTATGTTATTGCCCCGGCAAAGGCCAGGGCGAATACCGATGCCGAACTGCTGCGCTCGATGCCCTATATCGCTTTTAACAAAAGCACCTGGGTTGGCCAGCATATCGCGGCCAGGCTGCAGCAACGTGGAATTCACCTGACCGAATCAATTGAAATCGATTCCCTGGAAGCAATCGAAAACCTGGTTATCGACGGCTTCGGTGTTTCAGTGGTACCGCGCCGACTACACGCCATACTGGATCCGGAAAGACTGGTTCAAGTCCCGTTTGGCGACCCGATCGATACCCGCCAGCTCGCGCTGGTTCAGCATTCCAGCAAACCGGTATCCCGCTTCGATACGTCGATCAGAAAGATCTTTGTCGATTTACCGGAAACCTGATCACAGCGGCTTTTTTTCCGTTTATTCTTCCCCACTGGCCGGAAATTAAGGCCGAAATTGCGAAAAATGTGCTTTGACGCACGGAAATAGCAGCTGGAAAAGCTAGAATTTCGCCCTGTTTCTCAAGAAACCTATAGTTTTTTATTGTAGGAGAATCGATGAACGAAGATACAACCAACTCAGGATTCAACGCAGTGGATACTACCGACAATAGCCTGCCGATAACCTACACACAGGTAGCCAGCTGCGCTGTTGGTAACGACCGAGTAGAACGTCGGCGCCAGACCTTGCGCGCAAAGCTGGAACGCGAGGCCTATGAGCGCCAGAAGCAGCTCGAAAATTCCTTTATCCAGACCTTCCGCAATATTTTCAGCACCACCAAGCACTAATCCCGTTTTTTAGAATCGACCTCCCCTGACCGGGCCTGGCCGTCCGGCTTGACTGTGCCTGGCGATAATGGAAAGATGCTGGCGATCCGCCGATCAAGGCCAAAGTCGTCAAATTTTCAAACAGTACAACTCTGATATGAGCTAAGCCGGACGTCCATACCGGCAGGTTAGACTTGATCGCATGAAACCTTGGGGCGTATTCTATGCGCCACCTCTTCGACCCACTTTAACGAGACTGATATGCCAGGAAATCTTTCACTCGAGATGCTTAAAGACAAGGTAGCATCCGGACAGATCGACACCGTTATAACCGCGATTCCCGATATGCAGGGGCGCCTGATGGGCAAGCGATTTCAGGCCGAGTTTTTTCTGGAAAGCGCCTGGGAAGAAACTCACTGCTGCAACTACCTGGTCGCAACGGACCTCGAAATGTATACCGTCGACGGTTACACCGCTACCAGCTGGGCGGCCGGCTATGGTGACTACATCATGAAGCCGGATATGGCAACAATGCGTGTTTTGCCCTGGCTCGAAGGCACCGCGATGGTGTTGTGTGATCTGTTCGATCATCATACCCATGTACAGGTCCCGCACTCGCCACGCGCCGTTTTAAAACGTCAAATCGATCGGCTGCAGGGCATGGGACTGGCTTCGGCAGTTGCAACCGAGCTCGAGTTTTTCGTGTTCCGCGAAAGTTTCGAGGAATTGCGTGATAAATCCTATCGCGAGATGACCACTATCGGCCCTTACAACGAGGACTACCATATTTTCCAGACCACCAAGGAAGAGACCCTGATGCGGAAAATCCGTAACGGTTTGCAGGGTGCGGGCGTTCGCGTCGAAAACACCAAGGGCGAGGCCGATCCCGGCCAGGCAGAAATCAACGTTTGCTATAGTGATGCACTGGAAATGGCCGACAACCACAGCCTGGTCAAAAACGCGGTCAAGGAGATCGCATTTTTGAATGACCGCGCGGTCACCTTTCTCGCCAAGTGGAGCCACGATGCGGCCGGTTCATCCAGCCATATACACCAGTCGCTGGTGTCCACCGGCGGCGATGCCGTGTTTTTTGACACCGCCGCCGAGTACGGCATGTCCACCCTGATGCGTCAATACCTGGCCGGGCTGCTCAAGTATGCAAGCGACAACACTTTTTTCCTGGCGCCTTATGTCAATTCCTACAAGCGCTTCATGGCGGGCACCTTCGCACCGACCAAGGCCATCTGGTCGCTCGACAATCGCACCGCGGGTTATCGCGTTGTCGCGGACGGCACGCGCAACGTGCGCGTCGAATGCCGCGTTGGCGGCAGTGATTTAAATCCCTATCTTGCTATTGCCGCGCAAATTGCCGCCGGCATCGCCGGTATCGAAGAGAAACTCGAACTGGAAAAGGAGTTCAAGGGTGACGCCTACCAGGCCCGCAAGGCACGTGAAATCCCGAACACGCTGACCGAGGCAACCGTGGCATTGAAAAAATCGAACATGTTACGCGATGCAATGGGATCCGACGTGATCGATCACTACGTGCGGGCCGCGGAGTGGGAACAGGAAGATTTCAACAGCAAGGTCACCGATTACGAAGTCAACCGCGGCTTCGAAAGGGCTTAAAAACTAAAAAATTCACTGGGATAGAAACATGCAGCTTATTGGAAACTGGTCATATCCAACCTCGATACGATTTGGCGCGGGTCGCATTAACGAAATTGCCGATGCCTGCAACACCGCCGGCATGAGCAAACCATTGCTGGTAACCGATCGCGGGCTCGCGAATTTACCAATCACGCAGGACACGCTGGCGTTGCTCGACGAGGCCGGCCTGGGTCGTGCCATGTATTCCGAGGTTGATCCCAATCCGAATGAAAAAAATCTCGAGCAGGGACTTAAAGCCTACAACGATGGCGGACACGACGGGGTAATCGCGTTTGGTGGCGGTTCAGGGCTCGACCTCGGTAAGGTGATCGCTTTCATGTGCGGCCAGACTCGTCCCGTCTGGGATTATGAAGATGTCGGCGACTGGTGGACCCGCGCCGATGCCGACAAGATCGCCCCGATTATCGCGGTGCCAACCACGGCTGGAACCGGTTCCGAGGTCGGTCGAGCGGGTGTGCTTTCGAATTCCGAGAGCCACGAAAAGAAAATCATCTTTCATCCTAAAATCCTGGCAGCGGTGGTGATCTGTGATCCCGAGCTTACCGTCGGCATGCCCGCTGCAATCACCGCCGGCACCGGCATGGATGCTTTTGCCCATTGTCTCGAGGCCTATTGTTCACCGCATTACCATCCGATGAGCCAGGGTATAGCGGTCGAGGGTATGCGCCTGGTCAAGGAATACCTGCCACGTGCCTACGCCGACGCCAACGATATCGAGGCGCGCGCGCACATGATGTCGGCCGCGGCTATGGGTGCCACCGCTTTTCAAAAAGGGCTCGGTGCAATTCACGCGCTGTCACACCCGATCGGCGCGTTTTACAACAGCCACCATGGCACGACCAATGCCGTTGTCATGGCGCCGGTGCTCAAGTTCAATCGGGCCGCAATCGAAACCCGCATCGAGGCGCTCGCCGCCTATCTCGGGATAGCGGGTGGTTTTGACGGTTTCTACAATTATGTCGTCGAATTGAACGCTTCCCTGGGAATCCCGGCTAACCTGACCGATCTCGGAGTAACCGATCCTGATCTCGACTGGTTGGTCGATTCAGCGCTTAAAGATCCCAGCGTCGGAGGTAATCCAATCGAGATGAACAAGGAAAACACCAGGGCTTTATTCGAGGCCTGCCTTTAGATCGACGGTTGGTAAATGATTAAAGAAGCAACGCGACCAGTAACGCGATAATCAAGCCGCCGATAAGCCAGACGCTAAGCGTGATTGGCCCATCTTCGAGCGGCTCGGGAAGGGTTTCCCGCATAAAATTTCTCCATTTCCTCCTCAGGAGAACACTGGATAAACGAGTACCAGCCTCGACCCTTTGATCTGCATCAATTTAATCAATTTCATCGACTGAAAGCTGGACGTGCCGAAATTATAAGTTTTTGCCGAAAACGGACACTGAGAAATTTATCACGAGGGTCTGCTAACCACCAAAGCAGACCCTCGACTCAAAAAATTATCTGGTCAAAAGCTGGATCGTACCCTTGCCTACCTTGGTTGATATCGTCTCAACAATGTCGGACCCTAACTGCGATTGCCTGCGGTTTGCCTATTAGCGGTATAGTAATCAATCCACTCTATAAAACTATCGCCCGGCATGGGTTTCGCGAGATGATATCCTTGCGCGATGTTGCATTCCAGATCACATAACATATCAAAGGTTTTCTGGTCTTCTATGCCTTCGGCGACAACTGTAAGATCAAATCCTTTGGCCATCTGAATAATTGTCTGCACGATATGCTGATCCATTGAATTTTCCAGCATGTATCGAATGAATGTTTGATCGATTTTCAATTCGTTGGCTGGAATGTTTTTGAAGTATGCCATTGATGAATATCCTGTTCCGAAATCGTCGATTGAAATATTGATCCCTAGTGCCTTCAATTCATTCAGTGTGTCGAAACTGGAAGACATATCTTCAACCAGCGCACTTTCTGTGATCTCTAAGGTCAATTGTTCGTACTCAACCGCGTAAATACTAATTGCCCCGCGTACCATGTCAGCAAAATCGGGGTCACTGAGCATATTTGTCGAAATATTGACCGCTATATTTAACGAATCCATTTCCTTAGGCCAGGATTTACGAAACCAGAGCGCTGCATTCAAAGTCCACTTGGTTATCTCATTAATTTGCCCACTTTTTTCGGCCACTGGAATAAATAAGTCGGGACGAATAAATCCTTTACTTCCGTTTTTCCAGCGTATTAGCGCTTCGGCACCAAAGAGCTGCCCGCTACTCAAATATACTTGGGGCTGGAAGAACAGTTCAAACTGATCTTTTTCAATTGCGTTTTGTAAATCGGCTTCGATATCCCAGTCAAAGGTAGTGATCGTATTATCTTCATCCGAATAAATGGCGTAAGACTCCGGGCTATTGTTTGCATCATTCAGCGCCAGCTCCGTATTGCTGAAAAGCTTTTGACTATCATCAGCATGCTGGGGATAAAGGGCGATACCAATATCGGCACGAATCTGAAACTCATCTTCCTCAACCCTTAACGGTTCTTTTAGCTTTTCGATAATTTTTATCGCTGCAAGACTGGCGTGACCTTCATTTAAGACTGCGGGTAATAGCAAGGCGAACTCGGCATTTCCGACTCGAGCAACGTAATCCTGAGAGCGCGTCAAATCTGACAAACAGGCCGCAAACGCACTAAGTACTGAATCCGCGACACGATACCCATACGTCACATTGAAACGTCGAAAGTTTTTAATATTGATCAGTAACAGTGCAAAGCACTTTGATTGGGCCTTGTGATTTGTGATAAACCCATCGAGTTCTGTAATTAACGACTCTCTGCTACCAATGTTGTCGGGTAATTCAGGCATTATCTTGATTACAGATAAAACTCTCGAGGATCAATTCCATACAAGCCAGGATCAATGCTTTTCAGAATATTCAGTGGATTTCCATCCTCACCGGTTTCGATGGAGTGCAGGTCGATCACATTGAATTTGGAAAATGGCTTTTTGTTTTTGTCGAGAATGAGCATTATTTTGGGCCGCAAACGTAACGTTCGGTGGTTAGCTACCACTATCCCAATGCGTTCATCGCTGAGCTCAACAATAGTACCGACCGGATACACTCCCACCAGTTGAATAAACTGTTCAATGAGTTCAGCCTGAAAATCGATATTACTCCAATCAAACAGTTTTCTAACCGCATCATGAGGCGATGTAGCAGACTGAAACGGCCGTTCCGATGTGAGAGCATCATAGCAATCGGTGATGCCAGCTATCTTGCCGAAAAGAGGAATCTTATTACCTTTTAAGCCGTTGGGATAACCACTACCATTATGGCGTTCGTGGTGGGTAACGACCATTTCAACAACATTATCGTTGATACCTGGGATCGACTGAACTATGTCGACGCTGTACTCAACATGTTTTTTAACCAAATTGAATTCTGCCTGGCTGAAACGATTTGGATTGTTTATCAGTTTTTCGGGTAGCTTCATTTTTCCAACGTCGAATAACAAGGCACCCATACCGAGCGATTGCAGATCCCGCTTCGGCAATCCAAGTTGCCGGCCCAGTGCCACAGACCAAATTGCAGTGCTTACAGAATGGTTGTAGGTATAGTCGTCTTTTGATTTCATTCTGGTGAGCCACGAAAAAGCCTCAGGATTTCGGATCACACTTTCCACCATTGGATTAACCGCCTTTCTCAAAATCGGCAAGTTGAGTTTTTTGTTATTGGCAATGTCGGCCATAACGTTTTCAGCGGTGGTGCTCAAAGCCGTGTGGTTCTCGTGGGCAACTGACAGTTCCTTTCTAAAATCGGTCTTGTCTTCGTAATTTTTCGGTTTGCTTTCGATGAGGACTTCTTTTTTCTCATCCTCCGTCAGCAATCGACTGGGCTGAGCCGATCCATTGTATTTTTCCCGACTGCGTTCCGTGTCGATAAACACATATTCGGTGTGTTGTAACAGCTTATCTATGTCTTTTTGATTTTTAACCAAAAATCCCTGGACTTTATAGGGAGTCTCCAACCAAGGACGGTCCAGCTGTGTGACGTACATACCCTCTTGAAGGTCTATTGTTTGAATCTTAACCTGTTGTAGTGCCATGAGATTCCTCTGCCAAAAGCACGGTGAGCCTGCTGCATGATTCTTTATCGGCAGGTTGAATCAATATATGAGCTACAAAACCGACTAAATTGAACCTTTTCCTCGAAGGTATTCAAAAAGCAAAGACCGAGGTTTAGTTTGCTGCCGAGAAGGTACTTCGACTATTGAGGGTCGGTTATATAGCGTTAAATGACAGAAGCCTGAACAATTGAGCGCGCACTTATGGCCAAAGAAGGAAGCTCGAAATGTGTTTCTCAGCGTCTACATACAAGTTATTTGAGTTTTGTGTCGATAGATTCACAAAATTCGATCGGGGTTGAATATATTCTGAAAACTAGAAGGGCATGCAGTTTTCGATATATAAAGTTGTAACTAGAATTTCAACGTTACATATCGTTAATGCCCTTCTTCACATCTTAAATCAGCTTGTATTTTACGATAATTATTTCTTTTTCTAGGCATCACCTAAATTAGGCGTCTGCTTATGGCCGAAGTTTGCCGTTTGGATAGGATTTCTCAGCGTCTGCTATTGAGAAATTGTTTGCACGACGAGTAGTGAGTCCGACTGCATGCGCTTGTTATGCGAAATAGTCATTCGCGTGCCCGACCTGCAGCCCCTGCAAAAATTGAAGATTCGAAGTTGGCATCTGTCGCAAAATCATGTGTAAATTCGATAAACTTGTTTGCCTTGCCGCTGATCCTTATAGTCTCGGCGTGCACGACCTTCGTTCCGTCGAAGAAGAAAAAATATAAGTTCATCCAGAGGACGTTCTCAATTACGCTTGCTTCGCGTTTGGTATACCATGCTGCGGCGCCGTTAAGAGTATAGTTTCCTTCCGAGGTAACCTTTAACGAGTAGTTAATATTAACGTCACCAACACTGCGCGTGCACTCGATTTCCTTAACCGGACATGCTCTGCCGGCAAGCAAAGGCTGGTCGGTGCCTAAATACTTTTGGGAAGCTGAACATGCCACTAAAAAAATACAGCATAAAAGTATGCAAGGCTTCATTCTAAAGAAATTGAAATTTCGCATAACCGCTGGATTATAAGGCTTTTGACCCGATAACACATTATCGTGGAATTGTCGGGCGTCCGCTCTTGGCCGAGGGTCGTCACTGAACACTCAGTTTTGAGTGTCAGCTTTGCGGAAATTTTCGAGTTGTGGAAGGGAAAATTTTCAACCTTTGGAATTAGACGTCAGTTTTACGATTAACCCAGCGAGCATAGACGACGTAACTTAACCTCACGATAAGCCAAATTCCTATACATATTACAAACACTTTGCCTATTGGATCGAGCCCTGAAAACCAATTCGATATCAGAACAGAAACACCTTTCATACCCTAATTATAACATCGGATACATGGACGCATTTAATCAACATATCAATGTCTGCTCTGGCCGAAGATTACCTCCCATCCTGGTATATTGAGCGTCTCTTTTAGGGGCATGGTGCCCCAGTAGCCTTATTGTAAAGGGCCCACAGATTTTAGACTCTCCAGTCCTGCCTAGTAACGCAGGCGAAATCGCTTCTCGAAGATATCGGCATCGTCGAAATGCCGCCGACCGACAAATGCTGTTGCTTGTGAGCCCGACTGGCGCATCGCGCCCGCATTGGCAATCCCCATCGGCCAGAACAGAAAACGCTCACCCCGTTCGGTTCCATCGATCAAGCCGTCAGGTCCGAATATGCTGCGGGAACCCCCTCCCGGTAGTGGTAAAGTGCGCAATTCGTCATATTCAGCAAACCGGTACTTTTCGCCTTCGGCCGATTCGCTATGCGACACATTGCGCAAGTAGTGCGTGCGCGCCTGCACGACGACATGCAGGCGGCCTGTCTCCGGGATTGCTGGCAGGGTCGTCGGCATAAAAGACCATTCCAGAATGCGCTGCGGGGCTGGCAGGGGCTTCAGGCGGGGTGTCGGGAAAAACATGTGGTAGCAGCCGCAGGGGTGAATGCTGTCGAACAACACCGGCTCGCCATCGGGCGCCAGAGTCACGCGCCACACGATACCGTCGAGATGGCCGCCAAGCAGGTCAAGGCTGCCTTCACGGGGGCGCTCCGGCATCCAGGCCGTATAGACCAACTGCAGCAGCGTGCGATTCCCAGCCCGGGTGTAGTCAAGCCTGCGGTAGACCACCGAGCGTGACACATCGACCTGCGGCGTTGTTGCCGACGACCAGAATAGACGACCGATCCGATCCGCGTCTCCGCTGGTTTCTATTTCGAACACCGGCGCGAAGGTAGCAAACAGGCGATCCCGCTCCCGGTCGGTCAGTTGCGGCAGACCCAGGGGATGTTTGCTCGCGCGGGCCAGGATTTTGTTGACCTCGCTGCGCGAGTACACGGGGATATCCGGAGGTACATAGCGCAGCACCGGGTGAGCCGGAGGTTTGTCCTGGCGCGCATCAGCGAATGTTTGGCTAACCCGATCCTGCCAGGCCCGGACGCCGGCGTAGAAAGGTAGCCGAGTCAGTGCGTAAAGACCGAGCGCTCGCTTGAGGCTGCTGTAGTCATCGGGGACGAAGGCGCGCCGATAGAGCTCGGCTGCGGCGGCAGGTTCGGTAGAGTCGGCGGAGAGTAAAATCTCGGCGCAATCTTCCAAGCGCAAAATAAGCTCATCGCGGTCGCCAACAGCCATATCGTCGATCACTGTGGCCTGCAAATTCGCGATTTCGACTCGACGGCCGTCGGTGTCCAGCGTGCGCATTCCTTCAATCCAGGCCTGGTAGATCTGTCGATCGCTTTTTGCGAAATCTTTCATTGCGGCGAGGAACCGGTCGATTCGTAGATAGGGGAATCCCTCTATCCGCCGGGCCGCAATGTCGGTAACGCCGTCGCGCGACACGGCCTCGTCCAGCTCCGCGAACCAGCGCGCGCACTCCGCCAGCCGAACGTTGCTTGAGCCGAGATGATCACGCTGCGGTGGCTGGATAGTCGCGCAACTGGTCGCTCCTAACAGGAACACCAGCGCTAACGACCGAAGCGGGAGGGTAAAACTTTGGCTCATGATAAACCTGGACAACTAATCCTGATTAGAATTACATGCTGCGAATGCGAACACCAAAGTCTAACCAAAAAGCAGTTCAATTGCGCCTGCCAGTCATAGGCTATTGCGCTCGCCGAGAATAGAAATGATGAGTTTTCTGCATTGAACCTGACTGCAATGCAGGGGTACGGTTCATGAGAGTTATCTAGGCTTCAATCTACACCGTTGATCTTCCGACCAAAGGCGGCGGCTACAGGCGGACCACGGGCTTTTCGCCGGACATCAACCAAACCATTATCGTGAAGTTGGACACCGACGAGGGGATTTCCGGATTCGGCGAGGTCAGCCCGCTTGGCACCCATTACGGCCGAGGCTGGGGGGGCGCTGCCGTGTCCGGCGTACCGTTACTCGCGCAGATGATCATCGGTGAGGATCCACTCCAGATTGAGAAACTCAACCGCATGTGGGACGTCAAGTTCAAGGAAGACCAATACGTCAAGGCACCGATCGACGCGGCGCTTTGGAATATCGCCGGCAAGGACGGGCTGTTAGGTTTCAACGGGGCGCCTGGTCTCGGGGTCTCGCCACGTATGGATGTACTGGGGGAGCCGGTCCGTGTCGTCGAGTAGTATCGGTGTGTTGCCAGGATAAGCCGCCTTTTCGACGGCCGCTTATGGCCGATTCGAGAAGCCCATGAAAGGTTTTTCAGCGTCTGCTATTGAGAAATTGCCAGCGCTTTAGACACCTTGTTCGTCTGCATAAGCTTGTAAGGAGCAAATTTAGGTGCATTCATAATTTGGTAATTCGTCTTCCAGCCACCAACTCTTGTTCTTAATTCTGATTTCTCCTTGTTTTGTGGGCTCTACTGATTTGCCTTTTGAGTCTATGTAGCGATATACATACTCCTCCGAGTAGCATAAAGCTTTTTTTACTCGCTCCTGGTCAAGTCGCGCTATTGTTTTTCTAAGGTTTCCATTATTTCGGATTTGAGTGTTTTGGCCACCAAGGCCTCTCATATGTACGATCAAAAATATGTTGTAAGCCACTTCAAGATTTTGCTCGACACCTTTACCGTCCCTGTAGAGCACACCGATATTCGACAGCGCATCCGCATTACCGGCTTTATAGGCTTGATACCACCAGGCATGGGCTTGTTCGTAATCATTCGAGCCAAGCTTGCCCGAGTAATGCAGCTCACCAACGGTGACCATTGCTTTCGTGTCACCCCCAGAAGCCAAAATCTCGAATTCTTTTACAGCTTTTTCATATTGCCCAGTTTTCAGATAGCTGATTGCCTCAGTCTTTCCTGCAATCGCTAAAGATGGAAAAAGGAAAAAAATGAATAGCAGTATTTTCAATGGTTTTCCTTTGCTCCAACCAGCCTATTTAAAAGGTCAATAACCTTTTTTAAAAATTACTATCGGTGTACCGAGCTAATCATAGTTCGATATAGGCAAAATTGTTATTCGCATATCTGATTCAGCGAGAGTCCGCTTGTGGCCGAAGATTGCCTCCCACAGCATGCTTTTGAGTGTCTCTTTTGGAGAAAACGGACGCTGAAATCCCATCTACGAGGGCGGAGATCGACCCGCCGAATTGCTTCAAAAAATGCCGCATGGCCTGTCATTTTTCGAGTTAATAAAAGATCAGTTAAATCATATCTTTAATCCCTACTAAAACCTCTCTTCCTATATTGATATAGGTCAAATTTTTATCCCGGTCGGCGGGTAAAATAGCATTTGGTGACGGATGCAATAACAAACATTACTAGCAACACTAAAGGATCACTTATGGCGGTCAAGAATATCAATTGGCGAAGTAATCGCAGAAAATCCACTCGGCATATCGCGAGTATCCGTGACACCATCGAAGACATCAAAGAAATCGACAATTTTGAAAACCACGCTGATCACGCGCAATCATTACTAACCCGACTCAAGTCAAAACAACGAAAATCCATCATCCAGTCTGCCCTGACCGCCCATCTTCAGGATGAGGATCTGAAACCTTATCAGGCTGAACTCATCAAAATGCAGCGCCATCTCGAACAGACTGATCGCAAAGCGATCATTTTGTTCGATGGGCGCGATGCAGCCGGTAAAGGTGGCACTATTCGCCGTGTTACGCGCTATATGAACGAAAAACACTATCGTATCGTCGCCCTGGGAAAGCCCTCTAATATCCAGCGCACCGAGCTTCATATGAAACGCTATATTGAACAATTCCCTCATGCAGGGGAGATGGTGTTATTTGATCGTAGCTGGTACAACCGTGCGATGGTCGAACAGGTCATGGGGTTTTGTAGTAAGCCTCAGTATCGTCAGTTTATGAAGCGCGTTAACGACTACGAAAAAAGCTTTATCAGCGATGGGACCACTCAGCTGTTAAAGCTCTATTTCTCGGTTTCAAGAAAGGAACAGGCACGACGATTCGAGCGCAGGAAAAACGATCCCTTGCGTCAGTGGAAACTGTCCGAAGTAGATTTGCAGGCCCAGGATATGTGGGATCAGTTCACCGAGGCCAAGTATAAGCTGCTGAAGAAGACGCATACCCCGGAAAACCCCTGGTTCATTATTCGTTCCGACAATAAACATCTTGCACGATTGGAGACCATCAAACTGATTTTAAATCAGATTAAATATCGCGGACGAGCCCGCTTGCTGGATTTTAAACTGAACGCTGATATTGTTATTCCCGGGGATCAGGAGCTGAAAAATATGGAGGCGCAGTTGGCCCAGAAAGGTGCATTCAAAGAGTAACAAGCTGTAATCGGCCTACCTGTGGCCCCCGAAAAGCCAAACCGCTTGATTCTATTGAGGATTTTACAACCGCTCGTCTCGTTGTTCACCTCCAGCATTCGGGGCCGCGTCCCCCTTAAGTGTCGCTTTCTGGCCGGAGATAGCCACTGGTGAGGAGCTTGTCAGCGTCTGCTTTGGAGAAAACAGACTCTGAGATTCTGTTTGTGCGGGACGGATAAAGACCCAAATCCAACTCTCGTACCCGTTCTTTATGTGACAACTTTAGCCGACTATCTACTCTTGTCAGGTTTCACCACCTGGTATTTTGAGTTTAGCGGTTTAGTTGAGGGTAGAGCCCAGGAATTTACTATTGATCTATTCCTTAAGTTGGATTAGCAGCCTGCCGTCCTTTACCTCGATCTTCTCCACTCCCTCGTTCAGAGCCTGCCAAAAACCACCGGCTTCGCCAAATTCCTGTACCAGGTCGACATTTTTTATATTGCCAATCCAGGCATTGGGCAGCGGCACACCCCAGACGCTGATACCTTTGAGTATTGCGCTCGGCTTACTGTTGACCAGGCGTAGCTCCATACCGCCAGTAACCTTGATCGTCTTGCCCCCCAGGACCGGGAAATCCGGATCAACATCCACCAGTAGCTTGGCACTAACCAGGTTGTTCGAGAGATCTATGGCCAGTTTGTTGGCGAGCTCGGTGTTTTTGGCCAACAAGGCATTGAGTTCCCGTTCGCTGAATTCGACTTCACGGCTGGCACCGACTTCACTATAGGCTTCGGGTTGAATTGCCTCCTTTTCACTTGCCGTCTTTTCAATTGACTGCGAGTTTCCGCCGAGAAACTTAATTTTTCGATCCAGGGTTTGCTGTTGCTCCTGATTAAGCACTACCGGTTTGAACTCGGTCGGGAAAAGCCAGGTGGTCACGGCCCAATAACCAACAGCCAGCGTAACCGCCATAGTAATCACAATTATGCCAAAGGTTCGCCAGCCATTATGTTGCTGCCGAACGGGAGGGGGATCAGCCGAAGTGTCTGCAGAAAGTTGCTCAGTAGTCATATGCCTGGATTGTCGTCAAAATTTAATTCTAAACTCCCTGGATTAGTTTTAGTTAACAGGTAGATTAAAAACCAAAATATAACACGCGAAACTGTCATGAATACTTGCCAGGTAGAATAATTAACAAAAAGTCACGTTAAGAGATGAGTTTTTGAATTTGAGTTGCATAAGGGTTCGCTCCTGGCCAAAGGGTGCCGTCCACCAGACTCCTCCGGGGGTTAACCTACGAGAATACAGTCCCGGTAATTGCTTTTTCAGCGGCAGAGACCGACTCTAATCTGACCGTAATCTCATTCCAGACATTGAACTATCCCTCCAAATTTTTCGAAATGCACGGGAGCTTGCCACAGTTTCCAGACAGCTCAAAAGGGTTAAAACACCGAGTTAAAAGTCTGCAGCATTGAGCGCCAGGAAGCCACGTCGGCGGCCTCGTCGTACTTGAGGTTATCGATACCGAAACTGCCCGCGTCCGGGTTGGTGAAGCCGTGGCGCGCGCCGTCGTGGCCATTGAAGACGAGATCCACGCCGGCATCGTTCATCGCCGCCTTGAAGGCGTCCACGCGCTCGGCCGGGACGAAGGCGTCAGCATTGCCGTGTTCGATCAGCACCCGCCCCTTGAAATTTCGCGCCTCACTGCCGTTCGGCAGGGGCAGTGAACCGTGGAAACTCACCACAGCATCGAGCTCGGCACCGGTATAGGCGAGCTGCATCACCGTGGCACCACCGAAGCAGTAGCCGATTGCCGCCAGGCGGTTGTTGTCCGTCATCGCCAGCGAGCTCAACTTCTCGAGACCTTTCTGAGCGCGGCGGCGCCAGCCTTCCAGGTTCGAAACCGTCGCTTTCATCCACTCACCTGCCTGCGCTGGATGGTTGGTGACCTTGTCGCCGCCGTACATGTCCACTGCGAAGGCCACGTAACCCAGTTCGGCGAGCTGTTGCGCTCGGCTCTTGGCATAGTCGTTGAGTCCCCACCATTCGTGAACGACCAGCACGCCGGGGCGCTTGCCCTCGACCTCATCGTTCCAGTACAGGTAGCCGGTCAGATTGTCGCTGCCGTCCTTGTAGGCAACGGCCGCGCTGCGGACTTCCGCCATCGCACCCGAAAACGACAGACAGGCGGCAAGCGTAATGGTTAACATGGAAAGAAATTTCATGGTTGGTTCTCCTCAGGTAATTGGTTCCCAAACCGGGGGTTGCAATTTTAACTTAAAATCCCCAACAGGCCAGCCCGGAATGGTGCCTGCGTGGAACAATTCGTTTCTGCGAGTAATGGCAGGACGATGCGGGGCAGGAATTGGGTGAGTTGACCGTGGAAGTTGAAATGTTAGGCTACCCGATCCTCAACAGGTATGAAAGCGAATGAATCGGGAAACAATCAGGTACCAGAATGATCGGGAGATGGCTGCGGAGTTGCTGAAACATTCCGACGTGGTGCGGGTTAATGAACATATCGCGAAGATAGAAGAAGATGGACCCATGGGTACACGCAGACGGTTGCTCGGGACATCGGTTCGTCTCAGCCGTTTCATGGCACCCGAGGTGCACAAAATGGCGGATGAGTGCATCGAAAAGCTTGAAATGAAAATTCCGCACGAGCTCTACGTATACTCCAGCCCTCAACACAACGCTGCCTGTTTCAAACCGGAAGGCGGAAAACTGTTTGTGATGTTTTCATCCAGCCTGCTGGAAAAATTCGACGGCAGCGAACTTAAGTTTGTGATTGGCCATGAGTTCGGTCATCACGTCTACAATCATCACGAAATTCCCATTGGTTACCTGTTGCGAGGCGATCAGCGCCCGGATCCGCGCCTCGCACTGGACTTGTTCGCATGGTCTCGAAATGCAGAAGTTTCGGCGGACCGAGCCGGTGCCTTCTGTGCCGGAGATATGATTGGTGTCGCCCGATCGTTATTCAAACTGGCTTCCGGACTTGGTGATAAGATTATTCGTTTCGACCTGGATGAATTTCTAAAACAGGTGGATGAAATGCAGGTGGAAGATGCCGAGCCCGGACAGGGGGCTCCAAAGGAGGACTGGTTTTCGACCCATCCGTTTAGCCCGCTAAGAGTAAAGGCGCTGCACCTGTTCCATCAATCAGAGTTGATGACAGCAGACGGTAGTTCTCATGAGAACCTTGAAGTCGGGGTGCAAAGATTGTTGAGCCTGATGGAGCCGAGTTACCTGGAGGCTCGAACCGATACCGCCAGTGCAATGCGTCGATTATTATTCTCCGGCGCTATTGCGGTGGCCAACGCCGAGGAAGGAATCTGCCAAAGTGAGATTGAGTTATTTGAAAAGTTTTTTGGCAAGGGTGAATTCGACAAGGATCTCAACATAGACCGCATTATACGGGCCTTACCGGATCGAATTAAAACCGCGAACCAGAACGCCAGTTTGACGCAGCGAATGCAGGTAATGCGTGACATATGCGTGATGTCCAGGGCCGACGGTAAGGCCAACGATGTTGAGCGTGCGGTGATGGATGATATTGCTGATCAACTGGGTATTTCCAGAGCGTTTATTTGCCAGACCCTGGCCCAGGACTGCGAACCGGACTGACCTGATCGATCAGTCTAAACAGGAAAAGCTCGATGTAATACTGCCCGGGTTGTATTCGCGGGGCGTGCCAACACTGTTCTAAATTGAAGGGGCTAGCGTCGATTTGTAGTAATAGAATATCTTGCGATATAAGATAACTTACATGACGAACGCGGGCCGATCTATCCACAATACCCTCGTTAAACCACTGCTATGTTTGATGGTTATTTCGGGTTGTTACTCTCAATACGCTTACTCTAATGGTTGGGAACACACTTCCATCGATTTTAATGTCCTCGTGTTGGCGCTCGACGATCCCAATCCCAATATAAGGCGCCGCGCCGCGGAATCACTCGGATTCCGACAGCAGGCAGGCACCACGGATGCATTGCTCGCGCGGCTTGAGAAAAACGAAACGGATGCTCGTGTGAGGCAAGAAATTTACGGCGCTCTCGGAATGGTCGGAGAAAAGTCAGCACTGGGTACAATCCAGGCTTGCCTCGAGAAAGAAAAGGACATCGTGGTAAGGGCACAATGCGCAGGTGCGCTGGGAAATATCGATTCAGAATTAGCCGAGCAGCTCGCTCTTAAAGGTATTCATGACGACGATAATCGGGTACGGGTGCAGGCTGTTGCGAGTTTAGGTAGCTTCAGATCTGCTGTTACGGTTCAAGCTCTGAAAATGCTGGTTAACGATAAATTTACCCCGATCAAAAACACGGCATTACTTTCGTTGGGTCGTACGGGTTCGGTGGAGGCGACGGCAGTCCTGATTGAATCCCTCGCGCAATCCAGCAATCGTGAGCAAGCCCTGGTTTCACTTCAGGCGCTTACCTTGCTCGCAGATCCCGATACGGCTGAGGCGATTCGAAAGGTATATACACAAAGCAGTGACGAGGAGATAAAGCGGTACGCGCTCGTCGCCATGGCAAATACCCGCGCACAGGGATCGGAATCACTTTTCCTTGACGCGCTATCCAGCGAAGATTCGGAGACTCGAATTCTAGGCCTGGTGGTGCTGCGTAATTTTGGCGGTCCTGGTGAAGTGCCAGCGATTATTGAACGCGCCATGATCGAGAGCAGCGACCTGTTTGTTGAAGATAGTGATCAGCTATTGCTCAATCCAACAGGAACCATCATAAAACTGCAACTGTTGAACGAGTATTTAAAGACGATCATCCGGCTCAAACCTGGATCAGGCGAACCGCTTTATGCACGGTCGTCAAAAACTAAACTGATTCCCCGTTCCAGTAGCGCCCACTTGAAAATTGCACAGGGCTTTTATGAGTCGCGTTGGCAGTCGCTCTATGGGCTCGGCTACACCGGTACAGTTAAGGCAGGTGAAATCATCAAGGCGGCCTTAACTGATCCCGATGCTCGCATTCGAGCGGTAGCCACTCGATCGCTAGGCGTACTGGAAAACCCCGGGCATATTGATTCAGTTCAAACGATGCTTTTCGATGAAGTCGCCGAGGTCCGGTGGATAGCGGCTCGCGTTCTGGGTCGACTAAACGCCACGAATTCTATCGACGCACTGATCGAAATGCTAAACGACACCAGTGCGCAAGTTCGACTCGAGTCAGCACTTTCACTGGGTTATCTCAATGCACAAGCGGCGAAACAAAAGCTGTCAAAACTGGCTGAAAACGACCCGGACCGACGGGTGAGCGAGGCCGCTATATTCGCGGCTTCATTGATAGAATAAAAGGCCTGTCGGCTGCAAGGCCCTTTTTTCAGGTCATTTACATAGCGCCAATACGCGCGACGGCCCGCCGGTTCCGGCAACGTGTTTGGGGGCACCCACCACGATGGTACATTTACCCGGATCCTTTGCCATCGCGAGCTGACCTAGATTGGTCGCATTTTCTACAAATTTAACCCCGCGCTGCAGCAAGCGAACATGGGCATACGCGGCATTTGTCCATTTATCGTCATCACCGGCCAGACTCTGGCCTGATTCAACCGCAATGTTGTCAGCTATAATCCCCCCGATGAGTACACCTTTCCGGTCCATGATTTCGATCAGTTTATCCACCGCTTCTTTGTTCATGCCCGGATGATTGAATCCGTTGATGTATGGATCTTTTGCAAAATCGGGGCCCGAAAAATAAAACTTTGACCAGCCGGTGTTTAGCACCAACCAGACACCATTTTTAATTTTACCCGCCACGGCCGCGATATCGTCCGCAGTGACCACGTTAGCGGAAGCATTAGAAAAATCAGTGACTGTTATATCGGAGCTCGGCACACCTCCATTCTTCGCCAGTTCCATTTCAACTCGCCCCGAGATGTCGATAAATACCGCGTGCCCGATAAGATCATCGGCATTCAAGTCATGCGTGTGTTTGCGCTGATCGGCTGGTTTGTTTTCGTTCTCCAGCGAGGCTGCATTGTTGAAATAGTGCACTGGCGTATCCAGATGCGTTCCGTGATGCTCCGCCAGAATAATGGTTCCCAAACTGAAATAACCATCACTGGTAGGAAACTTTGTGAAACTCAAAACCGCCTGACCGCCGAATGTTGGGATCGGCACCGAGTCGAGATATGGCTTGGACAAATCGGCCTTCGCGGGATTGTCAGCACTGGGCTCAAACGTTGGAATCGGGTGTGACAAATCGATACTCAGTGAGCCATGGCCATAAACGCTGAAGGCAAACAGGATCAATACTGCGCCAGCTACTATGGATTTCCCGTTCATACTAAAGCCCTCCGTCGTATTCTTTTATAAATAATCAATTAATTGTCGCCTTACTTATAAACGTACATTGTCCGCGATACCGCAAACATTAATATTACTATTATTTATTTTTACCCGGGATATTACTCCAATGCGCTGAGTAATTCATGTTCATGCCAGCTTTACTAACGTTAGTGTCCCATGACAGGGAACCAGGCCCTTGGCCAATGACTTCAGGATGTTATATGCGCTCCCCAATTCTGAAGGATTTCTACCAGGGGCTATCTCGCAAGGATTTGGGATATTTGCTGCGCGGCGCGAATGCCCGACCGATAAGCGCCGTGGCAGCAAGCGGCATCGTTGACGGTGGTCGCTTCGCCGGCGAAGAACAGCCGATCATCAAGCGCACGGGCCAGTTCTTCACGTTGGTAGGCCTGCCCGGGCAGGGCGCAGGAATAGGACCCCCGGGTCCAGGGTTCGGTGGTCCAGGCGGTGACGATTGAACGCGTGACATGTTTGCGAATGTCATTGCCAAAGGCCTCGGCGACCCGATCCACGGCATAATCGTGGCCGGCTTGCTGGCCCTGCTTTTCGAGCCAGATTGCAAAGCGCCCGCCAACAAACGCGACCGCCGTATTATGCCCCATGACGCTAGCCTCGAATCCGCCGGCTAAGCCCTCGTCATTCCAGGTATTATGAAATCCTCGCCCATCGGAGCCAAACACATCCTGGTCGAAGTGAAGGCAGATCTTGTTTTCGGTACCGGTGGGTAGACCCAGAACGGCTTCCATTTTCCAGTCAGGCAACGCGGGCACAAATTCAATTTCACCCGCGGCAAGAATCCCGGTAGAAACGGTGCACAGGACGGCTCGCCCGCGCAATGTTCCCCTGGAAGTTTCCACCGAAACGCCGACACCGCTCCAGTCGATACGCGCAACTTTGGTGTTGAGCGAAACCGTCACATCGGATCCCCAGGCCGCAACCAGGTTACCGTAGCCGTTCAGCACGGGAATGTCGGACCCCCCAATAAAATTTGCAAATTCCACCGACGAGACTTCGTCTATGTCGCGCGTGCAACTATCCGCCAGGTTATGCATTAAGATCGCGGTAAATTCGCTGTCAATATCCACCAGATCAACGATCGCCACGTCTTCCCCCCGATCTGCGGCAGCAGTCACAGCGGCAACACATTCCGCCAGGTAAGCAGTATAAGCTTCGCGTTCGGTTGAGTTGAGTGGCGCTCCGTTTTTATGAAGCCTTATGTTGCTATCTTCAAACAGGTCGCCCCTGTCTTTGCCGAGGACGAACCCCAGTTCATCTGCGATAGCGACAAATGGATTGGTCTCGCCCTGGTGCAGGTAACTGCAGCCCAGGTCGAACCATACGCCCGGTGCGATTTCCTCGCTATATGCCCTGCCACCGATCCGGTGCGATCCTTCCACGACCGTATATGACAGTCCCAGCCTGCCTAGTTCCTTGGCCGCCGACAGGCCGGACGCCCCGGCGCCAATAATAATTACATCTGTTTCCAACGTTTATGTACTTCAGCTTTAGAGAAGGCTGGTTTTGGCTACTTTCAACACCGGCAGGATCCTGAATTTAACCCTTGAAATAGGCGTACAACAGCAACAGGCCGGCAACAATGGGTAATATCGTGTAACCGAACAGGTGAATGGAATGACCCATTTTCTCACCATTGCGCTCGATCATCACTTGCAGTTTTGCGATTTTTTCAGGCGCGATCTTTCTCTGGATAAAGCTGTACACTCCATAAGCAATTGCCAGCACCCCGATAATAAAATTGAAACTCATATCCGTTACTCAACCATGGTTGCCTGACTTGTAGGCTAACCATTTAAACCAGCTTGTCACGCGGTGTATCGCCGTTAAAGAAGGCCTCGATATTTTCGACCACGCGCATCCCCATCGCCTTGCGGGTTTCCCGGGTTGCACTGCCGAGATGCGGTAACAGCACGACATTCTCCAGTTTCAGCAATCCGGCAGTAACATTCGGCTCCTTTTCGAATACATCAAGACCCGCACCTGCGATTTCACCATTTTCCAACGCGCTAATCAGGGCGCTTTCGTCAACCACATCACCGCGCGCGGTGTTGATCAGGAACGCACCCGGCTGCATCGCCTTGAAGGCCTCAGTGCCGATCAGGTGATAGGTTTCCTTGCCACCGGGGCAATGCAGCGACACAAAATCGGCCTGGTTAAACACTTCTTCGGGCGAAGCACACGAACTTGCATTCAAACCTTCGATGTCTTCGGCACGCGGCGGAAACGGATCATGAAATATGATTTTCATATTGAAACCGTGCGCAGCACGTGCGGCAACGGCACGCGCAATGCGTCCCATGCCGATCAGACCCAGGATCTTGCCGGTAACGCTGGTGCCCATCATGTGGGTCGGGCGCCAGCCGGTCCATTCGCCGTTACGCAGGTGGCGTTCGCCTTCCCCTGCCCGTCTCGCGACTGCCAGCATGAGGGTCATGGCCAGGTCCGCGGTGCAGTCGGTGAGCACTTCCGGAGTGTTGGTCACGGTCAGACCCGCTGCTTTGGCAGCCTCCAGGTCGATATGATTAAACCCAACACCATTGCTGCCAAGAATTTTGGCGCGAATATTGTCGGCACCGAGTACTTCGGCAGTGACCTTGTCACACACGGTCGGTAATACCGCGTCGGCATTACGCAGTGCGTCCTGCAACTCGTTCACCGACATCGGGTGATCGTCTTCATTAAGCTGGGTGTCAAAACGTTCCACCAGCACCGCCTCGACTTCCGGGTGCCAACGTCGGGTAACAATAATTTTAGGTTTGGACATCGAGGCTTCTCCTCAGGTTCGGTCAATAACAAAGACGCTAGATTGTAGATATCCGCTGATAGCGCGTCCATCGAAAATTGGTCGTCATTATGCGTTTTCAACCAGTTCCGGGTAAGCGAACAACGATGCCGCACCACCGGTATGTAAAAATACCAACTGTTCATCCGGCTTAAACTCGCCCCGTTTCAACATCTCCAGCAACACCGCGAATGCCTTGCCCGAGTAAGTTGGATCGAGCAGGATACCTTCCTTGCGGGCCAGGTACTTGATCGCCTCGACCGTTGCCGCGCCGGGAAGCCCGTAACCCGGTGCCAGCATACTGTCATCGCAGATAATATCGTTGTCAGGAATATCGATTTCCAGGCCAATTACCTCGGTTACGGCTTTCAACTTGGTGCTGACGCGTTGTTTCTGGCTCTCGGCATCGCGGCGCACGCAGACGCCATGCACCGGCGCATGGTTGCCACAGGCCCTGACTCCATAGAGGAATCCGCAATGGGTGGACGCGGACCCTGTCGGCACTATGAAGCGGGTCGGTTCAATTTGCATCTCGTTCAATTGCCCTATCAGCTCCTCGGCGCCATCAACATAGCCGAGTGCTCCGTAGGGCGTGTGCGCATTTGACAGCGGAATGACGTAGGCCTTACCGCCTTCCCGAGCAATCTCCGCGGCGCGATCCTCGAGCGCCTGGTCCGCACCGGCTTCGTCTTCACCTACCGGGTAGTAGTGGATCTTTGCGCCCATCAACTTGACCAGGTAAGGATTGCCGGACTGGTGATACTCGGGTTGCTCACGCTCGACCCGATGCTCGAGCTGGACTTCCACTTCGAGACCCATCTTGCGCGCGGCTGCGACCGTCATGCGCACATGGTTGGACTGCACCGCGCCGGTTGTCAGCAGGGTATCGGCACCCTGTTGCAGCGCCTGGCCGATGTAGAATTCAAGCTGGCGACTCTTGTTACCGCCGAATGCGAGACCGGTGCAATCGTCGCGCTTGATCCAGACATTGGTGTCAAACTCGGCGCTGACATTGTTCAACAGTTCGAGCGGGGTCGGCTTATGGCTCAAATCCACGCTCGGAAAATTTTCGGTCAATGACATTACGAATAACTCCTGTTAGCTGAGGACCTTGATCAACACCACCCCGAGGCATACCAGGATGGCGGCGATAATGCGCTGGCGTCCGAACGGTTCGCGAAACATCAGGGTGCCGATCAAGGCGGCAAATATTACACTGGTTTCACGCAACGACGAAACCATCGCCATCGGTGCGACGCTCATTGCGTAAATTACCATCGCGTAGGCGGTTGCCGCCGCGAGGGCGCCGGCTACAATTTTACCCGGTTTGGCCCGCATGTATCCAAACCATTCGGCCCGCTCCCGCAGCAGCAGCCACAATCCAATCGGCACCGGTTCAAACACGAACAGCCACAGGATATAACTAAACGGGTTGCCTGCCGCTCGCACGCCCATGCCGTCGGCGACCGTGTAGGCCGCAATCAGCACCGATGTCGCCAGTCCCCAGCGCAGCGCCAGCGGCGGAATCCTGCCGAGTGCGCCGCCGGAAAAGGTGATACTGATCAAGCCGACACTGACCAGTCCGATACCAAGCATTGCGCCAGGTGGCAACAGCTCACCCGCGAGCAGCGCCGCCCCGAGCAACACGAGCACCGGAGCCAGGCCGCGAAACAACGGGTAGACCTGCGACAGATCTCCACTGCGGTATGAATGCGACAACGTGAAATAGTAAAGCGTGTGGATGATGACAGATGCCAGTAGCATCGGCCAGCTTTCGACCAGCGGCAGCGGCACCAGTAACAGCAGCGGCAGGCAGCATATCGCGCTGACGAGGCGGTAGGAGGCGATACTGAATTCCGGGGTTCCGCCCGATTTCACCATCGCGTTCCAGCTGGCGTGCAGGAGCGCCGCCAGCAAAACCAGGACGGTAATCGACAGCGTCACTCAACCGATCCCGAAAATACCGCAAACGCAAGGCTCGACGTGAATCAGTACCGTGCCCCCGGGATGGATAAACTCTACGCTATCCGGGATCAGGTTGCCGCGGCAGGCGCAGAGTCCGGGCGCGCTTCGCTTCGCAGGCGTCGCCGCTGAAGCAGGATAACTACCGCGAGCAGCAGGATCGCCGGAATATAAAATACTTCCTTGACGATGCGATCGGCGGCCTGGCGCACTTCGGCAACCTGCACCGGCTCGTCGCCGTAATAGTCGAAAGACTTGCCGAGGCTCTCGAAGTACGGCGTTCCGGGGAACGGTTCCTCGATCATCGCCTTACCCTCCTGCACCGTCACCGCGAGCCCGGCGTCCTTGAGCCGAGTCTCGGCGCTGGTTGCTTCCGCCAACGGCACCAGGATCGTGGTCGAGCCAACTTCACCGGTATCGAAGTCGGGACCGCTAACGACCAGCATCAGCTCTCCGTTCGCCGGTATCTCGTCGATGACCTGGTAGATCTGGTCCGGGCTGTGAAGATTGTAAGGCGGCGACACCATGTCCAGCCAGAATCCGGGACGGAACAGCGTAAACGCGACCAGCAGCAGCACCACCGACTCCCAGATCTTGTTACGCACGAACATGAAACCCTGGGTCGCCGAGGCGAACAGCATCATCGCGATCACCGCCACGCCGAACACGAAGAATGCCTTGGCCACCGATACATCGATCAATAGCAACTCGGTATTGAAGATAAACAGGAACGGCAGCAACGCGGTGCGGATATCGTAAGCGAAGCCCTGGATACCGGTCTTGATCGGGTCACCGCCGGAAATCGCGGCGGCGGCAAAAGCGGCCAGTCCCACCGGCGGCGTGTCGTCGGCGAGTATCCCGAAATAGAATACGAACAGGTGCACCGCAATCAGCGGCACAATCAACCCGCTCTGGGCACCGAGGGTAATGATGACTGGCGCCATCAGAGACGACACCACGATATAGTTCGCCGTGGTCGGTAATCCCATGCCTAGAATCAGGCTCATCAGCGCGACCAGGATCAGCATTAAGATCAGGCTACCTCCTGACAGGAATTCGACAAACTCTCCGACCACCTGGTGGGCGCCGGTCAGCGAAATGGTGCCGACGATAATGCCGGCGGCGCCGGTGGCGACCGCGATACTGATCATGTTCCTGGAACCGGCGATCATGCCTTCGATCCAGTGGCCCAGACCAACCTTGAATGCGGCACCGTAGTTACCACTGCCGCGGAAGAAGGCCTTGAGCGCATCCTGTGTCAGCACCACCACGATCATGGCTACCGTAGCCCAGAGCGCGGACAGGGCCGGTGACAGGCGTTCGATGATAATGCACCAGATCAGGATCACGATCGGCAGGATAAAATAGAGGCCGGTGACCGCCACGTTGCCGGCATGGGGGAGCTCCAGGATCGGCGCATCGGGAGGATCAACTTTCAGATCAGGTTGTTTCGATGCAATCCACACCAGGTAGAGGTAAGCGCTGGCGCAGCCGATGGCGACCACCGCAAAGGCATAGTCGGGAGCCGCGACCTTAATCCAGCCGAGACCGTAATAAACTGCGATCCCGAGAATGCTTATACCGATAAAGCCACTCAGGAAACCGATTATTTTACTGGCAAAGGTCTTCGTCGACGGCAGCTTGGGCAAGCCCTTTAAATTCAGCTTCATCGCTTCGAGATGCACGATGTACACGAGCGCGATGTAGGACACCAGTGCGGGCACCAGCGCGTGCTTGAGTATGTCGGTATAGCTGATGCCGGTGAATTCGGCGATCAGAAACGCGGCGGCTCCCATGACCGGGGGTGTCAACTGTCCGTTGGTCGACGAGGCAACCTCGACCGCGCCCGCCTTTTCAGGACTGAACCCGGTACGTTTCATCAGCGGGATGGTAAAAGTCCCGGTGGTGACCACGTTTGCGATCGACGATCCAGAATACAAACCGCTGAGAGCCGACGCGACGACCGCGGCCTTGGCCGGTCCGCCGCGCAAGTGACCCAGCAGCGCGAACGCGATCTTGATGAAATAGTTTCCGGCGCCGGCCTTTTCGAGGATGGATCCGAATAATACAAATAGAAATATCAGTGATGCCGACACGCCGAGCGCGACGCCGAACACGCCCTCGTTCTGCATCCAGAAGTGCCACATGGCCTTGCCGTAGGAAGCGCCTTTCCACTGGATCGCCTCGGGCAGGCTCGGCGAGTTACCGAAGAACACGTAGGCCACGAACACGCTTGCGACGATCAGCAACGGCAGGCCCAGCGCCCGGTAAACGGTGATGCCGAGAATAATCATGCCCAGGGTCGAGGCGATCAGGTCGCCCTGGGTCGGCAGGCCCGCGCGTACCGCGATTTCGTTACGTAACACGACTATGTAAAGACAGCAGGCCACACCCGCAAAACCAAGTAACCAGTCGTACCAGGGGATCGACGTTTTCGAACTCTTTTTAAACAGCGGAAATGCGAGCGCCGCCAGAAACAGGCCGAAGGCCAGGTGAATCAGGCGCGCGTTGGAATTGGTTACAACCAGGCTGAAGCCGGTGACGTCGGTAAGCCAGAACGGCAGGTTCGAGGCAATATAAAGCTGGAACAGCGCCCACACGAAGGTGATGGTTGCGATGAATTTTGCTTCCCAGCCGATCGGCGCCCTGGCGCCCGTATCGACAGACGCGACAATCTCGTCCTGTAAACTCTGCCCTTCTTTAAGCTCCGCCATCGGAAACTCCCCCCTAGATTTTCTTATTGGTAAACAAAACCAAACGGGTCGCTAGATGCGACCCGTTGGTTGTTACTGCATGGACGGTTACATCCAGCCCCTTTCTTTATAGTACTTGGCCGCACCGGGATGCAGTGGCGCCGAGATGGCGTCGCTGATCATTTCCTTTTCGGTCAGATTGCCGAACGCGGGATGCAGTTTTCGAAAGTCATCGAAATTTTCGAAGACTGCCTTGACGACCGTGTAAACCACGTTGTCCGGGACCGAGGCGCTACTGACAAATGTTGCGGCTACACCGAAGGTTTCGATATCGCCCTCGTTGTTATACATGCCGGCTGGAATTTTTGCCTTGCGATAAAACGAGTTATCTTTGACCAGTTTGTCGATTGCGGGACCCTTCACGTCTACCAAATGTGCATCGCAGGTAGCGAGCGACTCCTGGGTCAGCGCGGAGGGATGACCTACCAGCCAGAAATAAGCATCAATCTTGCCGTCGCAGACTGCCTGCCCTGTCTCGGCCGATTTCATTTCCGCCGCAAGCTTCAGGTCGCTGCGACTCCATCCGAGGGCGCCCTCGATGACTTCCCAGGTGCCACGCGTGCCGGAACCGGGATTACCGATGTTCAGCCGTTTGCCCTTGGCATCGGTCAGCTGCTTGATGCCGGACGAATCGCTGGCAATGACAGTTACCGGTTCCGGATGTACCGAGAATACCGCCCGCAGGTCCTTGAAAGGACCCTGATCCTCGAACTTGGAAGTTCCATTATAAGCGTGGTACTGCCAGTCGGACTGCGCAACGCCAAACTCGAGCTCGCCGGTGCGAATGGTATTGATGTTATAGATCGAGCCACCAGTTGATTCCGCCGAGCAGCGAATCCCGTGCTCCTTGCGGTTCTTGTTGACCAGGCGACAGATAGCGCCGCCCGTGGGGTAGTAAACCCCGGTGACACCGCCGGTGCCGATGGAAATAAACTGCTGCTGCCCCGCCGCTATTGCGCTGAAACCACCCAGCGTTACGCTGAGCAGAGAGGCGAGTAATATCTTGCCTGAACCTTTCATGATTAACTCCTTCGATTGTTATGCCGAGTTGTTGTTTTAAACCAGGGCGCCAGGGGTTATCGGCAATCGCCTGGCTACCTTACTTCTCTACAAGACCCGTCATTATTGTGGGCCGGAAAGCCAATGTCAAAGAAAACAACCGCCCACTCACAACTAATATGACTGCCTATGCAATCCCAAAGTCACAAATTTCTGTCGTTTACCGCGGCTATCGTCTAAATTACCGCCAGCAACGGTAACTCCCATGTATCAAGTCAAATCCTCGCTAAAGGACGAGCTCACGCAGTTTTTCGTCATCGCGGTTCCACTGTCGGCCGCCTACCTGGCCGAATTCGCAATGTTTTTGACCACCAAGATGGTGGTTGGCAAGCTTGGTTATCATTCACTCGCGGCGGTCGGTATCGCGGGGAACCTGTCGTTTGAGATCCTGGTAGTACTGATGGGATTACTATCCGTCGTTGGGGTGCTCGCGGCACAGGCATTCGGTGCCGGCAAAAAAAAGGAGCTGGGGAATTCGGTCCGACAGGGCTTTATCGTCGCTACCGGATTGGGTGTCCCCGCAATGCTGCTTATCTGGAACCTGGACCTGGCGTTGATCGTCACCGACCAGGACACGAAGGTCGTCGAACTCGCGCGCGGATACCTGATAGGTTTGAGCGGGGCGGTATTGCCGGTACTCTGGTTTGCGATACTGCGCAACTTTGTTGCGGTATTATCGCAAACGGTTTCGATCCTGGTGATCTCGATTACGGCCGTCGGCTTGAATTACCTGCTAACCCTGTGGTTCGTTTACGGCGGATTCGGGCTGGTGCCGATGGGTCTTTTCGGTGCCGGACTCGCGACCACCCTAGTCTCCTGGTTCATGTTTTTCGCCCTGTTAGCGCATGTTTATCGCAAAACCCTGTTCCGTAACTACGGAATTTTCAGATCGAAATGGCAGCTGCACTGGCCCCTGTGCCGGGAAATTCTGTGGCTCGGCCTGCCGGTAGCCGGCCTCACTTTTCTGGAAGCCGGTTTGTTCATGGCCACCTCGATCCTGTCCGGCGTGATCGGCGCAAAAACTCTCGCCGCATCCGAAATTACCGTGGCATGGATCGGCATTCCTTTCGTGATTGCATTAGGACTTGCCGAGGCAACGATGATCCGCGTAGCGCACGCAATAGGTCGAAACAGCTTGCCGGATGCACGCCGAATCGGGTTTCTCGGCATGACCCTGGTGATTGGAATCACCGCGTCTATGGTCGCGGTTCCGCTGCTGTTTGCCGAGCAAATAATCCTGATTTTCATTTCGCCCGATGATCCGGGATACGACCGGGTATCGACGCTTGCGACACAGTTTTTGGCTATCGGAGCCCTGTTCATGGTATTCGACGCCCTGCAGGCGGCTGCAGCACGTGCGCTCAGGGGCATGAAAGACAACCTTATACCGCTGTGGATCGCGGGCTTCGGTTACTGGATTCTCGGCATCGGTGGCGGCTCGATCCTCGCATTTTACTATGAGCTGGATGGCGTGGGTCTGTGGTGGGGTCTGGCGGCTGGTCTCGCGGTAGCCGCCTGCCTGTTAACGCTGCGTTTTCATCGCTTCACCCGGCCTGTCACTGCTTAATTTAGTCAAATCCGGTTCACTCTGACTACTCCAATAGAGATAGAGCGCATAACTCTTCGTAAGTATATTAGAATTTACTTATATAATTAATAATCAACAACAGATTCAAAAACTCTTCCGATCACTATTAATAATGGGTGGAAAATTATGATTAAAAGTAAAGTGTTAGCACTGACGGCTGCGGCTCTGCTGGCTCTGAGCCTGACTTCAAATGCCAACCAGGTGATTGAAGCGGAAGCCAAACCGGCTGTATCGACAACCAACGTCAGCTGGTTTGACCCCAACTACTGGATGGGCGCCATGGCAGCCACTGAACTACCTGCGATATCCACCGAGCTGACGTTCAATGCCGCGCACCCAGGTGCGTGGATGCAGTGGGTCGATCCTAAGACTCATATTCCGACACACATGACGTTCATGAATCCGAAAACCTATGCCCAGTTCATGCAGCCGCAGTTCTACATGGAATTCACAAAGCCTGAGAACATGATGGCATGGATGAACCCGGGCTCGTACCAGGTCATGATGGATCCGCAAACGATGAATTACTGGATGAACCCGGCTTCATACATGCACATGATGGATCCTGCAATGTACAAAGAAACCATGAATCCGGCCAACTACATGAGCTACATGAACCCGGCTACTTACATGGCATGGATGGGTGCACAGACCTGTGACCCGGATAACCCGAACCAGACACCTTCCTGGTTCGGTAGCACCTGCTAGCTTACTGACTTACCTCCAACGGGATTACAATCCCACTTTAGGCCGCGGTTCACCAGCCGCGGCTTTTTTTATTCTGTTCCCGACAGCAGACTATTTTAATCAAGCATTCGTACGCCCGTAAAAACCCAGGTTTTCCTCGTTGGAAAACACTTTGCCTGGCGTTTCGTAGTAAGAAAAAACAGTCACCAGCCGAGCCAGGTTGCCCACGGGTGGCGACACCCGGTGCGCCGTGTTTTTGCCCTTGAAAACATTCAGATCACCCGCGCCCAGTTTCAGTGACGCAATTTCGTTATCTTCACCGCGCAGCAGCCTGGCAACACCCTCGTAGTTAGGATCCTGTTCGCTACGCAATCCCTGCCGGTATTGAAATTCACCACCTTTGTGCGGGGCCTGGAGCAGCAGGGTTGTTGTAAATTCGGAACGATCAAAATGCCAGTTCAGACCCTCACCCTCGTAGTAACCCAGAATATTGGCACAGGCAAGCGGATCGTCCATCGGGTAGAGCTTCGGTATATCCATTACCCTGGCCAGGAATTCGGTAAGTCCTGACCATCGATACACGGCAAGCAGCGGTTCCGCCAGTTGATCACCGCAAAGCGTATGATTGATTGTTTTAACCCGGGCGAGCGCCGGGTGATCAGCCGGAATATCTGCCAGATCATCGCTAAAGTAAATATTATGTTCACGCGTGTGTAAGAAAGACTCGTGCTTAAATTTTTGTAGCAGATCGGGCAAAATTTCGTCGATTACCTCGCGGCGCATGAAACCTTTGAGCGTAAACATGCCTTCATGCTCAAGGTCATCGATGCACTGCGCAACCAGCCTTTGCCCGGCAGCGCTGTCAAGCCGGTCCAGCGGGTATTTCTCAAGATTGACCAGTTTGTTCATTAAGGCTCAATATAATTATTGTCTAGCTATTCAGCAAGCTATGATTCGGTCATTCATCAGGTCGGCGCACCCCGGTAGTAATGCCACAAAAACAGGCTGCCCGCACTGCGATAAGGTGACCATGGCTCAACCAGCTCGCGCGCCTGTTTATCATTCAGGGGCTCCTCGATACCTTTCAGCTTCTGCAGCGCTATGCGCAGGGCGAGATCGCCAGCCGGGAAAATATCGGTGCGCTGCAGTGAAAACATCAGGTAAATCTCAGCGCTCCAGGTGCCAAATCCTTTGAGCGAGGTAATTGTCGTAATTGCCGCCTGGTCGTCCATCCCGGGCAACTGCGTCACGTCAAAATGATTATCAACAATCGCCCGCGCCAAGGCTTCGACATACTCGACCTTGCGCGCGGAGAGACCAGCGGCGCGCAACGCGCCCGCGGGCAATCGAAGTACCTCTTCAGCTTCCATCACTGGCAACAGCGCATGCACCCGGTGCATGATTGCCGCCGCCGCTTCGGTCGAAATTTGTTGCGCGACGATAGTGGAGAGCAGGGTCTCAAACCCCTGCTTCCTGATACGTGGCGCAGGATAGCGCACCTGTTTGAGTCCACGACGCAGCTCCGGATCGAGCTTTGCCAATGCGTCCAGGTGGCGCTTTATTTTCGATTCATCCACAACAGAAATTACCCTTGATACGAATGTAGAAATCGGTTTCCTTCTAACATTTTCCGCTCTAGTATAACAATCCTTTCAAATTCACCTGTTGGAGAGGAAACCCCATGGCTGCCTACTGGATTGCCCACGTTCACGTAACTGACCCCGACGCTTACGGCGAGTATGCCAAGCGCGCCACTGCCGCCATTGAAGCGCATGGTGGAGAATTCCTGGCCCGCGCCACGCGCACAATCTGGCTCGAAGGTAACGAGCGGGCGCGTAACGTCGTGGTGCGTTTTCCGAGTGTCGAGGATGCCGAGCGTTGTTACCATTCTGACGCCTACCGCGAGGCACTGTCCTACGCGCGTGATGCCGCCGAGCGTGACCTTTGCATCGTCGAGGGCAACTAGGACCCGGTGATCCGCTTGACAGCAAGAGTTCCCGCTGGTTTTCACGCAAACTGCTAAAGATTACTCAACCGGGCCGGGATAAAGTTTCAGCTGAGGCGATCCTGCAGCTGGTAGTAGCGCACCGAGGCCGACAGGAACCAGGGCTTGCCGCTGTAGAGAGGTCGAGTCTGGAAACCCGGTTGGTTGAAGGCACTATGTCCCTCTGCCTTACCGAGTAACTGCAGCCCAAGCTGATTTCCGAGGTAACTCGCGAGGCAGATTCCCGACCCACAATAGCCCATCGCGTAATGAATCCCGTCATGAACACCGAGGTGTGGCAAATAGTCGAAGGTGTAACCAACAAAGCCCATCCAGGTATGGCTGATCCTGACATCTTCCAGTTGTGGAAATATGCGCAACACTTCCTGCCGCAGTGCGGGCAGGCTTTTGACGGGATCAGACTCGAACACCGAAACACGTCCTCCAAATAACAAACTGCGTCCATCGGGAGAAAGCCTGAAATAAACGACGATCTTGCGGGTGTCACTGAACACGCGGCGTCGCGGCATCAGCTGACTCGCCCGCTCCTGGTCCATCGGCTCGGTCGCGAGCATGTAACTCCCAATCGGAATGATTCTTCGTCGCTGCCAGGGTGTAATCTCGCCGGTGTAACCGTTGGTTGCAACCACCAGTTCGCGGGCCAGGATTGTGCCCTGGCCGGTGACGACCTTGTAACCATCGGCACTGCGCTCGACAGCAATCGCCGCGCAGTGGCCGATGACTTGCGCCCCAATGCCAAGAACCTTGTGCATCAGGCCCAAGTGGTACCTGGCGGGATCGAGGGAACAATGGCGTTCGATTACGAGGCCGCCATGGTAGTAAGAACTATCAATCTCACTGGCCTGATCCTTGGCAGAGACGATCTGCAAATTCTGCTCGAGTCCGCGCGGCTGGTTGCGCGCGTAGCTGACAAGATCCCGAAACTGGCGCGGACTATGCGCAGCCAGGAAGCGTCCACAGCGTTGGTAGCCGCAATCGATTTGCTGTTGATCGACAAATTCGCCTAACCATTCAAGCGCGTGACGGGCTTCCTTGATCAACGCATAGGCACGATCGCTGCCGTATCGACGGCTAAGGGTATCGTAATCGGGTTTTATTTCACCGCTGATCTGGCCGCCGTTGCGCGTGCTGCATCCCCAGCCCGCGGCTTCTGCATCGATGACCGTAGTCTGTCGTCCCGCGCTCGCAGTTTGCAGCGCGCAATGCAACCCGGTATATCCCGAACCGATAACCAGAACATCAGTTTTTTCGGGCAAGGCACCAGTTTCCATGACTGGTCGGGGAGTTTGATCCCACCAGTAAGGCTGTGCCTTGAAATCGTCGCTGCGAAACGAACTATTCATCTGGAATTCAGTTTAATACTCAACGTTTCTACTCGAAGTGACACCGTCCCTAATCTCATTCCAGTTCATCAACAATTGAAAAATTCAATCGGGTTCCTGCCATATTTCCCTATGGCTTTGGGCCAACATGAGATAAATTTAGCCTACCTGATTTAGCAATGACAAATACCTTGGATATTGACCACTGCCACCCCGGAGTTCGTCAGCCCGGCACAAGCCATCGGGGTAATCCGGATTGACCAGTAACAGGGTCAGTATACTGATTGTCGACGACGAACCCATCAATCTCGACATTATCTGCGCGCACCTCGAAGACGAAAACTACGAACTGGTCAGGGCGAATAACGGACACGAAGCCTGGTCGAAGCTGGAAGCAGACCCGGCACGTTTCGACACCATAATCCTTGATCGCATGATGCCCGACATGGACGGCATGCAATTACTGAACAATATCAAGGACGCTGACGAGTTGGAACACGTCCCGGTCATCATGCAAACTGCAAAGGCCACTAGTAGCGAAGTCATCGCAGGACTAAAAGCCGGCGCCTCCTATTACCTGACCAAACCTTACGACGGCGAAATTCTCAAATCCGTGATCCGCGGTGCGGTAAACGGCAGGCTACATGAAAAATCGCTACTCCAGTCGTTACGCGAGGGGCGCAAGATTTTCGATCTCATGACCTTTGGACGATTTCGTATTCATAACCTGCACCAATGTAACCTGGTTGCCACGCAGGTAGCCCATTTATGCCCACAACCTCAGCGCGTGGTTACCGGGATTTCCGAACTGCTGGTCAACGCGCTGGAACACGGAAACCTGGAAATCGGCTATGCAGAAAAAAGCAACCTGATGCGCAGCGGGACCTGGCAAATGGAAGTCGAACGCCGACTCAGCGCGAGTGAAAATTCCGACGGATACATCGAACTCGAGTTTAAAATTGAGGCCGATACGGTGCAAATCAGAATCCGCGATCAGGGTCAGGGATTTGACTGGACCCCCTACATGGATTTTGATCCGCAGCGCGCTTTTGATCCGCATGGGCGCGGTATCGCCATGGCACGACTGTCCAGCTTTGACGACCTAGAATATCTCGGCGATGGCAACGAGGTTCTCGCCACCGTTAAAAAAGGCCTGGACGCTTAACTCGCTTTAAAAATTGGGGACGGCGGATGTCGCCTTATTCCTGAACACTAGTCAGGACGCCAGTTTCCTTGGCGGCGCGCGACGCGTGACAGCACCCCCCTCGCCCAGCATGATTTCGGTTAATCCCCGTTCAGCGTGGTTCATCTTCAGCGATAGCATTTTTTGCGCATATTCAAGCACCAATCCCTGGTACTTCGGGTTTTGCGCCTGGTTGACGAACTCACCCGGGTCCTGCTCGAGGTCAAAAAACAGCGGCGGCAGGGCACCGAAGTGGACATATTTGTAATGATGGTCGCGAATCACCGACAGGTTACACTGGTGCAGGGTTATGCCGAGATGTTTTTCCAGGCTGTCGTCCCTGACGTTACGAAAATCACACTCCCAGAAAGCTTCCTCGCGCCATTCCGACGGCATGGCACCATTGCGCAGTGCCGGTAGTAGCGAAAAGCCGTCACACTGGCTAGGGATGTCGATGTCGAGCCAGTCAAGCATGGTCGGCATCACGTCGACATTTTCACTGAAGCCTCGAATCTGTTGGCCACGACCGGCATCGGCCTCGCTGCGTGGATCGCGAATAATCAGCGGAATGTGGTATGACTGATCGAAATAGCCCAGCTTGGACATCAACCAGTGGTCGCCTAATTGTTCGCCATGATCGGAGGTAAAAATGATCAACGTCGATTCCCATTCGCCGCTGGCCTTGAGCGCCTCGAAGAGACGACCCAGGTTGTCATCGACTTCCTGTATCAGGCCAAAGTAATTGACCATATCCTGCTGGGTCTGGCGCTGCGAATCGGGCGCACGAAAGCGACTATGGTTGATGAAGTAGTCCAGTAACGGATGCTGCGGGGCTTCCGCATCGGGTGATTCACAGCGTGAGGGTGCAGGCATTTCTTCCGGATTGTGCAGGCTGTTGTAAGGTTCAGGCGCGGCAAACGGTGGATGTGGTCGCAGCAACGATAAATGGGTAATCCAGGGTGTCGATTGGGATTCGATCCAGTCGATACAGCGATTGACCATGTAATGCGTTTCATGGTCTTCGCGTTCTATTGCGAGCGGCAGTACTGCATCGCCACCAGCTGCCCAGTCGACGCCCTCGCGCAATTCGGAGTACAGACTCCACGGGCGCTCCGGCAGGGGATAGCCCTTGTCACGCAGGTATTCGACCCATTCGGTCGAAACTTCGTCTTGCATCGGCGTATACGGGCCGATCCCGGGCAGGGGTTCGCTATAGTGCTTGAGTCGCGGATCCTCCGGATCCAGCCCCCGTGGATCGATCGCCGAATCGGTATAGCCGAATAGTGAGGGTTCGTAACCCGCAGCCCTGACTTCCAGGGCCCAGTTGGTGAAACGGCTGTCGAGCGGCGCACCGTTCACCACGCATCGATTACTTTGCATGTACATGCCGGTGTGCATCGAACTGCGGCTGGGGGCGCAGGGCGTGGCCTGGGCAAAGTGATCCCGGAACAACACGCCTTCATTGATAAGCTGATCGAGGTTGGGTGTCTTCACGTGCGCATGACCCAGTGCCGACAAACACTCGCCCCGCCATTGATCCGCGGTAATAAAAAGTATGTTCATTGCCGTTACCGTCTAACCTCGTCGTTACGCGGAAATGACATCACATTCAAGCCATCAGCAGCGGATCAAACGGGCAGACTACCATGTTCTCGTAACCGTCTTCAGTGACCAGCAATTGATCCTCGAGCTTGATTCCATCCGCTCCACCCACTTCTCCAACATAAGCCTCGACACAAAGCATCATCCCGGGTTCGAGCAGGCCGCTGTAACCACGTTCTTCCCAGTCGATCGGATACTTGATTGCCGGCCATTCATCGCACAGCCCAACACCGTGGAACTTCGAGCCGTAGCGTTGCGGGATATAAATATCCGGCAGGTGATGGCCTTGCTCGGTCAGCTCCTGGAAGCTCATCCCCGGCTTGACGATATCGGCATTGGTCATGATGTGTTCATGCGCAAGCTTATGCATGTCTTTCTGGCGCTGCGTGGGCTGCCCATCGCCAATGAACCAGGTACGCGAAATATCGGTGCACATGCCGTAGCAACCGATCAAGTCAGTATCGAAGGCGAGGATTTCATTATTGCCGATAATGCGCGGGCCACATTCCTGGAACCAGGGATTGGTGCGCTGTCCGGTCGATAAAATCCGCGTTTCGATCCATTCGCCGCCGCGTCGAATATTAGACTTATGCAGTTCCGCCCAGACGTCGTTTTCCGTCATTCCGGATTCGGTCAGTTCGCGCATTTCTGCGATCGACGCCTCGCAGGCGTTAATCGCACAGCGCATCGCCAGGATTTCGTCCGGGCCCTTGATCGAGCGCACGCGTTCCATCAGTTCCTCGCCATCCATCACCTCGATACCGACCGCATCGAGGGCACGCAAACCGGCGATCTGTATTTTATCCACCGCGACCCGGCGCCCGGAACCAATCCGTTCACTTAGCAGGTCCATGACCTGTTCGGCAAACAATTCCGCCTTTTCCTCGGTGCGTTGACCGGTCGCGAAATAAAAGAACGATGCGCCAAAACGCACCTCACGCACTAGCGGATTGTATTCCGACAGGTAAGCGTAACCCCCGTATTCCCACAACACCATGTGGCCGTCGCTGGTAACCAGGCAGGCGCGGAATGGGTTATGCGAATTCCACAGCTGCATATGCGTGGTATCGGTCGCGTAACGAATCGACAGCGGATCGAACAACAAAACCCCGTCAAGATCGCGCTCAATCAGCCCGGCAACAATTCGATCGAGCCGGTATTGTCGCATCGCCGGGAGATCAGGGCATTGCAATCCGGCGACCTCCCACTCCGCGTAGGCCAGCGGCGTCGGGCCGATTTCGATGCGATCGTTATCATCGGGCGTGTTATCCGGGCGCATCGCGGGCCTGTTTGCCGGGTTTACCTTCGGCTCCGGAATCGAATAGGGATTAGTGGCCATATTTATGCTCTTAGACGTTCACCTTTAGCATCGAAAGGTGGTTTTTCAAGGATGACGGCGCGATGCGGGATTCCCAGTATCGCAATGTCGAGTTCGGTGCCCGCGACAGCGTGATCGGTGTTAATGAAACATAGCGCAATCGAGGCACCAACGCTATGCCCAAAGGCACCCGAGCTGACACGCCCGACCGGGGTACCGTCGGCCAGGAAAACGGGTTCGCCACCGTTGGCATCGGCGTCACTGGTTTCGACCCGGGCCACGACCAGTTTTTCACGTGGCGGCTTATCCTTGATTTCGAGATAAGCCTCGCGTCCCAGGAATTCCGGCTTGTCGAGTTTGATCAAACGCTCCAGCCCGACTTCCTGCGGCCAGTATTCCGGCGAGTACTCGCGACTCCAGCTGCCGTAGCCCTTCTCGACCCGCAACGACAGCAGTGCACGTCCGCCGACCGGGTGCGCGCCTAGCTGGCTACCCTTTTCCAGCAGTGCCTCGTAAAGCGCCAGTTGATGCTCGAGTGGCACGTAAATCTCCCAGCCGAGATCCCCGCTGAAGGAAACCCGGATAGCGACCGCATCGATGCCGGCGACCTGGATTTTACGATTACGCATGAACGGGAAACCCTCGTTCGACAGGTCGGCATCTGTTAATAACTCAAGTAATTTACGGGTGTTGGGGCCGGCGACGTTGAACCCACCCCAGGCCTCGGTAAAACTTTCGAAGCTAACGCTGTCGTCTTTAGCCACCATGTTGAAGAAACGTTGATGATAACGCTCGGCGATGCCGGAGCCGATCATCAGGAAATCATCGTCATCCAGTTTGGTAATGGTGAAATCACCGGCGATTCCACCTCGCAAGCCGATCATCGGGGTCAGGCAGGAACGCCCGATCTCGGTTGGAACATGGTTCGCGACCAGGCGGTCGAGATAATCTGGGGAGCCGGCACCGCGAATCCGGTACTTGGCAAAGTTGGATACATCGATGATGCCGACCGCCTCGCGCAAGGCACGGCATTCCGCTGCAACCGGTTCGAACCAGTTCTGGCGTTCGAAGCCGTAGGTCTCGATCGGCTCCATGCCCTTTGGCGCATACCACAACGGATGCTCGTAGCCGTAGCTGAGACCGAACACCGCGCCGAGCTCTTGCTGGCGTTCATACACAGGGCGGGTCTTGAGCGGACGCCCCGCCTCGCGCTCCTCGTAGGGAAAGTGAATCTTGAAGCGGTGCGCATACTGGTCCAGCGTGCGCGCCCGGGTAAACGGCTTGGTGGCCCAGGCACCGAAACGCGCCAGGTCCCAGGGGAATAAATCCATCTCGGGCTCTCCCTCTACAATCCACTGCGCCATGGTCAGACCAAGGCCCCCGGATTGCGAAAAGCCGGGAATAATGCCGCAACAGCAGAAATAATTCCGCAGCTCGGGAACCGGCCCGATCAGCGCCGAACTGTCCGGTGACCAGATCATCGGACCATTGATGACACGCTTGACCCCGGCCTCGCTTAACACCGGCACGCGCTCGCAGGCGCGCAGCAGGTTGTCCTCGATTCGCTCCAGGTCCTCGTCGAGCAGCTCGTGACCGAAATCCATCGGCGTACCCTGCTCGGCCCAGTAGCGTCCATCTTTTTCATAGGCGCCGACCAGCAGTCCCTGCCCTTCCTGGCGCATGTAGTATTCACCGTCACGATCGGCAACCAGCGGTAAACGTTGTTCAAGCGCTTCGATTTCTGGAATGGTTTCGGTAACAAAATACTGGTGCTCGAGCGGCATCAGCGGCAGTTCGAAACCGGCCATCGCGGCCACTTCACGCGCCCACAGACCACCGGCATTGATGACTACATCGGCACGTATGCTGCCCTTGTCGGTGTCGACATCCCAACTGCCGTCGCTGCGCTGGGTGGTTGCAACGACCGGCGTAAAACGCTCGATCTCGGCACCGCGCAGGCGCGCGCCCCTGGCGTACGCGTTGGTCACGCCGGAGGGATCGACATTACCGCCATCAGGTTCGTACATGATGCAACGAATGCCATCGAAGTTTGCTAGCGGATGCATGCGCTCGGCCTCGTCACGCGACAGCTCGTGGAACTCGACCTGGAAATATCGGGCCTTGGCGGCCTGCATGCGTAACTGGTGTTCGCGATCACGGGTCTGTGCGAGATAAAGCGAACCCGGTTGAAAAATGCCACAACCCTGCCCGGTTTCCTTTTCCAGGTCCTCGTACAGCTGCATCGTGTAATACTGTAGCTTGGAAATATTATTGTGATCGTGCAGGCCATGAATCCCGGCAGCCGCATGCCAGGTCGAGCCCGAGGTTAGCTCGTCCCGCTCGAGCAGCACCACGTCGGTCCAACCGAGGCTGGTGAGATGGTAGAGAATCGAACATCCAACCAGTCCACCGCCGATGACCACTGCCTGTGCATGCGTTTTCATTGCGAAACTACAAAGAAGATTTGATTTCTCCTGCGAGGTCCCGGATATTCGCTTTGCGAATTCCGGGATGGCTCCTGCGGAGCCACCTGTGCATGCGTTTTCAATTACTAACCTCCATCGGCATACTGGCCAAGATCTTATCGATAATTCGAGGCGCGATCGCCAACGGGTAGGACTGAAACCCGTGGATACCGCCGTTAAAACTCTGCTCACCGCGAGGCTCTCCTGCGGGCAGGATGTTTAATCCCAGTCCCATGCCGAATAGTCCCGCAATAATTTCGCCGTCATCGAGATTACGCAGTTCCCCGTTCCGGGTGGGATTCCCAACCCTGACGGGAGCACCCTGTTTAACTATCGGCGGCAGCCTGGCGTCAAACCCGGTTGCCTGCAGAACCAGGCCGGCCTGGTTGAGCAAATCTTGCTGCTCGACCAATTGATCCATTTCCACGATCCTGACCCTGTTTTCCACGCCATCGCGAATATCCAGGTACAGGAACTTGGCATCCTTGCGCAATCCACCGTTAAAAAACACCAGTCCGGTCCTGGGGCAGACATCAGTCTGTGGATCATAATCAACTTGATGTTCGGCGGCGAAGCTGGTGCTGCAGCGTAATTTAATGCGCTCACGGCGTTGCAATATTACGATATCCCGTTCGCGGGCAAATTCCGAAAACAGCGGGTCAAATAACAGTCGCCAGGCACAGGAAAAGGCACTATGCGAAGCACCAACGATAACGATGGGATCGTTTGTGTCCTGCAGCACATCCAAATTGTCGCGCTTCAGGAACTGCATCGAACCTTCCCAGCGATCCTGCAAGGGCGACAATTCCGGCAAGGGTGTTTCGATCGCACCACAACAAAACAGGATGTTTGCACTCAGCGCCCCTAGGTGGTTTTCACGATCGTAACTGGCAATTCCATTTTCATTTATTTCGATACGTGCAATGTCGACCCTGCAGTGCAAACGCTCGCCGAGAAATTCGCCCATCGCCTGCACCAACGGCTCGACCATCAAGGTCTGTATTCGCGGCAGGGGGATGAGTTCAGACTGGGTTTGTGGATGCTGCAGGTAATCATCACGCACGCCGACGAACGGGGTACCATCCTTGATCCCCTGCACCACGTCATGGGCACTGGTATTGGCATTGACTCGATAATGCCCCATCTTGCCACCGGGAGAACCGCTGGCCTCGAAAATTTGCAACGCATCAAGCACGCGTTGCTCCTGCACTGCCTTACCCTCAGCTGCCGCGATACGATTGCACAGGGCCAGCACGAGTCCCATACCCGCGGGTCCCGCACCGATGATCTGCAATGGAATTCTTGCTTGGCCACCCCCTGGGTACGCGGGGAAGGTGCTCGGGGGAAACATGACTAGGCTGCACTGGCTCCTGATTCGACGTGGGTTTTGACGATGGCCTCGAGTTCATGCAGAAAAGTCAGTACCTCCCGCTCGGTGTTGTAATGACACATCGAAACACGGATGCAGGTGGGGCGCCCCAGGGGTTCGAGAATATTGCCGGAAAAATAATCGGCCTTGCGCACATGAGTGCGAATTCCCTTTGCATTAAGGTCGGCCACTACCTCGGCGCAGGGCTTACCTTCGACAATGATCGACACCATGCCTTCTCGCGCCGGGTTATCATGCCCGCCAATCAAAAAAACTTCAGCCATATCGTGCAAACCCCGCTGGGCTTCATTGCCGTTGATCATCAGGTCAACCAGGTCGTGCTCGTGCTCACTGATGGCATTGCCCGCGGCCAGGATGCGGGCGCGCCGATCTTCGGAATCAGTGAAGTGTGAACCGAGCCAGTCAAAATACTCGATCACTTTCGAGGTACAGGCAAAGGCCGAGGTATCGCGCGTTCCCATTTCCCAGAAATCATCCGCGGTTCCATCGAGATGATCGTGCGGCAGCGTCGCAAGCCGGGGTGACAACCAGGCAAAACCGTAGTTATGTCGCGAAAACACCTTGTAGGCCGAAACCGCGTAGCCATCGATATCGTATTCGTCAATCGACAGTCCACCGTGCGCGGCATGCTGAATACCATCGAGGATGATGATGCAATCGGGTGAGACCGCTCGAATGGTTTTAACCACCGCGGGAATATCAACTGTCATACCGGTAACCGGGCTGGTATGAATGATCGTCGCCACGCGCGTGTCGGCATCGACAATCGCGGCGTAATCCGAGGCGGTAATGCTCGCACTGGCGTTATCGTGCACCGCGGCGCGGTACTCCTTGCCCGCAATTTCGGCCCACCTTTTGCTCGCGCTGACGGTGGCCGGGTGCTCGAGCGTACTGCCGATCATGTTACCACCCGCGGGCGATCCCAATGCCGCCGCGCGCACCATGCGAAAAATCAGCTCGGTGCCGCTCTCGCCGGTAAACACGGGGCCCTGCTTGACGCCGAGAAAGATACGCATATTGTCACGCGCCTCCGCGATAATACGTACCAGTTCATGGGAGGCCGGGTTATCACGCCCCTGGTTGTCCGGTATCCCGGCGAGCTCGGTATTAACTTCCACCACTGACTTGAGCGTAAGCCCGCCGCCGGCATTCTCAAAGAATATGCGCGGCCCCTGGTAAGGGCAGGTATCGACGTGACAAAACCGATCACGTATCTGGCTCATCAAGCTGTTTTCAAACATTAGGGTTCCCGCTCCAGGGACTGGACAAGCGACAAATGCTAGCATCAGTCAGCTGACAAAGTAACGCGATTTTTCCCGATCGAAGGGGACAAAAATATGAATCCTTAGATTAAATATACTTATGTAATTCGATTAATAAATATCATTTTACGAGAATATGCATAAGGAAAGATAATATTATGAAATTAATTCAACCTGGAAAAGTTCATGTCAATGACCACACAACACCGCTTTCAACTCTGGGGCTGGATCCTGTTTGTGTTTTCGGCCATCTTTTTCATGGTGTCGAGCCTGCGTGCCGGCGACCTGGCCAGCCTGGTCGGCGGATTGCTGTTCCTGCTGGCCTGTTTCGTATTCCTGGCGCCGCTACTGGCGGAACTCAGGGCATCCACTAATAACGTATCGCAGCGGCCTAATTATTCTCGATTTCTACCAGCCTGGTCTCGCGCGGAGATTTTGCAATGGCGCGCACCTGGGGCACCGATGAAGCTGCCAGTGCTGGCACATCAACAAGACCAAATCCGACGCCACCAGGTCCGTTCGGAACTTCGATTTTTCGCATCAACCCGATGAGCTGTTTGGTCGGGGCTGGCGCACTAGTGCGTCACCTTGTCACCCCAGATGTCGCTGAGGCGCTTATCGCGCCTGCAACCGAAGCGATAGTACTTGTATCGCAGCGGGGATTTCTTGTAGTAATCCTGGTGGTATTCTTCGTCACCCTTGATCGGGAAAAAGGTTGCCTGTGGCAGAATCGGTGTCACCACAGTCTGCTCTGGAAACATTTCAATTACCTTCTGCTTTGACTTTTCCGCAAGCGCGCGCTCTTGGTCATTGGCCACAAAAATTGCAGCAAGATAGCTGGGGCCCTTGTCGCAAAATTGCCCGCGCGCATCGAACGGATCATGGTTCACCCAGAAATGATCGAGGATTCCCTGGTAGTCGACAATATCGGGGTCGTAGGTTATCTCGACCGCTTCGTAATGACCGGTATGATCGCCCCGGTAGGTGGGATCAGGATGTGAACCCCCGGTGAAACCCGAAATCACATCGCTAACGCCGGGCAGTTTTTCGAAATCCGACTCCATACACCAGAAACAGCCACCCGCCAGAATCGCCCGGGCGGCAAAAGCAGGTTGTACGATTAAGCTCAGGATTGCGACGCTGGCCGCGAGCAGCAGTTTTTGCATAATTAACACCTCAGAAATAGACCATAAGACCATTTGCAAGCCGACGAGTTCAACGAGTATATTCAATGTTAACATTAGCCGGGACCGGTTATGACTTCATCAGGAAATTGTCAGTATGCAAAGATTTCTCCTGGCGTTAATTTTAGGGATTGCCACCCCCAGCCTGCTACACGCGGAATCTTCCGGGGAAGTAGTTTCGTTCAGATGCGGCCTCGCAATAGATGCCGCGATCGCGGAAATGGACAAGCAGGCGGGCAATCTCGTCACCCAGGAAGCGCTAAGCGCAGTTAACGAAAAAAACGGAGAGTTCGTTTGTATCCAGACGGACGACTCTAAAATGTTCGTGCGCTTGCAGTCTAGAGAAATGAAGGCGACTGACAACAGGCTGGTGTTCACTATCGATGTAAGAACCTACCGAGTTTTAAAAACATTCTACGGCAGGTGAAGTCGCTTGAATTTTCTGCCTGGCTCCATGTAGGCCAACGCAAATAACCCTGCTGGTTGTACTTTGATGTAGTGACCCCAGTCTTCTATCATGCAGCTCTCGTTAAAAACGGATGACTACCATGCTCGAACAAAACCAGCCCGCCCCGGATTTCACCTCTGTTAATCAGAACGGGGAAAACATCAGCCTGTCACAATACCGTGGCAACAAAAACGTCGTACTCTATTTTTATCCCAAGGATGACACACCGGGTTGTACCATCGAGGCGAATGAATTCACCGCACTCATCGAGGAATTTGACGCCGCCGATACCGTGGTGCTGGGTGTCAGCAAGGATAGCTGTGAAAAGCATCAAAAATTTATCAACAAGCACAAGCTCAAGGTCGAGCTGCTGGCAGATACCGACGGCGAGCTATGCGAGCTTTACGGCACCTGGGGCGAACGTCAGTTCATGGGCAAAAAATACATGGGTATCGGCCGTTCGACCTTCGTCATCAACAAGCAGGGGAACCTGGCCGAAGTTAACTACAAGGTCAAGGCCAAGGGGCATGCCCAGGCGATTCTGGAGCTGGTACAGGGCCTGGCCTGATCCAGCTCGCCATTTCCTGTCGTCCCGCGGCTTGACAGGACAGAGGCAACCTGCCTGATACCGCAAGCTTGTTACGCTTAAATTAACTGGCCAGCCATACATATTAGTGTGAACTCCACACTTGTGAAATGGCGCTACATCACTATAATTGCGCGCCTGAATCCTCCCTGCTTACCCCTATGAATACGCAACGAGAAAATCTGCGAAACATCGCAATCATCGCGCATGTCGATCACGGCAAAACCACGCTGGTCGACCAGTTGCTGCGTCAATCGGGCACCCTTGACGCCCGCACCGAGGTTAGCGACCGTATGATGGATTCAAATGACCTCGAAAAGGAGCGCGGGATTACCATCCTTTCCAAGAACACGGCACTCAACTGGAATCACCCGCTACAAAAACAGGACTATCGCATCAATATCGTCGATACCCCAGGGCATGCCGATTTCGGTGGCGAGGTCGAGCGTATCCTGTCGATGGTCGATTCCGTGTTATTGCTGGTGGATGCGGTCGAGGGACCGATGCCGCAGACCCGTTTCGTTACCCAGAAAGCATTCGCAATGGGGTTTACGCCGATCGTCGTGGTCAACAAGATCGATCGGGAAGGTGCCCGGCCTGACTGGGTAATCGACCAGGTCTTCGACCTGTTTGACCGACTCGGCGCGACCGACGAACAACTCGATTTCCCGGTGATCTACGCGTCGGCGCTCGGTGGCTATGCGAGCACCAATGACGCAGACCGCGATGGCAACATGAATCCACTGTTCGAGGCCATCATCGAACATGTTGCTCCACCCGCTGTCGAACTCGACGGCCCGTTTCAACTGCAGGTCTCGAGCCTGGATTACGACAGCTACAAGGGCGTCCTCGGTATCGGCCGTATTACTCGCGGCAGGGTAACGCGGAATTCAGCAATCAAGATCGTGGGCGCCGACGGCAAGCTGCGTGACGGACGCATGATGCAATTATTCGGCTTCGACGGCCTGCAGCGAGTCGAAACCGAAACCGCCGAAGCCGGTGACATTATCGTCTTCTCCGGTATCGAGGAACTTTATATTTCCGATACCCTGTGCGATCGGAACCAGGTCGAGGCACTACCCCCCCTGACTGTCGATGAGCCGACCGTCAGCATGACCTTCAGCGTTAACAGCTCCCCCTTCTCCGGCAAGGATGGAAAGTTCCTGACATCGAGACAAATCGATGAACGCCTGCGGCGCGAGTGCCTGCACAACGTGGCATTGCGGGTCGAGCAGCTGGGTGACTCAGACAAGTTCCGGGTCAGCGGGCGCGGCGAATTGCATCTCGGCATCCTTATCGAAAACATGCGTCGCGAAGGTTTCGAGCTATCGGTTTCGCGCCCCGAGGTCATCATCCGTGAAATCGACGGCGTCGAATGTGAACCCTACGAACAACTGACCGTCGATGTCGAAGAAAACTACCAGGGCCAGGTCATGGAGGCACTCGGCAAACGCAAGGCCGACCTCAAGGATATCTTACCGGACGCTCGCGGCCGGGTTCGTATCGACTATGTTATTCCTTCGCGTGGGCTGATCGGATTCCAGGCCGAGTTTATGACCCTGAGTTCGGGAACCGGGCTGATTTACCATATCTTTGATCATTACGGACCCAGGATCGAAGGCGCCATCGGCCAACGCCAAAACGGTGTGCTGATTTCGACCGCCGCCGGCAAGGCACTGGCTTACGCTTTGTTTAACCTGCAGGAACGCGGACGCCTGATGATCGGCCACGCGGAACCGGTGTACGAGGGCATGGTGGTCGGTATTCACAGTCGCGCCAACGATCTCGTGGTAAACCCGCTCAAGGCCAAGCAGCTTACCAACATCCGCGCTGCAGGAACCGACGAGAACCTGGTCCTCACCAAGCCGGTGAAGATGACCCTGGAACAGGCACTGGAATTTATCGATGACGACGAGCTGGTTGAAGTAACGCCGCATAGCATTCGTATCCGTAAAAAGCTGTTGCTCGAACACGAACGCAAACGCGCCTCGCGAGAAAGTGCTGCCTAGATATTAGCCTGGGTGCTTTCGTTAAGCATCACCCGCCTTTATAATTGCGCGGCCTATGGTTAACTGAAATTCCGTGCATGACATTTTTTCTGAAACTACGCCATTGGGAATTGTTCCTGATGCTGGCTCTACCAACCATTTTGAGCCTTATGTTCAAGATCCCGTTCGGTCCGTTGGTATCGGCCAGCGTCGGACTTTTCATACTCCTCGTACTGTTCGCATGGATGTTCAGTATCGGTACCTGGTCAAACCGGCACCTACCCGAATCCAGGCGTCATAGCACGTTACTGTTCGGGGTCAGCCTTGCGCTACCGATCATTTATGTCCTGATGTACATCATCCTTTACATCCCGATGCTGGAAAGCGGCGGGCCTTCGAGGCCGCCGCTTTGGTTGCTGCCGATGCACATGTTTTCAATGCTCGGAATTTTTTACGGCATCTGGTACACCGCGCGCCAGTTGAAATCGCTGCTGGAAAACGAAGATGCGGACTTCATGATTTTCAGCAGTACCTTTTTCCTGCTGTTTATTTTTCCGATCGGGATCTGGTTGATCCAACCCGAGGTAAACCAGCTCTTTTACAAACTGGAGCAATCTAATCCTGACGCAGATGGAAGTTAATTATTTTGCTTTCGGCTCCAACCTGTCGAGCCCGCGATTGCTGGAACGCATTCCACGGGCGTCGAAACACTGCGTTGCGACCCTGCCCGGCCACCGCTTGTGCTGGCACAAAAAAAGTCAGGATCGATCGGGCAAGTGCGATATTACCGTTAGCGACAATCCGCATGACATTGTTTACGGCGTGGTCTACCTGATGACGCGGGATGAGAAACTGGAACTCGATGTTTACGAGGGTGCGGGTATCGGTTACGAGCGCAGGGAGGTCACCGTGACCGGGCTGCACGGCGTATCGATCGACGCCTTTACCTACTATGCGCTGGAAATCGATCATCTGCGGCAGCCGTATCACTGGTACAAGGAGCACGTGCTGCGCGGCGCGCTGGAACACGATTTCCCGCTACACTACGTGGAACATATTCGCACCACACCATCGATCGAAGATCACGATCCCGAGCGGCATCATCGGGAGCTATCGATCTACCCGGATAAACTATGAAAAACATACTGGTTTTACAACATATCGCAATCGAAGATCCGGGCTACATCAAGGACCTGATGGAAGCCGATGGCTGGCATCTCACCCAGATCGAGCTCGACGAGGGAGAATCCATTCCGCAGGACCTGTCCGCATACGACGCCATGCTGTGCATGGGCGGGCCAATGGATACCTGGATGGAGGATGAATACCCGTGGCTGATCGAAGAGAAAAAACGCGTCCGCGAATGGGTTGTCGAAATGGGCAAACCATTTCTCGGGTTTTGCCTCGGCTGCCAGTTGCTGGGCGAAGTTCTGGGAGGCAAGATAGTCAGGTCCGAACCACCCGAAATCGGTGTATTGGATATCGACATGACGGAGGCGGCGAAACAGGATGTGCTATTCAGTGAATACCCCGGCACGATCAAGGCCGTGCAGTGGCATTCCTATGAAGTGCGCGATCTCGAATCGAACCCGGAAGTCACGGTACTGGGGTCGTCGGCAAACACGAAATACCAGATTTTCAAATACCGCGACAGCGCCTACGCGGTCCAATTTCATGTCGAGGTGCGTGCAGATACAGTGATGCAATGGGGTTGCGTGCCGGAATACAGGGCAGCGTTGGAGGACAGCCTGGGCATCGACGCGCTGGATGGATTTGACCAATCAGCGCGCCAACACATGCCGGAAATGAACCGCTTGTGCGCGCTGCTTTACGAAAACTTCAAGCGGATTCTTTAAGATCGAGGTTATAGGCGCGGATTAAAACCAAGTACGCGCACTTTGCCCGGCAGGGTCGGATTAAAAATGTGATTATGCCAGTAAGTCGCCTGGAACAGCTCGTCATCCTGGTTTAGCGAAACAACATCGAAATCAAAAGCGTGTTCGATGCTGTCCTGGGCAAACTTCAAATGGCACTGGCCCGCCTTGGTCAACGCATACCCGAGATTTGATTCGAGACTGAATAAAGCGGTCAGCCGGTTATCGAACTCTCCGTGTTCATGGTAATGCAGCTCCGACAAGATGCGCAGTCCATTCTTGACCCACTGGCTGGAATCGGGCGTCTTGCGCACGATGTGACGAAACTCGTCGGTACGTTCCTGCGGGTCTTTCCTGGTAATCAGGAAGTTCAGGTGAGCTTGTTCCTCGCCGCCCGCAATGGCATAGACCCCGGCACTCATACCCGCGGTGGGACGACCACCGAGTTCACGCATACTCATCTTGCGCAACCGACACTGCCACGCAATAAACCGCTGGTACAGTTCAGCGGGCTCCATCCGAGCCTCAGAACAGTCCTTCGACCTGCCCCGCATCGTTCAGTCGAATGTTGTCGGCAGACGGCACCCGTGGCAATCCCGGCATGGTCATGATGTCACCGCAGACGACAACGATAAATTCCGCCCCGGCCGACAACCTGATTTCACGAATCGGTACATCGTGACCGGTGGGAGCGCCCATCAGCGACGGATCGGTTGAAAAACTGTACTGTGTTTTAGCCATACACACCGGGAAATGCCCGTAACCCTCGGCTTCGAACCTGGCGAACTGGTCTCGCACCTTCTTGTCGGCGATGATACCCTCGGCACCATAAAGGGTTCGTGCAACATGCTTGGTCTTTTCCAACAATCCCATATCATCATCGTACAGGGGATGAAACTGTGCCTGTCCCGAATCGGCGACTTCGACGACATGCTTGGCAAGTTCCCGGGTGCCCTTGCTGCCTTCACCCCAGTGATTACAGTCGAATGCCTTGACGCCGAATTCTGCACAGAATTCGCGCACCGCATTTAGCTCATCATCGGTATCAGCCGAAAAGCGGTTCATCGCGACCGTGACAGGTACACCGAACTGCTTGAGATTACGGATGTGACGCCCGAGGTTTTCACAACCCTTTCTGATTGCTTCGACGTTTTCACCGGCAAGTTGATCCTTGGCAACACCGCCATGCATTTTGAGCGCGCGTGCGGTTGAAACCAGCACCACCGCATCGGGACTCAATCCTGCCTTGCGACACTTGATATCGAAGAATTTTTCCGCGCCGAGATCGGCACCGAATCCAGCTTCGGTAACCACGTAGTCAGCGAGCTTGAGTGCAGTTTTGGTCGCGATCACCGAGTTACAGCCATGGGCGATGTTGGCGAAAGGGCCACCATGGATAAATGCCGGATTGTTTTCCAGGGTTTGCACCAGGTTCGGCATGAAGGCATCTCTTAGCAGCACGGTCATCGCGCCGGGGGCATTGACATCACGCGCAAGCACCGGTTTCAAATCCCGGGTATAACCAATTACGATGTTACCGATACGACGAGCGAGATCGTCAAGGTCAGTGGCAAGGCAGAAGATCGCCATGATTTCAGAAGCCACGGTAATATCGAACCCACTCTCGCGCGGGGTACCATTGCCCGGACCACCGAGTCCAATCGTGATGTCGCGCAAGGTACGGTCGTTCATGTCCATGACACGCTTCCAGGTGACGCGACGCGGATCGAGGCCAGACTTGTTTTCCCAATGGATATGATTATCGATCAGTGCTGAAAGCAAGTTATGCGCCGCACCAATGGCATGGAAGTCACCGGTAAAATGAAGATTGATATCTTCCATCGGCACCACCTGGGCATAACCACCACCCGCAGCACCCCCCTTCATACCGAAACAGGGACCCAGGCTCGGCTCGCGCAGGCACATGACAGCATTCTTGCCAATGCTATTGAGACCGTCCCCCAGTCCAACCGTGGTCGTGGTTTTACCCTCGCCCGCGGGGGTCGGGGAAATTGCGGTAACCAGGATTAACTTGCCGTCCTTTTTACCCTGCAGCGAATTGATAAATTCGCTGGTCAGTTTTGCCTTGTCGTGGCCGTAAGGCTTGAATGCTGTCGGCGGAATATCGAGCTTTTGCGCAATTTCTGTGATTGGTTTTAAGGTTGCTTCACGAGCAATTTCGATATCACTTTTAGCCATGTATCCCCCCGGTAATATAAAAATTCTGGTATACAATATACCAAATGATATACAACCACAACGCACTGGTTGAAAAGAGGCGATATCATATTGGCACATCAAGCCGGAAAGTATCGTGAAAGCGACACATGTCAGGCAAAAACTGTAACGCCAGCCTAGCTATCGCGCCATAACGCCCGGCGCATCGGCGCGTAGAAAAACTCGCTTAAACCGGCAAGGGTAATTAATGCGATTCCAGTCAGCTCACGCACACCCAGTGGTTCGTTGGCCCAGATTGCCGCGGTGATACCGCCGACGCTAATCTCCGTCATAAAAAGCAACCCGACAATCCCGGGATTCAAATGTGGGGCACCCCAGAAAGCCGCGTAGGCACCGGGTATCACGATAATTGCAATTGGCACCGCCCAGGGCAGCACATCGACAATCACCGACCAGTCCGGCATCTCGATATCCCCCGCCATGGGTGATAACGCCAGCACAATCGCAGCGATGACGCCGTAGAAAAAATAGACCGAACATATTTCCATGCTGCGGCTACCATCGTCCTTGCGCAGTAGCACCGCCGCTACCGCCCAGCCCATGGCGCCGATCAGCGCCATCCAGTCCCCGATGTTCCTCGGCCACGGAAAACCGACATCGACCCCGAACATGACCAGCATGCCGGCAAGGCCGAATAAAATCGCGAGAACACGCGGAGCGGTGATCGTTTCACCCAGGACGATTCGGGCCAGCAACAATGACCATACCGGTGTCGTGTAATACAACACCAACCCCCGAATGACCTCGGTATAGAGCAGCGCATTGGAATAAAACGCGAGCGAGACCCCGGTCGCAATACCGATAAAATGTAGCGACCAACCGCAACCGGCAATGCGACGCCAGTTGACGAAAATCCACGGAGAGAACAGTAATAGTGGAATGGCATAGAACAGAACCGTGGCCCAGGCATCGGTAACACCGGCATTGTCCATGCCGCGCAGCGGAATCCAGAACAACCCCCAGGCAACGCCACTATAAGCACAGGCCAGGCTGGCCCGTGCTTTAAGGCTCAGACTGGCAAACATCAGGTTTGTGACAACTGGTGTCTAGAAAATATCGCTTAGCAATCCAGCGTGTTTTCGCGTTCCCAACTGCTCAGATGCGTTGCATAGCTGTCCCAGGCCTGCATCTTCAGCTTGACATAGGCATCGACCAGCTCGTCGCCAAGGCCTTCGCGTATGACCTTGTTTTTATCAAACTGCCTGATCGCATCGAGCAGGTTCAATGGCAGCATGCGTGGACTCTTGGCACGGTGCCCTTCCTCGTACATATTAAGATGGGTCGGTTCCCCCGGGTCGCGCTTGTTGGCGATGCCATCGAGTGCCGCCATCAGCACACCAGCCTGCAGCAGGTAAGGATTCGCCGCACCGTCCATGAGGCGTAATTCGAAGCGTCCGTCTTCTGGGACGCGAATCATATGGGTACGATTATTACCGGCATAGGTCACCGCGTTCGGTGACCAGGTGGCACCCGACATCGTGCGTGGCGCGTTGATACGCTTGTAGCTATTTACGGTTGGATTGAAAATTGCCGCGAGGTCGCTGGCGCTATGCATGATCCCTCCGAGCGCCTTGTAGGCCAACGGCGACAACCCTAATCCACGCGGATCCCTGCGACTGGTCTCGAACAGGTTTTTCTTACCCGCGCGATCCCATAACGAAACGTGTGCGTGGCAGCCGTTACCGGTTAAATGCGTAAACGGCTTGGGCATAAAAGTTGCGCGCAATCCGTGTTCCTCGGCAATCGATTTGACCATGTACTTGAAGAAGACATGTTTGTCGGCTGTCTTCAAGGCATCGTCATAATCCCAGTTCATTTCGAACTGGCCGTTGGCGTCTTCATGATCGTTTTGATACGGATTCCAGCCCAGCTTGAGCATTGCATCGCAAATCTGTCCCACGACCGGGTACTGGCGCATCAATGCCAACTGGTCATAACAGGGCTTGGCCTGGGTATCGGCGGCATCGGCAAGTTTAGTGCCATCCGGAGTGATCAGGTGATATTCACACTCGACCCCGGTCTTCATGCGATAACCCTTTCTACTGGCCTTTGCGAGCTGGCGTTTCAGAGCCACGCGGGGTGACGCTTCGACCTCTTTACCATCCATCCATAAATCGGCGGCGACCCAGCCAATCTCCGGTTTCCACGGTAGCTGGATCAGGCTGTCGGGATCAGGAATAGCAAACAGGTCGGGGTGTGCGGGCGTCATATCGAGCCAGGCTGCGAACCCGGCAAATCCAGCGCCGTCTTTTTGCATGCCCTTGATAGCGCGCGCCGGTACCAGCTTGGCGCGTAACACGCCGAACAGGTCGACCCAACTCACCAGGAAATATTTTATTCTTTTTGATTTCGCGATCGCTTCGAGATCTTTGGCCATTTCTTTCTCCTACGATTATTGGTTGTCGAAGTTAATTTATTTTTAAAATCCGTTGCCTGGAATCCAGGAGGTTCCTGCCAACGGAATCTTTGCCATTGCGGCTGCTTCTACAGTTAAGGCTACCATATCTTCGGGTTCGAGGTTATGTACGTGACTCTTGCCGCAGGCGCGCGCCAGGGTCTGGGTCTCCAGCGTCATGCAGTTGAGATAGTTAGCGATGCGGCGACCACCCAGCTCGGGATCCAGGCGCTGCGCCAGCTCCGGATCCTGGGTCGAGATGCCGCTCGGATCGCAACCGTCCTGCCAGTCGTCGTAGTAGCCTGCCGACGTGCCGAGCTTGTTGTACTCGGCCTCGTGCTCGGGACTGTTATCACCGAGCGCGATCATCGCCGCGGTGCCGATCGATACCGCATCGGCACCGAGCGCCAGCGCCTTGGCGGTATCGGCACCATTGCGGATGCCACCAGAGACGATCAGCTGCACTTTGCGGTGCATGTCGAGTTCCTTGAGCGCCTCGACCGCGAGACGCACTGCCGGCAGGGTTGGAATGCCGACGTGCTCGATGAATACGTCCTGGGTAGCCGCGGTGCCGCCCTGCATACCGTCTACGACGACCACGTCGGCGCCGGCCTTGACGGCAAGGGTAACGTCGAAAAAGGTTCGCGTGGCGCCGACCTTGACATAGATCGGCACTTGCCAGTCGGTGATTTCACGCAGCTCGCCTATCTTGATCTCGAGATCGTCGGGGCCGGTCCAGTCCGGATGCCGGCAGGCGCTGCGCTGATCGATTCCCTTCGGCAGGTTACGCATCTCGGCGACGCGGTCGCTGATTTTCTGCCCCAGCAACATGCCGCCGCCGCCAGGCTTGGCGCCCTGCCCGACTACTACTTCGATCGCATCGGCCTTGCGCAGGTCATCTGGGTTCATACCGTAACGCGACGGCAGGTACTGGTAGACGAGAATGTCGGAGTGGCCGCGCTCCTCGGGCGTCATGCCACCATCGCCGGTCGTCGTGCTGGTGCCCATTATACTCGCACCGCGGCCGAGCGACTCCTTGGCCTGCGACGACAGCGCACCGAAGCTCATACCAGCGATGGTAATCGGGATTTTCAGCTCGATCGGTTTTTTCGCGAAACGCGCGCCCAGCGTGACGCTGGTGTCACAGCGCTCGCGGTAGCCTTCCAGCGGGTAGCGCGACATGCTCGCGCCTAGAAACAGCAGGTCGTCGAAATCGGGCACCTGGCGCTTGGCGCCGAAACCGCGGATATCGTAAATACCCTCGCGCGCGGCGCGCTGGATCTCCGCAATCACGTGGCGCGGAAACGTCGCCGATTCACGCAGGCGGGATTTGAATTCTGGGTCACTCATGTTCTCGCTCCTAGTATTCGCCGGCGTGGTCGATGTTGAAGTTGTACAGCTTGCGCGCCGAGCCGTAGCGGCGGAAGCGTGAAATATCGCCAGCGTCGATGCCGGCCTGGCCAAGCAGTTCTTTCAGTTCTGCCTCGTGCTCGGATTTTATCGGCTTTTCGATGCAGTCCGCACCGAGGCTCGCGACTTCGCCGCCGACATAGATACGCGCCTCGTACATCGAGTCGCCGAGGGCTTCGCCGGCATCGCCACAAATAACCAGGTGCCCGCTTTGCGCCATGAACGCAGACATGTTGCCAACCGACCCGCCGATGACGATGTCGACTCCTTTCATCGAGATGCCGCAGCGCGCGGCGGTGTCGCCCTCGACCACGAGCAGGCCGCCATGTGCGGTCGCACCGCAATATTGCGACGCGTTGCCCTTGACCCTGACCTGGCCCGACGTCATGTTTTCTGCGCAACCGGAACCGGCGTTACCGTGCACGGTGACCGTTGCCTGCTGGTTCATGCCGGCACAGTAATAGCCGACGTGACCCTCGATATCGATTTGCGTCGAGTACATGGCACCGACCGCGACCGAGTGCTTGCCGTTCGGATTGATGATCTTGAACTCGGCACCGGCCGAGGCCTCGTCGTGCAGCGCCTGGTTCAGTTCACGCACGTCGACGTCTTTCAGATCGAATGTCGGCATGACTTACTCCTGGTGCCAGCTGTAGATTTTCGCCGGCGTCGGTTCCCATATTTTGGCCTGGTCGACGCCGGGCAGGGTCGCGATCGCACGAAACTCTGATGACATCGCGGCCCAGTCTTCGGTTTCCGCCATGACCGCCGGCTTGCAGCCGATCGGATCCACCAGCACGGCGAAACCGTCCTTGCTGCCGATGGCGAAAGTGTAAAAACCATCGAGGTCGCGCAACGCGTTCTGCAGGGCCTGATCCAGCGTGTCCCCTTCGTGCAGGCGCCAGGCGAGGTAGCCGGCCGCGACCTCGCTATCGTTATCGGTCTGAAACGTCAGCCCGCGCTTGCGTAGCACTTCCCGCAGGCGGTTATGATTCGACAGCGAGCCGTTATGTACGAGACACAAATCGAGGCCGGTCGAAAACGGGTGCGAGTGCTCGGTCGTGATTGCTGATTCGGTCGCCATGCGCGTGTGCCCCAGGGCATGGCTACCGCTGTAGCTCGCGAGCTCGAAATTCTTGATGAATTCGATCGGCGAACCTTTGCCCTTGAAGATTTCGATACTTTCACCGGCGCTATTGATGCGCAGCTCGGGATGATTGTCTTGCAACCAGCGCTGCGCGTCGGCCGGGTTGGTGCCGATCTTGAGCACCGCCTGGTCGCGATGTACCGCAACCGCCGCGTCCTGGCCGAAGGCTTGTTGCAATTCCTGGGTGAGCGCGTCCCAGCGGTACTCCGGATCTTCAGAGAGCACCGTGACCTTGGCCGCGCCCACTGCTACCGGGTCGTGGTAGATCGCCGCACCGGCGCTGTCTGGTCCACGATCGGTCATTTCCGCGAGCATCAACGACAGGTATTTGCCGAGTTCCGCTTCCATTTTGGGGTTCTTGATAAACAGTCCTACGATTCCACACATGGCGCGCCCCCCGGGCAGGATATTCAGGCGTCCTAGGCTACCCAAGGCGTTTCAGCAAGTCAACTGAAATGAAATTAAGTTTCCTACCAGGAAACTAACTAGCTGATTGTTGCCTCGGAAATGATGATCGAAAGGTAACGACAGGGCAGTTTTTGTATCTCGTCCGGGCCATGCGAGGCCTCGGCATCGAAGAAAAGTGTGTCACCCGGCTGCAGGGTATAGGTTTTGTTCGCGTGTCGGTAAGTCACGCGTCCTTCCAGCATATAAATCAGCTCGGTACCCGCATGTTGAAACACAGGAAACACTTCGGACTGATCGTCGATCGTGATCAGGTAGGGTTCGATATTATACGGCTTGCCAATGGTGTGCCCGAGTAACTGGTATTGATGCCCGGCACCCGAACCGCGGCGCTCTATCGGCAACCCCTCGCCTGCCTTGATATAGGTGACGTCACGTTGTTCCTCGTAGCCTCGAAAAAACGAGGTCACCGGAACCTGCAATGCGTTTGCGAGCGAGGTTAGCGTTGCCAGTGACGGCGAGGTCTGACCGTTCTCGATTTTCGACAACATCCCGGTCGACAACTGCGCCTGCTTGGCAAGCGCGGCGACGGTTAGATTCAGGCGCTTGCGCGACGTACGCACCTGCTTGCCAATTGCGATTTCGAGCGCCTCAACGCTATGCTGTTGGGACATCAATGCGTCATCGTCTGGCTGCTTATCAGGATCGGGCATCGGCACTTGCTGCGGTTTTTGACTGGTGGCCTATCAAACATCAGCGCGCTTTCGATTGCAAATCTGCTGTAATCGAAAACCGCTAAAAATAAATACTGATTCCGGGCCATGTGGTTGACCATCGCGGTGATATTCCCTAACCTTGACGGCTCACAATTAAAACCGTTTCCAAATAAAAATACCGATCAAAATCAGTCAGTTGGAGGATTAGATGAGCAAGCGTGTTGCAGTTATCGGAGCCGGCCCCAGCGGCCTGGCGCAATTAAGAGCCTTCCAGTCGGCAAAAGAAAAAGGGGCCGACATTCCCGATATCGTCTGTTTCGAGAAGCAGGACAACTGGGGTGGGCTATGGAATTACACCTGGCGCACCGGCCTCGACCAGTACGGTGAGCCGGTTCACGGCAGCATGTACCGCTACCTCTGGTCCAATGGTCCGAAAGAAGGCCTGGAATTTGCAGATTACTCTTTCGAGGAACATTTCGGCCGTCCCATTGCCTCTTACCCACCGCGTGCCGTGCTATTCGATTATATCGAGGGACGCGTGAAGAAAGCCGGGGTGCGGGACTGGATACGATTTAATTCGCCAGTGCGCCATGTAGCCTACGACGAGCATGAGGGCATGTTTCACGTTACCGTCCAGGACGAAAAAAAGGACGTCGAGTACACCGAGGAATTCGATAACGTAATAGTTGCTTCAGGTCACTTCTCGACCCCAAACGTGCCCGAGTTTCCCGGGTTCCACGGCTTTAACGGGCGGGTACTGCATGCGCATGACTTTCGTGACGCGATGGAATTCAAGGATAAGGATATTCTGATTATCGGTACTTCCTACTCGGCCGAAGACATCGGTTCGCAGTGCTGGAAGTATGGCTGCAAATCGGTCACGGTATCGCACCGCACAGCGCCGATGGGATACAAGTGGCCCGATAACTGGCAGGAAGTGCCCTTACTGGAAAAGGTCGAAAACAATACCGCCACCTTCAAGGACGGCAGCACCGCCGAGGTTGACGCCATCATCCTGTGCACCGGTTACCTGCACCACTTCCCGTTCATGGCGGAGAATCTGAAGCTCAAAACCAATAATCGCCTCTACCCGGTCAACCTCTACAACGGCGTGGTCTGGGAGCACAACCCCAAGCTGATGTACCTGGGGATGCAGGACCAGTGGTATACCTTCAACATGTTCGACGCGCAGGCCTGGTATGCACGAGACGTCATCATGGGACGTATCGATCTGCCGTCGCAGGCCGAGATGCATGCCGATATCGATAACTGGCGCGAGGCGGAAGACAACCTGGCCGACGATTACGCCTGCATCGAGTTCCAGGGCAAATACACCATGGACCTGATGGCGCTGACCGACTATCCGGAGTTTGATTGTGCCGGTGCGAATGAAGCTTTCTTCCAGTGGAAAAAACACAAGAAGGAAAATATCATGACCTTTCGTGACAACGGCTACAAATCAGCACTGACCGGCACCATGGCACCCGCGCATCACACCCCCTGGAAGGACGCGCTCGATGATTCGCTGGAAGCTTACCTAAAGACCTGACGACATTCTTTGAGCGGTCGAGTAAAACCAAAGCGCGGTCCAAAAGGGCCACGCTTTTTCATATCCCGGGACATAAGAAAACCATGTTAGATACCAGCCTGCGAAAAATCATCAGCACCCGAGATGATGACTTCAAGCCCTATGACCGTTACGGCGAGCCGATTCCGGGCATGTCGTGGATTACCTTGAGTGGCGATCTGTCAAATGGGGTATTCGAGTGTTTTTTGTTACGCATGGAAGCTGGATCGCAATCGAGGCCACACGAGCATACGGGCTTCGAAGAATTCCTGGTCATGGCGGGAGAATTGATCGACTGCGATGGTACCAGTTACCGAAGTGGCGATTTCGTGCGCCTGCTGCCGGGTTCGAAACACAGCTCACATACTCCGAATGGCTGCACCCTGTTGGTAATGTTGCGCGGCAATAACCGCGCCCTCTCTGAAGATGAAATTACACCCTGACGTTAGATCGACTTACCCGAGGTTACGCGAAAGCAGCGGTCCGTCGTATCGGACTCTGACGACGAAACCAACGTTTCACATTGCTGGCTCCGCGGCCGGTTATCGTCATTTTATTCCGGAACATCGACACCATTCAGTCGGCAGGCCTGTTGCAGCGTATTGTGCAACAAACACGCGATCGTCATCGGGCCGACACCCCCCGGAACCGGGGTAATCGCAGCGGCAACTTCAGCTGCGCTTTCAAACTCGACATCACCTACCAGGCGGGTAGTACCATCTTCATTTTCGATTCGATTGATACCAACGTCTATGACCGTGGCGCCCGGTTTAATCCAGTCACCCTTAACCATTTCGGGTCGTCCTACCGCGGCCACCAGGATATCTGCCTGGCGACACTCACCCGGTAGATCCCGGGTCCGCGAATGTGCAATCGTGACGGTACAGCTTTCCTTTAACAGCAGCGCCGCCATCGGCTTGCCGACGATATTCGAGCGCCCGACTACTATCGCCTTCATTCCCGACAGGTCTCCCAGATGATCCTTGAGCATCATCATTGATCCCAGCGGCGTACAGGGCACGATACCCTCGGCACCGATCGAGAGTCGACCGACATTTGACAGGTGAAAACCGTCGACGTCCTTATCGGCCGAAACCGAGTTAATCACCGCTTCCTCGTCGATATGGTCAGGTAGTGGCAGCTGCACCAGGATGCCATGAACATCCGGATCGTTATTCAATTGATCGATCAACTTCAGCAGATCTTGTTGGCTGGTGCTTGCGTCGAGCTTATGCTCGTAGGAATTCATCCCCGCTTCCTGGGTTTGCTTGCCCTTACTGCGAACATAAACCTGGCTCGCCGGGTCTTCGCCGACCAGCACTACGGCCAGTCCCGGAGTAATCGAATGATTCTCTTTTACCAACGCAACCTTGCGCGCGATCTCGCCGCGAAGATTTGCCGAAAATGCCTTGCCGTCGATGATCGTCGTCACTTTATCTGTCTCCCGTTTATATTTAGCTGAGTATAAGGGCGGATTTTAGCTTCGTCCCAGCACCAAATACTGCGCGAAATAGTCACCTTTATTCGCAGAAACGACCGATTCTCTGCACTACCGGTGGCTTCCATCAGGGGTAAAAAAAGCCCCGCCCGAAAGCGGGCGGGGCTGGCTTTGACAAGCCGGGTTATGCCTACTTTCTTTCTACTCCATGGGTGCTGTCACTGTCACCCTCGCGGAAGGTATGCTGGTTTTCATGATGCTGCTCGGTTTTGAGCGTAATGAAAAGCGGCACGATGCAGGCAACCACCGCCAGCCAGAACCAGAGGTGGGTCCAGCCAGTGTTGGCACCGAATGACATGAAGACGCCAGCGCCTTCCCAGACTTCAATTGGACTTGAATTAAACATATCTATATTCCTCTTCTAGTTAGCTCTTGATATCTTCGGGATAGGCCATGGCCTCGATTTCAACGTCCATACCGACTTCCTGAACACCGTCACCGGCGCGCAGAATGCCCATGGCCTTGAACAGCCAACCAAAAACGTAACCAGGCACCAGACCGAGCAGTAGCATAACGATCATGCCCTTGAACTGACCCATGAAGGTGATGGTCGGGATATCAGGCGAAAATTGCGGGTAACCACCGAGGAAAATACCGGCGAAAAGAACACCGAGAATACCGCAGGTACCGTGTACCGAAACTGCACCAACCGCGTCATCGATACCACACTTTTCAACGAACCGGGCCGAGATCGGACCAACGATGCCACCGACGAAGGCCAGTACGAAAGTCAGACCGGGATAGTACAAGTCCATGCCTGCGGCCACCGAGATGATGCCACACAGCGCGCCGGACATCATCCAGAACGGATCGCGGGTGTACATGTAGGCGCCGATCATACCGCCGGCTACACCCATCAGGGTATTGAAAGTGATAGTCGACAGAGTCGTCGGCTGGCCGTAGATATTGGCCCACTCGGTAGCATACCAGCTGATACCGGTACCCGGGAAAACCAGACAGCCGCCGAGGAAGCCGAAGAAGCCGACGACGATGAGCATCAGGCCGACCATGGTCATCGGCAGGCTGTGGCCGCGAATCACGTTAGCCGAGCCGTCGGCGTTGAACTTGCCGATGCGCGGTCCGAGATGAATCAGCACACCGAGTGCGAAAAAGCCGGAGACCATATGCACCAAGCCGGAGGCACCAAAATCATGGTAGCCCCAGCCAGTCACCATCCAGCCAGCGTAATGCCAGCTCCAGGACGCAGCCAGAATCCAGACGACCGAGCCCAGAATAACGGCGAGAATTATAAACGCGGTCATGCGAATGCGTTCAATCACCGCACCGGACATGATAGAAGCCGTGGTACAGGCGAACAGGGTAAACGCACCCCAGAACACGCCAGTAGCGTTATCCTGCAGGTTCGGTCCCATGTTTTCACCCCATGGCACGCCGGCGGCACCCGCCTCGAAATCGGGAACAAAGCCGTTGGTCATCGCCAGGTAGATCCACCAACCGAACATCCAGAAGGTAGGAATCATATAGGCGAATGCGAGGATATTTTTGGTTCCAGCCGCAAGCGTGTGCTTGACTCGCGAAGCCCCCATTTCATACATCATGAATCCCGCATGAATCAGGATCATAATAGCCGTACACCAATAGTAATAAACCTCGAGGTTTATCTCATTGGCCGCCGCAATCGCGGCTTGTAGTTCTTCAGGTGTCATTTCAGATCTCCCCCTTTGAGAGTAGGTTTTTAAAACGCCTGTTTCTCCGACAGGTGTACCAACTGCATCCCTGCAGAAGCAATTATTTTTCCTGAACTTTTTCCCGTGTAATCGAGAATCGCGGTTAATCCCTGGTTCGCGTTATTCTTATTTGATTCTATCCGCAAGCGAATACAACTGCCGCAATCATAACCAATCTCTAAAACGATAGCTATGGTCCAGCTTTACATGACTACTATGCACCTTTTTGGTGCCAAACAATAACGAAAGATTACAGGTTCCACCGGTAAGTCTTGGTTACGGTTCGCTGCAATTGCGCATTATAATCAGGCGAATTTTTCGTAAGCCTTGCGCAAATCAACCATCGGGTGACCACTTGCCATCTGGAATTTCACCAGTAGCTCGCGCGCGATCATATCGCGGTCCTGCTGGTTATCCGGCAACTCGATATCATCGGGAATGGTGACCCAGCCGTTGATATTACGATCGAAAACTGCCGGATTGCCTTCTTCATAACCCATGTGAACATCTTCGAGCCAGTTCAGATCGGTCCAGCCCATGACCTCCATGTACTTGTGCAGAAATGGTGTACAACGCTCCATGTCGGGCACCAGGTTTACATCGTAACGATAACCGATATGTTGACCGATAATTTTTTCACGCTCGGTATCGACGCCATCGCCTTCGAGGAATTGGTTAATATCTTGTTCAGCCATTACTGCTTCCTCCTAGAAACGTGTCATGTCGGGACGACCGACGGTGTGTTGGGTTCCAGCCATCGGTACCTGCGCACAGGCCGAGGCTTCCATCGTCAGTGCCGCCAGGTCTTCCGGCTCCAGCGAGTGAATGTTGGTCTTGCCGCATGCGCGCGCGAACAGTTGTGCTTCGATGGTGAGCGTATGCAGGAAGTTGTAAACACGCTCCGCGGCCGCGTCGGGATCCAGGCGCTGACGCAGGATCGGGTCCTGGGTTGCGATTCCGACCGGGCAACGACCGGTATGGCAGTGATAGCAGTAGCCGGCCTCCACGCCCATTTCAGTCGGGAAATCGGCTTCCGGAATATCCTTGTTGCAGTTCAGCGCAATCAGCGAAGAATGACCTATTGCGACCGCGTCCGCACCCAGTGCAATCGCTTTAGCGAGGTCAGCACCGTTACGGATACCACCCGCATAAACCAGGGTAATTTCACCCGACATGCCGACATCGTCGAGCGCCTGGCGCGCCTGGCGGATCGCCGCGATACCGGGAACACCGGTATCTTCGGTCGCAAGGTGCGGACCGGCACCGGTACCACCTTCCATACCGTCGATATAGATCGAATCGGGTCCAGTCTTGGCGGCCATGCGTACATCGTCGTAGACGCGCGCGGCACCCAGTTTCAACTGAATCGGAATCTGACCATCGGTGGCTTCGCGAACTTCCTGGATTTTCAGTGCCAGGTCATCCGGTCCCATCCAGTCAGGATGACGTGCCGGTGAACGCTGGTCGATACCGGCAGGTAACGAGCGCATTTCAGCTACCTGGTCGGTTACCTTCTGACCCATCAGGTGACCGCCGAGACCTACCTTACAGCCCTGGCCGATGAAGAATTCTACGGCATCAGCAAGGCGCAGGTGGTTTGGATTAAAGCCGTAGCGCGACTGGATACACTGGTAAAACCACTTGGACGAGTAACGACGTTCGTCCGGGATCATGCCGCCTTCACCGGAACAGGTCGCGGTGCCCGCCATGGTGGCACCGCGTGCCAACGCGGTCTTGGCCTCGTAGCTCAAGGCACCGAAAGACATACCCGTGATGTAAACCGGAATATCAAGCTCCAGCGGCACCTTGGCATTGGGGCCAATGACGGTCTTGGTCAGGCACTTTTCACGGTAGCCCTCGATAACGAAACGCGTCAGGGTGCCCGGCATGAAAGTCAGGTCGTCCCAGGTCGGAATCTTCTTGAACAGCGAGAAACCGCGCATGCGGTAGCGACCGAGCTCCGCCTTGATGTGAATATCGTTCATCACCTCGGGTGGGAAGATGAAACTGTTCCCCAGGTGGTATGGATCTATTTTTTTATCAGACATCTTAATTCTCCAAGATAAAGCTCGTGCCTAGAGCACCAGTTTCTTCTCTGTAGGTTCGAGGTTATCGTAGTTCCACAATTGCTTGCCGGAAGTCAGCTTGATCATGCTGTCGATGCCGTTTGGCGCCGACATGTCATACTGCGACAACTTGCCTTCGAGGTAACGCTTGTCGAGGTCGGTCATTTCGGTTTCGACACAGTCGACACCGAGGCTGGCAATTTTGCCGCCCACGTAAATGGTACCGTCATACATCGAATCGCCGAGATTATCGCCAGCGTCGCCGAGAATAATCATGCGACCCCGTTGCATCATGAAGCCGGTAAAGGCACCGACACTGTCACCCACAATAATGGTGCCACCCTTCTGGTCGATACCGACACGCGCACCCGCCTGCCCCTTGCAAACCAGGTCGCCGCCACGAATCGCAGCACCGAACAGTGAGCCCGCGTTCTTTTCGATCACCACCTTGCCCGCCATCATGTTTTCTGCACATGACCAGCCGACCCGGCCACTGATATGGATATTGGGGCCATCGATCAGACCGCAGCCAAAGTAGCCGAGACTACCTTCGAAATTCAGGTTCAGACGATTCAGAATCCCTACCCCGAGCGAGTGCTTGGCGCGCGGATTTTTCACGGTAATCGTACCGTGCCCCGATTTCATCAAGTCACGAATCGCGATATTGATTTCGGCAATTTCCAGGTCCGCGGCATCGAACTCTGCCGATTTCTCAAAATCAACTTCATAGGCCCATGGATAGGTGAAATTCTCTTCCTCGGTAGCCGAGAAAAAACGCTGCTGGGTTCGACCCGCGAGCTGCTCTTCATGCAGCCCCATGTCATGGGATGTTGTTACGCTGCCCATACTTTGACCTCCCCTTGATAAGGGTCCCAGGTGTCAATTTCACGTGGGAAAATACTGCGGATGGCGACTTCTTCCGAAGCCAGCCCTACAAATTCATCGCTCTCGTAGAGCACCATGGGTTTGGCACCCATCACATCCTTGGCCATACCAAGCTGGTTACCGGTTGCCACCAGGTAGGTGAACACGCCATCGATGACATCAATCGTCCTCTGCATCGCACCTTCGAGTTCGTCACCACGGTCGATTTGATCGGCGATATAAACCGCGATCAGTTCCGAGTCACAGTTCGACATGAAGCGATGGCCTCTACGTTCGAGATCGCGGCGCATGGTCCAGTAATTGGTCAGCTGGCCATTGTGTACCACCGATACATCGTTGAAGGGATAAGCCCAGTAAGGGTGCGCGGAACGGATATCGACGTCTGACTCGGTCGCCATCCGCGTGTGACCTATCGCATGGGTACCGATAAAGCCTTTCAAGCCGTACTGGTCAGAGACCACTGTCGCATCGCCAAGATCCTTGATCAATTCCAGCGCTTTTCCGACGGACAGGATTTCGACACCATCGAGGTCTTCGATGAAATCGATTAACCGCTTCAGATCACCGTCGAATTTAAAGTGATAACGAAACGCATACTCAGTCGCGTCTTCTGTTTCGATGACCTCAGCGCCCATTTCCGCGAGGCGGGCATCAACCGCGGCCTTACGTTCGACCACCAGGCGATGAATATCGAAGCCCGTTTTCATTTCTTCCTGCTCGGCAACTTTAAAGCGCAACACGTGCACGCCTTCATCACCCTTGCCATAGAGCGCAAAACCGGTAGAGTCCGGGCCACGGTGCTTCAGCGCCTGAAGCATCTGGGTCATCTCGGTCCCGATATCACTGGTGACGCCGCCTTTCCAGATAAGTCCAGCAATACCACACATACGATTATCCTCTTGGAGTTAAAGATTTGACTGCCGCGGCAGCCTTAATTTTTGATCCCGGTGCAGACAATGCCCGCACCGGGAAAATTTAAAACAAGCCTATGGCAGACAGTCGAGATAAGTTTCGACATCCCAATCAGTAACGGTGTGATTAAAACGCTCCCACTCGTCACGTTTGTAATGCTCGAAAACTTTGAACATTTCATCCGGCATGGCTGACTTGATAACTTCATCGGCGCGCAGTTCATCGAGAGCTTCGCCCAGGGACATCGGCAACTTCTTGACATCCTTACCCGCATCGATCGCTTCGTAAATATTGCGCTCTTCCGCCTCGCCTGGATCGAGGTCATTGTCGATACCATCATCGAAGGCCTTCAACAGCGCAGCACCCATCAGGTAAGGATTCACCATCGAATCGACCGAACGGTATTCAAAACGGCCTGGTGCTGACACGCGTAATGCACAGGTACGGTTCTGGTAACCCCAGTCAGCAAAGATCGGTGCCCAGAAACCCGTATCCCAGAGACGACGGTAAGAGTTCACCGTTGAAGAACCGATCGAGGTTAACGCCCCGAGATGCTTGATCACGCCACCGATCGATTGCAACCCGATCGGGCCTGGTGCACGTTCATCGATCGACGGATCAGGCATGAATGTATTTTCACCACCGACACGGTAGCTGAAAGCACCTTCCATACCCGGCAGTGTTTCCATACCCAGCTTGTTAACCACGTCTTCACCCCCACGCCACAGCGACATGTTGTGGTGACAGCCCGACGCTGATACGCCCATGAATGGCTTAGACATGAAGCAGGCGATCAGGTTGTCTTCGCGCGCAACCTGGGCGCAAATCTGGCGGTAGGTAGTCAAGCGGTCCGCGTTACGCAGTACATCGTCGAACTGGGTATTCAGCTCGAGCTGGCCGGGAGCGTCCTCGTGGTCACCCTGGATGATATCGAGACCCATTTGAATGGAGTACTCGATAACTTTCATGAATGAAGGGCGCAGTTCTTCGAACTGGTCGATGTGGTAGCAGTTTGGCTTGGTCACACCACCGCTCATCTTGCCATCCTCACCGCGCTTCAACCACATCATTTCCGGCTCGGTGCCGCAGCGCATGTCGAGGCCATGCTTGTCCTGGAATTCATTGTGGATACGACGCAGGTTACCGCGGCAATCTGAGGTCAACGCGCCTCCCGGATTCTCGCGTTCTTCGCGGTTACGGAACAGGGTACAGAATACGCGACCGATACGCTTGTCCCAGGGCAATTGGCAAAAAGTTTCAGGATCGGGGATGCCGACCAGTTCTGATGATTCAGGGCCGTAACCAATGTAATCACCGTGTCGGTCGACAAACAGGTTAGCCGTCGAACCGTATACTAGCTGGAAACCTTTCTCAGCGAGACGTTCCCAGTGCATGGCTGGAATACCCTTACCGACAATGCGCCCGGTTACAGAAATAAACTGGTAGTAAATGTAGTCGACACCAGTTTCCTTGATTTTTTCGCTTACCTGCTTTACCAGTTCAGCGCGTCCCGGCGCTTCCACGTGTGCTTGTAAATCGGTCATATTACCCTCCAACGGTTAAAGACTTAAACGCTTCAATTCTTCGCTGCTACAGATGAATTCATCCGAATTTTTTAACTAGGTTTTTCATCGGAAAACGCATCGTAGCGTTGCCCAGCCTGCAATTTGGGCGCAACAGACAGGCCGTCATGTTATACCTATCAGGTTGCACAAGACAAGACCTAAAGCGCGTTTTTTTGGACAATTCCTGTAAAAAATAGCGTTATGAATGGACCAATTTAATTGGATAGGTATAAAACAGTAATAAAAACCAGTTCTTCAAACCGGATTTGGCGAGCTACATTTTTGTTTATGCTAACAATTAACTTTAATTATTTCAATTAGTTATGATTATTTTTTATTATGAACCCAGGTATATTCGATATCGCTTCAGACGCTAATGGGAGTTGTCTGTTTGAGGCCAATTTTGTCGACTCGGCCCCAGATGTGATCAATACAGGGTTCAAATAGCGCTTGATTTAGGCCCTGATTTGGAGCATTATTGTACCAATTTAGAGTACCATAATATTACTGGGCCCTGAGGAGCCGCGGGACGTGAAATCGGTCGACAGCAGCATGCAAATTGCAACGGATCTCGATTCCGGGCCATCCCCTAAAATGGGTAGCAATCGCGTTGGCGTTACCACCAGCGGCGTCGCCGCCCAGCTTCGACGCCGCATTCTCGAGGGCGAATTTGCTTACGAAGAGCGTCTGCCAGCAGAACGAAACCTGGCCGAGGAATTTGGCGTGTCACGCGGCACGATTCGCTCGGTCCTAAAAATACTCGAAGACCAGCACCTGGTCACGCGCCAGATCGGCAGCGGAACCTATGTATCGCATAAGGAAACCACCAATCAGCAGGAAATCTCCAAGTTAACCAGCCCCGTGGAGATGAACGAAGTTCGGATTGCAATCGAGCCACAGATGGTCAGGCTGGCAATTGCCAACGCCAGTTCCCAGGACCTCGAGCAATTACGCAATGCGCTGCGACTTTGCGAAGATTGTGGTGGAGACCCGGAGAAATTTGCACGTGCGGATACTGCGTTTCACATGGCGTTGGCGCATTGCTCCAGGAACAAATTGTTATATTGGCTTTACGAGCGGATCAGCGAGGTACGACAAAATTCGCAATGGCGCACGATGAAGGCGAAACTGTTAACCCCCGATCGCATTAATTACTATAACAACCAGCATCGCCTCCTGTACGAAGCGATCGCGGCGCGCGATACACCCGGGGCGACAAAACTCATCAAGCAACATCTATACGGCGTCCATGACGACTTGCTCGCAACTGATTAAGGTTTAATCTATGAGCGCACCTTTATTCGTCTCCCCGGTTCGCGTGCTTGAACCCGGGTTGAATTCCCTGCCCCCTGATACCGAACGCTACGTTGTCAGGGCGGGCGGAATCACAGCCCTCGAACTATTCGGTGGCGACCGCGTCGAGGTGGTCAATCCCGAGGGTATGCAGGTTGGTGAGATTACGGTCTTCGACGCACGCGGAAACAGCGATATGCAGTTGATCGGTGCGCAAGCCGATGGCAAGGCTGAGGGTTTCAAGACTATCCTGGGCGGTAGCGATGCAAGTGCTATCAAACTCGCCCGCACCCTGAAGTTTCGCGGTATCTCGCTCGACCGAGCGCAAAGCACCAGCATCTTCAGCAAGGAGTCGCGCGCGGGTGACTCGATCAGCTTCAGCGCGAACGAAGCCGTGACCTGTATCGTCGCCGCACCCGGTGAACCGATGCTGGTTGACCAACAAGACACCATTACCGACTTGACTATATTCGTTTACCGCCAGGCACTCAATTCCGCCGAACGCCGAGTTCACCTGCCGGATCCGCTTGCCGATCCGTTACAGGATCAACGCATCGAGGCGCGTACAGCGTTCGCCTACGAGGTCAAGGCCGGGCAGTATATCCAGATCATCGACGTCGAGGGTCGCGAGTGTTCCGATTTTCAGTGTTTTGATGTCGCCGCGCTGGACAAGGGGCTCGAGCGTTGCATCGATGCCACCAGTACCCGTCATGTGGTCGGCGCATCCTACCCGGCACCGGGATTGCTGGCCAAGTTTTACACCCAGGATTTTGAACCGATGATTGAACTGGTGCGTGATACCTGCGGGCGTCACGACAGTTTCGGTACCGCCTGTACTGCAAAGTACTACGAAGAACTAGGCTACCCCGGACATGTCAATTGCTCGGACAACTTCAACCGCGGGCTCGCACCATTCGGCATTCAGCCGCGGCCCGGCTGGATGGCTATCAACCTGTTTTTTAACACCAACATCGATGACACCAACCAGATGTATTTCGATGAACCCTGGTCACGTCCCGGTGACTACGTTCTAATGCGCGCGCTCAAGGATATGATATGCGTAACCTCCGCCTGTCCCTGCGATGTCGATCCCGCCAACGGTTGGAACCCGACCGATATCCACATGCGTATTTACCCGGAAACAAATACATTTACCAAAGCGATGGCTTACAGAATGACTACTGACGCAGAAAAACAACTCACCAAGGAAACCGGGTTTCATTCACGAACCCTGGAACATACCCGCAATTTCACCGAGTATGCGGGCTACTGGCTCGCCAACAGTTACACAAAATATGGCGCCATTGACGAATACTGGGCCTGCCGTGAAGGCGCGGTGGTCATTGACCTGTCGCCGTTGCGCAAATACGAGGTGCTCGGACCCGACGCCGAGCTGCTGATGCAAACCTGCGTTACCCGCAACATCCGCCGCCTCGCGGTCGGACAGGTGGTTTACACCGCCATGTGTTACGAAAACGGGGGCATGATCGATGACGGCACCGTGTTCCGCCTCGGCCAGGATAATTTCCGCTGGATCGGTGGCAGCGACGAGAGCGGCCTCTGGCTGCGCGAACAGGCGCAGAAACTCGACCTCGAAGCCTGGGTGCGTAACTCGACCGATCAGCTGCATAACCTGCAGGTACAGGGCCCCAAGAGCCGCGATATTTTAAAACAGATTATATGGACCCGACCGGACCAGGCCACGCTCGAAGAGCTTGAATGGTTTCGTTTCTCGATTGCGCGCATTGGAGATGAACACGGCATTCCGTTAGTGGTTTCGCGCACAGGGTATACCGGGGAGCTCGGCTACGAAGTGTTTTGCCATCCGAAGGACGCGCCTGCCGTGTGGGACGCGATCTGGGAAGCAGGAAAAGCCTTTGACCTGACGCCGCTCGGGCTCGAAGCCCTCGATATGCTGCGCGTGGAAGCGGGGCTCATTTTTGCCGGTTACGAATTCAGCGATCAGACCGATCCGTTTGAAGCCGGAATTCCCTTTACCGTGCCGCTTAAAACCAAGCAAGACGATTTCATCGGCAAGGCATCGCTAATCAAGCGTAAGGAAAATCCCCAGCGCGTGCTGGTCGGGCTTGAGCTCAGCGGCGATGAACTGGCTGCCAATGGAGATTGCGTCAACATCGGGCGTAACCAGGTTGGCGAAATCACCAGCGCGGTGCGTTCACCGATCCTGCGTAAAAACTTCGCCTTGTGCCGAATGCAGGTCGAGCACAGCGAACTCGGCACCGAGGTCGAAGTCGGTAAGCTCGATGGTAAGCAGAAGCGTTTGCCTGCAAAAGTGGTTGGCTTTCCGTTCTATGACCCGACCAAGTCCAGGGTGCGCGACGTCCCTCCGCCTGAATAACCCAGAAGTAGGTTCTCGAAAAGACGCAGAGAACGCGAGGGCATTTTACCTGTCATCCCGCGGTAATTAGTCTGTCATCCCGCGGTATTTAGTCTGTCATCCCGCGGCTTGACCGCGGGACCCATTGTGAAAAATTGATATCAATTAGCTCTGGATCCCGTGACCTACGCGGCCCGGTCAGGCCACGGGATGACAGTCTGTTAACGAGGTGACAGTCTGTAATCGGGAGGACAGTCTGTCACCAGGACGTAATTACGTAATTACCTGATAACCAGGCAGTTGACGTCGGTAAGATCCAGTAATTTTCGTGAAACGCTGCCCATCGAAGCCGCCTTTATTTTGCTGAGACCGCGGGTACCGACGACGATCAAATCGACATTGCGACGCCTGGCAAATCCGGCCACGCTGGTGGCCGGGTCACCGCTGCCGATGGCGGATTGAATGTTTTTGGCGCCGTCCTTTTTAGCTTTTTGTTTGGCGTTCTTGAGGATTTGGTCCGCCGCCTGGCGCATCAGGTCATCGCGAGCATTGAGGAAGTCTTCGAACTCGGGTGCTTGCTTGAGCTCTTCCGGTAATTGCATTTCGCGAATCACGTTCAAAATCAGCAGTTCTGCTTCGTGTTGCACCGATAATCGAGCGGCGAAACTGACCGCACGACTCGACGCCGCGGACGCGTCAGTAGCAACCAGAATCTTCTTAATCATGTATGAAAGGCACCACGGAAACCCTGAAAAGTGGATATTAAGCCTACAACTTATACATTTCGCAAGCATTTGTAACACGACTGTAATAAGTCTTCAGTCCTTGACCCAACACTGCAATAACCTCTAACTTAGGGCCTTTCCAGATTCAGCAGGCAACAGGTCACAACGGATGACAGCAGGGTATCGAATTCCGATTACCGCGATCACCGTGTTCGGTGCCAGTAGCCTGCTCGCGCTCAGCGTGGGTATCGTGCTTTATCTCGGCTTCAGCCAGGCCGCGGAAAGCACTCGCCAGCTCTGGGCTGACCGGGGCAAAACCTTAATCGACGCGATGGAGCTAACCCTCGATGAGCGCCTCAAGCCGATCGCCAACCAGGCGCGCTGGGTAGCGGGTGACGTCAAGGATCTGCAGGACCTGTCTTCCTTCGATGACTATATTTTCGGCTCGCTCGCGGCGACACCGCAGGTGGCTGGAGTCGCGCTTATCACGGCTGATGGCAAGGGCCGGCGCTGGCATCGGGATGAGCGGGTCGCGATAACTGGAGACTGGTCGCAAAATCCCTGGTTCCAGGATTATCTAAACCAGGTTAAAGCGACAGCATCGACCGCCTGGCGTGAGCCGATCTTTACCGACACGGTAGACTTGTCGACCCTGCTGCACGATATTCCCCTGCGTAATGCCGATGGCGAATTTATCGGTATTTTTGCGCAGATCGTAACCGTGCGTGAACTGTCCGCTCTTCTCGCGCGAAATCATGCTGATACCGGCGTAACCCCATTCGTTTTATACAATCGCGAATACGTTCTTGCTCACCCTGGCATTATTAGCGGCAGCGAACAGCAACCGTTACCTCACCTCGACGAATTAGGCGACCTGGTGTTGGAACGCATCTGGTCGCCCGATGAGGAAGCGTCATTTATCTCGGCCGCGCTCGAGGACACCGAGGCCAGCGGCATATTCTGGGGCGACGATTTCTATCTTTATCTTTATCGCGATATCGAGCGTTATGGTCCCGCTCCCTGGACCATCGGCGTCTATCTGAACACCACCCTACACTCCGGCGATCAGAGACGTAATATACTCAGATCGCTGGCTGCCGGCCTTTCGATTCTGCTGCTCGGGATCATTGCATCAATCATCGTCGGTCGCCAGGTCAGCAGACCGATCAAGGAAATCGTAAGCGCCGCAAATACGGTCGACGCGGGCGATCTAGACACGGTCGAGCCACTGAACGGCAGTTATATCAGGGAACTCGACGAGGCCAGCATGGCGTTCAATAACATGGTCAAAGGATTACGCGAGCGCCAGGTGATTCGCGATACGCTGGGACGTTTTGTGCCGGAAAAGGTAGCCAGTTCGCTACTGGCCGGCGGCGGCGCGATTCCGGTGCAGCAAACCGAGGCCACGATCCTGTTTTGCGATATCGAATCATTCACCCAGCTCACCGAAGCGCTGGGGCCGGTCAAAATAGTCGATGTTCTCAATGCTTATTTCTCGGCAATGGTCGAGATACTCGAACAAAAGGGAGGGGTGGTCACCCAGTTCCAGGGTGATGCGATCCTGGCGACTTTCAACGTTCCGATTGCCGACGACAACCATGCCCGCAACGCGGTTCACGCCGCACTGGAAATGTTGAACACAGTAGTCAACAACGAGTATGACGGCGAAAAGCTGAACATTCGGATCGGCATCAATACCGGCCGGGTGGTTGCCGGGGCTATCGGCGCCAGGGGACGCCTGAACTACACGGTTCACGGCGATGCGGTTAACCTTGCAGCGCGTCTCGAGGCGTTGAACAAGGAATACGGAACCCGCTTGATGATTTCGGAATCGAGCGCCGCCTCAATCGATGATATCGAACTATCCAGGATCGGTGAGGCCACGGTGCGAGGCCAGACCCAATCGATCGCGCTTTATACCATCGACTCATCCACCACTAAACAATAAAGTCTGCAGCGCGCGATCAATCAGTCAGGGCGATTACTGCTGCGCCAGATTCAAAAGCCGGGGCCAGTCAGCCGGACTGATCCGGCCGATCAGATGGAAACCGCCCTTGTTGTCTGGCCGGAACACGACGCCCTCGCCTTCGGCGGGATATACCGGCGTCGATGCCTGCGCGACATTGCCGTGCGCAACGATGATACGGTTGCTGCCGGGCCCGGGTGACGTAGCAAGCAGTGCCTGCGCGGTGGCGACGATGGCTGCACGGCCACCGAAATATTCCGCTGCGCGCAAATTCATCACCTCGGTTGTAGCGGTAACCTCACCAAGTTTCATCAAGCGTGCGGTTTCGACGGTGCGGCAATAGGGACTCGCCAGGATTTCACCGACCGGTATTTCGAGACTGCGAATGGCGTCACCAATTGCCACCGCATCGGCACGCCCCGATTCCGAGAGTTGACGCATCTGCGCCGGGTTGCAGCTCAACCAGTCGTCAGCCTGGCGCAGGTTATCGGATTGCGACCAGTCGGTAGAGACATGGCGGAAGTAGATATTGTACCCCCCGCTGCGCAACGCATCGACCAATGCAAGATCGGTTAAAAGAGTCGGAGTCGCAGCAGCGACAGGATTGGTGATCAGTAACAAAATGCCGAGCGCTGGTGCGAGCCAGATGCCTAGAACTCTGCCTGTCAACTGCCGGGATACGCTGTGCATGACGGCCTATGCCAACTCCTGTTGGTGCGCTTTGACGAAATCGGCCATGCTGTTGAATTCCCGCTCGATCGTGTATTCGCCCTGTGGCGGCGCGGTCGCGCCAAGGCCTTCCTGGTTGTGGCGCCGATTGATCCAGACCTTGGTCATACCCATGCTGGTAGCAGGCACCATGTCGTGTGTCAGCGATTGCGCAACGTGCAGAATCTCGTTTGGCAGAATGCCGAGGTCGCGCCTGGCCTGTTCAAGCATGTAATCGAAGTTACGCAGCCTGGGCTTGTAACAGCCGACATCCTGTGCGGTGTAAATTGCATCCCATTCAATTTCTAATCGTGCATTACTGCCCATGTAACTGATGCGATCGCAATTGGTCAAAGTCGCCATCAGGTAATGCTGACGCAAATAATTCAGGCTTGCAGCCGAATCTTCAAATTCGGGCCAGTGCTTTACCGACCGACCAAAAGTCACGGCTTCTTCATCGCTGATCTTGATCTGCCATTTTTTTGCGATCGCGCGGCTCACCTCGTCGAGCAGCGAACTGTAAACCTGGGTCGGGTTACTGGCTTGCTGCTGCATTTCGCACTCTGCAAACAGTTCCAGCACTTCATCACGACTCAACTTGAGCGGCAATTTATCGAGCAGGGGCTCGAGCGCATTGTAAATTCCGCTTTCCCAGTCGATCAAGGTACCGTAGGTATCGAAAGTCAGCATCTTAAAATCGGATAACTTCATGGTTGCTCCAGTTTTCTCCCAGGCCTCATTTGATTCAGCGGTAAAATTTCTTTCACATAAAACAGCGACTATGTTAAATAATATGCTCCCGATCGGCTAGCGGTAGAGGCAAATAATCCTTGAGTGATACGCTTCCACAAATACGGGCCTTTCTCGAACAGGCCGGCTACCCATTCGAGGTCTTGCCCTGCGCTCCGGAGCTTGCCGATACGGCCGCGTTTTGCGAGCACTACGGCGTGGCACTTGAAAATTCCGCCAATGCTATCCTGGTGCGCTCCAAAACCGGGGATAAAAAATTCGTGGTTTGCGTAGTGCTCGCCACCGATCGCCTGAACACCAATCACACGGTGCGTAAAAAAATGGGCGCGCGCAAGGTGTCCTTTGCCTCGGCCGACGAAACCCGCGAGATGACCGGCATGGAAATCGGTGGTGTAACCCCGTTATGCCTGCCCGACGACCTGCCCATCTGGATAGATGAGGCTGTCATGCAATGTGAATATGTCGTGCTTGGTGGTGGCAACCGCAGTTCGAAACTTCTGGTCGATCCGCAGGTTATGCTGCTGCAACCGTCGGCCGGAGTAGTCGCAGCGCTCGCAAGGCGGGATTCATTCAAGCCGGCGGAAGATGCCTCCTAGCAAAAAATATACAGCCCGAATTCAGAGGCCTGCCATAAGCTTCGGTTATACTTCCGACATTTTATTAGCTGCTACTGAATTGATGTCCGGGCCATTTCAAATCCTAATTAATCGGTTACTCAAGGTTGAGCCTGAAGAACTCCGTTCGGCGGCCCTGTCGTTCCTGTTTGTTTTCATGTTAATGACGGCTTACTACGTGCTGAGGCCAGTACGAGACGCGATGTCGAGCGACTGGACCGACGCCGAGTTGAGCTGGCTGTGGACGCTGAACTTTTTCATTAGCGCCGGTGCCGTGCTTTTATATGGATATGTCGTATCAAGGATTAACCTGAAGCGGCTGGTACCCGGTGTTTACATCTTTTTCGCCGCATCTTTCCTGTTGTTCTATCTCGGTACCCGATGGTTTGATGACACTGGAACAATCGATAAAGCCTTCTACATATGGGTCAGTTTTTTCGCCCTGTTTCATGTCTCGGTATTCTGGAGCTTCATGTCCGATATCTACTCCAGGTCGCAATCGAAAAGGCTGTTCGGTTTTTTCGGCGCGGGTGCAAGTATTGGCGCGGTAGCGGGTCCCTCTATTCCCGTTCTGCTGGGTGATATCGTTGGCGTTTATAACCTGTTATTCATCGCCGCACTGATACTATTACTGATAGTTCCAATCATTCTGATACTTGATAAATCGAGACACACAGAACATCGCGATACGGCCTTTGATACTGTCCCGGTGAAGTCAATCGGTGAAGATTTCCTGGGTGGCTTCATCGATTTCCTCAACCATCGCTTTTTGCTCGGGATCGGGCTGTTTATCCTGCTCTATACGATGATGAGTAGTTTCGTCTACTTCGAGTTGAAGAACGTCATGGTTGAATACGATCGCGCAACCCGCTCACAGTACTGGGGGATGATGGATTTAATCGTCAACTCGTTGGCGATATTTACCGCTCTGTTGGCCACCAGCCGCCTGGCGACGAGGTTCGGACTGGCGGTAACCCTGGCGCTGGTACCGGTTATCATGATTTTTGGCTGGATCGCGGTTGCAATTGCCCCGGGACTGGCATTATTAATCGGCTTGCAGATCATTCGCCGCGCCGGTAACTACTCTATTACGCGACCGGGGAGGGAAATGTTATTCACCGGGGTAGAACGCGAAACCCGCTTTAAAACCAAGCCGGTGATTGATATCGTGGTCTACCGGGGCGGTGACGTGCTGGCCGGCTGGACTTATACCGCACTCGCCCAGGGTATCGGGCTTGGGCTCGGCGCAATCGCATGGGTTGCCGCCCTGATAGCGGTGTGCTGGACCCTGGTTGCCATCTTTCTCGGTACCCGTTTTGAAAGTAAAGGTAACCGCGCGGAGCCTTCGGACACAGTGCTTGTGGAGACATCAAATGAGTAAAATAAAACTCGGCTTAACACGCCGTCATTTTCTAAAATCAACCGGCGCCGTATCGCTGCTGTGCTCGCTCGTTCCCGGATACCTCGTTGCCGCGGGATCCGGCGTCATCAAGAAAGCAATCCCGTCCACTGGTGAACGTTTGTCGGTGATCGGCCTGGGGACGTCGCGTACCTTTAACGTTGACAGCACGACAGCTGCAAAGTCGCCCCTGCTCGAAGTCATGCAGGCATTTTTTGACAGCGACGGGCAATTGATTGATTCATCGCCGATGTATGGCAGTGCCGAGGCGGTAACCGGCACGTTGTTAGAGCGGATAAGCAATAAGCAGAACCTGTTCAGCGCGACCAAGGTATGGACTAGTGGTAAACGCGAGGGCATCGACCAGATGGAGCAGTCGATGCGGCGGCTGGGCGTGGATAGAATTGACCTGATGCAGATACACAACCTGCTCGACTGGCAAACCCACATCGACACCCTGGTTGAATGGAAAGCCCAGGGGAAAATCCGCTACATCGGTATTACCACCTCCCATGGCCGTTACCACGGCGAGTTAGAAAAAATACTGCAGCAGCTACCGCTCGATTTTGTCCAGTTCAGTTACAACATACTGGATCGAGATGTCGAACAACGCCTGCTGCCAATTGCGGGCGAACAGGGCATCGCAACTCTGATCAACCGTCCCTATCAACGCGGCAGCCTGTTTCGCAAGGTCCGGGGTAAGTCACTGCCTCCCTGGGCTGCCGAATTGGATTGCACCAGCTGGGGGCAGTTTTTCCTGAAATTTATCGTCTCACACCCGGACGTTACCTGCGTTATCCCGGCCACTTCAAAGCTCAAGCACATGGTCGACAATATGGCTGCGGGATATGGGCGCCTGCCTGACGAGGCGACAAGAAAGCGCATGATAAAAACTATCGAATCGTTTTGATTGTTGTAACAAAGCACAGTTCGATGCCGTAGTCACGTTAGAATCTCAGCGAGAGACAGGACATCCCACCATCCAGCCTGGCGCACTCGCTATTGTTTATTTCGCGCACTTCGTAACCTGCCTCAAGCAGGCGATCGCGGGTTCCGGGAAAACCAGCGGGCATCAGCACAAGTTCGTTGAAGCGGATTGTGTTTGCGGCGGCTTCTTCACCGTCACAGGTGTGGATCACACGATAATTCTCGAAGCAGCCGGAGGCATCTAGGCGTTTGGTTGACAAAATCGTTTCCGCATCCAGCAGCGAGCAATCCGTTTTGAAATGCAACACAGCCTCGGGCGTCATCACTTCGCGTAGCTGGTAACCGAATTGACCGACAATTTCTGCAAGTTCCTCAACGCCGGCTTTATCGGTTCGGGCAGAACGACCCACCAGGATTTCTCTCGAAGTGGTGAGAATGTCACCCCCCTCAATAAAACCAGGTCCCCCAATTTCGAGCACCTGGTCGTATACATCGCGCAATACCGGGGCCATTTCGCCCACTTCCCCGAGCCGGGACGGTGCGCCCGGACGCATCAGGATGGCGACCTCGGGCAGGCAAAGCGCGACGTCTTCGACAAAGACAGAATCCGGATAGGCCTCGACTGCAGGTAATTCAGTAACACTGGCTCCAGCCTCTTTAAGCGTCGCTACATAGTGCGCGTGATCCCTGATCATTTGAGCATGATCCGGGTTGCCAAGATCTTCCGCCCTTAAACCATCCACGATACTGTGTGCGGGCAGCCGGGTGATGGCCCGGGTAAACTCGTACGAAACCTCGGTCAATTTAAAATCTCCAATGTGCCCTGTTCAATCCTTACAAGCGCTTAGAACCTGTGAGAAATCGGCGGATAGTATACCTGTTTACTCGTATTCCTGGGACAGCCTGCAAATAGGTATACTGTCCCCGGAATTCAAAGGGGGACGAAAGTTGGCAGAATTAACTTTGCAACAGGCGAACAAGCTGATTGTTGAAGCACTCAATGCTGCGCATGAAAAAGATATGCCACCAATCGCGGTTGCGGTGCTCGATTCGGGCGCACATCTGAAAGCTTTTCAGCGTGAAGACGGGGTGTCATTTTTGCGAGTCAAGATTGCGCAGGCCAAGGCCTGGGGGGCACTTGCCATGGCGTGCGATACGGACCAACTGGCAGAACGCTACAACCAGGACGCGCTGCAACAAGGATTCATCAATGCATTAAACGGCATGACGGACGGCAAAATAATCCCGTTGCCCGGAGGTGTTCTTGTGCGTAACGATAAAAACGAAATTATTGGAGCTATCGGTGCCGCCGGGGGTGTATCAACTGATGATGCTGCCTGTGTTACGACCGCTATAAAATCCTTCGGCCCCGAATTGTCAGTAGATTAAAGCTTGTCGAATAGTCACTTCCCGCTAAGCGTCGCTTTTTGTGAGGTATGAGTGATAGTCTAACGGCTAGAATCAGGAGTCTTCACATGTCACGAGATCCCCGTTACGACGTACTGTTCGAGCCGGTTAAAATCGGGCCCGTAACCGCTAGAAACCGTTTCTACCAGGTCCCTCACTGCACCGGCCTGGGCTGGCTTCGACCGCGCATGGTCGCCGCCTTACGCGGCATGAAGGCCGAGGGTGGTTGGGGCGTGGTCTGCACCGAATTCTGCTCGATCCATCCCGCGTCGGACGACCTGCCCCACCCTTACGCGTCGCTCTGGGACCAGGGCGATATCAGGGCGCACTCGATCATGACCGAGCAAGTGCATGAGCACGGCTCGCTCGCGGGCGCAGAACTCTGGTTCGGTGGCTCGCGTACCACCAACCTGTTTAGCAACGAAGTCGCGATGGACGTGGCGAACTTGCCGAACGCCATCGGCATACCTTACCAGGCACGCGCGATGGACAAATCCGATATCCGTGAACTCAGGCGCTGGCACCGAAACGCCGCACTGCGTGCGCGCGATGCCGGCTTCGATATCGTCTACGTCTATGCCACCCATGGCTACCTGCTGTCGCATTTCCTGTCGTCGAAAACCAACACCCGTAGCGACGAGTACGGGGGGTCGCTCGAAAACCGGGTGCGATTGGTGCGCGAGTTGATCGAGGAAACAAAAGATGCCGTCGGTGATCGCTGCGCGGTTGCGGTGCGCTTTTCTGCCGACGAGGGCGGTGACGACGATGGCGATCCGGTAATCGGTGAGCACCGTGACATGATCGAAATGCTGGCCGAACTGCCGGATCTATGGGACATCAATATCAATGACTATTCCCGCGAAATGGGGGTATCGCGCTTCATCAAGGAAGGCTCGCTGGAAGCCTACATGTCATACGTTAAATCGATCACTAGCAAACCCGTGGTGACGGTGGGCCGCTTCACCTCGCCCGACACCATGGTGTCACAGGTCAAGCGCGGTATCGTCGATTTTATCGGCGCCGCCCGGCCATCCATCGCCGATCCTTTCCTGCCGAAGAAAATAGAGGAAGGTCGCATCGATGAAATCCGCGAATGCATTGGCTGCAACATCTGTTACACCGGCGATGGCACCTCCACGCCGATCCGCTGCACCCAGAATCCCACCATCAGCGAGGAGTGGCGGCGCGGCTGGCACCCTGAAAAAATCGCGCCAAAGGGTTCAGATTCAAATGTTCTGGTCATCGGCGGCGGCCCCGCCGGGCTCGAAGCAACGCGGGCACTCGGGCGCCGGGGTTACCAGGTGATGCTGGCCGAGGCTCAACATACTCTCGGTGGGCGGATTAACCAGGAATCCGAACTGCCCGGGCTTGGCGAATGGGCGCGCGTGCGCAACTACCGGGTACACGAAATCCAGAATATGCATAACGTCGATGTCTACTTCGATAACCTGATGGACGCCGAGCAGGTACTCGCGGTCGAGGCAAATCATATTGTCATCGCCACCGGTGCCAGCTGGCTTGCGAATGGGCGCGGTTTGTACAACCAGGCGCCGCTCGATGAACTGGGCCCGGCCGAACAGGTATTTACGCCGGACGACATCATGGCCGGACGATTGCCCGACGGCCCTACCCTGATTTATGACGACGATCATTACTACATGGGCAACGTGATCGCCGAGTTACTGCGCTCGAGGGGTATTCCGGTCACGCTGGTGACACCAGAGGTCATGGTATCAAACTGGGGCGATTACACTAATGAACAGGGCCGCATACAGCGACGCATGATGGAACTGGAGGTCGATATTATCACTTCGCATGCCCTGGTTGCCTTCAACGGCAACACAGCTGAACTAGAATGCACTTACACCGGTAATCGCAGCAATATCGATGTCGGTGCGGTGGTGACCGTGACCATCCGCTCCCCCAACGACACACTGTTTCACGAACTGCAACAGGGCCTCGAAGCCGGAACCGGCTATAAACCCGACTCGCTGACCCGGATCGGAGACTGCCTGACGCCAACCATCATTGCCGGGGCCGTGTTCTCTGGCCATCGTTACGCGCGCGAACTCGACACCGAGGTAGATCCCGACAATCGCATGAAATACGACCGTGTATTTTTCGACGATGAGTAATTACCGACCTTAAGCAGGGTCAGTGATCGAAATCCATGCAGACATCGTTCGATATAACTAGTCGGAATTAGCTGCTGAGAATAAAGCCGCCGGCACCAGGGAACTAATCCCAATACCCGTGGTGCCTGGGCAACGATTGCTATGAATTTGATTTGCACGCCGGGGTGGCTATTCCGATAAACTGCCCCATATAAAGGTTTATTGATCGTATGACCGTTGCTATCGAGACATACCATTGAAATTCGACAATTCGTTCGTCAGGTTGCCGCAACGCTTTTACGTGCGGCAAGCTCCCGTTCCGGTCGCCAATCCCGGGCTGGTCAGGGTTAACCAGTCGTTGGCCGGGTTCCTCGGAATCGATCCCGCCTGGCTGGAGTCCGAGACGGGCGTTCAGGTGATCGCCGGTAACCAGGTGCCTGACGGCGCCGACCCCATCGCCACCGTTTACGCGGGACACCAGTTTGGCAGCTGGAATCCCCGCCTCGGTGACGGGCGCGCAATATTGCTGGGAGAAGTAATCGGCGAGGATGGCGAACGTTACGATATTCAACTCAAGGGATCCGGCCTGACCCCTTTCTCACGCGGTGGGGATGGCAGGGCACCGCTGGGCCCGATATTGAGAGAATATATCGTCAGCGAAGCGATGGCCGCGCTCGGCATTCCGACCAGTCGAACGCTGGCGGCCGTTACCACCGGTGAATTCGTTTACCGCGAACAGAAACTCGACGGTGGCGTCCTGGCCCGCGTTGCCAGGAGCCATATCCGCATCGGTACGCTGCAGTTCTTTGCCTCGGTAAACGATATGGACGGCTTGAAGCTGCTGGTCGATCATGTCATCGCCCGACATTACCCGGATCAAGTAGACTCGGAGAATCCCGCGTTATCCCTGCTGGAACAGGTCATTCGCGGCCAGGCGTCGCTGGTTGCCCGCTGGCAGGGTGTGGGCTTTATCCACGGCGTCATGAATACCGATAATATGCTGCTGTCCGGGGAGACCATCGACTACGGACCCTGCGCGTTCATGGACAGCTATGATTCCGCCGCCGTCTATAGTTCCATCGACCACGGCGGGCGCTACTCTTATCGCAATCAACCCGCTGTTGCCCACTGGAACCTGGCTTGCCTGGCGCAGACGCTGATGCCGCTGTTGGCAGCCGACGAAGACAGTGCAAGCGAGATTGCACAGCAGGCGCTGGACACTTTTCCAGACCTGTTCCTGCAGGAATACTTTGCCGTGCTGGGCGCCAAGCTTGGGTTTGCGACATCCCAGCCGGATGATGAAACCCTGGTACAGGATTTCCTCGATTTACTCGAAAGCAACCGTTGTGACTTTACCCTGGCCTTCCGCCGGCTCAGTGAACTGGCCGGTAACGCATCTATAATTCAGCCCCTGTTCGATTTCCCCGGGTCATTCACAGACTGGTTAGCGCGCTGGCAGGAACGATGTACGCAAGAGCAGATCAGTGACACAGAACGGCATGATCAAATGATGACCACTAACCCGGCACTGATCCCGCGCAACCACCTGGTCGAAGCGGCCATTGCGCAGGCCTATGACAAAGATTTCTCGCTATTTCATCAACTGACCGAGCGGCTGTCGAAGCCTTTCGAATATTCCCCTGTCGACGAGTATCTCGCAACCCCACCAAGGCCCGATCAAATCGTACAGCAGACCTTTTGCGGCACCTGAACACCGAATCATCTCGATAGTTCTTTCAATCCGTGAAGGGATGTTCGTAATCAAGCGATAGCACCGACCTGGATGCATTCACCTGCGGTATTTCGCCTTGTCTGGAAAGATTTTACGCACACCGCCCTGCGGATCCTGCTGGTCGCCATCGCGTCGTGGAATGAAATGTATATGCGCATGGAACACCGATTGACCGGCACTTTTGCCGGCATTGGTGCCGATGTTAAATCCGGTGATGCTCGGATCATCGGCCTGCAAGCGTTCGCGTGCGCGATGCATGAGTCGATTGGCGGCATCGATTTCTGCCGGGTTCATATCGAAGTAGTCGCGCACGTGTCGCCTCGGGACAATCAGGCAGTGGCCCTCGGAAACGGGATAATTGTCCTGTAAGGTCATACACAGCTCGTTTTCGTCGAGCACTTCGAATTTATCTGCCGGCAGTTCACAGAACAGGCAACCCGGTTCAAAACTCGATGTCACCACCTCGTCTTTAAGGATGTTGGCTCGTTGCATAGGTCGTGCTTCCTGTTAAAAAATCGCCCCGACATCAGGAATCGGGACAGACTCCAGACACCGCGTGATGCGAAAGCGCGGATTCTAGCCAATTTGCCCCGAGCAGGTCAAAGGATTGTCGGTCAGTAGAAATCAGTCCGGGAACTTCTGCATCGACATTCCCGGACCATCCAGGTGAAGGAATGATTCCCGGCTAAATACCCCAGCCGGATATTTTTGATATTGTTAAACGCGGCTCTAGGAGAACAGGGACAGGTAATTCATCCAGGCAGACATACGCAACAGGGTCTTGCGCACCACCGCCAGGTGTTGGAACTCTTCGCCGTAAATAGTGGCCTGTGCGGGTGAACCACCTGGAACCTGCGATGAGTAGGCTGAGTAACGGGGATCGGTAATATTAATCAGCACTGGAATACGAGGCTGGCTGGCTTCAGCGGGCGGATCGAAGATGCTATTCTGGGCCAGGGCCTGACCATCATTCGATGTCGGCATCACCATGCGCACGCTGCCTGAGAAAACCTGGCCTGGAATACTATCGAAAGTCACCTCGACCAAGCTACCATTATTGAGACGTAACAGGTTGTTCTGGTGAAACCAGGCAACCAGGTTATGTTCCTCGACCGTCATCGGCACTTCTGCCACCAGCTCGGTAATACCGGGTGCGGCCGGCGCGCTGGCCACATATGGACGACTCGTATCCGAGTAAGGATGGTAGTAATTCAACAACTGGATCAGTGCGAAGGTCAGCACCAACCCTCCGACTGAAGCCGTGGGGACGGTCCATCGGTTGAGGGGAATTCTCAATATCGTAAAAACCGCAATACAGATGGCGGTGTAGCCCGAGATCAGCAAAAATTCCATGAGCCTGTTTCAACCTCAGCGACTAGGCCGCTTCGGATGCCCCCAGGATTGCCCTTTCTATACGCTTGATCCTGTCGTCGAGCGCTTCGAGCCTGTGCCGCAGCAAGGTAACCGAGTCGGTAATATCCTCATCCGGCTGCCCGGCATCTGAATCTGCGTCGCTCGACTTTGCAACCTCCTTGTCATTGATTGCGGTATCTTCGTTAATCTGACTGAACCTCAATCCAGGTTCTTCACGATAACCCGCGGACCAAATCCACAACAGTGGCCAGATCACGTGCAGCGTGAACAGGCTAACCCATCCAGCATAATAGATTGCATCCTGGTGGGGATGATTGCGGTCTACGGCAATTTTATGGGGAATTCCCAGGATCGCGACAGCGCCAAATAGCAGGCTTGTGGCGATAAAAATAAGGATTCCGAGGGCAATGTAATCGAGCATATCGTTCCGTCAATTCAGCATCGTCGTTGGAGTGTAGTTCAAAAATCGGGGTATTCTATTGAGACCTAGTTCTCACTTTGACTGCGATTCCACAGCGTAAACACGCTATCTTCGAAAAAATTCTGCATGCGAAACAAGCAGTTATCGAAATTCAGATTTTTTAGTTAGCGATCCACAGCGAAGTGGTCGCGATCGATCAGGTATGCGCGAACCTGCGGCCCGACTCCTGATACCAGCTAACCCGCAAGTTCTATTTTCGGCTGTCGCAGCAGCTTCACGAACTCTGTCTCATTGATGGGTCGGGAAAAATAAAAACCCTGCCCTAATGCGGCCTTGAAATTACGCATCAGTTCAGCCTCCTGCTCGGTTTCGATACCCTCGGCGACCACGTCCATACCCAGGTCGTGCGACAGGTTGACCAGCGACTTGACGATGCGATTGCTCTTCTCGCTGCGCGACATCGCGCTAACGAATACCCGGTCTATTTTCAGGGTATCGAAGGGGAAACGGTGCAGGTAACTAAAGCTCGAATAGCCGGTGCCGAAATCGTCGATGGCCAGTTTTGCGCCGGTCTCCTTCAACTGGTGTAGCGACTGGGTCGCAAGTTCCGGATTATCGATCAACAGGCTCTCGGTGATTTCGAATTTGATCTGCTCGCGCCTGGCGCCCGTCCTGTCCATGATGTCGGCCAGGCTCGGGATCAGGAATTGATCTTCGAATTGCTTGCCGGACAGGTTGATGGCAACAAACAGATCATGCTGGAAGTGATTGACAAGGTGACTTTGAAAACTGCAGGCCTCCTCTGCTATCCAGTATCCCAGGTCTATGATCAAGCCGCTGTCTTCAACCTGGTTTATAAAACGAGAAGGCAGTAACTGCTCGCCGGATGGATGATTCCAGCGCACCAGCGCCTCGCAACCGACAACCCGATTGCTCGCCAGATCGACAATCGGCTGGTAATGCAGGCGGAATTCCTTTTTCGTCATGGCTGCTTTGAGCAACTTTTCCTCGGTGACCAACAGTTTCGTAATCTCCAGTGTTTTTTCACCGAATAATGAACCGACCTCCGTGGGCGTAGATTTTGTGACGGCAGAATCAATGCGCTTTTGCATTTCCGCAAACTGAGAGACCACGTTTTTCAGTTCCATGGTAGATTCGCATGCATCGCTCGATGCGTCGCCCTGGCCCAGGGAAAGACCTTCGAAAACCTGTCCCAGGCGGGAATTCAGGTCGCGGTAACGCGCCATGGCAAGTCGCAGGAACATACGCACCGTGGGATCGGACTGTTCGATTTTCTGACTGACGTAGTCGAGCGGAATCGCCGTTACCTCGGTGGGGACGACCGCGCGTGCCGAGGCCGAGCGCGGAAGCCGGTCGATGATCGCCATCTCACCGAGTATGTCTCCCTTGGTGAGCGTCGCCACGACGAGTTTGCGTCCATCCTTGTCGAGCGCTACTTCGACCATTCCGGAATCAATGATATAAGCGCAGTCCCCGGGGTCGCCCTCATTGAAAATGTACTCGTCGGTATCGAATGTTGTCTGAAAATCGATTGAATCCATAAAATTATAATAACCGTCGAAACATTTGACCTGCAAATTCGCGCTGTAGACCTTATCTAATACAAATCAAAGAAAAAGCTATTAAATAATAACTATCAATTGGCAATGCCTTTGCAACCGGTATCGCGGGTGAAATGGGGGAGCGATGAAAAATTGGAATGCAAATCATGGTTCACTGAAATGATGGCGACATGATACTTACATCGGCCGATATAACGGGTACTTGATTAATTCACAAGACAAACATCTTAAGAACAATTACTGCTCGGGGGCCCGATCAATTGCATACTCGCATACGAACGTTTGCTGGGAATATTGTGACCATAGTACCTGTAAAAAACAGTAGACGGCAGTGACGAGCCGTGTATGCTATATAGCAGTCCGAGCGATATGACAAAGAGCATCAAACCGGATCGTGACAAAAATTAAGAAACAACCGAGCAAAAGATGAAAACAAGCGTTTATGCTTCGCCAGGTCGTCGAGACCCACTGGCGTTATCGCCATCCCTGGTATTCGTGTAACCGGTTTTTAACCGGAATTGAATATGAATTCTGCCATCGAAAATATTCATACTGTATCGGGTGAGTTTATCAACATGGCGGGCGAGCGTTATTACGCGATACGCAACGTTGACGAAATGGCACCGTTTTTTATCAGCGTGGTGTCCAATAGTGATCACTGGCTGTTCGTATCATCGACCGGCGGGCTGACTGCCGGCCGGGTTTCGCCAGAAACCGCGCTCTTCCCCTACCTCACCGTTGACAAGATCCATGGAAGCGGCACGCATACCGGCAGCAAAACACTGCTACGCGTCGAGGTCGACACTGAGAGTCACGAATGGGAGCCGTTCAACCTGGAGCATGACGGTCGCTATCAGACCACTCGTAATCTGTACAAGAACACCCTGGGCAACAAGCTGTGCTTCGAAGAGATCAACCACGACTTACAGTTGGGGTTCATCTATACCTGGGCAACCAGTGAAACTTACGGTTTTGTGCGGCAATGCAAACTATCGAACCTCGCCGGGCGCAGCGTTCGGGTCGAACTGGTGGACGGTTTGCAGAATATTCTGCCGGCCGGCACCCCGCTGCTGGCACAGACCACCAAAAGCAACCTGGTGGACGCCTACAAGTGGAGCGAACTGGATGAAGCCACGGGGCTCGCCTTCTTCACGTTGTTTTCCGGCATCAGCGATCGCGCCGAGCCGTGCGAATCGCTGAAGGCGACCACTGTATTTGCACTGGGCTTCGACGATTCCAGGGTGTTACTTTCGTCCGAGCAGCTGGAACAATTCCGTCTCGGCAAACCGCTGACCCGGGAAATCCACACGCGCGGTATCCGCGGAGCCTACCTGGTAAATGTCGCGCTCGAGTTAACGCCAGAGGCAACCCGGGAATGGCAGCTAGTAGCAGACCTAGAACGCAGCCAGACCCAGGCCGTCGACCTGCGCAAACAGCTACAAGATCCTGCCGCCGTGACTGCATCGATAGCCCTGTCGATTGACCAGGGATCGGATGAACTCGGCCGTATCATGGCGCGTGGAGATGGCTTCCAGGCCAGTGCCGAGGAAACGGTTTCGGTTCACCATTACGCTAACGTGCTGTTCAATATCCTGCGCGGTGGTGCGTTTGACAACCAGTACCAGGTGTCCTCGCGGGATTTTTCAAATACCGTCAAGATGTTCAACCGCGACGTCTTTCAGCACAACCGGGAAATGCTCGAATCATTACCGCAGCAGGTAGAGTTAACCCGACTCCTGTCGGCCATCAAGGGCCAGGACGACCGCCAGCTCGAGCGGCTTGGCTGCGAATACCTGCCGATCACCTTCGGGCGTCGTCACGGCGACCCGAGCCGGCCCTGGAACCAGTTCGCGATCAAGCTGAGGGATGCCTACGGCAACCGTTTGCTTTCCTACGAGGGTAACTGGCGGGATATATTCCAGAACTGGGAGGCACTGGCACTGAGCTATCCGGAGTTCATCGAGAATATTATTTCCAAGTTCATCAACGCCTCGACCCTCGATGGCTACAATCCTTACCGGATCACCAAGGAAGGGATCGACTGGGAAGTGGAAGAGCCGGACGATCCGTGGAGTTACATCGGCTACTGGGGCGATCACCAGATTATCTATCTGCTCAAGTTGCTGGAAATATCCCGGCAATACCATCCCGACAGGCTCGGGGAGCTGCTGCACGAGCCGGTTTTCTCCTATGCCAACGTGCCCTACAAGATCAAACCGTTTGCGGCCCTGCTCGAAGATGCAAAAAGCACCGTGATCTATGACGAGGCACTCGCGAAACAGATCGAGCAACGAGTTGAGCACCTCGGTGCCGACGGCAAATTGCTCCAGGACAGCGAGGGCCAGGTATACCAGGTCACGTTGCTGGAAAAACTGCTGGTGCCGTTATTGTCCAAACTGGGAAACCTGGTTCTCGACGGCGGCATCTGGCTCAATACCCAGCGCCCCGAATGGAACGATGCCAACAACGCCCTGGTCGGACAGGGACTGTCCATGGTGACGCTTTATTACATGCGCCGTTACATCGCTTTCCTGCAGCAATTGCTGGCACATGAGTCCGGCACGATAAACATTTCCGCGGAAGTCAGCCGCTGGCTCGTCGAAACGGCGGCGCCGCTGAAACAGGTACGCCCGGACCTGGGTACTGGCCCGGTCAGCGCCGGGCTCCGCTTTCAATTGCTCGAAGCCCTTGGCCAGGCGGCAAGTCGCTATCGCGACACCGTGTATCAACAAGGGACCTTCACCGGCACGGTGTCGCAGGATCTGGGCCAGGTTCTCGACATGCTCGACGACGCCCAGGCGGCAATCGACCATTGCATTTCCACCAACCAGCGAGAAGACGGCCTCTACCATGCCTATAATCTCCTGGCCCTGTCCTCCGGGGGCGCAGAGGTTAATACGCTGTACCCCATGCTGGAAGGTCAGGTTGCCGCACTCAGCGCCGGCGCCATAGGACCTGAAAACGTAATCGTGGTCCTCGAGGCCCTGTTTGCAAGCGATGTGTACCGTCCCGATCAGCACAGTTTTATGCTCTATCCAGATCGTGAACTACCAGGCTTTCTCGATAAGAACCGCATCCCTGCCGAACAAGTCGAGGCGAACCCGCTGCTCAAGTTGCAACTGGAGCGAGGTGACCGACGCATTATCGAACGCGACGCCGACGGCTGCTATCGCTTCAACAGCGGGTTCACCAATGTTGGCGACCTGAACCTGCAACTGGAGGCCATTGCCGCAGAATATAGCGAACAGGATGAAGCCGAGTTCGAGCAATCGCGACAATTGCTAAACGTGCTTTTCGAGCAGGTGTTCAACCACCAGGCGTTTACCGGCCGCTCCGGTGGCATGTTCGGCTTCGAGGGGCTGGGTTGTATCTACTGGCACATGGTGTCCAAGCTACTGCTGGCGGTCGAAGAGAACTTCTTTGCAGCGCTACAACAGGATGCAGATGCGGACGTGATTCAGCAACTCGGCAATCTCTATTATCGCGTTCGTAAAGGCATCGGCTTTAACAAAACCCCGGACGAATTCGGTGCTTTCCCGACAGATCCCTACTCGCATACACCGGGTCATGCCGGCGCTCAGCAGCCCGGCATGACCGGCCAGGTCAAGGAAGAGGTGTTAACACGTTTTCGAGAGTTGGGCATATGCGTTGACGCCGGCACAGTAAATTTCGTGCCACGACTATTACGCGAACGCGAGTTCGTGGCAGAACCCCGAAACTTCCGCTACCTGGACGTGGACGACCAATGGCAGGAGTTATCCGTTCCCGCAGCGGGCCTGGCATTTACCTGGTGCCAGGTGCCGTTGGTTTACACGCTGGATGATACTGCCGAGCCATCGGTAATCATCACGCGCGACGACGGCACACAGCAAAGCCTGTCCGGTCTGGCATTGCCCGCGGAACAGAGCGCGGAGATTTTTCTGCGCAGTGGGCGCATCCGACGGTTGGACCTGGTGTTCGGAAGAAGCGAATTGTTTGTCGAATAGCCTGACGTTACTGAGTATTTTGGCCTGTTTCGCGGGTATTGGTCGGGTATTCAAGCGATTATTTTTGCATGCCCTGGTATCGATTCAGTAAAAACTGTCCATAAAAAAAATTTTTTAGCGATTAATTTGATTAATCACCCAAGGAAAAAATTTGATTTGTTATTCTAGCGAGCATCATTAGCATAGGCCCGCTGAAGTTAAACATACCGGAGCTGCCATGTTTACCAACCCGTTTTACGATTTGTCGGGATTCCTGACACCTGCCGTCATGCAGTTTTATGTCATCGCCATGGTTGTGGCAGTGATTGCCGGTGTCATCATCGACGTGATTCATAAAAAGAGTGCGCAATATTTCTTTGAAAACTCGCAAAAAGCGCAAAAATCCGCCAAACGCACTGTTTCTGGCGGTGAAAAGATGTCACTGGCTGTTTCTCTCGTGGCCAACGAGGTTTTGACTTCTTCCGAGTTCGCCAATCCACAACGTCGCATGTCACACCTGTTGACGATGTACGGTTTTATCATTTTCATCGTCGCCACGGCAATGCTGATTTTCGGGTACCCGACGCCTGCAGACGGTGCTCCCGGGCTGCTCGTGGCCCTGTGGCATATCGGCGCCCTGATGGTCTGTGGCGGTGGTTACTGGTTCTGGTTCTTCATCCGTTGCGACGTGAATTCCGAGGGCAATCCCTGGTACCGCCTGGTGCGCGCCGACCTGTTCATCCTGTCGCTGCTGATGACCACCACCTTTGCCCTGATCTGGTCGATCACGCGTGGCGCCGGCGCCTTGAACATCCTCTTCTTCTCAATTTTTATCGCCGCCTCCACGACCCTGTTTTGCACCGTGCTTTGGTCCAAGTTTGCGCATATGTTCTTCAAGCCGGCAGCGGCTTTCCAGAAAAAAATCATCATGGCTGACGGTTCGCAAGAAAATCTGCCCGATGTGGGCGAGATGTCGGACCCCGATGTTCAGGCCAGGTATCCGGATATCCCGACCTACATGGGTGACAAGCCAGCCTACATGGGGCTTGGAATCAAGCGTGAATCTCCGAACCATTTTTAGAACCGTATTAACTGAATATTAAGTAGAGAGAAATATTATGCCTACATTTGTATACATGACTCGCTGCGATGGTTGTGGACATTGCGTTGATATCTGCCCTTCGGACATCATGCACATCGACCCGACCCTGCGCCGCGCATACAACATCGAGCCAAACATGTGCTGGGAATGTTATTCCTGCGTCAAGGCCTGCCCGCACAATGCGATTGACGTTCGCGGTTATGCAGACTTCGCCCCGCTCGGCCACTCGGTGCGGGTAATCCGCGACGAGGAAAAAGGCGTCATTGCCTGGCGGATCAAATCGCGTAACGGTGAAACCGACATGAATCTGCTGGCGCCGATCACGACCAAACCCTGGGGACAGGGCATCCCTCAACTGGCCGATGTGCCCGAACCCAGCCAGGAAATGCGTGACAGTCAATTGCTATTCAACGAGCCAAAGTATGTGCGCATGGACGAAGGTGATCTGCACACCCTGGAATCTAACGGACTGCAAATGAAAGCCGGGGTTTACTACTAATGCCTAAAACTATCGTAGAAGATAACATCGATATCCTGGTCGCAGGTGCTGGCCTCGGCGGAACCGGTGCTGCTTTCGAAGCACGCTACTGGGGCAAGAACAAGAAGATCATTATCGCCGAAAAAGCCAACATCGACCGTTCCGGCGCCGTGGCCCAGGGTCTGTACGCGATTAACTGCTACATGGGAACCCGTTTCGGTGAAAACAATCCTGAAGATCACGTCCGTTACGCGCGTATCGACCTGATGGGAATGGTGCGCGAAGATCTGTTGTTCGATATGGCGCGTCACGTCGACTCGACGGTGCACCAGTTCGAAGAATGGGGTCTGCCGATTATGCGTGACCCCAAGTCCGGCTCCTATTTACGCGAGGGCCGCTGGCAGATCATGATCCACGGTGAGTCCTACAAGCCTATCGTGGCTGAAGCCGCAAAGAAATCGGCTGACCAGGTATTCAACCGTATCTGTGTCACCCATCTGTTGATGGATGACAGCAAGGAAAACCGTGTCGCTGGTGCCGTCGGCTTCAGCGTGCGTACCGGTGACTACCATGTATTCAAATCCAAGACTGTTATCGTTGCTGCCGGTGGTGCCTCCAACATCTTCAGGCCGAACTCGGTTGGTGAAGGTGCGGGGCGTGTCTGGTATGCGCCGTGGTCATCGGGTTCAGCCTATGGCCTGATGATCAATGCTGGCGCGAAAATGACGCAGATGGAAAACCGTATTGTACTGGCCCGATTCAAGGACGGTTACGGTCCGGTCGGTGCCTACTTCCTGCACCTGAAGACTTACACTCAGAACTGTAATGGTGAAGAGTACGAATCAAAATGGTTCCCTGAACTGCAGAAAATGGTCGGCAAGGAATACCTCGATCCGGAACTTTCACACGCGACTCACCGACCTATCCCGACCTGCTTGCGTAACCATGCGCTGATCAACGAGGTGAATGCCGGTCGCGGTCCAATCCACATGGTTACCATGGAAGCCTTCCAGGACCCGCACCTGGAAGAGATCGGCTGGCACAACTTCCTCGGCATGACCGTTGGCCAGGCCGTTTTGTGGGCGGCAACCGATGTCAATCCAAAGTATGAGAATCCGGAACTGACAACCTCCGAGCCCTATGTCATGGGTTCGCATGCAACCGGTAGCGGTGCCTGGTGTTCCGGCCCCGAAGATGTATCTCCCGACGAGTACTTCTGGGGCTACAACCGTATGACCACGGTCGAAGGTCTGTTCGGCGCCGGTGACGCCGTCGGTGGTACGCCGCACGCTTTCTCTTCAGGTTCGTTTACCGAAGGTCGCCTGGCTGCCAAGGCCGCTTGTAAATACATCGACGATGGCAAGGCCGAGGGTATTCGTGTTTCAGAGGAACAGATCGAGCGTCGCAAGGCAGAGATCTTCAAGCCGATGGAACATTATAAGGTTTACCGCAATGAAATCGTTGCCGGCGATGTTAACCCCAGTTACATCAACCCGCGCCAGGGCCTGGATCGCCTGCAGAAGCTGATGGATGAGTATGCCGGTGGTTCGACCGTTAACTACATGACCAACGACAAGCTTTTGTCTATCGGCCTGAAGAAACTGAAGCTGCTGGAAGAGGACCTCGAGAAGATTGCTGCAAAGGACATCCACGAACTGCTGCGCGCATGGGAACTGAAGCATCGTACACTTGCTTCCGAGTCCGTTGTACAGCACACGTTGTTCCGCAAGGAAACCCGCTGGCCGGGTTACTACTACCGTGGCGACGCCATGAAACTGGATGACGAAAACTGGCACGTACTGACCGTTTCCCGTCGTGATCCGGAGACCGGCGAATACACCATGGAAAAAGCGCCTTGCTACCACCTCGTGGGCGACGAGGAGCTATCCGCTAACGCGCAGGACGAGCAATCTTCCGACGCAGAGGTTGCATAAGCATCCCGTGTGATAGCACCGGGACAGTCGGGCTAAATGCCAGGCTGGGCCTAAAGCAATATTCGCGCTAAGTCACCCGGGGAGGGATCATCGACTTCTCCCCGAGCGAAAAAAAGATCAACATGCTGTTGATCTTTTTTGTTTGTAGCATTGATCCCTTCCCCACGGGAGGCAGGGATATCGGCAACTGACGGTAGTTTGTTGTAGAGAGTATGTATGAATATTATTGACAAGACCGATGAAGAGCTTGAGGCAGTCGCTTTTCCCATGTGGGATGATCTGATCAAGTATTCCAACAAGGGGCAGTACGGAAAATTCATTCTGAACTTTTCCTATGACCTGCTGCTCGGTCTGAATGAAGTTGAGTTGGGCAAACAATTTGCCAAAAGCGAACTGACTCGAAACCTTATGCCGGAATACGATTTTCTAGGCTTCATCCGCAGAGGTGAACACGTGACCTGCCTGTTCCGGGTGCGCAGTACCAAGAAAGAAGGTGAATGGCTGGGACGTATGGTCATTGGCTATGAAAGAGGCGATATCAAGATTTTTGCAGCTTCGATTTTCTGAGGTTTAACGCATATGAGTAACGAGACAATAGTAGATGGCAAGTATGTCGAGTTGACCTACAAGGTCATCGACCAGAAATCCGGCGGCGTACTGACCATGGTGGAATACCCCCTGGGATACGTACACGGCACCAACGAGGTGCTGGCTCCGGCAGTCATGGTGGAACTGGAAGGCAAATCAGCCGGTGAAGTGATTGAAGTACCCATCGATTGCAACCAGCTATATGGACCGCGTGACGAATCCCTGGTGATTACCGAACGCATCCAGGATGTTCCTGAAGAATATCATCAGGTTGGCATGTCTATCCTGATGGAAAACGAGAAAGGACAGACCAAAACTTTCCTGGTTACCCGTGTCGATAAAAGGTCGGTGACTATCGACGGCAACAATCCACTGTGCGGACGTGAAGTCATTTTCCGCCTGGAGATATTACTGGTTCGTGACGCGACGGATGAAGAAATTCAGTATGGCGGCAAGGTAGAAGAAGGCCCTGATCTCGAAGGTGTCACCCAGGTGCCGATTAACTAGTCAAGCGGGTCTCGCGAGTAAAGCCCTGTCTGAACAAAGACAGTACGGGAGCGGTTCGCCAAATGATTCCAACGCCGCATTCGCAGCAGGCCAAAAAAAACCGGTGAGAATTTATTCCTCACCGGTTTTCGCGGAACTTTTCCTTAACTGGGTTGCGCTCACCCTTGCGAGTTAGCACGGCCGGGCAGGATCAAGGACGTTTAGGTGTTTCGTATTTGACCTCTTTATGAAATGATTCCCAGATGGTTTCGTAACCGACGAAGCCCTTTTCATTGGCTTTCATCTGGCGGGTAACGAGATAGCGTGCTTTGCCATCCGGAACCTTGGGTCTTTCTTTCTTTTGCTCGCTCACAAATCACCTTTATAAATCATTATTCTGTTGAAAATCGTCCGGTATAGTCAGCACTGAAATTTGTTAATTCACAAACTATCCAGGATCAATAAAAAGCTTTCTAAAGAATGGGATTATATCAATAACAGTTTAGAAATCCCATCAGTCCTTTTTATGCACTTAATATCGCATTGAATGGGAATTGCGATCAGTGCATTATGTTTTAACCGTCGAAACCGAATCTAAGGCCGTAGGGAACATGAAACTCGTACAAAAACAATTTTTAAAAGGCAGCAGGGAATTCGAAATTGAAGATGACGTGGTTAATTTTCGAATCAAGTCACCATTAAAAGAAGAAAAAATGACCGTGGACCTGTCAATACTCAACCCCGAACCCTCGGTGAATGAGCCGTTCCTCGAGTTTCACAGCCGTGTTAAATGCGGCCCGTTACTGTCGTTGTTGATAGACAAACCCAATTCGCAAGAATTCAATGCCTTTGTAGAGGAACTCAAGCGGCGAGCCCGTCAGGAATACAATTCGTTTGCCGGGCTCAAGGCCGGCTCTCTGCCCGAGGGCATGGCTGCCAATGTCTTTGAAGAGCCGCCGGAATTTGATGAATCTGAACAAGTTCGAATTGAAACAAAGGTAAAACCGGTTAGAGTCGAGGATATCGACATTGCAATTCAGATGTTGGAGCGACACCTGGATGCCGAAGAGATCAAACCTTTGCTCACTGCCCTGGAAGCATTAAAAGCGGAACCCGAAAACGAGTCGTGTTTTGCTCAGCTGGTAAAGGCATTCGACGACCTGGGACCACTGCAAGGTGCGGTTTTAACCTATGCACCTTATGTCAGCATTCTGCTGTCTGATGACCCGTTCGGATTTTAATAACTTTAAACCTTTATCCGGATATCCTTCACATGCTCCGAATTAGTGTCTATTCAGATCATCCTCGGGAATTAAATCAAAGCCAATTGGTATCTCGGCAATCTCCCTGTCAATCACGATGTGTTGCTGTTCCAGGTCTTGTATTCGACCTCTCAAGGTTTGTACGATTGTTTTTAGACGCCGGTTCTCGCTTTCAAATTCCTTGATTAGTTCTCGTTGTTCTTGCACAAGCGCTTCCAGACGCTTTACTGGCTCGTTCATCACTGCTCTCCGAATCGTTATAATAGTTATTCACCAAATGTTACATAGAGTTCTAGCCCTGTTCAGTTCGAACTTCCCAATAGCCCAAAGATTCAAACTCCAGGGATAGACGTTAACATTCAGGTCAAGCGAAATACAAGACCAGAATCTGCTCATTACTTATCCTTGTCAAGGCAGCCATTACTAATGGGCGGGGGACAGCTAATTCAAAACTGCGGGGAAAATACGATCGCGCAGCAGCTTAAAAAAGAGGGCTTCGTCGGGTCCGAAGTTGGATGCGGTTGATACCACAACCATATTAAGGTGAGGCACTACAAATATAAACTGTCCTCCGAATCCCAGGGCGAAGAAGACATCGTTAACCGCAAGCATGCCCACGGTGGGTTCCTGGTCCTGCAGGCGCCACCATTGATAACCATAGGCGTAGGGGAAGTAGTCGCCTTTACCGAGCACCTGTACGCTGGTTGATTTCCTGACCCATTCTTCAGGCACGATTTGTTTGCCCTGCCAGCGGCCATTATTCAAAAACAAAACGCCGAAGCGCGCCATGTCGCGTCGACTCATCGCGAGTCCGGTAACGGTGTTGGTGAGATTTTGGCGGTTGAGAGCCCAGCTCCAGTTTTCGAGGCCAATCGGGTCAAGCAGATATTTCCTGGCGTAATCTGTGACCTCGGTTCCAGTGGCATTTTGCAGTATCTCGGATAACATCATCGTGCAACCGCCATTGTAAACCCATTTTTCACCGGGTGAATGACTCATGGGTTGATCCAGCGTGTATTTGATCCAGTCCTCGCTGCGCATCATCTTGAATTCACTGGTATCCCCTACGGCAAATTCATCCCATTCGAAGCCGGCCGTCATCGACAATACGTGTTCCAGCGTAATCTTCTGTTTTCGCGTATCCATGTTGGCAATATCCGTATACTGCGGAAAAAGCTCAAGCAGATTGCTATCCAGGGGAGGCATCTTCCCCTGGCCCCGCGCGATGCCGACGAGTGCCGAGGTTACGCTTTTGGTGATTGACTTGGCCGAGCGACGATAGTCTCGACCGTGATACAACGGTGAAGTGTAGTGCTCGAGCACCAGATAATTGTTGCGCAATACCAGCAGAGCATCCATGTCGCCATATTTTCCCTCGACTATCTCCGCAACCGCCTGTTCAAGCAGAGCACTGTCCAGGTTTTGTGATTCCGGGGTCGCCTCGGTTAAAGGAACCTCCGCATTCTCACCAGCGATCAAACCTGGTTGCCAACCGATCAAAATCAGTACAAGGGCAGCTTTGAGAAAATTAGTCATTGGTAGTCCAGGTTGATAGTTATAATCCAAATGCTACCACAACCCTATTTACCCTTATTGCCGGGGCAATAACGGAAATAATGGTCTAACCTTATTAAATGCGAATATGTTCCCGTCAAACACTGGCGTTTGCCCTTATGTTGTCAATTGGCTGCGTGGCTAGCGAGCCGAGTGAGGCTGTTGAGATCTACAGGTACGTTGACAGCAAGGGCCGGGTTCACCTGACCGACAGGCCGCCGCACAACGGATACCGATTGATGCAGAATGTCGGCAAAAAGTTACGCATGCCGCGGATCAATTTTCGGGACAAAGACGCTAACCGGAAACGCTTCGCCGGTAAGATTGCCGAGGTTGCGAGACAATACAGGGTCCCGGAGGAACTGATTCATGCGGTCATCACCGTCGAGTCCGCCTACGATCCGAACGCGGTATCTCGTGCCGGTGCGGTTGGACTGATGCAGCTGATGCCGGCAACAGCCAAACGCTACGGGGTCACCAACCGGCGAGATCCATCTGCGAATCTGACTGGCGGCATACGTTATCTCAAAGATCTTTTGTTACGTTTTGATAGCAATCTCGAGCTGGCGCTCGCCGGCTACAATGCGGGTGAAAACGCGGTCGAAAAATTCGGTAACCAAATCCCACCGTTTGCCGAAACGCAGAGCTACGTGCGTAAAGTTCTGGAACTCTATACGCAGCAGTTCGCTGAGCCCTCCGACCGCGAACAGGCCGATACCTGACCGGGCCGCCAAAACCTGAACTGAATCAAATGAACTCGGTTACGACGCTGAGAATTGAGCATTCGATGTGTCTGATCACTGCAATTATTTGTTACTGGCGCATTGAGCTATTCTCCAACAATATGTTATGTTATAACATTCCGACAGCTTAACTTGACAGGGCCACCGTAATGTTCAAAAGATCCTCTCTGATCTCACTCGCGATCATCTGTTCGACAGCCGCAATTGCACAGCAATCCGCGCACGTACACGGCTTCGCCTCGATCAATCTCGCCATCGATGACGAGGAACTGGAAATCGAGTTCGTTTCCCCGGCCGAAAGTATCGTCGGCTTCGAATACGAGCCGTCGAACGCGGCCGAGCGTAAGGCGGTGGCGGACGCAATCGCGCTGCTGCGTGATCCCGCAAAGCTGTTTGTCCTGCCCGCGAGCGCCGGCTGTGAGCTGAACGAGGTAGAGGCCGAGCAGCACGCTGAGGACGAGCATGGTGAACACGATGAACACGACGACGAACACGCCCACGAGGATTCAGACGCGGGCGAAAGTCACTCCGAGTTTCATGCGCACTATCACTTCGAATGTAAGAATACTGCGATCGAAACCATCGATCTGCGCCTGTTCGAGACCTGGCCTCGAATCGCAGAGGTCCGCGTACAGGCGTTGACGCCGCGCGGCCAGACAGGGGGTAATATCGACGCAAGTGATCCGGTAATCAGGTTACAATAGACAAAAGCAGATTACGTTCTGACAATTTGAACCAATACCTGATCGAAATCGAAAACCTGCGCTTCAGCTGGCCGGGCGCGACCGCGCCGCTACTGGCCTGCGATTCGTTTTGCCTCGCTCGCGGTGAACACCTGTTCGTGCGAGGCCCATCGGGCAGCGGCAAATCAACCCTGCTGGGTCTCCTGACCGGCATCCTGACACCCGAATCCGGGCGCCTGTCACTGATGCAGCAGGACACGGCCAACCTGAGCGCGACCCGGCGTGACCGGCTGCGCGCCGATCACATCGGCTATATCTTCCAGCAGTTTAACCTGGTGCCTTATCTCGACCTGGTCGAAAACATCATCCTGCCGTGCCGCTTTTCGCAGCGGCGCGGCAATAACGCCGAGCGTACCCACGGCAGTATCGCGGCGGCCGCCGAGTACCTGTTGCGCCACCTGTTTACCGAGGGGGAACTGGATCGTAATGCCCCGGTAGCGAATCTCAGCGTGGGTCAGCAGCAGCGCGTTGCGGCAGCGCGGGCGCTGATCGGCGATCCCGATATCGTCATTGCCGACGAGCCGACTTCGTCGCTTGACTTCGGTGCGCGCGAACGCTTCGTCGACCTGCTATTCGAACGGCTCGAAGAGACCAACGCAACCCTGGTCTTCGTCAGCCACGATCCGACGCTCGGCGCGCATTTCAAGCGCGAGGCAGGGATCAACGAATTCCGTGCGCAGGCGATCACATGAACATGCTGCGTCTTGCCTGGAAGAGCCTGCTCAATAGGCGCAGCACCGCGCTGCTGACGATGCTTACGATAGCGGTCAGTGTCGCCCTGTTACTCGGCGTCGAAAAGATGCGCCTGCACGCGCGCCAGAGTTTTGCCAACACCGTTTCCAGTACCGACCTGATCGTCGGCGCACGCAGCGGCTCGGTGCAACTGTTGCTCTACTCGGTGTTTCGCATCGGCAATGCGACCAACAATATCTCGTGGGAGAGCTACCGGGAAATCGCGGCCCTGCCGGGCGTGCGCTGGGCGATTCCGATCTCGCTCGGGGATTCGCACCGCGGCTACCGCGTGGTCGGCACCACGCGTGATTACTTCGAACATTTCCGCTATGCCAACAAGCGCCGGCTCGAGTTCAGCGCTGGCCGTGCGTTCGAGGATACCTACGACGCCGTGCTCGGTGCCGAAGTCGCGCTGCAGCTGGGTTACCAGAGCGGCGATCGCCTGATCCTAACCCATGGCCTCGGCGCCGATGGCCTGGCAGCCGATCACAGCGACAAGCCATTTGCGGTCAGCGGCATACTGGCGCCCACCGGAACGCCAGTCGACCGCAGCGTACACGTCAGCCTGGCCGGCATCGAGGCGATTCACATCAACTGGAACAAGATCGAAACCAATCCCACCCTCGCACGCAGCAGCAGCGACCTGAGGCCGAGGGCCATTACCGCTTTCATGCTCGGTCTCGACAGTCGACTGTTGGCCTTCAAGCTGCAACGCGAAATCAATCAATATGCCCGCGAGCCGCTGCTGGCGATATTTCCCGGCGTCGCGCTGCAGGAACTGTGGGACCTGATGCGGGTAGGTGAACAGGCGCTGCTCATTATTTCCCTGCTGGTCGCGGCGGCTGCGATGGTGGGCTTGCTCGCGGTATCGCTAGCCGCCCTTAACGAGCGCCGGCGGGAAATGGCAATACTGCGCTCGGTTGGCGCAAGCCACCTGCACGTCATGGGATTGCTGGTTTCGGAATCCGCGCTGCTGACCGCATTCGGCATCGTTCTCGGACTGGTGTTGCAAAACGCCGTCCTGCTGGTGCTGCAGCCCTGGCTCGTTGACCAATTCGGGCTCCTCCTGCCGCTCGGACTGCCCGGTGCCCGCGAGTGGGCAACGCTCGGCGGCCTGCAGCTCGTGGGTATCCTGGTCGGTCTAATACCGGCCTGGTGCGGCTACCGCAACTCGCTGGCTGACGGCCTGTCGACCCGGTTGTAGAATTTCAGGGCCTCGATCCCCGCGTCTACCTCGTCATTCCGCTTCGGCGGACCGCCGCGAAAGCGGGCATGACTTACGCGATTATTTTGTGCAACCGAAACGATACGTGAAGTAGACAGCACGGAGAGCTTTTTGTCATGATAAGCCTCCAGCTATAAGTAGTTGTGACATTTCGAGTGAAGGCTGCAAACTTGTCACCGTCATTCTACACTCGGCTCAACTGTAAAAGTACCTGGCTTGTGAATAACGATGGATGACCTCCTCTGGATAGCGCCGGCGCTGATCGCCGGTATTGCCGCAGCACGCATTGGCCTGCCGCCCATGGTGGGCTACCTGCTGTGTGGCTTCGTGCTGAATTTGTCGGGCGATTATGATCACGGCCGGCTGACCACGATCGGCAACCTTGGCGTCACGCTGTTGCTGTTCACCATCGGTCTTAAGCTCGATCTTCGCTCGCTGTTACGCCCGGTCATCTGGGTCGGGACGACATTGCATACAGCGATTACGATCGCCGTACTCGGCACTGTGCTTTACTGGATGAGCCTGGCAGGCATCCAGGCTTTCGCCGGCATCGATATCGGAACAGCCATGTTGATCGGTTTCGCGCTCAGTTTTTCCAGCACCGTGTTCGCGGTCAAAACGCTGGAGGATAAAGGCGAATACCAGTCCAGATACGGCCGAGTTGCTATCGGCGTCCTGATCATGCAGGACATCTTTGCCGTGGTCTTCCTGGCCGCGTCGACCGGCAAGCTGCCATCGGCCTGGGCACTGGGTCTGTTGCTGCTGATCCCGATGCGCTATTTGCTCATGCACCTGTTGAATCGCGCCGGACATAGCAGCGAGCTGCAAATTCTCTACGGCCTCGCGCTGGCGCTCGGCGGCTATGCCCTGTTCGAAGCCGTCGACGTGAAGGGCGATCTCGGCGCATTGATAATCGGCGCCCTGCTGGCATCGCACCCGCTGGCGGGAGATGTCTCGAAGCGCCTGCTGGGTTTCAAGGATCTGTTGCTGGTTGGTTTTTTCCTGAGCATCGGCATGTCGGGCCACCTGACCGTCTCGGCCGTGCTGATCGCTATGCTGCTGGCGTCACTGGTCATTTTCAAGACAGTCTTGTTCTTTGCCTTGTTCACCCGCTTCAAGATGCGCGCGCGAACCGCGACGCTGTCGTCACTGACACTGGCCAACTACAGTGAATTCGGGCTGATTGTCGGTGCGATCGCGGTATCCAATGCCTGGCTGAGCGAGGACTGGCTGGTAACGATCGCGCTTGCACTGACCATGACCATCGTCATCGCCGCGCCAATCAATATACAGGCAAGCCGCCTGTATGGTCGCCTGCAACCAACCGCCAGCAAGTTTGAAACGAAATCGATGTTGCCTGAAGACCAGCCCGTTGATTTGGGCGATGCAAAAATTGCGGTGATCGGTATGGGGCGCCTCGGTACCGGCGTATACGACCACCTGGCGACGGACTACGGTGACATCCTGATCGGTATCGATGTCGATCCCGACATCATTGACGCCCACCAGGCCGCGGGGCGCAATGTCGTTCTTGCCGATGTAACCGATGACGAAGTCTGGGACAATACGCCCACAGAAAACATAGAGGTCGGGATTCTGGCATTGCAGAATCACCAGAGAAACCTGGGGTTCTTCAGCCGCGTCCGTGAACGCAACCAGGGCGCAAAGGTGTTTGCCGTCGCCAGACACCAGCGCGAAGTCGCCGAACTCATCGATGCCGGCGCGGAAGCCGCATGGAACATGTACTCGGAAGCCGGTGTCGGCCTGGCCTCCGAAGTGATCTCCCATTACAAGAACAAGGACAGTGGCTAGCACTCTTTGAGACGACGTCCTCAGGCAATGGGAATCCAGCCAGACAAAAAAAGCCCCTTTAACAGGGGCTTTGAATTGGTGCCGGCACCACGAATCGAACGCGGGACCTACTGATTACAAGTCAGTTGCTCTACCAACTGAGCTACGCCGGCAATTACATTTCATATGATGGCCATTACGACCGCTTACAGGGCTTATACTGCCCTCTGGTAAGGGCGCGAATTTTATTGTGTTTGCCCTAGGTTGGCAAGCACTCGGTCGGAATCTGGTTGATCCCGGTATCATAGTCGGCATCGTCGAGTAGCAGCAGGTATTCGGTTTCGCTGGACTGCTCGGCATAAAGCCAGAAGATTGTGCGCTCCCGATATCGTGCTTCGGTTTCAGCATTGAAACCCAGCTTTTTAACCCTGGTTGCGTGCCGGTCAGCGTTTTTCTTGAGGCCGAAAACACCGAGCGAAAGAATGTATGGATTTTCGGGATTATTGACGATTATGTGATCCCTGATCCCCTTCTTGGCAAGAGCATTGGCGGTCCTGATCGCATCATCACGGGTTTCGTGGCCCGCGATATAGACCATTACCCCCTGGTAATCTTTCTCGAGGCTGGATTTCAACTCGGTGTCGGCGCGCTTGCCGCTATATCGTCCGCTAATTTCGACCGCCCGCTCCCGGTCTTTGAACGGGCCGATTGTATAACAGACCCGCTTATCGCTTGAATCTTCGACCACCAGCGATTCGTATCTAATCTGGGCTGGTTTTTCGACTTTCGCCTCCGCCTCCTTCGCCGTCGCTTCGGCGACGACTTTTTCCTCGCTAACGATTTCGACCTTGGCCTCGCTCAACAATTCCAGCTCGACAGCGGCGGGAATTTTTTTCTTCTCTACGAACAATTGCTCGTAGGGCAGCAGCCACTGGAATGCGGCAAAGGCGACATTAACAATCAATAATAAACCGAGAAATACTTTCATTGAGCGACCAGTCTAGCCATCCCTAGAAACACCAGGTCGGGTACGATGCGGGCCGGCTTTTGCAGTACGCTTTGCACTTCGACCGCATCGCCTCCGGCAAGCAGTATGGTTGCTTCATTGTCAAAATAGCTGGTCCATTGGTTCACAAGCCCGGGCAATAAATCGATTGAATTGTGGCTGTAGTTTATATGAATCGCCGCCTCGGTTGAACAACCGGGTTCGGTGGTTTCAGCAATCGCCGGGTCGTCAAAATCGATATACTCGAAGATGCGCTTGAAAACGTCCAGCGAAGTGTTGATACCGGGCAGGATTACCCCGCCCAGATGTTTTCCGTCCGCGCGCAACAGGTCCAGCGTCAGCGCGCTGCCGGCATCGATAATAACAACGTCTCCATCTACCAGTTCGGACGCGGCGATCAACGCCATCCAGCGATCAACACCCAGCCGCTCGGGCTCTCGGTAGCCGTTGGTAACACCCAGGGCCTGTGGCATCGATACGAAGCGAGTAACTGCGGTGTCGAATTTCTGTTTCAGGCATTGCTCCAAACGGGCCCCGCGGGTCTCGTCGAGCACCGAGGCGAAATAACAATGCTTCGCCGGCAGTTGTTGCAGCCAAACGCCCAGGCGTTGCGTCCAGTCCTGGTCGTAAGCACAGGAATAGCTGGCCTGCAGCTGTCCGGCTGTGTGCCACTGCGCCTTGAGCTGGCTGTTACCGCAATCGAGCAGCATCATTCGCTGGCAACCCGGAGCGATATTTCGGCAGCCGAATGAACCTCGATGCCGTGTTCGGTTTCCAGCTGGAGCCGTCCATCAGCAGTGATACCCCTGTTTACGCCCGCAATGCGATTGTCAGAGGTAACCACTTCAACCGGGCAACCATGAAAAGCATCGAACCGCTCAAACTCGCTAACCAGGTCCTGTACCGCGTCGGACTCAAACGCCCGGATCGAATCAATGACAGAATCTATCGAGGTCGTCAGCACCTGCGTGCGATCGATCTGGCTCACGGCGATTTGTTCAAGGCTGGTGGCAGGCTGGGAAATCCCGGTCAGCTCGTCGGCGTCCATATGGATGTTCAGTCCAAACCCGATGGCGAAAAAAAAGCGATCATCGCCGAGTGGTCTCGATTCGATCAGGATACCGCCGAGTTTGCGCCCATCGCTGAGTACATCATTAGGCCACTTCAGGGATATTGCAGCATCGGCGCTTTGCCGCAAAGCCCTGCATAATGCGAGGCCGGTGACGATGCTCAACAAACCCTGCCGATTAGCCGGGATTTCCTTGGTAATACCGATCGTGCAATAAATATTACGCGCAAAGGGTGATAACCATTGCCGGCCGCGCCGACCCCGCCCTGCGCTTTGCGCCTCGCTGAACGCGACCACTTCGCGCTGGTGGAGGTCGTGGTAGTCCAGTGCGTCGGCATTGGTAGATGCAGTGTTATGGCGGTAATGCCAGTCGAGACCGTGTCGTTCGACTGCCTGCCTGGCTGCACTCTCGTTGATGGGTTCGCTACGCATCACGCTGGAACCAGGCCTTGCGCGCCTCCCGCTGCTGATCGGTGATTTTTAAAACACAGGTGCTTTCCGTAGCGGCCTGTAACTTGACCTCGAACTGATGCAGTTCATCGCGACGAAAAGCATGAACCTGCCAGACTTCCGCCGGGCTTGCCCGTAATAATTTTTTCTCGAGTTGCCCCAGGTTGAGCTTCAACCCGTCAACCGCGATGATCTGATCAGCGGCGGACAGGCCGGCATTTTGCGCTGACCCGGCCTCGGTGACACGCTGAATCGTGAGCCCGGCCTCGCCATCTTTCAGTACCGCACCGAGGTCGACCGTGGGCAGGTCGCCCTCGACCTCCTTACCGCCCTTGTCCTGTGCATTTTTCGCGGTACGTTGCAGCATCTCGATACCGACCAGGCCAAGCAGTTCGTCCAGGGGCAACTCGCCGGTACCGTCAATCAACTCGCCGAGTAAAGGTTCAAGGTCCTGGCCGGCAATTTCGCTGACTAGCTGCTGGATACTATCACGCTCAACGCCCCTACCCTGTTCACGATATCCCTGCCACAGGCGACGCATGACATCGTCGAGGCTTTGTTGCGATGCAGTCAGTTGGCGAATTTTCAGATCGATGCAGGCTGCGATCAGGCTACCCTTGGCGTAGTAGCTGACAATTGCGTTGGCCGCGTTTTCATCCTGCTTGTAAAACTTGGTCCAGGCGTTGAAGCTCGACTCTGCAGCGGACTGGCGCAGACGACCCGAACCCCGCTGCACCCGGGTCACGGTTTGCGCCAGCAATTCCAGGTAACTTTCCGCGTCGATCAGGCCGCTACGCAGCAACGCAAGGTCGTCGTAGTAAGACGTGATGCCCTCGAAGGCCCACAGTAAATCGGTATACACCTCGCGCTGCAGATCGTATGGCTGGTAGACACTGGGCTTGATTCGCTTGACGTTCCAGGTATGGAAATACTCGTGGCTGCAGAGCCCGAGAAAATCACGGTAGTCATCGTCCACCTTCGATTGCCCCTGTTTTGGCAGGCTGGCGCGGCTCGCAATCAGGCTGGTACTGGCGCGGTGCTCGAGGCCACCATAGCCCTCACCGACGACCATCACCTGGAACTGGTAATAATCCATCGGCGCAGGTTCGCCAAAAAAGCGGATATGGTGCTCGCAGATTGTTTTCAAATCGGCTGCCAGGCGAGCCTCGTCACATTCGAAGCGACCGGTCAGCACGATATCGTGTGGCACCCCACAGGCTTCAAAGGCGATACAGGTGAACGTGCCCATCTCGACCGGATGATCGATCAGGTCGTCGTAATCGAGTGCTTCGTACAATCCAAATTCGTAGGCATTCGCCTGCTTGCGTTTGAGCGAGGTCGCCAGTTGCCATTCCGCGCAATAATCCGCGAGCGGTTTTTCGATCAATACTTCGCAGGGATTGTCACCCTGGCCGAGAACCTCGAGAAACACGCTACTGCCGTTATAGTAGCCGTGGCTGTGATCCAGGTGCGCCGCGCGCACCGACAGGTCTTTCGCGTAAACCTTGTACTCGATCGTCAATTCACCCCTGGCGGCAGCGACCCGCCAGTTGGATTTATCGATCTGCTCGATGCCGAGATCACCGCTTTCATCGGCGGCGCGCAGGTCGAGCAGGTTGCGGGCAAAATCGCGAATCATGTAACTCCCCGGAATCCAGTTGGGCAGGCGCAGCAGCTGCCCCTGGGGATCGGGCTCGTCGATACGTATCGATACATCGAAGTAATGGCTGCTGGGATTACGGCTGGTAATCTGGTATCTGATCATTTAGAAAAACTGTTTATCAAGCGTGGTCGAAGTGTATCATTGGCGGCTTTGACGCAAAATCTAAATAGCTGGACAGATGACCGATACGCTCGCACATTCAAACCGTGGCTCGCCCCTGATCGTGGTCGTGAGCCTGGTCTACAGCCCGGATCGAATCTTTAGTTTTGTTCACCAGTGCTAATCATGTTTTAATCCTCGTTTGCAGGACTGGCTGTGCTTGTTTGTCGATCAATGTATCGATACGCCGCTTTTCTATAATGCCTAACGGCGCTATTTAATAAAATAATTGTATTCGGGTTTGAATCAGATATTTGGGGCTGACTGTAAACTAACTCGCTTAAAAGAGATTTAAAGTTGAGCAAAATTTTAATAAATGACTCTGATCTGATTGGAAAAGGTAGTAACAGGCTAGTTTATGCCTTCCCCAACGATCTGAGCCGTTGTATCAAAGTGCCAAAGCCCGGTAGGCACAGGCATAAACATCAAGAACGCGAGGTCAGGTTTTATGAGCAGCTAAAAAAAAACCGGGTGCCTACCGACCATATAAGCCGATATTTAGGTACCGTCGAAACCAATTTTGGTACTGGTTACATCTATGATGCCATTCGGGATGCTAATGGTCAGATCTCAGATAAATTAAAGACAATGTCCTTAAACAATCGCGAACGAGTGCCGGAGTATTTGCAAGTTATCGAAACTATCGAAGATTATTTGTTTGATAACCTGATCTCGTTCTACGAAGTGAACCCCTCAAATATCGTCTGTCGAATAAATGATAATGGTGCACTGGAACCCTTTATTGTCGACGGGTTAGGCGAGAAAGTGGCAATACCTATTGTTAATTATTCGCGTAAATTGCGACGACTTACAATACGCCGGCGCTGGCTGCGCCAAATCGAATCCATGAAAATTAGATTCGATTGGATGAAAGACTATCGCGTACGACACTAGTCATGACAACTATCGACACGTCGAAGTAATGGCTAACCGGTTTATGGCTGCTAATCCGGTAACGAATCATCTGGAAAAACTGTTAAACATGCATGGGCAAAGTGTATCATTGGCGGCTTTGACGCCAAATCTAATTAGCTGGATCGATGACCGAAACACTCAAACATCTAAATCGCTATTCGACCCCGGCAGCCGCGCTGAGTGAACCCGCGCCCGACGACAAGCAACTGCGGCTCATCCTTAAGACGGCGTTGAGCGCCCCCGACCATGGACGCCTGCATCCCTATCGCTTCATCAGCATTCGCGGCGACGCGCGTCAAAAGCTGTCCGAGATTTTTGGCCGCGCTACGCTAATGCGCGATCCCGATGTCGAGCCCAGCTACCTGAAAAAACAGAAGGATAAGCCATTGCGCTCGCCGCTGATCGTTGTCGTCGTCGCACATTTGATAGACAGTCCCAAAATTCCGGAGATCGAGCAAATGCTGTCCGCGGGAGCTGCCGCGCACAACGTGCTACTGGCCTCCAACGCGCTCGGCTTCGGCTCTATCTGGCTCACCGGTGCTAACGCATACGATGCCCATGTTTGCGACGAACTCGGGCTCGAGGAAAACGAACGCATCATTGGCTTCATCTATATCGGCACACCCAAAATCGAAATCCCTCCACGGCCTATTCCCGAGGTATCGACCCATCACAGCAAGTGGGAATGACCATAGGATTGAAATTGCAGTACCAATTATTTTGTCTGAAACCGTCTCAGTCGGTGCGAGACAAGGCGAAAACGGGCACAAAAGCGCAGTGTACACGTAAGTACATGAGCATTTTGTGCCCGTTTTCAACGCCGTATCGCGCTGACTGAGGCGGTTTCAGAGTTCGATGCGCTCCTCTTCGTCGGGGTGCCCGTAGGAGCATAGAAATCCTCCGACATACTCGATCGCGGGATCAAACGGATCGCCCACCCCCACTTTTGCCTCGACCTCATCCCGATAATCCTCGGCGCTGTCCTTCGGACGATAACCCAGGTGAGCCACCTTGTGGTTGGAAAAGAAGACTTCCCGGTTATCGGAAATACCATAAACCACGGTATGGCCTATACGCTCCGATACAAGGCAACGTTCCACTAACTGAATCAAATCGTCAAAACTCAGCCAGGTCGCCAGATGTCGGCGGTCGGCGGGTCTTGGAAAGCAGGAGTTTATGCGCAGGCAGGCTGATTCAATGCCAAACTTGTTGAAGTAGAGTTTCGCCAGATCTTCGACGAAACACTTCGAAACTCCGTACAGCGTGTCAGGATTATGCGGGGTATCGGTATCGGCGCCAACCTCGCGACGTTCGTAACCAACCGCGTGAATAGAACTGGCATAAACAATACGCTTGATGCCGTGTCGGCGCGCCGCTTCGTAGACGTTATACCCGCCCTTGATGGAGCTCTCGAGGATTTCAGCCCAGGGCCTCTCGACCGGTGCCGCACCAAAGTGAACTATCGCATCGCATCCTTCCACGACCTGCATTACAGCCTCAAAATCGCCGAGTTCACAACTCATCGCCTCCTCGTTACCTACCACCGGCGCCATGTCGTCGCGGTCGGTAATTCGCAGTGTTTTCGCCAATGGCGCCAAGCCACGCCGTAGCTCGCGGCCGAGATTTCCGGCGGCACCGGTGATTAAAAGTCGGTTGAAACGTGGCATGGCTGACTCCCCAAAAATAAAAACAGCCGATATTGTATCTTAATCTTCAGCGGAGCCGAGCCCGGGTTATGGACAGTATCAACAAGCTCGTCAACAACACGGCCGAGACGCTGATTTTGCTGGGCCACGGGAATTTTAAATCGATTCAGCTTTGCAGCCGGATCGGTTAAAATCTCGCGACCCGACTTCGACACAGACCCATCCTATGCATGACCCCAGCGCTGTTGCCAGCGACAGCTCAAATTTTATACGCGATACCATCGACGCCGACCTCGCCACGGGCAAAATGTCGACCATCATTACCCGTTTTCCGCCGGAACCCAACGGCTACCTGCATATCGGGCATGCCAAGTCGATTTGCCTGAACTTTGGCATTGCGCGCGATTACAAGGGTTATTGCAATCTTCGCTTCGACGACACCAACCCGGAAAAGGAAGAACAGGAATATATCGATTCGATTCGTCGTGACGTCGAATGGCTCGGTTTCGAATGGCACAGCAACCCGTTTGCGTCGGATTATTTTGATCAGCTATACGCCTGGGCGGTCGACCTGATCACGCAGGGCAAGGCCTACGTAGACAGTCAGAGCGCCGAGGAGATTCGCGCCAACCGCGGTACCTTGACCGAGCCCGGCAACGACAGCCCCTATCGCGAGCGCAGCGTGGAGGAAAACCTGGAGTTGTTCGAGGACATGAAAAACGACAAGTACAACGACGGCGAACACGTGTTGCGCGCCAGGATCGATATGGCTTCGCCGAACATCAACATGCGCGATCCGGTGCTGTATCGCATCCTCCACGCGACCCATCATAATACCGGTGACAAGTGGTGTATCTACCCGCTTTACGATTTCACCCACGGTTTATCGGATGCGATCGAGGGCGTTACCCATTCCCTGTGCACGCTTGAATTTGAGGACCACCGTCCACTTTACGACTGGATTCTCGACAACCTCGAAACCCCGTCACGCCCGGTGCAGATCGAGTTCGCGCGTCTGCAGCTGGAGTATTCGCTCACCAGCAAGCGCAAGCTCAACATGCTCGTCAACGAAGGCCAGGTCAGCGGTTGGGATGATCCACGCATGCTGACCATTTCCGGCATGCGACGGCGCGGCTTCACGCCCCAATCCATCATCAACTTTTGCGACATGATCGGGATTACCAAGAAGTACAGTACCATCGAAATGGGAGTGCTCGAAACCGCGCTGCGCGACGACTTGAACACCCGCGCAACCCGGCGCATGGCGGTCGTCGATCCGCTCAAGGTCATCATAGAAAACTATCCCGCGGACCAGGAGGAATGGTTCAACGGGCCGAACCATCCGCAGAATCCGGACTTCGGCAGCCGCGAAGTCCCTTTCTCGAGGGAGATCTACATCGAGCGTGACGACTTCATGGAAGACGCACCGAAAAAATTCTTTCGCCTGAGCCCGGGACGCGAAGTGCGGCTGCGTTTTGCCTACTACATCACCTGCAAGGAAGTCATTAAAAACGCGGCAGGTAAAATCGAATCGCTGATCTGTACCTACGACCCGGAGAGTCGCGGCGGCAGTAGCCCCGATGGACGCAAGGTCAGGGGAACCATTCACTGGGTCAGCGCCCGGCACGCGGTGGATGCGCAGGTCAATCTTTATGATCGACTGTTCACCTCGCCGAACCCGGGGGCAGCAGCAGATTTTCACCAGGCTCTTAATCCTGACTCCCATATTGTCATGGACAATGCCAAGCTTGAACCAGCCATTGAACTGACCGACAATTCGATCGCCTACCAGTTCGAACGCCTGGGTTATTTCATTAGCGACTATGATTCCAGCAACGATAATCCGGTCTTCAATCGTACCATGACGCTGCGCGATAGCTGGGCCAAGATCGAGCAATCCCAATAACTTGAACAAGCCATTCATTCAATACTGTTTCGAGTTCCTGTCGCATTTCTCGCTGCGCTTCCAGTATCGAGTTGCCGATTGGACCGCTTTCGTTTTGCGCAATACCTCGAACCAGCTTTCGCGACAGGTACGGGAAAATATCGCGCTTTGTTTTACCGATCTTGATAAAGCCGGGCAACAACATCTTTACCAGGAATCGATTCGACATACCTGTTACGCGATGACCGAGCTTGCCGCGGTCTGGTGCTGGCCGGTGGAAAAAATCCTGGCGCAAGTCACGTCGATCGAAGTTTGCGAAGAGTTTGATCGTTCCACCCGGGGCAGAATTATCCTCGCACCCCATCTCGGCAGCTGGGAGACCCTGGGCATTTGGCTGGGTAAATCCTGTAACGCCATGATCATGTATAAACGTCGTAAAAATAAGGCGGTGGATAGTTTCGTCAACGAAGCGCGCGCACGCAGCGGCGGAAGCCTGGTTCCGACCAAGAAGCACGGCTTGCGCAAGTTGCTGATTGGATTAAGAGACGGTGGCAGCCTGATGATTCTGCCCGACCAACAACCGTCCAAAAGCAAGGCTAAAATCGAAGCTGAATTTTTTGGTGTCAGTGCGCCGACCACGACCCTGGTGCAGAATCTGAGCAGCAAAGTCGACTGCGACGTATTTTTAGCCAGCATGAAGCGCAGCTCCCCACCTGGCGAGTTTTCCCTGAGTATTCAGCCGCTTGAGCACGAGTGCCTGGCAGCCGATGAAGCCAGCAGCGCCCAGTACATGAACGATCAGATCGAACAGTTGGCCCGTCTGTCCCTGGAGCAGTATCAATGGGGCTACCGTCGATTTAGCAACAACGCCTACGCGTCCGCAAAATAAGGATACCCGTTCATGCTGTCCAAGTTTATTGCGGGCTATAACCGCCTGGTGCTGAAACAACCGCTGGCAACGCTGATTGTCATTACCAGCGTGGTGGTGTTTTTCCTGTTGCATATACCCGATTTCGAGCTTGACGCCTCGGCCGATTCGCTGGTGCTGGAGAACGATGCCAGCCTTAAATCCTATCGCAGCATTCGCGACCAGTACGGATCGGATGACTTTCTCATCGTGACCTATAGCCCGGAGCAACCACTTTTCAGCGAAGCGGTAATCGCCGATATTACCCAGTTGCGAGATGAACTGGGTCAGCTCGAGCAGGTCGATAATGTCATCAGCATGCTCGACGTGCCACTGGTGGACAGCCCGCCGATGACGCTCGCTGAAATCTCGCGTCAAGCCCGCACCCTGGAAAGCGACGACGTCGATATCGAGCTTGCCGAGCAGGAGTTGCGACAAAGTCCCCTGTACGAGAACCTGCTGGTCAATAGCGAGGGTGATACCACGGCGATGCAGGTAAACCTGGTGACCAACCAGCGACTGCTCGACCTGATTAACAATCGCGACAAGCTGTATGAAAAAGTAGGCACGATTCCGGATGCAGCGCTGCGGCTCGAGCAGTTATCGGCACAGATAAAAATTGAAAACCTGGCGCATAAACTAAAACTGGATCAGACCATCGTAGACGTGCGCCGGATCATGGACGCTTATCGCGGCAAGGCAACGCTCTACCTCGGCGGGGTACCGATGATCACCTCCGATTCGATCGAGTTTATCCGCAGTGACCTCAAGGTGTTCGGTGTCGGGGTGGTTCTATTTATCGTTATCATCCTCGCATTTTCGTTTAAACATATTCGCTGGGTAGTGCTGCCGCTGGCGGTTTGCCTGACCAGTGCCATGTCGATGATGGGTTACCTGGGCTGGTCGCAATGGCCGGTGACAGTGGTTTCATCGAATTTCATTTCGCTACTACTGATCATCACGTTATCACTGATCATTCACCTGGTAGTACGTTACCGCGAACTCGCGATGATAGAGCCCGAAGCCAGTCAGTACAAACTGGTCAGCGAAACCGTGCAAAGCAAGTTCACTCCGAGTTTTTATACCGCCGTCACTACCATGGTCGCTTTCGGTTCATTACTGGTAAGCGGAATTCGACCAGTTATCGACTTTGGCTGGATGATGGTCATCGGTATCACGGTTTCGTTTGTGCTCGCGTTCACGTTATTCCCGGCAGCCCTGATGCTATTGCCGCGCCTCGACTCCCTGGCCAAGAAAGACTTGACCGGTAAGGTAACTGCCTCGATTGCCAATTTCATTCAACATCGGACCCGTGCCACGCTGATGATCTTCGCGTTGCTTATAGTGATTGCGCTAACCGGAATTCCAAGGCTTTCGGTCGAGAATCGATTCATCGACTACTACAAGGAAAGCACCGAGATTTTCCAGGGCATGACCCTGATCGATACCAAGCTTGGTGGCACCACACCGATGGATATCATCATCGATGCACCCGCAGATGAAATCATGGCGGAAGATGAACTGTTCGCAAACGGCGATATCACCTCCAATAGCTACTGGTTTAATCGCGACGGTTTGCGTGAAGTGGCCAGGTTTCATCAATACCTGGACGAGCTGCCGGAAACCGGCAAGGTACTGTCAGTACACACCGGGATGCAATTGCTGGAATCCCTTAACAATGGCAAACCCTACAGCGACTTCAAGCTCGCGGTGGTCTACAAGCGCATCCCCGAAGATGTAAAAAAAGCGCTGATCGCGCCCTACCTGTCGGAAGATGGCAACCAGCTGCGCTTTAGCATTCGCCTCTACGAATCTGACAAAAAGTTGCGCCGCCAGGAGCTGATCGAAAAGATTTACCTGGACCTGACCAGTGAGTATGGCCTCGATCCTGAACAGGTCACCATCTCGGGTATTGCGGTGCTGTATAACAACCTGTTGCAAAGCCTGTTTCGATCCCAGATCCTGACCCTTGGCGCCGTATTTGGTGCCATCCTGTTCATGTTTATCGCGCTTTTCCGGGCAGTCCGCCTGTCGTTTGCGGCGCTGATCCCGAATATCATTTCCGCCGGATTGATCCTTGGCCTGATGGGATGGATCGGTATCCCGCTCGACATCATGACCATCACCATCGCAGCTATTAATATCGGTATCGGCGTTGACGACTCAATCCACTATATCCACCGCTTTCGCGGTGAGTTTATCCAGGATCGGAATTACTGGGCGGCAATCGCGCGCTGCCACAACAGCATCGCGCGCGCGATGTATTACACCTCGGTGACGGTGGTGCTGGGATTCTCGATCCTGTCCCTGTCCAACTTCATCCCGACCATTTACTTTGGTGTGCTGTGCGGACTGGCGATGATTACAGCGTTGATCGCCAACCTGATGCTGTTGCCGATATTGATCGCGCGTTTTCGGTTGAGCTAGTCCGTTAACACGGTTAGTATTGCCCGCCTCTAAAATCAATCTTACATCGCATGAACGAAATCCTGATTCCGATCTCACCCGGCGAGTTACTCGACAAGATTACGATCTTGCAGATCAAGGCGGAGCGAATTACTGACCCTGTCAAGGTCGCGAATGTCAAAACCGAACTCGACATGCTGAGCAGGGTGTGGGATGAGTCGGTCGAGTCAGACGATGTCATCAGGGCACTTAGCGCCGAGCTCAAATCGATCAATGCCAGGCTCTGGGAAATCGAGGATGATATCCGCGACGAGGAACGTAACCGGCGTTTCGGCGAGCGTTTCGTGGAACTGGCCCGTGCCGTCTATGTCACCAATGACGAGCGCGCCGACGCCAAGAAGAAGGTCAACCTGCACCTGAATTCGACGATCGTCGAAGAAAAATCCTACCAGGATTACAAGTGAAGTCGCTCTAACGCGGCCGATATACGGCGCGGAAGCCGTGTTGAAATACCCTGCAGAAAAGCTTGGTAACGATAAATCGGGTACCATTATATTGGTACATTTTAGGTACAATTTTAGAATGTTCTCCAGCAAACTTAGCGCCTTTAAGTTACGAAATAACTCTGGATATATTTTTAAATCTAAACATAAGCCTATGTTTTAATTAGAATATGGTTTAATTTTATGCAAAAACCAAATTAAACAATTTGGTCCATATTTGGTACTTTACAAAATAATAAATTCATGTAGGATTACTCTTCCCAATAATTCCTATACATATAACTGGAGAGGAGAGTCTTTAATGAAATTTCATACCAAATTAGCCGTGTTGTTGCTGCTTGGTGCCTCGATTGGATTATCCAACGTCGCCCAGGCTAAAGACAGCACGAAACCGATCGTCATCCCGCTCCACAACTGGTCGAGCCAGATCGTCATGGCCTACGTCATCGGCGGAATTTTCGAAAGCATTGGTGACAATGTTGAATACGTGCCCGCCGATACCCAGGCTGTATACGAGTCGATTCGTAACGGCGACGTGACCATTTCACACGAAGTCTGGCAATCCACCTTCGGCAAGTCCTTCTACAACGCGATGGCCAAGGGCGGCGTAATCGATGCCGGTTCCCACGCAGCGACCACGCTCGAAGAAATGGGTGTTCCGACCTGGGTCATCGAAAAGGATCTGTGTCCGGGTCTTCCCAAATGGGAGGCGCTTGCGGGTTGTTATGAAAACTTCAAGGTGGCCGATTCTGGCGGTAAGGGCCGTTGGCTGGAAGGCCCGCAAAGCTGGCATGGCGACCTGATGCCGGAGCGCCTCAAAGCGCTGGGTCTCGACGACAAGTGGGTGGTCAAGTTCGCCGGTGGCGCCGATGCGCTGTGGACCGAACTCGCGTCCGCCAAGAAAGAAGGGCGCGGCACGGTTATCTTCAACTGGACGCCGAACTTTACCGATGCCGAAGGCTTCACTTTCATCGAGTTTCCCGAATATACCCCTGGTTGCCGCAAGGCCGACGGTGGCGATGGCAAGTGCGGATCGCCCAAGGGCTGGCTAAAGAAAGCGGCGAACTACAAGTTCCCTAAAACCCATCCGCATGCCTACACGATTTATTCGCAGCTTTCGTTCACAACCACACAAGTCGGTCAAATGGCCGCACTGGTCGACATCGACAAGATGGATCACAAGGATGCCGCCAAGAAATGGTTGGCAGACAATAAAGACGTCTGGGAAGGCTGGACCAAAACTGGCATGTAAGCCGTTGCCAGGATTTAAAGCGTGAAGTAAAAAGAACCCCCCGGGCGCAGAACATCTGGCCCGGGGGGTTCTTATTTTAACCGATAGTATTTCCTAGCCGCGCAAATGTGGTAATTTTACTATCCGGGGGAGAATTAAAAATATAACTATGTCTACTACTCAAGCTGAAACTTCGTCTTCGGACGAACCGGTCATCCGTTGCGATTCGGTCTACATGATTTTTGGCGATAACGCCAAAACCATGCTGGCAAACGCCAATGGCGTCGTCGACGCCGCCAAGTTCCATGAAGCCGGGTGCATCGTCGGCGTCAACAATGCCTCGTTCGAGGTGTATAAGGGCGAATTGCTGATTATTATGGGCCTGTCCGGTTCCGGCAAATCGACGTTGATGCGGAGCTGCGCCGCAGCAAGATGGGCATGGTGTTTCAGAGCTTCGCCCTGCTGCCGCACAAAACCGTGCTCGAAAACATCGCCTTTCCGCTGCAGGTCAAGGGAGTCAGCACCCAGGAAAGCATGCAGCGAGCCAAGGAAATGGTGGACCTCGTCAGTCTCACCGGCCGCGAAAACTACTTCCCGCGGCAGCTCTCGGGTGGCCAGCAACAGCGTGTCGGCATCGCCCGCTCGCTCGCAATCGAACCCGATATCTGGTTTCTCGACGAACCCTTTTCCGCACTCGATCCGCTGATTCGCAAGGAGATGCAGGACGAATTTCTGCGCCTGCAGGACGTGCTCGGCAAAACCATTTTATTCGTCACCCATGATTTCGACGAAGCGCTGCGCCTGGCTGACCGCATCGCGATCATGAAGGATGGCATCATCGAGCAACTCGATACGCCGGCGAACATCGTGCTCAACCCGGCCACTGAGTACGTGCGCAAGTTCACCGAGGAAGTCCCGCGCGAAAAGGTACTCAAAATCGAGGCGGTGATGGATCCCTACGATCCAAGCGAAGATTTCAGCGATCTGAAAGTGCAAAAAGACGCCATTATCGAGACCGTGGCCGAGGACATTCTGAATTCCGACAAACCGGTACGGGTCGTCGATGCGGCAGGTGAGATCGTTGGTGCTTTGCATGCTTCCCATATTGTCCACGCCCTGTTCGGCGGTCACGCCGATCATTCGGCCGAACAGACGTCATGATCGAAGCACTCCGGCAAAAGAAGTACCTGCAGTTTATTCTGCTGGTCATTATTTTCCTGGTTTTATGCGCGGTCATCACCCCTTCCGAGGGCAACTGGTTCTGGCGTTTGCCACCGTTGATCAACGAACTTCCGCTCATCATCAACGATTCGGTCAGATACGTCATGAACGACTGGTGGCTGGTCGACGTCTGGGACCCGGACATCGAGGATTTCGAAGAAAAACCGATGATGAACCAGTTCACCCGTTCGGCTTCGGGTCTGATCCTGTTCATGATCGAATTTGTTCGCGAAATTTTTCTCGGCGGCGTCAAGACCATTGTTACGTTCACCAGTTGGGACTGGGCAACTGAAAACAAGTGGGCGCGCTGGCCGGCCTTGCCGTGGACCGTGGTTGCCGGTGGCGCCGCGATTCTGGGTTATGCACTGAAAGGGCCGAGACTGGGGCTGTTTGTCGGGTTTTCGTTCGTATACATCGCGGTATTCGGGCAATGGGAACCGTCGATGGAAACGCTGTCCTTCGTCCTGATCGCCGCGCCGATGTCGGTCTTGCTCGGTCTCCTGCTCGGTGTCTGGGCGTTCAGGAACAAAACCGTGGAAATGGTGCTGAACCCGATACTCAACGTGATGCAAATCATGCCGCACTTTTCCTACCTCGTACCGGTGGTGTTGTGTTTCGGTATCGGCGACCATGCCGGTGCGATTGCCACGGTTATTTTCGCCACCCCGCCGATGGTGCGGCTGACCATTCTGGGTCTGAAAAAGCTATCGCCCGAAGTCGCCGAGGCCGGATTGATGAGTGGATGCAACAACCGGCAGCTGTTGTTCAAGGTGCTGATTCCGACAGCCCGGCGGGATATCCTGATCGGGGTCAACCAGGTCATCATGTCGTGCCTGGCGATGGTGGTCATCGCGTCGCTGATCGGCGCCAAGGGGCTGGGTAACCACTTGTTGATCGCACTCAACCAGCTGAGGATCGGCCTGGCGCTCGAAATCGGCATCTGTATCGTGCTGATCGCGATAACGCTCGATCGGCTGTCGCTCGCCTGGGCCGACAAGCAGATCGATTATTTCGCCGACCTGTCGTTTGTCGAAAGGCACAAGCATTCGTTGATGTTCAGCGTGGTATTCATCGTCGGTGTCATCCTGGCCTGGATCGGCTCGTTCATTTTCCGCGAAGGGTTCAACTATCTCTACCTGATTCCGCACAACAAGGGCATTACCACCGAGCCATTCTGGCAGGCCGGGGTCGACTGGATCGTCGACACGTTCTTTTTCGCGCTCAAGAGTTTCAACGAATGGTTTATCGTCCAGGTACTGGTGCCGGTCAAAACCGCCTATCTCGCCATGCCGGTCGCGGCGACCTTCATGCTGGCCATGGGCATCGGATATATTGTCGGCGGCGTAAGGGTCGGTCTGTCCGTTGGCGGATTCCTTCTGTTCATCGCGCTGACCGAATGGTGGGATCGCGCGCTGATCACTGCCTACCTGATGACCCTGTCGGTGCTGATTTCGACCACCATCGGCATCATCGCGGGTACACTGTGCGCGCAAAATCCGCTGGCCACCCGCATCATGCTGGGAATTTGCGATACCTTCCAGACCTTTCCGTCGTTCATCTACCTGATCCCTGTAATGATGCTATTTGGCATAACCGATACCTCGGTGTTGATCGCGATCGTGATCTACGCCACCGTCCCGGCCACGCGTTACACGATCCAGGGTATGCTGAGCGTACCGCCGCAGCTGCAGGAAGCCGGTTCGATGTCCGGTGTTAACCGTTTGCAGCGCTACCTGTCTATCGAATTGCCGATGGCCTTTCCGCACATCGCGCTCGGTATTAATCAAACCGTGGTGTTCGCGCTGTCGATGGTCATCATCGGCGCGTTGATCGGTACCGATGATCTCGGGCAACTAATTCTCAAATCCTTGTCTGACAAAGAAGGTGTCGGCAACGGCCTGGTGCTAGGCCTTTGCGTGGCCTTTATCGGGCTCGCCATCGACCAGGTGCTGCGCACCTGGGCCAACCAACGCAAAAAGGCTTTGGGGCTGGCGTAGCGCTGCCATTCCAGTGACTGGAGGAAGGATAGAAACGTGATTAATAGAATTCTGGTTGCAACCGACGCTTCGGAGGCTTCGAACCGTGCATTGGAAATGGCGGCTCAATTTGCCGTACTGCACAACGCTGAAATGCTCATCATTCACGTTATTCGCGATATGCAAATACCTTTTGAAATCGATGAAATTCCGGAACTGGAATTCCATCAGATCGAATCCTTTAACGATGCGCGCGAGGAAATTATGCGCAAAATCGCCGAATCAATCTTAAGACGCGCCAGGGAAACAGCGGAAAAGGCCGGAGCTAATAAAGTTGAAACCGCGATCGGAACCGGTGACCCTGCAACCAGTATCCTCAACTTTGCCAGGCGATCGGAAATGGACATGATTGCGATGGGAACCCGTGGCTTAAGCAAGCTGAAGGGCACGATTTTAGGCAGTGTCTCGCGCAAAGTTGCCGACAATGCCGAGACCAGTTGCCTGATCGTCAGATAGTCAAACGCTCATGGGATAGTGTCGGCACCATAGAGTCGAACTCCAGAATTAATCAGAGTCGAATTTCTGGCGTTGATTGCGTATCCTGATCCGTCCGAACAGCAAAACAGCAGTGAGGACAAGACAATGCCCAAATTCATTTATGCCTATCACGGTGGCAAGATGCCGGAAACCGAGGAAGAAGGCGCGCAGGTTATGGCCGAATGGATGGCGTGGTTTGAGAGTCTCGGCGCAGCGGTTGTCGATGGCGGCAACCCCCTGGGTCCGTCATCAACAGTCAATAGCGACGGTTCGGTCACCCGCGACGGGGGGTCGAATCCCTTGAGTGGTTACAGCCTGATCAATGCCGACAGCATCGAGCGGGCAACAGACCTGGCTAAAGGCTGCCCGATATTGAAAGCAGAGGGTTCAGTCGAGATTGCCGAGGCAATGGATATGTAGGCAATCGCCGGCGCTAGTAGGCCGTGTACATTTCCTGTTCCGCGCCCTCGGCGAGGGCGGCGGACTGATCCTGCCTGATGCGGGCGTGGAGCTTGAGCTCGGCTGGATCGAGCAGGCGCGTGGGCGGTGCGACATGAATCCAGTTTTTACCTTGGTCAATACCTCGAACCAACATCGCGTAATCGCATTTAGCGACTGACTGTTCCACTTCCGGGGTTATAAATCGAAATGCCAGGCCGATGCGATCCCGGGCGCTGCGATTCGGTCCCGAAGCGTGAAACATCCGTCCGTGGTGAAACGATACCTGTCCCGGTTGCAGAATAACGTCTACCGCATCGTCTTCCGCAACGTCCACCGCAACTTCCTGCCCTCGTGACAACAGGTTAGCAGCATCGAAGGTATCACGATGCGGCACGATTTGCTGATGGTGCGAACCCGGAACAAAACGCATGCACCCTGACTCGACGTTGACGTCAGACAGGGCCAACCATGCAGTCATTTCCTCGTTGGTTTCACCGAGCCCCCAGTAGGTCAGGTCCTGGTGCCAACTGACAATCTTGTCGGTATGCGCAGCCTTGATAAAAAACTCCGCACTCCACAGCAGGATATTCGGGCCGAGGATTGATTCAACCCGGTCGAGCAGCTGCGGTGCCCTTGCCATCTCGCTCACAAAGGGAAGTATGTAATGCGTGTTGGTGCGCAGTAACCGGGTCAGCTCGGATTCGAGTCCCTGCTCTTGCGCCACCGTACGGGTATGCTCGAGTTGGTCGAGGATACTCACTACCCGGTTGTTATCGAAAACGTCCAGCGGAAACAGAAAACCGTCGCGTTGATATTGATCGATTTGCTCAGACTCAAGGGCGTAACACATTACCAGGTAACCAGTTCGTTAGGCAGATGATCGATTCTATTCATGTAGACGACGTTATGCGAGCCGTTGACAAAGTCGATGCGCGAAATCGAGGTGTTGTGAAAGGCCCAGTTGGCAACCCAGTGGTTATCATAGTTGGGCTGGTGTCTTACCACGCCCATGAGTTCGTTAACGAATTGGTCGATAAAATCTCCGTGCGCCACCAGCGCTATGGATTCGTCGCTCTGATCGAGTCGGTGCCTGAATGCGTTTACCACCTTTTGCATACGCGCGATAAAGGCAGCCTCGTTTTCAACCGGTCGGCTCCACCAACCCTCATCGTTAAATTCTTGCGGAAGCCCGAGTCGCGGGAATCGCTGCTCGAAATAATCCCGACCGGGGCCGGGTAAACCCTGCAGATTGCCATCATCGTCGACATCGTAAATGCCGAATTTTTCAAAAATATCTGGAAGCGCGTGCAACTTGAGTTCACAGGCTGCGGCAATGTACTCGGCAGTAAGAATCGAGCGCGTCATCAGGCTGCAGTAAACGTGGGTCAGGCCAAAATGAAATTCTTCTGCCTGGCTGAAGGGATGCTGACGCGGTTCTGCCCGCGGGTGGGCCAGGTGCCCGGCAAGTGTCTCTGCCTGGCGATGACCAATGGTTGTAATCTCGGGATCGGGCTTGCGTCCGGCCATATGGTCACTGCCGTCCCAGATTTCGTTGTTCGCCGACTGTGCGTGTCGGATCAGGTACAGCCTTGCCACGACTAACGTTCTATCCCCAGGCGCTTTGCGGCCTGCCGCGGCGTCGCCAGTTCTCGACCGAGCTCGCGGATGATACGCACCGCGCGCTCGACCAGCTTCAGGTTGGTCGCAAATTCACCCTTGTCGAGATAGAGATTATCCTCCAGCCCGACGCGGCAGTTGCCACCCTGGCTCGCGGCCTGGGCCACGATTGAAAATTCCATGCGTGAAATACCGAAAGCGCTCCAGTTCGCGTCCCCGGGCAATAATCCTTTCATGACACTTAGAATCTCGGGTGTTGCCGGCGAGGCGTGCGGAATGCCGAGACAAAGCTGGAACATCGGCGCGCCATCGAGCAGGCCTTCTTCGATCAGTTTATTTGCAAACATGATATGCCCGGGTTCAAACACTTCGAGCTCGGGTTTTACACCTAGTTCACGAATACGCTGCGCCATGATGCGCAAATGCGAAGGCGTATTAACAAAGATTGTTTCACCGAAATTGAAGGTGCCCACATCGAGCGTACAGATATCGGGTCGCAACTCCTCGACGTGATGCAGGCGCTCAAGCGGCTGCACCAGGGTTGTTCCGGGACCGCCGACGGCGGCGTCCTCCTCGCCCGGGGCGAAGCGTGCACCCTCACTGGTGGTGAGGTTGATCAAAACGTCGCTGCCAGAATCACGGATACGTTCGACGACCTCGCGAAATAACGCCGGATCCCCCGAGCGCATCCCGGTTTCAGGGTCGCGCACGTGGATATGAACTATAGCCGCACCTGCTTTCGCTACCTCGATGCAGTCACTCGCGATATGTTCGGGTGTAATCGGGTAGTCCGGGTGCTTGCCCTGGTTATTGTGACCACCGCTAACGGCACAGGTCAGTATCACTTCGTCAGACATAAGGTATTATTTCCCCTTGAATTGTGGCGCGCGTTTTTCATTGAAAGCTCTAACCCCTTCGCGCCGATCTTCGGTTGGTACCGTGTGGTTATAGGCTTCAATCTCAAATTCGAGACCATCGGCCAGGGACATCTGCAAGCCACCATGAATCGCCTGTTTCGCCTGGCGCACCGCGATCGGTGCATTGGCCGCAATGCGCGAAGCAACCTCCAGGGTTTCATCCAGCAAGCTGCCAGGGGCAAACACTTCATTGACGAGTCCCCAGCGCCGGGCCTCCTCTGCATCGAAACGTCGTGCCGATAAGATCAGTTCCTTGGCGCGACGCTCACCCAGCGCTCGCGCCAGGGTTTGAGTACCGCCAGCCCCGGGAATTATTCCAAGACTGGTCTCGGTCATCGCGAAGCGCGCATTTTCAGATGCATAGACAAAATCGACCGCTGCCGCGAGCTCGCAACCACCCCCGAAAGCAGCGCCATTAACCGCGGCAATCAACGGCAGTGGACAATCGATGATGGCACGTATCATGCGTTCGTAAACGAGATGTTGTTCGGTCCAGGCTTCATTCGACATGCCGTCGCGTTGTTTCAGATCACCACCCGCACAAAATGCCCTGTCGCCGGCTCCGGTTAAAATAATACAGCGATTGTCGCCGGGCTCCAGTGCCAGGGTTTCAAAGCAATGCATCAGGTCGGTCGCCATCTGCGTATTAAACGCATTGGCGACTTCGGGTCGGTTCAGCGTGATTTGCAGGACATGGGCGGCCGGGTATTCCAGCACCAGCGTTTGATAGATTTGATCGGTCATGCGCGGTGGCAATTTTGCTCCAGGTTCGGCACTATATAGTACTTGATAAAATATCCGAGGGGGAACAAAACATGAATCCGAACCAGGACGATAAAACCACGACGAAACATATGATTATCACTTTCATACTATTCGTCGTGCTCGGCATTATATTAATTATTGGCGCCAATATAATTGGCTAGATTCAGGACCTTCAGATCCTAACCAGAATTCAACCGCAAGCAGTACCCGAATCCGCCGCGCCCTTCAGCCAGGTGGTAATGGATGATCAATACGCTTTCCTGTCGGGACTGGTCGCGGCAGATTTCCCCGCCGGCCTCGAGGTTCTCGGCGACGTAGGCGCCGAAACCCACGCGGTGTTGGCCACGATCGGCAGTATTCTCGACGAGTTACAGCTGTCGAAAGATCGCATGGTAAAGGTCGAGGTTCACCTGGCCGATCTTGATGATTTCGATGCGATGGACACGGCTTACCGGGAATTCTTCGACGGCAATGCCCACCCGGCGCGTACCACGACTGAATCCAGACGCCTGTTTGGTGACAGCAAGGTCGAAATTACCTGCCAGGTCAGACGTTAGTCCTTAACCAACGGCCACACCATCATCCCGGATGACTTTGAGTTTCCACTCGCTCGCATTTAATGCAACTTCAGGCAACACAGGCGATGTCCGTGTCATGATTTGCACATTCCGGCCAGGTAGCGCATAAATTGCCACAGGTTACGTTCGATCGGGTGATAAACGCCGGCAGGTAAAAGCGGCGCCGCGCTGCCACGGTGCAGGGCTTCGACCAAGGCTTTATCTTCACCATTGGCAACCTCCATGTAATGCTTGAACTGGGCTAGCCAGTCATCGAAATCTGCTTCGCTGACGTCGGCCAGAACTTCCGGCGGCACCGCCAGGCTCCAGGTCGCGTACATTTTGTCAACCCCTAGCGGTTGCACCGATATATACCAGAGATAATCCGGCATCAGCGTCACCAGGTGATTTGGAAACACACAGAAATCGATCATCATGCGACGCCACTCATCCTCGAGCCGGTCGTTCTGTGGATGCGCAGCACCGAGCCCGGTTTCTGCCGCCTGGGGTGCACGGTGGTAGCAGTAATGGGCACTGTCTTCGCCACAGACATAGTCCTGCGGCGGCTTGTTGTGTTGGGCGAAAGTTTTGCCATGGGCGATCGGCACGTGGTAGCTCTCGGTGAAATTTTCGATCAGGTTTTTCCAGTTGGCGTTCCATTCCATGCTTTCGCGCAGCACGGTCTGGTAACAGGCCATGTCGTAGCGTCCAACCACCTGCTCACGCAGCGGTGCGAGCGATTCATCAAGCTGGGTTGAAGGATTTTCCGCCAGCGTGACATAGATAAAACCCTCCCAGGTAGCCAACCGCAGGGGACGCAGCCGATGCCGGGTTACATCAAACCCGTCTTTCATCTCCATGTAAGGCGCTCGGACCAACTGCCCCGAAATATCGTAAGTCCAGGCGTGGTAGCGACAGGTAAAGCGTTTTCCCGAACCCTTGTCATCTGGCACCAGGCACGCGAAGCGATGCGCGCAGGCATTAACGAAAGCCTTGATCTCCGCATCCGGCTGGCGCACGATGAGTACCGGCACCTCGGCAATCTGGTGGGTCAGGAAATCGCCACTAGCAGGTATTTCATCTTCTCGGCCGACACAAATCCATTCCTGCTGGAAAACAGCCTCACGTTCGTAATCCAGAAACTCGAGCGAATGATTGACCGACGGCGGTATTGGGTGCGCTTGATCGAACGGCAATGCGGCCGCAGACTGCAATTCCTCGAGTACGGTCGCGAGCGGCGTATTGGTGCGCGGGTTTCGATGCATGGCAACAGCAAGCATAATATAGGCATCTGCAAATATTAACTGCTTTATAATGATTAGAATTGCAGCCGGGGACGATCGATGACCGAACTATGGCGTTTAGGCGCAGCCGATATTGCAACTCGGGTTGCCAATCGCGAAATTTCAGCGACCGAGGTTACCGAGCACAGCCTGCAGCGGCTGCAGGCGGTAAATCCAGCTATTAATGCCGTGGTGCAGCAGATGCCCGAGGCCGCACTCGCCTCGGCACGCGACGTCGACGACGCCATCGCCGATGGCTGGTCACCCGGAAAACTGGCCGGGGTGCCGGTCACGATAAAGGTCAATATCGATCAGCAGGGTTTTGCCAACACCAACGGCATACGCATTCAACAGGATCACTTTGCGCAGCAGGACAGCCCGGTGGTAACAAACCTTACCAGGGCCGGCGCCATTATTGTCGGCAGGACCAATACCCCGGCTTTTTCGATGCGCTGGTTTACCCGCAATTCCCTGCATGGGCATACCCTGAATCCGCGTAACACGAAACTAACGCCCGGCGGGTCTTCGGGTGGCGCTGCGGCTGCTGTTGCATCCGGCATCTGTGCCATCGGGCACGGCACCGATATCGCCGGTTCGATCCGTTATCCCGCTTACGCCTGTGGACTACACGGTATTCGCCCGAGCCTGGGTAGAGTTCCGGCGGTCAACCTGTCGCTGCCGGATCGACATATCGGCGCGCAATTAACCGCGGTGTCAGGACCCATTGCACGCAGCATAAAAGATCTGAGGCTCGCTCTAGAAGCCATGTCGGCGGCCAGCGAGCTCGATCCCTGGTGGGTGCCAGCACCGATCGAACAGGCGCCGGCACCGAAACGGGTAGCCTTGTGCATTTCGCCCGACGGTCTTGAAGTTACCGCTGAAGTCGAAAATGCATTGCGCGAGGCCGCAACACAGCTTGCGGATGCGGGTTGGGAAGTGACCGAAGTCGACACCCCGCCGATGCGCGAGGCGATGCAGTTACAACTGCTGTTATGGATGTCGGAATATCATTACAACGGTGGTATGGCGGTCAAACAGGAAGATGATCCCGACGCCAATTTCGTATACGCGCAATTGCGCGCAAACTGTCCGACTCCCACGCTTGAAGGCCTGATGGAGGCGTTACAGCGAAGAATAACGCTTGCGCGTGAGTGGCAGCTGTTCCTGTCGAAGCGCCCGGTCCTGCTATGCCCGGTTTCAGCGGAACCACCCTTCCCCGATATGCTGGACGTTGAATCACCCGCGTCTTTTCGGCGCGTACTCGAGGCACAAATGACGCAGATTGCGCTGCCGCTGATGGGTATGCCGGGGATATCGGTAGCCACCGGCAATAACGCTTCAGCCCCGATGGGTGTGCAACTGGTCGCGACACGCTTTCGTGAAGACACCTTGTTCGCTGCCGCGGCCGATATCGAGGCCCGTAATGCGCCGCTCGAAATTGCAGAACCTGATTGATCAGGGCCGTCGACAGGTGCAAAATATTGATCTTTGGTGAAGCAGGAATAATCCATGGCAACAGGCTGGGCGCGCGACGGTGCGGTGCAGGATCAGATCGATGCCAGCGTCGAAGATGCGGTCGAACTGGCGCGCAGCCGTTTACCGAAAGGCGAGAGCCTGACCCATTGCGAGGAATGCGGCGTTGAAATTCCCGAAGCACGCCGCAAGGCTATCACCGGGGTACGCCTGTGCATTACCTGTCAACAGCAACTTGACCTGCTGCAGGAAACCCAGGGCAGCGTCAATCGCAGGGCCAGCAAGGATAGCCAGTTACGCTAAACTCCAGCTGTGGAGAAATCAGCTATGTCACAAAATCTCGCCTGTACTGAAATCATCAATCACGCGCTCTATCCCATCGATGAACTGCAACATCCTGGGCGGCGCGAGATAATAGAACAGGTCAGGGCCGGCCTCGACGACGATGGCTGCGCGGTTATTCGTGATTTTTTCAGTGTTGCTGGGCTCAATACCTTACTTGCCGAAGCCAGTGAGCGTAGATCGCAGACTTATTACTCGGAGCGCAAACAGTGCAACGTTTATCTTAACGATGGCAATCCCGGGTTTCCCGGAGACCACCCGCTTAATATTTTTATTCCACGCACTAACGGTTTCATTACTGCCGACCTGTTTGGCGATGACACTGCAGCGCATCGGCTCTACTACTGGGAACCGTTAAAACAGTTTCTCGCCGAGTGCCTCGGCAAGAAAGAATTATTCATTTACGAAGACCCGGTCTCAAACATGATTGTTAATGTCGGCAAGCCCGGACAACAATTCAACTGGCACTTCGACACCAATGAATTCACCATCACGATGCTACTCCAGCCGGCCGAGAGTGGCGGGCATTTCGAGTATGTACCGGATTTGCGCAGCGCGCAGGACGAATGCTATGGCGAGGTTAAACAGGTGCTTGACGGTGATCGCAGCCGGGTCAAGCGGCTCCAGTTGAATGCCGGCGACCTGCAGTTTTTCCTCGGCCGTTTTTCGCTGCACCAGGTCACCGCAAACAGCGGCGATACCGACCGCCTGTTACTGATCATGTCTTTCAGTGAAAAGCCGGGCATGATCGGCAGCAGGGAGCGGGTCAAAGACCTGTACGGCAAGATCACCGAAGCCCACGCCGAAAACCGGGTACGCGCCGACAAACTGGTTGACTGACGAACCGGACTATTTTCGAGCCGGCAGGTAGCGAGCCAGCCAGGCATCCCGGCAGCGTGCAGTGCTGATTCAATTCCCTGGTCAAACCGCACAATGCTTTCAATCCTCGACGAGTGCAGCAATGAAACTGAACACGCTGATGCTGGCCGGCGCCATCGCTCTGCCACTGCAGCACACCGATAACTGGCAGCTGCCGGACAAGTCCGCGGATTTCAGTCTTGACTACCAACTCGAAAGCCCGCAGCAAGTTATCGCCGTCTGGCTCTCAATTGACGGCGACGATACCCTATGCCGCTACACAACCACGATCAACAGCCTGGTACTGGAAGGATAACGACTGCCCCTCCCGGATCAGGCGCCTTCACACCATACATTTACCGAATCGCCGATTTGATCGTTTGCCTGGTAGTTTTGCAGGTGCCGACGCACCGACTGCGTCGTCTCCTGGCCTTTGGCCACGAGCAACACTTCGCTAGAGGTCACCACATCGTCCGCCAGCAGCATGCCGTCCGCTAACTGGGAAATCGGGACAGGTTTTATGATTAATGCCGAATCCTGCTCGAACGTGTTTTCGAAGGCGCCGAGTACGCTTGGATCGTAAAAATGCGCCTGGGCCTTCAGTTTACCAAGCGCCGCCTGTTCAGAATCTCCGCAAGACTCAAACGCATCAAAATCGAGAATAACCTTGATCAAGCGAGCGCCCAGCGGAATATCCGCACCCTTGATGTCGTCTCGCGGATACCCCGAACCGTCATAGTTCTTTTCCTGGTAGCGAATCGACCGGGCGATATCCTCCATGCGCGGGATTGCTTTCAGCAGATCGGCGCCTACCTTGGCATGTAATGCGAACTCTGCGAGTTCGTCAAACGAAATTGATTCCCCGTGTAGCTTGCGTTTTACGAGATCCTCATGGACCGCCATGCTGCCAATTAGCGAAAGCATAGCGACATCCTCGAGCTGCCAGATATCGGTTAGCTCCATTTCTTCAGCTATTTGGCGGATCCGGTGCTTGAATCGGGTGGTGCGTCCAAAGACTTCTGGATTCGTCAAGGCGAGTACGTCGGTGAGCGCCTTGATACTGCCTTGCAAAGTATTCTCGAGCAGGTCTTTTTCTGCCGTGATCAGCTGATGCTGACGCAGTCCGCTGGTGATGGCGCCGGATAGTTCCTCGGACTCACAGGGCTTGTTTAGAAACCTGAAAATATCGCCATGATTAACCGCGTCAACCGCGGTCTGCTGATCTGCATTTCCCGTTAGCATCATGCGCACGGTATCTGGCGACTGCTGCTTGGCCTGAGCCAGCAGCTCAACACCGTTCATACCCGGCATGCGCATGTCCGAGACAATCACCGCGTAGGTGCCATTGGCGTTCAGCAAGCCCAGCGCTTCCTCGCCGCCTTCAGCCGTGTCGAGATCAAACTTTGAGCGCAAAGTGCGACGTATCGACTGCAGCACGTTGGGTTCGTCGTCGACGAAAAGGATTTTCTCACCCATTAACCGCGACCTCTACGTCCGTGATAAAAAGTTTTTGGTATAACTTCAGCCACTCCGGCAATCGTTCGGCTGCACCCATCTTGCCGATATAATCGCGGTCGAGCCCGGGCAGGTCTTCGTGACCGTCGGCACTGACAATGGCATCGGCAATGTGCACCGCCGTTAACGGGGAAAAATCCTCTTCAACGCATTCAGCAGGCACATGGTGAAAGGCAACACACTCGACCACCGGGTTCGGCAAGCCCCAGAGTCCCATCAGAAATGCCCCGACATCCATGTGACTGTGCCCGATGATCTCCCGCTCGACTTCCCAGTCGGGACGATGCTCGTCTGCAGCAATTTTTTCCGCGCGAGCGAGTTCCTCGCCCAGGTTCACAGCGAACACGAGCTTGCCGACATCCGCCAGCAGCGCACCCATCAAGGCGTAATCGCCCAGTAATTTGTGAGTTGTCTGCTGAACCGCAATCTGTTTCGCCAGTATGCCTACCTGGGCAGCGTGGTTCCAGATAGCCTGCAGCCTTGCCTCACCGATGCTCGACGCGTCGAACTGTGAAAAAACACCCGTTGTCAGGACCAGTGACTTGATGACATCGAGGCCCAGAAACTTGCTGGCCTCAACCGGCGACGATACATGCCGCACGAGACCGAAAAAAGCGGAATTTACCAGCTGTAATATTTTTGCCGACATCGCGACATCGGACTCGATAATTTCCCCGATCTTCTGCAGAGAGGGATCTTCCGACTGCAGCTCCTGCATGATGCTCTCATACTGGGCAGGCAGGCTTGGTAATGATGACAAGTTTGAAACCAGTTTCCTCAGTTGCTCGTCTTTCATCAGGTTTCTCAGCGCGTAGGCACGTTTTACAGTAGCGACGAGAGTGTCCGCGTCACAGGGCTTGGAAAGATACTGGTGAGCATGCTGCACGCAGCGGTAAATCATGTGCGAATCCGTTTCACCCGATAACGCAATTCGGATAGATTCCGGAAAGCGTTGCTGGATTTCGGACAGCAGTTGGGCACCGTCCATCTCCGGCATTTTCATGTCGCTAACAACAATGTCACAGGGCGCTTCATCAAGGGACTCCAGCGCCTGCTGGCCACTTTCCACGAAAACCATGTCCCACTCTTCTCTAAGCGGCCGCAGGATTCTGCGTAATCCACTGAGAATATTGGGTTCGTCATCAACAAAAATGATGCGCATCATGCCGCCACCTCGTCCATCAGTGTTGGGCTGCCGTTAATTGGCAGCCGAATCGTAAAGGTGGTCCCACGACCGATAGTCGATTCTACTTCCAGTTTTCCCTTGTGCTGGTCGACGATGGTCCTGTAAGCCATCGCCAGTCCCTGCCCGGATCCCTTGCCGACATCCTTGGTTGTGAAAAACGGATCAAATATGCGGTGCTTGATATCGTCAGGTATACCGCAACCTGTATCGGTAACACGGACTTCGACCTCGTCGTCGACCTGTCGTGTGTTGATCTTTATGCAGCCCTTGTCGGCCGATTCGCTCTCCCTGGTGCCATCGATTGCGTGCGCGGCGTTGACAATCAGGTTGAGTATGACCTGGTTAACCTCCTGCGGAAAACATTTGACACTAGGAAGATCCTCGGCAAGATCAGTTTCCACGTCGGCGATATATTTCCATTCGTTGGAAGCCACGGTGATGGTATTTGATATAGACTGGTTGAGATCGGTAGCCTCAAGATCCTTGCTACCCGGATGAGAAAACTCTTTCATTGCGCGCACGATATTTGAAATCCGCGTTATGCCATCCAGCGACTGATCGATGGCAAGCGGTATCTCATCGACCAGGTACTCGGGATCGGATTTTTTGTAAGCCGCCTCGATTTCCTCGATTAACGCTTCGGTTACCGCATCGTTTTTAACGGCATCCAATAGTTTGCCGTAGCCGCCTGTCAGTTCGATCAAGTCGTCAAATGCATCCTTGATGAATCGGATATTGTCGCCGACGAATTGCGCAGGGGTATTGATCTCGTGCGCGATACCGGCTGCCAGTTGGCCGATCGATTCCATTTTCTTGGCCTGCGCCAGCTGTTGTTCGAGATTCTTGCGATCGGTAATGTCCGTGACAATGGCAACAAAGACCGGCGGATTCGTCAGATTCGATAGCTGCAGATGAACTACTGAGCGATACTCGGTTTTATCGCGACGCTCATGAATCGTTTCAAACAGGAGCTCGTTCTTCGACCCATCACGCAAGGGTTCCAGCAGTTCCGAAAAACTCTGTTCGTTAAACTCCGGTTTAAGATCTAGTGGCGTCATGTTTTGCAGTTCGGCTGCGGTGTAACCGCTGTTCTCTATGGCGCCACGATTGACCTTGATGAAATGAAGGTTATCGGAGTCAAACAGATAGATTTCGTTCGATGACTCGTCAATGATTTCGCTCAGCTGTACCGCTTTCTGCTCGGCCTTCTCCCCTTGTTTTTTCTCGACCATCAGCCGATAGTCGAAATATATGGTCAGGTGAGTTATCGCGAGAATAAGGAGAGCCACTGAGCCCATGGTCAATGCCATCCAGGTATTGTCGACCGCTTCCATATGCACAGTCCCATGAGGCGTGTAGTTCGCCGCGACCATTCCCGTGTAATGCATGCCACAGATCGCAATACCCATGATCAGGGCAGCGCCTGCTTTCAAAATTACGAGGGTGTTACCCTTTGTTTTCGATTTTAACAATGTAAATATAATCCAGATCGCTGCGCAGGCAGCGACAACCGCTATTAAAATCGACAATGCAACGATGTTCATATCATATTCAATCGTTGCATCCATGCGCATTGCCGCCATGCCGGTGTAATGCATACCCGCTATGCCGCCCCCAAGCAGCAAACCGCTCAATCCTATCTTGGCGTAGCTGTTGCGCTTGCGCGAAGCGATAAAGATCGCAAACGCAGCCGCCGCGATACCTACCAGCAGCGAAAGAAAGGTAATAAATACGTCATAGCTGAACGGCATCGACAGGCTGAACGCGAGCATACCCACGAAGTGCATCGTCCAGATGCCGACACCCATCGAAAAAGCACCGGCACCAAGCCAGATCAGGGCTTCGATCCCCCTGGAATCCGAGACCCGGCGCGCGAGCTCGAGTGCTGTATAGGAAGCCGCTACTGCGACGCCGTAAGACAGGGCCACGAGGGTTGGGTCATAGGTGCCTAGCATGGAAGAATTCCTCTGAGGTTGAGATACAGCTTCCGCTGTGGTGATGTGGCTCGAATCCGCCGCGCGTCATGCGGGGTGCCGCAAAATGCTGACAAAAAACTTCTGGTTTCTATAATTTGGGGCATTTTTATCGCCTGTTCCCATACTTCAACAACCGTCAGATTATGGGTTGCAGGAAATCGACAGCTTGACATGAAATCCCACTTACATGGTTTAACGACTGGATTACGAAAAACTTTAGATTATTTCGATAACGCGCATGCTGCTCTAAACGCCCGGCTAGACCCGTTCGATATTGGATATTAAATGTCGATATCTATGCCCGTGGCACCGTCGAAGCATTTGACTGCTTCTATGATTCGTTTCAGTTGGGCGAAACGGCAATGGAGCCCGTGTCCAAATAACCTCCTGCCTGATCCCGCCATGGAAAACGCGCCACGACACCGAACTGTTACAACTGCCGCTGGAAATCCGGGGCAGCACGCGGAAAGTTTTCTCAACTTTGTCTTCTGGCACTTCGACACCAATGAATTCACCATCACGATGCTACTCCAGCCGGCCGAGAGCGGCGGGCATTTCGAGTATGTTCCGGATTTGCGCAGCGCGCAGGCTGATCCGATTCCGTTTTCATACCGTATTTATTAATCTCACACTCTGACGAGCCCGAAGATGAATCTGAACACGCTTGTTCTTGCCAGCGCCATCGCCCTGCCCGTGCAACAGGAGGAAAACTGGCAGCTGCTGGAATACAATCGCCTCGCAGCCAACGAGGTCAGTTTTTCCCGGCAAGGTATGGCGGTAAAAGTTAACCAGTCGGCAAGCCCCATCATCTATCCGCTCGATAATCCGCTGACGGTGACCCGGGTAGAGGTGAGCGGAAATCTCAGCAAACTGCTAGATCTGCCCGCCACCCAGGGACAAAAGGGAAACGACGACTTTTCACTAAAGATCGGACTGGTCATTTCAGGTGACAAGACCCTGAACGCATTTCAGAAATTATTCAGCGCAAAATGGATCCGGAAGCTATTCGACCTGGCGCCAGAAGGAACCGGTGTAGAAAAGATATACTTCCTCAACGCCGTCCAGGACGCGAGTCTGCTGGGGCGGCAGCGCCAGCATCCTATATCCGAACTTATCTTCGAGAACAACGTCTGGCTTCTGGATGAGTCAGGCGACTTCAGTTTAAACCACGACCTCGAAGATCCACAGCAGGTCATTGCCATCTGGCTCTCAATCGATGGCGACGATACTCGATCGAGCTATACAACCACGATAAAAAGCCTGCTGCTGAAAGGTTCGTTCGACGCGTAACCACTCACCCGGGTTGATCAAACCCGGTCTGACGCAAACGCGCAACGAGTGAATTACGCTGTTGTCATGATAAACTCGCCGTTCGTATGAAATTCAATCCGGGATCTAGAATGTCTATCAATCAACAATTCGGATCGATGTTTCAACTCGATAGCAAAGTAGCGCTGGTCACCGGCGCCAGCAAGGGCATCGGCGAGGCCATGGCATATGCGCTGGCAGGTTTTGGTGCCCGTGTTATCGTTAGCAGCCGCAAGCAGGAGGCTGTTGACGAGGCTGCCGACTCCTTCAAGACAGACGGCCTCGAAGCGACCGGTATCGCTGCTAATATGGGCAATATCAACGACATCCATTCACTGGTCGACCAGACCGTCAAGATTTACGGCGGCCTGGACATCATAATCAACAACGCTGCCGCCAACCCGGTGCTCGGCCCGTTGCAAGATACCGATGAAAGCGCTTTTGAAAAAATTATCGACGTCAATTTAAAAGGACCATTTGAGCTGTGTAAAAGAGCCTACCCGATAATGAAACAGGGGGGTGGTGGTTCGATCATCCATATCAGTTCAATCGGCGGACTAACCCCCGAGGCTGGTATCGGCATCTACAGCGTTAGCAAGGCCGCAATCATCAACCTGACCAAAGCGATGGCACAGGACTGGGGCGCTGACAATATCCGTGTCAATGCAATTTGTCCCGGATTGATAAAAACCAAGTTCAGCGAGGCATTATGGAATGACAAGCATTCGCACGACCGGTTCATTAAACGTATCCCACTTGGCCGCATTGGCGAGCCAGATGACATAGCAGGGCTCGCCGTTTACCTTGCTTCCGCGGCTTCGTCTTACTGCACCGGGGGTATTTACATGGTCGACGGTGGTTATGCCTCTAACTAGCCACCGCGAGGATCTTTGGTGACAGGTAATTTATTATGAAACAAATTCTAGGCAGCATGACCTTTGGCGACCAGGTTGACCAGGAAACCGCCCAGGAAATGCTGGCGCTGTTTACCGGATCAGGCAATTACGAAATCGATACCGCCCACATTTACTGTGAGGGCCGCACCGAGGAAATGCTCGGCCGACTGCTACCGCCTGCAGCGCGCGACAAGCTCTACATTGCATCCAAGGTAAACCCGTGGAATGACGATGGGCTAAAGCCTGTCTCGGTCAAAAAGCAGATGGCGGAGATCCTGCAGCGACTCGGTACCGACCGAGTCGACCTGCTCTACCTGCATTCCCCCGATCTTGAGACACCGGTCGCGCAGACACTGGAATCCTGCTTCGAACTGTTTCAACAGCGCAAATTCATTCACTTCGGTTTGAGCAACTACGCGTCCTGGCAGGTTGCCGAAGTGGTAGAAACCTGTCGTCGCAACGGCTGGATGGAACCGACCGTTTACCAGGGGATGTACAACGCCCTGACGCGGGACGTGGAACGTGAACTGTTTCCATGCCTGCGCAACTATGGCATCCGCTTTAACGCCTATAACCCACTGGCGGGTGGTATGCTGACCGGCAAACACCTGTCCATGGATCAAATTCCCGATAGCGGCAGGTTCAATGTCGAGCGCGGTTATTTAGACCGTTACTGGAAGCGGGATTACTTTAACGTATTACAGGAGCTGCAAACGGCCTGCCAGGAGTTTGATTTAAAACCCGTCGAGGTCGCCTTGAGCTGGTTGGTGCATCATTCCCTGCTCGACGAGGAACTGGGTGACGGCATCATACTCGGTGCCAGCAAGGTTGAGCATCTGAGGCAAAACATGGCGGCCTGCAGGCATGCACCGCTTGATCAGGCAATCCTCGACATACTGGACCGGGGATGGGAAATCATTAAACCGAACTGCTTCAGATATTTCCGCCCTTGAAACTTAAACCTGCGCGATGGCTGCCCCAAGGCTAGAGACGCGAACCTAGTCGGTTAACAATACCAGGCTCAGGGTCGGCCAGTAGGTAATGATTAACACCGCGATCAGCAGCACCAAGAAAAAAGGGATGGTGGCGACATACAGGGTCATTACCGGTTTATTGAAGCGGTAGCTGGCGATGAACAGGTTCATGCCCACCGGTGGCGTGAAATAACCCAGTTGCATATTGGCAAGAAAGATGATGCCCAGGTGGACCGGGTGGATGCCATAACCGACAGCGATCGGCAGAATGATCGGCACGATTATCACGATCGCCGAGAAAATATCGAGCATCATGCCCAGCGCCAGAAGAAACAGGTTCAGCAGTATCAGGAAGGTCAACTTTTCATCGATATGTGACTGGATGAAGGCAAACAGTCGGGTCGGAATTTCAGCGTCGATGAGGTAATTGGTCGAAGCCAGTGACACGCCGACAATAATCATGATGCCACCGACCAGCATCATCGATTCGCGCATGATTGCTGGCAACCCGGAGATTTTTATTTCGCGGATAATAAATACTTCTACGATCAGGACATAAACGGCGGTGACCGCCGCGGCCTCCGAGACTGCAAAATAACCGCCGTAAATGCCACCCAGCACCAGCAATGGCAGTGGAATTTCCCATTTCGCTTCGACAACCGCCGCGATCGCAGCCTGTCGATTAAAGGGTTCACGTCGACTTCGATCACGGGGCTGCATCATCGAGTAGAGCGACAACATCAGCAGCATCAGCAAGCCCGGGAAGACCCCGGCCAGGAACAGGTCGGTGATGCTGACCGCCTGATCCAGGTCCATCTGCTGTGCGACGACGCCATACAGGATTAACGGCAGCGACGGGGCAAACAGGAGCCCCAGGCTACCGGAGCTGGTCAATAGCCCCAGGTTGAAATTATCAAGGTACCCGGCCTGTTTCAACGCCGGGTATAGCAATCCACCCAGTGCCACTATGGTGATTCCCGAAGCACCGGTAAAAGCGGTAAACAGGGCACAGGCGAAAATCGCCACGATCGCGAGACCGCCAGGCATCCAGCCCAGTAGACTGTTGGTCAGGTTGACCAGGCGGGTAGACGCGTTACTCTCACCGAGTAAGTATCCGGCAAAAGTAAATAATGGGATCGCCAGCAGCACGGGCATTTCGGCGAGACGATAAACCTCGATGCTGATTACCGATAAATCGACACCGAGGCTATGGAATCCAAGCATTGCACTCAGGGCGATGACCACGAACAGCGGCGTGCGCAGAATTGCCAGCAACAGCAAAATCGGTGCCGCGAAGCTCACTTTGCCCGTCTCCGCTCAGCCTTTAAATGGAGAACATATAACCGAGCCCAGCCAATTGATTTTATAAAGTAACGCAGACCGATCAATCCAAACGCGGCGGGGACGATGACTTCCAGCATCCAGGCCGGTATTCCCAACAAAGAGTCCACGCCATCGGCATAGTCCATCCTGATCCAGTTCAGTCCATGCCAGGCGATCACCATGCAGGTCCAGGCGCTGACCTGCCCCACCAGCGACTGAATCAATCGATGGGTATTACGATCGAAAAACTTCGACAGCAGATCGATACGGATATGTTTATTGTTTCGAGTAGCGACGGTCGCACCGAGCAACCCCAGCCAGAGCACCAAAACCCGCAGTATCGGATCGATCCAGACAAATCCGGAATCGAAAAAGTTGCGCAATATAATCTGCGTCCCGGCCAGCACAATCATCGAGCTCAACAGGACGACCAGCAAGGCATCCTCCGCACGATGAAGCCGATTTATCCAGGGTTGCATCAATTACTGGCTATCGCGAAAGCTTTGTAAGTGTCCCCTGACCTGGTCGACAATTTCACTGGAAACTACCCCGGATTTGACCATTTCTTCGATGGACTGATTCGATATGCTGCGCCAGCGTTCGACCTCACCCGGTTCGGGGGTGACGAAGGTAATACCCTGGTTTTGCAATGCGGTTTTTGCAGCCTGGTTATCGCTGCGATTGATCTTGTCGAGGCGTTTGAAAACCTTGCCGATCTCTTCGCGCACAACCTGCTGATCACCCGGGGTGAGTTTAGCGAAAGCCTTTTTCTGTACCGCCATTACACCGATCAGGTAGGTAATGGGCACCTCGGTCATATAGGAGGTACTGGTGTGCCATTGAAACGCAATCGCCGAGGTCGGATTTACCGTAACCGTTTCGATTAACCCGGTCTGCAGGCCGGTAAAAACATCGGCAATCGGCAGGGATATCGGCGTGATACCAAGCGCGCTCATCGCCATCTGTCCGACCCGGTCACCTGCCGGCACCCAGACCTTGCTGTTACGAATCGATTCGAGGTTCTGCATTGGCTTTTTGGACAGGATTCTGACGAACCCGCCCTCGGAGATTCCGAGCAATACAAAACCTTTTGCCTCCATTTGCTGTTTCATTACCGGGTCCATTCTTGCACGCACGTAGTCAATTTCGTCGAACGACTCGAACATCATCGGCAGACTCAGTGCATTTATACTGCTGTCCACCTGCGCCAAACCGCTCGGCGTAAAGGCACCGCCATGTAGCTGCCCGATCTTGATCTTGCGATGCACGCTCTGGTCGTTTCCCATCACGCCGCCCGGGTAAAACTTCAACTTGACCCGGCCCCCGGTGCGCTCTGCAATCAAGCTGGCCCCGGCTTTCATTTCCTTCATCCAGGTTGTTCCGGCTGGCGCCAGGGTTGCAATTTTGAGTCGCTTTGCATCGGCAGCGACGCTGAAAAAAATCAGCAACAGCGCCAGGCTCGCAATTTTAACTACTGTGTTCATTTATCAGGTTCCATATCGACAATTTGAGCCGGGTTGGTCCGAATAGTTTCGTTTAAAAAAAATCCCCGGATTCCGCAAGTAGCTGTTCAGCCTCTACTTTTGCCAGGGAATTGGCCAGTACATAGCCTTGATAATCGGCATTTTCGGCCAGTACTGAAGTCAACAGCGAATCATGCAATTCCTGGTCAAAAACGTTCCTGGCGTAATGCTTTGCCATCAATACCTTGGCCATCAGGTTCTGTCCCGCGGAAAATTCGATGGCAGATTCGAAATGCCCACGGGCAATTTCGGGTTCACCGCCAAGTGCCGCAGGTCGCAGTGACTTGATTACACCCAGGTAGAGATGTGCTCCCCCGGCATCGTAGCGCTCGTCGATGGTCAGGCAATGTTCAAACAGTGCAGTAACCTTTGCCAGGTCGGCCACGGCATTCCAGTCCGCGGAATTGGTTTGAATCCAGTTCGCCCAGGCGACGGCAAAACCGTAAAGCGTTTCGAGTTCCCCTTTCCCTGTCACCGCCAGACTACCCTGAAACTGATCCAGCTTGCTTGCAGTGGCTTCGCATATTTCGCGGGCTTCGAGACATAGTGCCCGACGGGCATACGACAGTGACTTGTCGGCAAGGCGTTGCGCGCGCGCTTCATCGTCGACAAAGGCAGTGCTATAGGACCCGTAGAGTTTGGACCCGGCCAGCAGCAGGTCGGTGCTTTTGGGATCTCCCTCGACCAGGCCATCGATCATCAACAGGTAAGCTGGCGCTCCATCGCGCACGGTCGCTGGATCGTCCTGGTTCTGGATCGCGAGCGTAATGTTGTCCGCCATCCTCGAGGTGGCGGAACTGACCAGACTGGCGCAACCCGTTAGACAAAAGGCAACCAGTAAAAAGCAGATCGGCCTTAGCATCAGGCCAGGTCCACGTGAGCCTTGACTCGTTTTTTTTTCATATCTGAATAGCCGTAGGCTTCCACACTGGCGAGCATATCCCAGAACCCGGCAACCCATTGCTGATCATCCTCGCGTCCTGATAGCTCTACCACGGCATTGGCATCTAGCCAGTGATGGTGTTCCTCGGCGGGCGTTGCGATAGCAGAAAGTTGTGTCGCAGCTAAACCGCTCTCTTCCTCGACAATAGAAAAAGTACTCATATTATCGCTGTCTTCCAGCGAGAGCTTGCCGTTAGCGGCGATCAGCAGATACACAGAATTTTATCCAGAATTCAGTCACGACAATGTTAGCGTAATTCAGTTTCCGGTACGAAATAATTATCCCAGCGCCGGTCCAGGATCCGGATACCTTGCTTGACCGACACGGCAACAAGCCTGTCCCCGGATTTCTCCACCAGGCCCAGGCCAAGCAACTTATGCAGCGCATCGTCGATTTCAAAATCAAGTGCGCAGTTCCACCGGGAATCAAACCAGCGTTCGATCTCGCGATCAAGTTCCGACCGGGTCAAAGGTTCGGAACTGACCAATAGAAAATAATACGCCAATATTGCCTCCTTGGATTCCTCCTCCTCGGCATCGTTCGCTAAACGGTGAAATACGCCCGCGTTGTTATCCAGGTTTTTAAAATACAAATTTTGCGTTAACGCCTGCATGAATCGAATTTTCCGGTTCTTGAAATTGTTGAACTGCTTCCAAAGGTAGCCACCCAGTGCGGCGGCACCCGCCAACAGGGCTACGACTGCTGCCTGGTTTAATTCGACCGGTTGGCTGCTGACACCCATCCAGTAGCCGAACAGCGAACCCAGCAACACCAGTGACGCACCGAGCTTGGTGGTCAGCACGATGCCGCCACTGACGACCGCCGGGATACCGATCAACAGCTTGTCCATCAAGCGCATGCGCACACGGGTATTCGGAAATAACATTTCAAGGTCCGCCCGGGGTACGTTGCGGAACAACTTGAGCAGGGTTGCACCGGCCCGACAAAGATCTGAATCAAGTTTCGAATGCTCAAAATCATCCCGAATTCGCAGGTAAACCACGACCCGGTCAAAGTTGACGAATTCGATTGTGTTGCTGCGCAATCCAAACCACGAAGAAATTGTCTCGGTCCTGATCGATTGACCGCGCGCGAATAGCGACACTTCGGAAAAATCATCAAAATCAACATGCAAACGAATCTTGAACAACGACGACTCGGAAAGCGCCCGGTTTAAATCCGATTCAGTTACGCGTTCGTAATTGGCCTTTTCAAGCAGTCCATCCAGCAACGAGATAAAGGACGGTGTATTTTCGGATGCGTCGAATCCCGGTCGTCGGGTATCGGCATCCGGGTCAATATCCGCATAGGCATGCTTCAACGCCTCGATGACCTGGTGAAATTCGAAATGGAATACCTGGTCCAGCATGTAACTGAGCTGCCGAAAATCATCGGTGCCTGTTTCCAGCTTGCTATCATGCAGGCACATATCGACGATATCCTGGCGTCGGTAGGGTATGAATCTGAATTTTTCGGGAGTTTGCATTATTCGCCAATAATGCCAGTAACCGGAAACATAGGGAACGCTTTTAGGTTGCGATGATTTGTTTGTCGTTAACACCGATTGTTGCTATCGTCGATTGGCAGTCCCTTTGCGATCGAAACACAGTGATCGGTTAAGGCCAGGTAAAAATAACGGACTGACACCTGTTTAGTAACGGAGCCTGAATATTCCCATCATGAGCAACACTGCCGAGGAGAAAAACCAGCAAATCACAGCAACCGAGCCAGATATTGTCAGCCTGGTGCAAATCACGGATTGTCATATTTTCGCGGAGGCTGAGAACTGCCTGCAGGGCGTGAATACCCGGCACAGTTTTGAGGCGGTCAGCAAGGCTGTCATCGAAAATAGCGGACATCCGGATTTATTGCTTGCCACCGGTGACCTTTCACAGGATGGCAGTACCGAATCCTATGACTACCTGGCACAAAAAATTGACGCCATGGGTGTTGTGACTTTCTGGTTGCCGGGTAATCACGATGATAGCGAAACCTTACAGGAGCGATTCATTGGCCAAAAGATTCATTCGGCGAAGCATGTACTGATCGCTGACTGGCAAATTGTATTGCTCGATTCCACGATCAGGGGTGAAGTGCATGGACGTGTCTCCGAGACCCAGCTTGACTTCCTGCACGACTGCCTGCGAGCCCACCCTGAAAAGCATGCACTGGTCTGTCTTCACCACCAGGCACTGGATACAGGCAGCTTATGGATTGACCAGAAGGGACTGCACGACAGTGACCAACTGAGAGAGAATATTGCTCGACATGACAATATCAGGGGCGTCTTGTGGGGTCACGTGCACCAGGAAACACGGCAGTCAATCGGTGGCATCGAATGGATGTCGACCCCCTCGAGCTGTGTTCAATTCAAGCCGGACAGCAAGGAATTCGCGATCGGTAACGAGGCTCCCGGGTACCGCCACCTCAATCTCTACGCCGACGGCAGGATCACGACCCGGGTGCATCGAGTCGATAGTTTTTAAATGACTAGTTATCGTCAAAAAGTGATTCCAGAATCGGGCAGGTACTGGCACTTTTTTCCGAACCGTCACAGAACGAGGAAATCTGTCTCAGGCGTTTCTTTATCTTTTGTAAATCCTTGATTTTTTGGCTTATTTCATCGATATGCGCCTCGGTCAGAGACTTCACATCGGCGCGTGTCTTGTTGCCCCCGGCTTCGGTTAAATCGAGCAGTCCGCGGGTTTGCTCGCTCGAAAAGCCAAGCGACCGGGCACGTTGAATGAAATTCAAGCGGCGCAGGTGTTCATCGCCGTAACTACGGTAACCTGAAGCTGTGCGCGCCGGTGCCGGAATCAATCCAATGGTTTCGTAGTATCGAATGGTTTCAATATTACACCCCGTCTGGGTGGCGAGTTTTCCGCGTGTCAACATCGATTAAAACTCCAGGCTAAAACGGTAATATACTTTAAACCCTGTAGTATATACAGAGTCAATGCAATTCAGGGAATGCTACTCGAATCCTGTTGACCCTGTAGCCGATACTGGAGTAAAACTGCCACCGGATTCATTCAGGACCAGACTATGGACCTTTTCAAATATGGAATTGTTGCACTTTTATGTCTCGCCAGTTTTAACGTCGCAGCCGTCGAACGCTGGTTCAACCAGGACATAATTGATTACGGTGCCGAACTGTTTCAACAAAACTGCGCCGTCTGTCATGGCGTCAACGCCGAGGGCACCAAAGAGTGGAAGAAACCGGACGCGAATGGAAACTATCCACCCCCACCCCTGGATGGCAGTGCCCATGCCTGGCACCATTCGATTCCGCAGCTTGCCCGATCCATTAAAGAGGGCGGCATCAAACTGGGTGGTGTTATGCCTGCATTTGGCGACAAGCTCTCGGACCAGGAAGTCCTCGCGATGATTGCTTTCTTTCAGTCGAAATGGCCGGACGAGGTATACAAGAACTGGCATGACCGCAACATGCAGTAATTTTCAGCTTTGTTATGATGTGATTTCCGCAGGCACTAAGAGACAGCACTATGGGGCTCGGTAATTTTTTCAAATCAATTTTCAGCGGTGCTGCCGGCGCGGGGCAACCCGAACCCTCGGAGCCGGTTGACTACAAGGGGTTTTCGATCGAAGCCGCGCCCATCAACGAAGATGGCAAGTACCGTAGCGCAGGTTTTATCAGCGGCGAAGTTAGCGGCGAAACCAAGCGGATCCAGTTTATCCGTGCCGATCAAAACGTGGAATTGCAGGCCGCCATCGATCATTCCATCGCCAAGGCACAACAAATTATCGATGAACAGGGTGCGAGCCTGTTAAACAAGACCCACCTTTAACTTCCCCGGATACCTACCCGATCACCTGGCCGCAGGCCGTGACGACTGCTTCACGGATTAAATCTCCTTGTCGACAGAATTGTTGGCTTTATCCTTCAAGCGACCGACGCGGAAAGAATCAACAATACCGACTAGCCAGCAGACCAACAGCAGATAGGTTGCAATGTCGGCCCATTGGGTTCCGCCCGTCGTGGCGTGGCTTGTTATTTCTTCGGTGATGCGAGTTACATCAAGCGGAATTTCACCACTCAGGATTTTATCGCTGATTTGTTGTGCCTTTTCCATGGCGATGGACAGCAATATCGTGATACAGGCAATTGAAACAATGACCAACAGGCCACCTTGAACGGGTTTCCTTAAATAAAGGTGCCCACTTCCGGGAAAAACAAAAGCCGAAAACAATACTGCTTTCAGTGCGTTACTCATCTGCTTCACCAGGTTTCATTTAGTGCCGACAGCAAGCCGACGACATTTTAAAGGAGGCTTCAACCTCGACAGCCTGATACCGTGTTTTAACCATGTTACGTGATAGGCTTGCGGCAGTGAAACCGGGTAGCGGATTTGGTGGCAGTCAAACAGCCTGTTTCGCCAGTTCCTGTTTCAGTAGTTCTATGCGGGGACGTGCATCGTTCGCATTAGGTTTGATTTCCAAAAGGCGTTCGAAGGCGATTATCGCACGTTCAAAATCTTGCTGGGAACCCAGTATCATGCCCAGTCCCCAGAAAGCACCAAAATGCCGGGGTTCGAGTTTCAGTGTCTGCTCGATATCTTCCAGCGAACCATCATAATCACGCTGATAGTAACGCACCGTGGCACGCCGATTCCAGCCCTCTGAAAAACCGGGCACTTCCTCGATAACCATTGTATAAACCGCTTCTGCAGCGGCAAGATCACCAGCACGAACCAGCTGCGCTGCCTCCAGCATCAGGTTATCGATTGCATCCTTGCCACTTTCATACCATATTTCCCATATGGTGGCCTCGGCCTCCAGCAATACCTCGGCGTCCTGACTGGTTTGCAGGGTCTGAAAAAGTCCGTCCAGGCGTTGGTCAGTCTGATCAGCTGAGCTAATGAAGGGGAAACACAAAACCAGGACCGTGGTCATTCGTAGCACCAGCTTTAACGATCTCATGTTGCTCACTCCTCGAGACGCTATGAATACCGGCCCAATGCTACCAGTGTTTTGCCCGGGTTTCTAATCACGTGGGCTTCATAGCCGACACACTCACGGGAACCATCGTGCCGGTAAGTGTTGCGAACTGAACAGAAATACGTCGATCTACATAATTCAAATTTACTCTTTGGCAACGAATTTCAGAGACTGGTAAGCGGTCCGCCTGGCCTGTCTACGCTTGAGTGGTGACTCAAAGAAACGAGTCAGTCCCGCGACCAGAATTCCGGCATCCTCGGGCTCAAGATTATTGATTTCATCTCGCACTGCCAGTGCGGTTTTCAGTAAATGCACCGACACGATGTGTTCCGCCTGGCCGTGATCCAATACCCGTTCCAGTAGCTGATTTAACCTGCCCTCGAGATCGTCCGCTTTCCAGCTTTCCAGATCGAGTTCGCGGGTGGTAAATCCGGCATTGCGACCGTTGAAACATGCCATCTGCAGCAGGGCCTGCGGCCACAATTCCGGGTGGCGCGAGCACTGCTGCCTGGCTGCATTAGCAAAGGTCAGGCCATGCGTAAAATCAAGCCACCCCACGTTGCCGGAAACCGGGACGCGAATCTTTTCCTGCTGCTCAATATCAAAACTCAGCAGGTTGATCGCATTTGCAATCAGCAGTGCCTGGTAAATATCTTCAGGTGGATTGCCACTGCAGGCGACCGCGGCTTTCATCGACTTGTTAATCCCCTGATGTCGCCACAGACTGGCATCGGGTATTTGCTGCTGGTGCTGACCCCATTTTTCCAGCTGGGTACTGTAAGCGCGAAATTCCGGAATCCTGTCCTCGCGTGAGGCGTAGATAAATTCACGTGCCAGCGATAGCAACAGGGGTTCCATCACGCTGTTGCCGAGAGATTCGATAAGCTTACCGGTCTTGGTGACGTAGATTAGTGCATGCCCGAAATCGTTGTAATGCAGTAACGCGGCTCGCGATAGTGCTGGTTCAAAGTCGAAAAAAGATAACCCGTCACGGATGCCACCACGTATGGCCGCTACCACGGCTGCTTCATTTTCCGCCTCGATGTCGTCGACAAAAGTTGAAGCATCAAACGCGGAAGCCTTTTCGGTAAACGGATATTCAAGTTCCCGCAGGACATCGTAAGCGACGTGGGTGACACTTTCGACCAGACAGACCAGCTTCAATTCTTCGTTATGCCGGTTTTCTTGATACAGGATTATCCAGTCTGCCATGCCGGCATAGGCGTGGGTCCAGCCAAACTCCATTTTCTGCCATGACCAGTCGATGGCCAGTCGCAGCACGTCAAACGGATCGGCACCCAGGCGTACCAGGCGCGCGATTTCGCGTGCGATACGGTCGTAGCTGTAGTCATCAAAGGCATCATGCAGGCTGTCGATAATCGCTGCATATCTTTGCTGGTACGGCAATTCGGCAATATCAATCCAGACCTCGTCACCGCGAACCTCGAGCGGATAGGTCCTCAATCGATCTCCGCCAAAGAGGTTATCGCCGGTATCGAGGTTAAATTTCCAGTTGTGCCAGTTGCAAGTCAGAATACAATCAGGTGACAGGCTACCTTCGGACAGGGGATAGCCTTCATGGGGACAACGATTGTCACAGGCCCTGATTCCATCCGGGGTGTTGAAAACGGCAACCTGCTTGCCTTCGACACGTACCATCTTCGCTGGCTGCGAATCCAGGTCGCGTAGAGATATAAGCAGATGCCAATCAGGCTCGTTAACTTCGGCTGGATTCAGCACCTGGGTCATAAAATCACCAAAGCAGACATAACAAGCCGCTAATTTCTATAGCAAGGATCTTTCTGGTCGAGCAAGCGAATTACCGCGTTCCAGGCGAGATCGACATGCTCCTGCGTTGCCATTGCGCGCGCCTTGCCGTGATGTGCCAGTTCGTCCACGACCCCGGGTGCGGGCGTCACGATGTCGCGACCGGAGGCCATTACATCAACCTGCACCTTGCACGCGCTTTCAACGGTATACAGGTAATAAAATGCTTCGGCGACACTGCGGCCAATCGTCAGCAGGCCATGATTGCGCATGATCATGATCCAGCTATCAGCGATATCCGCCCCGAGCCGCTGGCATTCTTCGCTATCGGTGCGCGCAATCCCATACTCGTGGTAGCAAACCATATCGCGAATCTCGTTCGCCTGCTGGGTCAGTGGCAACAGCCCGCATTCCATGCATGAAACCGCCATGCCCGCACGGGTATGACTGTGCAAGGCGACATTGATATCGGGTCGCGCCTTCAGTATCGCGGTGTGGATCGCGTGTCCCGCCTCGTTATAAGAGTGGTCTCCATCAATGACGTTGCCATCGAAATCAACCTTGATCAGATTACTGGCGCAGATTTCGTGAAATAGCAGCCCATAAGGATTGATCAGGTAGTGCTGCGGATTATCGGGCACCCTGGCGCTTAAATGGGTAAAGATCGAATCGGTCCAGCCATAGTGGACAAAAGCGCGGTAGCAGGCGGCAAGTTGAACGCGCAGCTCCCGCTCGGCTTCACTGCAATTCGGGGAAACGAGATGCGGGGTTGGATTATTCATAAACTCTCCGGGGCTGGAATTAGTTCCTTGCGGTTTTCTTCGTTGCGGTCAGGCTACGGCTAAGGTAAAGCACCGGCAAGCGAAAATCCACGCTCGTAGGGTTTGCCCTTTAGTGCGCGCAGGGTTTTCAAAAACGACGAAAGCTGCGTATTTGTCGGAATCGATGCCATAAACGAAACCTGCCAGTCAGGATTTTTTCATTGCGAATTCAATAGGTTGACCTATATTAATTAACCGGGGCTAATTAAAACAGGGGAATTCGCATGAGCGAAGCAAGTATAAGTGATGTAAATCCGTATGACGCACCCGATGCGTCTCTCGATACCGGGCACGACGAAGGGTCTTATCAACCGAAAATATTTTCCTTTAATGGTCGTATCGGCCGTATGCGCTACCTCGCGTACAGTATCGGTGTCAATTTCCTGCTTATGCTGGTAATAGTTCCGCTGGCAGGGGCAAGCGCATTCATGGGCGGAGATCCGAGCACATCGATGATAGGCATGCTGGGTATCGGCATCTTTTATGTTGTCACCATCGTCATATCGGTCATGTTCGCAAAGCGCAGACTTAACGATCTGAACCGCAGCGGCTGGTGGTTCCTGCTGTTTATCATCCCGATAATCAACCTGATACTCGCGATCTACCTGATCTTTTTCCCGGGCACCAGTGGTAACAATAATTTCGGAGCGGCGCCAGCTGCTAATTCGGTCGGCGTATTGATCCTGGGCTGGATGTTTCCAGCGCTCATGATCCTCGGAATCGTCGCTGCAGTTGTTATACCGCAATTTGCCGGTATGGCACCCCAATAGAGACCGCTTAAAGCTGGCCTGCTGTTACGTAAAGGCCGGCATCACCTCGGAGCAGAATAGTTCGAGCGAACGCTTTTGTTCCTTCTGTCCCAGTCCCATGCTGGCATAGTAAATAAACTCATCCACGCCAAGCGCTTCGTAGCGCTTGAGCTTGGTGATGACGTCTTCGGGCGATCCGAACATCAGGTTCTGTTCCAGCATATCCGCATTGTACTGTTCACGATCGGTCAACTCTTCGAGCGGAATCCGTTTCGGGAAACCATTGTTAACGTCGCCGAGATTGCGGAACAGGTTTTCGAACTGGCCCAGCACCGTCTGTATCGCTTTGATCGCGGTTTCACGTCCCGCGGCATCATCATAGAGCGCGGTATGGCGCATCAAGGCAAAGGTCGGTCGGTCGGCATCGGGGTATGCGGCAATGGCCTCATCGAGCTGGGACTTATATAGTTCAGCCTCGGAAAACGGACGCGTTAAAGGCCAGGACATGACATGGCAATTATTCTTTATCGCGTAATCGAAGGTTATCGGTGACCTGGCCGCAACCCAAATGGGTGGATGGGGTTTCTGCACGGGTTTCGGTACCGAGGTAGAAGTCGGGAAGGTCCAGAACTCGCCGTTGTGTTCATAATCGCCCGCCCAGAGTGCTTTCAGCGCGGGCAGCATTTCCTGCATGTACTTGTAGGCATCCGACTGCTTCAGACCGGCATGCATACGATCGAATTCCCTCTGGTAGGCACCCGAGCCGATGCCGAATTCGAGTCGGCCGCCGCTGATCAAGTCAGTCATCGCCGCCTCTCCGGCAAGGTTGATCGGATGCCAGTAGGCAGCCACCGCAACCGCGGTACCGAGACGAATATTATCGGTGTGATTGGCCCACCAGGTCAGGATCTGGAATGGATTCGGGGCGATAGTCATTTCCAGGGCATGGTGCTCTGCGGCCCAGGCAACAGTAAAACCAGCCTGGTCCGCCATCTGCACCATCTCCAGCGTATGACGGGCAACATCGCCCATATCCATGCTGTCGTTCATGCGTTCCAGGTTGATTGCTAATTGAAATTTCATTGGGACTTACCTTGCTTGTTCGGATTTCTCGGGATTAAAGCCAGGGCTGATATTAATCCTATTCTTCAAATTACGATACTTCTTCCATCAAAATCGGTATCGCCAGGTTGCAGGAATGGATACACATGACGGTCGTCAGTCATGTCTGCTCACCCTCCCCGATGCTTGAATGAGTCCCGACGAAAGCTGTATAGCGCGGCCGGATCGACAGCGACATCGACCACCGCGGGCCTGCCGCAGTCGAGCGCCGCCTGGACCGCTTCACCAACCTCGCCGATATGCTCCACCTTGAAACCAGCCGCGCCGTAAAGTTCCGCGACCTTGTCAAACGGCGGGCTGCTGATGTTGGCGCCGATGTAGCGTTCGCCGAAAAAGTCTCGCTGGTAGGCCTTTTCTGCACCCCAGCACTGGTTGTTCATGACGATGGTAACGGTGTTGATGCCGTGATCGACCGCGGTGCTCAGTTCGGAAATGGTCATGCCGAAACCGCCGTCACCCATCAGGCTGACCACTGGCCTGTCGGGTCGCGCAATCTTGACGCCCAGGCCACAGGCAAAGGAAAAACCAACCAGCCCGAAATCGAGCGGCGTAAACAGGCACGGCGGCTCCCAGTAGTTCAGTGCATCGGTGGCCTGCAGACAAAGCGTTCCTGCATCCATGGTAATGGCCGCGCTTTTAGGCAAGACCGCCCGCAGTTCCTTGTAAAGACCCGAGGGCTGGATCGGGTGCGTCGCGGTATCGGCATCGGCATCTCGCTTTTGCAAGTAGGCTTCGCGCTCGCTGATATAGGACCGGGTCCAGGCCTCAACCTCAGCTCGGGCCTCGAGCTTGCCCAGTTCGACACAAAGCTGCCGCGCTGCTGCGCGAGCGTCGGCCCAGATTCCGAGCCTGATCGGGAAATAGCGACCGATCGCGGTAGGCTCCAGTTCAACCTGGATGATATCAGCCTGCCGATTAATATTGTCGTAGGAGTAAAACGTTGAATTGAATCCAAGCCGGGTACCCAGCGCCAGGATAACGTCGGCCTCTTTTGCCAGTCGCGACGCGACAATATTGCCGCGGGGCCCCATCTGTCCCGCGTTCAGGGGATGATCGAACGGAATCGCATCTCCATGCCCGGGTGCGAGAATGATCGGCGTATTCAGGGCTTCGGCAAGCGCCAGCGCATCCTCGTGTCCACCCGTGTTCTTAATGCCGCCGCCGGTGACGATAACCGGTTGCTTTGCCTGTCTCAGGATTTCAGCCGCCTGCCTGATCGCGTCTACGGATGCAGGGGGCACATTTTGCGAGCGGTAGCTCCCGGGTTGCTGGAAGTCGGGAAACCCGGTAACTTCGGACAGTACGTCACGCGGTAAGTTGAGTTGCACCGGACCTCGACGTGGTGTCATCGCGGTACGAAACGCCTCGCGGAACATTTCCGGAACCCGGCCGGTTTGCGTCACGGTCCAGGTTTTCTTGGTAATGGGTTTAAACAACGCCTGCTGATCCACTTCCTGAAAGGCATCGCGATAGACATGCGCCGAAGACAATGCACCCGCGATCGATACCACCGGGGAAAAGGCGGCATAAGCCTGGGCCAGGCCCGTCACCAGGTTGGTCGCGCCGGGACCATTCTGCCCGGCGAGAACGATACCGGCGTTGCCGGATGCGCGTGCATAACCATCGGCCATATGGGTGCCGGTGCGCTCATCATGGATACCGATAAATTTGATCTCGCTGGCGTCGTAAAGCGCGTCGAACATTTCCATCGTGGCCGATCCAATCAGGCCGAATACATGTTGAACATTCTCTGCCTGCAGTGATGCAACTGCGGCCTGGCCTCCAGACAATTTTTTCATTAAAGAATCCTGTAAATTGTTTTAAGCTTCCGCAAGCTGTTCCAGAAAATCCACCAGCGCGGCGATGAAAAATGAGGGATTTTCGGTTAGTCCCATGTGTTGTAAATCCGGCACCACGACAACCTGTGACCCCTTGATCTCGCCGGCAATAGCCTGGCTCATCGACGGCGTACTGCCGCTGTCGTTTTCGCAGGTCATGATCAGCGCGGGATGCGTAATCGGTGGCTGTGGACGTATCAGCTCGACGACACCAAAGGCCAGCACCTGCCGGCACAGGGCATAGCTTTCGGGATCATTCGCCAAAACCCAGTCTCGCACAGTGGCGATGTATTCAGGGTTTGCGGCACGGAATTCGTCGGTAAACCAGCGCTCCAGGGTCGCATCGAGCGTCGCACCGGGACCTCCGGCGGCCGAATCGAGCGCGCGTTGTTCGACCATCTTTTGCGCCTCGGGTTCGCGCTCATGCGGAGAATTCAGTATCGCCAGTGCGCGCAGACGCTCGGGATGATCCATTGCAAAACGACGATTAATCATACCGCCCAGGGAAAAACCAATCATCGAGCATCGATCAATTGCGAGTTCATCCAGCAGACTGAGCAGCTGTTCGGAAAACAGCGTCAGCGATGGTATTTCCGGCGGTGGTACAGTCTCACCATGTCCGAACAAATCGTAATTCAAAACCCGGTATCGATGAGCCAGCCGGGATGCGTAGCTATCCCAGACATGGCGGTTTAATCCGAGCCCATGAATCAGAACTACGACCGGCGCATCGGCTGAGCCGCTCAGTTCATAGGCGCTTCCGTTGCTGCTGACTTCAGACATAGACATACTGGTTATGGATCAATAACCGGCCCAATTTAACCCAATCGTAAAAAAATTGAGAGCAATTTAAAAACAAAAAAACATCGCAAGCTGCTCGCCGGTCCAGCGCATTCAAGCCTGCACCCGGTTAATCGTTTCCCGATGGATGATATAAACGCCGCTGCCGATAATAAGGACAGCACCGGCGATCGCGTAGGCATCCGGAATGTCATTCCACACCAGGTAACCGATTATGGCTGACCAGATCAGTGCCGTGTATTCGAAAGGCGCAATCAGGGATGGCGATGCAATCGTGTAGGCCTTGGTGACCGAGAACTGCGCGATAACTCCAAAAAAAGCAACCGCGATAATCAGTAGATAGTCATCCAGGTTAGCCTGGCTCCAGATCCAGTATTGTGGAACCAGAAGAACGACGGCAAAACCGAGCAGCGTGTAGAACAGCATGGTACTGGTATTCTCTTTTTCCCCGAGAATCCGCGTCAGGCTGGCGACCAGGGACCAGCCAAGTGCAGCCCCCAGCATCATAACTGCCGGCATCGAAATGCCTGTCGTCGGATTGGTGATTAATAACACCCCGACAAAGCCGACGATAATCGCAACAACCCTGCGTATCCCGACCTTTTCCCCCAGCAGGGGCACTGAGATAATCGCCAAAAACAGCGGGAACGAAAAAAACAGCGCGACAGCAGTCGCTAACGGCAGATACTTCAGGCCGGTAAAAAATAAAACCCAGGATAAAATGTTAATGCCCGTGCGTGTCAACAACAGCCAGGGGCGACTCACTTTCAGCGAGATCTTCTCTCCGGAAAAAGAAGTGCTGGCAGCCAGAAAAACCATTCCGAACAGGCTGCGCAGAAATAAAACCTGAAGCACCGCGATCTCGGCGGTCAACCACTTTATACCGGCGTCCTGAATCGCGAAGCATAAACCACCGATGACGGTAATCGAAATGCCAAGGCCAGCTCGATTAGCTCGAATCGAATTCGTGGTCACTGGCACGGGTTCAGCATGTCATTTAGCCGAACCTGGCTTCGCGTTGACGAATTACAGCGGTTAATACCTCGTTGTATGGCGTCGGTATGCCAAGTTGCTGGCCGAGTTCGACCGCCATGCCGTTGATCGCGTCAATCTCAGAGGGGCGTTCAGCATGGTGGTCCAGCAACATCGACGGACGCGCATCGGGCATCTTGAGGCCAAACGCGGTGACGTATTCAATCGGGTCGTCAAAGCTAAAGGCGATGTTCGTGGCCTGGCCCAGTGCATAGACCTCGAGCGCACAACCCCGCGCGATGGACCAGGTAGCCGGGTCGGCCATCAGCTCGCCGAGGGTATAGTCAAACACGGTGCAGGGACCACTGAAGGCAACATTGCAGATGTACTTGCTCCAGATGAGCTGGTCAATATCCTCGAACGCTTTCGCATTGAAACCGGCTTGCTGCCAGACCCCGGTGATGCGCTCCAACCGCTCGGTTATACCTCCGTTCATTTCACCGACGCGAATCAGGTTCATCGCGTTGTGATGCACGTGACCCGGCCCTTTCATCGAAGCGCCGAAGCCATCGGCAACACCGAGCAGGACACGCTCGGTCTCCATAAATTGTGCGATGCGTTCCCCTGCCCCAAGGCCGTTCTGGATTGTAATTACGATCGACTCTGACCCCATTAGTGGCGCAATCGTTTTGGCCGCTGCGCCGACACCCGAGGCCTTGGTCGCGAGTACATAGAGATCACAAGCACCGACATCTTCTGCATCGGTGGTAGCGTTGATGCCTTGCACCAGGCGATCTCCGCTCGCACCCTCGACACGCAGGCCGGCCTTATTAATCGCGTCGACGTGATCCTGCCAGATATCCACCGCCCAGACCTCGTGCCCGGCCTCGGCCATGAGCCCGGCATAGACGGAACCCATCGCGCCGACGCCAAATATTGCTATTTTCATTGCTGTTGCATCGCCTCCGCGGGCAAACGTATATCAAAACTATCGCGCAACTTCTGCTCTATCTCGACAGAAATATGCCGCGGATAATGTTGTTGCAGAATCTGCCGGGTACGTTCGCGCGCGACTTCGTGAATGTCCTTCGAGCCATCCGCTTCCCATTCGTCGATCGGGCGCCGGTCGCCGATCTCGGGATAAACAAAATCGGTTTGCATACGTTGCAGGGTTTCCGGCTGGCCGAGAAAGTGACCGTCACCGTGCACCACCTGGTCTATTGTCGCCACCGCGAGGGCCGCCTCGCTAACCTCGATCCCGCTTAGCGATTTCATGATGCTGCCCAGCATATCGTTATCGACCACGTAGCTTTCGAGCGCACAGCCCATCAGGCTCGCCTGCATGCCGCCAGCCTGGGTAATCAGGTTGGAGCCGGCCTGGGCCGCGAGCGCTACCGTCAGGCATTTCTCATAACCGCTTTGCGCATCCGCGGTCTTGCTATCGGTGGCGCCGGCAATGGTCGAGTTGGGTAAATCGTAGTAATTAGCCATTTGCGCGCTCGCCGCCATCGTGATCGCAGCTTCTCCGCTACCGCCACTCATCGCGCCGGTGCGCAAATCGGTGACCAGCGGACGCGTGCCGAAGATGATCTTTGCCCCGGGATTGACCAGCCACGCGAAAATCATACCGGACAGGGTCTCGGCGATGGTCTGCGCAACGGTACCGGCGATGGTCACCGGGCTCGACGCGCCCATCTGGCCGAAGGTATTCGAATGCAGCGGAATGCCGAGGCGTGCAGCCTCGGCCATCACTTCGCAGGAATCGGCGTCGAAACGCATCGGCGGCACCGGCGGGTTGATATTGAGAGACAGGAAAGGACGTTGGTAAAAGGCCTCGCGTGAACCGGCAATGGTAAAACACATTTCGGCGATTTCCTCGACATGCGCAGCCAGTGACACCGACGAAAACACGTGCTTGCTGGTGCCGGCCAGGCAGGCGTATGCGGTATTGATATCGAGGCTATGCAGGTCAGGCATATCACGCGCCACCAGCGAGCGGCTGAAGAAATGGATATGTTCGAGGCTGTCGACCACGCGCGCGGCATCGTAGAGATCGCCTAAATTCGATTCTCGATAACGCCCGCTTTCCAGGTCCATGATCATCGGCGCGGCACCCCCTGAACCGACGTGCACGCGCCTGCCGCCAAGCTGCATGTCGTGTGCGGGATTTTGACCGCAGAGTTTGAAATCCCTGGAAAAACCATTGAGGGCACGATCGATCAAGTCCGCAGAAAAGTGCAGCCGCCCGTCCGGATCGAGGCTGCCACCTGCCGCCGTGACCTGTTCGATAACGATAGCAGGCGCCTCCGACATGCCCACGTCCTGCAGTATCTTACGCACCGCCTGGTCGACCACCGGAAGGTCCGCCTGGTCCAGGGGTTGGTAGCGCCCGCCGACGATGCCACTTAATTGCCGCGGTTGCGGAGTTGAACCAGAAGCGGCAGAGGGTCGGCGGCGACGTTTTTTTCTGGCGCGCTGTTGTGTGTCAGATTCAGACATGATTGCCTGATTCAGACAGCTTGCTTGCGCCGGTTACGCTTACGTTGTTTCTGTTGCAGGAGCGATTCCTGGCTGCCATCGTGCCAACTGCCAAACAGCTTATCGAAAGGGGTAGTGGTATTGCCGTAGTTGAAATTGAAATACTGGTGGTGCAGCTGGTGGTACCAGTCGCCTGTGCTGAGGCGAAAATTACGATTGATCTGGATATAGTCGAAACCCGAATGAGAAAACGCGGGCCCGATTCCCTGGAACAAGCCCGTTAATACGATAACCACTGGATGCACCGGAACGAACCACCACAGGATGAACAGGCTAAAGTAAATCACATGTTCGAGCGGATGCATCGAGATACCGGTCCAGGGGCCGGTATTCACGTTGCGGTGGTGTAACTCATGCGCCACCCTGTAAACCGGTTGCCAGTGCAGCAGCCGATGAACAAAGTAGAAATGAATTGTACTCCAGAAAAAAACCGCCAGCAGGCCAAACACAAAATAGATCGGATGCTCGGCAATTGCGGGTATCGGCACCATGCCATTGGCGTAAATCCAGTAGGTAATGACTTCGTAGAAAGTCCAGAATGAGACCCCGGAAACAATACACCAGAACATGTTGTCCTTGACCTGGTCTCCCCACAGGAAAGCCTCGTTACCGGTCGCCAGCCACTTGTCATGGAATTTGTATTGCCGGTCCTGGGAACGGCGCAGGTAAAGCCACCAGTGCAAACCCCCGGCAATCAGCGTTAGCAGGACTGCGTTACGCAGCCATATCAGGGCAATCCAGCCCGGCTCGAATTCGGCCATGGTTGCCAGTGCTGGCGTCAGCAAATACCAGCTGACAAAAGCGAGACCGATGAGAAGGTGGCCCCAGGGGAACAACATACCGAAAAACAGCCATTTCAACGCTGCCATGGGCTGCGGTGGCCAGAGGTAAAGCGGAGGTGTCCCGATGGTCGAATCGGGCTGGTAGTCGCTGCCAGAACTATAGGGTGATGCTGCCATAACAGAATCTCCGCAACGGGTACAATCAAATGATTCTAGCGCCGTGTCGCCTTGCAGGTAAAGAGTTTAATGTGACAGAGTGACTGGCTTATCCCAAATAGATTTACGATTTGATTTTTCTCAGGCTAAAAGCTGCTTATAATCCGCGCATCTCCTTTTGCCGGTTATCACATGAGCTTCGAAACCATAGAGCTATCCCGGCAACTACCGATCGCCTTGCTCGGCTTGAATCGTCCCGACAAATTAAATGCAATCATGATCAAAAAAATCAAGCGCGTGTTCGAGTTCAAAGACAGTTTTGCCGAAATCGATATCAATTCGGTCCTGGTTAACGATGACGAAGCGCTTGCGGTAGACGCGTTGATCATACGCCGGAAATCCCGCAGCCCGTGCTAAAGCTGATTCGATCCGAATGGCAGCTGCTGCTTTTCGGATTCCTGATGACCTTCTGGTCGTCGCCGGGGCAAACCTTCCTGATCTCGTTATTCAGCGGCGAAATTCGCGCTGAGCTCAGCTTGAGCGACGGCGAGTTTGCGGGTATCTATTCGCTGGCAACCCTGTTGAGCGCAATCGTCATGATCTGGTCCGGTTCCCTGGTCGACCGGGTTAACCTTAAACGGCTGTCAATCGCAATCGTGCTTGGTCTCGGCATCGGTTGCGGCATGATGTCACTAAGCGAGAGTATTCTGACCCTGCTGATCAGCCTGTTTCTATTGCGCCAGCTTGGCCAGGGGCTAATGTTCATTGTCAGCTCTACCGCGATGGTACGCTATCTCGATGAACACAAGGGCAAGGCGTCGGCACTTGCCAGCATGGGCTACGCAGTGGCGGAAGCGGTCATGCCGAGCATGCTGGTTGCGTTGCTGCTGTGGGTAGGCTGGCGCCAGAGCTGGCAGGTTGCGGGCATTCTACTGGTGGTTTTCATGTTGCCGGCAATACTGTTTTTATTGCGCAGCCATGAACAACGCCATCGAGATTACCTGACGCAGATATCGCAGCAGGAGGATGACCGGGTTCGCGTTTATCGTCGGCGTCAATGGACCCGACCGGAGGTGATTCGTGACCGGTACTTTTACCTGTTCGCGCCGGGCCTGATGTCACAGCCGCTAATGTTTACCGGCTTCATTTTCCACCAGGTACACCTGGTGGAATCCAAGGGTTGGCCTCTGATCGGCTGGGCCGCGCTGTTTTCCGTCTATGCCATGGTTTCGGTCGGCACCAAGCTGGTGACCGGTTTTCTGATCGACCGCTACGGCGCGATCCGCATGATCCCGCTGGTGGCGCTGCCGATGGGTGTCGGCCTGATCGTATTGGCGTACTCGAGCAGCCTGGTTGGAGGTGGAGTATTCCTGGTATTGACCGGGATCACGGTCGGATTTCAATCAACCGCGACTGCACCCTTCTGGTCCGAAATGTATGGTAACCAACACCTGGGCTCGATCAAGTCGCTCGGCGCCGCGGCCATGGTCTTTTGCACTGCGCTGTCGCCGATCGTCATGGGCTGGCAGATCGACATCGGCACCGGCATGGATACGCTGGCAATAGCAGCAGCGATCTACATATTTCTAACCTCGGGACTCGCTTTTTACGCCTATCGGGATAGGCTGACTAAAGTTTAGTCGCCGGCGGTTTTATCGGCTTGCCCAGGAGCATTTTGTTTATACCTACCGTTTGTCGGTTTTATCGAACTCTCGCGGCACGAAAAATTACCCGGAATACTGACGTTTCACGTTGATTTAAAGAGAAATAATTCATAACAATCAGTAATATATATCGACAATTTAAAGCGAATAATACCAATAAACCATGCCGTTCAGGGGTTGCCCCCGGCTTTACCCCATCCTTGACTTCGAGGTTAGCCAAACTATTAGGTAATTCTGGTCAGCTGAATAATTTTGCCCATGAACAAGATTGGCACGGTACCCTGTTCGCTTGGTTTTCTGCCTCAATCGAACCTAACTAATTCCTGGTTTGAACGCCGCATCGGTTTGACCAGGATATTACTGTTGCTGATATTCGTTATGACGCTTACTTCGTGCACCACCGAAGATTACAACTCGGACGACGTATTATTTAACGCGACAAGTATAACCGCCCCGACCCTAGCGACACCGGCCAATATCACGGTAGCTGCAACCAATTCGAGCGGCACCGCAGCAACCAATCCGGCAATTACAAGTTTTCTCAACGCCGCAAGCGCCTTCGACACAGTCGATGGCGCAATCGCAACGATTATTAATGATGCCCCCGGGGTCTTCCCGCTCGGTACGACCACGGTGACCTTTAGCGCTACCGACAGCGATGGCAATACCGGCACCGCGCAGGCAACAGTGACTGTGGCGGATCAGACTACGCCGTTAATCACGCTGCTGGGAGCGGCTTCAATTACGCTCAACGTCGGGGATCCGTTCACCGACCCGGGCGCGATCGCGAGCGACAATGTCGACGGCGTTCTGACGCCGGCGATCGTTACCGGCGGCAGCGTTAATACCGGGGTGGTGGGGCTATATACCCTGACCTATGACGTCAGTGACGCAGCCGGCAACGCGGCGGCCCAGGTGACCCGTAGCGTGTCAGTACAGACGGGCGGGACACCGGTGGTGACGCCGCCTGCCCCTATTACGGTGGCAGCGGTCGATGCGTCCGGAACGCCGGCAACCGAACCTGCGATCGCGGCCTTCCTCGCCGGCGCCAGCGCCACCGATCCGGAAGACGGTGTGATCTCACCTACCAACGATGCGCCGGCACCGTTTCCGCTTGGCGTTACCACGGTGACTTTCAGTGCAACCGACAGTTCGAGCAATACCGGGCAGGCGCAGGCGACGGTCACGGTTTCTGACCAGACCGCACCGGTGGTGACGGCACCTGCGGATATCACAGTGGCGGCGACCAGCCCGAGCGGCATTGCCGTGACAGACCCGGCAATCGTCGCTTTCCTCGGAGGCGCCAGCGCCACCGATAACGTCGATGGCGCGATTGTGACCATTGGCAACAATGCCCCGACGCCACTGCTCCTGGTGGGTGATACCACGGTGACCTTCAGTGCGACTGACGTCGCGAGTAATACTGGTACCGCGCAGGCGACCGTCACGGTGACCGCTCAGGTCGTTTCGTTGCAAATGATCGCTTTTTCGCGTGACGTGGGTGGTCAACTGGATCTGTTTGCCATCGCCGAAGACGGCAGCGTTGGCCTGGTGACGCTAGCCGACGATCCTGGTGATGAGGTGTTTGGAGGCTCGACCAGCGACAATCGGGTTATTTATGCCCACGACATGAGCGGGCAAAACGATATCTATATCATCAATGATGATGGTTCCGGGGTTCCCGTAGCGCTCGCCACCGGCCTGAACGACGAGTTGCCCGTGGCCGTGACCGCCGCTGATGAAGTCATTTTTATGCGCAGCCTCACGGCACCGGCCCCGCATTCCGATTTACTAAGCATCATTCCTGACGGTATTAGTAGTGAAGTGCCACTTGCCAACAGCATAAATATTGAGCTATTTGGCGGCTTGACGTCCGACGGACGGATTGTATACGACAGCGCTAACACAACATTAACCGATTCCGATGTATACAGCAGATTCCGATGTATACAGCATCTTCGCGGATGGTACCGGTGGCATGACGCTCGCCGCCACCGCTGAATTTGAGGCGGGCGGGGGCATTGCGGCGGGTACGCTCGTGATATTCGCGCGCACCGAGGGTGGTTTTGGTAGTCCGAGCGATATTTTTACGATCGACGCCGATGGATTGAGCGCCGCATCGCCACTCGTTGCCACCCCTACTGTCGACGAGATACCCGTTGGTGTCACCGCCAGCAACCTCGTGATATTCATGCGAACCACGGGTAGTGTGTTCAACCTGTTTAGTATCGGCGCCTCCGGGGCACCAGCTGAGGCGCAGCTCGCCAGTGCCGATCTTGGCGCCTTCGAGCTCCTTTCGTATGGCGGCTCCACTGGCGGTCGAGTGATTTATGACATCTGTAACCTTCTTACCGGAAATTGCGATGTCTTTAGCAGAAACGCCAACGGCAGCGGTGTCGAGACCACCCTCGCCGGCAATCCTCTGTTAATCGAGATGTTCGCAGGAATAAGCAGCGACGGGCTGGTTATTATTGTGCGGGACGACGGCATAATCACCGAGCTGATCAGTATCAACGCGGATGGAGCCGGTGGCGCAACCGTGCTTGCCACGGCCCCAACCCCGGTTCCGCCTGGTGAAGTCTTCAAGGGCGTTACTGCTAATGGACGGGTGATTTTCGAGCGCACCGTTACCGGTCAAACTGACCTGTTCAGTATCATGGCCGACGGCAGCGCGCCCGAAGTACCCCTGGCTACAGCAGCAACTAACGAAAGCTTTGGCGGAATCTTCTAGACCACGGCGCTTTCAAAACGGATAAGCCCCTGCATTACCCACATCCTTAACAACAAGCGTTATCATAGTTACTCCAGGCCGAGTGATATTTAATGTCTGTTAGTGGTCGTGAGCAGGATTTGACAGACTGGTTGAGTGTCCGGATTCCCGTTAGCAGATACTCAGGCTTCAGGGGTTGAGACCAACATGTGCAAACGCCCATATCAAAATAACAAATGCATCCCTTTTACCCTATCAACACTATTGATGAGATGTGTGGATCAGATTTTTATATACTGAGCTGCCCCTAAACAACCGGAGTGAACTATGCATACTGTTATAAGAAGCTATTCGGGTTCAGGAGCGGGAGCGCTATTTGACCTGCTCGAAGCAAGCAAACAAGAGGTGGAAAGCCTGATTCGTGCTGTTCCCGGCTTTGTATCCTATTCACTCGTCCGCACTGCCGATGGTGGTGTCTCGGTGACCGTATGCCAGGATAAATCAGGCACAGACGAGAGCCTGCAGCTTGCAAGGGAATGGATACAGGAGCATGGATCTGATTTGAATGTGAGTCCGCCAACTGTAACGGAAGGCTCAAATATCCTGCAACTGGGTTAGTCTAAGATAAACAAGTTCAAATAATTCTTTGTTGAAAACGTTTTTGTAGTTACAGCTAAAGGGTATGTTTTTCTATTTGCAACCGCTTTCCAGGATGCTGGAGGGTCTCCCTTTTCTACCTTGAAAGCCGATCAGCTACATTTTCTCCAACAGCCAGCTCAAAAATTCTCAGGCAAATATTTTTTGTATATTTTTGCGTACGATTGCTGATTCTTTGATCACTTCAATACTTTGTTCGGGCGTGATTCCCAACTTTTCAATTGCCGGAACGGAATCGAGCTGCGGTAAGGTATGTTTTCGATCACTCTGCATCATACTGTAATAATTTGCCACCAGGATCAGATCGCACAAGTCGGCAGGACTATCTGGTTTGCGCTGCCATTCACCACACTCTTCTGCGGTTAAAATCAATTCATCGTCAAAGTTCCATTTCCGCAGTAACAAGCTGGATATTTCAGGGCGCATGACCTGAATAGCATGGTCAATTTCAAGGTGATCCAGCATAAGATCACGATGATCCAAAAGATGATCATCAATGACCAGCACTCCGATACCATGCACCAGTCCTGCCAACATGGCCAGGTCCGGTGGAAACGACCCGGTTTTTTTCGCCAGGATCCTGCTGAGTGCAGCGACATTCAGGCTATGATCCCAGAATGAGTGAACGCGCCGCATGTGTTCATCGGGCAGACGATTGACAAGTTTACCAACCGCGTAGGTCATAATTAGGCAATACACCTTCAGTATACCCAGGTGCCTGATCGAGCGGCGAATTTTTTCGGTTGCACTAAGGTCATTTTTGTTGGCAAAACGAGCCACGTTGTTAATTTTTCTCGAGACATCCGGGTAAGATGTCAGAAGCTGCACCATCGAATCAAGACTGGTGGACTTGCCCTTGTAAATCTTCTGCATCCTGTCGGCCACCGAGGGTAACGACGGCAAATTGATGCTTTTATCCATCAGGTTATGGTACAGATGACTGACAATAGAGTTGTCTTCGTCGTCGTAATTGGTAAACAGGGAATGCACGCTGATGTCATCCGCGACCGCCTCTGATAACTCGGCGTAATCGACAAGCGTCTGCCGGTCGATTTTCAGGTAGTCGACCCGCCCGATGGCCTTGACGTCATAGATACAGGGTCGCAACTGGGCAATAGGCCTTACTTCGTCAGTTTTATCTACGGCGATGATTTTTGTCTTGTCGTCAGGTGCGATGAGAGAGATTTTCCCACTTGTTACATAAAGACTGGTTTTTTCAGTCGATCCCGTTCTGATCAGAAACTCCCTGTCTTTGGCCGTGAATACCTTGAGCTGATTAGCGAGAGCAATCAGGTGGTCTTCTGGTAAATCGGAAATCGCCTTGATACGTCGAAGTATTGAAATATCTGGAATCTGTATTTCAGTCAAGTCCATTAACCTGCTTATTTTGGCCTGATAATATCACGACGCGAGTTGGCATTTTCAAGTTAACTTTATTATTCGAAGGTAAAATAAATCTAATCGGTAAATCCGGAAAGCAGACCTGCAAGACCCTGACACAGACTTCTGCACTGGTTTACAGGCCCTGGCCCTCAGGCGGTAGAATTATGGTCTTCCTATAAGTCGCGTTAACGCGCATAATGCATCGTGATAACGACAAGGACGGAATAATAAGAACAGGGAGTTTTTATAAAATTAGAACCATCCAATCGAGGAGTCGAAAATGAAAAAAGTTATACTCGGCCTGGCCTTGGCGCTGGGATTTACCCTGTCTGCAGGATCTGCGCTCAGCGCGGAAAAAGTCAATATCGGCACGCCGGCATGGACCGGGGCACAGGCAATAGCTGCCTTGTTACAGGCGGTTGTCGTTGAGCGCATCGGCGGTGAGGCAAACCTGGTACCGGGCAATAATGCCACCATCTTTCAGGGCATGGACCAGGGCAAGGGAGACATCGATGTGCATCCCGATGTCTGGTTACCAAACCAGGAAAGTTTCACCAAGAAGTATGTCGACGGTGCGAAAACCGTAACCCTGAGCAAGAATGCCTACGAAGGCAACCAGGGGTTTTGTGTTTCCCAGGATTTTGCCAGGGAAAATAGTATTACCGATATCGCTGACCTGGGTCGCCCCGACGTTGCCATGAAAATGGATAGCGATGGCAATGGCAAGGGCGAGATGTGGATTGGTGCACCGGGCTGGGCTTCGGCCAACGTCAACGAGGTCAAGGTTCGTGACTATGACTTGTTGTCATTTGTCGAGCCGATACGAGCGGAAGAAAGTGTAAAGACCGCCCGGGTCAAGGACTCGATTGCGAAGAAAGAAGGCTACGCATTCTATTGCTACAAGCCGCACGCGATCTGGTACATGTTCGATGTCACCATGTTGTCCGAACCCAAGTACGACCCGGCTAACTACAAGATGGTGCAACCGTCTGATTCTCCGGACTGGTATACGGAGTCGAAGGTCTCAACCAAGGATGCGCTGAAGCGTGTTCAGATTGCATGGTCCAACTCGTTGAAAGATCGTTCTCCGGCCATTGTCGAATTCTTCGAGCGCTTCTCGTTGACCGCGGACGATGTCAGTGGCTTTGCTTACGAAATATCCGGCAAGGGTCGCAAGGCATCGGAAGTTGCCAGCGAATGGATTGCCAAAAACCCGGATCGGGTAGATGCCTGGTTAGGTCTGTAGTGACGTAATAAACTGTGCGGGATCGGCCCAGGGTCGATTCCGTCACGGTCATCAGGCGGTTTTTTACCGCTATCCGGGGGGAATTCTGCATGTCGAATCAGAATGAATCGTCATCGGGCGAAAGCGTTATCGAAATCTCCAATGTGTGGAAGATTTTCGGAACCCAGGCCGATGCCGCCTTACGAGCCATCCAGGAAGAAGGACTCGGTAAGGCTGAGGTCCTCGAAACTTATAACGCGGTCGTTGGGGTTGCGGATGTCAGTTTCGATGTCAGGAAAGGCGAGATATTCTGCGTTATGGGTTTGTCGGGCAGCGGCAAATCCACCCTGGTGCGCCACTTCAACCGATTGCTGGAACCCACCGCTGGCAAAATCGTGATTCACGGGACCGATGTAATGGGACTGGGCCCGCAGAACCTGATGGAGTTTCGCAACCGTAAAATCGGCATGGTGTTTCAGAATTTTGCACTGTTGCCGCACCGCTCGGTGCTGGATAACGTCGCCATGCCGCTCGAGATTCGTAACATCAACAAGAACGAACGCATGCGCCGCGCGGCCAACATGCTGAAGACGGTCGAGCTCGACGCCTGGGGCAACAAGTTCGCGCACGAGTTATCCGGCGGCATGCAGCAGCGCGTCGGGCTCGCGCGCGCACTCGCCGCCGACCCCGACGTATTGTTGATGGACGAACCATTCAGTGCGCTCGACCCGTTGATCCGGCGCCAACTGCAGGATGAATTCATCAAACTGTCCGCGGTGATGCAGAAGACCACGATGTTCATCACCCACGACCTCGACGAGGCCGTGCGCATTGGCGACCGGATTGCGATCATGCGCGACGGCAGGGTGGTTCAAATCGGTACCGCCGAGGACATCGTCATGCATCCGGCCGACGATTACGTCGCCGATTTCGTTGCCGGCATCTCGCGCCTGAAGATTGTGCGCGCACATGCGGTGATGCAACCGCTGGAAAAATATGTCGCAAAAGTGGGGCATCCCGCAGATGACGCGCCGCGGGTAAACGAAAACGAATCCTTAAGTACGTTGATCCAGCTTGCCATCGACGACGACGCCCCGATTGTCGTGCTCGATGACGGGATCGAGGTCGGTGTGATAACGCGACCCGACATCCTGCAAACAGTCATAGAGGGGGCGGAGACATCATGAACGAAAAAACACTCGATGCGCCAGCAGGGATGATTTCCGACGACAGTGAATACTTTGCCGAGGAGCGCGAGCAACAGGTCGACCGCTTTGTTAAAACCAGCCCCGGGTATTACCGTGACCAGTTCGCGAAAATCGGCAGCGATTCTAAATTCGTCTGGACGCTGAATCTCTGGGCCGGCATCCTCGGTCCGATCTGGTTCTCTGCCCGCGGTATGTGGAACTGGGGCCTGACCTTTCTGATCCTGGAAACCCTGGCAATCGTGCAAATTGTACGTGGCCTGTTTGGCGACCTGTCGTCGGAAGCCTGGGAGCGCATCGCCAAGATCGAGGGCACCCTCGAACTCAGGCGCCAGCAGCTGGCCGCGGCGATTGAAAACAATACCGACAAGATTGACGTCTACAAGCGCACAGTTCAATCGCTCGAAGATGCGATCGGCGGGATTCGGCTGGAGGCCGAACAACTGGATGGCACCGGACTGGTGATTGCAACCGTGGGTATTATTGCGTTACTGGCAGTCAAAATCGGCCAGGCGGTGATTGCCAATACTTTACTCGAAAAGCGCTTTTCCGACTGGCTTTCCGATCCAGGCATCTCTACCGGCATGACTCCGTGGCATATCGCCCTGAGTTGCTGCTTTGCGGTCGTGATCGTGATAGCAACGGTTACCCATTACAGTTTTCCGGGGCTCTATCCGTGGTTGATCGAGTTTCCGACCGAACACGGAATCCGCCTGACCAGTATCGGTTGGGTAGAAACATTTTTTACCTTTTGCGTGACCAATGGTGAAGCCTTTTTCGACGCCATCACCTACGCTATCCGCTCCGTGCTGGATGGCCTAGAACTGATCTTCGTGGAAACACCCTGGATGGTGATTGCAAGCTTTATTATCCTCCTGACCTGGCTCTCCGCGGGTCCTCGCGCTGCCGTTTATTCGGGCGCTTTTTTAATGTACATGGGGCTGCTGGGCTTCTGGGAAAAGGCCATGACGACACTGGCCCTGCTCGGAACGGCGGCCTGTTTATCGATCGTCATCGGCATTCCACTCGGCATGTACTGCGCGCGCCGGGAGCGATTCTACGCGTTCATCCGACCGATCATGGACTTTATGCAGACCATGCCGGCCTTCGTTTTCATGATTCCCGTGATCGCATTTTTCGGCACCGGCAAACCCGCCGCAGTCGTCACCACGATGATCTTTGGTGGCACCCCGGTGGTGCGTTTGACAGTGCTCGGCCTGCGCGGTGTGCCCGAGCATGTGCGTGAGGCCGCCATCTCGTTCGGTGGCAGCAAATGGTACCTGCTAACCCGTGTTGATTTACCACTTGCCAGCCCGTCCATTCGCGCCGGCATCAATCAGACCATCATGCTGAGCCTGGCGATGGTAGTCGTTGCGTCGCTGATTGGCGCCAAGGGCCTGGGAGAGGATGTACTTGAAGCGTTACAGTACGCCAATGTCGGCCAGGGCATTTTAGCCGGTTTTGCGATTCTGTTTTGCGCCATGATTCTCGATCGAATCGTTCAGGGTGAACGCAAGTAGATACACTGGTATGACGCGTTTAGCTGCTAAAAAATCGGCGCGTTAGGCGCCCCGCATGAAAGCGCTGGTACTTGTTCACGGTTACCTCGGAGGCAGTCCCCAATGGGCCCACCAGGCGCAGGTATTTTCCCCGTATTTCGAGATAATCACTCCGGATCTTCCGGGATTCGGTCTAAACAATGAGATGGAGTCGCCGGATACAATCAGGGGCTTGGCGACCTATGTTCTCGATGAACTCGACCGGCACGGCATCAAAGACTTCCACCTGCTGGGGCACTCAATGGGAGGAATGATTGTTCAGGAAATGGTGGCCCTGGCGCCCGGGCAGGTAGACCGCCTGGTGCTCTATGGCACCGGTCCCGTCGGGTCAATGCCCGGGCGGTTCGAAACGATCGACGAATCAAGACGCAGGCTGACCGACGAAGGCGTCGAGACAAGCGGACGGCGCATCGCCGCTACCTGGTTTCTGCATGGAGAAAGCGCAAAACAGTATCACGTTTGTGCAGACCTGGCCGTGAAGGCGTCACTTCAGGCCGCCATGGCAGGTCTTTCTGCAATGTCAGCCTGGTCCGGAATAGCGTCGCTCTCGGGTATCGCAGCGCCGACACTGGTTCTCTGGGGAGATGGCGACCGGGCTTACCAGTGGAGTCAACCAGAACAACTCTGGCAAGGAATTGCAGGTGCCCGGTTAGCCGTGGTTCCGGGTTGCTCACATGCCGTGCACCTGGAGAAACCGCATCTGTTTAACGCGTTACTGGCTAACTTCCTCGGAATCGACTCTTCAGCAGATGGAGCCGATCAAACCTGGGATTAATCAGAACCGTTGAATTTAGTACCGCACTAATCGACGATGAACACCTGGCCGGTCAGACAACCTTCAACCGCTTTGCTGTAAGCCAATCCCACCGCCTCGTTCGAAACGTGCACATGTCCACGGAAAAAACCATCGTATTTTTCACGCGATACCTCGAGTACTTCCGGGCTCACCGCGTTAATGCGAATACCGCGCGGCATATCGACCGCTGCACCGAGAACAAAACCATCCAGCGCGCCGTTAGCCGCGGCCGCGCAAGAACCCCCGGGGATCGGATCCCGGTTTAACACGCCACTTGTCAAGGTGAAGGAACCACCATCATTTATGTATTCGAATCCTTCTAGCACCAGGTTGACCTGGGGTAATACCTTGTGGTTGATGCCTTTCATGAATTGCTCGCTGGTCATTTCGTGAACCATGCCGAAATGGCCGTGACCGACCGCGCTGACCACCGCGTCGATCTTGCCCACCTGCTGGTACATCGCGCGAATGCTATTAACATCCTCGATGTCCGCCTGGATATCTCCGCTGCCGCGGCCGACGGTGATAATTTCGTGTCTTGATGCGAGCGCATCGACCGCAGTTTTTCCGACAGCGCCATTTGCGCCAATTACTATGATTTTCATAATTTCATTTCCATCTTTAATTTACCAGACACCTCAGGCGCGATTGCCGCCGTCGAGGACCAGCGGATACCCGGTAATAAAACGCGCAGAATCACTGCAGGCGAACAGCACCATGTCGGCAACTTCGCGTGCACTGCAAACCCGGTTCAACGGCACCGCTTCGGCAGATTCCCTGAGCCCGAGGTCGGCCTCCAGGCCGCGCTCGCGAAATTCGCCACGCAGCATCGGGGTATCGACGTCGCCCGGGCAAATCGGTACGATACGGATACCCTCCGACGCGTAATCAAGCGCCATCGCGCGGGTCATCTGCAGCACGGCACCCTTGCTGGCACAGTAGGCAGTGAGATGATGGCTGCCGGACAGTGCCGCATCCGAGGCGATATTGATTATGGTACCCTTGCTGGACCGTAAGTGCGGTATTGCGGCCCGACAAACATAAAATACGCCGTTTACATTGACCTTCATGGTTTGCTGCCACTGCTGGTTGGTAGTTTCTTCGGCGGTCGCGTGATAAATAACGCCGGCACTATTAACGACAACATCGAGCCCACCGTGGATGCCGACCGCCTCGGTCACGATAAGGTTACAGTCTTTGCGCTTTGAAATATCGCCTGTAACAAATGCGATGCTGCCGGCAGCACCTTTGCAACGCTTCATGATAGCCAGAGCCCGATCCTGATTACGCCCTGAAATTACGACCCTGGCACCCGCCTCGACAAAAGCAGTTGCGCAGGCCTCGCCAATACCCGAGGTACCGCCGGTAACCAGTACACGCTGCCGACTGAAATCAAAATGGGCGGAGGCTGCGCTCATCAGAATTTAAACGGAAGTCGGTACCGTCCGCGCGCCGGTAATGGCCTTCAACTCCAGGAACTCCATCAGGCCCCATTTACCTTTTTCACGACCGTTCCCTGACTGCTTGTAACCGCCAAAGGGTGTATCACTGGTGCCACCGACATAGTTGATTGCGACCTGTCCCGCGCGCAGGCGCCGGGCAACCATCTTGGCGCGCTCCGTCTCGGTTGAGCAAACGTAAGCCGCCAGTCCATAATCCGTATCGTTGGCAATTTCCACCGCCTCGTCCTCGGTTTCGTAGCCAATGATCGCAAGCACCGGACCAAAAATTTCCTCGCGCGCAATCGTCATGTTGTTATCAACATTGGCAAATACGGTTGGCTTGACATAGTAACCTGTCGGCAAATGCTCGGGTCTCCCGGTGCCGCCGGTAACCAGGGTCGCACCTTCGTCGATCCCCTGCTGAATCAATCCCTGAATTTTGTCGAACTGGGTTTGATTGACCACCGGGCCAATATGGTCACCATGCTTTGACGGATCATCGACACCGATGCTTTCCGCGGCCTCTCTTGCAGCCTCAATGGCGACACCCATATCCGCGTTCGGCACCAGCATACGCGTTGGTGCATTGCAGGATTGGCCGCTGTTGCTCATCATGTAATGCACGCCTTCGGTCACCGCACCGGCAACATCCATATCCTTCAGTATGATGTTCGCGGACTTGCCGCCCAGTTCCTGGCTGACGCGTTTGACAGTATCGGCCGCTCCCCTGGCAACCGCTATACCTCCGCGGGCTGAACCGGTGAACGACATCATATCGATGCCCGGGTGTTGTGACATCGCTTCACCTACCACCGGACCATAACCGTTCACCAGGTTGAATACACCCGCGGGTACACCCGCCGCGTGCAAGGCCTCGGCAAATATCATCGCATCAAGTGGCGACTCCTCGCTGGGTTTTAGTATCATGGTACAACCCGCGGCCAGCGCAGGAATTACCTTGGCTGCGACCTGGTTCATGGGCCAGTTCCACGGCGTGATCATGCCACAGACACCAATCGGTTCGTATCGCAGGATCATATCGTCTTCAGAAGTTTCGAAACTGAAATTCAGCAATGCCTTGATGGCACTCTTTATGTGCCCTGCCCCGAGCTTGGCCTGCGAACCCCTGGCGAGATCGACGGGAGCGCCCATTTCATCGGAAATCGCCTGCGCGATATCGTCAAAATAATCCTTATAAACAACGCGAATTTTCTCCAGCAGTTCGAGCCGCTGCTGGACGGTCCATTGTGAATAGTCGTTAAAGACCTTGCGCGCGGCGACCACTGCACGATCTACATCTTCGGGACTGCCGGCACTGATCTGGGTAAAGGTCTTTTCCGTCGCGGGATTGATCACGTCGATAGTTGCTGGCGTGATCGGGTCTACCCATGCGCCGTCGATATAAAACTTGAGGTGATCCTTCATAAAGCGTTCCTAGATGAACCATTAAATCAACCGAATACGAAATGTGCCGTGAAGCGTAATTATCTGCAAGGCTTTTTTCAATATTAGGTCGAATTTGGGCTTTCTGAATGAAAGAAAGTCGTATCGGCGCACCGTTTTGATACCTATAATCTGCTTTTCCCAGGGCCACACCATCATCGATCAGGAACATGACCGAACATCGACTCTTTCCCTATTTCCTGATCCTTGCGGCCGGCGCGATCTGGGGACTGGTTTTTTCACTGACACTAATCGCGACCGCCCAGGGTGCTCATCCGCTCGGCCTTTCCGCCTGGCAGGTCGTGATAACCGCGGCATTCTTCGGGGTTGTTTGCCTGGCTTCGGGAATCAGGCTTTTTAATTTTGCAAACCTGCGCCATTACGTGGTGCTGGCCCTGATAGGGATCACGGTTCCAAACCTGCTTTACTACAATGCCGCCCCTCATCTCTCAGCAGGCATCCTGTCGATTACAGTATCGACCGTGCCGTTGTTTACTTACGCCATCATGCTGGTACTAAGCTTTGAATCTCTTATTGCCAGGCGCCTGTTCGGTATCGTGCTCGGTATGATCGCGATCCTGTTACTGGTGTTTCCCGACCAGGGATTGAGCAGCGATGACGCCAGCTTCTGGATTCTACTGGTTTTACTCTGTGCGCTACTCTATTCATTCGAAAACGTATATATCAGCAAGGGAATCGCCCCGCACACCGACGTGCGTGAACTGCTGTTTGGATCCAACCTGGTAGCAGCATTAATTCAGTTTCCGCTGGCAATCTACCTCGGCGTCGATGAATCCTGGACCTGGCTGGCCAGCGATGCAGGGCTTGCGATAGCCGGCATTGCGATTGGCAGCGGACTTGCGTACGCGATGTTCTTTTACTCGATCAAGATCTCGGGCCCCGTATTTGCGAGTCAATGCGCATACGCGGTGACGATTTCGGGGGTAATCTGGGGTATCATGATATTTTCCGAGCAACACAGCATCTGGGTATGGCTGTCGGTAGTGGTTATGTTGCTCGGATTGATGCTGGTTAATCCTGATGACGAAGCGGAGTTAGCCGGTGTTGGCAAATCCGCAAGTGTGGAAAAATCCTTTTAGCAGGGGCATAAAGTGATCATCACCTTTTACGGGGTACGCGGCTCAACCGCGGCACCCGGGCCACAAACAGCGAAGTATGGCGGTAACACCTCCTGCGTCCACATCGAACTCGAAAGTGGTAACGACCTGGTCCTCGATGCCGGCACCGGTATTCGCCTGCTCGGAAAACAGCTCGCAAAAAAATCAACTCCCACCAATATCCTGCTGTCACACGGCCATTGGGACCATATTCAGGGTTACCCGTTTTTCGAACCGATTTATCAGCCCGACCGGGTAATCAACGTTTACGTCCACCTGGAGTCCGGGCGCCAACTGCTCGACAAGCTGTTTCAACAAATGGACGGTACCCGCTTTCCGGTCAAGGCCGAAGACCTGCCGTCGAACCATATTTCGAAATTCAAGGGTATCGAAAAAGAACTACACGAAAGCGAGGGTATCAATGTCGTCAAGCAGGCACTGAATCATCCTGGTGGCGGGGTCGCCTACAAGATAGAGGAAAATGGCGCAACCTGCGCCTACGTTACCGACAATGAGCTCGACCCACCCTATGCCCTCAGCACCAACTACGATGAATGGGTTAATTACCTGCATGGCGTCGATGTATTAATCCACGATGCGCAATACACCGAGGACGACTTGCCGCACAAGCATGGTTGGGGGCATTCACTGATTTCACAGGTGCGCCAACTCGCTAGCGACGCCGAGGTCGGCACCCTGGTCATGTTTCATCACGACCCCGATCGCAGCGATGCCGAGCTTGACGAAGTGCAGATAGAAAACGAGAAGTATCTCAAGTCTCATCGAGCGCCCGCGCGCAGCGTCTGTGCCGCTGAAGGCATGCGTATCCAATTGAGCAAGCCGTTGCTTGGCGGTGATACCCTGATCGAGATCAATTGACACGACAGGTTTGGTATTGCACATGAATGAGCAGAACCTGCTGGCGAGACGCAAGGCCGCTCTCGGCCCCACTTATCAAAATTTCTACGATGAACCTCTGCACCTGGTGCGGGGTGCGGGAACTTCGCTCTGGGATGTTAACGACAGGCAATATATCGATTGTTATAACAACGTCGTCTCGGTCGGTCACTGTCACCCGCGGGTAGTCGAAGCGCTCTGTAAACAGGCCGCTACGCTTAATACTCACACGCGCTACTTGCACGCGGGCATAATCGAACTGGGCGAGATGCTGGTCGAAAGGCTGCCCGGCGATATTGACACCTGCATATTTACCTGCACCGGAAGCGAGGCTAACGACCTGGCGACACAAATCGCTCGCCATGTGACCGGGAACCAGGGCATGGTGGTAACAGAAGCTTCTTATCACGGTGTCTCCGAACTGACGCGCCGCCTTTCTACCGACAGTTACCCGCCGCAAGATCGGCCCGACTGGCTAGCGGTGATCGAACCACCCAATTTGTATCGCGGCCCTTACCATCGTGATGACACGCAGGCCGGGAAAAAATACCTGGAATTGGCGCGCCAGGAACTCGACAATCTCGAGCAACGCGGACACAAACCAGCAGCGGTGATGATCGACCTGGTATGGGATTCCAATGGCCCGCTGGTGGCACCGGATGAGTACGTACTCGGGCTTTGCGAAGAGGTTCGCAAACGCGGTGGTATTGTTATCGCGGACGAGGTTCAATCAGGGTACTGTCGCAGCGGCAAGGACTGGTGGACCTGCAATGTTTATGGATTCAAACCCGATATCCTGACCTGTGGCAAACCCATGGGTGCGGGTCATCCGCTGGCACTGATGGCAACCACGCGGGAAATTGCCGACGACTATTCGCAGACTTACCATTATTTCAATACCTTTGGCGGCAACCCGGTCTCGGCGGCGGTGGGTAAAGCGGTCATCGAGGTGATCGAAGACGAGGGCTTGCTGCAAAACGCCGCATCCACCGGTGCCTACCTGGAATCAGGCTTGCGCGAACTCGCCGAAAACCATGCCTGTATCGGCGATGTGCAGGGTCGCGGCCTTTTCTGGGGACTCGATATGGTCACCGATCCAGCCACCCGGAAGCCGATGTCCGAAGCGCAAATGCGTCACCTGGGAAGCCTGATCGTTGAGCAGGGCGTGATTACCGGCACCTCGGGTCGCTATGGCCAGGTATTGAAATTACGGCCGCCATTACCTTTCTCACGCTCTGATGCGGATGTCACGCTGAACGCGATCGACGTCGCATTGACCAGGCTCGCAAGATGACAAAATCGAAAAGTCGCCACCCAGGGTTCAGCGGGCCCGGGCTGCGACGAATAGAACAAATAATGGAAAACTATGTTGCCGAGGGTAAGTCGGCAGGCATGTTGACCCTGGTCAGCCGTGACGACAACACCGCGCAATTGTCCTGTCGCGGCTATGCCGATATAGCAAGCGCTACACCAATTCGCGAGAACACGATTTTTCGTATTTACTCGATGACCAAACCAATCACCAGCGTGGCCCTGATGACGCTATTTGAGCAGGGACATTTTCAGCTCGAGGATTCCGCGAAGCACTGGATTCCGGCGCTTGGAAAGCTCGAGGTCTATCAGCAGGGCAGGCCTGATTCCGACGTTTCGATTCGTCAATTGCTAACCCATACCGCGGGATTCAGCTACGGCTTTGAGCCAGAAACGTATCCGGTCGACAAGCTCTACGCCGAAATCTGGCGCCAGCGAATCCATGATCAGACGCTGGAGCAAATCATGCAAACGGTGCTTGAGTTACCTTTGTTTGCACAACCCGGAACCCTGTGGCGTTACAGCATTGCCACCGATATATGCGGCTACCTGGTTGAACTGATCAGCGGCATGCCATTTGCCGACTACCTGCAGCAAACCATCTTCGATCCCCTCGGAATGGTCGATACCGCGTTTGAAGTGAGCGCTGACAAGATCGATCGCTTTGCCACCCTGTATGGTTATACCGATGATGATCCGCTGGCACAGATCGAAACCATCGACCGTTCTCCCTTCATCTCGGCAATCTCCGGTGTCCCAGTCAGGCTGCACTCCGGGGGTGCGGGCCTGGTGTCGACGGCAAATGACTACCGTCGTTTTGCGCAGATGATGTTGAATCGTGGAGAATTAGAAGGAAAGCGCATAATTACACCTGAGACGGTGGCGTTGATGACCAGCAACCAGGTCCCTGAAGATCTGCTGCCACTCAGCTTCAATGGCGTCGCACCCGGAGCCTTCAGTGGCTACGGGTTCGGCCTCGGTTACTGCATCAACATGGACCCGGCAAATACGGGCGCTGCAGGCTCGCGCGGTGATTTTGGCTGGGGAGGCCTCGCTGACACCTACTGCTGGGTCGATCCGGAAAAGTCGCTGGTGGCGATTTTGATGCAGCAATACATCCCTTCGCTCTATCACGCCGGCCGCAAGGATTTCCGCGACAGCGTATACGCGGCTTTAACCTGAGCAATTAGCGCGCATTGCGCAGGTAGGTTTCATCGAGCGCACGCATGATGTCATGCCGGCTGATCTGGCCGACGAGCTGACCATCGCGTAATACCGGGAAACGGCGAAAACTCGAGTGCAGGAATTTTTCGGCGGCATCGAGGATGCTGCTGTCGGCGTCGATATGTTCAACCTCGCGGCTCATGTACTGCTCGACCTGCCCACCCCAGTCCTGGTGATAGGCAGTATTGTAGACAATTGCAAGACAGTCCTTCTGCGACAGAACACCCACAATTTGTCCATTTGAGTCGAGCACCGGCCCTCCGGATAAATGACCTTCCAGCAGTACCCGCATCGCGTTAATGATATCGTCATCCGGCGCAAAGCTGACAACCTCGGTTACCATGTATTTTTCGATGCTGGTAGTCATGATCGCGCCCTGCGAATTATGCATTCGCTGCAGTTACCGCAACTGCCGCAAAGCGGTTTTTGTCTGAGCACGAAACCCAGTCCCAAGCCGACAACCGCCAGTACGAATAATGGAATTGCAATCAGTATCGTCGTCATAATCCGAATCTCCCGTATTGCTTAACTGCCGAAATCATCATAGTGAATATTCTCCATGGAAACCCCGAGTTCATCGAGCATCGCGAGTACCGACTGAACCATCAACGGCGGACCACAGAGATAGTACTCGCAGCTTTCGGGGGCCGGATGTTGTGCCAGGTAGTTGTCATAAGCAACCTGGTGAATGAAACCGGTAAAACCTTCCCAGGCATCGCTCTTTTCAGCTTCGGACAGTGCCGGATGCCATTCAAAATTATCGTGCTCGCTTTGTAATTTGTCGAATATATCCTCGTAGTACAATTCTCGAAGCGAACGCGCACCGTACCAGTAACTGATTTTTCGCTTCGACTGATGGGTTTCGAGCAAATCGAGAATCTGTGCCCGCAATGGGGCCATACCGGCACCTCCGCCAATAAAAACGAGTTCCCGCTCGGAGGGCTCTACCGCGAAATTGCCATACGGGCCTCGAAGCGCAACCGCGTCACCCGGTTTCAACGAAAACAGCCAGCTCGAAACCACGCCGGGTGGCGCCCCGGGATGTCCGGGTGGCGGCAAGGCAAGGCGTATGTTGAGGATAATGACTCCCTTTTCGGCGGGATGATTGGCCATCGAGTAGGCGCGCGTAACCTCGACATCAGTGCCAGCGGTCAATTTCCACAGGTTCATCCTGTCCCAGACGTCCCGAAATTCGGTTTCGATCTCGAACTCGCTGAAGGCAACCCGGTACGCGGGACTGCTCAGTTCAACAAAACCGCCAGCGCGAAATTCCATTGGCTCGCCGTCGGGCAGTCGCAGTACGATCTCCCGAATCAGGGTACTGACATTGCGTGCTTGCTCAACCTTGCACTGCCAGGTTTTGACGTCGAAGTAGGCATCATCCACTTCAATTGACATCTCGCCCAGAACCGCCACCTGGCAGGCAAGTCGGGTTCCCCTGTGGGCCTCGCGCTGACTCAGGTGCGCAAGCTCCTGTGGACCCGCTTCTCCCCCGCCGCTAACCACCCGGGTCTTGCACAATCCACAGGTGCCGGCACCGGCGCAGGCGCTGGGTATATGAATACCTGCCTGCTGGCAAACCGCAAGCAGGCGCTGCCCAATTTGAGCCCTGACCCTCTTTTGAGCATTTATTTCGATTTCACACTCGCCATGCGGCACCAGCACTCGTCGCGCCGCCAGCACAAACAGCGTCAGCAGCAGGACAATGCCTGAAAAGAAAAGTACTCCTAGCGTCGCTTCCAGCATCAACCCATTCCTGCAAATGCCATGAAACCGAGCGACATGATGCCGGCGATGATGAAATTTATCCCGAGTCCCTGCAGCCCTTCGGGGATGTCGGCATACTTGAGTCGTTCTCGAATCGCGGCAAAAATAACGATCGCCAACGCCCAACCGAATCCGGATCCAAAACCGAAGACCACGCTTTCGGCAAAACTGTAACTGCGTTCGACCATGAACAGACTGCCGCCGAGAATCGCGCAGTTGACGGTGATCAATGGCAGGAAAATCCCCATCGCCCGATGCAGTTTGGGTACGTGGAACTCGAGCGTCATTTCGAGCACCTGTACCATCGCCGCGATAACACCGATAAATGCGATCAGGCGCAGAAACGAAAGATCGACCTCGCCGAGCCCGGCCCAGGCCAGTGCCCCGGGAGCCAGCAACCAGGTATAGATTAAATTGTTGACCGGCACCGTGACAGTTTGCACCACCATCATCGCGAGCCCGACGCCGAACGCGGTATCGACGCGTTTGGATACCGCCAGGAAAGTGCACATGCCGAGAAAAAACGACAGCGCCAGGTTGTCGAGAAAAACCGAACGCAGGAACAGTTCGAAAAATGTGTTCATTTCGGCTCCTGTCCACGAGTGCGCAGCGTAAATTCCGCTTTCTCGACCTGCTGCGGACGCTTGCGGCGAATAAACCAGATAATGCCACCGATGATAAAAAATGCGCTCGGTGGCAATAACATCAGGTGCAGCGGCTCGAAGGATCCACCCTGGCTGGTCGGGATCAGGATTTGCACATTAAGCAGGCTGCCCTTGCCGAAAAATTCGCGGATCGCACCGACGATAACCAGGATAAGGGAATAACCCAGCCCGTTGCCGATTCCATCAAGCGTACTGGCGACGAAGCCGTTGTGCATTGCAAAGCTCTCGGCTCGACCGAGCACAATGCAATTGGTAATGATCAGGCCGACGAATACGGACAGACGTTTACTCAGTTCGAAGGCGTAGGCCTGAAGCACCTGGTCCACCACGATAACGAGGGTCGCGATAATCGTGATCTGCACGATGATTCGCACCGAGTGTGGGATGTGATTGCGAATCAGGCTCACCGAGCCGCTGCCGAACGCGAGCACGCAAACCACCACCAGGCTCATTAACAACGCTGTATCGAGCGATGTCGTTACCGCCAGCGCGGAACAGATACCGAGAATCTGCAGCGTTAACGGATTATCATCGATCAGGGGTCGGGTCAGAATTCGCCAGTTGTTATCCTGCATCAAAGCTGCTCCTCGCGAAGACGCTGTAAAAATTTGGCGAATCCAAATTCACCCAACCAGAAACGCATCATGCCGTCGACACCCTGGGTGGTGCGGGTTGCACCTGAAATACCATCGACCTGGTACTCGGCGTCGTCGCTTAAGGCACCACCCGCCTGCTGCCTGACCCCGATACGTAGCACCCCGGCGTCGTCGAAAGCACGCAAATCACGCCACTGGGCCTCCCATTCCGGCTCTTCAATCCGAGCCCCTACACCCGGGGTTTCGCCATGCTGGTAAAACTTGAGCGCACGCACGGTTTGCGTGTCACCGTCCATGACCAGCCAGGCACGCAAGGTCGACTGATAGCCACGTCCCGACACCGGCAAAATGATGAGGTCTACCTGTTGGTTGCTACCTCTTACCAGGTAAACAGGTGCGTAAAGCGCGCGTCGCCTGAGACCGGCGAGATCGAGATCGGCAGGAATCGCAACGCTGGTTGCGGGCCTGGCGGCTGCTTTTTCAGCATCAAAAGTAGCGGGGTCAAGATTATCGTCGAAGTCTCCACTGGCGAGTACAACGATACGCGCCTCGAGATTTTCGATGGATTGTACTCGCCCGATATCCGAGAGCGCAGCCAGCACCAGTTCAAGCTGGGCAATACGCTCTGCCTCGATATTGGCCTTGTGAATCGGCCGCAACTGAACCGCGACAACCGAAACCAGCAGACCACAAATAAACGCAACCGTGAGCGCAACTGAAAGCGCCCTTGCCGTGCTGTCTTTAGCAATTGCTTCAGACATGGCGGCGTAACCGCCCGCGGATGTTCCACGCGATTACCAGGTGATCAATCAATGGCGCAAGTATCGAGGCAAGTAGCAGGGCTGGAATGACGGCGTCGGGATGCGTGGGATTGGCAACCCGGATAAGCACCACCAGTGCCGCAATCAGGAAACCCTGGATCCATCTGCCGGGATTAGTACAAGCCGACGCGACTGGATCACAGGCCAGGAAAACCGCGCCGAAAGCAAAGCTTCCCAGCAACAAATGCCAATAAGCCGGCATTGCGCTGGCACCCGCACCCGTCCCCAGTAAATTGAATAGCGTTGCAAACACCAACAAGCCGAGAATTTGAGCGATCAGCAAACGCCAGGCAATCAAACGCTCTATCAATAACAGCGCGGCGCCGAGGAGCACGGCAATGACGGAGGTCGTTCCCATGGTCCCCGATGTACTGCCGACGAAAGCCGACCACAGATCGATATCGATGGCACTCAATGCTGCTTCACCACCGCGGTGATAAACTGCGATCGCATCGCTACCCGCATAACCGGCGAGCCCGTTCCACAGGGGGTGCTGATCAGCAACGCTCGGGAAACTGACCTGCACGATGGCGATGCCGAGCAAAGCGGGATTCAGAAAGGTTTTACCATCGCCCCCGAAAATACCCCTGCCCACCAGCATCGCAAAAGACATTCCGAAAACAACGTGGCCAAAAGCGGCGGCACCGGGCAGCAACAGTGTGAATAACAGCGCGACTAAAATAAAACCGGGTTGCATCGGAGTTTGCCGCCGTTCTGAAATAATCCGTTCCCAGAAACCACCTACCAGTAGAGCCAGTGCCAGAATCGGCGCCAGGTGGGCGAAGCCTGCCGCAAGCATGTCGAACAATCCGAGACTCTCGTGGCTTGCACCGAGGCCGCGCGCCAGTCGGCCGCGGAAATCATCGGTCGATAAGGTACTATTCTGGGCTAGTGTCGCCAGGTACTGGTAACCGGTATTTACCAATGCCGCGATGCTGACCGGAAGTAGTGCAAGCAGCTGCAACTGCAGCATCCGCTGGCGTCCATTACCTGAATTCAGGAGCAGGAAATTCATCAGCGAGCAGCCTCGAGTCGATCGAGTACGTCGCGTAGTAAACTTGCATAGTCACTGCGGGAGACGCAGGCACCACTGAGCGGCATCACGTCCTCTTCTACCAGTTCCAGCGCACCGAGTTCGCGGGCGCGCTCGGCATCGCCCAACTGCAGGGCACGCATTAGCGGCACTGGAAATATACCGGGCAAGATTAATTTCTCGAGAGCCTCGCTGGGAATCACGGCGTTGTTAGTCGCTGCAGTCTTGTCAACTGAATCACTGGCCGATACGCCGAGCACGGTAACCTGGCGTTGGCCCGCACCGAGATAAGCCGAACCTGGCGCTATTTGTCGACCATAAACCGATGACCCCGCAAGAATTTGTGAAGGACCGTCATTGACTTCATTCGCCAGCAGTTCGCCGATCGTCGAGCCCGGATATACTGCCAGGCTTCGTGGATTTCTGACCGCGTTGCCACCGAGCGAAATGATCCGCTGCAACCACGGCTTACCATGAAGTAACAGGTGACCCAGCGCAATCACGTCCTGGTAGCCGATATGCCAGACTTCACCACCGCCGAGGCCGATTGGACACAACGCGTTAATATGCACCCCGGGTAACCCAGCCGAGTATCCGCCATTGAAAGTTACGCAGCGAATCCTGCCCGAATCTTCAAATTCGAGGCCATGATCCTGCGCATGACAAACATAAAGCGGTGCGTCGTTGATGCCTGCCAGCGCGGTTACCCCGGCACAAAACTCCTGCAGGTAAGTATTGATTATCGTGCGGCTATCCGGGGCGAGTGGCTCGGCATCGAGCGCGGTGACAAAAACTGCCATCGGCTTTCCGGCGGGGTCAGGAATATTGCCAAACGGGCGTGTCCGTAAGCTACTCCAGGCACCCGACTCCAACATGAAATTGCGAATCGAGACACCGTCATTGTTAGCCGGAGGTTCGAATTTAGCGACAGCCTGGGAATCATCGACGTCGATCTGTAACGAAATCAGCTTGCGCCGCGCGCCGCGCTCAATCCTGCTTACCCGACCGGCTACCGGTGCACTGAAACTGATTTCAGGACGGCGCAGATCACGCATCACCGCGGCGCCGGCTTTAACCTCGTCGCCCTGTTCGCAAAGCAGTTCAAAATTGACACCACGATAGTCGCGCCCCAACAAAGCAGCACGCGATACATACCTGGTTTCAAGCCCGGGGGATACCAACACAAAGCTTTCCATGTAACAGACACATGAAGCGAATTCTAGCGATCGGGTAACTGTTTTTACTGATCTAGATCAGTTGCCAAGCTCATCCAGTAAATGTCTCAGGGCTTGAATATGCTCCGGCCCGGTGCCACAACAGCCACCGACGACCTGTACTCCGTAATTCTGGATCCAGCCTGCAATTTCATTGGCATAATCATCCGGTGAGCTGACTTCTTCGTAGCGCCATTCAGGCAGAATCAACTTGCCAGTCTCGGCATAAGCCATCAAGGGGCCGGACCAGTGCTGCTTCAGCACTTCGAGCGCCGGGACGATATCTTCCACCCTGGTGTGCATGATCCCCGCCACCTGTCCCCCGAGGGGTTTCAGTGTATCAACCATTTCACCGAAATCGTGGGCGGAGGTGGTGTCGTCAGTGTTCTTCCAGCGCAGGCTGCGTACGTCAACACCGTTGTCTGCCATCATTGCACTAAACCCGATAAACACGGGCAACCCGGTTGACACCGCGGCCTTGATGACGATGCTCGCGTTTTCGATATCGCGCATCATTTCAGCAATGATTAAATCAACACCGGCCTGGGCAAGCCCATCTGCAAGCTCCTGGTAGCTGGATTCGACCTGGCCATCAATCGCCACTTCCCGATGACTCGTCAACGGCGGCATACTCGACATCGAACCGGCGATATACACATCTTTCTGCGCCACGTTGTCCCGAGCCTGTTGCGCCAGCTGCACCGACTTCAAATTCAGCAACTTCGATTCGTGACCCAGGTTGATACATTCCAGCACGTGCCGCGCGGTGGAATAAGTATTCGCGGTAATAATTTGAGCGCCCGCCTGGATATAATCTTCGTGTACCTGGCGCACTTCATCCGGGTTTGTCTTGGTGGTCAACCCGCTCCAGACATTTTTATCGAGCGCCACGCCGCGCCTGCGAATCTCGGTGCTCACCCCTCCATCGAGTAGCAGAATTTCTTTATTATTCAGACGCTCGGTCAGACTGCTCATAATTGCATCGGTATGGGACTGTAGGTTGGCGAAAGTGTACCAGAGATGTTCCGACAATCGCTCGACAAATTACCGATTAATGGGATACCTTTGCTTTGCTGATAATCTATTATTATCTTATGACGCCCGAATATCACTCCAGGCTCAGGGTTTGCATTCTGACCCTGGCATTCATCCTGCTGCAAGGTTGCGCGAGTTCAGGTCCACAACTTGATCTTCCGCCAAGCGTAGAAAAGCAACGCATCCGGGACTTAAATCACGCGATCCTGAACCTGGGTGATGATATTGATGCGAACGAAGCGCAGCGTGCGGCGAGTATTTCGATTAGGTATAGCCACGAGCTGGCGCGGCAATATGAAATCACGAGCTCACCCATAATGCATAATTTGCTGGTAAATCTCGGATTGAAATCGCGCGGTCTTTGCATTGACTGGACCACGGACTTGCTTACTCGTCTGAAACAGGAGCGTTTTTACAGCCTGGATTTTCATTGGGCCATCGCAAACTACGAAACCACTTTTAGTCTCGAACATAGCACGGTTGTTGTCAGTGCCCGTGGAAATTCGATCCGCCAGGGACTGGTGCTGGATCCCTGGCGAAATTCCGGCGCGTTGTTCTGGGCACCGACGTTAGAAGATAGTGGTTACGCGTGGAAACCACAGGCTGAAATACACGCGATGAAACGAGAGCTCCGGGAAAACAGAGAGAATCGCCGTTTTATCCGCTAGCCAGTCCTTGCAGAACCAGGCAACCTTGTCGGAGTCGAACAAATGACAACCAGAATCGGACTGATTAGCGACGTCCATTCCAGCCCGGAACCACTCGCACAAGCGCTGGAAATATTCCGCGAAGAGCAGGTCGATGAAATTATCTGTGCCGGTGATATCGCCGGTTACTACGATACCCTGTTGCCTACGATTGAACTGCTGGCTGAGTCAAACTGCAAAGCCATTGTCGGCAACCACGATCAATCCTACCTCGAAAAAGAACGCCCACAAGATGATCCGTCGATTCGTGCCTATCTGCAAAATCTGCCCCAGTTCCTCGATCTCGAAATTGAGCAGAAGCGGTTGTTTGTGGTTCATGCCAATCCTCCCTGCGAGCAGCACGGTGGAATAAAACTGCTCGACCAGCAGGGCGCGATTAAAGACGATAGAAAAATCGAGTGGGCCGAGGCCCTGTCCGAGCTTGATTACGATGTGTTGATTGTTGGTCACACCCACCAGGTCTATGCCGAACAGCTCGGCAAAGTCCTGGTTGTCAACCCGGGTAGCTCGGTGTTCAACCACAGCTGCATGATCCTGTCGTTGCCCGATATGAGCCTGGAAACTTTTGCCCTTGGCGAGCGGGAAATCGTCAAATGCTGGAACTTCAGCATGTTATATAGTTAGGACATGGATACTTCGACTGCTATTTTGCATGTAGCTACCATCCTGATAGCTGCGCGTATCATGGGTGAAGTCGCAGCTCGTTTCGGGGTTCCTTCCGTTATCGGGGAAATTGTGGCCGGAATTATCCTGGGGCCATCGATGATTGGTTTGATCGAGGCCGAGGGATTGATCTGGGTGCTGGCCGAAATCGGCATTATCCTGCTACTGTTCCAGATCGGACTCGAAACCGACCTCAGCAAGCTCGTCGAATCCGGGACTAAATCCGTTGTCGTTGCTGTCACCGGGTTCATAGTGCCTTTCGCAACCTGTTTCGCGCTTAGCTATTACTGGTTCGGGCTGGACCAGATCGTGTCACTATTGATAGCGGGTACTATGACCGCCACCAGCATCGGTATCACGATGCGAACCCTGTCCGACCTCGGTCGAGGTCAAAGCCGGGAAGGCCGTATCATTCTAGGGGCCGCGGTACTTGACGATATCATGGGCGTATTGCTACTAGCGATCCTGTTCAATTTTATCACCAGTGGATCCGTCGATCTGGCCAGCGCGGCAAGAATTCTTTTATTCATGGTCGTCTTCTTTCTGATTGCACCGGCGATGGCAAAATCGATCAGCTATATCATTCATCGCTGGGAAAAGGTTAGCGAGATTCCGGGCATGATTCCGACCACGGTGGTATCGCTGGTGCTGTTCCTGGCCTGGATATCACATGCCGTCGGCATCCCCGAATTGCTGGGCGGATTTGCTACCGGACTCGCGCTGTCGAGAAGATTTTTTCTGCCGTTTGGTGTTGCCCTCAAAGCCGATCCCAAGTTCTCGAAACGCGTAAACAAGCAGATGCAACCCATCATCCAGTTATTCACGCCGATATTCTTCGCCGCGGTCGGGCTCTCACTGGATTTGAGCACGTTGGACTGGAGTTCGCTTTTTTTCTGGATATTTTCGCTATCGCTTGCAGCTGTGGCAATCCTGTCGAAGATATTCGCAGGGCTACTGATTCGAGAAAAGCTGGCGCACCGAGTTATCATCGGCATGTCCATGGTACCGCGTGGAGAAGTTGGACTCGTATTTGCCGAAATTGGTCGCCACACCGGGCTTTTTAACACTGAGATTTACACCACCGTAGTCATTGTCATCGCTTACACCACGCTATTTACGCCCTTCTGGCTGCGCCTGTTTTACCGCTACTACGGCCACCTGCTCGAAGAAGATTCTGCCGATCAGCAACCTTCAAAAACCCTGCCTGAACAGCCTCGGCCAGGCTGACAAACTGATCCGAGCCAGGTGACGATGCGTATAAAAGTCCATGTACCGGGCTGACAAACCATCTATCAGTGTCTGAATCTCCCCAGCAGGTAATCGTTATCGGCGGTACCGGCGGGCTCGGTCGCGCCATGGTCGAAACGCTGTTAGATCAGTTTAAACAGGTCCAGGTTTATGCCACCTACTGCAGCACTGAGATACCATTCCGACACGCTCGCCTGAGCTGGCAGCAGCTCGATATACGTGACCCCGATGCCATAGAAAAATGGGCTGCGGAATTCAACAGGGTCGACTGGATATTGAACTTCGCCGGATTCTTACACGGCGAAAAGGGCGGCCCTGAAAAGAACATACAAGCGCTCAACACCGACTTCCTGATCGAAAATATTCGCATTAATACCTTACCCACGCTGTTAATGGCCAAGCATTTTGCTCGCGCCCTGAAGCAGAGCCCTGCACCGGTCATGGCGACCGTTTCGGCTCGCGTCGGCAGTATCGAAGACAACCGCCTGGGGGGCTGGTACAGCTACCGAATTTCAAAGGCCGCATTGAATATGGCGCTTAAAACACTGAGTATCGAGTGGAAGCACAGTCACCCCAGGGGCTGCATCGCAGCGCTGCATCCGGGGACCAACGATACCCCTCTCTCAAAACCCTTCCAGGCTAATGTAAAATCCGGGAACTTGTTTGATCCCGCCTATACCGCATCAATGTTCCTGAAACTGTTGACCCAGCTCGATCCGAGCAAGAGCGGAAACTTCTGGGCCTGGGACGGTGAACTTATTCCCTGGTAATCATTTTTAGGAGACCCAATGAAAATGACTAGACTATTCCTCGCACTACCTTTACTGCTGATGGCCAATAGCGTTTTTGCAAACTGCAGTTCCCTGCTTGATTTTGAAGCACAAAAACTGCGCTCCAGTGAAAGCATCAATTTTTGCAGTAACTACGAGAACAAGGTATTGCTGGTAGTGAATACTGCAAGTCACTGTGGCTTCACATCGCAGTTCAAAGGACTGGAAGCGCTCTATCAAAAATACAAGGACCAGGGACTCGAGATTGTCGGCTTTCCGTCGAATGACTTTTTCCAGGAGGCCAGCAACGAAAGTAAGACCGCCGAGGTTTGTTACATCAACTACGGCGTAACCTTCACCATGGTTTCTCCGAGCGCGGTGCGAGGCAGCGATGCAAACCCGTTATTCAGGCAACTCGCACAAAAAACTGGTAGTGCTCCGAGCTGGAACTTCAACAAGTACCTGGTCAATCGGGATGGCCAACAGGTCAGGCACTATGGCTCCATGGTTAAACCGCTGGGCAGCTCACTCGAAAAAGACATCCGCCAGTCCCTGAAAATGTAAGCCGAAATGTTCTCCTCGCAACGAGTGATCAATACCCTCGGTTATGCCGGACTGATACCATTTGTCATTCCGGCATTGATGATCATACTCGGCTCTGAGCATTCACAGTTTTTGACTTCGCTGGTGGGCAGTTACGCTTTTGGTATTATTTGTTTTCTAACCGGAAGCTGGTGGGGCATGGGGCTTTTGCCCGGCTCGCGGTCGGCATTGCTATTGAGTAATCTCTATTTTTTGATTGCCCTCTTTATCTTTTTGTTTGCGTTCGATGTATGGGCACTTGCCTCTGCCGTGTTGCTAATCGGTATATTCCTCGCTGAACAACGCTCGTCGCTATTCCCCGAGTTTCCGGCTTCATATCGAGTGATGCGAACTATGCTGACTTTGTTCGCGAGCGCTTCCATGCTCACGATTCATTGGGCCGGTTAAAATCGGGCAGACTGACTCCTGTGATCCAAAACAGTAGCTATCACGTACCTGTTTTTAACCTGAAAAAAGAGTCCACACATGACGACTGTGCCCAACATACGTAGCCTTGCCAAGCCAACGAGCATCAGCGAGGCCAAAATCAACATCAGCAACCTGCGCCTGCGTACCTTCATCGGATTCAATCCGGATGAGAAAACCAAGCAGCAGGACGTGATCGTGAACGCCGAGATCCACTACCGCGCAGACGCTGCCTTCATCAGCGACGACCAGGACGACGCGTTAAACTACAAGAACATTACCAAGCGCATGATCCATCACATCGAGAACGGCCATTTTCACCTGCTGGAAAAACTGGCGGCGGATTTGCTCGCGATCGCCTCCGATTCCGAACAGGTCAGCTACGCGGAAGTCAGGGTAGACAAACCCCATGCTTTGCGCTTCGCCGATTCGGTCTCGGTCACTTTGAGCGCAACCAGGAGCTAGAGCCGTGGCTGCCGATACTACTACCGCCCCTATCGTCATCACCGGGGGTGCGCAGAGGCTGGGACTTGCCGCCGCATTGGCATTGCGTGAAGACAATTACCCGGTCGTCATCACCTATCGCAAGACACGTCCAACCCTGGACCTCCTAAAGCAAAAAGGCATTGAAACCATCCAGGCCGATTTCAGTGATGAAGCCGGTATCCTGCAATTTACGGACAAGCTGCGTGGCCGATTCCACTCCGTCAGAGCCCTCATCCATAACGCCTCGGAATGGATACCGGAGGGCGACGAGCACCCGGATAGTATTGTGTTGCAGCGTATGCTCAATGTGCACGTCATGGCACCCTACCTGCTGAACCAGGCATGCGGGGAACTGCTGCGACGTAACGGCGAACTCGAGGGCCATGCGGACGTGATTCACATGAGCGACTACGTGGCCGGCACCGGCAGCAAGAAGCACATCGCCTACGCCGCCAGCAAAGCGGCGCTCGATAACCTTACGCTGTCATTTGCGAGTAAATTCGCACCATTGGTCAAGGTCAACAGCATCGCACCCGCGCTGCTGATGTTCAAACCCGATGACGATGACGCCTATCGAGAGAAAGCGCTGAAAAAGTCTTTGCTGGGAATTGCCCCCGGTGAAGCGGAAGGCGTAAATGCCATTCGTTACATCCTCGAAAGCAGTTACCTCACCGGCAAAACCATTGCCCTGGACGGTGGACGGCATCTAGCCCAGGCTTGTTGAACCGAATCTAAAAAACAGACAATCAAACCACTAGAAAAGGAAGAATTATGAATACCAATCTTGCGCACTCGGCTACGGACATTCCGTCACCTTACTCCCTTGAAGCAGACCTGGTGCGTCATGCTCTGGTTGAGCGCGGACTTGAAACACCGCTGGTACCCCATCAGTACGAACGTGATGAGAAATATCAGCGTATCAAGAAATCCTTCACTGAGATTGCCAGGACCCTCGGTCTGGATCTACACGACGATAGCCTATCCGAAACGCCACATCGCATCGCAAAAATGTATGTCGATGAAATTTTCGGGGGTCTCGATTATTTTAATTTCCCCAAAATTACCGTCATTGACAACAAGATGGGGGTTGAGGAAATGGTCAAGGTAAGCGATATCAGCCTGACCAGCACCTGTGAACACCACTTCGTAACCATCGATGGCACCGCCAAGGTAGCCTACATTCCGAAGAACAAGATAATCGGACTTTCCAAGATCAATCGCATCGTCAGATTTTTTGCGCAGCGACCCCAGGTTCAGGAAAGGCTGACGCAACAGGTACTGGTCGCCTTACAGACGTTGCTCGAAACTGACGACGTAGCCATCAGCATCGATGCCACCCATTACTGCGTCAAATCCCGAGGCGTCATGGATGCCAATTCACGCACCCAGACCACGGCACTGGGCGGCATCTTCAAGGCACGACATAAAACACGCGCAGAATTTCTTGCCTGAGGCTGTATGAAAACAGGTACTATCGAACCGAGCGAGATTGCTTACTACGACCGGCTCGCAGAGCAGTGGTGGGATCGACAGGGCAAATTCTGGCCCCTGCACCGACTCAACGAGCTAAGAGTCCAGTATCTCAGGCACTCGATCTGCACTCACTTCGGAAGACGCCCCGAAGCTGAAAAACCCCTGGCCGGTATCCACGTCATCGATATTGGTTGTGGTGGCGGCATACTATCCGAGTCCATGGCCAAGCTGGGCGCGACCGTCCACGGTATCGACGTGGTCGAAAAAAGTATTAACGTTGCCCGCCTGCACAGCGCTAACAAAGATCTGACCATCGATTATGAATACGTCGGCGTTGAAGAAATTGTTGAGCGCGGTGTTAAATACGACGTTGTTCTCAACATGGAAGTGGTGGAACACGTTGCTGACCTGCCCCTGTTCATGTCCGCCTGCACCGACCTGGTTAATACGAACGGCATCATGTTTGTTGCGACCATCAATCGCAACCTGCTGTCCTGGCTGTTCGCTATCGTGGGAGCCGAGTACATTCTCGGCTGGTTACCAAAAGGAACCCACTCCTGGCGTAAATTTGTGCGGCCGGGTGAGCTTCAGCGCCTGCTGAATCGTCGCGGCCTGGAAGTAACGGCAACAACCGGGGTACGCATCAATCCTTTCACCAGGCAGTTCAGCCTGAGTAATCGTGTTGCCGTTAACTACATGATTTCTGCGGTCTCCGACACCCCAACCCGGGACCTGCAGACTTGAGGCTTCGCTGGCAGATCAATGAAAATAAACGCCATCGCGGCGGTCCTCATGCTAAACCTGTTTAACCAAAGTTCTGTTGCCGGCGATGACCTGCTCGAACGTTATACCTGGCAAAGCCGGGTGCTGCTGGTATTCACGCCGAATCGAGACCACCCCGGGTTCATCGCACAGCAAAAATTCCTGGACGCATCAGCGGCGGGACTCAAAGATCGTGATCTTGTCGTGTTGCAGCTGCTGCCGGGGCATTCAGTCACAATCGATGGCAAACCATCACCAGCAATCAGTGCAGACTCGTTTTATCGAGACTTCTCCATTGACCCAGCCTCGTTCAAGGTATTGTTAATCGGAAAAGATGGAACCCTCAAACTTACGCGTACGAGCGCAGTTAATGCGAAGACACTTTTTGATTTAATCGATTCGATGCCCATGCGACAATTGGAGATGAAAACAAGGGGTACTCCCTAGAAAAAAGGATTGAAATCTTAATAAATGACTCGGCCGCAACCTCCCTCACTCGCATCCGCAGATGATCTCACCGAGGCCGCCGAGATAGACCTGAATGCGGCCCTCACCCCGCTGATTGCGCAACGCAAGCTCTCACCGATTGTACGACCCTCGACCGCAGCTGATGTGACCGCGCTGATTGATACCTCCTTCCCCGACGGTGGGGATTCACTCGAACAGCTAGTCGAACAGGTTACGACCGTAACCAATCGATACCCGCGTCGCAATACCCACCCGGGATTCTTCGGCTGGATAGCACCATCGGGTTTGCCCAGCGATCCACTTGCCCACGCGATGGTGAGCATTCTTAACGAAAATGTCGGAGGTTACTGGGCCTCACCTGTTGGCACCACAATTGAAAAAACCGTGATTCGCTGGCTGGCTGACCTGGTGGATTTTCCGCAACAGTCAGAGGGTGTTTTCCTTAGCGGCGGCTCGATGGCCAACATGTCCGGAATTGCCAGCGCACTAGCAAAACAATTCGGCCCTGAGTATCGTGCCAGGGGAATCTGTGCGTTCAGCCAGGCTTCGAAACCAGTCATTATATGCTCGCAAGCCGCACATTTTTCGATCCGGCGCGCCGCGGTTATGCTCGGCATTGGTACCGATAATATTGTCGCTATCGACACAGACGCTGAATTCCGCATGCGCATCGATAAACTTAGCGAGGCCATAACGCAATTCGAAAACATCGTCTGTGTCGTTGCCTCAGCCGGAACAACGAACACCGGCGCCATCGATCCGCTCAACGAAATCGCCGATATTTGCGAGGCGCAGGGTATCTGGTTGCACGTTGATGCGGCCTATGGTGGTGGCGGACTCATGTCCGAGGTATTACGTCCCCGCTACCACGGTATCGAAAGGGCTGACTCCGTGGTCATGGACCTGCACAAATGGTTTTTCCAATCGCTGGATGGCAGTTTGCTGCTGTACCGCAACGCGGAATGGGCGCGCAATCTTTTCTTCGACAGCGCGGATTACCTGCACGCCAGCGAAGACAATTCTCCAGAGCAATACATGTTTTTCCATATCACTCCTGAATTGTCGCGCCGCTTCCGCGCGTTGCCGTTTTACCTCGCTTTCCGCTGCTATGGTCTCCCGAGACTGGGGCGAAACGCATTACACAACGTGCAGTGTGCCGAGTATCTTGCCGAACTGATTCGTCAACAGGACGATCTCGAGCTCGTTGTTGCACCGCAGCTTTCAATCCTGTGCTTCAGGTTTCGACCCGTCGACACCGACGATGCGGCGGTCGACCAGATCAACACCATGATTCGGGAACACATTCAACTCGAAGGTGACTACTTAATGTCTGCCACACAGGTAAACGGCAGGCCGGTACTGCGGGTATGCATCATAAATCCCGCCACTCGCGCCGAGCATATCGAGGGATTGTTGGACAGCGTGCTGCGTATCGGTCGATCCCTGGTTTTATCTGGCACCGCTGAATGAAAAGCCTGTTCGAACGTCCGGGCGGCGACCGGCCCGTGGTCGCGCTTGCCCTGCTGTTGATGGGTGTATTTGCGCTCGCGCTGCAGGATTCGCTGATCAAACTGATGTCGGCGGATACCTCGTTCTGGCAGTTTCAAACGCTGCGCTCAATCGGCAACCTCAGTTTCATTATTATCCTGGCCCTGGCGAGCGGAAGCCTCGGCCTGATCGTTCCCGGGAACTGGCGTCCGGTTTACCTGCGCGCGGCATTGCTGACGGTTTGCATGTTCTTTTTCTTTGCCGGGGCCCCCTACTTGACGGTGCCGCAGATGGCGGCGGGACTGTATACCTATCCATTATTCGTGTCATTGCTGGCAGGCCCGATCCTGGGAGAATCTGTAGGCCCCTGGCGCATTACCGCCTTGCTAATCGGCGCCATCGGTGCCGCGATCATACTCAGCCCCTGGGATGATGATTTTTCGACCGTCCAGATTCTGCCGATCCTGGCCGGTTTTTTCTATGCTACAAATATACTCACTTTGCGCAAAGCCTGTCGTGACGAAAGCACGCTGGCGCTGGCATTTGCTGTCGGTGTCGCCTTTATCGGCTCCGGTACGCTCGGCATTCTGCTGCTGTCCGTGTTTCCGCTGTCGGAAGAGATTCGCGCGAACATGCCGTTTGTCGCTATCGGCTGGCCCGAGCTAACCCTGCTGGTGGCGGGATTTGCATTGTTTGCATCGGTGCTTAACCTGACCGGTAATATCTGCCTGAGTCGTGCTTACCAGACCGCGGATGCCAGCTGGCTGGCGCCGATTGATTTCAGTTACCTGATTTTCGCCGCGCTGTGGAGCCGCGTAATTTTCGACCAGTGGCCGACCGGCCAGTCAATCCTTGGCATGCTCCTGATCGGGTCGGCAGGGATCATTACTGCCTGGCGTGAGCGGGTTATCGCGACCGGCAAACGTCTTACCTAAAGACCAGATTCAGGTCGTTTAGTGAATTGTTTTACAGTTTTTAGATAGATCCATTAGTAGATCCGACACGTAGATATTGGTAACAAGTTACGAAAAAGCCTAAATCGCTGCCCGATGCCATGTTGAACAGTTCTTCCTTGACCGCAACTTTCATTTTGCTAGCAGGAACCGCGTTATCCGGTTGCCACACCCACCTGAACGGCCACCCCGGCGAACCAGCAAAGCAACCCTCCTACCCCGTCGATCAAATGGTAGAAAATATTATTTACACCAGCCCCGAATGGCCGGAGCCGCTCGAGGCCGACCTGTACCTGCCCAAAAAACGCGGATTGCGGCCGGTGGTGCTGATGATTCATGGCGGCGGCTGGGCAAATCGAAGTCGCGGGGATATGGACGGTATCAGCCGCAAACTGATGCAACAGGGTTACGCCGTGCTGAATGTCAATTATCGCTTTGCACCCAGGTATACCTACCCGGCGCAACTTCACGACCTGCAACAGGCCCTGCAATGGATAGCGGAAAATGCAAATCGGTACCGGCTTGATCTCGAGCGCGTCAATACCTGGGGCTATTCTTCCGGCGCTCATCTTGCGGCCTTGATTGGCGGCATTGATGACGACAACCACCTGCCCGGTGAAGCCGCTTCGCCACCGCGCATCAGGTCCGTGGTTGCAGGTGGTATCCCCTCGGATTTACGTAAATACACCGGCAGTCCCATCGTCATGCGCTTCATGGGTGGTGATAATCATGAAATGCCGGAACGCTATGCCGAGGCATCGCCCGCCTTCCACGTATCAAGCGATGATCCCCCGGTTTTCCTCTACCACGGCAAGCTAGATTTCCTGGTCGCGGAAGACCAGGCAGTCGATTACTACGAAGCCCTGCGCGCCGCTGGGATCGAGGCTGAGCTTTACCTGCACCGCTGGCGCGGACACATGTCAATGTTCCTGTTCGGCGGTGATGCCGAGACGAAAGCCATCGACTTCCTCAATCGTAACAATTCGCTCGGTCAACTAGTCGCTGCCCAATAGTTTTAAGCCAGTTCGCGGGCAGTACGGCCGGGCAATCACCAAGATTGTGAATATCACTTGGGCAAACGCTTCCCTGGCGTTATGCTTTGGCTAAATCCTTCAGGCATGCCGCAACGCTCATGGATCATAATGTATTCCCCGAAACCGAGCTGGATCAACGCCTGGCTGTAGTCAGGCAAATGATGAAAGCACAGGACCTCGATGCACTCCTGGTCTCGGTCCCTGAAAATATCTATTACCTGACCGGACTGGACCACTGGGGCTTCTTCGCCTGCCATGTGCTGGTGGTGCCCGCTGAAGGAAAAATGGCGCTGGCCTGTCGCGCAATGGAGCGTATTACCGTAGAGAACCAGGTCAAAAATGCCGAATTTTACGGTCACGGCGATACCGAGGAATTATCCGACTACGTATTGAAGAGCTTGAACGACCGGGGTCTCGCAAACGCCAGGCTTGGCATCGAAAAGCGTAGCCTGTTCATGACACCGCGTATCTACGAGTTGATTCTGGCGGCTGTTCCGGGAGCAGACTGGTCGGATGGATCAGGTATTATCGATGACCTGCGCCTGGTCAAATCCCCACTGGAGCAGGAGTACACGCGTAAATCGGCCGCGGCGGCCGATGCCGGAACCCTGGCCGCGATCGAGGCGATTGGTGATGGCGCCAGCGACTACGAGGTGGCCGCGGAGTGCAACCGGGCCATGATCCTGGCGGGCAGCGAGTACCCCGGTTTCGGTCCTTTCATCCGGCCGACCACCCGTCTTGGCGAGGAGCATACTACCTGGCGCGGTGATATTTTTCACAATGGTGACGCGGTATTCCTTGAGGTTGGCGGAGCTTATCGCAAGTACCAGGCACCAATGGGACGCCTGGTTTACGTGGGTGCCGCCCCGCCCGGTGCCGAACGCTCCGCGGAGCTTGCCATACGGGGGATGCAGGCTATTCGCGATGCCCTTATACCCGGCGCCACTGCCGGTGAGGTTTATCAAGCCTGGAAGGATGTTGCCGACAGTGCCGGCCTGGTGGATTATAACCGGCACCATTGCGGCTACATGGTGAGTATCGGTTTCCCGCCGAGCTGGACCGGTGGCAGCATGGTCACAAGCCTGCAGCCAGGCAGTGCCAGGGAGCTTAAGACCGGGATGACCTTCCATGCCCATTCGTGGTTTACCAATACGGATGTCGTCGACTATTTCATCTCCAACACCGTGTTGCTCACCGATGACGGCGCGGAAAACCTGACGCACCGGACCCCCGAAACTTTAATCATTCGATAACATACACCAGCCCAGTCAATTGCTGTGATTACGGCTGTTAATTTGCGTCTTTTCACAGAATCGAATCTCAATACTCGAAACTTTGATAACAATCAGGTAATATTTGCGGTGTAATAACCTTATAAATGCAAATGAATTATGTTTGCATTATTATAAATTTATAAAAACTAGTTGAAGTAAAACCGAGGAGAGATGTTCAATGAGTACTAAAAAAGAATTCAAAGAGTTGCTGACCCAGGACGCAAAAAGCGGCAAGTTGGGTCGTCGTGACTTTATGCGTTTCGCCGTCGCGGCGGGCATGACGATCCCCCTGGCATCCGGACTCTGGACCAGCGAGGTAGCGGCGGCGACGCCCAAGCGCGGCGGTAAGTTCCGTCTCGGAGCACACGATGGCAATACGTCGGACAACTACGATCCCGGCACCTACCTGAGTTTTGCGATGATCCAGCTTGCACACACCCATCGCAGTTACCTGACCATGATCACGCCGACCAATGGCCTAGGGCCGGATATGGCAAGTTCCTGGTCGGCATCCGATGACGCTTCCGAGTGGACCTTCGAACTCGACAAGAATGCATCCTTCCATAGCGGCAAGCCCTTTACAGCGGAAGATGCCATCGCTTCGCTAAACCATCATCGCGGCGAAAAGACGACCTCGGCCGCCAAGGCGCTGCTTGCCGACGTGGTCGATATCGTCAAGAACAACAAGCACTCGATAACGGTCAAGCTATCCGGTGGTAACGCCGATCTGCGTGTTGAACGACCCGAACGCGCGCCAGACCGCGCTGGTCACCGGCGATGTCGATGCGATAACCCAGCTCGAGCTGAAAACCCTGTCACTGCTGAAACGCGACAAGAATATCGAAATCGACAATGTGCCCAGTGGATCGGCCATTACCATGCCGATGTTTTGCGACGTTGCGCCGTTCGATAACGTCGATGTGCGCACAGCGCTGAAACTCGCGATGAATCGCGAGGAAATCATCGAGAAAATCGCTTTCGGCGCGGCAACCCCGGGCAATGACTTCCACGTGTCACCCAATATGCCCTACTGGCCCGAAGATATACCGCAGCGTAAGTATGATCCCGACCAGGCCACAAGGCGGCCGGGATCGATATCAACGTCAAGCGCGCGCCGAACGACGGTTACTATTCGGACATCTGGTTGAAGAAGCCATGGTGCATGGTGCAATGGGGTGCGCGGCCGACGCCAGATGTCATGTTCAGCCTGGCTTACAAGGATGACGCGGCCTGGAACGAGTCGCACTGGCAGAACAAGCGCTTCAACGTGTTGTTGAGACAGGCGAAATCCGAGCTGGATGATACCAAGCGCGCCGAGATGTACAGCGAAATGTGCCAGATCGCGCGTGACGACGGCGGTACCGTCATCCCGATGTTTGCCAATTTCGTTTACGCCCGCAACAAGAAAGTTCGGCATACCGGCAATCTCGCTGCCAGTTGGCAGGTGGATGGTGCCAGAGGTGCAAGTCGCTGGTGGTTTGCCTGATAGCGACCGTAACCTTGATTAAGTAGGAACGTTAGAAGGTATAGGTGAATCTGGGTTCCCCGGTAGTGCCGGAGGAACCCGGCTAACCTCAATAATAAATCAAGGTGCTTCACGAGGGTGAGGTCACCTTAAAGGGGGTAGCACTATGGGTGACATATTATCCATTGTTTCGAAACGGCTCGGCCTGGGGGTAGTAACCCTCCTGGTCATATCAATCATTATTTTCGGCGCGGTAGAACTATTGCCCGGTGATATTGCCCAGGCAGTGCTGGGGCAGGGGGCTACCGAGGAAAACCTGGCCGCTATGCGCGAACAGCTTGGTCTCGATCGCGCAGCGCCAATCCGCTATTTCGAGTGGCTGGGCAATGCCGTAACCGGGGATTTTGGCAGGTCGCTAGTATCGCAACAACCGGTTTCGGAGGCCATTAGCACCCGTTTTGCCAATACCCTTTTCCTCGCACTTTACGCCGCTATCATTGCGGTTCCGGTCGCTATTTTTCTCGGTGTGCTGGTGGCATTGTTCAGAAACTCGGTTTTTGACCGGGTCGCCAACGTGGTTACCCTGACTTCAATATCTTCACCGGAGTTTTTCCTGGGTTATATCCTGATTCTTTTCCTTTCGGTCAAGACCGGATATTTTCCGGCAATCGCTAAGATAGACGATGGCATGAGCCTGATAGACAAGCTTGACCGGACCTTCCTGCCCGCGCTAACCATGGTACTGGTGGTGGTAGCCCACATGATGCGCATGACCCGGGCCTCGATCATCAACCTGCTGGCTTCACCCTATGTTGAAATGGCGCGACTCAAGGGCGTGCCGGCGTGGAAGGTTATCGTCAAGCACACGTTGCCGAATGCCTGGGCACCGGTCATCAACGTCGTCGCTTTGAACCTCGCCTACCTGATTACCGGGGTGGTTCTGGTTGAAGTGGTATTCGTTTATCCCGGCATCGGGCAATTGCTGGTTGACGCCGTGACCAAGCGGGACTTCCCGGTGGTGCAGGCCTGCTGCCTGATCTTCGCGGCAACATTCATCCTGTTAAACCTGGCTGCTGACGTGGGGTCGATTCTGACCAATCCGCGCCTGCGTCATCCGAAGTGAGGGCTGAATCATGAATTATTTTATTATTGGTTTTTACGCTCTCGTCATCGGCGCTTCTACACTGGCCGCTTATTATCAAAAGCGCACCACGTTTATCCTGTTATTTTCGCTGACCCTGATTTCCTTTGTCATGGGTATCGTCGGCGGCGAAGCAATGCTTTGGAGCGTAACCATCCTTGCCGGATTAATTGCTTTCTCGGCGGGCGTATCTTACTCCTTCCGTGAATTCCTGATTATTCTGCTACCTGAGGACCTCGCCAAGGAGATGCGCACCGCACCGTTAACTGCCGGATTCGGATTATTCGTGATTTTCACCTACGCGATTTCAGGTATATTTGCGCCGATTATCGCACCCTATGGTGAGGCTGAGGTCATCTCGTCCGCGTTTGCACCAGCCGATGAAAATATGCTGCTGGGCGCGGATCAGCTGGGACGCGACATGTTCAGCCGCATCATCTACGGAGCCCGGAATACGGTCGGCCTGGCGCTATTGGCTACTATCCTGGCTTTCGCCATGGGCGCTACCGCAGGATTGTATGCGGCCACGAAGGGCGGCAAACTTGACCAGCTGTTGGGACGAATCGTTGATGTTATTATGTCGATTCCATCGCTGATATTCTCGCTGCTGCTGTTGAGTATTTTCGGCACCAATACCGTTACGCTGATCATCGTTATCGCCATCATTTATGCCCCACGGGTATTCCGACTGGCACGGTCGGTCGGTGGTAATGTCGTGGTCATGGATTACATCGAAGCCGCCAAACTCAGGGGTGAAGGTACCTGGTATTTGATTCGAAAAGAGATACTGCCCAATTCGACCGCACCGTTGATCGCCGAGTTTGGCCTCGAATTCTGTTTCGTATTTCTGTTGGTAGCCGGCCTTTCCTTCCTTGGTCTGGGCATTCAGCCGCCGACTGCGGACTGGGGTTCAATGGTACGCGAAAACGCAACCCTGATTTCCTTTGGAGAGATCACCCCGCTGATCCCCGCGGGCGCGATTGCGTTGCTGACGGTTGCCGTTAACTTTGTTGTCGACTGGATGCTTTACAGATCATCCGGCCTGAAGGAGTAATCGAAATGAGTCAAGATAAAAGCATACTGCTGAATATAAAGAATCTGCGTATCGAAGGGTACTCCGACGAACACTGGATCGAAATCGTGCATGGTATCGACCTGACGCTGCATCGCGGCGAAGTCATGGGTTTGATTGGTGAGTCTGGGGCAGGAAAATCGACGATTGGACTGGCGGCCATGGGATTTACCCGTGATGGTTGTCGTATCTCCGAGGGCTCGTCGATCGAATTCGATGGCCTGGAGCTGACCACAACCCCGGCAGCAGATCTTCAGTCATTACGTGGTGCGCGTATCGCCTATGTCGCCCAGTCGGCTGCCGCTTCATTCAACCCGGCACATAAATTGATCGACCAGCACACCGAGGCACCGCTGCAATACCGTATCCAGAAGCGCCTCGAGAGCCAGGAAGACGCGATGGAGCTTTACGAGCGTTTGCGTCTGCCCAACCCGAGAGAAATTGGCTTCCGTTATCCCCACCAGGTATCGGGCGGACAATTACAGCGTGCGATGACGGCAATGGCGATGGCCTGCCGACCCGACCTGATCATTTTCGACGAGCCAACGACTGCACTCGACGTTACCACCCAGATCGAAGTGTTGTCGGCGATTCGCGATATCGTCGATCAGTTCAATACCGCGGCCATTTACATTACCCACGACCTCGCGGTGGTGGCGCAAATGGCTGACGTGATCAAGGTCCTGCTCAAGGGCGACGAGGTCGAAGAATCCGATACCCGATCCATGCTGGAAAATCCGCAGGATGATTACACCAAGTCGCTGTGGGCGGTGCGCGAATTTAAAAAGGAACAGGTGCCACGCCCCGCTGACACGGTTCCACTGATTTCGGTGCAACATGTTGACGCAGCCTACGGGGATACACCCGTGCTGGAAGACGTATCGTTCGATATCTATTCCGGCATGACGGTTGCGGTAGTGGGTGAGTCAGGATCAGGCAAATCGACAACGGCAAGGTGCATCACCGGGCTGTTACCACCGACCAAGGGAGAAGTTTTATTCCAGGGTACGCCGCTGCCCCCGGATTACCGGGATCGCACCAAGGATCAGCTGCGCCAGGCACAGATGATCTATCAAATGGCGGATACCGCGCTCAATCCAAAAGTTAAAATCAGCGAGATCATCGGACGCCCCGCCGCTTTTTACAGTGGCCTGCATGGACCGGAACTGAAAAATCGCGTCGACGAAATACTGGATTTAATCGAACTGGATCCCTCGCTGTACTACAACCGCTACCCACCGGAGCTCTCCGGTGGCCAGAAACAGCGTATCGGCATAGCCCGATCGCTCGCGGCAGAACCGACGTTTATCATCTGCGACGAGGTGACCAGCGCGCTGGACCAGTTGGTGGCGGAAGGTATTCTGCGCCTGCTCGACAAGCTGCAAAAAGAAATGAACCTCGCCTACATGTTCATTACCCATGATCTCGCAACGGTGCGATCTATTGCCGACGAAGTCGTGGTGATGCAGTATGGCAAGGTGGTCGAACAGGGACCCAAGGACGAAATGTTTCGGCCTCCGCATGATCCATATACCGATCTGTTGCTGTCTTCGGTGCCCGAAATGGATCCGGACTGGTTGTCGACCCTGCTCGAAGAGCGCGGCGTCGATAGCAATACCGAGACCCACAATCCTTGAACTAACTGCATTTACAGGTATGAGGCCTTCTCAGCACAAAGTGCCTACCGCAAGGTGGGCATTTTTTTGCTCTGGGTATAAGCCTGCTCCTGCTGTCAAGATGCGTTGATCTCATGGGCGTTTCGAACGGGCTTAAATGAAATTACTCAAGTCGACACTAAACTCGTTATTCGACAGCCTACGCGATTTACTGCCCATCATTCTGGTCATCGGTTTTTTCCAGTTCGCAGTATTGCAGCAGCCGATTCCGAATTTCGGCGAAATAGTCCTCGGCATCATTTTTGTGGTCATCGGCTTAACCCTGTTCGTGCAAGGTCTCAACATGGGCCTGTTTCCTATCGGTGAAACCATGGCCTTCGAGTTCGCCAGCAAGGGCAGCCTGTTCTGGTTGTTAAGTTTCGCTTTTGCACTCGGATTCGGTACCACGGTCGCCGAGCCGGCGCTGATCGCGGTAGCCGGCGAGGCCGCAAAAATTGCGGCTGCCGGCGGCATAATCGAAGCTAGCGAAGAATCCATGGCATCCTATGCGCAGGGCCTGCGCCTGACGGTAGCGCTGTCGGTCGGCTTTGCGATCGTGATCGGCGTTTTTCGCATCATCAAGGGCTGGCCGATTCAATACCTGATCGTGGTTGGCTACACCGGGGTTGTCATCATGACGCTTTTCGCACCCAAAGAAATAATCGGCATCGCCTATGACTCGGGCGGCGTTACCACATCGACGATCACCGTACCCCTGGTGACCGCGCTCGGGGTTGGGCTCGCAAGCTCGATCAAAGGGCGCAACCCGATGGTCGACGGGTTCGGTCTGATTGCCTTTGCCTCGTTGACACCGATGATTTTCGTCATGGCCTACGGCATGGTGGTGTAGGTCGGTATGCTGCATATTCTCCAAGATTTGATCTATGTCATCGCCGTGACCGTCTGGGACGTGCTGCCTATCGTGGTCATCATATTCGGCTTCCAGATTTTCATCCTGCGTAAACCGATCCCTCACCTGAAAAGAATTATCACGGGGTTTGTGTTTGTGCTGCTGGGGCTCGGATTTTTTCTCGAGGGCCTCGAAGCGGCACTGTTTCCGCTCGGTAAATTGATGGCGCAGCAGTTGACCGATCCCGCCTTCATTGCCGGAGATGATGTCGGACGCGTACTCGAGTGGTGGGATTACCAGTGGGTTTACCTGTTCGCTTTCGCCATCGGGTTCTCGACAACGATTGCCGAGCCTTCGTTGCTCGCCGTGGCGATCAAGGCGAACCAGGTCTCGGCCGGCAGTATCGGAATCTGGGGATTGCGTATCGCGGTCGCAATCGGTGCCGCGACTGGCGTTACCCTGGGAGTCTACCGCATCATTACCGGTACCCCGCTCTACTGGTACATAATTAGCGGTTACGTATTCGTGCTGGTACAAACCATGTTTGCTCCACGTATGATTATCGCGCTGGCCTACGATTCCGGCGGCGTCACCACTTCGACCGTAACGGTACCCCTGGTGGCGGCACTTGGACTCGGCCTTGCCAGTACCGTTCCGGGTCGCAACCCTTTGCTGGATGGCTTCGGTTTAATTGCCTTTACCTGCCTGTTTCCGATAATGTCTGTACTTGCCTTTGCCCAGTTGTCTGAATGGAAAGCCAGGCGCAGTAATAAGAACCCAACCTAGTGAGAAATCATCATGCACTTTAAACTAATCATTGCACTGACCGAGGATTCGATCACCGATAAAGTTGTCGAAGCCGCCAGGAATAAAGGTGCCACCGGCTCAACCGTAATTTCCAGCGCCCGCGGCGAGGGGATGCAGGTTGCCAAGACTTTTCTCGGTCTGAGCCTTGAGACACAGAGAGATGTGGTATTGCTGTTGGTCGAAGAACATATGTGTCGCGACATCCTCGAGAACATCGAGGCTACCGGTGAGTTTGAAGCCAATCCGGGTTCCGGCATTGCTTTTAGTATCGACGTCGATGATGCGGTCGGTGTAACGCAACAGATCAACCAGTTGTCTGAAATTGTTGAGGAAGAGATATGAGTGAAAAAATAATCGTTCGGGTAAAGGATGTCATGACGCCGGATTTCGATCTCGTCGATGGGATGGATACCGTGGCGGATGTGTTGAAGAAATCAAGCCACCCCGAATCCAAGTGTTTCATCGTCGATACTCGACATGAAAACGACGAATACGGAATTGTCTTGCTATCGGATATCGCGAAGTTGGTTCTTGCCAAGAACAAGGCCCCCGAACGCATCAATATCTACGAAATCATGTCGAAACCCGTAGTCAGTGTTGACCCGGGGATGGATATTCGCTATTGCGCACGCCTGTTCGAAAACTTCGGCATCGGTCGCGCACCGGTGGTCGAAGACGGCAAGGTGATCGGCATCGTCGGATATACCGATATTGTGTTACACGGCATTCGTGACCGCTTGCTATAGGGTGTCAGCTACAGCAACGTTTGAACTTTTTGCCGCTTCCACAGGGGCAGCCTTCATTCCTACCCGGTTTCCAGGCTTTAAAACTGGGCCTTAACATGTCACCGGAAGTGTAGAGCCACCTCCCCTGTTCCAACGTAAAGCCGCTCTTTTCATGCATCGCCTGTACCTGACCATTTGCCAGCAGGCGCGCTTCGAATTCAATCGTCGCCTGCCTGTCCTGTTGATCGCTTGCGATAATGGTGAGCCCAATGTAGCGGACGTCGGGATCGATTGTCAGCTCCCGGGGTCTGAAATCCGGGTGCCAGGTTTCGGACAAATATTTAACGTCATCAAGCACATACGCGCAATAACGCGAACGCATCAGCTGCAGCGCGTTTTCAGGCGGCTCGCGATGTGATATAAATCGACCACAGCATTGGTCGAAGCGTCGACCGGAATGACAAGGACAGTTCATAAACAATCGATAAAAGGAAGACTATATCACCATGTCTCAAGCACTTGATATTTTGCGCAGCCGCTTTGGTTACGCGCAGTTTCGTTTTCAACAAGAGCAGATCATAGACAGCCTGATTGCAGGGCAGGATGCGCTGGTTTTAATGCCAACCGGGGGTGGCAAATCGCTGTGTTACCAGATCCCGGCCATGGTACGCGACGGTACCGGCATTATTATTTCTCCATTAATCGCGTTGATGCAGGACCAGGTCGACGCGCTGGCACAAAACGGGATCAACGCCGCATTCCTGAATTCGACCCAGACGCTCGAACAGCAGCGACAGGTCAGGCAGCAATTGCGCGCCAACGAAATCGATTTACTCTACGTCGCACCAGAACGCGCCCTGGGGGATGACTTCCTGGAGATGCTTGCGGATATCCGGATCGCGTTGTTTGCCATCGACGAGGCACACTGCGTTTCGCAATGGGGGCACGATTTCAGGCCCGATTATAGAAAGTTGACTCGACTGCACGAGCACTTCCCACGAATTCCTCGCATCGCGCTCACCGCGACCGCCGATCAGCGCACCCTGCGCGAGATCGAACAACAATTGCAATTACAGGATGCTCAGCGTTTCGTACACAGTTTCGATCGCCCCAATATCTTTTATCGCGTCACCCAGGGAGACAACAATCGTCAAAGATTGTGGCGTTTCATTCAGGAAAATCACTCTGCAGATGCCGGCATCGTCTATTGCCTGTCGCGCAAGCGGGTCGAAGAAACCGCGAAATGGTTGAGCGATAAAGGGCGTATTGCCCTGCCCTATCATGCCGGGCTCGATAAGCATACGCGTGCCGAGCACCAGCGCATCTTCCTGCAGCAGGAAGGCGTTATCATCGTTGCCACCATCGCCTTCGGCATGGGTATCGACAAGCCAGACGTGCGCTTCGTCGCGCACCTGAACCTGCCCAAGAACCTCGAGTCCTACTACCAGGAAACCGGGCGTGCCGGGCGCGACGGTGAAGCGGCCAACGCGTGGATGGCCTATGGTTTACAGGACATCATTACACTGCGCCAGATGATGGCGCAAAGCGACGCCGACGATCAGTTTAAACGCGTCTTGCATCACAAGATGGAAACAATGCTGGGTTTTTGCGAACAAACCGGGTGCCGCCGACAGACGCTGCTGGCCTATTTCGACGAATCCCTGGAGCAGCCCTGCGGTAACTGTGATAACTGTGTGGAACCTCCGCAAACCTGGGATGCCACGGAAGCGGCGCGCATGGCACTGTCCTGCGTTTACCGGACCGGTCAACGCTTTGGTGTGAACTACGTGATCGACGTTTTGATGGGCAATGCCAGGGATCGCATTATGCAGAACAGGCACCACCAGCTCAGCACCTTTGGTATCGGTGATCTCGACAATAACGAATGGCGCAGCCTGTTTCGCCAGTTGATTGCCCTGGGCTACCTGTACGCCGATATCGACAACTATGGCGCGCTCAAGATGAGCCCTGACTGTAAGCCTTTGCTCAACGGCGCAAAAGAATTATTGCTGCGCAAGTTCGAGAAGTCGTCGAAGGCGGTAAAATCCAAAACCACAAAACCCCTGGCCGAACTGCAGGCTGCCGATACACCGCTATTCGAAGCGCTGCGGCTGCATCGCAAACAGCTGGCGCAGGAACAAGGGGTACCACCCTACGTCATCCTGCACGATAAAACCCTGGCCGCGATCTGCGATCAGCGACCCGAAAATATCGAGGAACTCGAGCTGATCCCGGGTATCGGCGCACGCAAGCTGGAACTCTACGGTGCTGAATTAATCCGCATTACACGACAATTTCCGCACAATAAATCGAACCTGACAGCTGAAATAGAAGCTTAGTCGACAATCTTTGCACTTCGTTGCAAATAACAACTAGTCTGGCCCCAAATAATCGGGTTGTTCAGATTTTTGTTAAATTAACACTAGATTCCAGTTGTGAAAATGATCTTTAACAGACATAGTTCGGGTAATCCAGGAGCTCTGACAACACGAGTGCGCAGTCAATATTAGAAATGGATATCAAGCCAAATTTTTTCATGAGAATTAAATCAGAGAAGCAGGTCTTCTTGCTGGTATTAGCGCTGACTATCGCTGGGCCTGTTCAGGCCAGTACACAGTCATACGTGGTCAAAGAACAAGATACGCTAACCGGTATTCTGCGCGCCCTGAACTATGGCGAAACCTATGCAGAACTAGTCCCGTTTATCGATGAGATCGTAAAAACTAATCCTGGTATATTTACCGGCGGTGACCCGAATTATGTCATTCCCGGTTCGACCATTACCCTGCCCGTCAACCCTAACCTGGTTGAGCCCGCATCAATTTCAGAGCCAGAGCCGATAGAGGAGCCAGGGCCGGATCCAGCGCCAGATCGAGGGCCGATAACAAGACCCATGCCGATACCCGATACCCCGATCATCGGCAACCTGCAGGCATCGACCGGTCGTATCGAGATTCGGCGTGATAACGAGACCGTGGCAATTACCGGGGGGAAGGATTTATACGCCCGTGATGTTATTTTCACAGGCGAGAACTCGTTGGCAGAGATTACGCTACTCGACAATACTCGATTTTTGATGGGCCCCGAGTCCGAATTGACTATTAGCGTATACAACTTCGAGGAACCACGGTCTCAGGGGGAAAATGTATCGGGTTCGCTGGTGGCCTCATTTCGTAACGGTGTCATCCGAACCATCCCCGGCCTCATTGGCAAGTTCAATGAGAATCAGTTCCAGATCGATTCAACTTTAAGCGCTACCATGAAAGTTCGCAGCACCGACTTTACCGTGCGTAGTTGCAATCAAGTAGAAGTATGCGGCGATTTATACGGTGTCGCGGTCGCGGTTCAGGACGGCAGTATAAGCTTTAAAAACGATGCCGCTGAAATCGAACTTAAGCCTGACGAATTCGCACAGGTGCAATCAACCACCAGAGCACCTGTAAGGGCATCATTACCGGAAGGTTTCTTCGACCTGCAACGTGATATCAGCGGGATCCAGGTAGCTGGCTCCTGGTGGCAACAGGCGATCGAGTACCTGAAGTATTTGTTTTAGCGGGTATCAATTCTTAACGCACGCGAGCCGTTGCGACAACGCCAAAATCTGTTGCCAGGTTTGCTGCGGCAGTGGGATACCTTAAACCATGCGACTCCATTCCGCACAGGTTTGCATCAGCCAGGTGCTCGGCAACTTTGCGGCAACCCCGGCACTGCAACCGATGTTTTCGAATATACCGCTTACCAGCGTTACACCTTCATCCACTAATTAAGAACGCCCGGCCAGTTACTGTCTGCTGACTTGATATGCCCCGGGATATCTTTACGCCATCGCTTTTGCACACTGAGGCTGAAGTTCAGGTAAAGCTTACCATTGACGATGGTCCAGGCCTCGGGTTCGGTATTCGCCGTTGCTCCCTTTGAGACAGCGTAAGCACAGTAACCACCATACTGCGGTGTGTATTGTGCCGGATCGGATTTGAAAAGCGCGAGGTTGTCGGCACTCGAAAACTTGTAAATCGCGCCCTGCCACCGGGTCGAGTACTTGTCCTGGCCAGGAGTCGGTTCACCAACGGTGAAATAGGCAACCGGATCGTAACCCCGAATAGCGCCATCGCCAGTGGAAAATGTTGCCGGTTTACCCGCAACCGCCAGCGGCATGAATATCAACGCTATGGCTCCCAACAGAATACTTTTCATTATCGTTCCTGATCGATTAATCGAGACTTATTCGTCCTTGTAAACGCGATATAGTTCCGCCCCTCTACTGGGCTCTCAAACGATCAAGTAATTGCCGATCCAACTGTTGATCTATAACCGCCTGTTCAAGGTTGGGGGAATGCTCACAAACATAACCAAACGCGACCCGCCATAATCGATCGAACTGCCCCCAGAACAGCTTTCTTGCCGACGGAAATCGCCTGCCTTCACCAATTACGATTGCATAGAGCCTGACCGCCTCATCGGTCAGCCAGTGATCACGAACCAGCTTTTCCAGTTCTGTCGGATCCTTGATCGGCAATATCAGCGGTTTATTGTTTTCGATCCATCGTGACAGCACCGCCAGCATCAACGCTGCCTTGTCAGGGAAATGGTTATAAACGGTTGGCTTCGATACACCGCTTTCCCTGACCACCATGTCGATGGAAGTGCCCTTAAAACCGTTTTCGAGAAATAGTGGCAATGCGGCAGCGGCAATGTGGTCTTTTTTGGATCTTTGAGCCATAACAGGGTTGAATATAAATCTAAATTATGCAAACTATACTAAACCGTTTAGTTAATGTCATTATTTGTATGCGTTTTGCGCCCGGAGGCCACGATGATTCGCAGTGAAAATGGTTATTTTGGAGAATTCGGCGGCCGTTTCGTCCCCGAAATACTGCTACCCGCACTTACCGAGCTCGAAGATTTATTCTTTGCTCTGCGCGATGATCCGGCTTTCTGGCAAGAGTTCGCTACCCTTTGCCAGGAATTCAGCGGCCGTCCAACACCCCTGACACCCCTGCGAAGACTGTCGAAACAGCTCGGCGGGGCCCAAATCTGGTTAAAACGCGAGGATTTGAACCATTCAGGCGCGCATAAAGTCAATAACGTGCTGGGACAGGGTCTGCTGGTGCAGCGCATGGGTAAACAACGCGTTATCGCCGAAACTGGCGCCGGACAGCATGGGCTTGCGACTGCCATCATGGCGGCACGCCTTGGGCTCGATGCGACTATTTACATGGGTGCCGAGGATATCGAACGTCAATACTCGAATGTATTCTGGATGCGCCAGCTCGGATCCGACGTGGTCGGCGTCACCACCGGTGCACAGACATTGAAAGAAGCACTCGATGAAGCCCTGCGCGACTGGGCCGCCACGGTCGAAACCACGCATTACGTGCTCGGTACCGCCTGCGGGCCAGCGCCCTTTCCAGAGCTGGTTTCCTATTTTCAGAGCATTATCAGCGATGAGATCAAGGAACAGTCTTTGCGTCAAATGGGACGCCTGCCTGACGAGATCGTCGCTTGTGTTGGCGGTGGCTCCAACGCGATGGGCGCCTTCGGGGCGTTTCTGGAAATCCCTGAAGTCAACCTGGTCGGTGTAGAGGCCGGCGGAGTCAGCCTGGAAGACGGTAAACACTCGATTCGCCTGTCGCAAAACACCGGCGAAACCGGTATCGCACAAGGCTATAAGACTCTATTCCTGCAAAACGATGACGGACAGCTTGGCGATACCCACAGTATTGCCGCCGGACTTGATTACGTCGGCGTTTCGCCGATCCTGGCCTACCTGTCGCAACAGGGGCGCGTAATCCCGGAATCGGCCACCGACGATGAAGTCACCGAGGCTTTCAGCCTGTTAATGAAAACCGAGGGTATTATCCCGGCGCTGGAATCGGCACACGGACTCGCCGGCGGTTTCAAGCGCGCCAGGCAGATGAAACCGGAGCAAAATGTTGTCATCAACCTGAGTGGCCGCGGCGACAAGGACATTTTCACCGTGGCACGAGCATTTCCGCAACGCGAATGGACCGAATTTCTGCAACGTGAAGCCGTCCGTTCTAGCGAAGCATTGGCAAAGAAGCGAGGGCACTAATCATGTTTCCAGCACAGTACGAAGATTTGCAAATCATGTCCCACGCGGTGATTGGCTTCCCCAGCCTCGAGGAAAACGAGAAAGCAATTGCAGGCCTGGCCGAGGCCGGCGTCAAATTGATCGAGTTGCAGGTACCATTCAGCGATCCCGTAGCCGATGGCCACACGCTGGTCAACGCTTGCTATGAAGCCCTTAAGCACGGCGGCTCGGTGCAGGCAACGCTTGACCTTGCAACCACCGTGTGTGCGCGTCACCCAGAAGTGACTTTTATCTTGATGAGTTACCTGAACCCATTATTTCGCTATGGTTTACAGGAATTATTCGAAAAGGCCGCGGCCGCGGGTATCAAGGGTATGATCGTGCCTGACTGGCCGGTAGAGGAGATTGAACCCTGGCTACCGACGCTCGATGCCCTGGGACTGTCTCCCATCCTGATGGTGACGCCGAATACCTCAGCCGAAAGGGTCGAAAAAATAGCCAAAGCCTCGCGCGGTATGATTTACGTGGTTTCGCGCATGGGTGTAACCGGCCATGAAACCCAGTGGGGCGAAAAATTTCAACACTATATCGCCGAAATCCGCAAACATACCGATTTACCACTGGCAGTGGGCTTCGGTGTGCGTACCGTCAAGGATCTCAATGCATTGACCGGCAAGGCCGAGGTGGCCGCGTTTTGCTCGCAATACATCGAATGGCAACGTGATGAAGGCAGCGAGGTTGCAGCGAATAAAATGAAATCGATTATCCGGGAAATTGATTCACTACAAGTCTGACCCACCCTGGCGATAAAGTGCCGTAAACTGGCGCCGGGGTTTACCGAGTTTCGATTACAATAAACACATGTTTAGCCTGGTTAATTTATCGTGCCTGGTGCTTGTTGGCCTGGGTGCACTTTACTGGTGGCAAAGTGGTTTGTTCAAAGGAAGAGCGCGCCAGCTGGCCATGGAGCATTGTCGACAACTGGATTTGCAACTACTGGATCAAAGCATGGTGATTACCGGATTTTGGCCGATACGCAATTCCAGCGGAAACCTGGTTTTCAGACGAACCTACCAGTTTGAATTTTCTTCAACTGGCGATAGAAGATATCGGGGCGAGTTGATTCTCGAAGGAATGGCATTAAAATCAATCGACCTAGAAGCCTACAAAATCCCGGAATCTGAATGAAGCCTGGAAAATTTGGTAAGCCAGGTATTATTTCGTAAAATCTCGCTCCACTTGCCTATACTCCGTCGTCAAGCGATTTGTTTATCAACTTTTTAACCGCAGGATTTCCCATGAAAAAATTACTCGTTATTATCAGTATCGTCAGCCTGTCTTTTATATCGGGTTGTGAGACATTTGATCCCTATACCGGTGAGCAAAAGACATCCAATACCGCCAAGGGTGCCGGCATTGGTGCTGGCATCGGTGTAGTTCTGGCCTATCTCAGCAACAAGGATGAAAGCAGCAAAACGCGCAAGAGAAAGATGCTCCAGGCTGCCGGAATCGGAGCGATTGCCGGTGGTGGTATCGGCTACTACATGGACTCGCAGGAAGCCAAGCTCAGAAAAACCCTGCGCGACAGCGGTGTTAGCGTCGAACGTGACGGTGACAATATCAACCTGATCATGCCGGGTAATATTACCTTTGTTACCGCCGGACACGACCTCAATGCCGATTTCTACGAAGTACTGGATTCGGTGATTATCGTCCTGCAGGAGTTTGAAAAAACCATCATCGTATCCGCAGGTCATACCGACAGCAGGGGTTCAGATGACTACAACCAGGCACTGTCAGAGCGACGCGCCAATTCAGTGTCGAAATACCTGCTGACAAAAGGCGTTGTCGAAGCACGAATTGACAGCGTCGGCTTCGGCGAACGCACGCCAATCGCTGATAATTCGACCGGCGAGGGTAGAAGCCTGAATCGACGCGTCGAGCTTTCGCTGATACCGATAACTGAAGACAGCTGATTGTCCTCGTCAGGCTGGCCCGATTAAAGTATGGCCAGCCTGTCGTTTTCAATCTTCCAGTTTGGCCTACAGATCAGGCCTCAACTCTTGCGCCAGCCCGAACCCGCTCAGATAGGCCGACTCGATTCGACCATGGATGCACCAATCACCCACCGCGGCAAGCCGACAGTCGGGATCAATTAAAAAATTAGCTCCATTTTGCCTTTCAATATTTGCATAGCGCCAACGCTGCAGCGCGACATGATCGGCACTGGTTACATCATGTCGAATTACCCGTTCAACTTCGGCTTGCAGGTAGGCGATAACAGCCTCCTGGTCTGCCTCGAGGTTTTGCTCGGCCCAACGATTGGTCGAATGAACCAGCAAGCTATAGCAACCAGGGCGGCCGGGTTTACTGCTGTCGTTTGAGATCCAGCTGATATCGGCACCGCTGACGAATGCTGCCTGCCAGTCGAGAGGCAAGGCCTGTTTAAAACCGAGCATCAGCGAATAACATCCCAGCATCTGTTTTGCTGCGATTACGCCAAGACCGGCAAAGGACTCGGGCATCAGCTCGAGCGCCTGCTTCGCGGGTATCGCTAAGACAACCCAATCGAAATCACCGAGGCTCACCTGATTCTGATCAAACAGTCGCCAGTGCGAGTCCATCCTAACAATCTGTGTTACACGCGTCTGGAGAACCACGTCAAGATCGGCAGCCATTTGTTTAGCAAGGATATTCATTTGCGGGACACAAACGTAATGCGGTGGGCCATCAATCCAGTTGCGCCTGCATATAATTTTGGCGGATTCTATCTCCACAAATTCTGCGTCCCAGCGTGCCACATGGCCAGTGGCGATATAAGGTTCGAGTAAACTTTCAAACTGCCCTGATTTAGCCGTGAAAAACTGCGCCCCGTGGTCAAACTGGTAGGATTGGGATTGTCGCGTCGCCATACGGCCGCCATAGCCGCGCGATTTTTCAAATACCGTTACCTCGGCAAGCCGGTGAATTTCGCGTGCCAGGCCTAACCCGGCAATGCCTGCTCCGATAATGGCGATGCGTTTCATAGCAACGGCGACCGTATAGCCAGCGGTATCAATCTATTTCCTTTGACTCGTATCACTCGACCTGGAGACCTGCGTTAAGCACACGCTGAATTTTACCCGAAAAAATAAACAATACGGTCGCGGTGGCAATACCAATCCACAGGGTCGAGGTCAAAATACCCAGCAAAGTCGGTTCGGCAATCGGGGCGCCCTTTTCCAGGCCCGAGGCCAGTCCGAGTAACAGCAGTGCAAAAAACAGCCTCTCGGACAGGCCCTGCAACGACAAATAGGTTGCGCGTTGTTCGCGTTGAATCCGCGGCGCAATCGCAGCCCTGACCGGCGCATGCACCAATGCCATTGGAAAATTTCGTGCACAAACAAGCGCCAGTACAAGCGGGCTTAGCGCGATTGCCATAGCCGCGACGATACCGAGTTGAATCAGCATCGCGACCGCTAGTACCCCTATCAATCCAAGCTTCGATTGCCAGGCAATACTGGCCCTGGCACCGATTGCGCCACCAAACATGGAAATCGAGATCACCACTCCCGATATGAGTGGTGCATACGACGATGCAGCGAGTAGCGGCAGCTGCAGCAGCGTTATATAGGGCTGATAAAACTCGAACACGATATGGGCCAGCGCATAGAGCACGATAACGACCAGAAAAATCCAGCCCAGCAAGGGCTCGCGAAGCTTGACCAAACAACTCAAAACAACCCTGCTGAAGCTTTGCGGCAGCGCCGTGGTCTCATCGGCATGTACCGGTTCTACAAAACGCCACACTAACACCGCCATAATAATCGCACTGAGCAGAGAAAATACATACGCCAGGCGCAGGTCGATAAGGCCCAGTGCACCGCCTGACAGTGTTGCGACGGCCAAACTGATCATTCCCCATTGCTGCGCATTCGCTTCACGTCCTGCATACTCACTTTCGCGACCAAGGGCCTTGAGCGAGTCATAATGTAATGCCGTATCGGTGCCCGACTGCATGGCTATGCCAGCCGCAAGCAGGAACTGGCCCGCGGCAAACCACCAGAAATTTCCACCGATGATGAAACAACAGTACGAGGTAACCAATGCGCCAGCAGCTATCAGCAATGTGGTGCGACGACCGATACGATCCGAAAAATAGCCCGATGGAACTTCCAGCACAAAAACAGACAGGTAGTAGACTGCGGAAAGCTGGATTACCTGGTCCAACGGCAAACTCTGACTCATGTATAAAAAAAACACGGTTATCCAGGCATGCCCGTTGGACGCGGCCAGAAACCAGGGATACAACCGAATATTGTTCTTCAAAGATGACAATTGTTTTGGCTCGAAATTAGCGCAGACAGCATACCTTGATTGCGTTGGCCAGCATAAGGATCACAACATAAATTCATCGTTCCATGGCCACTCCCCTGGCTGGAGTTTTAATTAACTTGATTTTAATTCGATATCGTAATATATTGTTCGAATTCGAACTAAATATTATGAATACAATGAATAAATCTCGACGCAAAACCCTGGCCTTAATCGGAGGCGGTTTCATCGCGGCAGCTGGTATTGGCACAACTGCCTTTGTCACCACCAGGAGACCACATACGGCACTAGCCCCCTGGCAAAATGCCGGCAACTATGAAGATCCGCGCAAAAACGCTCTTTCTTATGCGATTCTGGCACCAAATCCGCACAATCTACAACCCTGGATGGTTGATCTCGTTGGCCCTGACACTGTCATTCTCTATCGCGATCCGAATCGAGCGTTGCCACATACCGACCCGTTTTCACGCCAGATTACGATCGGATTGGGTTGTTTTCTGGAACAGTTGAAAATTGCAGCAACGCTAACCGGACATGCCGTGGGCCTGGAACTGTTCCCAGAAGGAGAAAACGGTCCCGTAGCGATTGGCAGGTTTTCCAGATCGGCGACAACTGACCCATTGGCGGCACATATACTTGGTAGGCGTTCCTGCAAGGAGCCATACCAGATGACCGCTATCGAAGCATCCAGTCGGAGTACCCTGCAGGCTTATGCAAATATCGTGACCGATCCTGAAATGGTCGAAAATCTGCACTCGCTTACCTGGGAGGCTTTCCAGATCGAAATGGCAACCCCTCGCACGCTCCAGGAAAGCGCCGAGCTGATGCGCATTGGCAAGCAGGAGATCAACGCCAATCCGGACGGGATCGACATCGGAGGGCCCATGCTGGAGACGCTGATGCTACTGGGAATACTGCCTCGCGAAGCATTTACGGACTCCGACAGTGAGGCAACCCAATCTTTTCTCTCTTCGTATAAAAATATGTTGATGGCGACACCTGCCTATGCCGTGATCACCAGCCCCAATAATGATAGGCTCAGCCAGATAGCGGCCGGAGCTGCATGGCTGCGTCTCAATCTCAAGACCACCGAGCTCGGATTAGCGCTGCACCCGGTCAGCCAGGCTTTACAGGAATACGGCGAAATGGAGAAACTGTACAAACGTTCCCATATACTGCTCGCCAAAGATGGCGAAACGGTACAAATGCTGGGACGCCTGGGTTATGGACCACGCGTCAACCAGACCCCACGCTGGCCGCTTGAAGCAAAGGTGATAAATGGATAACCAGAACCTGGGCCTTTACTTCGTTTTTTTCAACGAGGTTGGCATTATCGAGCAGCTCGGCAGGGCACTGCTCGAGGCAAAATTGCCCAAAGGTTTTCTTATTTCACACTTCAGCGTGCTAAATCATTTAATCCGTGTCAAAGACGGTCAGACACCCCTGGTGCTGGCACGTGCATTCCAGGTACCGAAGAACACGATGACGCACACGCTGTCGGTTTTAGAGCGGCACGCACTCATTGAGATTCGCCCCAATCCCAAAGACAAGCGCAGCAAATGTGTATTCATCACCGCTACAGGACGAGCGCTTCGTGAAAAGGCGATCAACGACATCGCACCCGACCTGCAAGCGGTAGCCGATAGGTTTCCGGCAGACAAAATGTCAAAAATGGTGCCCTACCTGGCCGACATCAGGCAGTTTCTCGACGACTATCGCAACTAAACAATGCATGACGGGCGGGTCGAAATCGCGAAACTGAGGCGAAATCTACAAGTTCACTAGTGTCACAATGAATTGGGGGAATCTGCTTTATGAACCACGATGTCATCATCAGCTGCGCCGTTACCGGTGCAGGCGACACCACCAGTCGCAGTGACCTGGTACCGATAACGCCACGTCAGATCGCGGACTCTGCGATCGAGGCGGCCAAAGCTGGCGCCTCGGTGGTACACGTGCATGTGCGTGATCCGGAATCCGGACAGGGCTCACGCGACCCCGCGCTATTCAAACAAACCGTGGATATGATCCGTGACAGCGGCGTCGATATGATCATTAACCTGACTGCCGGCATGGGTGGCGACTGGGTACCTGGCGAAGAAGACCCGTCGTTACCGGGGCCGGGCACCGACATGATCGGGCCCGAAGCACGGCTCGCCCACGTGGTTGAATGCAAACCCGATATCTGCAGCCTCGATTGCGGCACAATGAATTTCGGCGGTAACTACACTTACATCAATACCGCGCCCTACCTGCGCACCATGGCGACGATAGTGCAGGAGCTTGGCGTTAAACCGGAACTGGAAGTTTTCGACCTGGGACAGATCCGACTCGCGCGCAGCCTGATCGAAGATGGCCTGATCGACGCCCCACCGATGTTTCAAATCTGTCTCGGTATTCCGTGGGGTGCCGGTGCCGATACCGAAACCATGGCAGCAATGAAACAGGCGCTACCCGCAGATGCGATCTGGGCCGGTTTCGGTATCTCCAGAATGCAGATGCCGATGGTGGCACAAGCGGTGCTACTAGGCGGAAACGTTCGTGTCGGTCTCGAGGATAATATTTATCTCGATCGCGGTGTACTCGCGAGTAATGGCATGCTGGTAGAGCGTGCGGTCGAAATAATCGAGCGTATGGGAGCCCGTGTACTCAACCCCGACGAGGCGCGTTCCAACATAGGTCTGCGCTAGCCACGAGTAGAAATCGGGAGAAATGCGAAGCACGTCACCCTTGATATAATCCTTATTACATATATATATAGGCTATGAGCATAACGAATACACAATTTACGATTGGGCAGGTGGTAAAACATCGTCTTTACGACTTTCGCGGTGTAATCATCGATGTCGATCCCGAATTCGACAACACCGAGGAATGGTGGTTGTCGATTCCGGAAGAATTTCGACCCCACAAGGACCAGCCGTTTTATCATTTGCTCGCGGAAAACGAGTCGATGGCTTACGAGGCCTACGTGTCGGAACAGAATCTACTGGTCGATGAAACCGGCGAGCCGGTTAATCATCCCCAGGTTCCCGAAGTGTTTGGCGAATTTATGGGCGACAGTTACGCGTTGCCGGATAGTTATCGAAATTAATCCGGTCTGATTTCAATAGACGATAAAAGGGTAGCGTTGCTACCCTTTTTTCATTCAGGCACACAAGGCTCTCTTAATTCACGGAATTTATTTTGTTTCCCCGATCTTCAGATCCCTGCAGATGGCACAAAGCCGAGCTTTTTATCGACGATATTGTTTAACGGCGCGCCCGCCAGGTAATGTTCCCAGTTAGTCATAAACTGGTCGGCCATTGCCGCTTCAAACTCGATAGTGTCACCCGACATGTGCGGCGAAATCAGGCAATTCGGCGCCCGCCAGAGCGGGCTTTCCAGCGGCAACGGTTCCTCGACAAACACATCCAGTGCGGCTCCTGCAATCTGGCCATCGTTTAGAGCCGCAAGTAACGCATCTTCGACCACTAACGCACCCCTGCCAACGTTGATAAAGCGAGCATGCGCGGCCATCGCAGCAAATTCTTCCGCTGCAAACAGGTTACGAGTATGCTCGGTTAACGGTGTAATCAGTACCACGTAATCAGCGTCCGGCAAGTGGGCATGTAGCTCATCCACGGCGTGAATATGGCTAAAGTCGTTACCGCCTTCACGCGCGCTGCGGCCGATACCGTCGACTTGCATACCAGTCGCCTGCAACAGGCGCCCGATCGTACGGCCGATCGAGCCGACTCCAACCACTAACGCGCGTTTGCCGACCACGGTTTCGGTGAGCCGATGATTCCACTCGGCCTTCGCCTGGTACTCAAGTGTCTGCGGAATCTGCTTGGCAAAGCAAATGATCATCCCGAGCACCCATTCGGCAATCGGAATATCAAAGATGCCCCGGGCATTGGTAAGCTGCACCTCACTTGCAACCAGTTCGGGAAACATCGCTGCGTCTACCCCGGCACCCGCCCAGTGAATCCAGCGCAAATCGCGCGCACTGTCCCAGGCCGCACGCAGGCTGTCGGCCCGAAAATTCCAGCCCAGCATGGTGTCAGCGCCGGCGAGCGCCGTGCGTAACTCGTCGGGTGATGTCGCAAACCGTAACTCGGCCTGCTCGCTCAACTCATTAAGTCGGGGCACCTCGTCAATTCGTTGTGCTCCCTGTATCACCAGGACCGGTTTCAAGTTCGTTCTCCTTTGTCGTGTGCTACCAAACAGGCACCCAGCCTGGGCACTTTAAAGTCCGCAAATAGCGAGATTTACCGATTATATCTTCACCCTGGTGTTCAGGGAAAACCCGGACCAACTTGCGATGCTGGCACCTAAACAGCAGATTAAGACCAACCGTCAGTAATTCAGCGAAAACATGCTTTCAAATTTTGAACCGAAAATTTATAGTTAAGTACGCGATGAGAGGTTGGTAGCCAATGACTGAACAGGCGACGCAGGAATATGACGACAACTTAATGGCTTTACTGGAAGCCGTCTGGGGTGAGGGCTTTATGTCACCCGGCGGTGTTGACGAGGTAGACCGTTATTTGAACGGAATTGAGCTTACCGGACTCTCCGTACTCGACATCGGTTGCGGTCTCGGCGGTATCGACGTTCACCTGGTTAAGCGACATGGGGCAGCAATGGTTACCGGAATCGATGTTGACCAGGCGTTAATTGATCGCTGCGATTTACTCGCACAAAAGTATGAAGTCACGGCCCAGGTAGAATTTATTTGCGTTGAGCCGGGCCCTCTAACCTTTGGAGATGCAAGTTTCGACATTGTTACCAGTAAGGATTCGATCATACATATCCCTGATAAAAAGGGGCTGGCTGCCGACGTTTACCGGGTACTCGAGCCAGGCGGCTGGTTTGTCGCCAGCGACTGGCTCGCGGGCTACGAAGACGAACCGTCGCAAGAGATGAAGGAATATCTTGTGGTCGAGGGCCTGGATTTCGGGCTCGCATCGGCAAAAACCTACCTGGAGGCTTTACAGAGTGCAGGTTTTATCGACATCGAAATTGTCGATCGAAATGACTGGTACCGGCAACAGGCGCGCCTGGAACGCGAACAAATGGGTGGCATCCTGTACGATGGCCTGGCATCAAAAGTCGGTACCGAGTTTCTCGAGCACGAAATCGAGGTCTGGGACAAGATGATCATTGCAATCGATCAGGGGCAATTACGCCCAACCCATCTGCGCGCAAGGAAACCGGCTCGGGACTGAATCGAACAACGCCGAAAGGTCGACGAAATTCTGCACAACTGCAATATTATTTTTCTACAAACGCGCGTTCGATTACGTATTCGCCGAGATCGTTTTTACGAGTTTCGACAAATCCAAGATCGTCGAGAATTTCAGTCAAACTAGCCAGCATACTCGGACTTCCGCATAACATGAATCGATCGTCCTCCGGGTTCAGGGCCGGCGTACCGATGTCGTCAATCAGCTTGCCAGTTTGCAACAGGTGGGTGATACGGCCATAGTTAATGTATGGCTCGCGCGTTACCGCCGGATAATAAATCAGCTTCTCCTTAACACTGTCACCAAAATACTCGTTGTGCTTCAACTCATGGGTAATCAATTGCTGATAGGTCAGTTCGTTGATATAGCGGCAGCCATGAACAAGGATAACCTTTTCAAAATTTTCGTAAACTTCGGGGTCTTTTATGATCGAAAGAAACGGCGCCAGTCCGGTTCCGGTACTCAGCAAATAAAGGTGCTTTCCAGGTCGCAGGCGATCCCACAACAAGGTCCCCGTGGGTTTCTTGCTGACCAGTATTTCATCGCCCGCAATAATATGTTGCAGGCGGGAGGTCAATGCCCCCTCCTGAACCTTGATGCTATAAAACTCCAGGTGGTCTTCATAGTTTGCGCTTGCCATACTGTAGGCTCGCATCAACGGTTTACCCTCGACTTCGATCCCCATCATCGCAAATTCACCGTTGCGAAAACGCAAGGAACGATCGCGCGTGGTTTTTATCGTAAACAGGGTATCCGACCAGTGGTGTACATCGATTACCCTTTCTTTATGAATTTCGGTCATTAACTATTTCCTGTTGCGGTACGGTTTTCCGGGTTTCGGATTTCAGAGTCCTCAACACCAGGCAGTGCAAAAGCTTTATTGAGCAAAACGACCCGGTTAGTTGCAGAATTGTCGGGGATCAGGACATCATCAAAACCACAGAAACGTTGCGCAGTATATTGATCTGACAAAAGATTGCCAACTACTGTTAACCGACCGCTATACCCGCGTAACCGAATTTATCTACCGATCCTGAAAAAACAATGCCAATGCGGTCAAGCGTGGTTAAATAGTCTTGTCTGCTTGGGTATAATCTTCCGCTTGAACTAACAAGGATATATGGATTACTGCTTATGTCAGGAAAACAATCAATTTACCAAGAGGCCCGAGCGCTAATCGATGCCGCAAACAGCGCCGACCCGAACCAGGTGGCCGCTGACGGTAAAGAATGGCCCAAGGAACTGCTTTATTCGGAGCGCATGTCGGAGATGCTTGAACGTTATAAACCCGATGCCGATGACGCGATGAAACTCGCGATTCGGGCACAGCATATCGAGCGCTGGAAATCCCCGCGTAATGCTTACCCGATGGATCGCATCGGGTACCTGAAATGGCGCAAGGACCTGTACAAGATCCAGGCCAACCGGGCAGCAGAACTGATGCTCCAGGCAGGCTTTGAAGAAGCGGAGATCGAGCGTGCCAGAAACGCGGTGGCAAAGAAAAATATCAAGGGCAACCCGGACACCCAGTTACTGGAAGACGTCACTGACCTGGTCTTCATGGAACACTACATGCTGGAGTTTGTCGGCAAGCATCCTGACTATACCGAGGAAAAGTGGGTAGAAATTATTCAGAAGACCTGGAACAAAATGTCGAGTAATGCGCACGAGTTTGCGTTGTCCGGTGCGATTAAGTTGCCTGAGTCTTTAGTGCCGCTGGTTCAAAAAGCAGTATCAGGCGTTAACGAGAAAACAGGATAAATCGGCCCATGAAAACCAGTGAAACACGGCCCCCGGTCTGGGTCGGACACGTAGCCATGCATACTCCGCAAGTCACCGCTTCCAGTGAGTTCATGCAGCTACTGGGAATGCGCCTGGTCGCTGGCGGTGACGAGTTTGCGGTGCTGGAAATGAGGGGCGGTACCCACCTGGTGCTGACCAGCGACACGGAATCGACTCTTATCAAGGGGGACTTTGACTTGATGGTTGAGGACCTTGACGCTACCCACGCGTATTACACCGAGCTAGGATTGGATCCCGGTGGCATTGAACGAGGCGAGATTCACGACAGCTTCGAGATGCGCGAACCCGGTGGGACTATGATTACTTTCAATTCAAGCCACGTCGGTAATTTACCCGTCTGACAGGGGTCACGAATACCCAGCCGCGAGACCCTGGTAGCCCTGACAAACCGTTAGGTGCTAGCGTTATGATCCGGACTCCATTGATAAACATGCGATTTTTAGCCTATAGTTAAATTAATGGTATGGCGTTCGGAGGTATCCATGCGCTTAGATTCACAGCAACTGCCGATCACGGAAACATCCCTTTCCAGCTATTTCAGCAAGCGGCTGAACCGCTATGCCAAGCGCTTTCGCCCGCCGCCCCACGAGGACACCTGCTGGTACCTGGGTAGCCTGCTGGAACGCTTCGGTCGCAGTGAAGAACTGTTTGCCTATCAGGATGGGCAAATGACTCTGCGACCCCTGGCATTGCTTTACAGCGATGCAATTGACGCTAATAACGCCCGCGAGCGTTGCCTGATGCTGCAGCAACTGGGCGACATGGCACTTTTCCTCGGCGCCCTGTTTCCACAACGCTTCACCCGACATGGCATACTACAGGACTACTTCATCGGCATGGGCGGCAGCGCCTACGACTACCTGGCCGACAACGCCAAAGCGAACCGGCACATCTTCGCCGAGTTGGCCAATACCTTCACCCGCATGCTGGAAATGGTAGCCAATGCCTGCTCCAGCACCCAGCACCTGAGCACCGAGGAGGTGCTGGCCCTTTACCAGCGCTGGCTCAATACCCGCGACCCGGTGATCGAGAGCCAGTTGCGCGCACTGGGGATCGAACTCGCAGAGAATGAACTGCTGCAATAACTGCGGCGAGAGAATCATAGATTCTTGCGCTGCAAAAAAACTCCGATCGAACTGGCGGTCGGGGTTTTTGGTGTTAATGCCTGGCAAGAACCCAGCCCATGAGCGCAGCGAATGCCTTGGCTGTGACCTAAGTAGGTCATTCACATTTACCTTGAGTATAAAAAAAGCCTCGCACCAGATTGGTACGAGGCTTCGGTGTTAATGCCTGGCAATGACCTACTTTCACATGGGGAGACCCCACACTATCATCGGCGCTGTTCCGTTTCACTTCTGAGTTCGGGATGGGATCAGGTGGGTCCAGAACGCTATGGTTGCCAAGCAATTCGGTTGGATAACCGGAGACAGATTTACATCTGTCCCCAATCGTCCCAATTTGAATACTGTAATAAAGCTAATGTTGCATCGGTATGACGCGACATAACACACAACATAAAGTTGTTTGGGTGTTATATGGTCAAGCCGCACGGTCAATTAGTACCAGTTAGCTACACACATTACTGTGCTTCCACACCTGGCCTATCAACGTCGTAGTCTTCGACGGACCTTCAGAGACTTCAAGAGTCTAGTGAGAACTAATCTTGGGAGAGGCTTCCCGCTTAGATGCTTTCAGCGGTTATCCTTTCCGAACGTAGCTACCCGGCAATGCCACTGGCGTGACAACCGGAACACCAGGGGTTCGTCCACTTCGGTCCTCTCGTACTAGAAGCAGCTTCCCTCAATTCTCAAACGCCCACGGCAGATAGGGACCGAACTGTCTCACGACGTTCTAAACCCAGCTCGCGTACCTCTTTAAATGGCGAACA
>CAMYLU010000005.1 GCA_947259485.1 uncultured Gammaproteobacteria bacterium | reverse complement strand
ATCGGCGTCAACCTCGGTGAAGTTATTGTCGATGGCGAGGAAATCTACGGCGACGGGGTCAACGTGGCGGCGCGCTTGGAAAGCCTGGCGGTGCCTGGCGGGGTTTTCATCTCGAGCACCGTGTTCGACGCGGTCGGGCAGAAGCAGAACTTCGAGTTTGAATACCAGGGCGAGAAGACGGTCAAGAACATCCAGCGTCCGGTGCGCGCCTATTCCGTCGCGCTCAAATCAGGCGCATCGATCCCGGTGCCGGACGCGGTAGCGGAGGCCGAACCCGAACCCACACCAGCAACCGAACCCGAGATCAGGTCTCCCGGCGCCGAACTGAAATTCGGCCCGCTAGTCATGTTTGCCATCGTGGTTGTCGCGGTGGGCCTGACGATTGGCGGGTTCATGCTGTTTTTTAGCACGAGCCCACCACCGGTCGCGCAATCCAATAGCCTGCCGCAAAGTTATACCCCGAATGCTTCGTCGCTCGCGATCCTGCCGTTCAAGAACCGCAGCAACGACCCGGGGCAGGGTGTTTTTGCCGATGGCCTGACCGACGATCTGATCACCGATTTATCAAAGGTCAAGGAATTGCAAGTGATCCCGCGGCATTCGAGTTTCCAGTTCAAGGACAAGAAGATTGCCCCGCAAGACATAGCCCGGCAGCTGAATGTGGGTTACCTGGTGCAGGGCAGCGTGCGCCAGAACCTGGACGAAATCCGCGTCAACGTGCAGCTGGTCGATGCACAAAGCAACCGCGAGGTCTGGGTCAATCGCTTCGACGACAAGGTCGACAATATTTTTGCACTGCAGGACCAGATCATTGGCGACATCTTGAAGAACCTTGGGGTGGCGACACAAGGCAAGTCGGTTAGCAAGCGCAAAACCACCAACCTCGAAGCCTATGATTATTTTCTGCGCGCCGAACACCGGCGACTCAATCGCCGCGGTACTAAAGGTAGCGCCCGAATCGTTGAGTTTTATAACGTTGCAATCGAACTCGACCCCCAGTTCATCGCCGCCTACACCGGCCTCGCGCGCGAAGCCCTAGGCAACTGGCAGCTGCGCGATCGCGCCGACGAAACAACGCTTGCGTGGAGAAAAATGGTGTATCAAAACGCCGGCAAGGCGCTGGAACTGGACCCCGCCAACGACGAAGCACTGGCCATCCTCGGCCTGCTGCAGGCGCTGACCGGGTCGCACGACATTGGCATTGCCTCGGTCAAAAACGCAGTCAACATCAATCCGGCCAATCCGCAGCTGCACGCGGACCTGGCTACAGTTTTATCCTATGCCGGCAATCATGCCGCGGCGCTCGAATCTATCAACCGCGCTATCGGTCGGCATACCACGCCACCGACGGCATATTACGGCGGTCGGGCACGCATCTATTTCTTTCTGGGACAATACAATAAAGCGCTCGTGGACGCCGAGCACGAGGGCAACGTTGAGGACATCAGAAACTTCACCGTATTTATTCATGGCGCCTTAGACAACCGGGAACAGGCGCAGGCAGCGATAGACTTGCGGTTGAAGGAGCGACCCTGGGAAAACCGGGAATCTTATTCGACAATTTTCGACTATTACAGGCGGCCGAATGATATCGAATTGATCGTGCAATCCGCCGCAAAGGCCGGCATCCCCTGATAGCACGGGCGTCCGCTTATGGCCGAAGGTCGCCCCTGAACGCTTAGTTTTGAGTGTCCGCTAACGGGCAAGAAGACCTTGAAACTCTCTATATCAGCATCCGAGATCAATCTATATCGATCACCAGCACGAAGGCGACGACAAGTGCCTCGAAAACCAATAAAACATGTTATAAAACCTGTTTAATAGTTAATATAGATCTATATAAACTGAAAAATTTGCACGTCGATTATTGTGATTTAAAAAACATACACTGGCCCAGGAAATAAAAATGTTATATAGCATGATTAAACGCTAATAAACGTTTATATAAACTGATATGCTAGCGTATATCTATTTAATGTACTGAACAATGTGCGCCGGCTCATAGAAATTAGTCTATATAAATTGATAAATTCGCATTGACGTACTATATAAATTGTTTTAAATACGATTCGCACCATGCCGAGAAGCTCACTTTCCTATGCCTTGATCAGCGATGCAGCCCTGGGTTCATTGGCCGCTCTCGGTGCGCGCTTGAAAGAAGCCCGCTTGCTCAGAAACTGGACCCAGGCGGATGCCGCGACCAAGGCCGGGTTGTCCGAGAGCTCGATCAGAAAAGTCGAGGCCGGCTCACCGCACATCACGGTCGGTGCTTACCTTGCGCTGCTCGACGTGCTCGGACTGCCGACGGCGTTCGATCGAGTCATCGCCCGTGGCGACGATACCCTGGGTGAGGCTCTCGGTCGTAATGCCATGCGTAAACGCGCCCGCGCACCACTCGCGTCGGATGCCGACGAGTTCGATATCTGATGCTGGAGAAGCTCTTCATCCATGCGGACCTCGGCGACGGCACGATCTTGCTCGCCGGTCAATTGATTGTTGACGACAAGGCCGGCCGCTTCAAGTACGCGAAAGCCTATATCAATCATCCGCAATCATTTGCCCTCGACCCGATCAACCTGCCCTTGAACGGAGACATCCATGTTAAACACCGCACCCGCGACACGCCGGCAATGTTCGGCGTTCTGATCGACGCAGGGCCCGACGAGTGGGGTAGGCGTTGGCTCACCAAAACCCGCCAACCACCGCCGGTCACACAAGTGGAATTCCTGCTCGCCGCCTCGGGTGAAGGCGTGGGCGCATTGCACTTCACGCCGAATATCGACGACCCGGTGCGGCCACCGCCAGAACGACCGTTCGAGAACCTGGTACATTTGCAACATATTGCCGATGATATCGAGGCCGGCAACGAAGTCGACCGCGCATTGGAGCCTTTCTTTTTCCACGGTAGCGGCATCGGCGGCGCGCGGCCCAAGTCACTGATCGAACACGACGGCCGCGAATGGATCGCGAAATTCAACCGCGATTCGGACCTGGTCGATATGTGCCGTGTCGAGCTTGCATCGATGCGTATGGCGCGCGAAGCCGGCATCGAGGTGCCGGATGTAGACCTCACGGAAACCGGTCGCGGGCCGGTGCTACTGGTGGAACGCTTCGACCAGTCCCCCGACGAACAGCATCACCTGGTTTCGGTAGCGAGTCTGATCAACAAATTCGACATCACCGAGATCGACGAATCGACGATGTCGTATCCCGGTCTTACCCAACTCGGCAAGCGCATCGGGCACCTGACCAGCGACCTTGGCGCGGTCGTGTTTCGCCGCATGCTGTTCAACGTCGCGATCGGTAACACCGACGACCACCTGCGCAACCACGCTTTCATGAAGCAATCGTCGGTTTCGGATTACTCGTTCTCTCCCGGCTACGATATCGTGCCTCAGCTCAGCCTGCAGGGGTCGCATGCCATCGCGATAGGTCCTTTCGGGAGCACCCCAACCGCCGACAATATCCAGGCAGCAGCGCAGCGCATGGGTGTGGCCGACGAACTCGCCCACGAAATCGGCGCTGCGGTACTCGAGGTGACGGCAACCTGGCGCGATTACATGACTGACGCTGGCCTCGAAGCACCCGATTTAGCCCAGCTCGAACGCTGCTTTACAATGCGTGATGTCGTCGAACGCTGGCACGGCACGGCTACCAAGTCCGCCGGCGTTTAGCGGTTCTCGTCCCGGATACTCCGAGTTTCGAACTCTTACTCGGTGAAATAGTGTTTCGACATTGTGACTACCCCAGTACCGAGAAGCTGCTGTCCTGGTTTATTTCACGCAGTCGCGAAAAGGTTCCGAGACTTATCTCGCGATCGACATACTTGAGGTGGTATTGCATCGGTTCACGATCGTGGTCATGACCGGCCTCACAGTATTCTATTAATTCCGCCATCGCCTTTCCCGCGACGGGTGCATTTTTGAACTGGTTTCCGCTGGTACCGCAAGCCAGGTAAAAGCCATCGATGCAGGAGCGATCATAAATTGGAATCCAGTCTTCGGTGACATCGTAAAGGTCGACACATCCTTTCATTGTGTTTGGTATCCCCAGGCTCGGAAAACGTTGAGCCAGGCGCTGCGCCTGCAGGGTCCACTGGTCAGAGAAAGCTTTATCGTAATCATCCGGATCGACATAGACGTGCTGGTCGCAGGGTGGATCTTCACTGCCGATAAGAATGTTGTTGCCGACTTCAGGACGTGTGTAAACGGCCGAGTCGCTATCCGATGTCACGCAGCCGGTGGACAAGTAATCCACACCCTCGGGTGCGGGTAGGTGCACAACTTCCTGTCGCAGCGCCCTGGTCGAAATATTCATGTCTTTATCGGTTCCCGCAAGCGCGTTAATTTGCGAGGAATGAGGGCCGGCAACGTTTATGACCACCGGTGCATCGATACGTGTTCCGTCGTCGAGCACCACTCCCTGGACTTTCCCATCTTTTGTCGGGATCTCGGTCACCCGGCTGTTAAAAAGAAATGAACCACCCACCCGCTCGGAAGCCAGCTGGATATTGCGGGTAGCGAATTGCGGGTCCGTAATATAGCCGCCATTTGGAAACATTATGGCGCCGTTTACCTCACCGCTGGTGGGCTCACCAAAATCGGGGTCATCGAGTGGCTTGGCGGGTGCAAAATTGGAAAGATCATAAAAAGGGAAGCGCTCAAGGATTTGTTGGTTGGACCAGTGCTGGTAAGTGATACCGAGCGCATCCAGGTGCACAAGTTGTTTTCGTAATCCTTCGTTTTGCTCGGTCTTCATGATCAGCGTGCCGCAGTCGATGAAACTTGCTAAAGGCTCGTCTTCGGGTGCCTGCAGGTATTGCGCCCACTCCTTCCAGTAGTGGTAGCCGTCATAGGCCATCGCACAGCCATCGAGAGTCGAGTAGTAGAGCCGGATAATGGCGCAGGAATTCGACGTCGACCCGTACCCGGCCGCTGGAAGCATCTCGACATTTAATGTGCGACGTCCTTTTTTGGTCAATTCATAACCTATGGCCGCACCGATGATACCCGCGCCAACGATAACGACGTCGTAATTATTGTCAGCCATGTTTGATTACTCGTTCAAAATGTGTGGTCTGCAGAAAATTTATTATTGATTTGCCGACCGTAATCGGGATCAGCATTGAGCCCCGGCGGGAGGCGTCGTTGGAATAGGAAGGCGCCGAAGGCTTGTTCAAGGAACGCCGGGGTGGTGTTGAATTCTGCGTTTAACGAACTACCAGCACTGAGCAGCTAGCGTGGCGTACCACCTTGGCCGCGGTTGAACCCAGGAAATAATCCTGCAAACCGGGGCTATGCGATGCGATGATGATCAGATCGACATCGTTTTCCTTGGCTACATCAAGAATAGTGTTGTAAGAATGACCGGCTCGGACTTCCACGTCCATTTTCATGCCGCTTGCCTTGGCGATAGCCTTCATCTCGGTGCGCACGGTTTCAAATGATTCCTTTATAATATTGGCGGGTAGCTGAGCGGCCGCCCAGGTTGGGATTTCTTCAACAACATTGAGCAATATTATCTTCGCGCCCTCGGCAGAGTGTTGTGCGGCTAGATCGATAGTTGACTTGCCTTCGACCACGTGGCCCATATCGATGGGTACTAGAATTGTGTTGTACATGTTAGCTATGCCTCGTCTGCAACGGTTAGCGAAATCTGCGGTAAAAACTGAATACTAACTGTGATGCCTACCGGCAGTCTATACATTGATTCATATCAATTCACTGCTAATTGTCATCGATACATGGTTTTAGCGGTAACCTGCAGGTAGGCCAACGTTGCTATTGATTTTAATCAGTACCGATGTTGCCGGGTAATTGTTGGTACCCGTCGTAGCCTGGTTGCTGATCCCGCGAAGTGGATGCCTGCAACAGTGCCGGCACCAGCTGGAGAAGAAGCGCGAATGCGGGAAGCTTTTTTACCGTCGTTAAATTGAGCCTAATTCAGGTGCCGAGCTTCCCATTTTTGCATTCGCATTTCAATTGCTTCATTACTGCTGTGGTTGCTGCTGCGGCTGTAATTGCGCTTGTGGCGTCATCATGCCGGTCCACGCACTTGGATCGAACCAGTTAAAGCCTGCAGCCGGGTTGGCATAACCCGCACTGGCAGTCCCACCCGGAATGTAGGCATTCGGGTTCATCCAGGACATGTATGTATTGGGATCCATGAATACCTGGTAGTTAGCCGGGTTCATACCCTGCATGTAGGTGCCGGGATTCATGAATTGCATATATGCCATTGGATTCATCATCTGCATGTAAGAAGCCGGATTCATGTATGCGCTATAAGCCGCGGGATTCATCCAGGCCATCATGTTATTTGGATCGGCAAACTGCATGTAGAACTGTGGTGTCATGAACTGGCCGTAAGTAGCCGGGTTCATGAATTGTCCGTAGTTCATCGGGTTCATGAAGACCTGGTAGCCTTCAGGACGTGCCAGGTTCAGGTGTTGAACGTTCGGAACCCCGGCATTCATCATGCCCATCCAGGCAAACGGGTTGGTCATTTCGGCTGATTGAGCCGGGTTAGTGGCCGGTGTATCGGCTGCGAACGCGCTGCCGCTGGTCAGGCCTAAAAAAAGTATTAATGTAACGATATATTGCTTGATCATGTTTAGATCCCCCTTAAAGTTGAAGCACCATTATATTAGTAGATCCTTATATACGAATAGCTATTCTGGGATAGACCGTGGGGTTATTGGGTATATATCCGCGCGGCGATCGAATTTTTGAGAGTTTACGGTTGCAGCGCTCTTTTCTGGGTTTAATATGCATGCAAGAGGGGAGACACAATTGCGATGAAATTGATTATCGACAAACCTTTCGGCCTGTTACTGATATCCAGCGGCCTGCTCGGTATTGAGCTCTTTATTATTTACCTGCTGACCGACGCGGGATTATTGCAGGTTCTGTTGGCCGAGGACTACAGCTTCATTTCGCGAGCCATCCTGGGGATTTACCTCGTCGCCAGTTTACACGTGATGCTGGTGTCATACACCCTGTCGATCGAAAGCAATGACCTGAACGCAGATACCTCCACGGGCAAACTCCGCAGTAACGTACAGCGCTACTTTTCGCTACTGCGGCGGCCGAGCAGCGAAAGCGACGACTCCAGCGAGATGCTGATCGAGGTGCTTGACGGTCGCTGCCGTGGGCAATTCAGGTTTGGTTACGTGGTTGCCGATTTGATGCTCAAGCTGGGCCTGCTCGGAACCGTGATCGGTTTTATTTTCATGCTGGGTTCGCTGGTAGACCTTAACAGTATCGATATCAACGTGATGCAGAAACTGCTGACGCAGATGAGCGGGGGGATGAAGGTCGCATTATTTACAACCCTGACCGGTATGAGCTGCGGGGTGCTGCTAAACATCAAGTACCAGCTGCTCGACTGGAGTGTAGACAACCTGCTCGATGACGTGCGCGAACAAACCTACCAGGTCACGTCCCGGTGAGAATAAGCCGTCGCCATCACCAGTTGGCAGATCCGTTTACCGATCTGCTTTTCAATACCCTGCTTGGTTTTACCCTGTTATTTTTCATTGCGATACTGTTCATGAATCCGATCGCCAAACTTGGCAATATTAATTACAAGGCGGAGTACATCATCACCGTGAGCTGGCCCGAGGATCAGCCCGATGATGTCGACCTGTGGGTTCAGGACCCTTACCGGGAAACGGTTTCCTACTTGCGTAAAGAAGCCGGTTGGCTGAACCTGGATCGCGACGACCGCGGCGATCTGAATGACACGGTCATGATCAACGGCAAGAAAGTGGTGCATCCGATCAACCAGGAAGTGGTTACGATTCGCGGCATTATTTCGGGAGAATACATAGTCAACCTGCATTACTACCAGTCGGTGAGCAAGCAACCGGTTAAAACGGTGGTCAAGATCGAAAAGGTTAACCCGGTGCTGCGGTTGGTGTATATCGATCAACTCGTACTGGACAAGGTGGATGATGAAAAGACGGTGTTGCGCTTCGAGCTCGATGGCAACGGTGAAATCGTAGCCATGAACCAGTTATCCAAGATACTGACTCCGTATCGGCTTGATCCCGAACAGCTTGCACCGGAATCGGAGCAATCACTGTGATCGCTTCATTACTTGCATTGGCCCTGGCTTACGTATTTTTGCTGTTCCTGGTACTACTCGCACTATTCAGAAGTGATATTGGTCCCGGACTCAAGCTGGTGCTGGCATTCCTGTGTTTTGGATTCTATCTCTGGCATTACAATGCATTACAGGACTATCTTGGTTGGCCGGCCGCAAACGGAATACCGCGGAACTTTGAGTTGATTAGCAGTATCGTGGTTGAACCGAATCTGAAAAGCGATGAATCCGGCACTATTTACCTCTGGGTCAGGGATCTCGACGGGAATCAACTCGTGCCGCGCTCATTTCGATTGCCTTATAAAAAGCTACTGCACCAACAGGTTGACGATACGATGCGGCGACAGCAACAGGGAGAGCGGTTTGTGGGCAAGCCGAGAGTCGGTGGTTCGGCTAACAAGACCGAAATCGAATTCGAATCCATACAGCGCGATATCAAGTCAAACAAATCGAGCGCGGACCAGGAGGGTGGTTGAAATCCGGCAACTATTTCTTGGCGGTTACCACCAGGTCTACGCGGCGATTTATCGCGCGTCCTTCGTTTGTTTCGTTGGAGGCAATGGGCCTGGACTCGCCATAACCGATATAGCCAATTTTGTAACCACCCGCAAGTGACGCCAGGTAGTCTGCTACCGAGATTGCTCTCTTGGTTGAAAGATCTTTATTTAATTTGTCCGCGCCGACTGAGTCGGTATGTCCTTCCACTGCAACTATTTCAGCGCCGATAAATCTTATGATGTCATTGACCTTTTTTAACATTGACTTTGAAGCTGCTGGAATGGTTGCAGACCCTGTTGCGAAATTCATTTTCTTGAGCCTGAAGATCAGTTTACTGCCTTGCTGATAGACCGCGGCTTCATCATCAGGAAATTCTTGCACCGCCTGGTCCATCGCTTTCTGGAACCTGACCTGCGTGGAGGACCTCTCCAGCTCCTGGTTTTGTAAAAGCAGTGCACTTTCTGTTTCCTGCAAATTTGAGCGGGTTGACTCCAGTTCCTGGTTTTGCTGTTTAAGTACGCCTTCCTTTTCCATCAAGCTCGACTGGGTCGACTTCAGGTTTTGTTCCAGGCTACCGACGTCTTCAGAAAGTTTGGCTAACTCCCGATTTTGTTTAACTATTTTTAACGCAATATCCTCAGGCGTTCCCGGGGCGTCTAGAATTACGTCCATCACATCGGTCAGCAAAACCGAACTTTCCGTCGCCCAGGTTACACTGTCCTCGTGAATCCTGGGGTTTCGAGGACTTTGAGCAATCAAATTCTCAGCTTCGCTAACGTCCAGTAGAGCTGCCCTCAACGATTCCGGAGCGAGGTCCTCTGCATCCTGTCTGACTGCTTTCTGTATGGCATCTTTAACAGCATCGAGCTCCCTGAACTGGATCGCTTCAATCTCTAGCGCGAAGTATTTTTTTTGAAATTCAGAGAACTCTTTCGGTTCAAGGGCTCGAGCAAAGTCGTCTGTTTCATCCCTTAAATCGTCATCAACATCTGCCAGTGCATCTGCCAAATCTTCACTGTTTTTCAAACCGGCGTCGAGTGCAGAATGCCTGGCCTCGAGTATGCGAAAAGCGTTGGGAGTTCGGGTCTTGGAATTTTTCAACGCTTGCTGAAATTGTGCTTTGCCGAGGGCGGATTTTTCAAGGATGTAATCCGCTTGCTGGTAGCCCGACATGCTTCGGCGGGCTTTCGCCAGGTAATTCGAACCTTTCACATATTCATCGTGGGATAGCAGGTCGGCCTGAACTATATCGGCTTCTTTCATTAATCCGGCAACCTCTGCGACCGCTGCTTTCAATTCAGCGATCGGTACAGGCTCGGCCTTTTCCGTGCTAGCGCAACCTGAAAGCGTCAGTGCGAGACCATAACAAAGAATTAATTGAAATTTTTTCATGCCTGAATTGCCCTGTGTTGTCTTTATACCTTGTGAATTGGGGATGCTAGCATTGTCCTTGAAACGACAGAAATAGCGAGGTACCGAATTAATAAAGTACAATTTATCATAAGGCTTTTTCTATTAGTAGTTTTGAGTTGAGACAAATTCACTAAATTTCATTGAGTTGGTAATAAAGAAAAAAAAAATGCCTTTAACGTTGCGACATTGAAGATGTCCAATATCAAACGCCCGGGCAATTGGTCAAAACACTTTAACCCTGGTTATTTGCGCGCAGCATGATGAAACTGCCGTAAAGGTAAGGGGAGTCGAGCATTTCACGAGTTGCCCGTTGCAGCATTTCAATAGCGCCGGCACGCACCGCCGGATTCAGTCCTGGAGCCTCAAGTGCCACCTCTATCCAGAGGGTCATCGGTGAAAAAAATACCTGGTCGGGAATGATCCATTTTCCCGGCGAAATAGGGATTAAAGACTGGGCTTTCTGTTGCCAGCGGCCATCTTTCAGAAACAGAGCATAAGCACTTTCAGTCAGTTGCATCGCAAGCCGGGTAGCATCTTCGCTTTCAAAACGTTTGCCGAAATTGAGAAAGGACTTAGCTACCTGGGCATAGTCTTCGAGTACCGCGTCGGCAGTCTCGGCATTGCCGGCAAATCGAATCAGCGAGTCGGCGCGATAGAAATTTTTGCGCATGAATCGAAACAGGGTGCGGGCGCGTTCGGCATAGCGCGAATCGATTTCTGATGCCGTGGTCAGCGCATCCAGCATCATCGCGTTCCAGCTGGCCAGGCGTTTGTCATCAATTGGCATGCTTTTGCTGCCTCGAGATCGCAGTTTCTCGAGGATGGTCAGATTTTTTGCCGATTCGCCGGAAGCGCCCTGGCCGGTCAGTGGTTTAATCAGGAACTCGCCGTTTTTGGTTTCGACAGGCCATAGTTTTAACAGGTATTCTACTTCCTGGTCTTCAAGCACTGCAAAAAGCTGCTCGCGGCTCCAGAAATAGGCGCCGCCTTCCTTGTTGTCGACGTCTACCGCGGACAGGCTCGACATATATCCACCATCGGGATGTTTTAAACTGGCCTCGACAAAATCGAGTGTGCGCCTGGCGATGTCAGCATGGCCCTGGTCGGGCCAGAGTTCATGTGCTCGCAAATAAAGCATTGCAAGCTGAGCATTGTCGTAGAGCATTTTCTCGAAGTGGGGCGTATACCAGTCTGGATCGGTGGTGTAGCGAAAAAAGCCGCTGTTGACGTGATCTTGCAGGTTTTTCGACGCCATCATGTGCAAGGTTAGTTGCACGAAATCGACAACATCCTTATCGAGCTCCGGATTCTGCTGGATGATTGTGAGCAGCGTATCGAGCTGCGGTACGTTAGGGAACTTGCTGGCATTTCCGATGCCTCCTTGCAATTCGTCTGCTAGCAGCATGGTTTGCGAGACAAATGCGCCAATCATCTCCTGGGACGGAATTTGTGGTGCCAGGAAAGCCTGGTTTTCCTTGTCCTGCATCTGGGTTTCAAAAAAGTTACGTGCGGCGTCGGCAAGCTGATCCTGGTCTTTTTGCCAGGCATCATCGAGCTCCTGCAGTACGTTGGCGAAAACATCGCTCGGCAAGTAGGTGAAACCAGCCACCGGGTAACCATCTGGGGTCAGAAATACGTTCAACGGCCAGCCAGCCGAACCGCGTGTCTTCTCGACAAATTCGATCAGGCGCCGATCCAGGTCCGGGTCGAGTTCACGATCGACCTTAACCGCGATGTAGCTCTGGTTAAGAAGCTTCGCGATACCCTCATCCTGGTAACTTTCCTGTTGCATCACGTGGCACCAGTGGCAGGAAAAATAACCGACCGAAACGTATACCAGGCGCTTGTCCTGCCTGGCATCTTTAAAAACCTCGGCCTGCCATGGCCGCCAGTTGACCGGATCCCCGGCATGTAACGCCAGGTAAGGCGAGGGATGACCGGCGAGCTGGTTGGATGCCCAGGCACCAGTCGCCCCGAGGTTGATGATCAGTGCCAGGGATGTTGTTATCAGGATTCTGAATATTTGCATAAATTGTCCGGCATCAACAAGTCTTGGTTGTATCCGGGAATACTACCTCTAAGGTGGTATTGAATCTATATTAGAAATTTCTAATATACTAGACCAAATGTGGTTCACTAAGTAACCGGGAGTTCCAAATGCGGCTCGTGCCTATGATTATCGTCTTGTGCCTGGGATTGTTTGCAGGTCCGGGACATACGGCAGAACAATTGCAGACCATAACCTCGAAACGGATGGCAATGCCGCTCGAGTATTGGGTTGATGGTGTTGTCGAGGCACGTCAACAGGCGACGCTATCCGCCGAGGTTGTCGGCAAAATAGAAAGCGTCAACTTTGACGTCGATGATTTCGTCGAGCAGGGCCAGGTGGTGTTGACCATAAGGGACCGGGAATACCGCGCACAGCAGCAAAAAGCGATCGCTGCACTCGACGAGGCAAAGGCCAATCTGCAGGATACGCAGCTTGAATTCAGACGTAACCAGGATTTACACAAGCAAAAACTGATATCACAGGCAGTACTCGACAAGGCCAGCGCTAACCTGAAGGCGGCAAAGGCTCGCGCGGCTTCGGCGCAAGCTAATCTTGCCCAGGCTGAAGAGCAGTTAGGCTACACCGTGGTGCGCGCACCCTATAGCGGGGTAGTGGTTGAACGTCATGTCGAACCGGGAGAAAGCGTTGCCCCGGGCCAGCCAATCATGACCGGCTATGCGCTAGGGCAGTTGCGTGTCAGCGCCAACGTGCCGCAGTCGATTATCGGTGGGCTGCGAACTCATGGCCTCGCCCGTGTGGTTCTGCTCGAGGATGGTCGCTCGGTCGAAGTCACCAGGATTACCATTCATCCATTCGCGAATCCGCAGAACCATAGTTTTCCCGTACGACTGGACTTGCCTGAAATGAAACAGGGACTGTTTCCGGGTATGCTGGTCAAGGTGGCGCTGAAAATCGGTGCCACCGAGCGCCTGTTATTGCCACAACGTGCGCTGGTTTCGCGGTCGGAAGTCAACGCGGTTTATGTGCTTGATGCGGCGGGGAGACTCTCTTTTCGACAGGTGCGTCCCGGCAATCGAATTGGCGACCAGGTTGAGATTCTTGCCGGGCTCGGTGAAGGTGAAACTATTGCGCTCGACCCGGTGCGCGCCGGAATCGAACACAAGCGCCAGTTGGATACTGCCCAATGAGCCAGTCGCTGGGGCCATCCGGTTGGGTGGCGAAAACCTTTCTACAGTCCGAGATCACTCCGCTGTTGGCGCTGATCGGACTGTTAATGGGTGTTTTTGCGGTAATGGTGACGCCGCGCGAGGAAGAACCGCAAATCAATGTTACCTTCGCCAATGTATTCGTGCCGTTTCCCGGAGCGACCGCATACGAAGTGGAACAGGTGGTTAGCACGCCCGCCGAGCAGGTGCTCTCCGAAATTGCCGGTATCGAACATGTCTACTCGGTATCGAAACCCGGTATTGCTATCCTGACAGTCCAGTTCGAGGTGGGTGAAGAACGCTCGCAGGCCATCGTGCGGCTTTACAATAAGGTGTTTTCCAATGCCGACTGGTTGCCCGCCAACATGGGTGTCGGGCAGCCAATCATAAAGCCAAGAGGTATCGACGATGTACCGATCGTGGCATTGACGTTGTGGAGCCAGGATCCGCAGCGCGGCGGCATCGAGTTGCTGCAGGTTGCACATTCACTCGAGGCCGAGCTCAAACGCGTACCCGGCACACGTGATATTTACTCGATCGGCGGCACCCGCCAGGCGATCAGAATACTGCTCGATCCGGTAAAGCTGGCTGGATTCAATATTGACCTGGAACAGGTCAAGGCTGGAATTTTTGCCGCGAACCAGTCACGCGATGCCGGTAAACTGGTGCGGGACAATCTTGAAATCAACCTGCAGTCCGGCACCTTCCTGAGCGAGGCTGCGGAAATCCAGGATCTCATCATTGGACTATCCGATGGCGTTCCAATTGCGCTTGGCGATATCGCTACCATCGAAATCACGCCATCGCAGGCCGACCAATATGTCTGGTTCGGTACCGGCCCGGCGGCTACTGACAAGGGTATTAGTGTGCAAGGTCAATTCCCCGCGGTGACGCTTGCGATTGCGAAGAAACCGGGCAGTAATGCGATCGAGGTGGCCGATGAAGTGATTGGTCGTATCGATCAACTGCGCGGGATCGTGATCCCCGAAGGGGTCGAAGTCACGGTGACGCGTAATTACGGAGCGACCGCCAACGAAAAAGCCCTGACCCTGATTCAAAAGCTGGTGTTAGCAACCGCAGTCGTGGTGTTGCTGGTTGTGGTTACGCTCGGCTTGCGAGAGGCCGTTATCGTCGGAGTGGCGATCGTGGTCACGCTGGCGATGACACTGTTTGCGTCCTGGGCCTGGGGTTTTACCCTGAACCGTGTTTCATTGTTCGCACTGATCTTTTCGATCGGGATCCTTGTCGACGACGCCATTGTCGTGGTCGAGAACATCCACCGGCACATGCAACTGGGTAAAAACAGCCTGGTCGAAGCGATCCCACTCGCCGTCGATGAGGTTGGCGGGCCCACCATACTGGCGACCTTCGCCGTGGTTGCGGCGCTGCTGCCGATGGCCTTCGTAACCGGCTTAATGGGGCCGTACATGAGCCCGATCCCGATCAATGCCAGTATTGGTATGCTGATCTCGCTGGCCGTGGCCTTCGTGGTAACGCCCTGGCTCAGTTTGAAATTGCTGGGACGGAAACCCCATACCACCGCGGCGGAACCTGCTGCCGGTCAGCCTCTATACCCGCTATTCAAACGCTTGTTCGACCCGTTACTGGACGATGTCCGCGGAAGGCGTAATCGCTGGTTACTGTTACTGGTAATCATTTTATTGATCCTGGGCTCGCTAAGCCTCGCCGGATTCAAACTGGTGGTGTTGAAGATGTTGCCGTTTGATAACAAATCGGAGGTCCAGATCATTGTCGATATGCCCGAGGGCAGCAGCCTGGAGCAGAATGCGCGGGTGATCACCGAACTGGGCAACTGGATTGCGACCGTACCCGAGGTCACCGATTACCAGGGTTATGTCGGTACCGCTGCGCCGATTAATTTCAACGGCCTGGTACGCCAGTATTACCTGCGTGCAGCTTCAAACCTGTCTGATATCCAGGTTAACCTGCAGCACAAGTCGGAGCGTGATCGCAAGAGCCACGATATTGCCCTGGCGTTACGCGAACCGTTACAGCGCATCGGCAATGCCCATGGTGCGAATGTCAAGATTGTCGAGGTCCCGCCCGGCCCGCCAGTGCAGGCGCCATTGGTCGCGGAGGTCTATGGTATCGACTATGCGGGGCAGATACAGGTTGCAAGAGATATCGGCAAGGTGCTGAAGCGCACCCCCGGTATCGTCGATATTGACGATAGCAGCGAATCGGAATCCGAACGCTTGGTGCTGGCAATCGATCGTGCCAAGGCGACGCGCCTCGGTCTGAACCAGGCGGTTATCGCGAATGCCGTTGCTACCCTGGTCGATGGCGAGGACGTGGGTTACCTGCATCGTGATAACCAGAAATACCCGGTTCCGCTGCGGCTCGAACTGGCGGAAGGTGACAAGGCGGACATCACCAGTATCCTGTCACTCAAGCTGCGCTCGGCGAACCGGGACCTGGTCCCGCTATCCGAAGTAGTAACCCTGCTGGAAACCCGCAACGAGAACAGTATTTATCATAAAGACCTGCTGCCGGTGGTATTTGTCACCGCCGATATGGCCGGCGAACTCGATAGTCCGCTATACGGTATGTTTGACGTATTAACGGAGTTGAAGCAGGAAATTGTGTCACCATTGCTGGACGCGCCAATCGAGCAGTACATGATCAACCAACCCGATAATCCATATCAATACAGCCTGAAATGGGATGGAGAGTGGCAGGTGACCTATGAAACCTTTCGCGATATGGGCATCGCTTACTCGGTCGGTTTGTTGATGATTTACCTGCTCGTAGTCGCGCAGTTCAAATCCTACTCCGTGCCCCTGGTGATCATGGCACCGATTCCACTCACCGTGATCGGGGTATTGCCCGGTAACGCGTTGCTCGGCGCACAGTTTACCGCTACCTCGATGATCGGCATGATAGCGCTCGCGGGTATTATCGTGCGTAACTCGATTCTGCTGGTGGATTTTATCAACGAACAATCGGGTAAAGGTATGGATTTCAAGGAAGCAGTCATTCAGGCTGCCGCCGTCCGGGCGCGGCCGATTGCATTGACCGCGCTGGCGGCGATACTGGGCGCAGTTTTCATTCTTGATGATCCGATCTTCAATGGACTGGCGATAGCGTTGATCTTCGGCATCCTGATATCGACCCTGTTGACACTGGTCGTCATTCCGATGCTTTACTACACGCTGCGTTACAAGCATTACCTCTAACCGGGATTTTCCCGGTCGAATTGCAGGGTCTGCCGATTAGCCAAAAAATATACACCTTGGGGTTTGTTTCATGGTATAGGTGCATTTGAAACTTCGAGCAGATAACTTTATCCCCCGTTGAGTTCATAACCCCCGATGACTGTTATAACCGATAGCGTCGACAGACCCGCGCTGGGTATCGTTCTGATGCTCACGGGCATCGCCGGATTTGCGCTGATGGATGCGACCATCAAGTGGCTGACTGCCGATTACCCGGTGGCGCAGATAGTCGCCTTGCGCAGCTGGTTTGGTCTGCCGCTGCTGTGCATATTTGCACTGCGCGGGGGAGGGCCGAAGATGCTCAAAACAAGACGCCCGCTCGTCCATGTCGGACGCTACCTGCTGGTATTCGGACTCAGCTTCAGTTTTTTCTGGGCGCTTTCGCAAATGAAACTGGTGGATGCGATAGCAATTACCTTCGCCGCGCCAATCTTCATCACCGCGCTTTCGGTACCGCTGTTGAAGGAATCGGTAGGCTTGCATCGCTGGGTGGCAATTAGTATTGGGTTTTGCGGTGTGTTAATCATGTTGCGCCCCGGTTTCGGCGTTTTCCAGTGGGCAGGCCTGGTGGTGATAGGCAGTGTCGTGTTTTATTCGCTGCTGATGATTACCACCCGCGCTTACAAGACGACTGAGCAAACCGCCGCCCTGATGCTTTATCCGCAGTTGGGTATGTCGCTGACCGGATTTATACTTGTACCGTTTTTCTGGGTGACACCGAGCCTGGGTGATCTTGGACTGTTTGCGCTGGCGGGAATGTTCGGCAGCGTCGGGGTGATGTGTTTGACCCATGCCTTTCGCCTGGGGCCGGCGGCAGTTATCTCACCGTTTGAATATTCCGCATTGATCTGGGCAACCCTGATCGGGTACCTGGTGTGGGGAGAACTACCCGATGCCTTTACCCTCGTTGGCGCCGTCATCGTAATCTCGAGCGGGCTCTACATCATCTACCGTGAAACCGTCAAAGGTGGTCGCGTGCACACGGAGCCTCCGGGCATGAGCCCCGATGATACGGTGCAATGAATCTTCTACAGATCCCCTGGAAACTGCCTACGACTGATGGTGCAGAGCGGCTAATTTTGCATTGCTTACGGCGCAGCTGTACTGAAACGGCTAGGCCTGTTGAGATTCAGGATTCGGGATCTGTTTGCGCAATTTTCCCGGGTTCCACAGGTGCTGGATTGTCTACAGCCTCGGCTATGATAAAGAGGACCGCGTAGTCTTGCTTGATGCAGCCTTCCACGAGTGGCATCGGGGCCCCTGGCGTAACTTTAAATGCGGCCTTCGGTGCATTGGCAGGTGAACATGAAGTTACGCCTGCTGTTGGTGTATAGCGCGCGGTACGGCAGGGTAGATGCGTCACGTCGTAGAGCTTTGCATCGTTGCCAAGTTCCCAACGCTGGGCACCGTTCTCGTCCTTTGGATAAACGGTTAGCATAGCGATTTTCTCCCGGTCGCCGGTGACGATATATTTACCAGCAGGTACCGGAAACACCGGTTTCTCCATGATCAGACCGTTTTCATCCAGCCACCAGTCTTTGATATCGAACTTCCATTGCGCGGGTGCGACACCGCCGGTGGCTTTGAGTTGCACCTCGTAGTTGGTCAGCCAGACTCCCCTGGGGCCTGGATCTCTGCGCCAAAGACCCCAGGACTCGGCACCAGTCCCGGAAGTGGCGTCAGCATTACCCAGCGCGGCGATGAATTGGGTCGGAACCCGCTGAAAGGTTGGTATTTCCTCCGTTGCCTGAACCGATTGACCCAGGGCGAGAAGCGTTATCAGCAACCCGACCATGAGCAAGACGCTATTCATCGGTCGTCGTGCTGTGCCAATCCGCAGCCTGGCTCGCAGTGGAATCGGTATGGCATTGTTTAATTCTAAGTGTGTGATCATCGCGATGTTCGAAACTATCTGGTTATTGACTTGGGTGCCCCGGGATCGGTCTGAGTGTCCCGCGATCAAGGGTAACAAAATCTATACGAGGAGTATTTAGTTTCAGTTCACTTCCATCAAGATTCATTGCTATTGCCGCGTTCGCCCAGGGCTGTACCAGAGCCTGCTCGGTCCGTCCGGTTGGGCACGTTCTATCCATACCAGGTGCAGGTTACCCTGTTCATCGAGGGCAATCGATGGGTGGGATTGTTCGCCATCTCCGCTGGCGACGGGTGGCGCATAATCCAGGCTCCATTCCAAATCCGGGTTATGGGCACTAATCCATATGTCAGAGTCGCCGCGCCTGAAATCGTCCCAGGCTATGACGAAATCACCGGCCTGGTTGCCAGCAGTTGCCGGATTATAGTGTGGTTGCGTATCGCCTTCCTCGCCGTGCACCTTTTCGTTCGGACCGAAATTCTCACCGGCGTCGGCTCCGAGCGCGGCGAAAATACCGTAACCCTTACCGCCTCTGCGCTTGTCCATCCAGGCTGCCAGGATTTCATCTTGCGCAAATGAGGCCAGGGAAACCCTGGTGACACCACTACCCCGGTCATATTGATTTCGGTTGGAAAAAAATTCATTGAGAAATTGTGGTTCAGTGAAGGACTTCCCGGCATCCCTGGCATGACTGACGAGTAAGCGCGTATGCCCGGCTCGCCGGTCTTCCCAGGCGACACAAATTCCTGCATTGTTGACCGCGATGGCAGGAAACAGTACCGGCGTTTCCAGGCCACCGGCTTCGACGGACTGTAGAGATTCGACGACAATCCGGTTAGCTTTGGTGATCCGTAATGCCGCGATTTTGATAAACCAACCGCTATTATTCTGTTCGCGCCAGCTGGCAAAAACCCGATCGTCAAAACCTGCGATACTGACGTGGCTGGCCGCTGCTCGACTGAGCCTGGCTGGCTCGGCCAGGCCTTTCGCGGTCAGTATCCTGGCGAAAACGGATGCATCCTGTTCAAAGGCTAACACGAATCGATTACCGCTTATGGCATCGATGGCCGGTTCGTATGCTTCGCTACCACTACTCACCAACAGGGCCGTGGGGAAGGTTTCCCGGGTTAGCGATTTAAGCGTGGCGTAGATTTGTGGGTCTCGACTGCGATTGTCTTCCCAGACTACAGCAACCGATTCCCCGGTTACGGCGATATGTTTACGACCCGAACCCTCAAGATGATGGTAAACAGCGTCAACTGGCGGACCGGTTACGCTGATTCTGCTATCGAAAATCCAGCGCTCTGAAGCCTGTACCTGGAATATGGCCAGAGCGAGGCATAATCCAGCAAACCTGAATCTCATTGCTGAGCCATAAACTCTTGTAACGGCATCGACTTGTAATGCTTCTCGAGAATGTAATCACCGTACAGGTTCATCTGGGCTATGGTTTGAAATCCCGCTTTTTTGAACAGGGGCTTTTGCTCGGGTGAGAAGAAAATAAAGGTGGGCGTGCCGAGAATGCGGCTGCGTGTTGCAAATTGCATTTCGGTGGTTCTTTCTCCGTTAGCGAGCCTGATGCGATTCCCACTCTCGGTATCGACATAGGCAAGCACAAAGGCGCTGTTATATTTTGCGCTGAGAGACGCATCGCTGAAAACTTCCGCATGCATTTTGCGGCAGGATGTGCAGCCGTAGCGACCAAAGTACAGCAGCATGGGTTTGTTTTCACTGCTCGCCAGTTGCGCCGCCTCGGTCAGCGACAGGAACTGGTAACCCGCGGGTGGGGCGGCCATCAGCCTGCCGATCGACAAGGTTAAAACAATAGCCATGACAATCGGGAAGCGTACCAGGGATGTATGCTGCATAGTCCTTTGTCTTTTTGGTAATCGAAAAAACGGTACCTTTTCGGTTATTTATAGTCAAGGAGGGCAGGTTATAAACGCAGAGAAACCAGGGTCGGTCTCATTGGAACGATCGGGTATATCATGTAGGCTTGACAGTTCAAGCTTCCAGTCATCAGTACAATGGTCTGAGGGATACAGACAAGTGAGCCGAATACATACTATATTACGTAGCCACAATGTCATCGAAAAATTCCACTGACAAACTTGATCGCGTTGTTTCGCAGGCGCGCGTAGCCCGTGAAGAAAGAGAGCAAAGTTACCGCAGCAGGGCGTTGAAAATGTATCCGTGGGTATGCGGACGATGCGCCCGTGAGTTCAACCAGAAAAACCTGCAGGAGCTGACAGTTCATCACCGCGATCACGATCATGACAATAACCCGGGTGACGGCAGCAACTGGGAGCTGTTATGTGTCTATTGTCATGATAACGAGCATTCCCGCCTTGTTGACTCAGCTTATGGCGATTCCACAACCGAAACGCAAAATAAAGAGGAAACCTACAACCCGTTTGCGGATCTGGCGTCAATGCTTAAAAAAAGAAAGTAGTCGAATCTTTCGTTAACCCATTCGCGATATATATTTGCTGCAATTGGCAATACCCTTTATCCGGGCCGTCGCAGACGCTGAGTAAACACAAAAATCCCAGCACGGTGGCAGGGCTATATTACAGGATTGATTACCCGCTAACCGGCTGCCGGGGTCAAGGTTGTTTTAGTCCTGTACTGATCAGCGACTTCGCTCAAGATTTTTCGGACCATGTCTTTCGCCATCTCGTCACTATACCCGCCTAACTCCTGGAAGAAATTCTCGGCCAGTAATAATGCGTCTTCTTCAGTGATAAATTCTTGAGTAATCAATCGCTGCCAGAATAACCCCAAACGCTTGTTTTCTTCGTTGGTGGCATGGATATATCGCATGTAGTTGGAGCGTCGATTTCCTAAGAAACGCCGATCGCGCCTGGAAGCACGTCGTTCGACCATTTTTTTGATATAAGACAATTCCCAGAACCTCACTAACTATTTAATTAAAATTGAAATAATTAAGTTGTTTAAATTTAGCAAGTTATATTTGAATCATAAAGTATTTTATGAGGTTCTAGGTAAAAGTCAATCCAGACAACAATCTATGGTGCGATCTTTATTTAATTTTCCGACAGTTGGGGAGCACGAGGAGACCTGTCGTTAATTGTGTCCCCAGAATCTTAAAAGAAAAATCTAACGCGTAAGTCTGATTCCGAGCCTACGTTGCGCGGGTTCGAGGCTAGAGTACCTTGAATGATCGAATCACGGAATTGAAATCGGCCTCGTTTCCGCCAAATTTTGACGGCAGGCTCCACAGCAACATCTGGTGGAAATGATCGGCGGTTTCGATGGTCACGTGCCAGTAGACAATCTTGATACTATCCACGCTTCCGCTCAGGCGGTAGCGCAACGCCGAATGACCGCCGATATCGAGTTTTACCCGTTGCGACTCCTGGTAATTCTTCAGCGCTTCCCTCATGAAAGACCTCGTCAAATCGCTATGGCCCTGCAGGCCGATATTGTCGAAGTCCTGTTTGTTCTCGGTCAAAATAACAACATAGGCTTCCTTAAAAAGATTGCCCATTTGCAAATTAGCCTCATCGTTCAGATTGTCCATGGTCGACCAGCTTCCAGGTTTCAATACCGAAAAAGTCCCGTTTAAAAAATTGACCGGTTTGGCTTCCTGTTTAATCAGCTGCTCGACCTGGTCACAGCTCACGAGCAGGGATATCAGCAAAAGCCCTAAACAAAGCCTGGTGGCAAATAATCTTTTCATAGTGACCGATTTTCAGATGTTTTTCGACGCTTGTTATGAACAAAGATAGTCGAAAAAATACCGTTCGATTGCAAATTTGGCGAACAAGGTTAATTTGCCGGTAAACGAAGGCACCCATTATCGGTTCTAGTATCTGATCCCCAGGCATTTGTTAGGCTATGAAACCGTTAGGCTGGTTCTTCCACGGATCGCCTGTTTTCTCCAAAGCAGACACTGAATAACTACTCACCAGTGGCAATCTTCGGCCAGGAGCGGACGCTCACAGAAATCGTGCCTAGACCGTTTGACAATTAGCGCATATTCTTTCTATCCCCCCTTTAAGAAAGCGACATGGAATTATGAAAAAATCGTACCTCAATCCTCCAGGCTCTCCAGCGCCAAAGAGTTATCACCACGTCGTAGCCACGGAAGGGGGGCGTATAATCTTTTTATCTGGCCAGGTGTCATTTGATAGCGACCGCAAGATAGTCGGCAAAAATGATATCGTTGCTCAAACCCGTCAAACCATGAGAAATCTAAAAGCCGCCGTCGAAACTGGAGGTGGTCAAATTTCTGATATCGTTCAAATCACAACTCACGTGGTCAATTACGACCCTTCACAACTGAATGATGTTACTGGAACGATTGCTGAATTTTTCCAATCGGAATGTTTGCCGACAAATACGCTTGTTGGAGTAACATCGCTTTCCACGGATGGCCTTTTGATCGAAATTGGTGGTATGGCTGTCGCCGAGATTGATCAGTCCTAAGAGTTTATTATTTTTTCCTGAGAACCTGTTTCCCTCAAAGCAGACGCTCATAAAGCCCCTGCGTGGGGCAATCTTCGGCCATAAGCAGATGCTCAGTTGGAAAATCAAATCAGTCAGAAGTAGTTCTTTGGAGATGTCCTGAAAAAAACAATTAGTGCGTGAGGAGTCTCGCGACGCGAAAAAACCGGGTTTGGCGTCAATAACAGGAATGAAGTGTAATTTTCAAGTAATATATCAGGCTTGAGAACAAGCTTTCGAGCCCATGCATCTAACTGATCAGCAAATCGAAAAATTTGAACAGGATGGCTACCTGTTTTTTCCAAACGCTTTCACCTCCGAGGAAACAGGGATTCTAAAGCAGGCCGCGCTCGATGTTTACGCGTTACAACGCGAGGAAGTCTGGCGCGAGAAAACGGGTGTCGCACGCACTGCCTTCGCGGCACATACCTATAACGATGCCTTCCGCCGACTCGGCGCACACCCACGCCTGATCGAACCAGTGATGCGGTTGCTCGACGGCCCGGTTTACATGCACCAGTACAAGGTTAACGCCAAGGCTGCATTCGATGGCGATGTCTGGCAATGGCACCAGGATTACGGTACCTGGGCACGCGATGATTTAATGCCCGAACCGCGCGCGATGAATATCGCCGTGTTTCTGGATGATGTCACCGCTGCCAACGGCCCGTTGCTGTTTATCCCAGGCAGTCACAGGCAGGGAGTGGTCGAAGCGGACCATGACCTCGAAACTACCAGCTATCCGCTGTGGACCCTGGACCGGGAAACCGTTACCAGGCTTTATGACCAGGGCGGATGCGTGGCACCTACCGGCGATGCCGGTTCGATGCTTATGTTTTCGAGCCTGCTTGTACATGCCAGCCCCCCTAACATCAGTCCGATGGACCGTACCATCGTGTACCTATCCCTGTGCCACGTGGATAACCATATCCGCCAGTTCAAGCGACCGGAATGGGTCGCGCATCGTGATTTCAACCCGATTGAGCCGCTGGCTGACGATACGCTGCTCGAGCTGGTCGCGTAAACCTGCCACTTCCATGTATCTCTATTCATCGCTGATTCAGCGCGCTAACGACGGCAAGCCGGTACGGGTCGGTCTGATCGGCGCTGGCAAATTCGGCTCTATGTTCCTCGCCCAGGTGCCCACCACTCCGGGACTGGTGGTCACCACCATCGCCGATCTCGACCCCGCCCAGGCCATCGCGCGTTGCCGCGAGGTCGGCTGGGACGATAGCCGGGTGGTCAATACCGAGTTTGTTGATGACGCTGAGGTCATGATTCGCGGGGACAAAGTCGATGTCGTGGTCGAAGCCACCGGTTATCCAGCGGCTGGCATCAAACACGCGCTGCTATGCGCCGCCCACGGCAAGCACATCATTATGGTCAATGTCGAGGCTGATGTACTAGCTGGTCCTTACCTCGCGCAACAAGCACAACAAGCCGGCGTTGTTTACTCGATGGCCTACGGCGATCAACCAGCGTTGACCATGGAAATGATCGACTGGGCACGCAGCTGCGGCTTTAACGTGGTCGCGGCCGGCAAAGGTACCAAATATTTGTCGAGCTACCACGAATCGACCCCGGACACGGTCTGGTCGCATTACGGTCTGAGCGCGGCGGAAGCCGCCGCCGCCGGCATGCGCAGCCAGATGTTCAATTCCTTCCTCGACGGCACCAAGTCCAGCATCGAAATGGCTGCGATCGCCAATGCGTCGGGATTACAGGTGCCCGGCAATGGCCTCGCCTTCCCACCCTGCAGCGCGGATGACCTCGCGCAGGTGCTGCGACCTCGAAGCGTCGGAGGTCAGCTCGAGTTTTCCGGCCAAGTGGAAGTGGTGTCGAGCCTCGAGCGTGATGGCAAACCCGTTAACCGCGATCTGCGCTGGGGCGTGTACTGTGTGTTCGAAGCGTCCAACGACTATAGCGCGGCCTGTTTCCGGCAATACGGGATGAACACCGACGACAGCGGCCGTTACTCGGCAATGTTCAAACCTTTTCATTTAATTGGCCTGGAACTCAATATTTCGATTCTGAGTGCCGCGTTACGCGGCCAACCCACAGGGGCACCGGTGGGTTTCAACGCCGATGTTGTCGCGGTGGCCAAGCGCGATCTCGAAGTGGACGAAACCCTTGATGGCGAAGGCGGCTACACCGTCTGGGGAAGGATTATGCCAGCGAATGCCAGTATCAGTGCGCAGGCATTGCCGATAGGTCTTGCAAGCGAAGTCATATTAACCGCGCCGATAAAGCAGGGCCAAGTGATCACGCTCAAAGACATCGACGCCGATACCGGCACACAGGCGTGGCAGGTGCGCAATGCCATGTTACACGCCTTTGCCTAAACTCGCGGTTCTAGTCCTAAGGGTGGAACCGAACTAGCTAGGAATACGCACCCAAAGGAGAAACTCAAACGCACATGTTGTGTTTCTGATTACGGCCAGAAGCGGACATCAACCCTCAAGCCTAAACCCGACTGATATATACTGACCTGTAACTTGTGCATTAGGCAGTGAGAAACGACTATGACGGCTCTAAGGTTTGATGTTTTTGGACGTCGAGTTCTTATTGCCGCGTCAAACAACGGATGGGTTACGTTTTATTTGGGTGATGATGGGAAAAGACGCTCTGCACCAGATATAGCAGTACCACCTGACCTCCCGGAGTCGGAGATCGGCCAATATCTTGACGATATATGCCACGAATGGGCCACAGAACGCCATCCTAATGTCAAGCAACTAGATTAGGCCACCTCCGGCTACCTGAATCCTGGAAGCAGACACTCATTGCCAAATGACGAGCTTCGTATTTCGGCCATTAGCGGACGCTCACCATTTCCGCGATAATATGTTATCGAGGCAAAAACCTTATAATCCAGCTGTTATGTGGCAATCAAACATTAACTAACGGAGAAGGAACATGAGCGTGTCTTTCGAAAGGGCTGAAACCTCAGACTTACCAATATTAATGAAGTTCATGCAAGACTTTCATGAGTTTGATCATACGACACCATTCGATATTGGGCCCGCTCAAACTGCAATGGAAACCGTAGTGGCAAACGAGTCAGTCGGGCGAGTTTGGTTAATTAAACATAACGAAGCAAATATTGGATACATTGTCCTAACCCTACACTACCGATTAGAGTCACGGGGATTAAGTGCAAGCATGGATGAATTATTTTTACGTGAAGAAAATCGAGGGATGGGTATTGGACGCCAGGCAATGGAATTTCTTAAAAACACTTGTCGAGAACTTGACATAACAACAATACAGCTCGAAGTAAAAAACGATAATCCAGAAGCTGCAGCTTTGTACGAAAAATCAGGATTTGAAAAACTTGATCGCGCTTTTATGCTCGCGACACTGTAGTTACTTCAGAATGCCCATAGAGACCAATTGCCACATAACAAACGCATGCAGTCGAGCAACCACTCACTACGCCGACGATTTCTCAATAGCAGACGCTGCTGAGAAGTCCTATCCAGGCGGCAATCTTCGGCCACTTTCGGACGCTCAATGGAGTCATTCTAAGGAAAGTTCAGATTCCAAATTGCCTCAATCGCAGGTCGGTTCTTTACCGCATCGCACAGCTTGCCGAGATTTGGATATCTCCCGACGAGAGAGCCAGGTTCAGGATGCCATTGCGCAATCATGAGCAGACAGATGTCGACCACCGAGTAACGCTGTCCCAATAGGTAAGGTCCTTCACCTATGGCGTCGGCCACCATTTCCCAATGCTGATCGAGATCATGGCGCGCTTTCGCACGGATGCCTTCATAGTCCGACTTCTTCGCCGAGTAGTGATGTGTATCCTCGATACGGCATCCCGTCTCATAAAGATTAACAGCACTGAACACGAGCCATCGATAGGCAATAGCACGCTCGGTCTGTCCGACCTCAGGCATGAGGCCTGACGCAGGATGACAGTCGGCGATGTGAATCATCATGGCCACAGACTCGGTCATTATGGTCCCGTCCGGCAACGTCAACACCGGTACCTGGGCCCGTGGATTTATCGCCAGAAACTCTTCTGTGTATTCCTGATTGGAGTCCAAATCGACTTCAATCAGTTCGTATGACGCACTGACCTCGCTAAGAGCAGCGTGTGGTGCGAACGACCCACATCCTCTTGACCAGTGAAGTACATACATAGCGAGAAGTTACTCTATAGTGAGCAGCCACTCAACTTCTAGAATCCGGCTGTGGGGTAACGGCCAACAGCAGACGCCCATTAACAGTGATAATATGTTATCGGGTCAATTCTCTTTATCAGGAGGAAGTGCTATGAGCGCCGAGGCTGAATTAGAAAAACTCCACCAAACTTGGATTAATTCGTTTGAACAAAGAGACGCAAAGGCTTGTGCAGCATGTTACACAGTAGACGCGTGGGTTCTCTCTTCCTATGGTGATAATGCCCATGGTCGAGATGCAGTCGAAATAGCCATGCAAGGTTGGATCGAGGGCGGCGCAAAGAACAAGAAAGTTACTGACTTGGAGTTGTCTATCGACAACGATTTGGCATATTCGATAGTTGCCTACTCCGAAGACTATGATAATGATGATGGGACGGTCTTCACCGAAACGGGTAAATCAGTAAACGTCTTTAAGCGACAAACTGATGGTAGCTGGAAGTTTCATGTCAATGTACTTACCAGCGATAATCCATCTTCGGAATAGCTGCGTAGCTTCTTTATGATGGAGTAGCCACACAACAAGCGCATGTAATCCGGCAAAACCACTCGTTGCGCTTACGATTTCTCAATAGCAGACCCTGAAATACGCTTCCCAGGCTTCTCGAATCGGCCAGTTTCGGACACTGGAGAAGGACTGTTTCGTGAACATGGGGAGATTTCGCCGAAGTCGGTCTCTCATTTGCCTTATCTTGGGCTAACTAGCATACTGATTAATCGTTTTATTATTCGCTATAGAGCTATCTAATGGAACAACAGGCGCAACGGCGATTAGCTGCGGTCTTGGCCGCTGATGTGGCAGGCTACACGCGTCTAATGCGTATGGATGAAGAGGGAACCATCAATACTTGGTGGTCATATCGACATGAAATTGTCGATCCGATAATAAAGGAGTTCTCAGGTCGGATTGTAAAGCTGACCGGCGATGGGTTTTTGGCAGAATTCATCTCGGCGACCAATGCCGTATTAGCTGCCTACGCCATTCAGAAAAGTATCGAACCCCGGGTAAAAGACATACCCGAAGAAAAACGCATGTGGTTTCGTATGGGCGTTAATCTCGGTGATATATTTTGGGATGACGAAGACATCTACGGGGATGATGTCAATATCGCAGCACGGCTTGAAGGGTTAGCCGATCCAGGTTCAATTCTTATTTCGCGAGCTGTATTTGATAATGTGAAACGAGTAGCCCAACTTACATTTGAAAACCAAGGCGAACAGGTCCTGAAAAATATCTCAGAGCCTGTTCAAGCCTATCGCGTAGTTGGAGAACTTGGAAACCATAGTTGCATGTCCGGCGATCCAGAGGTTATATCTATTAATCAACAAGAAATTGTTAATCCAAATTCGTTAGCAGTCTTGCCGTTTGCAGTTTTTGGTGACGATTCAGAACAAGAGTATTTTGTAGATGGTTTTACCGATGACCTGATAACTGAACTCGCCCGCTTTACTGGATTATTTGTTACGTCGCGAAATGCTAGTTTTGCCTTCAAGGGCCAGAACCTCGATTTACGGGAAGTGGGTAAACAATTGGGTGTCGCCTATTGCCTGGAAGGCAGTGTGCGAAAAATGGGTGACCGCATTCGGATTACGTGCCAGCTTATCAGTACCCAAACTGGGGATCATGTTTGGGCTGAAAAATATGACTGTGACTTGACCGAATTGTTTGAGGTTCAGGACGAGCTGGCCAAGTCGATTGTTTCAATGGTTGCAGGACGGATGGAGCACGAAACGCTGGTTTCGGCAAAGAAGAAGAAACCGGCAGATATGTATGCATACGAATGCCTGCTTCGTGGTCTGGAGAACCACCGACTGGGAGGTGTAACACAGGAATCAGCGGAGCAGGCACTTCACTGGTTCAATATGGCAATCGAAAAGGACCCAGAATATGGTCGCGCATACGCTTGGCATGCTTGTGCAATTACCACCTTAGGCGAATGGACAGGAGACGATTACAAGGATGAAGCCGTAGCTTCGGGACGACGAGGTTTAGAACTTGATGAAAATGAGCCAGAATGTCATCGGATAATGGGGTCTCTTAGTCTGTACGACCGAGACTTTGACAAGGCTGAATACCATTTCCAACGTGCACTCGACCTCAATCCCAACCATGCCTACCTAGTCGGCCGTATGGGCGAAATATACAATTTTCTTGGGGACGGGGAAAAGGCTCTGGAATATCAGAATCGTGCAAAAACACTGGACCCCCTGTTGCCAACCTACTGTCGTGAACTTGAGGCGGCCGCACATTACGTCCTTGGAAATTATCGTGAAACCGTCAACGTCGTATCACAGCTCTTACACAAATCGCAGCGCTCCCATGCATATCTAGTAGCCGCATTAAGTCATTTGGATGACGAAATGGCTCTGAGAAAGGCCGTCGAGGAATTATTGATTAGCAATCCGAGTTTTTCTATCGGAAACTTCCTCGAGACAGAATTCTATAAAGATGAAGTCGTTCCCCGGCAGATTGCCATAGACCTCAAGAAAGCAGGGTTACCTGACACAACTGCAGCTTGAAGCCCCATTTCCTAAGATAAACGAACGCTTTTTTCCTATTTTCACATAACAAGTGAGAGTCTGAATTGGGTCGTTAGCGGAAGCTGAATTTTGAGTTTTAAGCGTCTGCTTTCTCGATAGCGGACACTCAAACTTGAAACATCAGGGTCGTACTTCGGCCAGGAACGGACGCTAAAAAAGTTTGCTATCTGCTTCGGACCATGACCGCACCCCTTGATGTGAGCCACGCTCGATCAGGCATGGGCCTAAAGGTAAAAGAAGTAGTACAGCGTCACCAGAATCAGTCCGGTGCCGATATTAACCATGAATCCATTCCTGATCATATCGCGCACGCTGACAACGCCGGTGGAGTAGGCAATCGCGCTCGGTGGCGTGCCCACCGGCATCATGAAGTCCAAAGATACGCCGATAGCGATCAACAGCGCAATCGACTTCATATCGATTCCGAGGCTGCTGGACAGGGGTAGCATCAGCGGAATCAGTATCGCTGCGGAGGCGGTGTTACTAGCCACCATGGTCACTAGGATACCGAAAAACACGAGTGCCGTTAGCGCCAGAAACAGCGGAATATTGGCAATCCAGACCTTCACCATAGACGCCAGCCAGATATCGATGCCGACCTGGCTGACCGCTGACCCCAGGCTCAGCCCCCCGCCGAAAAGCAACAGCGTCGGCCAGGAAATCCTGCCCAGGTCGTTTTCGTCCAGCAGACCCAGCGCGAACAGGCTGATTACTGGAATCAGTGCAACCGTGGAAGCCGAAAGGCCGGTATATTTGGTGCTGAGCCAGCCCACGACGGTGATTAGAAAAACGAGGAATATGAGCTTTTGCGGCCGGTTGATCGGCATCGCCTCGTACTTGAACTCTATTTTCTCTATCTCGGGTTTGTTGAACAGAAATAATAATAACCAGGTAAACAGCAGCGCCAATAAGACAAAGGGCAATGCCTTGAGCATCCATTCGAGGAAATCCAGCGAGATACCGTTCTCGCCGAGGTACCTGGCTGCAATAGCATTGGGCGGACTTCCAACCAGAGAACCGATTCCACCGATAGTGGCCGCATACGCGACAGCTAGCACGGCGCCCCGGGCGAATCGGGAATGCTTGTGGAACAGATTATTTTCGCGGAGCACGATAATGGAGATCGGGATCATGATGGCCGCCGATGCCGTGTTCGACATCCACATCGACAGGAAGGCGGTCACCAGCATCAGCCCGAGTACGAAAATCAGCGGACTATCACCGAGACGCTTGAGAACCTCGTGCGCGACGCGACGGTCGATTTCATACTTCTGCAATGCCCGGGCAAGCACGAACCCACCCAGAAACAAGACGATCACCGGATCAAAATAGGGCTGGAAAATTTCACCGGCGGAGAAATCGCCGAGCGCAAGGAGCAGGAAGGAACCGGTCAGCGCGGAGACGTACAGCGGTATAACTTCTGTCACCCACAGGACGATAACTGCAACCAGTGTGGCCGCCACCACGGCCTGGTTGGAGTCAGGCGAAGGCCAGGCCCAAAAAGTGATCAGATAGCCACCCAGGGATAATGCTAACGCAAACCACTTGAAACTCTGCTGATGGTCTTCGGTTTCTTGCATGCTTTTGCCCGGCGGCAATGGCCGCCACTTCTCGGTCGCGAATTGTATCAGTCATCCAGGCCGCGAAGCTGAAATAGTTCCTCGTGCACCCCCGGATATTTAGCTATTGTCGTTTCCCACCTTTGCGATTCGATCGTACAAATTGTCAGACCTTGCATTTGACAGGTGTTAATTCGAGTAAGCGTCGTATTTGGGTTGATCTCGGAAGCCTATTTTCACATGGCGGGGATCTGTTTTCTTGTAAGCAGACGCTGGGGCGTGCCAACTGAGCTTCGATTTTCGGCCAGAAGCGGACGCTTGATACCTTATCTCGACGGTAAAAAGTAAAATATTGATAATATCGGCAAACTACCCGTTAATGGGTGTCAAGCATGATGTTTATCACTGGTAAACGCATTTCAATTAAAGCGATTTGGGTTTTGCTATTTCCTGTAATGCTTACTGCAGCAGAATCGCCCGTTGATGAAAGCTGGCCGGACGACGACAGTGAATGGCGCGCCCAGCAAGTCAATGAAGGCCAGCTGGAGTTCATTGCTCCCATACATGACCAATTGATTTTGCATTCCGATACCCACCTATGGGTAACCAACGAGAGTCTGCAAACCGGCTGGGTAAAAATGCAACAATGTTACCGGCATCTGGATGCGGTGGGCAGGACCGATGTGGTGTATGCCTATCGTAAAATGAAAAATCTACAAGTGACTCGCGTAGAACAAATTGCACAAATTCGTGTTGGACAGAATGGAGTCGAACTGGAAGACGTAGAGAAAGGCGCAGTGTTGTGTGTGCAGGCGGATGTGAAAGTATTACAGCACCTATCCGATAAAACCTATTCTATGCAACACGGACCCTACCATCGCAAATTCCTTGATGGCTATTATCCTTACCATGTAAGCCTTACGGTGCATTATTCGAATAATGAAATGCAGTTCAAGCGTGTGGAGCCCGAAGCACAGGATGGATTTTATATAGCGGAAAAAAAGGGTATTCTGAGTATTGATAGCTGGTTTGAGGGGGAGTTGCGGATAAGGTTCGAGTTTTCGAAAAAATAAAAATTAGTAATTAGACACAGGAGAGTCAGCTTCCTCAATAGCGGACGCTAAAAATCACAATCTGGGCTTCCGAGAACGGCCAAAAGCGGACGCTCGCCAACAGCTCACTCAAGCCCATAAATTAACTGCTTGTGATAGTATTTCTCGAATAATTCCTAATAAGGCCATCCATGGATAAGGATCAACTATCGCGAAAACTCGCAGTTATCCTCCATGCCGATGTGGTGGATTCAACCGGGCTTGTGCGACAGGACGAGATCCTGGCTCACGAGCGCTTCCGGGATGCCTTTCGGCGTTTCTCCGAAACCATAAGCAACCATAATGGCGTCGCACATGAGATTCGGGGTGACGCGCTAGTTGCCGAATTTTCCCGGGCATCGGATGCTGTCAGTGCTTCAGTCGATTTTCAGTCTGCGAATGCCCTGCATATTGAATCGTTACAGGACGAAATCCGCCCCATAGTTCGAGTTGGTATTGCCATGGGCGAGGTGGTTGTGGCCGACAATACCGTAACAGGCGAAGGCATAGTGCTGGCACAGCGTTTGGAGCAGCTAGCCGAGGCTGGAGGCATCTGCATCCAAGGGGCCGCATACGAAACAATACCCAAGCGGCTACCATTTGAATACGAAAATCTGGGAGAACAGGAACTGAAGGGTTTCGATGAACCGGTCCGGGCTTACGCGGTAAAACAGCAACTCCAACCTCACGGCCAAAACCAACAGAAAGTTTCGACTACGGACGTCACGGAAAAACCTTCTATTGCAGTGCTACCCCTTAGTAACATGAGTGGTGACCCGGAGCAGGAGTATTTTAGCGACGGAATAACCGAGGACATCATCACCGAACTTTCCCGCTTTCCCATACTGTATGTTATTGCCCGGCATTCTTCGTTTGCCTTCAAGGGCGAAAAGATAGATATCAAGGAGGTGGCTGAAAAACTCAGCGCGCAATACGTTGTCGAAGGTAGTGTTCGCCGGGTTGGGAACCGGGTCCGAATTACTGCACAGCTGATCGACGCTGAAACCGGAAAACATATCTGGGCTGAACGCTATGACAGGGAACTGGACGACATCTTCGCGGTTCAGGACGAGGTAACGCGGGCCATTGTCGCTACCATTGCCGCGCAATTAGGTAAGACCATAGCAGAGAATGCATCCAGGAAAGCTACGACCAGTATCAAATCATACGAATACCTGTTGCAGGCCAATCGTAAATTCAATCGCTTCAATCCAGATGACAATATCGCAGCAGCACGGCTATACCAGCAGGCAATTGAGCGTGACCCGCAGTTCTCGAGAGCCTATGCGGGACTCGCCAATACTTATGCCGTGGATTACTTCCTGGGCTGGTTGCGTACGGAGAATGCATTGCAGCATAGTCTTGAAAACGCTCGGAAATCATTAGAGTTTGATAGCAATGACGCCCTGGCCCGATGTATCCTGGCGTGGGCGCTTATCGGTTATGGCCAATGGGAGGAAGCCGAACTGGAACTTGACCGGGTGTTGGCGTTGAAGCCGGGTGACGCGGATGTTTTGGCCGAACTGGGTCATGCCTTATTACATGCTGGGCGTCTTGATGTGGGGATTGCTCAGCTGGAAGAGGCGATTCGCCTCAATCCGCTTTTTCCTGATTTATACCAAAGATGGCTGGGTCAAGGCTACTACTACGCCGGTCGCTATCAGGAAGCAATCAATACTCTGCGTGCGGCCCTTGTGGATGCTTGGGATTACGCTTACCTGGCTGCTTCCTTTGCGCGGGTGGGTGAGCTCGAACAGGCCCGAGATACATTGAACAAATTCATCGCAAAACGCCAAAAGGTGCTTAAATCTTCGGGAGTGTCAGCTAACACCACTGCTGAACTACTCGGCAACATCAAAGACAATTTCCGTACCGAGGCGGACTGGCGACATTTACTCGACGGCTTGCATATGGCGGGCCTGACGGAGTAACCGTCCCAATAACAGATCCTCCAATAGCGTTTATCGGCTTACTATTATGAGCGTCTGAGTTGGGTCGTTAGCCGTCACTGCGAAATGGATTTTCAGTGTCTGTTTTCGGGATATCAAAAGCGTTCTTGTAAATCATAAAGGTCCGGGAAGCAGTGGATCTTGAGGGCGGCTGTAAGCGAGCTCGAGCGATACTCTCGAGATTATCGATGAATCCTCGTCAAACTTTTAGCGATCAAATACAGGGTAATGGCTTACTGGGCTGGTTGAACGTGGTTACAGATCAGCTCGGCACATTGGGACGGCTGGGTTTGCAGCAGCAAGTGGGGGGCGTCGATATCGACCCGGCTGACATTAGGCAGGTAATCCTCAATCATTCGCGCGTCGTGCTTGGTAACGATTCGATCTCGCACCCCGTGCAGATAAAGAATGGGCACCTGGATGCTCGGTAACAGGGCTGAAACGTCAACCCGGCTCAAAACCGAGATCCGGTGTCTTAACAGTGCTCCGTCAATCTGCTCGGTCACGTTCAGCGGCAACGGTTGCGTGTCCGATAAGTCTTCGTTATCGGTCGCATATACGTCCAGGCAGAAATCGTTTAATGCGCCAATGGAAAACATGTGCTCCGGAACATAACCTAACATGCGTGTCAACGTTGCCAGTGGGGAGCGTGCGAAAGTTGCAGCTAGCACCGAAGGGCCGATCTGGTCGGGTAGATGTGCCATTAAAGCCATTGCGACGGGGCCGGAGAAGGACTCGGCTAGCAGCGAGAATCCTGGCGTCTCCGGCAGTTGGTTTTGCGCGCAGTTGACATAATCCGTAAGCGAATCGAGATCAGGGTAGGTTACGATGGTTAAATCGAAGTGTGTTTGGAGAAATGGAATGATCGGCTCAAACAACTTGCCCGTGCCGTCGAGCCCGGGCATTAACACGAGTGTGCGTCGTTGATCCAAACTTAAGTCCTCTATACCGGGTCCCGATCAAGGTTCGATCGACATCGCCGTCCGAATGATTATATTAAGTTTGCAAGTTGCAAGTTGCAAGTTGCAACTAACAATTGCAAGTTATACCTCAAGCTAAATTTATCCAGTTATCCTGGAGTCACTTCGAGCAGCCAGTGTTTAGCGCGAGAGGGTTCAGGGTTGGGGTAGGTAGTATTTGCCATTGCGTGCGACAAAATTCCACAATGCCTGGGCAGACGGCAGGAAGCGCTTATTGCCGTGCTTGACCACGAACCATTTACGGTTGATGGGTAAACCCTTGACGTCAAGCGAAACCAGGCGCCTTTCATTGAGTTCGGCATCAACCGTGTGCGACGAAATTACCGCGATTCCCATACCCGCCATCACCGCCTGTTTGATGGTTTCGTTGCTGCCGAATTCCAGCCCTGACCTGGGTAGGCTCTTGTTGCGTGCAAACAGTTTGTCGGTCACCGAGCGAGTGCCGGATCCGGCTTCTCGTAACAGGAATGTCTCATCTTTTAATTCCGACAAAGAGATTCTTTTCTTATCCGCCAGCGGGTGATCCGGGGCGGCAATGATAATCTGTGGGTGCTTTGCAATAAATTCTTTCTTTACCGCAAAATGTTCTGGTGGCAAACCGGTGATGGCAAAGTCGAGCTCCATGCTTTCCAGTTTTTTCATAGTGGTTTCGCGGTTCCCTACCAGTAGCTGAATTTTAATGTCCTGGTAGATTTTCATGAATTCAGCCAATATCGTTGGAGCAAAATAGCGTGCGGTACTGACCACGCCGACCGAGACAATGCCATGATCTACCCCCTTTAATTCAGTCGCGGTTTCGCCGAATCGATCCAGCGATTCCTGTATTTCCAGCGCCAGGGATAGTAATTCGCGACCCGCCAGCGTCGGGATCAATCCATGGCCGCTGCGTTCCAGTAGGGGTAAGCCAATAGTCGCGTCAAGATCGCGCAACTGCAGCGAGACTGCGGGTGGCGTCAGGTGCAGACGCTTGGCGGCACCCGATACACTGCCTGCTTCAACCACTGCTGTGAAACCCCGCATCTGTTTCAGGGTCAGCTGGCGCAACCAGGGGTAAAGTTTTTCTTTCATAAATTGAAAGTTTATTAAACTTTACTAAATAATCAAGTCTCTCCAGAATCCCGGCACATACAGATAAGATGTGAAACGGTAAAATATGACATCCGAAATCAGTCTGGAACAGTACCTGGCGTCAACGGCGAAACGATCCGCTATGCACGAGGACCTTGCCTCGATACTGCAGGTGATCGCTAGCACAGGTGCAAAACTCGCGAAAGTAGTTTCCCGGCTTGGCCTGTCTGCACAATCGTTGGATAGCAATAGCACCAACGCGGACGGCGATATTCAAAAGCCCCTCGATATCCTCTCTCACAACCTGTTTGTCGAGGCGCTAGGTAAATTACCAATTACCTTTATCGCATCTGAAGAATGCGACGAATTAATTGAAATTGATGCCGATGCCACCCTGGCAGTGGCAATCGACCCGCTCGACGGTTCCTCGAATATCGAGACCAATACCTCGATCGGTACCGTGTTTTCAGCATTATCAGCCGATACCGGGAGTATCTTCGACAGGAATCTCGGCGCTATTCAGGAAGCGGCGGGCTTTCTGTTCTATGGCCCCCAGACCCGGTTGATCCTGACCTGCGGTGACGGCACTCATAGCTTCGTGCTCGATCCCGAAGACGACAAGTTTTACCAGGTTAGCGATGCCCTGAGGATTCCAGCGGGGCAGCACGAATTTGCCATCAATACGTCGAACTATCGTTTTTGGGACGACAACGTGCGCTATTTCATCGACGACTGTATTGCCGGCGAGAGTGGCCCCCTGGGCGAGGATTTCAACATGCGCTGGAACGCTTCACTGGTCGCGGAGGCCTACCGCATCCTGGTTCGTGGCGGCGTTTTCCTGTATCCCGGGGATTCGCGTCCCGGTTACGAGAGCGGTCGCTTGCGCCTGCTATACGAAGCCTTGCCATTCGCATTTATCATCGAACAATCCGGTGGCCTGGCCAGTGATGGTATAGAGCGGATCCTGGACATGAAACTGGTTTCGTTGCACAAACGCGTGCCGCTTATCTTTGGGTCCAGTGATCGGGTCCAGGAAGTGATCGACTACATCACCGGGGATGCGGTCGAGAACACGCGTTTCCCACTGTTCGAAAATCGTAGTTTATTCAGAAACTAGGCTCTGCCCATGTCCAGAAAACATCCCATTCTTTCGATCACCGGTTCTTCAGGGGCCGGCACCTCGACTGTCAAGGAAACCTTCGAGCATATTTTCTTTCGTGAAAATATCAGCGCCTGTTTTATCGAGGGTGATGCTTTTCATCGCTACAATCGCCAGGAAATGAAAGCCGCCATGGCGCATGCCGAGGAGGCGGGTAACAAGAACTTCAGCCACTTCGGCCCGGATGCAAACCTGTTATCGGAGCTCGAAGACGTGTTTCGTCAATACAGCGAAACCGGCAGCGGAAAAACCCGCCACTACGTGCATGATGACGAAGAGAGCGAACTCTACGGTGTGTCGCCGGGAGAGTTTACCGAGTGGGAATCTTTCGCCGAAGATACCGATCTGCTGTTTTACGAGGGCCTGCATGGGGCGGTTAAAACCGACCAGGCCGATGTCGCCCAGTACGCTGATCTGAAAGTCGGCGTGGTGCCGGTTACCAACCTCGAGTGGATTCAGAAAATTCACCGCGACAAGGCCGCGCGCGGTTACTCGGCCGAGGCGATTGCCGACACCATCCTGCGCCGCATGCCGGATTACATCGAGTATATCTGCCCGCAGTTCACTAACACCGATATCAACTTCCAGCGCGTGCCCATCGTCGATACCTCGAACCCGTTTATCGCACGCTGGATTCCAACCGCGGACGAGTCGATGGTCGTAATTCGTTTCGCCAACCCGCGTGGTATCGATTTTCAGTACCTGTTGACGATGATTCACAACAGTTTCATGTCACGCCCGAATGTCATCGTAATCCCGGGTGGCAAGATCGACCTGGCGATGCAGCTCATTTTTACACCGCTGGTTTTGCAAATGGTTGAACGCAAGCGCCGCGCGGCCTAACGGAGAAGAAATTATGGATACCAAGGTTCAACAAGAGCAGGCCAAAAGCAAAACCCGCCGCGAAATGGCTAACGCGATTCGCGCGCTATCGATGGATGCGGTGCAAAAGGCCAACTCCGGGCATCCGGGCTTACCCATGGGTATGGCCGATGTTGCCAGCGTGCTGTTTGCCGATTTCCTGAAATTCGATAGCGCAGATCCGGACTGGCCCGATCGTGATCGTTTCATTCTCTCCGCCGGGCACGGTTCGATGCTGCTCTACAGCCTGCTGTACCTGTGCGGGTACGAGGATATGACCATCGAGCAGATCAGGAATTTTCGCCAGCTTGGCGCCAGGACCGCGGGTCATCCCGAGTATGGTTATGCCCAGGGTATCGAAATGACCACCGGGCCGCTGGGGCAGGGAATCGCCACCGCGGTCGGCATGGCGCTGGCCGAGAAGAAACTTGCCGCCGAATTTGGTGACGATACTGTCGATCACTATACCTACGTGCTCGCCGGTGACGGTTGCCTGATGGAAGGTATCAGCCATGAAGCGATCGATTTTGCCGGGCACCTGCAACTGTCGAAACTCATTGTGCTGTTTGACGATAATGGTATTTCCATCGATGGTGCCACCAGCCTGACCACGTCGACCAATCAACTGGCCAGGTTCGAGGCCGCGGATTGGGATGTCAGCTACGTCGATGGCCACGATCCGGTCGCGATCGCTGATGCCATAACAAAGGCTAGGCAGTCGGATAAACCTTCGCTGATTGCCTGCAAAACCGTGATTGGTTTCGGCGCGCCGAACAAGCAGGGTAGTGCGGCAACCCATGGCGCACCGTTGGGCGAAGAAGAAATTGCACTGACCCGGGCAGCCCTGGATTGGAGCAGCGCGCCGTTTGAAGTGCCCGAGGAGCTGTTGTCGAGCTGGCGCGCCTGCGGCCAACGTGGATTTGATGCGCGGCAGCGATGGCAGGCGCGCATAGATGTCATGCCGGCGGATAAACGTACACGTTTCGAGGCCATGCACAGCGGCTCGCTGGGGCAGGAATTTCAAAGCTGTATCGAAGCGCTGAAACGGCGTTTCAGTAAAGAACAACCGAAACTGGCCACGCGCCAGTCGTCGCAACAGGTGCTTGAGTCACTGATGGATACGGTACCCTGGTTGCTTTCCGGCTCGGCCGATTTAAGCGGTTCTAACGGCACCAGGCCGGGCAATGCGGTGTCACTGACGCGCGACGATTTCGGCGGTAACTATGTCCATTACGGCGTGCGCGAGCACGGCATGGCAGCGGCCATGAACGGTATCGCACTGCATGGCGGTTACATCCCTTTATCCGGTACCTTCCTCGCCTTTGCAGATTACAGTCGCCCGGCGATTCGCCTCGGTGCGTTGATGAAACAGCGCGTGGTTCACGTCATGACCCACGACTCCATTGGACTCGGTGAGGATGGTCCCACGCATCAACCGGTAGAGCAGATAGCCTCGCTGCGCGCTATGCCGAACTTGATGGTATTTCGTCCGGCCGATGCGGTCGAGGTCGCGGAATCCTGGGCCTGTGCGTTGGCGGCGACCAATAGTCCTTCGGTGCTGTGTCTGACTCGCCAGGGCGTACCAACCTTACGTGGCAAACACCGTCACGAAAACCTTTGCGCGCGCGGCGCTTACCTGCTGCGCGAACCGCAGGGCAAACGCAAGGCTACTTTGCTGGCAACCGGTTCCGAGGTTCAGATCGCGCTCGAGGCCGCGGACATGCTGGCGCGCTTCGGCGTCGAGGTCGCGGTCGCGTCCATGCCTTGCTGGGAATTGTTCGAACAGCAATCACCCGAGTACCAGCAAATCGTGCTCGGTGGAGAATGTCGCGTCGCGATCGAGGCCGCATCACCCATGGGCTGGGATCGCTGGCTCGGCAGGCGCAGCTCGATCATCGGTATGACCGGGTTTGGCGCCTCGGCACCCGCGCAAGATTTATACCAGCATTTCGGCATTACCGCGCAGGCGGTACATGACGAAGTGCGTCGTTTATTACAGATTTAGTGGAGAGGTTTTGACATGGCACGAATCACGCTCAGACAGTTACTCGATCACGCAGCCGAAAAGGGTTACGGCGTGCCCGCGTTCAATATCAATAACATGGAACAGGTGCTCGCCATCATGAATGCAGCCAAAGCGGTCGACGCACCGGTGATTTTGCAGGCCAGCCGCGGTGCGCGCGGTTATGCCGGCGATATCATGATTCGCAAGATGGTCGAGGCCGCCGAGGAAATGTACCCGCAGATTCCAATCTGCCTGCACCAGGATCACGGTAACGACCGCGCTACCTGTGTGTCGGCGATGCAGGCCAGTTTCACCTCGGTGATGATGGACGGATCACTCGAAGCCGATGCCAGCACCCCGGCAAGCTACGAATATAACCTCGATATTACCGCCGAGGTTACCCGTATCGCGCACGACATCGGCGTTTCGGTTGAAGGAGAGCTCGGTTGCCTGGGTTCACTCGAAACCGGCGAGGGTGAAAAGGAGGACGGTCACGGTTTCGAGGGTAGCCTGAGTATGGATCAATTGCTGACCGATCCCGAGCAGGCGGTCGATTTCGTGACGCACACCAAGGTCGATGCACTCGCCATCGCGATGGGTACCTCGCACGGCGCCTACAAGTTCAGCCGCAAACCTGATGGCGAAATCCTGGCGATGAACGTGGTTAAAGAGATTAACGAGAAGTTGCCCGAGGTGCACCTCGTCATGCACGGCTCGTCATCGGTGCCGCAGGAATTGCAGGACATCTTCAACCAGTTTGGTGGTGAAATGCCACAAACTTACGGTGTTCCGGTCGAGGAAATCGTGCGTGGTATCAAGCATGGTGTGCGCAAGGTCAATATCGACACCGATTGCCGCCTGGCGATGACCGGCGAGTTCCGCCGCATCGCCGAGCAGGACAAGAGCCAGTTCGACCCGCGCAAGTTCCTGACGCCGGCGTTGAAGGCGATGGAAAACCTGTGCCGCGATCGTTTCGAACAGTTCGAAACCGCCGGCAATGCCTCGAAGATCAAGCCGATCAGCGTCGCCGACATGGCGAAGTCTTACGCCAGCGGCATGCTCGATCCTAAAGTTGCCAGCAGCAAGACGGCTGCCTAATTTTAAATTGGAGATTTTTTCATGACTACCAACAGAACATACGACGCCGGGGTCAAAGAGTATCGGGAGACTTACTGGATGCCCGAATACGAGCCTGCCGCCACCGATATCCTGGCTTGTTTCAAGATAACCCCGCAGCCCGGGGTACCGCGCGAAGAAGTGGCCGCCGCGGTCGCGGCCGAATCCTCGACCGGGACCTGGACCACGGTCTGGACCGACCTGTTGACCGACCTCGACCACTACAAGGGCCGGGCTTACCGCATCGAAGACGTTCCCGGTGACGACAGCTGTTTTTACGCCTTTGTCGCTTACCCGATCGATTTGTTCGAAGAAGGTTCGGTGGTCAACGTTTTTACCTCGCTGGTTGGTAACGTTTTCGGCTTTAAAGCCCTGCGTGCGCTGCGTCTGGAGGATGTACGTTTCCCAATCGCCTATGTGCTCACCTGTAATGGACCGCCCAACGGCATCCAGGTAGAACGCGACGTCATGAATAAATATGGCCGACCCCTGCTGGGTTGCACAATCAAGCCAAAACTCGGCCTGTCGGCGAAAAACTACGGCCGTGCCTGTTACGAAGGCCTGCGTGGTGGACTCGACTTCACCAAGGACGACGAAAATGTCAACAGCCAGCCGTTCATGCGCTGGAATCGGCGTTTCGACTTCGTTATGGAAGCGATCCACAAGGCCGAGGCGGAAACTGGCGAGCGCAAGGGTCACTATCTGAACGTTACCGCGCCCACCCCGGAAGAAATGTACAAGCGCGCCGAATATGCCAAGGAACTGGGCGCACCGATCATCATGCATGATTACATTACCGGTGGTTTCTGTGCCAACACCGGGCTGGCGCAATGGTGCCGTGACAACGGCATGTTGCTGCATATCCACCGGGCGATGCACGCGGTTATCGACCGCGATCCGCATCACGGCATTCATTTCCGGGTGCTGGCCAAGGCTTTACGGCTGTCCGGCGGAGACCATCTCCATTCCGGAACCGTGGTGGGCAAGCTTGAAGGCGACCGTGATGCCACCCTGGGCTGGATCGACATCATGCGCGATTCCTTTATCAAGGAAGATCGCAGTCGCGGTATCTTTTTCGATCAGGACTGGGGCTCGATGCCGGGTATATTCCCGGTAGCGTCGGGCGGAATCCACGTTTGGCATATGCCGGCACTGGTGAACATTTTCGGCGACGATTCGGTACTGCAGTTCGGCGGCGGCACCCTGGGTCACCCCTGGGGTAATGCGGCGGGCGCGGCCGCTAACCGGGTTGCGGTCGAAGCCTGCGTCGAAGCACGCAACCAGGGCCGCGAGCTGGAAAAAGAAGGCAAGGATATTCTCACCGGCGCCGCCGAGCACAGCCCGGAACTGAGGGCCGCGATGGAAACCTGGAAGGAAATCAAGTTTGAATTCGACACGGTCGACAAACTTGACGTTGCCCACCGTTGATACGAAATTTGAGAGGAATTAATCATGAGTGAAATGCAAGACTATCAATCGAGCCTGACGGACGAAGCCAGCCGCAAGTTCGAAACCTTTTCTTACCTGCCCGAAATGAGCCGCGAGGGACTGGTCAAGCAGGTCGAGTATATCGTCAGCAAGGGCTGGAATCCGGCGGTTGAGCACACCGAGCCCGAAAATGCCTTCGCGCACTACTGGTACATGTGGAAATTGCCCATGTTTGGTGAAACCGAAGTGGATACTATTCTGGGCGAAGTAGATGCTTGTCACGTGGCCCATCCCGGCAATCACGTTCGCCTGGTCGGGTACGACAATTACGCGCAGTCGCAGGGCACCTCGATGGTTATTTACCGGGCCAATAGTGCTTAATCATGTCGGATGCGGCGGAACAGTTAGCTGTGTCAGGCTCGGATCGGGAGCAATACCTGGTGCAGCAGGAGCCTTATTACCGGCCGGTGGTTGACGAGGTCGAAAACTACCAGGCGGCCTACCAGGTACGCATGCCGGTTATGCTCAAGGGGCCGACAGGTTGTGGCAAGTCGCGCTTCGTCGAATACATGGCCTGGAAACTGCAGAAACCGTTGATCAGCGTCGCCTGTACCGAGGATATGACTGCCTCGGACCTGGTCGGACGTTACTTGCTCGATATCAACGGGACCCGCTGGCAGGATGGTCCGCTGACGGTGGCTGCGCGTATCGGTGCCATTTGCTACCTCGATGAAATTGTCGAGGCGCGCCAGGATACGACGGTGGTTATTCACCCGCTGACCGATCATCGGCGCGAGTTGCCGCTGGAAAAGAAAGGCGAGCTGGTCAGAGCACACGAGGATTTTCAGATCGTCATTTCCTATAACCCGGGCTACCAGTCGTTGATGAAAGATCTCAAACAATCTACCAAGCAGCGATTTGGCGGACTCGATTTCGACTATCCTGAGGCCGATATCGAGGCTGAAATCGTTGCCCACGAAGCCGGTGTCGATGCCGAAATCGCCGGCAAGCTGGTGCAGGTTGGTACCAGCTCGCGAAATTTGAAAGGACATGGTCTCGACGAGGGCATGTCGACGCGGTTGCTGATCTACGCGGCGCAACTGATGGCCGAGGGAGTCGCGCCCGCCGCCGCTTGCCGTATGGCGCTGGTTACCCCGCTCACCGACGATCCCGATATGCGCGATACGCTCTACGCCGCTGTCGATACCTACTTCTAAGCCTTATGCTGCGGGGACGCTCACCCACTGTCATACCGCGGCTCGACCGCGGTATCCAGAAGTGCTGGCAGTTTACCTTCGCGCTGGTTCCCGCGGTCAAGCCGCGGGATGACAGCAACCGATAAACTAAAATGCATCCCGAGCTTGCCGAATACCTGCAATGCATCGATCCCGATGATCTCGGAAACCTGGAGGCGGTCGAGGCCTCCTGGCTCGAGGCACAACGCATCATGTCGCCGCAGGGTCTCGAAAATTACCTGGTCGGCATCAAGGCCATGTGCACGCTGGGCAAGGGCCAGGACCTCGTGCTGACTTACGTGCAGGAAATGCCGGTGGTGGCGAAGGAAGTCGGCGAGGATATCGTGCCTGACACGATCGAGTCGATCATGAAACTGTCATCGCTGACCTCGGGTGCTGTAATTACGCTGGTTCTCGCCAACCTGCCGATGGCGGCAACCCGCCTCGGTGATGCCGAGCTATTGCGCGGTTACTTCAAGCTATTACACCAGCTTGCCGGCAAGGCTCCGCGCGGGTTACGACCGATGATGGAATCTTTAGGTGAGCTGCTGTTGAAATTGACGCTGGGCGGCTTAAGACGCTGGGCGATGTGGGGCGCGCAGGCATATCAGCGAGACTTCGATGGGCAGCACGCCTATTTTGGCCTGCTAACCGAGACCTCGAAATCAGTACTGCAGCGGGAGCGGCGTGGCACGCTGTTTGTCGATAACCATCGCAAACTCAATTTTTACCTGCGCGCGCTGTGGGCGCGTACATTCTTCATGCGCCCGACCGCGGACGATTTCGAAAACCGCCAGGGCAGCAGGCCCTATATCGAAAACTACCTGGTGCATCTGCCCGACGCATTCGATCGTTTCGATGGCATCGACGGCATCGATGTCTATCGCGCGGCCGCCGCGCATGCGGCAGCACATCTCGTTCATACGACAGACTCGATTAACGCTGACGACCTGAGCCCGGCGCAACGCTGCATGATCGAAATCTTCGAGGATGCCAGGGTAGAATTCCTCGCTTACAGTCGGTTCCCCGGATTACGGCGTCTGTGGCTCAGGTTTTTCGAACATGCGCTCGAAATCGAGGCGCCCGATCGCCACCCGGTTGCCGATTGGATGTTACGCCTGAATCGTGCACTGCTGGATGCGGATTACCGCGACGATGATGACTGGATTGTCGATATCGCCAGCCGTTATCGCAAGCTGCTCGAGGCGGAGGCTGTCGATCCATCGCTGGTACGCGAATTCGGCCTCGAGTTTTACTCAATTCTCGGCAGGTGCGAAAGAATGCCGGCGCTGCGGTTGCTGCAGGATTCGCCAGTACCCTATCGTGACGATAACCGTTACCTGTGGGAGTTTGATGAAAACAGTCCCGGCGCCGGCGATTACGAGACCTTACCGTGGCGCCAACCTACCCGTCGCAAGTACGTAAACGTCATGGAAATGGTCAACGAGATCGATTCCGAGCTGGAGGATGGTAGTCCGCAGGAAGTCTGGGTATTGCCGACCGAACTGTTTCCCTACGAGGATAACGGCGTCAGTTATAACCAGTCGGAAGGCGTGGAGCCAATGTCCGAGCCCTACCACTACGACGAGTGGGACTACCAGGTGCAACTCGCGCGCCCCGAGTGGACTACCGTCATCGAACGCCGCCAGCGTCGCGACGATCCTGAAGTTATGGACAAAATTCTCGAAAAACACAAGCCGATCGCGAGTCGCATCAAGCATTTGATCGATGCGCTGCAGCCGCAGGGAATCGTGCGCAAACGCGGTTACGAGGATGGCGACGAGCTCGACATCGATGCCGCGGTGCGCGCGATGATCGATATTCGTCGCGGCATCATGCCCGATCCCAGGGTCAACATTCGTATTACGCGGCACCTGCGCGATTTATCGATGGTGCTGCTGATGGACCTGTCCGCTTCGACCAACGATCGCATCGGCGTACTGAATGAAGGCGACGAAGGCTATGAGGAGCAACCCAGAATTCTAGACCTGACGCGCGAGGCGACCGGGTTGCTGTCCTGGGCGGTGGATGCGATTGGCGACAATTACGCGGTCCACGGTTTTGCCTCGGATGGACGTCACGACGTGCAGTATTATCGTTTCAAGGATTTCGATGAATCCTATCACGACGACAGCAAGGCCAGGCTTGCCGGGATGACGGGCGGTCTGTCGACGCGCATGGGTGCCGCCCTGCGTCATGCAGGTCATCATCTCGATCAGCAAAGCAGCCGCAAGCGCCTGATTCTGCTGCTTACCGACGGCGAACCCGCCGACATCGACGAGCGCGACCCGCAATACCTGCGCCAGGATACTCGTCATGCGGTAGAGGAACTCGCCGCCAGGGGCATCCATAGCTACTGCCTGACGCTGGATCCGAATGCCGATAGTTACGTAGCGCGTATTTTCGGCGCCAACAACTACTCGATCGTCGATAACATCGAGCGCCTGCCGGAACGCCTGCCACGCGTTTTTTCAGCACTGACAGGATAGGTAAGAAAGTAATAGCGCCTATTGCTATCGGGTTATTACATTGGATGCCCGATTTTGATAGTTTTGTACACTAGCTGACTTTTAACCTGTCGTAACAAGCATTTAACAATGGATATGCAAGCAGCCACAAGCCGGACCGATAGCCGCAGAGGGAAACATAATCGCACTTTCGGCCGGTTCAAACTGGTACTGTTCGATCTCGATGGCACCCTCGTTGATAGCGTGGGTGACCTGGCATGGTGTGGCAACGAAATGTTGCGTGCGCTGGAAATGCCGTTGCAGGATCCGCAGGCCGCACGAAACTGGGTCGGTAACGGCCTCGAGCGCTTCGTCAAGCGTGTTCTGACCAACGATATGAACGCCGAGCCGGAGGAGAGCCTTTTCCAGGCCGGCCTGGAAATTTTCAGCAAGCTGTATGGTGAGCATGCCAGCGATCATAGTGAAGTCTACCCGGGAGTTATCGAAACCCTGGAACGTCTTAGTAAGCTCGAATTGCATCTCGCCTGTGTTACCAACAAGCCGGAACCTTTTACCTCGAAGCTGATCGCGGCGATGGGAATGGATTCCTTTTTTGAGCTAGTTGTCGCCGGTAATACAACCGCCAGGAAAAAACCTGATCCGATGCCACTGCATTACGCCGCGGATTACTTCGGCCTCGAATATGATACCTGCCTGATGGTTGGTGACTCGAGCAATGATGTGCTGGCGGCGCGCGCGGCTGGATTCGGCGTCATCTGCGTACCGTATGGATATAATCACGGCAAAAATATCAGCGATTCCAACCCGGACCTGGTGGTCGAAAACCTGGCCGAACTAAATGAAATATTTGCCTGAGGGGGCGTTATGAACTTGAACCGTAGAGAATTTATCAGGCTGCTCGGGCTCGCCGGTGCTGCAGGACTGTTTCCAGGAGCCGGATATTCGGCAAGCAGCGAGGGTTCCAGACTCTATGACATGCCGGCCTTTGGCAATGCACGCATCCTGCACTTTACCGACTGCCATGCACAGCTTAACCCGATTTATTTCCGTGAACCCAGTGTCAATCTCGGCATCGGTGACGCCTTCGGTAAGGCGCCGCACCTGGTTGGAAAAAACCTGGTTAAACAGTTTGGCATTGCGCATGGTGGTATCGAGGAACATGCTTATACCTACATCAATTTTGAAGAAGCCGCGCGCACCTTTGGCAAGATTGGTGGCTTTGCTCACCTCACAACCCTGGTCAAGAAGTTACGTGCGGAATATACGCAGGGGCGCTCGCTACTGCTCGATGGCGGTGACACCTGGCAGGGTTCGGGTACGGCATTCTGGACCCGGGGACGGGATATGGTTGAGGCCTGCAATTTACTCGGGGTTGATGTCATGACCGGCCACTGGGAATTTACCTACCTGGCGGCCGAAATCCTCGATAATGCCGAGATTTTCGATGGTGAATTCGTCAGCCAGAATTGCAAGGTCAAGGAAGATGCACTGTTTGACTATGAGCTTGCCGACCTGGGTGACTTCAATGAAGACAGCGGGCATGTCTTCAAGCCTTACACGATTCGGGAAATGGGGGATTTGCGCATTGCCGTGGTCGGCCAGTCATTCCCGTATACGCCGATCGCAAATCCGCAACGATTTATCCCGGACTGGACCTTTGGCATCAACGAAGGCGATATGCAGGAAATCGTCGAGCAGGCACGCGACGAGGAGAGTCCCGACGGGTTGATCGTGCTGTCGCACAACGGCATGGACGTTGACCTCAAGATGGCGTCTCGAGTCAGCGGCATCGACGCGATATTTGGTGGTCACACGCATGATGGTGTGCCGAAAGCGATACCCGTAACCAATCCCGGTGGTAAAACACTGGTTACCAACGCGGGCTCCAACGGCAAGTTCCTGGGTGTTATGGATCTGGACTACAAGAACAAGAAGCTACGCGATTTCCGCTATCGCTTGCTGCCGGTTTTCTCAAATCTGCTCGATGCGGATGCAGAGATGGCCGCTTATGTAGAAAAGGTTCGTAAGCCCTACCTGCCAAAGTTGCAGGAAGAACTGGCGGTTGCCGAAAACCTGCTGTTCCGACGCGGGAATTTTAACGGTACCTTTGACCAGGTGATCTGCGATGCGCTGCGTGTCGAGGGCGATGCACAGATATCGCTGTCCCCGGGATTCCGCTGGGGCACTACCGTGTTGTCGGGACAAACAATCACGATGGAACACGTCATGGACCAAACCTGCATTACCTACCCTGAAACCTATGTGCGTGAAATGACCGGTGAAAACATCAAACTGATTCTCGAAGACGTTGCCGACAACCTGTTCAACAAGGATCCTTACTACCAGCAGGGTGGTGACATGGTGCGCCTGGGTGGCCTCGATTACAGTATCGATCCGGGTGCCGGTGCCGGAGAAAGAATTACTGACATGCAGCTCGACGATGGTACTCCCATTGAAGCGGCGAAGAATTACAAGGTGGCCGGCTGGGCAACCGTGGGTTCGGAGTCACCGGGTGCGCCGATCTGGGACGTGGTTGCAGACTACCTGCGCCGCGAGGATACCGCGCGCATCAAGAAGTTGAACACCCCGAAAATTAAAAACGTGGCCGGCAACCCGGGTATCGCCTGATAATTAAAGCGCGATCTTTTTTTACGCGGGTCAACAGACCTTGTGCCTTGTTAATGCTTTTTATGGGGCTTGTAGACACGCAGTTCATCGGTGCTCTTCGGACGTACGCTTAAACGGGCCTCATTGATCTCGCGTATCTCCTGCAGAATTTTTGGGTACTTCCAGAGTATTCGCGACATGGTATCGGGTGAGATCCGGATCAGTGTGCAGGGTGTTTCAGCTTTTATCGTGGCGCTGCGGTGATGTTTACGATTTTTCTGCTTGGCCAGCAGGCCGGATTCACCCATAAAGTCTCCCTTCAGAAGCTCGGCCATGAACTGCTCGCGACTGAATGCATCCTTGATCCAGACAGTCGCCTTGCCGTCGACCAGCACATAGAAATCTATGCCCGCTTCAAAGCGGCCCATGATGGTATCACCGGCTAGAAACGTGACTATCGAAGAATTTTCCTCGAGGAAGGCAAAATCCTTGTCGGTTAAATCGTGAAACAGGTCAATATCCTCCAGGTATTCGGATATGGTGTTGACCGTTTTCGAGAAAATCAGCGGTGACTCGTCGACCTCCGCCAAAACCGCTTGTACTTTGGACTGCACCAGGTTGAAACCCTTGGCAGAGAGATCACCATGGGCGAACTCGGACTTTACCCGGTTCCAGCCACTGTTGATCATCGACCGGGTCGTGAGTCGTTCGAGAAATTGCATGTAGTATGTTGGATAATATTTCCTGATTTGTTTCAGCTGTTTACGGTAGTATTTTTTTCGATACTCGTAGGCAGATATCACGCTGTTGCTGGCGTCTTCAAGCAAATCATTCTGCCGGCCAAGCATTGCTATCACTTCAGTGCATACCAGGATATGCGCCAGGTTGCGTTGCACCCGGTGTACTGTCCTTTGTTCCTGGTATTTTGAAAGCCACCCGGCAAGCCAGGTTTTTTCACGAATTTTACCCAGCACAAAAATCTCGAGTCTTTGAAACAGGGTGAGCTCTTCCGATTCGTCGACTTCTCCAATCCCCGCTTCACCCAGGCGCAGAGATTCCTGCACGGCATGCAACCTGTTGTTCATATCGAGATAAATGTACTGGCTGATAACGCCAGTCTCGTAGAGTGATTTCAATGATTCTCGTTCCACTCGATAGGCCCTGAATTCGGCAAAATATTCGTCGTTTTCGTGCGCTTTTGTTTCGTCTTCATCGCTACCACTGGAAAAGGTTTGATGAATCTGGTCCTGCAAGGGAGTAACCGTGCCCCTCGGAACAATCTTGCTCGCGGCCAGGTTTGCCAAATATTTCTGGGAAGTTTCTTCGGCTCCCTGCAGCGAGTTTCGGTACTCCAGTTCTTCCCCCCTGGAAAACTCGTTTAAGCCGAGAAAATGCATCAGCGGGCGTATCGTGGGTGCGCTGATCAACAGCGTAAACAACACCACTCCGAGCGTCACCTCGAACAGGAACTGGCGCTCCGGCAGGTCGCTGGGGATTGAAAGCACCACGGCAATAGCGAGGCCGCCCTTGAGGCCGCCCCACCACATGATGTGGCGCTCGCCCATGCTGATGTGTGGCAGCTTAAACCACTTTACCGCCAGCGGAACAATGCTATAAATCGACAGTGCCCGTGCGCTCAATACTAAAGCAATCGCAATGGCTATAGGCCCGAGCTGGCTAAAAAGCGTGACAATGCTGATCGATAAGCCGACCAGTAAAAACAGCAGCGAATTACAGGACAGGGCGATAACCTCCCAGACCTCGTGGATGGAATGGGTGGTATCCTGGCGAAACCGCGTTACGCCGAATCGCCTCAGGGCAATTGCCGATCCGACCACGGCCATGACACCCGACACGTGGAATGCGTGCTCGGCAATGACGAAGCTGGCATAGGCGATGATGATTGATGACGTCAGAATAACGCTGATTCCGCTTTGCATTCGATATAATAATTCGCAGACCACGAATCCCAGGAAAGCACCGAACAAGGCGCCCCCGATAAACACCCTGAGAAAATCCAGGAATATATTATCGGCATCGGACCAGCTGATGCCGCCGCCCTCGACGGCTATACCGAGTAAAATCGAGAAAGCCACGATGGCGGTAGCGTCGTTGAGCAGGGATTCGCCCTCGACCAGGACATTCAGGCGGTTCGGCGCACCCAGTTCCTTAAACAGTGCGACCACCGCGACCGGGTCGGTGGCGGAGATTAATGCCCCGAATACCAGCGCGACAATGAGTTTGATATCGAGGGCCCACCAGACCCCCAGGCCGACTACGAAGGTGGACATGAGCATCGCGGGTATGGCGAGAATCAGTATCGGTGGCAGATCTTTGATCATCTGGCGCGCATCCAGTGCAAAGCCGGATTCAAATATGAGCGCGGGTAGAAAAACGAATAACATGATTTCAGGGCCCAGGGTGAATCCCTGAAGTGGTTCCATGAAATGCAGCACATGGGACAGGTAGCCCAGCAGCATGCCAATCAGCACCAGGATTACCGTGAACGGAATCGGCAGGTTCCGACAGGTTCCGGTAACCAGCATGGCTATGCCCAGCAGTACCACCAATACAAAGACGATCTCTGAAGCCGGCATGGCTAAATACTCATAGCGGTGAGTTTTTCAATTGCGGTGCGATCCATGATATGGACGTGCCCCCAATGCAATTAAGCCTACATAATAAGGCTAAAGCCTGTAAAAACCGAATTATTGATTTAGATCAAGCCTGGTTTTGACGGTATTGAAGACAGTTGTGTCATTTTATCGGGCATTGTTGCGAGGCAGCACAGGGGCACAGCCGGCGGTGCGGGAAGAGAGTATGTCTGTTACCATCCCGCGTTTCCGGTAGTCCCGGCTGTTGTTTTAAGGGTCACAATTTAAGGGTCGAAGAAGATGCAATTATCAGATTTCCCGGTCACGCCGGTCGAGCAAAGCCGGCTATCCCAGGTCAATTTTGACGAACTCAGCTTCGGCGGCGTTTTTTCCGACCATATGTTCAGCATGGTTTATGAAGACGGTGCCTGGAAGAACCCGGAGATTCATCCCTACCAGCCACTGTCGCTGGAGCCCGGGACTGCGATGTTGCATTACGGGCAGACCGTGTTCGACGGTTTCAAGGCTTTTCGCGGACCGGATGGTGGAGTCCGGATGTTCCGTCCCGATATGAATGCCAGACGACTGCACGATTCCTGTCAGCGGCTTTGTATTCCCATCATGGCCCTCGACGAGTTAAGCGAGATCATGATTCATGCCACGCAGCAATTGATAGAGCTGGATCATGGTTGGCTTCCCTCGCAATGGGGTCATTCGCTTTATATTCGGCCCCTGATTATTGGCACCGAGGCTACCCTCGAGGTACGTGCTGCCAGCAGTTACCGCTTCATGATCATGACCGCGCCGGTTGGCAGCTATTTTACCAACCTGCAAAAAGGCGTGTCGTTGCGGGTTGAAGATCAGTTTACTCGCGCTGCCAGCATCGGCGGGTTGGGGGCTGCCAAGACGGCTGCCAACTATGCCGCGAGTCTGCTACCGGGCTCAGAAAGTCAAAAACAGGGATTTGACCAGGTATTGTGGCTGGACGGCAATGAGCACCGTTACGTGGAAGAGGTTGGCGCGATGAATATTTTCTTCAAAATTGACGACAGGGTGATTACTCCGCCCCTGGGTGGCTCTATTCTGCCAGGCGTTGTGCGCGATAGCGCGCTTACCCTGCTCGCAGACTGGGGTATTCCGGTGGAAGAGCGCCGCATCACCATTGATGAAGTGGTGGCAGCCTTTCGTTCCGGGACACTGGTGGAAGTGTTCGGAGCTGGCACGGCGGCCGTAATATGCCCCGTTGCGAGTATCGGGTTCAAGGGGGAAATATTCCAGGTGGCTACGGCGCCCCCGGGCGAGTTGACGCAGCGGCTTTACGATGAACTGACCGGTATCCAGTACGGCAAACTGGATGACCGCCATGACTGGAACGTGCACGTGGACATTTCTGGTTGACAAGCAGTCGAGATCGCAATTATCGCTGATGTTGTATAATTAGAAGAATTAACGCGGGGTTAGCTCGGTTGGCAGAGCGTCAGCTTCCCAAGACACCAGTAGAGGTCCGACCCAGCGAGAAACGACAGGTCGGGAATATCGTACAGCGGTGATAGCTCAATGGTAAAGCTTCTGGTTCCCAACCAGATGACGAGGGCTTGATTCCCTCGGACCGCTCCAATTTCCACACGCCGCTTCGGATCCCCAGTGGGCCACCAGTAAGACCCCCAATTTCGCAGTGCTCAATCTCCCGATGAGTCCCCGGTGCGCCACAAGGAAGTCCTGCCGCGTCTTGATCTCCTGTTGCCCGACTGGATTTTTCAGGGGAATGTCGGGATTGGGGGAGTCTGTGTCACCTTCCCCGGGCTTGGGCGGCTAGCTTCGACCAGGTCGCCAGCGACCCGATGGTGCGTTCGTCCAATCATGCCGACCTGCAGGCCGAGTCCATTCTTAATTCCTGAGGTTCGTCCCAGGGGCAACCGGTCTCTTTGGTGCTACTCACTGCATCGGGCGGCTTCAGCCCGGGGACTGGCTGGTCAACCGATGCCTGGCATGCACGCTGCGGCAAGGTTCAGGGCATATCCGAGTGACCGCTTTTCAGCTCCTGTCGCATGATATGCCTGTATTCCGAACCATGGGTTGACCGGGCCCAAAGATAGAATATCAATCCGAGAACTGTCCATATTAGAACGATGGCCCACTCGTAAGGCCAGATCAGCGCTGACGGGCTACCAGGCAGGTAGAGAGCGGTAATACCTAGCGATAGTATCAGTGCGCAATAACCGACCAATTTGCCATTGGCCACTTTGAACGGACGCGGCATTTCCGGTTCCTTCACGCGCAATACCAGAAATGACAAGGTAACGGTGGCATAGGCAATGACGATACCGAGACCGCCTGCATCCACCAGCCAGACCAGTGTTTTTCGGCCAAACAAAGGGGCAATGATCGATAGTGCGCCAATCAGGAGAATGGCGTTCACCGGGGTATTGTATTGCGGATGCATCTTACCCAGAAATGATGGCAGCATCCTGGCGTGTGCCATTGCATAAACGGCGCGACTGCCGCCGACGAGGAAAGCATTCCAGCTGGTGAGAATGCCACCGATTCCGGCTACCACCAGGAGCTTCCCGGCCCAGCCCCCACCAAAGGCCAGCGTCATCGCATCCGCTGTTGCCAGGCTGGATGACGCTGTTTGGGCAGGTGGCATTAACAGGGATACCCCCAGGATCATGAGAACATACCAGGCGACGGCCATGAACACGGAGAGAACCAGTATCCGACCAATTTGCCTGTATGGCAGGTCGATCTCTTCGGCAGCCTGCGGGATGACATCGAAGCCGACAAACATGAACGGGGTCATGATCAGGACCGTCAGAATGCCTTTGGCACCATTGACGAAAAGCGGCTCCATGTTACTCGTTTCGCCATTGAACAATGATCCTGTGACCAGCATGATGCCGACAACCATAATCATCAGGGTCACCACTTTTTGCAGAAAGGCTGACGCCTGTATGCCACGAATGTTAATCCAGGTCATGGCGATAGCCCCCGCGACTCCGACCAGCGCCCAGGTAAAATAGACATCCCAACCGGCCACGTTCCATAGCAGGCCAATCTTGTAATTAGGAAAGAGGTGTTCGATGACTGTGGGTAGGGCAACCGCTTCGAATGCCACCACGGAAATATAGCCAAGGATAATGGCCCAGGTGCAAAAGAAAGAACCCCCCATTCCGAGCGCCCTGTGGCTGTAGACATGCTCGCCGCCGGTCAAGGGCATTGCCGAGGCTAGCTCGGCATAGGTAAGGCCGATCAGGACTACCGCGATCCCGCCAATCAGGAAGGCGATCATTGCGCCGGCGGCGCCCGCTGACTCGATCCAGCCGCCAGTTAACACGACCCAACCCCAGCCAATCATCGCACCAAACGCGAGTGCTAGCACCTCCTTTCCATTCAGAACGCGTTTAAATTTTCCGGCTGACATTGCGGTCTCTCATTTATCGTTAGAGTTCAGCCTTGACTTCGCGGGGACGGAAAAAGTCACGGGCCGATAATTCGGAATCACCTATTTTAACAGGCAACTGATTGCGAAACATAACGCAACCGTTGCATCCTGAATACATCGCACGCGAAGCACTGCCGATCGACGACCCTGGCCGGGAACTTGCGAGAGTCTGCCTTGGCGTTACAATGACCGTGCCGCGGGGTTAGCTCAGTTGGTAGAGCGTCAGCTTCCCAAGCTGAATGTCGCGAGTTCGAATCTCGTACCCCGCTCCATTTTACCTGGCCGTTATACCGTAATACCCCGGCTCTGAGGTTCCTAGTCTGAAATATCGGCTTGGCTATCTTTAGGTTGCCTGAACTAGCAACGCCAGCATAAAAAAGCCTGTCCTATTCCAATTTTAATAGCCTGGTTGTTATCGATGCCAACAGAACCGGGATTCGTGCGCCGGTTGGGGCGTGCAGACCTCGATCGATGAACTATGCTTGGTCATGGTTCTCACAGTTTTCAATCTGCGATTGAATAAATAGGATAAGGAGAAGAAATTAATGAAATACCCGGTAAAAATAATCTTGATGGCCGTGTTGTGGTTATCGACCTCAACCGCCTTCGCAGCGATGGTATCAACACCTCATTTGATTGCCGAGCCAGAACGCGCCCAATTGGTTAGAAACATCGCCGAACGTCAACATGTTGAACAGCAATTAATTGAGCTTGGAATCGACCCCATCGAAGCCAGCGACCGCGTTAAACAGATGACCGATCAGCAAATATCCAGCCTGCAGGGCCAAATTGCCGAATTACCCGCGGGTGCAGGTGTCAGCACAACCAATCTCCTGTTGATAGTCATCGTCCTGATACTGCTGTTGTAAATCCATCTGCAATCAATCACCCGGGTTTACCCCGGCAGGGCCTGTCAGACCGGTTGCGCTAAACTTCCGCGGATATCGGCCGGTTCCTCATCGTCTGCCTGGTGTATGGTGACCTGCGTGAACGGAATAACCCAGCCCTCGTGATTGCATATGTCCACGCAGGTCTGTTGTATCAGGCGTGCTATCGTGAAGTACGAGGCTGCGACACTACCCTCCATGGTCGCGTATATCAGGTAGTCCAGGGAATTGGTGCCAGCCTCTTTAAACTCTACCAGCAGGTTTTTCAGATCGTCGCCGTAGTCGGCCTGCTCGAACGCGGTTTTTAGGCCGCTCATGAAGCGTTCGGGAACCCCAGTCAGCGATATCTGCTGGTGCTGGTAATCGATTCCGAAGACCACGATAACGCCGAAGCCCTCACGCGATAGATTGCGCACATTAAGTTGTAAAAACTCGGCAGTGCCAAACTGTACTATGCTGCCAATCACCTTGAGCCGAACCAGTTCCACGGTTTGCTCGAGGACCTGGCCGAAACTTCCGTCCGGCAGCAGTACGTAATCGCCGGCACTGCAGGGAAACCAGGCTTCGTTGGTGCGAGGGCGCGAAGTCAGTTGGGTTAGCGCCGACAAGGGCAGACGGATTGCGCCTTCAAGCTCGGGATTGCGTAATTCCGAATAAAGGTTAAGTGAGGCGATGCGAAACGGCAGTCCGTTGTAGATCACCCGTTCTCCCTCGCGGGCGGCGGCAATGTTGAGCAACAGGCGAGCTTCCTGAACGTAACGCGGCAGGAAACGCCAGGCGCCGAGAGCGAGCATCACCAGCGCGATAATTGCCAGTGTCAGCAATAACAGGTCACCGCGTATATAGAATACCGAAAGCACAGCCATCGATACCAGTAGTATTGTCAGTAGGTGATATCCGTAAAGCAGCAGGCGAATTTTTGCGGCGTGGTCTGGATGCTGTGCAGGATGACGCCAGGATTTTACCAGCCGGCGCAGCGTCCGCATCGCAAACCAGAGGACGAAGCCGGTAACTAGCGCGAGCAGCAAGGTCAGTCCTCGCCCCCAGAAAAAATCGTTCAAGACGCGGCTTATTGTTTCGAATAGTTTAATTTTCTCCTGTTCGAGGTTGCGTAGCTCGACGCGCGAGATTTCAAGTGAACGTTCGATGTCCTCGCTGCGCTCCTGCCATGAAACTGCGACGCTAGCCAATCCCTCGGCAACCAGCGGCGGCATTTCGTACTGGTCGAACAGTGCGATGGACTCGGTTGCCTTCCTGGTAACCTCCAGTTGCTGCTCGTACAGGTTAATCGTGCTGCGCAGTTCTTCGATTCGGCGAGGTTTCTCGGTCGCTTCTTTGAGGCTGTTTAACAATGGCTGGGCGATCTGGAGCAGCTCGTCGCGCCAGTCCAGTTTGCTATCCTCGGCATCGGTCAGGTTACGTAAATTTGCACCACCAACGGCGATATTTTCGAAGGATCTGGTCAGTTCACCAATGGTTTCCCGGAGTGTGTCGATCTGTTGGTTGAGCGTTTCCTTGTCAGTCTCGTCAGCGGTTTCCAGTTGTTCGAGTAAATCCCTGATCCGTTCGCGTTTTTCCTGCAATGCTTCCCTGATCGCGAGTAGCTTGCGGACCGACTGGGCCTGTTGGGTCTCGGCAGCTTGCTGCGTCGCCGCTGTTGCCTCCGCCTGGTCCGTCTGTGCCGTGGCCACAGACAGGCTCAGCAGGGTAGCAACAAAAACTGCTATTAGCCGTGGAATGATATTTCTATTCAAGGAGTTGCCTCGCCGTCGGTTACAGTGAGATCGTATTGCCATACTGTCGATACGCCCAATTTCGCGCCATATTACCTGCTAAAGCTGCGGCTTACATCCCTGTTAATAGAAGCGCAGTATGCAACAGGTAATGATGATTCCACTAGTCAGTAATTGGCACCAATCACCGCCAGGAAGGCCTCGGATACTTCCGCGCGCCCGACCTTGTCGATAATTTCCTGGGAAACCTGAACGATCGTCGACAGGGGACCGGTGATTAACACGATTCCGAGTTGCAGGGTGACGCGCTTGTCCGCGATGGGACTGGTGATATTTGGATGCTCCGGGGGCAGGAAGACCATCTGGATCTCCCCCAGGTCGGAAGGCATATGCTCGCAACCCCCGCCGGGTGCTATGTAAGCGAACAATTCCTCGGGATTACGGAAAGTTACGCTATCTTCTTTAAGTGATTTATCACCATTTTTGACGATAAATTCGACGGTAATCGGCATCATATCCTTTCCTCCTCAGGAATTTAGATTCAGCTTACTCTCCGCCGAATTCCCGGATTTTGTCCTGGGTCAAATTGCCGCAAATGGTTTTACAGACGGTTATTCCTCGACCGGGTCCTCGACCCGGTGCTTGTGCTCGATGTACATGACCGCGGCTTCGACGCGTGAATGCACATTGAGCTTCCTGAGTACTGCCTTGACATGTAGCTTTACGGTTCCATCCGATATGCCGAGGTTGCGGGCAATCAGCTTGTTACCCTGGCCCTCGGCCATCAGTTCGAGGATCTCGCTTTCCCGCGGGGTTAACTCACTGAACGGTCCCTTCGATTGTGAAACCGTCATATCACCCTTGACAAAACGCACCAGCACCGAGGTTAGCGGCGGTGCCACCACCGTTTTGCCGACGTGAATATCGCGTAACGCCGATACCAGGCCATCGGGTTCCATGTCCTTGAGCAGGTAACCGCTTGCGCCTGCCTTGAGTGCGTCGAGCAAATCCTGCTCGTTCGAACTGGTTGTCAACATAACGATTGGCATGGTCAAACCGAGCTTTTTCAAATGCTTCAACACGCTGATACCATCGATAACCGGCATGCGCTTATCGAGCAAGACAATGTCGGGTTCTAATTCCTGCGCCTGCTTGATACCCTCGTTGCCATCACCGACCGCAGCAAGAACCTCGATGTTACGCCGTTGCAGCAGGCTGATCAGGCCTTCACGAAACAGCATGTGATCGTCGATTAGTAAAACTTTTAAACTCACGATAGGTGTCCTTTCATCTATAAGGTCTCGAACATAACCTGTTGTTTCGGAATTGCCTGCCTGTCAAAAAATTGCTCTACCCCGGCCCGAATTTTATCACCACTACAGAGGTAATAATCGAAACCAGTGGGATCATCCTGTTGCAGCTGTTCGAGGATGCTGTCTCCTGGATGCTCGCCGGCTTCAGCGTCGAGCGGGATGTATTCGAAGTTGTCCAGCGCATCATTCCAGGCACGGCAAAGATTGTTGAGATAGTGAGAATCTTCGCTGTCGGCTATCCAGAACAGGAAAATCTTTTCCGCTACATCGAGCGCCATGGCGTGCTCGATCAGGCCCTTGATGGACGCGAATCCAATGCCCTCGGCGATGAATACCAGGGGATTGGAAGAGTTCTCATTGAGAACGAATGAGCCGACCGGACCTTCCAGTGTTAACAGGTCGTTTGCTTTTGCAGATTCATCCAGGTAGTTCGCGACAGGGTCCCGTTTATCGAGCCCGATATGGAACTGTAAATTCATATCGTCGCAGGGGCAGCTTGCAATCGGATAAAATCCCGAACCCACCTGGTCAATCGAAAGCGTTGCGCGCTGGCCCGCAAGAAATCGTAGCCGACTGGTGCGTGGCGTTCGCGTGCTGACGATTAAAACATCGGCGTCGGGATGATCGATTTTTTTTATCCTGATTGGAATGTTCTGCGTCGGGATGTCTTTGGTGCTCTGTGCCTCGTCGGCTTCGAGCACGACATCGGATATCGCAGTGTTGCAGCAACCCAGCACATAGCCAATGCCTTTTTCAGCCTCGGTAAGTGCATAATCGTGATGTTTTATTTTGCGGGTTTCTCCCGACACTACACGGATCTTGCACAGGCCGCAGTTGCCGTTACTGCATCCGTAATTGAGCGCCAGTCCCCCGCGCAGGCCCGCTTCCAGAATAGATTCTGCACCTTCAACGAAGAACTCGTGACCGCTGGGAATGACTGTTGCCTGTGCCGACATAACACGTAAAAACGTTTCGTTAACGAATGGTTGATCTATTGTATCATCGTCTGTCGGAATTCTGGCCGTGGCTTGATCAACCCAGGAACCCAGTTGTTGCATCGCATCGGGCTGTGCCTCGAGCCTGTTGATTTCAGCGCGCAGTTCATCGGTAAAGCGCTGGTAGCGATCAAGTAGTCGTTTTTGTCGTGACAGGTTCTCGCTCAACGACATGATGCGCGCGGTCAGGGCGACATTGTCAGGCTTGCGCGCGATGCTATCGGGATTGATGAAAGTGGCCTGCTCGATGATTTGCTCAACCCGTTCGAGCATGCTTGAATCCTCGATCTGGGCGTCCGGATAAGCATGCAGCAGGTCTGACAATACAATTTCACCTTCGAAGGTTTGCAACTCTCCCGACCTGATTTGTTGTTGCAGGACTCCCCGTTTTACCCCGACGAGGCGGGCCGCACGTGAAAGTGAAATTCTTTTCGCCATCGCCTCAGCCAGTGGATTCGAGTAGCGCCTTTACCGGCTCGGCTTTGAACTGCAAGTGTATCCGGGTCCCGTCACCGGGCTCACTTTCGATATCGATGCTGGCATTAATTTCTCTTGCCCGGTCGCGCAGAATATTCAGGCCCAGGTGACGTCCCCCTTCGGATATGATCGACGATTCGTCAAACCCGATACCGTCATCCTCGATTAACACGATATTGTCGCCCTCACGGTAACTGAGTAATACCCGAACGACCTCGGCCTGGCTGTGCTTGCGGATATTAACCAGGCATTCCTGAACAATGCGCAGCACGTTGAGTTCGACTTCCGCGCTAAATTCCTGCTCCGGCCATTCGTTCTGAAAATAGACGGGGATGCCCATTTCTTGCTGGGTGCGGCGAACGTTATCCTCGATCGAAGGGATCAGGCCCTGCTCATGAATGGGTACCCGGAAATGGGCGATCAACTCACGCAACTGGTGATTAGCCTGGTCGATGGTGTACTCGATGCGTTCCATCTGGTGCCAGATGGCCTTTTCATCATTCGAATGAAAAGTCTCGTCGATGACGCGAATCTGGATGCGTAAACTGGCGATGGTTTGTGCCAGCGAATCATGCAGTTCGTGCGATAACCGGGTTCGTTCCTGCATTACCAGCAATTCACTTTCTTCCTCGAGCAGGCGAAATTTCTCCACCGCGCTGCCGAGGTGTTGGCCGATGCTCAGCAGCAGCTCGCTGTAGTCTTCAAGATCGACCGAGCCATCATCTTCAAAAAACAAATGAATCGCACCGAGTATGCCTTCGCGGTACTGCAGCAATATCGACAGCACCCGTACCTTTTCCTGCCGATGCGTGCTACCGGGACCAAACACGGTTTTATGGTCAAGGCTGTCAATGCGGTAAATGCTATCGAGCTTGATATCACCAGATGGATAGTCAATCGACAGAAAGTGATCGGCGCTCGAGAGGAAGGTATGATTTATGTCGCCGAGAGAAGCGACGATATCTTTTTTATTTTTGCCTATAAACTGGCGAATAATTCCGGCGCTGGCGTTTAAGTTTTTGCACAGGGATTCGAGCGATTTTTCGAACAGCTCGTTAAGGTCACGCGACGCGTTTATGCTTGAGGCGACATCGTAAAGTATCGCCAGTGACCTCGACTCGCGCGTGATGTAGTCGGTATGTTTTTGCAGCTGGGTCTCGGTATCGCGCGAGAGTTGATTAATCATGTTGCCGAGCATGTTGATGTCGCGAGCCAGCTCGGAGAAATCGCTGTCGCTGCTTAGTTCGACCTGCGCATCGAGATTGACGCCGCGCATCAAGTCCGCCCAGTCGCACAGTCGTAACAACGGTTGCAATAGTTCACGCCAGATCTCCCAGAACAGCAACAGCAGTAGCACGATTTCCAAAGTGTGCATCCAGACGACGTAATCTTGTAAGCTGATGGCAAGAGCGCTGTCGGGCTTTACCACGCCAATCAGGTTCAACAACAACAGGATCAGAATTGAAAAGGACAGGAATAACAGTCGAAACCTGCCGCTTTTCAGCAGGTTACGTTTTTCTTTATCGAGCCTGACAAACCATGCATTAAACAGGTTGGTCTTGCGCAGTAAATGTGGATCGTGTCCGGACATAGCGAGAAAGTCGGTCGAATAAGACGGTTTCATTGCTTCCTTATTCTCGCAAGTATACCGATTTAAACGATCGAGCGAACCTGCCTGGTGGAACTGTTACTTCCGGGGTGGGACATAGGTGGGGTCGTTGGGATTGAGGAATATAAACTCGGGTTTACCGGGTTCCAGCTCGACGAAGTCGATGGTCATACCCTCCGCGAGGTCCTTGCTGCCCTCGGAGACAACCAGGTTGACACCGTCAAAATTCAGAAAATTGTCACCCGGCAGCCGTTGTTCATCGAATCCCATGGCGTAGTGAAAACTGCCGTCGTCCTGTTCCTTGATGGCGATACGTATTGGCAGCGAGTGATTTTCATCCTGGTTCGTGGAAAGCTTAATCTGTTCCAGGGCCGTGGCAGAGAGACTAATCATGGCGGGGATTACAGGGCATTAGCGACCTCGGTTACAGGCGAAGCCTTGTTGAGTTGCACAAAGTGTAAAAAGCGTTTCACCCAGGGATTCGCCGCGGTGTCGCGCAGGTGGCTATAAGAGGCGAGTAAATTCTTGTAAACGAATCCGTCATGCTGCTGCCGGATCCCCTTGCCTCGCAGGACCTGGTAGGCATATACGGCATCATCGGGTAATCCCTGTAGCGCTGAATAATGAAATTCATGCGCATGTAAATCATTGCCGGGCTGACGTTGAAAAGTCCAGGGATGCTGACCTTCGATTTCGCCGAGTTTAACGTAGCCACGACCCTGGGATTTTTCGTGCATGACAGACTTCGCGTCGAGCACGCCGACCATGTCATAGCTGGCTTCATTCCAGGTCAGGCTTCGTGACAGGTACATTAAGCCACCGCATTCCGCGTAGGTTGGGAGGCCGGCTTCGATCGCGTTTTTTATCGAATTGCGCATTGTGCCATTGGCGGCGAGCATTGCCGCATGGCGCTCGGGAAATCCACCACCGATAAAAAGCCCATCGATTGCGGGCAGGGACTGATCCCGGGTGGTGTCGATCGAAACCAGCTGCGCGCCTGCCTGGCGGAATGCTTCGAGGTCTCCGGGGTAATAAAAGCCGAAGGCGCTGTCCTGTGCAATGCCGATACGCAAACCGGTAAATTCGGGCTTGCGCAGCAATGGCGATGTTGCCGGCTTAACCGATTTTGCCTGTTGCGCTATTTCGACCAGTTTATCCAGGTCGACGTTATCGCCGATCACGCCGGCAATAGTATTGATCTTGTGCCTGGAATCAGGGTCCTCGTAACTGGGAATTAACCCGAGATGACGTTCATCGAGGCCGATGGATGCGTCGTTTTCAACTGCTCCCAGGAACGGGATGTCGGTATATTCTTCGACTGCCGCACGCAGCTTGGATTCGTGCCGCCGGCCGCCGGTCATGTTAGCGATGACACCGGCGATGTTGACTTCTTTGTCGAACACCTGGTAGCCGATTAACAGGGGTGCGATGCCACGCATGGTGCCGCGGGCATCGACGACCATGATGACCGGGGCCTTCAGTGCTTTTGCCAACGCTGCATTGCTATTGCTACCATCCAGGTCAAGTCCGTCATGCAGTCCCTTGTTGCCCTCGATCAGGCGAATATCAGCTGCCTGCCCTCGGTAACAATAGTCGTCAATCGTTTCCTGTCGGCCGGCGACGAAAAAATCGAGGTTGTAACAGGGTTTCCCGGCGGCCATCCCTAGCCAGATCGGGTCAATATAGTCGGGACCCTTTTTAAAAGGCTGCACATCAAAGCCGCGTTTGACCAGGGCCGCACACAGGCCGATGCTGAGCGTGGTTTTACCCGATGATTTGTGTGCCGCGGAGAGAAATAGCGAAGCCATAACCTATTGTACCTCGGCTGGCAGGCTTTCCGGCATGATGGGCAGTACCCGAATGCCGAGCAGTGCGATCAACAGCGCGCCGGTAACCCCGCCGAACCCGAGCAGAAATTCCCACAGGCTCGGAGTATATTCGTTGATCACACCATCGAAGAAGCTGCTTTCCACGATATAACCCGGGAAAATGTTGAGCGGATACGCCTGCCCACCGACGATGATGATGTAGAGCTGGGCGAAGGCACCGACAATAACCAGCAGGCTGGCGATTACCAGGGCTGAATTCGAGCGCTGCAGGCCGGGCGCATACAACATCGCCAATGGCAACAGGTTGCCAAGCCCGATCTGGAATATCCAGAACATCAAGGTGTAAATACCGCCGTCTAGTAGAATGAAGCGTTCGAAATCATGGTTCTGGGTGCCATACAACTTGGTCAGATGAAATACGATCACGAAGTAAAGTACTGCCGCGGTAAACAATCCCAGCAATTTGCGCAATCGTTGCAGGTGCGAGTGATCCAGCTCTCGCTGATCGAGCCTGAAACTGAGCATCAATAGTATGATGAAAATGGCCAGGCCGAAAGCGAACGACATGACGATGAACAAGGGCGCCAGCAGGGCAGAGTCATAGGCCTCGCGCGCCACCAGGAAACCGAAGATCGAGCCGGTACCGGTGGTCAGGATCAGGCGCCAGGTAAAGGCCAGTAAACCCGCAGGTTTGCTCCATTTATACATGCGCCGCTCCATCATCAGCCATAAATAGGCCAGCACGATGACGATGAACCCGGTGTAGAGGATGATGTTCCAGGCGAAAATCGATTTGAAATTGTAATAGGTCATCGCCACGATCAGGCGATCCGGGCGTCCCAGGTCGAGCAATAAGATTGCCAGTCCACCCACCAGTAACGCGATCGACAGTACCGCCGAGAAACGTGCCAGAGGCTTGTAATCCTGCTTGCCGAAGACTGAAGCGATCGAGGCCAGGTTAAGCGCGCCGGAAGCCGCGACAATTAAAAAGATCGCGAATACATGGGGTAGCCCCCAGACAACCTGGTTGTTCATGCCGGTAACGTGGTGACCTTCCGTGTCCATGTGATGTGCAGCGGCAAATCCAGCTAGCGCTATCACGGCAAGCGCAACCAGGATTCCCCAGTAATTTGGAGTGCTGGTTTTGATCTCGGCATAGCGCATGGATGACTGCATCTTCATAGTCCCTGGTAGCGAACACCGGGGTTCAGTCCCATGTCGGCCCGCAGTTTAACGGCGCCCAGAGCCTGCAGACGCTGTGAAATCTCGCTCTGCGGATCATGCAGATCACCAAACCAGATGGCCTTGCGGTCTCCGTGGTTGACTGCTTCGGCGCAGGCGGGTATCGCGTTGCTACCATCGCGATCGATACGGTGCACGCACAGGGTACAGGACTCAACAGTACCCTTGCCGCGCGGTGCGACAGGCAACTGGTCCTTGAGGGTTTCGTGGATAAACGAGCGCGCCTTGTAGGGACAGGCCATCATGCAATAACGACAACCGATGCAGGTATGCTTGTTAACCAGCACGATGCCGTCGTCGCGTTTGAACGAGGCGCCGGTCGGGCAGACATCAACGCAGGGCGGATTTTCACAATGCATGCACATCATCGGCAGAAAACGTTGATGCCCCGATTCGGGATCAGTGAGTTTGACCTTACGAATCCATTGTGCATCGGTTCGGGAGTCAGGGTCGGAATCCCATCCGTGTTCGCGCTGGCAGGCACTGACGCAGGCGTCGATGTCAGATTCGCTCAGGGCGTTGGTATCAATCAACAGTCCCCAGCGGGGCTTTTTGCTCGATGCGTCACTGGCGTGACCGGTTTTATAAAGAAGAATACCGGGTGCGATCAGCGTGGTTGCGAGTGCTGCGGCAGTTTTAAAAAACTCCCGGCGCGCCGGTCGGAGTTCGATATTGTCGAGTTCAGTCGACATGGGCCTGTTCCAACTTGTGACTGAAGGTATGTGCCGAAAGCTCTAAGGATTGAGCCTTCAGAGTCAGGTTGCTCTGCTCGGAACGAGCCAGGCCCCGGTCAGCATGACATTCGAAGCAGTCGATCTTGACGCTGGTATAGGCATGGCATGCGGCGCAGAAGTGCTTCGGGTTTTCATAACGGATGATTTCGTCGCTCGGGCCGGCCGGATTGTGGCAATCCATACAGCCAACAAGGCTGTACTTTGTCTCGCGATCACCGTCCAGCACGGTTGCGTCACGCTGATGCATCAGGAATTTCATATGATCGCGGCGCATCACCTCGACGGGTTCGACGCAGGCACTGGCGTCTGCTGGCTTTTCCGGTGACGGGATTACAACATCGCCAAAACTCGACGCGGGCTCATCCGCGGCGATTATGCTACCGACAGGCAAAACCCCGAGCAGGCAAGCCAGCATCAGACAGCGCAGCAATGAAACGAAATTCTGCACCAGCGTAACCGTCAGTGATCGCCCAGTGCCATATCGATATAGCCGGTCGGGCATACATCGGCACAAATATGACAGCCGATACAGCGGGTGTAATCGGTAGCGACGTAACGCCCCATGGTCTTGTCTTCTTTCTTGACCCGGTAGACTGCATCCTGTGGACAGTAAATAACGCAATTGTCGCACTCGAAACACATGCCGCAGCTCATGCAGCGACTCGCTTCCTCGACCGCCTGTTCTTCACTCAGGCACTTGACGCGTTCGTCGAAATCACCGAGTACATGTTCTGAATCGGGACCATGTTGTTCGCGCAATTTGCGCGCCTCGTAATTGAAGTGCGACAGGAACAGGCGCTCCGACGAAATTATTTCGTTGGCGCCGCGATCTTCGTAATTGTGCACCGCGAATTTCGCCTCGGCAGTGCCCCAGGTTCCCTCGTGCTCAAACTCGGTCGGTGTCAGGTCAACCTCCTTGAGCTTGTTGAGCAGGTTGAAATGATGCACGTCAACCTTCGGTCGCTTGTCGAACTCGGCGCCGCCAAGATAACGTTCGATGCTGTCGGCAGCGATCGAGGCATGGCCGATGGCCGTCGTCAACAGGTGCGGATGGATAATATCGCCGGCGACGAAATGACCGGGCTTATCCGGGTGTTGAAAAAACTTGTCCGCGTTCATCAGGTTGCGTTCGTTACCCATTTCTTCGATGCCCTGCAGGTCGCCTCCCTGGCCAATCGCGGATACGATCAGATCGCACTCGACTTCAAATTCACTGCCTTCGACCGGCGTGGGTGCGCCATCTTCAATGGTGCATTTTGCGAGCTTTAACGCGGTTGCACGACCCTCATCGTTGACGATGATTTCGACCGGCATCACGCCGTCAAGAATCGTGACACCTTCGCGCAGCGCATCTTCCACCTCGTGTTCGGTTGCTGTCATTTCGGCTTTCTCGAACAGCGATGTCAGCGTAACTTCGGCACCTTGTCTCGAGGCGGCGTAAGCGGAATCATGCGCGGTGAATCCGCCGACGACAAACTCGGTCATCTGTTCTTTGGGCAGAGAGTCGACCTTGCCGAGGCGGCGCGCCACCGATACCACGTCAATCGAGGTGTCGCCACCGCCGACACAAACCACGCGATCGGCGGTCACCTGCAAGGCACCCTTGTTAAAGGCCTCAAGAAATGCAACACCCGATATACAGTTAGGCGCGTCACCATGTTCGAGCGGCAGTCCCCGTCCGGACTGGCAGCCGATCGCCCATAACACTGCGTCAAATTCCTTCTCGATTTTTCCAAGGCTAATGTCGCGGCCTACCCGCGTATTCATGCGCGTATCAATATGGCCCATTTCCATGATGCGATTGATTTCGTGGTCGAGAAATTCGCGCGGTGTACGATAGCCGGGGATGCCATAGCGGAACATGCCTCCGAGGTCATCATGGTCGTCGAAAATCGTGCTGCCAATGCCCTTGCGTCGCAATTGGTAAGCCGCTGCCAGTCCAGCGGGGCCACCACCGATGATCGCAACCCGGTGTTTCCCGACTTCGGGCAGGTCGCCGAATTTATAACCTTCGCTTTTGGCCGAATCGCCGATAAATTGCTCGACCGAATTGATGCCGACGAAGTCGTCGACGTTGTTACGATTACAGCCCTGTTCACAGGGCGCAGGGCAGACACGTCCCATCATTGACGGAAACGGATTGGCATCGGTGGAACGACGGAATGCATATTCCTGCATGCTCACACCTTCGGGCGGCAGTTCGATGCCACGCACGATGTTCAGCCAGCCGCGGACATCTTCGCCGGAAGGGCAACTGCCCTGGCAGGGGGGTGTCCGATGCACGTAAGTCGGGCACTTGTAGGTGGTATCCTCGTTGAATATATTTTCGCCCTGCGAACGCCAGCGGTGTACACCATCCTCATACAATCTAAAGGTGAGCTTCTTGTTCACTTCGTCTTCTGACGCTGCCATTTTACTTCTCCTGAAAACTATCTGGTTCTAATGTTCGCCACCCAGCTGGATGGCGTTACTGACTAACTGGTGAATGCTGACGACCTGGTCCATCTCAAACCCGTAGTAGGGCAGGATCTTGCTGAACTGGCTTTTGCAAATCGCGCAGATTGCCGCGAGGTGAGTGACACCGTGTTGTTCCACGACCTGTTGCAATGCTTCCATGCGCGGCAGGGCACCCTTGACGCGCAGCTCGACCAGGTCATCGGTTAATAGGCCGCCGCCACCGCCACAGCAGAAAGTCGCCTCTTTAACGGTATCCGCGGGCATATCGACAAAATGATTACAGCTGGCCTTGATAACTTCGCGTGGAATCACGAACTGGCCGCCTTCGAAGTCACCCATGCGTGAACCGCGCGCAATATTGCAGGAATCGTGAAAGGTCAGCACCATGTCGTCATTGGCCGACGGATCCATTCTGAGTGCCTTGCGCTGCAGTAAATCGTAGGTAACTTCGCAGATATGCTGGGGCATCGGGTAGTTGCGATCGAGAAAATCGAATGGCCCTGCGAGCGTGTCGAGAAAATTATAGGCGACGCGCCAGGCGTGGCCGCACTCACCGAAAATGATGCGCTTGACCCCGAGCTCGAGCGCGGCTTCCCGAATGCGCAGCGCCAATACCTGCATGTTTTCATAAGAGCCGATGAACATGCCGAAATTGGCAGCCTCGCTCGCATAGCTGGAGAGCGTCCAGCTCATTCCAGCCTGGTGAAAGACCTTGGCATAACCGATCAGGCCATCGACATGGGGTTCGGCAAAAAAATCAGCCGAGGGGGTTACCAAAAGAATATCGGCACCCTTGACATCTAGCGGCATGCGCACGGTAACACCGGTCTCTTCCTCGATATCTTCTTCAAGGCCTTCGAGCGTGTCGGCAAGCGCAGGCTCGGGTAAGCCGAGATTATTGCCGATAGTCTGTGCCTTGCCGATGATTTCATTGCAGTACTTCTGGCCAACGCCGATGGTGTCCATGATCTCTCGCGCGGCCATCGAAATTTCCGCGGTATCGATACCGTAGGGGCAATAAACCGAGCAGCGACGGCATTGCGAGCACTGGTGGAAATAGCTATACCATTCGTCGATAACGCTTTGGTCCATGTCGCGTGCACCCACCAGGCCGGGCAGGTACTTGCCGGCCAGCGTGTAGTAACGCCGGTAAACCGAGCGAAACAGGTCCTGGCGGGCGACCGGCATATTGTTGGGGTCTGATGTGCCGAGGTAATAATGGCATTTGTCGGTGCAGGCGCCGCATTTCACGCAACTGTCCAGAAATACGCGCAATGCGCGGGAACCATTAACCAGTTCCCCCATCTTGTCGATTGCGACCTTTTCCCAGTTGTCGATGAGCTCTCCGGGGAAGCCGATTTTCTGTTGCAGGTCTTCCTTGGCAACATAAGGCTTGCTATGTGCCATCGATCCGATTTCGATCGGCGGGATCTCGGGGTAAGGTTTAAGCGCTGGGGTCTCGAATTCGGCCACGATAATTTCCGCGTCAGCCCGCCTGTTTTACAGGCGCTGATTTACGCGTCGGGACATGCCTCTTTTCGCGCGGGTTATCGATTTGATTGCGGGTCGGGCTGAAGAATACTCCCGGTGCATGCAATAACTTGCTGAACGGGAAGATAATCATCAGCAGTGCGACCAGTAACAGGTGCAGGCACAGCAGCAGGTCGCTCGGCATCGGCTGCCAGTCGAAATACATCAGCCCGAGGAAGAATGCCTTAACGGCAACGATATCGGTATGTGCAACGTATTTCATCCCGAGTCCGGTGAGACCAATCGCCACCAGCAGGGCCAGCATCAAGTGGTCGGAGAGAGACGAGATATAACGTACCCGGTCGACCAGGAAACGGCGTGCCCAGAGGCCCGCGAGGCCTGCGACCATTGCAAATGCGGCATAGCTGCCGATGGGTTGAATCAATGCGACCCAGGACCAGACCGGATCGGTAAAGTAGCGCAGGTGGCGTAACAGCACGAATAACAGGGCCGCGTGAAAGACCCAGCCGAATAACCAGATCCACTTGTTCGATTTGAACAGGCTATTGAACAAGGTGACTTCAAAAAACATGCGCCTGACGACGCCCTGTGTTGTTATCGGTGCCGGGGTGGTCGGAATCCGCAACGGGGTTGGCGTGACAGCGTAGAGCCTGATGCGATAGACGAGTCCGGCTACAATTGTTGCAGCAGCGAAATAGAATAACAGAGTGAATGCAATCGTCAGTAACGACATGGATACGTCATCTCCCGGCTTGCCAGGCAATCGGAAAAGGGAGCGGCTCTCCCTTTCCCAACGCTAAGCCCAACGACGCTTAGACGCAGCCGGTGGGCTTGGGCAGGCCCGCGTATTTACAGGCTTGCTTGGCAGGTCCGTAAGGAAACAGTTCGTAAAGATACTTGCTGGTACCCTTGTCTTTGCCCAATTTTTTACCCACCGCCTTGGTCAGCACGCGCACCGCGGGAGCGATCTGGTACTCCTCGTAGTAGTCACGCAGGAAATTGATTACTTCCCAGTGGTTCTCATCCAGTACGGCGCCATCGGCTTTTGCCATTTCGTTTGCGAGTTGGTCGTTCCAGTCGCTCAGGTTAGTGAGGTAACCTTCTTCATCCGTATCGTATGATTTGCCGTTTATTTCAATAGCCATTTTTTACCTCTGCCATGTTAAATGTAATTCCACAGTCACAGCCATGACTGCAGCTTGTCGTGCTCAGTAGTGAGCTCCACAAAACCGTCGTAATCAACCAGTGAAATTCCGTCGATGATGTTATCCGGGTTTATCCCCCTGGCCTGAAGATCGGAACGCAATGCGTAAACCGGGTGGTTCGAAAGAGCCTGCTGCATCCGCTCCGCTGCGGCGGTATTTTTTTGCACTGCGTAAATGCCGTCTTCAATCAACAGAATCGGGCTATCGGCTTTCGCCAGGCGCAGGCAACTGTCGAGCGAGTTACGATCAAAGGGTGATTTGTTCACGATGTGCAATACAGACATTTCGATTCCGCCTAAAAGTTCAGGATGACATCCTGCTGTTCGATGATGTCGGCCAGTTCGTCGCTGCTGACGACATGGATCGAATCTTTTTCTGCCCAGTCGTCGTCTTCATCTTCATAGGTCAACGGCATCAGGTCTTCCTTGCTGAGGCCACGCATTTCCAGCGATTCACGTTCGACGTAAATCTGGCTGACATCATAATCGCCGAGGGCCCTGAAGGTCGGTGCAAAGTTCTTCGCGCCGATACCTGCGGTATCCTGGTTTTGCAGCAACTGGTAAACCCCGTCGTCGACGAAAGCAAGCGTTACATCCTGCTCGAAGGCTGCACCGATCAATACAACTTCAAGCGACTCCTGCGCATAAATAGAACCGTGCGGGGCCTTGCGATTAACGTATAAAAATTTCTTTGAGGCCATAATTAATCACCAAATACGATTAAACGATCCGCCTGGATACCGGCATCGATCAATTGACCCAATCCGGATATTTGAAACCCGGGTGCCATGTTACTGCCATCCTTGCCTGCTCGCTTGGCTTCATCTTCGTCCAGTAGTCCGCGTCTTTGCGCCGCGGCTACGCACAGGATTAATTCGAGATCATACTTCTGTCCCAGTGCGCTCCAGCGTTCGCTGATATTGCGGTCATCCTGGGGTGGAACGCTGAGTCGGGTACCGTTGTTAACACCGTCATGGTAGAAGAAGACGCGTACGACCTGGTGACCTGCCCGCAACGCGGCCTCGGTAAAATGGTAGGCTGAATCAGAGGCCTGGTGCGTGTAGGGACCTTCGTTGATTAATATTCCAAACTTCACGCTACTACCTCGTTAAAACCGGATATGAGTCGAGGCGTTAAGCGAGTTTCGCGCGCCGCGCCAGTTATCGACATGAAACTTGGTAAACGGCAGCTCGGTCAATTCAAAGAATTGCGGCCAGCCGATACGCTCGATCCAGTCGTTGAGGCGTTCCCAATCGCGCGCATTTTCCTTGTAGGTCTGCAGAATCTTTTTAACGATTGCCGTCGCTTCCGGCCAGCGCGGTGGATTGTTCGGAATGCCAGCTGCAACCAGTTTCTGGAAGGTCGGTTTGCCGCGGGCATTGGAGTGATTGCCACCAACCCAGATGGCGAGCTTGGTGTGCTCGGGATCGTTGATTTGCATCGGCGTGCAGGGCGGGTAACAGGCACCACAGCAGATACATTTCTTTTCGTCCACCTCGAGCGATGGTTTGCCGTTGACGAGCGCGGGACGGATTGCCGCCACCGGGCAGCGCGCCACCACCGACGGGCGTTCACAGATATTGGCAACCAGGTCATGATTGATCTTGGGTGGCTTGGTGTGCTGTATGTTGATTGCGATGTCGCCCTGGCCGCCACAATTGATCTGGCAACATGAAGTTGTGATATGCACACGGTTAGGCATGTTCCAGCCTTTGAATTCCTCGATTAGCTCGTCCATCATCGACTTGACTACGCCCGAGGCATCGGTACCGGGAATGTCACAGTGCAGCCATCCCTGGGTATGCGAGATCATAGCAACCGAGTTCTTGGTGCCGCCGACGATGAAACCTTCTTTTTCGAGTGCCGCTATCAATGGTTCGACCTTGCTGCCGTCGGCAACCATGTACTCGATATTGCTGCGAATCGTAAAACGTACGTAACCCTCGGCATACTCGTCGCCGATTTCGCAAAGCTTGCGTAGCGTGAATACATCGAGAATTCGCTGGGTGCCGGCGCGCACGGTATAGATTGCATCGCCACCATGCGCGGTATGTTTTAACACGCCGGGGCGGGGATCTTCATGGTAAGACCAGTTGCCGTAGTTTTTACGCATGGTCGGATGCATGTACTGGAATCCATCGGGGCATCCGGATTCAATCGGGGTGCGTTGACCTTCCATTATTGGGCTCCTGCGTTCGTTTTAAATAACATGGTCTGTGACCTCACTACTTTGCTTACGATGCTTTCTTTGATTCAGCCTTGCGGTCAAACCATTTCTTGGCCTCGATATCCCAGTCATCCATGCGCACGTACGAGCTGGTGCGAGTTTCCGAGATCATGTTCGGATCGACTTCAACGCCGATGCCTTCGAGGAAATTAACCAGGCCGATGCGCTCGACCATTTCGCCGCAACGTTCGTGCTCGAGACCGTTCTCGGCCCAGTAGTCGATGACTTCCTCGGCGAGCTCGGTCAGTGTTTCATAATCCTCTTCATCTTCGAGCTTCATGAAAGGCACGATCACGGTGCCCATCAGGTCGCCGATTTTGAGGGTACGCTTACCGCCCATTAAAATGGTGACGCCTTTATCGTCTCCGGGGGAGAGCGCTTTCGGAACCACGTTGAGGCAGTGCATGCAGCGCACGCAATTGCGATTGTCGACTTCAAGTGAATCGTCATCGTTGAGCGACAGCGCGTTGGTTGGGCAGCGCGTAATAATATTGTCGATGGTGTGCTGGCGGCCCTTGTTGCCGACGTATTCCTTGAACGCTTCCTGGTCCACTTTCATATCATCACGCCAGGTGCCGATAATTGCGAAGTCGGAGCGCTCGATCGAGTTCATGCAGTCATTGCCGCAGCCGGAAACCTTGAACTTGAACTTGTAGGGCAGTGCGGGACGATGCACGTCATCGGTGAAATTGTTCAACAGGGTACGGTGGACTCGCATTTCATCGACACAGGACTGTTCGCAGCGGGCAGCACCGACACAGGACATGCCGGTGCGGACACAGGGGCCGGCGCCGCCGAGATCAAAACCGTATTCGTTGATTTCGTTGAAAAAATGCTGGGTATTTTCGGTCGAGGTACCGATAAACATGATATTGCCGGTTTGGCCGTGAAAGGTGACCAGGCCCGAGCCGTATTTTTCCCAGCTGTCACCAAGCTGGCGCAGCATATCGGTAGTGTAGTAATTACCGGCGGGTGGCTGAACCCGCAGGGTATGAAATTCCTTCGATTCCTCGAAAGCATGCGCGACTTCGGAAAAGCGTGGAATGATGCCGCTACCGTAGCCGTAAACGCTGACCGTGCCGCCTTTCCAGTAACCTTTGCGAGTTTCATAGGAATGTTCCAGCTGCCCGAGCAGGGAATTGGCAACACCATTGATGCGTTTGTCATCATGCTCATCGCGTAGACGTTTGATTCCGGAAATGAAACTTGGCCAGGGACCGTTCTCGAGTTCGTCGAGCATTGGGGTGACATGTGCTTTTTTAGCCATAGTAAATGTGTTCCCGTTTATCTGTTGAACGATTCCGGAACCAGGTGGCCCCAGGAATCAGGATCCAGGTCAGCTACGATTCTCTCGTAGACCTGACGAAATGCCGGCGTTGGCGCTAGTTTGTTAGAATTAGACGCGATGAGCTATCCCCCGCTTGGGGTGCAGCAATTTCTAAACTTATCCCTATCGAGATAGGCTAAATTTCCACGTCTGATTCGGTTTTTTTTGGTGCCGGCCGTATAACCAATAAAACCTATAAATATCATAGGCTTAATGGTTAAGCCCATTTAGTTTTTTGACTCCTACCGATGGGGTGCTCCAATCGGGTACCGCGTGTAATAGAATCAGGCTTGACTTACCCATTGAATTCTAACAACCCGGACCGGATTTGAACGCCACATTAGACCATATGAGCAGCGCACTCAACAGCTGCGATGAAAATTCCCCTTTTATGCTCGAAAACGAGGGTGCTTACCAGGCCTGGCGTGCCCGCAAGTTGCGATATCGACAGGAATTGACAGCCACTAAGGTCTATCCGCTGATTCCCGAGTCAGGCCTGCCGGATGCGATGCTGGATCAGATTCGGAAACAGGTGGCAGCCTTTAATTTCGTTGTGTTTGAATCTACAGTTCAGTTGGGGAAATCTGAATTCCTGGCGCTTAATCGGCAATTTGGACTGCAGGACCTGGATATCAACCTGGGTGCAGACGAGGATAAAGTCACGTCGCTGCAGGTGGTTAGCGAGTCAGACAAGCGCTCGCAGTACATCCCTTACACCAGTCGTGGCATGAACTGGCATACGGATGGCTACTACAATCCCGATGGGCGTCGAATCAATGCATTCGCGCTTTATTGCGTGCATCAGTCCGAGCGCGGTGGAGATAACTTCCTGTTTGATCACGAGATGATGTACCTGCTGATTCGGGACGAAGCACCCAACCTGCTCGAGGCGCTGATGTGCGACGATATGATGTGCGTGCCTGCTAATGTTGAGGGCAATCGAGTTATCCGTGCGGCAGAAACCGGTCCGGTATTTTCGTTACAACCAGGGACCTGCGCCCTGAATATGCGTTATACCTCGAGACCACATAACATTGTCTGGAAGTCAGACCGGCAGAGCGCAAGCGCGCTCAACCGGGTGCGTGAAATTCTGATGGATGGTAAAACGATGATAGAAATCAAGCTGCGCGAGCACCAGGGCATCGTTTGTAATAATATTCTGCATGGACGCCAGGCGTTTCACAATGGCGCTGGCATGCCGCCACGACTGGTTTATCGCGCGCGCTACTACGATGCGATCAATTTTGACAAGGCCCTGGCCTGAAAGCATATATAGGCACAGGAAAATGTTCTGGCGCGAAGATAGCGAATCCGAAAAAAAATACCAGGTGCCCGATGATGTGTTTGACCTGGTGTTCAAACTGCGCGGCACCAACCTTGATATAGACCATGCCTTTGCGCTTTCGCAAGCGTTGGGTTCACACTTGAAACTCGACACCTGCAGCAAGATCGGGGTGCATGGTGTGCGCATGGCTGGATCAGGAAACGGCTGGAATCGACCGGAGCAAAGTGATGCAATGTTGCCATTGTCCGCTCGTGCCCGCCTCGCAATACGGGTGCATCAAGACGATAGCGATGAAGTAGCCGGGATTACCAATCGAACGCTGCAGATCGGTTCCCAGGAGGTTGCCATAGGTGAAAGTACGAAGCGCAAGTTATCGACCCTGGGCACACTCCATGCACGTGCAGTTTGCTGCGATCGGGACCAGGCCGAAGCCGATTTCCTGGTCGAAGTCGCTGAATTATTAAAGCGGATGAATATCGAAGTTTCAAAAATGATTTGCGGCAGGTCCGGCACGATTCGCACTGCAGATGGACCAATCTTTACCCGCGCCCTGATGATAGCGGACCTGGAGCCCGAAGAATCGGTAACCCTGCAGCAGCAGGGATTGGGTGGAGGTCGAATGCTCGGCTGCGGCTTGTTTGTTCCGCATCGGGGAATAAACCCGGTGCACAACGTTCAGGAATAGTTTTGTAATCTGAGGAGAAAGAATTGAGGTTAGCAATATGAGTATAAGTGTTGATGGCAGGGAGATTCCAACCACGGAGACGGGTTTTCTGGAAAATGTCGAGGACTGGTCGGAATCCGTTGCCAGGGTCCTGGCGGGCCAGGAAAAGCTGGAACTCAGTGAACGGCACTGGGATTTAGTCAATTATTTACGTGATGAATTTGTCAATAACGCGGGCAACCAGCCTAATACCCGGACCCTGGTCAAAGCGATGGCCGGCACCTGGGGCGATAAATCGGTTAGTGCGAAAACGCTTTATGATTTGTTCCCGGGTGATCCCAGTAAGCAGGGTGGTAGAATAGCGGGTCTGCCGGAAAGCCGCAGAAAAGGCGGCTACTAGGAAACTAACAAACCGCGCGAACGATTAATCGAGGAAAACCAATGAGTGAAAAACAGGAAATCATCAAGCAGATGCTGGAATTGCAGCGCCAGTTCATCGAGCTCGAGCAAGGTGGCAAGTTTTCGGCGGAAGACTACTACGATACCGAGGGTGAGTCGGAGTTAGCGAAGAACAAACGTGCTTATGATGAACTCGCGACTAAACTGGTCGACCTGGCCCACGAGGAGAAAGGCTCGCATCGTTGATTTTGCCTAAGGCTCGGCCCACATTCGAAACAGGTTTGCATAGCAAAGATTAACCTGCTGGTGTAGGTGGTTGTTCGAATTTTCAGCGAGTGACTCGCGGGCCTGGTCAAGTCGCATCAGTATTTCGCGCTGGTCGGCACGCCGAATTAAACTTTGAACCCAGGTTATCGCCACCAGGCGCTCCCCCGAGGTTACCGGTTTTACCGAGTGGTAACTAGTTGATGGATAGAGTATGGCTTGTCCGGCAGCAAGCTTGATTTCCGTGTTGCCCTCGGCGGACTCGATGCAGAGTTCACCGCCCTCGTATTCTTCGGGCCCGTTCAGGAAAATGGTGATCGATATATCAGAACGGTATCTCGATCCGGGTGGCCCCATGACTGGGTCGTCGATGTGACCGCCGTACTCCATGCCGGGTTGGTAGCGTGCATAGATAGGAGCGGCTATTCGCGCCGGCATGGCGGCCTGCAGATAAACAGGATTCTGCACCAGCCCGGTCATGACGACGTTATTTAGTGCATTAAAGCGTTCCTCGTCTGGCGCAAGCTCGTGGTTATTTTTTATGACGCTGGCATCTTTACCAGCACTCAGTTTGCCGTCGACGAATTGACCTTGTCGCAGCACCGAACAAGCTGCGTCGAGTTGGGTAGAATTTAACAGGCCTGGAATTGTGACTAACATATTACTTGAGTTAACCGTATGAATATTACCGTTGAGATCGATGATAAGAGTTATGACCTCGATGTGCCAGAGACGCTTGCACTCGAGGCGGCCGAATTTTTTGACAAGATGGATCAGGACATGAACTGCGGCTGGCAAATGAGTCGCTGGTGGGTGCCTGACCCGGATCAGAACCAGCGTTGCCAGATAGTCGCCGACAAGTTGTTAACGGCAATGCAAAAAAACAATAAAGAGTATGCGCTGATGATGTGTGCCTATATTCTCAACAGTAAACCCGACACCCGCAGAATTCGTATCAACACGGATGGCGAGATCCAGGGTAACGAATTTTTCGATCATTAGGAACGCCGTCACAGGGCCATAAACAGGCCATAAATCAGTAAGGCGATTACCGGGAATATAGCGACCGTAGCCAGTGATGCAGGCAAGTTTGGTTGTTGTCGAGCGCTGACATTTTGAGCCGCGTTCACAGGTAAGCGTTCGGGTGACTCAGGCGAACACGACCCAGGTAGTGGCGATGTACTTGCTGCCGGATTTCAGTGTGCTACCGCGGTGCCGGTGTGTCCAGAAGGGCGGGAACAGCACTAGCTTGCCGGCCTCCGGGGTGATCTGGATATCCTGGTATTGAAACTCGGTTTCGCCGCCCTGGTCCTGCAACGTGTTGAGGTACCAGATGGCTACCAGTTGTCGCATTGCAAATTCATGACTGCCGCCGTCGATATGCCAGTGATAAAACTCGCCCGGGTCGGTGCGTTGAATCGCATAACCCATGTCCTTGAAAGGGCCGTTAAAAAATGGATAGGCCTGTTTGAACTCGGCGAGCGCCTGGTTGAGCGATCTGAAAAGTTCACCATCCAGGTCCTGCCAGTGAGATTTACCGCTTAATACCAGGTCGGTGGAGCGCTTGATGGATTCATCATGATCCACGGTCTGGCCGATACGGCCCGGATATTGTTCGTCGCTGTGCTTTTCAAATCGATCGATCATTTCGCGACACACGTCAAGCGGCAGGGATTTCGCTTTTTCGAATATAAAGCTGCCCGGTTTTACCTCGAAGATCGACTTTTCCATTATCCTGTACGCTGTGTCAATGAATTGAATTTTAACCGAAACCGGGGCTTCGTAGCGCCCCCCAAACGGTTATCCTGGTTGTTGATAAGATACCCATATTGGATAGGGTTTTAACTATTAATTAACGGTATTATGCGCCAGGTGTAAGGTAATAATTTCATAAATATCAGTATCTTAGATAGGAGCCGTGATGATGTTAAAAACATTTCTTAACCCCGGACTTTTTTTATCTGCCCTGCTGGCAGTATCTGCATTTACTGCAGTCAACGCGACTAATTCCGATGTCGCCAAGGAAAGTCGTTGGGCGGAGCAGGTGATCGACGGCTTGCTGGATGGAGACGAGCAATGGCTGATCGACGACATTGGTCACGAGTTTTTAAGTATTTTAACTGAAGGCGTTAAAGGTTCAGGTCGTGCGGTGGTGCTGGTGCACGGCATCGGGGTGCACCCGAACTGGCCCGATGTCATTTACCCCTTGCGCGCGGATTTACTCGAACAGGGCATTACCACGCTATCGTTGCAGATGCCGATCCTTGCGAACGACGCCGATGAACGGGAATACGGGTTACTGTTTCCCGAGGTGCCCGGGCGGTTCGAAGCAGCTCTCGATTACCTGGACGACGAGGGCTACAAGAATATAACCATAGTCGCTCACAGCATGGGCGCCTCGATGGCAACGTATTACCTGTCGCAAAGCGATACCAGCTCGGTAGACTCGCTGGTCATTATCGGTATGGGGGCGGGCGGCGCTTACATCGACCTTCTTGAGGCGCTGGCAAAGGTGCGGGTTCCGGTACTTGATTTATACGGCAGCGAGGATCTCGAGTCGGTGCTCAATTCGGTCGAACAGCGAGCCCTGTCAGGCAAAAAGCAACCGGATCGCCAATACCTGCAGGTTCGTGTCGATGGGGCGAATCATTTTTTCCAGGGCCATGAAGAGGACCTGGTACGGCAGGTTACCGAGTGGCTTGACGCGCATCGAAACTAGTTTCCGGATATCACCCCACACATGGTAAGAGTCAAGAAAAGCTGGAACCAGAACGAGCGGGCGAGGTCCCCGGCACAGATGGCGAATGCCATTGGTGCAACCATCTGGAAACTCGCCGCCAACGTTGTGTTGAACATGGAAAATGAAAATTTCGAAACCGCCACGCAGGGTCAGCGGGTCGATATCATGGAGGAAATGGTCTGCTACCTGGTACATTTCTGTGATCGCTGGATATATTCGAAGGCCAGCCAGGATCAGCGTGCCGAATTCATCAGTTGCCTGGTCAAGGACCTGGCGCGGATGCTGGAAGATAGTCGGATTGACGTTCAGGGCGAGGGTGAATACCGGGCCGACTTTGTCAGCAAGATCAACCAGCGTTCAACGGACTATGCGGGTTACGGCTTCAGCGAGGCCGAAGGCGGTAGCTTCGCTATGCGCTGTCGTCTTGGAGACCACGTAAAAGAATCCATGGGTGAACGCGACAGTCGCTGGATCCCCGATTATATCGTCGGCAGGGAGGCGCCTGAAATCGAAGCGGCTTTAAAACGCTCGTTGGCTGGGTTGGTTGTCTTCGAAGCCTAGGATTCGACCCAGTTTGAAAAATTGTCGCTGGATTTGGCGCTGCCGTCCTCGTAGCCGGCTTCATAGGCTTCGGTGAGACGCTGTTCTTCGCGTTGTGGATGCCCGAGAAAACCGCCCTGCCAGCCGAGGATATATTCCTCCTGTACTTTCATTTCTTCCATTTGGGTGATTGCGTCACGATAAGCCTGGTTCATCGGAATCTCCTGGTTTCTGCAATTTCAATTTGGCGCAAAGATCGTTTAAAGTTTCGGTTTTCGCTATCAGCTTGATGGCTGACAAGACCCGTAGCCTAGCAAAAACAGGTTTTGCCCGGTATATCCCATCTAGTCATCTTCACGCATCATTAGGTAATACTGGTACTTCATGGTTGCCGCGCTGCCGGCGATGATCGCGACGATCGTCAGAATCGATCCCAGCGCCAGGGTCGAAACCCCGGTGATTCCCTGGCCAATGGTGCAACCCATCGCCAGTACCCCGCCAATACCCATTAACAGCGCGCCGATAGCGTGCATCAGGAAATCATTCCAGGATACAAACCATTCAATACGGACCTTGCGAAATACCAGGGTGTACAGGAACGAACCAACCACGACACCGAGTACGGTGGCAATGCCAAAGGTGAGAAAAATCTCGGAAAAACCCTGCTTCAGGTACTGCACGACATGTCCGGTAGGGCCGATAAACGTCAGTGATTGTGCACCGGTGAAAAAGGGCCGCTCGTCCATGAATTCCAGTTCGTCCATCAGCTCGAGGCCGCCCGGTCCGCTGGTAACGTACCAGCCGATAACGATCAGCGTGCCGATCACCAGGCCTGCGCTGATTAACTCCAGGTTGGTGCGGAAGTCCTGTGACCGCAGTATCCAGATCAACAGTGGAATGGCCACTATCAATGCGATGGCGAATCCCAGGGCGGGGCTCGATTCGATCCCGGCGATTCCGGACAACACGGCCGTAATGTCCTGGCTGGGGATTCCCTGGTTGGAGAAATCAATACTGACCGGCAGCATCCATTGCAGGAACACCAGGTAACCGAAATTGGTAAACAACATCCACCAGGCGGCGATTCCCATGATCGTGAGGACTACGAGCGACTTCATGTTGCCTTCCCCCAGGCGCACCAGGGTCTTGTTGCCGCAACCGCTGGCCAGCGTCATGCCAACGCCGAACATCAGGCCACCCACCAGGTGACGCATCCAGATAAAATTGGCGCTGCGGTAAGGCGGATTTGAGGTCTCGTTGCTGGTCGTCAACGACAGGTCGATGCTGCCAGAATACTCCAGAATCCCGACACCGATAATCGCAGTGACGATCGCGAGCAGCCACGAACGCATGCGGTTGTGATCACCGATGTTAATCCAGTCAGAAACCGCGCCCATGGTGCAAAAGTTCGCCTTGTTGGCGATGGCGCCAAACACGATTGAAAGTCCGAACGCCCACAGCAGCGACTGTGAATAAAGGTCTAGCTCCATCTATTCCTGGGTCTCGCGTTGTCGTTAAAGCCTGCGATTATAGCTAAATGCCAGTTCGTACTGATCCATTTCAATTTCGATTTCCTGGCTTGGATCGAACGTGTTGCTGCCATCGACCGAATTGTTGGGTGCAAACATCACAGCAAAATCGAATGAACTCTTTGCATCAACCTGCCGGGTAAAGCCGAAGGTAAAATGTTCTTCCATGACGCCAGGCGCAAGGATGTTAAACACGACTTCGCTGCTGGGGATTGGTTGGTCGCCGGTACTATAGCCGACGCGCCAGGTCATATCACCGTCCTGCCACTGGTAACCAATTTTAACGACGGTCATGTCTTCCCAACCGAAACCGGCGCCATCATCGCCGCCCAGGCAGCCATCTCCGACGCCACTAAATCCCGGCCCCGTAGCAGCTGCACAGCTACTAAAATCGGTCAGCGGTGCAATCGGATTAGATACCGCGGGGACGTCTTCATAATTGATTCGCTGCACATCAACGACCAGCACGCCGTGATCCTTAACATCAAATGCTAAACCGACGGTGTAGTTCGACGGAATATTAAAATCCCCTTCTTCCGCAAACAGGCCGGCGTAATCGTCGAATTCGCCCATATCGATTTCCGGCTGATAGGCCGCGCCAAGGCGGATACCCGGCGAGATTTCAGTCTGGAATCCGAGGCGGATGCCGATCCCGGTAGCACTATCGTGGTCATTATTAGTCAGGTTGTCCGGATCGGTAGAAAAAGGGCTGAAATTTGCCAGGCCCTTGGCCTCGAAGCGTTGATAGGCAATGATGCCGCTGACACCCCAGGATGTGGTATCGGATATCTTTGCGGAATAAGTGGTTGAAATGAATAATTGTGATAGATCTACTCCAGCAGTGCCATCACCAAAGGTACCAGGCAAAAGCGGCGTGGTAGAACCGGCACCATTGTCAAGAATTGCAACTCCATCCTTCCACTCGGTGTTCAAGCCCCCGTTGCCGAAAACCGAAACTCCAATTGTGCTGTTGTCGTCGAGCTTCCAGTTGTAACCAAATTGCGGGATCAGGAACAGTTCGTTTTCACTGTCGAGACTCTGATCACCATTGCCAATACTAAACGGGCAAGGTCCTCCACCACAAAAATTGCCTCCCGCCGGCACGAAAGGTCCGCCCTCGGACGAGTAGCTGCGCATCGGTGCAAACAGGGCGCCGCCGAAGTCGTAGCGCGCTCCCTGCCAGACCATTCCGGCGGGATTGTTGGCCGCTGCCAGCGTGTCCTGTGAATAGGCGACGCCGGCTCCGGCGAGCCCTTTCTCGGCGAGACTGGTGCCGTGGCTGAAGTAGCCGTTAGTGGCCCAGACCGAGACTGGAAATGTGACTGCCAGCAGGGCAATGCTTAAAAACTTGAGTCGAACCCTTATCATTACTGCCTCCTCGTGTTCGCTTGGTTTTATAAATATAAATGATGTTAGATAAATAGGTTGACGTCTGATTCGCCGGCAAATTCGAAAAAGGTGGCCGCGCCGGCATAGTCGATGCCGTCGATAAATTCACTCGGCTGCATGTCGAACAAATCCACCGTCATCTGGCAGGCGATTAGCTTGACATCGGCCTCCTGGCACAAATCGCGAAGTTCGGCAACGCTGGCGACGCCCTTGGACTTCATCTTCGATTTCATCATGCTGCTCATCATCGCTTCCATGCCGGGGATGGCGGTACCGATGGTCGGGAACCATTTATCCATGCCCATTGGCATCGGCATGCCAGGATTGCCGAGCGGTGAAACCTTGAGGTTCATGTCTTTTTTGAGTAACTGGAGACCGTAAAAGGTGAAGAAGATCTGCACCTCGTAACCGATCGCGGCCGCGGTAGATGCCAGGATGAAAGGAGGGTAGGCCCAGTCGAGGGTTCCCTTGGTGGCAATCAGCGCCAGTTTTTTCTCAGACATACTTCACTCCGAAATACTTCAGGCGCTGAGTAACGATCTCAGGCCTTCTTGATATAATAATGATACTTGCCGTCGGCTTCCGAGCTTTCCAGCAGCTGGTTACCGGTTTGTTTGCAAAAGGCATCGAAATCCTTGACTGAACCCGAGTCGGTGGCAATAACATAGAGCACGTCGCCAGTGTTCATCGAGCTGAGAACCTTCTTCGATCTCAGAATGGGAAGCGGGCAGTTGAGGCCGGTGGCATCAAATTTTTCGGTATATTCGGACATATTCAATTTATTCCTCTGCTGGTTAAACGTTTGGTATATCAGGCAAGTTGGTGTTTTAAAGATTTCTTGCCAACACTCATTGATCTGTATCAACCAGTCGATAGAACAGCCTTAAGCAGTAAGTGTCAACCTTAGATTAATTGGCGAGCCGATAAAACAGCCCTGTTTGATAGGAGGCTACCCCTTTGGGGATAAAAAAATGCCGGGTCGAAAGCCCGGCATTAAAATAATCAAGATTTGGTTCGTGTTACTTCCTGGCACCCGGCCCGTTGACCGCGAGTCCGTTACTCATGTAGGTGTGGAAGTACTCCAGTGCGCGGTACTCTTCGCTTTGCGCCGGGTAGTCCTTGGCGCGTACCTGCTTGTTACAGCCTCCGTAGCGACGATGCGTGGTGCCCATGCCGCCCCATTTAGAACGGTATACCGGGAAATGGGACAGGTGCCCCAGTGCAGGACTCAGTAAATCCGCGCGCACCATGCTGCCGGCATAAAACTTGTGGCAATCGGCGCATGCCATGTTGAGCTGACCGCGCTTCTGGTAGAAGTGTTTCTTGCCACGTTCATAGGCGGCAACTGCACGCGCATCATCCGGAATCTTGATGTCGATTATATTGCCGCGCGAGGTGTAGGCCATATAGGCGGATATAAATGCGATTGGCCCTTTCTTCCACTTCAATTTCTTCTCGCCGTTGGCTTCACGGCATTCGTTGATCGCCAGTTCCAGGGTAATGACTTCACCTCGATCGGTATCAAAGTAGGGGTAGTTCTGACGAATACCAATGCCATCGTTTTCGAAGCAGCTGCCGTAAGTCTTGCCGTTTGCGAACGGCTTGTTAAACAGCTCCTCGCCCTTGCTGAGGCCTAACTCGTAGGGTGGGAAATCTTCTATTTCTTCCCATTGCTCACGTGATGCCGCATCGATCGAGTAAACGCCGTTGATAAAATCGTCGAACGGGGTGCCGGGAAAACGTTTCTCATAGTAATCCCGAAACTCGGACAGGTCCTGCTGCGGGCTGGCCATGCCGTTGAAAGGCGACGCAACCAGTAAAGCAATCCCCAGGGTTGTAATTAGTTTATTCATGACAGTTCCTCCTCGTATTATTTTATAGCCGCAGCTTACTTGATTGCAGCTTCGGCGCTGTCGCCTTCGCCCATGTTATCGACCCAGGTAATTTTAATCTTGTCACCCGAGGCGGCACCTTTGAACTTGAACGAAAGGTAAGGATTTTTCGAAATGGCGCCACCCCAGTTAGCCGTCATTACAACGTTACCGTTGTGCTCCGCGGTAACCTCGGTGATGTGATGTGCCGGAATTTTCTTGCCGGTTTTCGAGTCTTTGCGCAACCCGGTTTCCATCGCGTGACTCATCAATGTCTTGACGGTTGTAACGCCATCTTTTGCCTTTGCGCGAATCTTTATAGAAGCCATGTTTAATTCTCCAATTCTTTAAAGTCTGTAATTAACCGCCACAACCACCAATGGTGACCTTGACTTCCTTCGTTGCTGAATAGAGCTTGCCATCCGCCTTGATCACGGCAACGACGTCGGAGGTCTTGGCCATCTTGATCCGGGTGGAAACAAATGGCTCACAGGCGGAGGTCAACATATAGGTTGAGGTCAGGGGTGAAACGTTAGCTGATGCAATGATAGAGATTGCGTCAATATTGCCCATGGTCGATGATACGGTGACCGGAACCACTGCGCCGTTTTCGGCGATGTCCGGTGCTTTCAGCTTGATGTCGCCAGAGGCGGTATGCTGATCTGAGCCCATGGCAGCGGTTAGCGCACCGCTCACGTCTTTGGCATCAAAAGCTGCCTTCGAATAGGCGCCTAGTGCGCGCTTGGGAATCAATATTCCGGTACCGACGGCCGATACCGTGGCGCCGACAAAAGCGGCCGTTTTAACAAATTTACGACGTAAAAGATTCATTTTAGATTTCCTCGTGCGATATTTTTCATGCAAGACTTAAAGGCTGTAGACAAATTCGGTAATCAGGTCTACTTCCTTTTCTGTCAGAATTCTATGCTTCCCGAAAGGAGGCATGATGGTGTTGGGGTTTGCGATCGTGGGGTCCCAGATCTGCTCGCGCAGCTTGGCCTTATCAGGAAAGCGCGCTTTCATCGCGATCAAGGGTGGACCAATATTTCCTGGTAGTACGCCATCTGCCATCATATGGCAGCCCAGGCAGTTGCCTTTCTTGCGATCAAATGCCACTTTCTTGCCATCAGCGATAGCATCGGCGTTTGCGATCGACAGGCTGCTCAAAATCGAAATACAGCAAAACAGTGTCATCGATACTATTCCGCTGGTAACTTGCTTCATCGTCATGCTATTCCTCCTCGATACTTACTAATATGCTTCCCTGCTCAGGGCAGGTTGCTGTTTGTATTATGCTGAAATTACTGACGCAAATCGACAGGCGCAAAATAACTTAATCGAATGCCTGAATACTATACCCCAATTTGGGTAAGATTCGAATAAAGAGTATTAGGTTGGCGTATTTTCAGGCTCGTTTGTATGCCCTAGTGGATATGTGATCCAGGGCCCGGGCTTGTTAAGGTGTTGCGGAATCAGTAATTCACTCATTAAAAAGTAAACAGGGGATTTATCATGTTGGCTCGTTTTATCGCAATAATGGCGATCGCACTGTCGTTATTCATTCATCCCGCGCTAAGCCAGGAAAATTGCACAGCCGGGGAACCGGGCTGCAATGTCACGCCTGCGAGCCCCCTGCAAAACCCTTTTTACCTGTTTCCATGGTTGGCAAACACCGCGCCCTCGGTATCGTCCAATATCGGTGCGCAGGGCATGTCCTCGGAATGGATGAACATGCAATGGATGATGATGATGGCGAACCATTTCATGAATGCTCCGATTGACGAGGCTACCCGGTTTAACATCCTCGACGCGATGCTGCGCGCCGCTAATACGCAAATGCTGGAGGGTATGTTTGGTGGTTCTAACCAGGCCCGGATGTGGATACCCTCGCAGAATAAGCGTGACGTCCCCGCCAACACGGTGTCGGACTCGATTTCGGACGAGGCCAAGCGCAACCTGTACCAGAGCATGATGATGTTTAGCCCGCTATCGTTGCGTGACATGATTTCGATCATGGCGGACAAGATGCCGGTAGCCGAAGATGTTTCCTTTGACGACGCGATTGAATCCATGCGCCTGCGCGCCAATGAAATAAATTTCAAGTTCGTTGGCCACAGTCCGCTGTGGAAGGACATCACCGCTATTACCGGCGAAGACACCCCCCGCGTCGAAATTTTTAATTTCTGTGATGCCATGGTGGCACGCAAGGTACTCGACTATGCGCCGGAATTTATCGTCTTCATTCCCTGCCGTATCGCGCTGCTCGAAGATGCAGACGGCAAGATCTGGGTGATGACCCTGGACTGGGATGTGAACTGGCTAAACCTGGCACAGAACCCGAACAGTGTTCTGGATAAAGAGTTACGCGAGGAAGCGATCAGAATTCGCGACGGTATGCGCTACATCATGGAAGGTGCCGCGACCGGCGATTTTTAACGATTTGAAGCTGCCTTTACAGGCATTTTACAAGTACTTGGGAGTACACCTAATGAATACCAGCATTATCAAATTACTGTTAGCCGTCTTGTTCGGCCTGGCAACATCGGTATCGATGGCGGCAGATGAAACAACGGGCGATACCACTGCAGCGAATCCGGAAATGTCGTATGCCATGCAAAAATCGATGGATCCGAACGTCTGGATCAAGCTCATGAACAGCATGATGAGCGGCGAGTTACAGGGTCAGCCACTGATTTCATCCTGTGTCGATTGCCATACTGATGAGGATATCGCTCGCTACCAGAAGGACTATGGCGGCATGATGCAGGCGATGGATCCGTTGATGCATATGTCCAATCCACAGGCCTACACCGGTGCCGCCACCGGCATGATGAACCCGATGACCGGGATGATGGCGCCGATGACAGGGATGATGAACCCGATGACCGGGATGATGGCGCCAATGACCGGCATGATGAATCCAATGACCGGGATGATGATGGCACCGATGGGGATGATGATGAACCCGATGACCGGGATGATGATGGCGCCGATGATGGGGATGATGAATCCGATGACGGGCATGGGGATGATGCCGGGTATGGGTGGTATGGGAATGCCAGGGATGCCGGGTATGGGAATGCCGGGGATGCCCGGTATGGGCATGCCAGGAATGCCCGGAGGAATGCCACCGATGGGGATGATGCCTCAGATGCCCGGAGGAATGCCGCCGATGGGGATGATGCCGCAAATGCCGGGTATGGGTATGCCAGGAATGCCCGGAGGAATGCCACCGATGGGGATGATGCCGCAGATGCCCGGAGGAATGCCACCGATGGGGATGATGCCGCAGATGCCCGGAGGAATGCCGCCGATGGGGATGATGCCGCAAATGCCGGGAATGGGTATGCCGCAAATGCCCGGGGGAATGCCGCCGATGGGCGCGACACCGGGTCCTCAATCGATCATGGATCCAAAGCAGTACGAAAAATTCTACCAGCAATGGCAGGAAATGATGTCGAAGCAGGGCCAGACCAATCCTGGTACGGCCGAATCACAATAAAGTTACCCAGTCATTATGAAAAAAATCATAGTCCTGCTACTCACTGCCCTGCTGGCCGCCTGTTCCGGGGTTCCGGATAACAAGGAAATTGAAACCATGGTGCGCAGCAGTTTGCTGACGGATGGCCTCGATGACCTGTTTACCATGGAAAACTTCGCCAAAACTAACGGCTTCAGGGAAAGCGACAACGTTTATATTGTCGACGTTGAGTATGACCTGGTGTTCCAGAAAAGCTTTGTCGACGTGGTGCGGGAAATTCGTGAAGATCCGACGGGACCCCAGTACGGAATGTTTGGCTCAAAGTTTATTCTGACTGCGATTCAGTCAAATTTTGGCCAGTTCGAGGCTGGAGACCGAATTCAAAAAACCGATAAGGTCACCCTGCACAAAACCGAGAAAGGCTGGCAGTTGGCCGAATAAGGAACTGAAAAAACAGCCGGATGATAAATGTGTCATCCGGCTGTTTATTAGCTGAAACTTTTATATGTGAAGGTTATCTTTGGTTTGCGAGGTGGCCTGCATGTAACCCAGCATACCCTGGGCTTCCGCCTCCTGGGCAAGTTTTGCGGCTTCCTTGGTTTTTCCTTCCTTCAACAGCTTTTCCGCTTTCTTGATCATCTTGCCGGTGTCGCGCCATTCGCCACCGACCGACCTGGCTTGCTTCTGGGCGTCCTTGGCGGCGGCAATTGATGCTTCAGCACTCATGTCGCCGGCGTTTACAGTTGTAAGATAGCCACCACTAAAAACCGCGATCGAGGCGGCGAGCAGCAGGGTTTTCAATGTGTGTTTCATAGTATGTCTCCTCTCGTTTTGATGTATTTAATCATGAAATGAATCGTAACCCCAGATATCAGTATCGAATCCGGCTTCACGAATATGGTCAGCACGTGCCGAAATATAACGCTGGAATTCAGGTTCCTCGAGATACGCCTTTTCCAGCACGTAGGCGTAAACCGACTGAAAATGAAAGGTTTTCATAAATGCGCCGATGCGCATGACTTCGTTGCCTTGCGAATCAAAGAAGATCAGCGAAGGGGTGTAATCGATACCGAGATCCTGGGCCCACTGCCTGGCGCTGGTCTGTTCGCCAGCTGGAGTGATCAGGCGTTGTTGTGAGGCGACGTTAATCTGCACATTATTAGCCTGCAGCACGAGTTTGCGGGTCGCTTTATCGGTCAGGATACGCTCGTGCATGGTCTTGCATTCTGCACAATCGGGTGATTCAAAGTAAACCGCAAGCGGTTTATTGGTGCCCGAGACAAGCTTGCCCAGATCGACCTGATCCAGGAAAAAATCCTCGTTGATTAGTTTGCCGTTGACCGATGCCAGTTTATCGAGGCGATATTGCGAAAAGCTCAGTTTGCGCTCAAGTTTTTGCGCAACATAGTCGAGTGCCGCGCGGAAGTCAGCGGGCGGGTAATAACCATTCAGGCGCAGCGCAACCTTGCCAGTCTCATCCAGGAAAACCAGGGTCGGGGTATATTGAACCTTGAGGGCCGCTGCAAAGGTTTTTTCGGTAAAGTCGCGGCCACCGACACTGACCACTTCGCGATCACCCCAAAGGTTGAGCGAGATACCGTCAAAATGCTTGATGATGTAAGCCTTGATTTCGTGATCAGTGAAATTCTCTTCGATCAATCTGGAGCAGTAGGGGCAACTATCCTGGTGGAAGTAGAGCATAACCCTGCGGCCGGCGGCGGCAGCCTCGGCGACATCGTCTTCGAATTCGAGAAAGCTTTCCTTGAACCAGTCCGGCTTCTCGGAAGGTATGGCACCACGGAATTTGCCCATGGTTATTTCGCTGGCTATGCCGGCTTGCAAGGAGTTCACCAGTAGCAACAGCAGCAGGATTGTAGTTCGGTAATCGAAAAAGCGCTGAGCTGTCTGTTCGAAGTAGATCATAATGGGAAAGTTTAAATTACTTGATTTAGCGCAACAACTTACAGGTATTGGACGACCACAATAATACGATCAAGCACATTAATCCATCTTATTCAAATAGGTAATAAACACTATATGGAAAGCGCTTTGCCTAGCCATACCCAAAGATAGATATGTGCTATCCCGGTGTTTTTTGATTATCTAGCATTGTTCGAAGTATCGCGTGGAGATACATGAAAATGAAACAACTGATATTAGTGCTTTTTGTAGCCTTGCAGATGATTCTTTCCCCGGTTGCATTGGCGTGGTCGCCACTGGATGAGGTCCGGTCTGCTGTTGAATCAACTCAGAATTGCGCTTCAATTGTAGCTGGCAGCGAATCAGACCAGGAAGGTGGAAGTGAAGGGGAAGGGGAAGAAGAACCAGATTGTGAATAGGGTTGGAGTCGTTTTTATTCGAATGCTTTAAATTGCATCCCAGGAGGGACAAGATGAAATCCAAGTTATTAAAAACAATTATGTTGACTGCCAGCCTGGTCTGGGTCGGCAATGCCGCGGCTGCCGATAAGCCAGTGGGAATAACCTTTTCAATGGAAGATGCGACCGTTATGCACGGTGGTAAGTCGGTCAAGATCATGCGCGACCAGAACAACAAGGCCGTGGTTAACCCTGCCTTTGCCAAAACTTCGCGGCCCTGCCCGCCGTTTTGTATTCAGCCGATTATGCTGGCACCAGGGATAGAAACCCTGGGTGAAGCGGAAATAATTGATTACCTGGTTCGAATGAGCAAGGGTGACAAGACTATCCTGGTGGTTGATTCGCGCACGCCTGACTGGGTGCAAAAGGGCACGATCCCCGGTGCAGTGAATATTCCGTGGACTGCCTTGAATCCGGCCAAAGGTGCGGACCCGATTTCAATTGGTGAAATTATGGAAGACCGTTTTGGCGCCACTTCGCTTGAAGGCCTGTGGGATTACTCCAACGCAAAGACCCTGGTCATGTTCTGTAACGGGATGTGGTGTGGCCAGTCTCCCAACAATATCAAGAATCTGCTCAAGTTTGGCTACCCGGCCCACAAGATCAAGTGGTACCGAGGTGGTATGCAGAACTGGTCGAACCTTGGTCTGACCACGGCTAAGCCGACCAGCTGATGCAGAAAATTTGTGGTTAGAGGATTACCGGCTTGCACAGGGATGTGCAACCATTAACCCCCCTTAATTTTACAGCCATGCATAAAGCTTTACTCACAGTTATATTAGCCGTGCTCGTGATCGCCGGCCCTGTTGCTGGTGATAATGCGAAGATGAAGCGGGTGTCAGACTTGCGCGATGAAGCGCGTCTAGTCCGGGCAGATAATTTAGTCCTCGTGCTCGAGTTTTCCAGCGATGACTGCACTTATTGTCGCAAGCTCGAACAGCTGTTCCTGTTGCCGATGCAGCGCAATGCGGAATACGACGAGAAAATCCTCATCCGTACAGTGTCCCTGGACAGTTTTGAAACCCTGGTTGATTTTGATGGTCAATCTATGAGTACCGTTGATTTTGCATCGCGTTACGGGGTTTCGCTTACGCCGACCCTGCTGTTTCTGAATGCCGACGGCAAGGAAATGAGTGATAAACTCGTCGGCATATGGTCGGAGGACTTTTATGGTGGATTTATCGATAACCGCATTGACGAAGCGCGCGCAAAGCTCACGCATGTTAGCCTCGCAAAATCGGGATTGTAGTAAGCCGAGACAATTTGTTTTGTTACTGGCTTTAATGGCCTGTGCTGGCATTGCCCAGGCCAACGACGCGGTTGAAAACCTGTTGGCCCAGGCAGAACCGCCGCAGGGTGTGGTGTTTGAAATCGTCGAAGCAGATGAGTCTGCGCTCGAAGAACTGTTACCCCGGGTCCGCGATGCCATCGAAAAAGTTCGCGCCAAGTTTCCCGCGACCGAATTTGCGGTCGTCTCGCATGGCAAAGAGGAGTTTGCGTTGCAATCACAATACCAGGGCGAACATGCCGAGATCCATCAGCAGGTGCGGTCGCTGGTTGCCGATGATGTGCCGGTGCACGTCTGCGAAACCCATGCCGGCTGGTACGGTGTTACCGCGGAAGATTTCCCGGATTATGTTAATGTCGCACCTACCGGACCTGGCCAGGTCAGGCTCTACGAGGAATTAGGCTACGAGTTAATCATTATCCAGTAGCTCAATCCGATATTCAGACATGCCATATTATCTTTTCAAAGTCAGTTCTCGCGACAGCATCGACCTGGTAAAGGATCTCGAGCTAGTGGAAGTTTTCGATGCTTTCCGTGACGCAAAAATCGAGGCCAAGAAGCTGCGTGCAGAACAGGCCGAAGATGGTTTCAGTTACAAGGTCATGTTTGCGGATAACCAGTTATCTGCCGAGGAGCAGTTGCTCGAAAAACGTGAAAAGCCGGTACTGATGGAACATGAGCGTTAAAACCTTGGTCAAGCCATGCCTTCTGGTCTTGCTGCTCTGCGTGGGTCAGGCGGCTGCGTCCGAGCCCGACTTCGCGCGCGAAACAAGGTTAGCCGATGAAATTGTCGACGTTATCCTGGATGGAGATCCCGTCTGGCTCGAAGCTGGCGGGCGCGAGTTCTTAAGCATCTACACCGAGGCCGAAGATTACAATGTTGCCGTAATTATCTTGCACGGCCGAGGCTTTCACCCGGACTGGGCGGACACCATAAACCCGCTACGCGTCGACCTGGTCGAGCGCGGATATAGCACGCTATCTTTGCAGATGCCGGTGCTCGAAAAAGATGCCAAGTACTACGATTACGTTGCAATCTTTCACCACGCGCATCCAAGAATTGAAGCAGGCATTCAGTATTTACGCGATAACGGTTTCCAGAAAATTGTTTTGCTGGCCCACAGCTGCGGCGTGCACATGGCGATGGACTGGATCAGGACTAAAAACGACCGCTCCATTGACGCATTTATCGGTCTTGGCATGGGCGCAACCGATTACAAGCAACCCATGCATCAGCCTTTTCCGCTCGACTGGATGCACGTACCGATACTCGACCTCTACGGTGCCGACGAATACCCGGCGGTGATCCGTTTGGCACCGGAGCGCAAGGCGATGATTGACAAGGCAGGACATGCAAACTCGCAACAGGTTGTTTTGCCGGGCGCGAATCACTATTTCACCAATCAGGGTGATGCGCTGGTAAGCGCGGTAGCGGACTGGCTCGATCAACTCAAGTAGGCTCGAATAATTTCCCCGCGTTTCCGCATCCGAAGCATATCGCAAACTTTAATCGGCGGTTACAAATTGAGTTGCCCCTTTTAATTGACTATCAGGGTATAGTGTCGAACGCTTGGAGGGTCTGCGTGTATCCTTCGAGTTTCCTGGTCGATCAAAACGGCCAGATCCGCTATGCATAGCCTGGAGCACTGGAGTGGGATTCGCCGGAGAACATAACGATCATTCAGAGCCTGCCGATGGGGCCTTGAGTCATCCCTATACGCGATTAACCCCTGATCACGTGATTGCCGCGGTTGAAACCACCGGCAGACTCAGCGATGCCCGCATACTGGCCTTGAACAGCTATGAAAATCGTGTCTACCAGGTAGGCATCGAAGATGCGGACCCGGTCATTGTCAAGTTCTATCGACCCAACCGCTGGAGTAAGTCGCAGATCGACGAAGAGCATCGTTTTACCCAGTTTCTGTTCGATCATGAAATTCCGGTGGTACCGCCGTTGGTGATCGGCTCCGACGCAGAGTATCCGACTCTCGGTAGCCATGACGACTTCTGGTTTTCGATCTATCCGCGCCAGGGTGGTCGTGCTCCGGAACTCGATAACCTCGATCATCTGCACCTGATGGGAAGATTCATCGGCCGTATTCATGCGGCAGGGCATGGATTTCGATTTGAGCACCGTATGCGGATGTCGGTGGATCGTGCCGGTGAAAATGTGAACTACCTGCTGGAGGCCGGATTTATACCTCCAGATCTCGAAGCAGCGTACCGCGCGATTACCGGCGAGATTCTGTCTGCCATCGAAGCGCGACGACCGGACGTCGAACCCTATCAGCAAATCACTTTGCACGGTGATTGCCACAGCGGTAATGTGCTGTGGCGGGACGATTGTCCTCATTTCGTCGACTTTGACGACGCCATTAGCGGACCCGCAATTCAGGATTTATGGATGCTCCTATCCGGCGATATTACCAATCAGCAGCGCCAGTTGCTGGAGATCATCGAAGGTTACGAAATGTTTCAGCCATTTGATGTGCGTGAGCTCAAGCTGATCGAGCCGTTACGCGCGATGCGTGTGCTTTATTTCAGCGCCTGGCTGGCTCGACGCTGGGACGACCCGGCCTTTCCGCTCGCCTTTCCATGGTTCAATACTGAACGCTACTGGTCGGAATATATCCTCGAGCTGAAGGAACTGCTGACTGGATTACAGCAAGAGCCGATCACCATGCCTGACATATAAACTCCAGGCAAAAAAAAGGCCCCCGAAGAGGCCCGCAAAATATTGCGCGATTAAATCGTAAGTTACTGAGATCTGCTAATCCGAAACATTCTCAGGTCAGGACCGGGATCGCCGTTATTCAACCGGCGAACACTTGCCCCGAGGTCTTAACCAAACCTAAAATCTCATTTTCATAAGGAATAATGTGACATTATTCATATAAAAACTGCGATTTTGTTACTTAACGGCACGGAGTATCCTCCGAATTCGTACGCAAAACATCACCCAAATGGGTTAAATTGACCTGCTTATGGCATATTTGCAGGTCGATTCTCAGGTCAGTGATCAAGGCATTTCAACAATGGATTCAAGCTATAGGTTCGATCAATCCTTGCGCGAGCTGATTTCCCGGAATCTGAATCAGCATGATGTATCGGAGCTGGACCGTGCTGGCCTTAAGCATGCGGCGGTTGCGTTTACCCTCGTGGAGTGCAGCGAACCCGCCTGTATCGGCAATATTCCGCATCTTGCCGGGGCCTGCGAGCAGGCCGCTTTTATCCTGACAACCCGTGCGGCGGAGCTCTCCAGTCATGCCGGCCAACGTGCTTATCCCGGCGGCAGGATGGACCAGGGTGAAACCGTCGAACAGGCTGCATTGCGCGAACTCGAGGAGGAGGTCGGCTTAGCCTTGGAAGCCAGCCAGGTGCTCGGTCGCCTGGATGATTATGCGACACGATCCGGTTTTGTTATTACTCCGGTAGTGGTCTGGGGAGGAAAGGATGTCGATTTAATTCCGAATCCCGATGAAGTTGCACAGATTCATCGGATACCGTTAAGTGAATTGGCCCGAGAAGACGCACCAATCCTGGATTCGATTGCGGAAAGTGAACATCCGGTATTGAAAATGCCACTGGGTGACGATTGGTTTGCCGCGCCCAGCGCCGTTATCGCGTACCAGTTTCGCGAGGTTGCATTATTGGGCAGAAGTACCCGTGTGGCACACTACGAGCAACCCTATTTCGCATGGACCTGACAAGGACAATTGATGAACCTTGCTGATTTGTTAAAAACCCATCGAAATGCGTTTGTTCCTATGTTCGAGCCCGTTTTGACGGCTGAAAATAGCGTTTACATGGAATTGTCGAGTGCCAGCAATACCTTTGAAGGTTTGAGCGAAACCGAAATTGATGCCGAAGTGTTTAACAGGATTGATAAAGCCGGGGCAATAGCAGGAGTGGGCGGCTACCTGGAAAATCGTTCTGTCTACCGGGATACCGAACTATTCCAGGGCGACGAGGAGCGCTGTATCCATATTGGAGTCGATGTTTTCATGCCTGCCGGAACCCCGATTTTCGCACCGCTCGAAGCACAAGTGCAGAGTTTTGCCAATCGGCAGGTTAGCGGTGACTATGGCCCGGTTATTATCCTGCGACATCGCCTGGCCGATTTCGAGTTTCATAGTCTTTACGGACATTTAGCCGAGGACTCGCTTGACGGGCTCTATGATGGCAAGCCGGTTGCCAGCGGTGAAAAAATTGCTGAAATTGGTCCGCGACCGGTTAACGGTAACTGGACCCCACACCTCCATTTTCAGTTGGTTCAGGACATGCAGGATTATCACGGTGACTATCCAGGAGTAGTGCGCCCGGACGATCTCGATTTCTTCAAGCGGAATTGCCCCGACCCTTCAATGCTGATAATCACTTAATTCAGGGAAAAGCTTGCGCGACGATTTGCAACCAGACAGCGCCGATAACCAGCATTACGATTGCATAAGGCCAGTTCCAGAAGGCAAGTTTCCAGCCAGCTATGCCATAACGACCCTGAAATACCAGGTTGGTACCGGACAGGGGATTCGAGCAGGTGCCCAGGTGCCAGGCGAACAGAAAGGTTGCCGCGAGCAGGTTGGGGTCGGGATTCAACGTCATAATCATCGGCGCGAAACTCGAAATCATGATAATCGGATGAATCCCGCAGAACGCGCACAACAGCATGAGAGCCAATACCTCGGCCGCGGTGATCGCATTGAACTGGTCGAAAGGGTTTTCGAAAACGCCGTGCGTGATCAGGGCCGAGATGCCCCCTGCTAGCACACCCGCCGCGAGGAACAGGCATAATTCGTTGACGATTCTGGGCAGGCCACCGCTAACGTAATTTTTAAGTCGTTTGATCGAACCGGTCATCCCGTGACGCAGAATGAGGAACGAACAGGTTACCAGTAGTGCGCTGATTGCAATCAGCACCAGGATCGGGGTGGCGGGTAACAACTGAGAAATTAATACCACGGTGATAATCAAAATTGCGGGAATCTTGAGTGCACTCAGGTGCGTTGGATAACCGACAAAAGATTCCAGCTCTTCGGCATAACGAAAGCGGGCTTCGAGATAAACACCGATAAAGCCAATCAGCATGAATGGAAACCCGGCAACAATGATCCACAGCAGGCTCGCGTCGCTGACATAGGTTAACACCACGGCCATGGCGGCGAAGAAAGGTGACCAGCTGGAGACGCCACAAAAAATCCGTGTAAAAGTCTGGGCGGTGAATCGATCCAGCGGGTGGCTGCGATGGATGCGATCGGAGATCAGGATCGGCGCCGATATATTGATGATCGAGCTCGAAAGGTTGAGCCCGAGAATCGTTTGCAGAAAAGCCTTTCTGCCGACCGGTAAGGTTTCCTGTTGCTCGCTTTCGGGAATCACCACCAGGCGCAGAAAACCGACTGCCGCGATCATCGTCATCAGGCCGGTATTCGCGCTGATCAACGCATTCGTGTCCACCAGCACCGAGTGTCGACGGGCATAAACAATCATCGCGATGCCGATCATCAGGATCAGCGAAACCTGGATCTTGAGCACGCGAGAAGTGTCGACAAACAATAGCAATGCTGCCAACCACGCGGCGACACCGGCTATCAATAGAAGACTGGACTCGGAGCCGAGCAACTGTAACCCCGTCAGGATCGTGATAACGACCATCAGCAGAATCAGGGTCCCGGCTATTTTATGGCGTATGGGGTCGGCAGGTTCGCTGATCTCAGTTCCAGAATTGAAGATATAGTGGCGCCAATATTACTCGAAACCTGAGGCCAGCATTAACCATTTTGGCTGGACTTCGGCTTACTGCTCTTTATACTGATTTTGGAAACTAATAAAGTCGTTGTAATTTCAGGGACATCGATGCCATCTGATTCACTCAATCGCAAGCTTACCGCGATTCTATATACCGATGTCGCCGGTTATTCGCGCCTGACGGGTGGCGATGAGGAGGGCACGCACCGACAGGTCATGGAGGTTCTTGATTACGCCAGCAAGCAGATAACGGATAGCGGCGGCAAGGTCCTGCGCTACGCCGGTGATGCCATCCTGGCGGAATTTTCCAGCGCGGTCAGCGCCGTTAACACGGCTGTCGAAATCCAGCGCGAGATGGCTAACAGAAATCACCAGGTTGACGATGATAAGAAGGTCCAGATTCGTATCGGCATCAATATCGGTGATGTCATCGAAGATCGAGGCGAAGTGTTTGGCGATGGCGTCAATCTCGCAGCTCGGCTTGAGGCCGCGGCACCCGAAGGAGGTATCTGCATTTCCACATCCGTTCATGAACAGGTTCTTGGCAAGCTCGATGTGAATTTCAACGACGGTGGTGAGGAGCAGTTTAAAAACATAAATCGGCCAGTCCACGTATTTTACTGGAAGCCGGAAGGTGATCAGCCCGGGGCTGCTGGTGCAAAAAAATCGCGCGCTTCTGAAATGCCCTCGATCGCCGTACTGGCACTGACCAATATGAGCAATGACCCGGACCAGGATTTTATCGGCGACGGCATCACCGAGGATTTGATCACCGCCCTGTCCAAGATCCGTTCTTTCAAGGTTATCTCGCGCGAGAGCACTTTCTCGTATAAGGGCTCTGCAATTGATGTGCGCCAGGTCGCCAATGAGCTTGGTGTACGATTCGTGCTGGAAGGTAGCGTGCGCAAGGCAGGCAACCGGGTGCGCGTGACCGTGCAGCTCATCGATGCCGAAACCGGGCACCACGTCTGGGCTGAACGCTACGATCGCGAGATGGAGGATATCTTCGATCTGCAGGATGAAATGGTACGGGTTATCGCCTCGGCACTCGAGCCTGAATTGAATGCGTTCGAGCGTGAGCGAGCGGTTAGCAAGTCTCCTGATAATCTCGATGCCTGGGAGTTATATCAGCGGGCGTTGTGGCACATGTGGACCTTTGAGGGTGAAAACATTCGGACTGCAATGGGGTTGTTTAAAAGCGCTTCCGAGGCAGACCCTAAATTTGCCCCGGCTTATGCCTACTATGCCTATTGTTGCTACCAGTTCGTGATATTAGGAATTACCGAAAATCCGGATTCGCTTTTGCAGGAAGGACTGGCGGCCGCTAAGCTAGCGCTGAAGTGCGATGACAGGGATGCGATTTCATATTTTGCGATTGGCCGAATTCACATGATGCTGGGCGATCATGACGCGTCAATAGCAGCACTTAGAAAATCAATCGAACTGAATCCCTGTTTTGCCCAGGCCTATCATGGCCTGGGGTTTGCGTTATCACTCGCGGGGGAGCTCGAGGAATCCGGGCGCACAACCAAACAAGCGGTTGCGATGAGCCCGCGCGACCCGATGCTGTGGGCATTCACGATCGTGCATGCGCTCAACTATATCCTTAGTGAAGAATACGAAGCGGCGCTGGACTGGGCCAATCAGACTCTGCAGATTCCCAATGCGACCGGGTACTGGTCGCACGCCGTTAAGGCTTCCGCGTTGGCTAACCTTGAACGGGTCGACGAGGCGAAGCAGTCCCTTGCACTGGCGCTGGAAGCCAAACCCGACCTGTCAATCGGTTATCTTGAAGTAAACCTGCCGACAAAACACGCCGGAGGTCTGGATCCCTATCTAAACGGTTTGAGGAAATGCGGTTTGGAGTAGGCCAGGTCATCAGGATACGTAAGCCCACCGCGAAAGTGGGGCCGTCAGGTCTCATCCCGGAAGCCCCGTAGGGGTTTTCCGAGTTCTCGTGACAAGGTAACGATCGAAAGCGCAGGTACATTGTGAGATCCCCGCTTACGCGGGGATGAAGCAATATAACCGAGATATTGCCGGCTTTTTCGGTGTGAGGTTTTACTCTTCGTCGTCGCCTCGAAGAATCTCGATCTGGTGGTTGATGCCTTCTTCCTGCAACAGCTTTTGCATCGCGTTGATGAAACTGCCGGATAACTGGTAGGCGGTATCGCGAAAACGGATGATTACTGCGAGCTCGTCGGGGTCCAGCATCAGGTTGAGTTGACTTGCGGGTTTGAGAATGCTGCGGATTTCGTCCCAGTCCGAAATGCGCTCATCGGGATCCTTTGACAGCGCGCTGTCGATGAATCCGGCCAGGCTTTCGTCGATTTCGGGACAGGCATTGCGAATATCGGGTGGTTTTTGATTGACCTGCATTTTTAACAGTTTACCCAGTGTGCCCGCGCTGAAGGGCAGGCTGTTGGTCAACATGTGAAAGGCCATGACACCGAGCGCGTAAATGTCGGCGCGGCCGTCGAGGATATCACCGTTGATAATTTCCGGCGCCAGGTACGAGGGTGAGCCCTCGATATTAACCTTCTTGTCCTGTGGTGGACCGGCAACGCCAAAATCAGTGAGCTTGATATTGCCGTAGGCATCGATGACGATGTTTGATGGTTTGATATCGCGATGCACGATGCCTTTGTCACCGTGGTTATGCGCATACTGCAGGGCGTTCGCGACCTGGTACAGGATTTCGCGCGTTTGCGCCAGGCTGAATGCACCTTTTTCTTCCAGGATCGCTGCAAGATCCTGCCCATGCAGCTTTTCCATGACAATGAAGCGCGTGGAAAATTCATCGATGACCTCGAACACGTTGACGATATTCGGATGGTTCAAACTGGCGATGGTTTTAGCTTCCTGTTCGAAGCGGTCGAGGAAATTTTCGTTGAAGGCCAGCTTGTACTTCAGCATTTTGATCGCAACCTCGCGCTCAAGTTCCTCGTCCCAGGCGTTGAACACCGTCGCCATGGAACCCTCGCCGAGCTTGCTGCGCAATTCGTACTTGCCAACCCGGTTGATGCCGCCATTTTGCGCCATGCGACTGGTCATTAACTGCGACATGACTTCGGCAAAATCCGGGTGCTTTTCGATCAACTCGTTAAAATGTTGTTGATCGAGGTAAAACGCGGTGGTTTTGGATAGTGCAACAACATCGGCGGAATAGGTCGAGTTAATCAGCAATGAAATTTCACCAACCACTTCGCCCTTCTTGAGCATGATTCGTCTTTTGACGTCGCCCTGTACGTCGGGAATCTGGACCTCGACCTTACCTTCGAAGATGAAGTAGATGCGCCGACCCATCTGGCCGGCCTCGATTACCAATTCGTCTTTTTCGAACCCTTCGATCTGTGTATGCTCTGCGATATCGCGGATGATCCCGACATCGAGATCCTGCAGGATTTTTACACCCGATAGAATTAACGTGATTTCATCAACATCGGTTGACATTCGATAGCCTTGCTTGAACTGGTTTATTGCAAGTCAAACTGACTTGTCCGGTGCCCTATTTATAGTTCATACAGGTCGAGAAGGTGACAGAAATCTAGAACAGCGCAGGATTTAACGGTGAGGCCGCGGTCAAACCACCATCCAGGGTATAGCACTGGCCGGTTGCGAAACCGGCTTCGTCCGAGGCTAGCCACACCGCGAGGTTGGCAATGTCGCCTGGCTCACCGAAGCGGCCCGCCGGGTGACGCGTCAGTGCATCGCGTTTTGCTGCCGCAGGATGGTTTGCTGCCGCGAATGCAGCATCGGCCATGCCGGTCATGATCCAGCCCGGGCTGATTGCGTTGCAGCGTATATCCGGACCATGATCGACTGCGATCGAACGCGTCAGTCCCTGAACGAAAGCCTTGGATGCATTGTAAAGCGCAATCCCGGGGTCCGCGGTTGACGCCGAGATAGAGCCGATGTTGATTATCGAACCACCGCTGGGCATGATCGGAATAAAGGCACGACAGGCGAGGAATACGCCCCAGGCATTGACGCCCATCAGCCTTGCATAATCCTCGTCAGTGGTGTCGACCACGGTCTTTTCAATCTGGATGCCCGCGTTGTTGACCAGGGTCGAGAGCTCGCCGAACTCGTCAACGACCGCTTTGAGCAGGTTATCGACCTCTAACCTGTCAGCAACATTGGTTGTCTGCCAGTAGACTTCACCCGGCAAATCCTGAGGTCTCTCTTCGCGACCGCAGGTCATGACACGAGCACCTTCGTCGAGGAATTTTTCGACGATTGCGCGACCGATGCCCTGACGGCCACCGGTAATCAGCGCAGTCTTTCCCGGTAACCGGTTCATAAGTTCATCTGCTGGACCTGTGCGCTCAGCCCGCCGTCGATAACCCAGAGTTGACCCGATGCGTAGCGCGCCTCGTCAGAAGCAAGCCAGTTGACCAGGTTGGCGATGTCTTCCGGGGTGCCATAGGTACGGGTCGGGTGAACGTCGCGTACCGCTTTCTTGAGCGATTCAATATCACCTGATTCACCGAAAAAGCTTTGCAGCATCGGGGTGTCGACAAAACCCGGACAGATCGCGTTGACGCGAATGCCCTCGGGCCCGTGGTCGCACGCCATCGCTCGGGTCAGCGCGTGCACCGCACCCTTGGTGGCGCAGTAAGCGGCAAGTCCGGGGTCGGCGATATAGCCATCGTAGGATCCAAAGTTGATTACACTGGCAGCTTCCGATTTGCGCAGTAGCGGCAACGCGTACTTGGATGTCAGGAACATGCCGGTCACGTTGATCGCAAAGATGCGATTCCATTCTTCGAGCGTCGTATCTTCGATCGTCTTTTCGATTTCGATACCGGCCGCGTTGACCAGGATATCGAGCTTGTCCCATCGTTCTGCAAGAGTGGCAAATGTATTCTGACAAATTGTTTCATCGGTGACATCGTAAGTGGCAAACTCGACCTGTTCAGGCAGTTTCCCCTGCTGCGATAAATCAGCTGCTATCACCTGCGCGCCTTCACGCGCAAAGCGAACGCAAATCGCGCTGCCAATGCCCCCGGTGCCTCCGGTGACGAAAGCCGTCTTACCCTCGAGCATGCGGCTCATGGGGATGCTTCGCTGGCGCGCTGGTAGGCCTCAAGAATGAGCCCATGAAAATGGTGCACCGCGTGTTCACTGGCGCCGCTGCCCTCGATATCGACCATGTAACGTCCGGAGTTGAAGGCGGGGGTATTCATACCTCGCTGCACGCTTTCGACCAGACCGATATCCTCAGGTTGAAGCACTTCATCGATAAACTTGAGTGCTTCTTTTTCCGTTTCATCCGCTTCGGCAGTTTCAAAGAAGAAATCGAATTCCTCCCAGGTTTCCTGCTCGTTGATCGGGTAAAAGCGCCATACCATGAAGTTGCCGCGGCCGGGGTAACGCATGAGCGTCATATTGGGCCATAAAAACCAGACCGCGTGATCGGTCACCGTCGCATCCGCGATGTTGTAAGCACTGTTTTCACCGAGCCTGGCCTTTGCCATATGGCTTGAATAGATACCGTGGGTTTTAACCTTGTAGGTATCCATGTCGATCATCGAACTGAAACCCTTGTGTGCGACCGGGCAGTGATAACATTCGAGAAAATTGTCTACTACGGCTTTCCAGTTCGCTTTGATGCGATAAGTCAGGCGCGTTGAAAAGGTGAGCTCTGCGAGGTCGGGGGCGTAATTCATGATTTCAGTCGCCAGGTCGCCTGATTGCATCGCCAGGGACGAGGCCTCGGGATCTAAATTGACAAAAACAAGGTGGCAGAAAATCTCTATTTGCACCGGCTCCAGGCAAATTTCCTTTTGCTTGAAGTCTTCGAGGTGCTCGGAGCGCGGCGCATTCACCAGGGCACCATTGAGATCGTAGGTCCATGCATGATAAGGGCAGGTGATCCGTTTGGTTTGACCCTCTCCGGATAGCAGTTCATGACCGCGATGCTTGCAGACGTTGTAGTAGGCCTTGAGTTCGCCTTCACGATTGCGCGCGCCAACTATACTTTGGCCTTCGATACTCAGGGTGACGTAGCTGCCGGGATCACGCAGTTTTTCCTCGTGGCAGAGGAACTGCCAACTGCGATGAAAAACCTGCTCCCGCTCTATCTTTAAAAATTTCAAATCGGTATAGCAGCGAGTATTGATCGAGTGTGAACGGGTTGCAATTTCGTCGTACTGGCCCCTGATCTGAGAAAATTCATTTTGGCTCAGGCTTGCCTCGGACATCGCTTTCTCCATTAAGTTAATTTGCTCTTCAGCTTAAGAGGTATAGCTTACAGAAGACAAACATATCAACATGCCGGGAATATGAATGGTTGATTTGCGACATTTAACCATGAAAAACTATCGGAATGGAGTCCGCAGATTGCAAAATTTAACGAAATACAGAATTCGATGACGAGCTCTACAGATAAACCGGCATCGGACGATGCACCGGGCCGGGCGAAGAAACGGCAGTGGAACTATCAGCCTGAACTGCCGATCCAGGTGTCGCCGCTGTTTAGCGGTCCCTTCAGGCCAAAGGCGATTTTGAAATGGTTTGTCGGCGGTTGGTTTCCGATCTCGGAAAACCTGGTCATTCTGATGCTTTCGTTCATCTCCTGGTTCTTTTTTCACCCCGCACTGGCGCGCTGCCAGGTTTTTCAGTTCGACTGGATCGCGCAGATTTTTGTCCGAAACCTGGCGCTGATGTTCCTCGTAGCAGGAGGGCTGCATCTTTATTTCTACGTCTACCGGAAACAGGGTGAGGATCGTCGCTACGACGCGAGACCACTGGTCAAAAGCAGTCGCGTTTTTACTTTCAACAACCAGGTCCTCGATAACATGTTCTGGACCTGTGCCAGTGGTGTAACGGTATGGACTGCCTACGAGTCGTTAATGATGTGGACGCTGGCGAACGGCTATGCCCCGATGCTTGAGATGCCGGGAGATGTCCTGTGGTTGATGCTGCTGATTTTCCTGGTGCCGATCTGGGAGACGTTTTACTTCTACCTGATCCATCGCCTGATCCACTGGCCGCCGCTTTATCGACATGTGCATTACCTGCATCATCGCAATACCAATATCGGACCCTGGTCAGGGCTGTCGATGCACCCGGTCGAACATATCATTTATCTCGGCTCGGTTCTGATCCATTGGGTGGTGCCGGCTAATCCGCTACTGATCATTTATCATTTACAGCACTTCACCCTGTCTGCAGCAACTACGCATACCGGCTATGAAGGGTTGGTTTTTGGCGGCAAGAACAGGCTGGCGCTGGGGACTTTCCATCACCAGATGCATCATCGTTTCTTCGAATGCAATTATGGCGGCCTGGAGATTCCCTGCGACAAATGGGCCGGCTCGTTCCATGATGGCACCCCCGAATCACACCAACAATTTCTGCAAAGACGAAAACTGAAAGCCCAACAGGCCCATCGCTGAACTAACCGCTGATGACATCGATCGTAACAATTTCCCAGCGGAAGACCATAGCTTGAACACCGATAATAACAGATAAAAATATTAATAAATCAATTACTTATATGATTAAATTAATGTGAAATATAATATATCTGTGGTTGTCATCGATGGCGGGATTGGTGATTGTGCGGCCCTTTACCATCTGACAACCCGGGCTATCCGATCAACTATCACTATCGGTTTCACACAGCGCATAAATGGCCTGTGGCTCGGCGATCCCCTTCATTTCTTGCTCGCCCAGGAATTGTGAAGGTACCTCGATCAGTTCGGCAAAGGTTTTTGAAAACAGGATATTGCAATCGAACTCCTTGGTCAGGGATTCGAGGCGTGCGGTACGGTTGACGGCGGGGCCCATGACGGTGAAATCCAGTCGATCGGGTGCGCCGACATTACCGTAAATAACCTCGCCGATATTCAGGCCGACACCAAATTCTATTTCGGGTTGACCATGTCGTCGTCGCTGATGATTCAGGGTTTCGAGGGTGTCATAGGCGTCAATAGCGGCATCAATGGCCGCGTTGCAGGCGGTCCGGTTACACATATTGTCATCTATTGGAAATACGATCAGCATTGCATCGCCGATGAAACGAAGAATTTCTCCGCCTCGAGCGGTGACCGCGGCCGACACAAATTCAAAATATTCGTTCAACATTTCCAGTATCTGCTCGGCCGCCAGGGTTTCAGTCAGGTGGGTAAAATTGCGCAGATCGCTGAACCACAGCGCGGCATTGATGATATCGGCATCGCCGCGTTTGATCATGCCGGCGAGGACTTTTTCGCTGGTGCGTTTGCCAACGTAGGTATTCATTAACGAACGCGATATATGTCGCAAGGCATGCACTTCGAACACTGGCGCCAGGTAATCACGAATTCGCCGGAAGCTCTCGATGTGCTGATCGCTGAAACCACCTTTTCTTTTAGTGCTGATGATTACCGCCGCACCGGGTTCGGCGACTTCTCCGAAAAGTACCGGCAGCGCCACGTAATCGGTATAGCCTTCCTCGGCCAGTTCGGTATAGGCTCGGTGTGCATCTTCGGGCAGGTTATCCAGCCGTTGGCGCACGCGTTTATGGGTTTCGTAGATTGTCGCTAACGGACTGCCTATATAACGTTCCGAGCTGCGCACGCCATGCGATGCGTTGATGGGCGTTATCTTGTCGGTTGACTTCAGCCAGGTTTCCGAAGTGCCGACCAGTTGCGGATTGAGCGTCAACAGCGAAACCATCAGACGGTCAATCGATGCGCCGTGCTCGTTCATTTTATGCGCGAGTTGATACACAAATTCGTTGGTGCGCTCGATACGGCGACCCCTTGTGAAGACCCAATCGATTACACCCGGGGCATAACAGCCCGATGTTTTATCTGGTTGCGTAGTGGACATTGTTGTTTTTGGATTTCCGGTGCCAGGACTGTATCGCGGTTGCGTCGTTTTTCGGTGGACACCTGCATGATACCCGAAATTACAATCAGGCTGGTACCCACAATCATCGCCAATATAGGTTCGTCACTTGGAGGATTTGGCTCGCACATCCTTGTGCTCGGTCCTTCGGACCGCGTGCGTTGCATCGATATTCTGTCATCCCGTGGTTTAACCACGGGATCCATAATACGGAAGGCTGTTAAGCAAGAGGATTTCACGCCGGCCATCCGTGGCCGGCGCCCAATGCGCAGGGATGTGCCGGTGCCGCGAAGCGCAAGGATGCGCGAGAGCGGCCTTAGGGCAGCGCTAAAGCGCTGTGCAAAATCGCATCCTGCGATTTTGTGAACCTCTGCTTCGGTTCCATCTTCCCGACCAATAAAGCAAATAAAAAAGCCTCGTACGGGGTAAGAGGCTTTTTTATTTGCTTTATTGGTCGGGGCGAGAGGATTTGAACCTCCGACCCCCTCGTCCCGAACGAGGTGCGCTACCAGGCTGCGCCACGCCCCGACATCTAAGCCAGATCATTCTAGGAGAATAATGCCCGGGGCTCAATCCTTATGACTTGCCGTAGTAAATCCTGTCAAAAGAACTGGCACTGAAGCCATTCATTCGCTGGTTCCCAATCAGGATAATTGGCACCCCACGGCCATTTAATTTTTTGTATTCTTTCGCGGCCTGCTCAGATTTCTCGATATCATACTCGGTAAATGGGATCTTGTTCTTCCTGAAGTGCTTCGCGGCCTGCTTGCAATAGCCACACCAGGTGGTTGAATACATCACGACCTTGGTTGATTTTTGACGCTTGGTTATATTGCCCGGGTCGTAAACGAATGCCTCGACGCTAACCGAGGTATAGCTGCTGACCTTGCCGGTAATTCGCTTGAGCTTGGCGTTATCGGGAGGACTATCACCATAATGCACATTGCCCTGATCATCGACCCACTTGTAAAGCTGGCCATGACTTACCGGGCTTGCCATTAAAAAGACCAACAACAGACTGGTGACAAAGAGGTGAAATTTCTTCATTGCAAATTCAATTTTAACTTGCAGATGAGTATAGCAGTTGGCTGTAAATTTACGTTTTGGCCGAGCGACCGACCAGGTAGACCCCCATGACGCAAACCATCATTCCGGCTATCGATAACGCCCCCAGGGTTTCCCCAAACAGGAAATGAGCCTCAACAACGACCAGGGGTGGTACCAGGTAAAACATGCTGGATAACCTGCCGGCTTCACCGTTTTTGATGATGTACATCAGCAGCATGACCGCACCAATCGATAATCCCAGTACCTGCCAGATCAACGCGATCCCGAAGGTAGGGGTCCAGTCGATTGTCCAGGTCTCGCTGAAGAGCAGGGCGAAGAACGCGGTTGCCAGCGCCCCGGCCACGTATTGCATCAGCGTACCCGGTAACAGTTGCGACTGATCACAGAATTTCTTCTGGTAAAACACCCCGAGCGCCATCGACATCAGGCTGACCAGGCACATGCTGAGATCGAACAGGTCGAGACCCCCGCTTGAGCCGAGGGCTATCCCATACTTGCCGATAATTACGATGCTGATCCCGATGAAACCGATCAGCAGGCCCGCAAGCTTTCGAAAATCGAGATGCTCGCCAATGTAAAGGCTCGCCAGCGCCATTGTCAGGATGGGCTGCACACCAATAATAATTGCGACGATTCCGGACGGTACCCCGTTCTTGATGGGCCAGAACAGGAAGCCGAGATAACCACAATGCAACAACGCGCCGGTAATCATATCGTGCCTGAAAGACCAGATACGGCGCGGTAACGCCGCCCCGAATAGAAGCAATATCGGTATCAGTGCAACCGCGGTGATGGTAAATCTCAGGCACAGAAAAACGAAAGGATCCGCGTTTTGCATGCTGTACTTGGCCGCGATAAAACCGGTGCTCCACAGCGAGACAAATATCAGCGGGGCAACGCGTAATAGTAGCGCCTGGCTAGGCATGTATTCCGACCCATCCCGGTTTGATCGGGTATTGCGGAATCAGGGCTTGATTTCGAGCAGCTCGACCTCGAAGACCAGGGTTTCAAATGGGCCTATGGAGCCACCCGCGCCGCGCTCCCCGTAACCGAGTTCATACGGAATAACGAACTGGAATTTGCTACCCACAGTCATTAGCTGTAAGCCCTCGGTCCAGCCCGGAATAACCTGGTTGAGCACGAAAGAGGTCGGTGAACCGCGAGAATAGGAACTGTCGAACTCGGTGCCATCGATCAAGGTGCCACGGTAGTGGACGCTTACCTCGTCGGTAGCCTTGGGTTTCGCGCCATCGGCTTCGGTAATCACCGAGTACTGTAACCCGGATGTGGTAACCTGCACGCCTTCTTTTTCGGCATTGCTCTTGAGATAGGCCTGCCCTCGCTCCTTGTTGGCTGCAGACTGTTTCGCAAAAACTTTTTCTATTTGCGCGTTTATGGCTTCTCCCGCGGCTTCCAGGCTAATAAGCGTTTCCTGGTCTTTATGCTGCGCTTTTATTCCCTGTAACAGCAGGTCGTAGTCAACGTCCCCGTACTGTTTGAGAACGCGCTCGCCGATGACCATGCCGAGTCCATAACTGAATCGGTCTTCATCGGATTCGAGACTGGTTTTAGCCGGGGCCTGGTCTTTTTTATCGCAGGCAGCCAGGCCGGTTAACAGAACGATCAGCACAAGTGCTTTAAATTTCATTTCGGATTCCTTTAAGTTGAGTTATCGCTGGACGACTTGTGCAATTACATTCATGAAGTCGCCAATCTTAATCAGGGATGGAAAGTGTCGGCCCAGGATAATACCGTCACTTTCGGCCAGGTATTCGACCGGTTTATCACCGGTTCGTTCGGTAGTATAGACGCGTGCAATTATATCGCCTTTTTGAACCGTGTCACCAAGACTGACACAGGGTTCTAGCAGACCAGTGTGTTGTGAAAACACGTAGGCATTGTCCTGTTGCATATCCAGTTTGATGCTCGCCGTGTCGGGTTGTTTGGGTTTCGCATTCAGGATCCCTGCATGCACCAGGAAATTATGCACACCGCGCCTGGCTACGCCCGCAGTATGGGGGTTGCTGGTGCCGCCGCCCCCGAGCTCGGTGGAGACAAAAATCTTGCCCATCGATTCTGCCTGCGTGTCATACATGCCGGCGGCATCGATTTCAATCAGGCTCAGGTAGTAGGGTGCGGCGAAGGCCAGGGTGGCGGCTTCGCAGGCCAGTTGCTGAGACTTGTCGTCGAGCTTGTGGTAAGCCGCAAACGGCAGAAACTCAAGCGTCTTACCACCCGAATGAATGTCGAGTACAAATTCGCACATGGGTAACAGGGTGCTCGTAATATAGTCGGCGATGAGCTGGGTGATAGTGCCTTTAGCCTTACCCGGAAATATCCGGTTCATATTGAGCTGATCGATGGGCGAAACCCGGTCGGCAACCTGGAAAGCAGGATAGTTCATCGCCGGGATAATGATTACGCGTCCGCGAACTTGATCGATATCAATGGTATTAGCGAGATGATGCAGGGCAATCGGGCCCTCGTATTCATCGCCGTGATTGGCACCGGTTAAAATCGCGCCGGGACCATCGCCATTCTTGGCGACGGTAATCGGCAACATGATCGATCCCCAGGCAGAATCGTTGCGCGAATGCGGTATCTGCAGGAAACCGTGTTGCACGCCGTCACGCTCCAGGTCTATGGTCGCTGCTATCGGGTTTGCCATGTTTATTTCACCAGTAGTCGTTGTTCAACATTGGCCAGGCTCTCGTAACCGGAATCAGTAACAACAACCGACTCGGTAATTTCGAGGCCGCCATCGTCAAGCCACAGCGCCGGCATGAAATGGAAAGTCATGTTTTGCTTAAGCTCGGTTTTGTCGCCGCGGCGCAGGCTCATGGTTCGTTCGCCCCAGTCAGGCGGATATGACAGGCCAATTGAATACCCGGTGCGATTCTCTTTCTTGAAACCGTGTTTTTCTAGCGTATCAAAGAAAGCGATCGCAATGTCTTCGCAGAGTTTACCCGGTTTCGCGTTTTCGAGTCCTGCGTGCATCGCGTCGAGCACGGCTTTTTCGGCATCGAGATATTTTTGCGGTGGGGTGCCAAGCGAAATCGTGCGCGACAAGGGACAATGGTAGCGCCTGTGGCATCCGGCAATTTCAAAGAAGGTGATGTCACCGGGTTTCAGTTTTGAGTCGTCCCAGGTCAGGTGTGCCGCGGTGGCATCCATTCCGGTTGGCAACAGTGGCAAGATTGCCGGGTAATCGCCCCAATGCTCATCCTTGCCGGCAATGCCGGTGTGGAATATTTCGGCAGCGAGCTCATTTTTTTTAAACCCGGGTTCGATGATCTCATAGATACGCGCGTGCATGGCTTCAACAATGCGCGCCGCGCTGCGCATGTAGGTCAACTCCTGTTCAGACTTGATGATGCGTTGCCAGTTGACGAGGGCGGTTGCATCGATCAGCGTTGCCGCGGGTAAACCGGTTTGTAATGAGCGGAATGCGGCTGCAGAAAAATAAAAATTTTCCATTTCCACGCCAATCGACCCTCGATCAAGTTTCAGCTCGTGCAATATTTCCGACAGGTGATCCATCGGGTGGCAGACATCTGACTGCACGAAGTGGTCGGGGTATTTTAAAATATTGTCTTGCTCAAGATAGGTTGTGCGTACCGCCCCGGGTGCGTCGATTCCGCGTCCCCACCAGATCGGTTCCTGGTCGTGCTGTACGATGACGCACTGGTGGGTGTAGAAAGACCAACCGTCATAACCCGTGAGCCAGGCCATGTTGGAAGGGTCGACCACAACAAGGCAATCAATGTTTTTATCCGACATTGCATTTCGGGTCTTGTCGAGGCGCTGTTTATATTCTTGCAGAGAAAAATTCAGTTTTGCATCTTTTGGCATGATTTCTATTTCACTAGGTAGCGAAGTTGGTGCCGGACTGGTGTTTCTGGCAGAGCTGGTAAGCTAAAGTTGCGATCGCGGTATCCTGGATGCCGGTTCCGGTCAGATCGCATAACGTTATGTCGTCACTGTTTGCACGCCCGGCCAACTGCTGTGCAATGACCTGGCCCAGCTCAGGGAATTCGGCGGCTGGATTTACCAGTTGTTTATCGATCGCATGGTGCAGTTCACCGAGTAGCCTGACCTGTGACAGGCGATCGCAAAAGTACTGTGCCTTGTCGGCGATGATGGCAGGATCAATTTCGTTTTTATGTTCGGAATCGGACCCCATGGCGGTGATATGTTGCCCCGCCTTGATGTGCTCGGCCATCAATATTGGTTTGGTCGAGGTTGTCGTGGTGACGATGATATCGGCCTCAGCAGTTGCCGCCGCGATATCCGCACAGGCGCTGACTTCAAACCCGAGTCGCTTGCTTAAGTCCTCGGCTTTTAGCCGGGCTTTGCCGAAATCGCGAGCCCAGATCGTTGCCGAGCTGATATCGCGAACCAGGGTCAGGGCTTCGAGCTGCAGACCGGCCTGCATGCCGGCGCCGAGGATTGCGGCATTGTGGCTGTCGGCTCGCGCCAGGTATTTCGATGCCACCGCACCAGCTGCGGCGGTGCGAATATCGGTTAAATAGCCATTGTCGAGTAAGAGTGCCTCGACCATACCGGTGCGTGTGCTGAACAAAACCATTAGCCCGTTGACGCTTGGCAGGCCGAGACTGGGATTATCAAAAAACCCGGGGCTTATCTTGATGGCCAGGCTATCGACGCCGGGGATGTAAGCCGTCTTGACGTCAATCTCACCATTGTTTTCGACAATATCCAGTCGCATGATGGGCGGCATTATGACTGACTTGGTGGCGAGCGCATGGTAGGCGTTTTCCACGCACTCCACTGCCGCCAGGTCAAGCTGGACCTGGCTGCGAAGCTCAGCCTCGGTCAGAATTCTGATATCTGCCACTGGAGTTAATACCCCTCGCCGTTGATGATTTTATGATGCAGTTCCATGTCAATGTTTTTACCACTTAGAAGAACGATGGCGATTTCACCCGGGGTAACCTTGCCCGCGAGCAGAGCCGCGATCCCGACCGCACCGCCGCCCTCAAGAATGACCTGTTCTTTAAAATAGGCATGGCGGATGCCGTTGGCAATTTCAGTTTCGCTTAACAACACTATTTCATCGACAGTGTCGTGCACCATGTCGAAGGTCAGTTGATTGTCGAGGCCGATTCCGCCACCTAGCGAATCCGCAAGAGTGGGTAACTCTTCGACTTCGACCGGTTTTCCGGCCTTTTGTGAAGCCGCCATCGCACAACCCCGTTCCATCGAAATACCGACAATACGAACCTCGGGTTTTTGAGATTTAATCGCCAGTGCAATTCCTGAAATCAAACCGCCCCCGGAAATCTGTACCAGTACCGTTTCCACATCGGGCACCTGTTCCAGTATCTCGAGACCCAGGGTGCCTTGTCCGGCAATGACGTGTGCATGGTCGAAGGGAGGGATCATGGTGTAGCCTTCCTCGGTGACAAGGCGCTTCGCTTCGACCTCGGCCTCGTCCTGGGATTTGCCGATGATCCGGGTTTCGGCACCCAGCGTGCGAATCGCTTCGAGCTTATTCCGCGGCACCAGTTCCGACATGCAAATAATGCAGGGCACACCTGCCTGCCGTGCGGAGTAGGCGAGTGCCCGTCCATGATTTCCAGTCGATACCGCGGTTACCCCGGTGGTACCAGGTTCGAGCTGCAAAACTGAATTCATTGCGCCGCGCAGCTTAAAGGCGCCGGTGGTTTGCAGGTACTCATGCGCCAGCAAAATGGCGCAGGAAAATTGCTTTGAAAGGGAAGGGGACTCCGTAATCCGCAGTGGAACAATGTAAGGAGCGATTCGCTCGCGCGCCTCCTGGATGTCTTCGAGTTTAATGCTTGTGCTCATGAAGCCTGGGTATTCTGGTGCAGAATGCGTGCACACATCAGGTCAAGGTGGCCACCACCACCATTTTTAAAAACGGTAATTTCGTCTTCAGTTTGCCTTCCGGGATGACGTTGCTGGCACAGGTCGGAAAAGTCGGCGCGTACGTCAGCTTCGCTGATGGCTCCGCTGGCCAGGGGAATCATCAGTTCACCGATGTGATGTATCGTGGTTTCGCGCGCGTCGACAAACAGGCTGCCACGACGCAGGCATTCATCATCGGCTTCGCGCATCTCGGCGGTATAGGCGCCGATCAAATCGACATGAGTGCCGGGTTTCAGCCATTCACCCCGAACAATCGGTTCGGTACATCCGATAGCCGAGCAGATCAGGTCAGCTTTCCTGGTGCTGGCCTCGATTTCAGTTACCGCTGTGAAGCTGATTTGTGGATATTTATCAGCCAGGTTAGCGCAGAGATTTTGCGCCTTGTCGTTCGTTCGGTTCCAGACATGGACCTGTTTCAGCGAGGGGCGTACCTCGCAGTGCGCACTCACCAGGTGAGGCGCCATCTGGCCGGCGCCAATCATCAGCATTGATTCGATATTTTCGCGCGACAGTAAGCGACTGCCGAGCGCCGAATCGGATGCGGTTTTCAACCAGGTTAACGCGGTACCGTCGAGGCAGGCAATTGGGGTCCCGTTCACGCCTTCGAATAAAATATAGACCGCCTGGATCGATGGCCATTCCTGCTTTTGATTATTGCGCGGAAAAACCGTAATCACTTTTGCACCAACTGCTTTTTCAGGTTGCCAGCCGGTGCGAATAAAAAAATGACTGATATTGTCATTGATGTCCTTTGATTCCATCAGCATTTCGTCTACCAGGCCGATGGGCTCGCGATGCATCGCTGCCAGTTCGTCGACCAGGGTCGTGAACGAGATACTATCGAGGATCTTGTCGGCATCGAGCATTAGCATGTGTTGGTTCCTCACAGGCGCTACAGATTGTAGACTTGAACAATGTGTCAGGCGTGGTGAGTGTACTTAAATCGTACCGGCTTTAACAATTCAAATTTGAGGTAAGCTGAAGTGTCTGGAGAAACTAATGACCTTGGTCAGCCAATCGGATTCCCGGTTCCCGACTGGCAGGCTTGCGAGCATCCGCGCGATGCGACCATGCACGGGAGCCGGTGCCGCCTGGAACCGATTGATATTGACCAGCATGCCAGTGATCTGTTCGAAGCTTTCAGCCTGGACCAGGACCAGCGTAACTGGACCTACCTGCCTTATGGGCCGTTTGCCACGGAAGCTGAACTTCGCAGCTGGATGGTTTCCAGCTGCATGGGCGATGACCCGTGCTTTTTCAGTGTCATCGACCTGGCAGGCGAACAAGCTGTAGGAGTCGCCAGCTATTTGCGCATTGAGCCCGCTGTTGGTGTAATTGAAGTCGGCCATATCCATTTTTCACCACGCATGCAGGGCCGACCGATTTCAACCGAGGCGATGTTCCTGATGATGCGCCAGGTATTCGATGTCTGGGGTTACCGGCGTTATGAATGGAAATGTGATGCCTTGAACCAACCTTCCTGCGCAGCTGCGCAACGGCTCGGATTCATGTTCGAAGGCATATTTCGGCAGGCAACCCTGTACAAACAGCGTAACCGCAATACAGCCTGGTATTCGATACTGGATCGTGAGTGGCCAGCCGCAAAGTCTGTATTCGAGCAGTGGTTGAGCACTGACAATTTCGATGCTGACGGGAGCCAGAAAACCAGCCTGTCGCAATCCATGCAGCAGGCGCTGGCAGCCTTGCGTTAAAGTTCTGCGGCTCGCAGGGTCTCGATAAGCGTTTTACAGTCGAGCAGTTTATGCAGGCTGCGGCGTGTTTCGATCCAGCGGTATCGAACCGAGTTTTTGACGATCGATTCATCGAGTTCTTTCAATTCATCGGCAATCGGTGCCCAGTAGAATAATGCTTCCGGGCTTTGACTGAAGACCGTATCGTGGTCGTGTTCCAGTTTCCAGTTACAGGTAACAATACGCTGAACAATCTTGTCCCTGGCGGCGGCGAAGTCGCTACCGGCCTCCTCGGGTTCGCCGGTTTCGCTGAGTACCTGGTCGAGTGCTGCCGTCACCAGTTCCTTGACGACGGATTCGTCAATTTCTCCCGACTTGTGCATTTGATGACCGGTATAGACAGTAAGGTCCGATAGGCAGGCCAGCCAGATGTGCCATTTGGCAATATTGATTGACTGCAGAATATCCGGATTTTCGAACATTTCCGGGAAGCGTGTTCCTGCTCGCGTGCGCAGATACCCATAAAGCGATGTTTGAGCAACATGGCTTGCGCGCGTATTCAAAAAAGTCGCAAGTGAATCCCTGTCTTTTATGATCTCCGTTTTCTTATGCTTACCGATGCCAACATAGTCGCCCACCATCTGCCAGTAACTGCGGGTGAATAGGGGATTGACAAAGGATTTAACTGTTTCGAGCGATTTCAATGGTTTTAAATAGATCTGTTACCAAACGTAACAGCATTTTCCCAAGTTTAAAAAATTATGCGCCAAATTGGCATTTCCGAAGGCTAATACTAGGGTTTTTGTCTGGCAAATACCATGATTTCTGGGCATATTGGCTTCGCGTTACAAATAAAATTTTAGACACGACCAAACGTTAACGTTTTATTACCTGATAATTAGGGGGACATTTTGATGGATACTTCCAAGCGGGAGGAACATTGGCGTAGAACAAAATCGCTGATGATCGTTACTCTCACCATCTGGTTTATCTTCTCTTTTGTGGTGCACTGGTTCGCTGCAGATCTCAACTCCGTAAATTTCTTCGGATGGCCGCTCGGTTTCTACATGGCCGCGCAGGGTTCTGAAATCGTATTCGTGCTCACCTTGTTCTGGTTTGTCAAAGCGCAGGACAAAATTGATCGCGATTGCGACTTAGCCGAGGAGGACTAGACCATGGCACAGAAAATGGCTGGCGGGACTTTTATAGAAAACCTGCCGAAAATATATGGCATGTATACCGGGGGCTTCCTGGTATTCGTTCTTCTCATGGCAATCCTGGAGCAGATGGGGGTTGGCGCAGATACCATTGGTATCCTGTTCGTTGCCTTTACCATCGTGATCTACGCCGGTATTGGCTTCCTGTCGAGGACCATGGCGGTAGACGCCTACTACGTGGCAGGCCGGCAAGTACCGGCGGTATTCAATGGAATGGCGACGGCAGCCGACTGGATGTCGGGCGCATCATTCGTGGCAATGGCCGGCGGTATCTACTTCGGTGGACACGGTTATCTCGCGTTTGTGGTTGGCTGGACCGGGGGTTATATCCTGGTAGCCTCGCTGATGGCTCCGTACCTGCGTAAGTTTGGCTGTTACACGGTGCCGGACTTCATCGGTACTCGCTACGGCGGTAACCTGCCGCGATTCCTCGGTGTTGTCGTACTTGCAGTGGCGTCGTTTACTTATGTGACCGCTCAGATCAATGCGACTGGTACCATCGCGGCACGTGCGTTGCAGATCCCGTTTGAGGTGGGTGTCTGGTTCGGACTGCTCGGTATCCTGCTGTGCTCGATGCTCGGCGGAATGCGTGCGGTTACCTGGACCCAGGTGGCACAGTACATCGTACTGATTATCGCTTACCTGGTGCCGGTGTTCTGGATGTCCAACAAGCAGGGCTTTGGCTTGATTCCGCAGTTCGTATACGGTGACGCGGTTGCGCGTATTACCGAGCTCGAAGCCTTTCACGGCCTTGGGACGCTGGATCCCGTGGCTGGAGCCAAGGGCGGACTCAGGGCGCTGTCAGTGCCATTTGCCGCGGCCGGTGATACCGCAATGGCAAGCTGGAAGTTCGTGACCCTGGTGGCCTGTATGATGCTGGGTACCGCGTCACTGCCGCACATCCTGATGCGCTACTTCACCACGCCGTCGGTGCGCGCCGCGCGCCAGTCGGTAGCCTGGTCGCTGATGTTCATCTTCCTGCTGTACTTTACCGCGCCTGCGCTGGCAACGTTCACCAAGCTGCAGATTCTAGATCCTGAACTCGCAACCGGTATCATCGGCAAGTCGATCGCCGATGTGCAGGCACTCGAGTGGATCCAGAAATGGAGTAACGTGGGCTTTGCGCAAATCATCGATGCGAATAGCGACGGCATACTGCAACTCAACGAGTTCTTTATGCGCGGCGATATCGTGGTGCTGGCGACGCCGGAAATTGCCGGTCTGCCCTATGTCATCTCCGGTCTCGTGGCTGCAGGTGGTATGGCGGCAGCGATGTCAACAGCGGATGGTCTGCTACTCGCGATTGCGAACGCCCTGTCGCACGATCTGTACTACAAGATCATCGACCCGGAAGCTGAAACTCGTAAGCGTCTGTTGGTAGCCCGAGGACTGTTACTCGGTATCGGTGCCGCGGGTGCCTTCGTTGCGAGCCTCAAGCTGACCAGTATCCTGGGAGCGGTGGCCTGGGCATTTGACTTTGCCTGTTCGGGTCTGTTCTTCCCGATTGTACTGGGTATCTGGTGGAAACGTGCAAATCGCCAGGGTGCAATCGCGGGTATGGCCGGTGGCTTCCTCGCCGGTACCTGGTACCTTTACCAGGTGCGTTTCGGTGGCATGGATCCGTGGATCGGTATCGATCACCTGCGCTTCGGCATCATAGGCATGCCGGTGAGCCTGGTGCTCATGGTCGTGGTGTCACTGTTGACACCAGAGCCCGACGCGGAAACCCAGGCCATGGTAGACGAAATTCGAGTACCTTCAGGAGAGACTGTACTCGGCTCTTCACACTAATAATAAAGCAGTACTCAATTGAAAGCCGGGGCTCGCCCCGGCTTTTTTCTTTGTGACGCGCTGAGTGACACAAAGAGCCTTTTGGGTATTGGGGTTCTAAAAAGTTTTACGGATGAAGCAGGCTGGCCGCAAGTTTGCTCGAAGCGCTCATTTACTTTGTGTAAACTGCGCGCTATCTCGCAAACTTACGCCTTGCTCTTGCGACCCTCAGGTCGCCACGAATAATCGGCTCAATTTTATGGGGTTTTAAAAATATGTTTGTCGATAAGGTATTTTGACAATGGTTGAAGGTTTTCCAATCTGGGTAATCATTTCTGATTACCTGCTGGGTGTGGTGATGTGGACGCTGATCGGACGTTTCGCTATGGGCATCTTTTTACCGGAAGATAGCACCTTCTTTTTCATGAAGTTTTTCGTCAAGTCTACCAATCCCATTATTGAATTATTCAAGTGGATAACGCCGTCGTTCCTGATACAGCCGTTCGTGCCACTTTACGTCGCCTGGTTTTTTTTCATGACGCGTTTCTACCTGATGCCGTGGTTGCTCGGTTACTCGGTCATGGGCATGCTGTCATTTCCGCTTGAAAGCGAGCTTGCGCGCGGTGTCGCCAACCTGGTCGGATTCTTTGCCAAATAGCACCCAGGCTATTGTTTATTCAGCCCTGTTTCGTATAATCGCGGGCCTGATTTCATAGTCGCGTTGCTCAGTTGGTTAGAGCACCACCTTGACATGGTGGGGGTCGGTGGTTTGACAAAATCGCCGGGAGCGATTTTGGACGCGCGAAGCGCTGTCCGTAGGACCGAGGGCAGGATGCCCGAGTCAATCCACGGAGTGGATTCGTTTTAGAGAATTAAAGTCGCGTAGCTCAGTTGGTTAGAGCACCACCTTGACATGGTGGGGGTCGGTGGTTCGAATCCACTCGCGACTACCATTTATGGTTGGCGCGAGTGTGCAGCTGCGGTGGTTCGACAAATTTGCCGGGAGCAAATTTGGACGTCCGCAGGACGGCCCGAAGGGCGGAGGACAGGATGTCCGACGCAATCCACTCGCGACTACCAATTTTGTATCAAGTGGCCTTTGGTAGTGGTCACCACTGGAGAAAAAGCATGCCTCAGATTACGCTTCCGGACGGGTCTCAACGCGATTTTGATAAATCGGTATCGGTAATGGACATTGCCAATGATATCGGCCCTGGACTGGCCAAGGCCACCCTGGCCGGCAAGGTTGACGGCAATCTCGTTGATGCCTCTTTCGTTATAGAAAATGATGCCAAGGTCGCCATTGTTACCAGTCGTGATGACGCAGCCCTCGAGCTGTTACGTCACGACGCCGCGCACGTCATGGCGCAGGCGGTGCAGGAACTTTACCCGGGCACCCAGGTGACGATTGGTCCGGCGATCGAAGACGGCTTCTATTATGATTTTGCGCGGCAGGACCCGTTTACGCCTGAAGACCTGGTCGAGATCGAAAAGCGTATGCGCGAGATCGTCAAACGTGATCTGCCGATCGTGCGAGAAGTCATGGATCGCGAAACGGCAAAACAAACTTTTGCCGACATCGGTGAAACCTACAAGGTAGAGATTATCGAAGAGATTATCCCCGAGGGCGAAGAAGTCTCGATCTACCGCCAGGGCGAGTGGTTCGACGTTTGTCGCGGCCCGCACCTTCCCTCTACCGGCAAGCTGGGTGACGGCTTCAAGGTGATGAAGGTCGCAGGCGCCTACTGGCGCGGCGATTCGAAAAACGAAATGCTGCAACGAATCTACGGCACCGCGTGGCCTGACAAAAAGCAGCTTAAAGCCTACCTGCATCGGCTAGAAGAAGCCGAGAAACGCGATCATCGCAAGCTTGGACGCCAGCTGGAACTGTTCCACCTGCATGAAGAGGCCCCCGGATCGGTGTTTTGGCACCCCAAGGGCTGGACCCTGTTCAATCTGCTGATTAACTATATGCGCAAACGCCAGGAGGATGCCGGCTACATCGAAGTCAATACGCCGGACGTTATGGATCGCAGCCTGTGGGAAACCTCCGGGCACTGGGAAAATTACCGTGAGCATATGTTCTCTACGCAGACGGAAGATGAGCGTGTATTTGCGTTGAAGCCGATGAACTGTCCAGGATCGGTGCTGATGTTTGCCCAGGGTTTGAAAAGTTATCGTGACTTACCTTTACGCATGGCGGAATTCGGAAAGGTACATCGCTATGAGCCTTCCGGTGCCCTGCATGGTCTGTTACGGGTGCGTCACTTTACCCAGGATGATGCGCATATTTATTGCACCGAAGCACAAATGGAACAGGAATGCATCGATGTCATTGCGCTGGTGCTCGACATCTACAAGGACTTCGGCTTTGAGGATGTCGTGATCAAGTTTTCAGACCGGCCCGAAAACCGTATTGGTTCTGATAAAATCTGGGACAAACTGGAAGCCGCCTTAACCAATGCCTTGGACAGCATGCAACTCGAGTATCAAACTTTTCCGGGAGAGGGCGCATTTTACGGACCCAAACTCGAGTTTGTGTTGCGGGATGCGATCGGACGTGACTGGCAATGTGGTACGCTGCAGGTCGACATGAACCTGCCCGAGCGCTTCGATATTGCCTACGTTGCCGAAGACGGTGATCGGCATCGACCGGTCATGTTGCACCGGGCATTGTTCGGTTCACTGGAGCGATTTTTCGGAATTCTGGTCGAGCATTACGAAGGCAAATTTCCGGTCTGGTTATCACCGGTTCAGGCCGTGGTGATGAATATTACCGATAAACAGGCGCCATATGTCGAAAAAGTCGAAAAAATGCTTAAAAATCAGGGAATCAGGACCATTTCTGACTTGAGAAACGAAAAGGTCGGGTTTAAAATTCGCGAGCACACTTTGCAGCGCATTCCATATATGCTCGTGGTCGGTGATCGCGAAGTTGAAGAAGAGCGTGTTGCAGTGCGAAGCCTCGGTGGTGAAGACCTGGGTTCGTTAGCGATCGATAAGTTTGTCGACCTGGTACAACAGTAATCCGGTTATCTGACCGGATTAATTTTTGCGGATAACATTTTAGGGAGAGTCCCAAATCGCAGATAACAAACAGAGCCGTCTCAACGAGGATATTACAGCGCCGGAAGTTCGGCTTATCGCAGAAGACGGCGAACAGAAAGGTATAGTTTCATTGGAAGAGGCCCAGCAATTGGCGTTAGACGCCGGCGTGGACCTCGTAGAGTTGGTACCCGATGCCGAACCACCAGTTTGTCGATTGATGGACTATGGCAAGTTCAGGTTCCAACAAAAGAAAAAGTTGCACGACCAGCGCAAGAAGCAGCGCCAGGTGCACATCAAGGAAATTAAGTTTAGACCAGGGACCGAAGAAGGTGATTACCAGGTCAAGTTGCGCAAGCTGACCGAGTTTATTGAAATCGGTGACCGGGTTAAGGTGACAGTCCGTTTCCGCGGACGGGAAATGGCGCACATGGAACTCGGCACTCAGCTACTTAAACGAGTAGAAGAGGACACTAAAGAATTTACGACCGTGGATCAGTTTCCGCAGTCCGAAGGGCGCCAGATGACGATGTTACTGGTGCCGAAAAAACGCTAGCGAATTTGTGCTGGCCAAGACCCAAAGACGCGTCTCCGGCGTCCAGGGCTTATTAATAGATGTTTATTTAACTGGAGTTAAAAATGCCAAAGATGAAATCAGTCAGTGGTGCTGCCAAGCGTTTCAAACGAAACGCGGCGGGCGGCTACAAGCGCAAGCAATCACACTTGCGCCATATCCTTACCAAGAAATCGAGCAAGCGTAAACGCCAGTTGGGCGAAAAGCTTGATGTTCATGCTAATGACGTGCAGCAAGTGCGTCGTATGCTGCCATATTCTTAAGGGGGATTGAGCCATGCCAAGAGTAAAAAGAGGCGTTACCGCACATGCACGCCACAAGAAGGTTCTGGATAAAGCCAAGGGCTATCGTGGTGCGCGTAGTAAGGTGTATCGCGTTGCCAAGCAGGCCGTCACCAAGGCCGGTCAATACGCTTACCGTGACCGGCGCCAGCGCAAGCGTCAGTTTCGTGCGCTCTGGATTGCACGTATCAATGCCGGGGCCCGCGAAAACGGAATGTCTTACAGCGTATTCATGAATGGCCTGAAAAAAGCCTCGATCGAAATCGATCGCAAGGTGCTTTCGGATATCGCCATATTCGACAAACCTGCCTTTACTGCACTGGTTGAAAAAGCCAGGGCAGGGCTCGAAGCCGCGTAAAATTCTGCATATCGACGGCAGAGAAGGCGTCTCTGCCGTTGAGTTGATGCCCTGATACGTGTCTCAAGATCTCAAAAATCTGTTGCAGCAGGCCGCCCTCTCGATCAGCGAATCAGCTGACATGGCGGCGCTCGATGCTGTACGTGTCGCCTACCTGGGCAAGAAGGGTGAATTGACAGCGCAATTGAAGAATCTCGGCCGCTTGTCAACCGAGGAGAGACCAGCCGCGGGCCAGGCGATCAACCAGGTCAAGGTTCAGATCCAGGAGTTGCTGGAAACGCGTAAATCCGAACTGAGCGATGCCGCAATTGTTTCGCGTCTACAAACGGAAACGATTGATATATCCCTGCCGGGAAGACGCAGCGGAGCAGGTGGGTTACACCCGGTCACACTAACCATGAACCGCATCGACAAGATGTTTGGCAAGCTGGGTTTCGATGTTGCCGAAGGCCCGGAAGTCGAAGACGACTTCCACAACTTCGAAGCATTAAATATTCCAGAACAGCATCCGGCACGCGCAATGCACGACACCTTTTATTTCGATGACAAGATGCTGCTGCGTACCCATACCTCCCCGGTGCAGATTCGTGTCATGGAAAACCGGGAGCCACCCCTACGTGTCATTGCGCCGGGAAGAGTCTATCGTTGCGACTCGGATTTAACACATACCCCGATGTTTCACCAGGTCGAAGGCCTGCTGGTCGACGAGGACGTATCTTTCTCGGTTTTGAAAGGCACGTTGGAAGAGTTTCTCAAGATGTTCTTCGAGCAGGACGACCTGAAAACCCGATTTCGGCCCTCTTACTTTCCGTTCACCGAGCCGTCGATGGAAGTCGATATAAGCTGTGTGATGTGCGCCGGTAACGGCTGCCGGGTTTGCAGTCATACTGGTTGGCTTGAAGTGCTTGGCTGCGGCATGGTGCACCCTGAATTATTCCGGCATACCGGGGTAGATGGTGAAAAATACACCGGCTACGCTTTTGGTATGGGGGTCGAGCGTCTCGCGATGCTTCGCTATGGCGTCAACGACCTGCGCTTGTTTTTCGATAACGATTTACGCTTTTTGCGACAATTCACGTGAACGGACCTGGCGATGCAAATTAGCGAAAACTGGTTGCGTGAATGGGTTAATCCCCCGGTTGATAGCGAGACCCTGGCTAGCCAGTTGACCATGGCCGGACTCGAGGTCGGGAGCTTGAATGTAGCTGCGCCAGCGCTACCCGGTGTCGTGGTTGCCGAAGTTGTGGCGGTCGAAAGCCATCCCGATGCCGATAAACTGAATCTTTGCCAGGTCAATGATGGCAAGGATACATTCTCGGTTGTCTGTGGTGCCAGCAACGTGCGTGCCGGCCTGAAGGTAGCTTTGGCACGTATTGGTGCCGAGCTTCCCGGGATCAAGATCAAAAAAGCCAAACTTCGCGGAGTCGAATCCGAGGGCATGATTTGCTCGGCAACCGAGTTGCAGCTGGCTGAATCCTCCGAGGGCATTCTCGAGTTGCCTGGCGAAGCGCCCATCGGAATGTCGATTGTCGAGTACCTGTCGCTAGACGATAATATTTTTGATATCGATCTTACCCCGAACCGGGGTGATTGCCTGAGTATTGCCGGGGTTGCTCGCGAGGTTTCGGCGATCAATAAAATTGCGCTGACGCAGAATGGCGTGACCCCTGTCGACAGTAGCATCGACGATAGCTTCGAAGTTGAGCTGCTGGCACCTCAGCAATGCCCGCGTTACGTGGGACGTATCATCAAGGGGATCGATCCGCAGGCTCAAACACCGGTGTGGATGCAGGAAAAGCTGCGCCGTTGTGGCCTGCGTCCAATCAGTCCGGTGGTTGATGTTACCAATTACGTCATGATGGAGCTTGGTCAGCCGATGCACGGGTTCGATTTTGACAAGCTGAATGGCGGCATCCAGGTTCGTCTCGCGAAACCCGCTGAAAAAGTCGCGTTACTCGATCAAACTGAAGTCGAGTGCGGTGATGATACCTTGCTAATCGCCGATCATGCCGGTGGGGTTGCCCTCGCGGGCATCATGGGCGGGATCGGCAGTTCGGTACAGCCCGATACCCGCAATATTTTTCTTGAAGCGGCCCATTTTACTGCAATCGAACTTGCCGGTAAGGCACGCGGATTTGGCATGCATACCGATGCATCCCATCGTTTTGAACGAGGCGTGGATGCGCAGCTACCTCCGATAGCAATGCAGCGAGCAACTGGCCTGTTGCTCGAGATTGTCGGGGGCGAAGCTGGACCGATTATCGATGCGGTGGCTAACGACTATATGCCACAAACCCCGAATGTCGAGCTGCGCCACGAGCAATTGAATCGCTTACTGGGAATCGAGGTAGCACGCGAAGAAGTCAGCGATATTCTACAGCGCCTCAATATGCAGCTTGCCGAGGGGCCCGGGGGTTGGCAGGTAACTCCGCCAAGTTATCGTTTCGACATCAATATCGAGCCAGATCTGGTTGAAGAAGTGGGACGCCTGATCGGCTATAACAATATTCCGGGGAAACGAGAAGCCTCGCACATCCAGATGGATAGCTTTTCGGAGCAGTGCGTCAGCGTCAATCAGGTTCGCGACACCCTGGTTGAACGGGGGTATTTTGAAGCGGTTACCTACTCGTTCGTATCCCCGGAGTTACAGGATTTACTCGATCCGGGTCAACAGGTGTTGCCGCTATCAAACCCGATCTCGGCCGACATGTCGGTAATGCGTACCCGTTTGTTGCCTGGCCTGATACAGGCGTTACAGCATAATTTGAATCGCCAGCAGTCTCGTGTCAGATTGTTCGAAACCGGTTTGTGCTTTATTCCTGATGGCGAGAATCTCGTGCAAACACCGCATATTGCTGGTGTTATTACCGGAAGCCGCATCGACGACGGTCTCTACTCGGCAGGTGAGAGCGTCGACTTTTTCGATATAAAAGGTGACCTCGAGTCGATGCTGAGGTTGGCCGATGAGTCCGAATTTGGTTTTACGCGCTCAGACAACCCTGTATTACATCCGGGTCAGGGTGCAGATCTGGCTTTCCGGGGAGAGACTATAGGGTTTGCTGGAGCGCTGCACCCGTCTTTGTTAAATAAACTCGATATAAATCAATCAGTTTTTGTATTTGAGAGTAAAATTTCGCCGATATTAACTAGAAAGTTGCCTAATTTCGTCGAAATGTCGCGATTTCCATTTATCAGACGTGATATTTCGATCACTGGAAGTATTTGTATTTGACGTCTATACTGGAAAAGAAGTGAGAAATAATCGAAAAAGTGTCGCTTTGGGCTTGATTTTACAGGACTTTTCACGCACTCTTGTTGACGAGGATGTGGAAAATTTCGTTGCCAAAGTCCTCGTACAACTAAAAGAACACTACAACGCAGAATTGAGGGAGAGCTAATGTCATTGACCAAGGCTGATATGGCCGAAATGCTATTTGAAGAACTTGGTCTCAATAAGAGAGAAGCTAAGGAAATAGTCGAGCAATTTTTCGAAGAAGTAAAAGTAGCACTTGAAACCGGACACCAGGTTAAGTTGTCCGGTTTTGGTAATTTTTTAACCCGGTCAAAGGCTGAAAGGCCCGGACGTAACCCGAAAACTGGTGAAGAAATACCCATTTCTGCCAGGAAAGTGGTTACTTTTCGGCCCGGTCAAAAATTAAAAATAAGAGTAGAAGCGTATGCTGGAAGCGAGCAACAATAACGAATTACCGGTAATACCAGGTAAGCGTTACTTCACTATTGGTGAAGTTGCTGAGCTCTGCGACGTCAAACCTCATGTTTTGCGCTACTGGGAGCAGGAATTTCCCCAGTTGAAACCGGTTAAACGGCGCGGCAATCGAAGATACTACCAACGTCATGATGTATTGCTGATCCGTCAGATCCGCGGCCTGCTTTACGACGAGGGTTTCACTATTGGTGGGGCACGCCAGCGTCTTGAAGGTGAGGGCGCGAAAGACGATGTCAGCCAAAGTCAACAAATCATCCGCCAGACCCTGACAGAGCTCGAAGAGCTTCTGACCTTGCTAAAACGCTAAATCTAGCGTCAAATACCACTTTACAGACGGGGCGTAGCGCAGCCTGGTAGCGTACCTGCATGGGGTGCAGGTGGTCGGAGGTTCAAATCCTCTCGCCCCGACCAATTCTCAAGCAAAAAATTGGCCTCTTGCTTCGGCTCGAGGCCAATTTTTTGCTTGAGAATTGGCGGGAAGATGGAACCTCGGGTGCGCTGCCCCGAAGGGTTGCGCGCCATGGATGGCGCGCATGAAATCCTCTCACCATTCGAACCCTCCCACTGGATCACGCGACCTGCGCGGCCCGGCAGCCGCGGGATGACAGAGATATCTTACGCAACGCAATTCGTAGGGCCACGCACAGGAATATGCGCGAGCCAAATCCCCTCGCATTGGGATGGCGGCCATGAAATCCTCTCGCCGATCCATTTTCAAAATGATTCAGCCTTAGTGGCGTAACATTGTCTTGGCGATTTTTCCAATATAGTTAGCAACATCATTGCCAATTCTATACGGCAGCGCCTCTTGTAATGGTCGCTGCATCGTCCTGTCCGGGGAGCTAGCCAACTTATTTTTATTGATTAACGCTCGCCTGGATATGCTCATCTTTTCCCAGCGTTTGAGAAATTCCACTTGCATTTCCTGATGCGGGATTTCTTTTGAAATCTCCATTGCTAAGTTGTTTGCCGAAGTGCTTTTAGTTTCATGCTCTTCCATTATGATCGTCGCAACCGGTCCGATAAAGTCGGCCAGCAAGATTGTCATTGAATCCAGTTCATCATCGCTTGCCGGAGTATCTTTTACCGATTTTTGCGCAACCGAGGCAACTCGCCCTGGAGAGATCACCGCCTTCTGCTCGAGATTGGGTAGTGCCCGTTTTATCGCCTGCATGAATTCCAGCACAGTTTGATATCGTTTTTCTCGATCAACTTCTAATCCTTTAATTACCACGGGAATTAGCGCGGTAGGGTAGGCTGCCGAGTAATCGATCCGGTTTCCGGGAGGCATATTGATAATTTCTGTCATCCTGGAGCGATGGAATGGCGAGCTATCTGGCACCATTTTAAGTAACTCGAGAAATAGTCTCGCAGCCGAGAAGACATCGGCACGGGAATCAACCTCGAATCCAAGTCTTAGCTCAGGCGCCATATATCTTGGTGTTCCCATGAAACTACCGATCATCGTCAAGTCCGAATTCTCCATGAGCCTGGCCATGCCAAAATCGGTCAACTTGATATTGCCACTTCCACTTAAAATCAGGACATTGGAGGCCTTGACGTCGCGATGAACAATATTTAATCCATGTGCCGTGTGCAGCGCTTTGAGCAACTGCGATATGATCTGGACGCTTCGTCTCAGACTGATGCCGCGCCCATGTTTAAGCCTGTGTTTAATAAGCTTGTGCACCGAAACCCCGTCAACGTATTCCATAATGATATAAGGTTTATTTTGGTGCTCACCATACTCAAGGATGCTGACAATGTTGGGGTGAATGCATTTTGCAGCCGAGATCGCCTCACGTTTGAATCGCGCTAACAGTTCTTCGCCCACCTTACCGGTAGTCAGATGCGGATGCAGAATTTTTATTGCGACGCGGCGTTGAATGTCAGGATCGTATCCCGCGTAAACAGCGCCGATCCCGCCTTCGCCCAGCAACGATTTAACTTCGTATTTCCCGATCTTTTGAGGTTTATCTACCATCGTGCCTAGCCTGGATTTTTTTACTTCTATAAATTAATGATACCACCATGTAGCGATGAACAAACAACAGTTACATTAACGTCACCGATTTTAAAAAGTGTCATGTGACCGTTCCAGGGATAACAAGGAGTCGCATAACCATGTTGCCAAGGTCTTGTAACATAGGAAGAGACAAGTCAGCATCCCTCAAATAGGTTAATCCTGCTTTTTCGGATATTCACTTCCGTATTTCCAGGATATGTCGGGTACTGGACTGTTTGTTATCCGTCGTATCGATAAATTTTATTGATCAAATGTTGGTGGTTAAAACAGGCGCATCACTAGAGTGCTGAAAGCTAACAAATTCGGCTGGATTCAGTAATATGCCATAAATTGAGAATACCGCATTATTACTATATGTAGTAGTAAGAATTGGCAAATACTACCATATATAGGTTTTTCTTGTAAAAACTGATGCATTAATAGTACAATTCAATGCGTCAGGTTTACGGTAGGGGAGGACTGCAATCCATGCCTAGATTCCATTTAACCGATGAAATTCTAAAGATTTGTACTATTAACTAGGTAACAGCCAGTTAATGGATCAAATACTTTGACCAAACAACAGCAAGAACAGGAGCACTTTCAAAGACTCGGTCTTCTGATTGCTTTCGGTAGCGGCATATTAATCTGGACCATTGTTATCTTGTTTTTTATTAGCGTAATTCAGTAGTAGCTCCCTGTCTGAAGACTCGTTTGCCCCGCCAGATTCTTAGACAAACCAATTTAAATCATCAACGAATCAATCTTCGAGGCCTGGTTATTCAGGTTGCGGCGGAACGCCTTCTCTGTGCAAAGGGACCGGTGAGTAACAGCTTGATCAATTCGCTTTGGCGCGAAACGCCGGTTTTGCGGAAAACCGACTTCAACTGCGACCGGATGGTATGTGAACTATGATGCGACTGAAGGGCGATTTGATCGATGCTATGCCCGTTGGCAAGACTAATGGCTACCTGTGCCTCCGAAGGGGTCAAGCTGTAAACACTGACCAGGCTATCGACCGATATCGGTTGTTGCAAATTCGGGTCGGTTAAAAACACCGCAACTTTTGCGCCCTCGTAGTCCAGGTCTGACGTGATTAGATGTTCGTGCATGGGAGTGACCAGAATCGGCAACGGGGCCTCGACATCCGGGTGAGTAATACCGATCGCAACACTTTGCCGCCATGAATCATCGGGATCGATTGCCGCGGTTTCCGCAATCGTCTTACGCAAATTTCGTTCATCCTCGGGATTGATCAGGAATAAGTTCCCTTCCTGTAATTCCAGCGCCGGGTGCGAATCAATTATGGCTTCCGCTGTCGGATTGATATAGACCGGTTTACCGTTACGATCATAAAGCATAAGCCCTATGACCAGGCGGTCGAGACCTTTTAGCAACGCATCCTGTCGCAGCCGCAAATAAGTGAATTCAGAGTGTATTTTCAGTGCGCGGCTCATGTGCGGTAAAACTTCATTGATGACCCGAATGTCGCCTTCGCTCCATTGCCCCGCGGCTTTGTTACGTAAAATGACGATGCCGGCCTTGTGGGTTTCGGTGTCGACAAGTTGAGCACCGCCGACGTGGTAGATTCCGTTGGGTTTCATCCAGCTTTGGTAAAGTTCTGAATCGTCTGGCATAACGCCATTGCTACCTGGATAGAACTGGGTACAGCTCGGTTCTGCAGGCACGCCGTCGCCACTGTTACAGAACATGCTGTCCAGGGAATCGCATTGATCGCCGAAGCTGATACGTTGATCTTCGGGCAGGCCGTATTGTGCGATGCTACTCGCAATTTCCATTTCTTTATTAATGTAATACAGGCATGCGGCCTTTGAACGCGTTAGTTTCGCGATCATTGTTACGACGTAATCCCAGTGGGATGCGTCTATGGTTGCCTCGTATATTTCAGATACGATATGCGATGAACGCCTGCGGTCCATATAATACCTATCCTTATGAATTAACAAATTCCTTTAAAGAATTGTATTTTATAGTAATTTGTTATCAGATTTAACCCATTTGGGTTATATCTATTATCGTGATTTGGTGCACTAGCGCACGTTTTGGTCAGATAATCGGTTTTTACTGGCTGAATCCGATTTTGGTGCAAAAGAGATCGGGCTTCGCTCGGCATGCTGGCGTTGTTCCTATAAAAGATGATTTTTGCGGAAAAGACGAGCCCTGGTGTGGGTCTACCTGCTCTAAACCGTCAGGCTAAGCGCGACCCACATGATTACAAACAAGAGTAAAAATGTATTTGGTTGCATAACCGCTTACACTTTAATAAAAATCGCTCCTGGCCTGTAGTAGATAGATTTTATGCTAGTAGACAGGCCATTAATTCATTTGATCTGATAATCATCAGAAATTACAGATGCCAGCAAAACAGGAAGCGGATACTCGCAACAATTAAAGCAAAGCCGTCCCTGGCTATAGATTTTCAAAAAGGCGTTATTGATCGACGATCAAGTTACCGTTATTGAGCAGATTATCAAGAATCTGCGAATCGGTAAGTGTCCCGTTTGCAGTCAGATCAACACCGCTTAACACGATTTGCTGTTCGGTGCCGGAGGAGCCATCGACGTCAATGCTGATCGTGGTGTCGCCACTGACCGTGTCATAACTGAAATTCAGGAAGCCATCCAGCGGAGCCGCCTCTTCACCCTGTAGCATGTCGGAAAGATCAAGCACATCGCCGCCGACACCGACAGTAAAATCGGCGATCGTATCGATTGCGGGCGTACCCACCGTGCCTTCGTCGCCGGAATCGAGTGCGAAGATATCGATCCCGTCGCCACCAACAAGGCTGTCATTGCCACTGCCGCCATTGATTCGGTCATCACCTGCATCGCCGAAGATGACATCGTCACCAGATCCACCTGTCAGCACGTCGTTACCGGCGCCACCTTCCAGGCGATCATCGCCGGAACCGCCGAATACCTGGTCGTCACCTTCACCACCAAGTACAACGTCATCGCCGGAACTGCCGTCAACGATGTCGTCGCCAGCACCGCCATCAAGGGTGTCCGAACCTGCGCCGCCACTTAGGCTGTCCTGGCCGTCTCCACCGCTGAGGTAATCATTACCGATCCCACCGGACAGGGTGTCGTCACCTGCGCCACCGGATAGTGAGTCATGGCCAGCATTGCCGGCCAGAATATCGTCACCATCATCACCGATGATGGCATCGTTCAGGCTGCCCCCCGAAATATTGTCGATGCCACTGGTGCCGGTGATGGTCTGATCAATCGTGTAGAGCGCTAATTGGGCTGTGTCCGCCTGGCCGTCGGTATCGGTCAACACGTAGTCAATCAGCACCGGATCCAAATTAGTTGGAAGTGCCGAGGTAATTTCATCGTAAGCGATATCGGAAATGCGGACGTAGGTTGTATTGTCAGCAACAAAGTCTATCCTGCCAATTTGGGGATAGGTCGCAGCCGAAATTGTAAACGGCGAAGCTGAGGAATTTTCGGTTCCGAGGACCGATGTGCCATCCAGCCCGTAAATGATGTAGGTTACCGTTTCATTGGCACTGTTGCTTGTCAGGGTAAAGGTAACGTTTTGCACGCCATTAGGATTACCACCCTTACTGGTAAAATCAATACTGACTGATTCGCCTAAATCAATTCTGTCGTCAGACCAACCACCCTCGATAGTCACACCATTGGCGCTGTAAATCAGATTGGCAGGAGCGCCGGTGTCATCAAAACCTGAAAGCGTTAAATCACTGACTAACACATTAGCAGCGCTTGTAGTAGTTACAGATTCAGGGGTTAACACCAGGCTACTGGTATCGGGCGTGTACTGATAGAAACCATTACCGCGCATGATAAAAATGGAACCATCGTTCGAATCTGTGACTGTTGCCTGGTAAATATCATTGCCATCAAGATCTGTCTCGACGCTGTAGATCCAGGTCAGATTACTGCCATTATTACCGCTCACTACAGGGGCAGGTGCAGGATCATAATCAACATAACGCAGGGTTGAGTTACCGCCACTATTATTAGCAACCTGGACCGATCCAATACCGTTATATGCGGACAAATCGATAACTGAACCACTGCTGGCAGGATGGGTAAAAGATCCCAGCACCGTAACGTCATCGACGTCAAATACTGTGATATCGACAGCCTCACCGCCACCAAACTGGTTCATGGTCAGGTTTAAGTTATCGACGCCGTAAGGTAAAGCCTCTAAGTCGAAATCAACCAGTAAGGATTCTCCATTATCGAGCCGGTCATTGCCAACACCAACACCTTGATCACCACCGCCGCTATCAAAACCGAGTGCGGCCGGGGATCCTCCGGAAAATCCACTGATGGAAAAGTTAGATGCATCGACTTTGGCTTGACTGTCAACTTCAATGTTTTCACTGGTGCCAATAGGGTCGGGAAGCACGGTCCCGCTAAGGCTAGCACTGTCAATCGAAATCGTGCTTCCCTTGTAGGTGAATTCGGTAACCACGGCATTATCGACTATCTTGTCGACACCACCACCCTGGGTGGTAAAGGATGATATATTGCTGCCAAACTGTGGCCCGCCATCGGTACCCAACGCGGTAATAACATTACCGGCCGCGACTTCAAACTGGTTCAAACTGTGCAGGTCATCCCTGGCATCAGGCGCATCGTCGATGATATTGATCGTTGCGGTTGCCGAGGCCGTGTCACCGTCACCATCGATAATTGTGTAATCGAAATCAAACACTGAAGGCGCCAGTCCATTCGGTGCGCTTAAAGTGTAGGCACCGTCCGCAAAATTGAAGGTAAAGGTGCCGAAGTTGAAACCATCGTCAGAACCCAGTTCGATCGTGCTGCCATTGACGACAACGGTAGCGGCGAGTGCTGCAGGAACGGTCACTGTGCTGCCATCGTAACTGAAAGTAAAATCGGTGCCGCCTAAATCGGTGGTGAACGATTGAACGTAACCACCATCTGCACCAAACAGAACATTGGATACCGATCCGTTGGCGGTAATGTTGCCTCCGAATGCCGTCGGGACGGTGGACAGTAATTCAGATTCGAGTTCTGATACGTCGGTTACGATTAATGCATTGTCCACGGCGCCACCACCACGTCCCAGCGAATCGATATTGTGAATGTAGTTCAGGTCTGATAAGTCGCCAGGCAGACTTGATCCGATCCCGACAGAATATGAATCGATAGAATTATCGTTTGCAAATTCGATATACCCACTACCAATCGGGGAGGTGCCGTCGTTGGCTTCACCATCTGATATAAAATACGAGATATTCTGTACATCATCGGCCGGGATTTGAGCGGCCAGGTCTGTTGTAAGCTGCGTTTGAATTTCGTCGGTTGCATCAACGTAATTGGTGCCACCACCCGGAGTTACTCCGTTCAAAGCTGTCTCGAATGAGGCGAAATCGCTATAGGTGCCCACAAAACTCGCCGATGAGTTGAAAGTTATAAGCGTGATCTCAACCTGGGTAGACTGATTGAAGTATTCAGCACCCAAGGCCGATAAAGCCTCTTGAGCAATTTCCATTCTCGTCGATTCCCCCGCATCAGGAGGGTTATTACCCGTGTCAGCACCCCAGCCCATGCTGCCTGAATCATCCAGCGTAAAGATAATGTTAAATATCTTCTCTTCCGATTCGGGAACATCCTGAACAACGTCGTTTGCTACCGGCGCATCGTCAATGACGGAAATCGTCAAGGTATCCGAGAGAGCCACACCTTCGGTGAAGGTATAGGTGAATACTTCATCGACATCGTTACTACTGCCGTCAGCCGTATTTAAAACATAGACATAATCGCCTGCGCTGAAGCCAGGAGTTGTATCGTCGGCATATACGGTCAGGGTGCCAATCGCGGTGTTGACGGTGATCACACCACTAGCAGGAGTTATGCCATTGACATCATCGATAGTGCTGGTCGGGGTAGAAGCAGCATCGTTTGTAAACAGGTTGCCGGTGACAGTATCGCTGCCACCGTTGACACCGGTGCCATTACTGAGCGCACTTTCATACACGGTGCCGATATCGGCCTCGGTAGAACCGACATTGACTGTCGTTGTTGCTGTCGTGGTCAGACTGCCGTCGAATACGTCGTAAGTCAGAGTGTCCTGTCCTGGCGTGGCACCTGCGTCGAACTGGAGTCCTGCCAGCTCGGTCAGGGTCAGTGTATTACCAACTGATACGGGGGTGCCATCTGACAAAGTGACGGTACCCACGCTCGAGGGCAATCCTGTAATCGTAATAACCAACAGGTTATCGTCTGTATCAGGATCGGTTGGAACGGTTATATTCAACGCGTTGTCGCTGCTGTTATCCAGCGCGAAAACATTGTTGTCAAATACGTCGGGTGCGTCATTGACCGCGGTTATCGACAGTGTGCCGGCATCCGAACCAAACAGGTTGGCATAGCTTTGATCGAACGCTTCGATCGTGATGTTGCGTACCGAAGTACTGGGATTGTCAGAGCTGTTCTGATAGGTGATTGAATCCAGCACTGTCTCGTATTCGTTAATATCGACACCACCGGTTAAGGTGAGCTCCCAGGTCGATCCAGATACTGCAACACTGGCGTTTACGCTGGTACCTGCAGTCAGATAGTCAATAACATCCTGTGAGCCGATATAACCATCAATGGTTACCACGACTGAAGATAAATTGGTGCTGTCAACATCGGTAATATTCACGCCGGATATCAGAGATACCGGACTATCGTTTTCCGTGTAAGCGGTATCAGGTACGTTAGTAACCACAGGTGGATTAGGGACGGCGGCACTGACTTCAATTGTTATAGAAGCAGTATCCGTTTCAAGATCATCATCAATCAGCCTATAGTCAAAACTGGTGGTACCGGTAAACCCGAGGTTAGGGTCGAAGGAAAAGCTGCCGTCATTTGAGTTGTAGACAACGGTACCGTCGGCATTAGGAATACTGTAAAGTCCGGAGCCGGGCGGTGTCTCGGTGTAACCAGGGGCTGTCACATCTATAACTGCGTTGTCGACCAGGGTATCGTTGGCCAAAACATTGGTAATAACCAGAGGTGCATCAATCGCAGTTATATAACTGTCATCAACCGCGTCGGGCTCACCGTTATTGGCACCTATGGTACCGATAGCTTGTACGCCCCCGCTGATGATGTGCGCTGCAGCATCAAAGTTAACGGTCTGGTTGAAGTTAGTCAGATCGAGAGACAGGGTTTCGTCGCCTTCGAACACATCAGCATCGCTGTTAACCGTAACGGTTACAGTTGTTGATGTACTGCCTGCGGTAATCGTACCGACGGTACTGGAGATGCCGACAAAGTCGGATCCAGCCAAGGCACTTATATCAGCTGTTTGATAGTCAAAAGTTAAATCGCTACCCAGAGTCTGATCGATCGAAATGGTAAATGTTAACGCAGTTGTACCCGCTGCAGGTTCCTGCACCGATACATCAGTGATTGATACTGTAGGCAGGGTATTAATTGTGACATCGGTGGTTGCAGTGTTGCTGTTGTTCAAGCCATCGGTGACAATTACATCAATGCTACGGTTAGTATTTGTAGTCGATCCATCATTCGAAAACTGAATTGCGCGGATTGCATCCTGGTAATCAGAAAATGATGCAGAACCTGATAAGGTAATAGTTCCCGTCACCGAGTCATAGGCACTTGCGGTTATGCCGGCGGGCATCGATCCAACGTTGAGTAAATCTCCACTTTCGACACTGTTAACTGTGATTGTGGCGCCGATGAGGCTGCTGCTGTCAACATCGGTAATGTTGATATCGATATCAGCGATGTAAGCTGCGCTGCCACCTTCGGTAAAAGTAACCGCGTAGTTGTTGCCCGCAGCTGCGCTGTCGTTAGCATCCAGGTCTATAACTGGTGCATCGTTCACCGATGTTACGGTCAAGTTGACTGCGGCTGGATTGGAGGCCTGGCCATCGTCGTCTTCAACCGTATAACTGAAGCTATCCGGGCCGAAGTAGTTGGCGTTCGGGGTATAGGTCACCACACCGGTGGTCGCATTGACACTGACCGTACCATTGCTTGGACCGGTGGTGATCAAGACCGTGGTCGGATCAATAGTACCGTCGAGATCGGTATCATTGGCCACCACATCGACATCGACGCTGCCGTCTTCGGCCACGCTGGCGCTATCGACCACGGCGACGGGCGCATCGTTGACATCGGTGACGGTCAGATTGACGGCGGCAACATTAGAGACCTGGCCATCATCATCTT
>CAMYLU010000004.1:133044-259900 GCA_947259485.1 uncultured Gammaproteobacteria bacterium | reverse complement strand
AAACATGCGGGCACTCAATTTGATCCAATATGTGTTGAAGCCTTTTTTGAACGTCTCGACAATATAACCAGAATTCATAAGACATTCAGTGACGGCTAAAAGCCCTCACTCAAAACTAAACAATGGAATTAACTGAGACGAAATTCAGTTTGCTCGGAAAGCTCAACCAAAGGCTGAAGGGCACCGGCGACTCGGAACCTGAACAGGCAAAACTGCGGTTGTTGATCGCGACTATCCTGGTCATCTATTTCTGTATGCCCTGGGCAGAAAACGAGCGTTTTGTCGATATTTTCGATTCGACGCCAAACATCATAATAATCCTCGCCACCAGCATCGCCCTGCTCATCTTCGCTGCCATCATCAGGAATCCGCGACCTTCACCCGTCAGACGGATATGCGGCATTTTGTTAGACATGATCTCCCTGTCTATCTTGATGTACTGGACTGGCGGTGATCACGTTCCGCTATTTGTTTTTTACTTGTGGGTTACGCTTGGTAACGGCTTCAGATATGGCACCCGGTACCTGTACATTTCTTTCGGTGTCAGCCTGCTGGGATTTACACTCGTCACCTTATTCAGTGAATACTGGCAGGAGCATCGTTCTTTTGCGTTCAGCCTGTTATTAATTCTGCTGCTGCTGCCCCTGTACGCGGCTTTTTTACTGGAAAAATTGCATGCTGCCATTGCCTCTGCCAAGCAGGCGAACGAAGCAAAGAGCCGCTTTCTGGCTAACATGTCTCATGAGCTCAGAACGCCGCTCAATGGTGTAATTGGCATGGGTGATCTGCTTCGTGAAACCCGGCTTAGCCGCGAACAGCGTGAGCTGATAGGCACTTTGCACAGTTCGGCCTACTCGTTGCTCGACTTGATCGAAAACGTACTCGATATCGCAAAAATCGAAGCCGGCAAAATTAATATCGAGAACAAGTCCCTCGACCTGTATGCGACTGTAAACGCAGTTATTTACATGCTATCCCCCACCGCAGAAGCCAAGAATCTCCTGATCTCATGCAGTATCGATCCGGGTACGCCATTTTCGTTGAAGGGTGATCATCAGCACCTGCGCCAGGTACTGATTAATCTGGTAAATAATGCAATCAAGTTCACCGATGAGGGCTCGGTTAATTTACGCGTCTTCAGAGTCGGGGGAAGCGACGGTAATCCACGCATTCGTTTCGAGGTAACCGATACCGGGGTAGGTATTCCCGCGGATTCCGTGGATACAATCTTCGAAGACTTCACCCAGGCCGAACAAAGCTCGATCAGAAGCTACGGCGGTACAGGACTTGGTACCGCTATTTCCAAGGAACTCGTTGAATTGATGGGAGGCGAAATCGGTGTCGAGAGCGAACACTACAAAGGCTCAACATTCTGGTTTGAACTTCCGTTTGAAGCTTTACCCCACAACGATCGTATTATCTCTTCGAATCATATCCTGCTGCTGTCAGCCGAAGACACGGCAACTGTCGTCAGACCTTCGCTAAAAGGCTGGGGCATCGAATTCGACTGGGTTCGATCATCGGCACGAGCCATCTCAATTTTGCTGCAGGCCGCTGAGCAGGGTAATAACTATCACTCCGTCATTGTAGACCAGGATTGCCTGGACGATATTAATGCCGAGCAGTTTGCGCAGATGGTAGGGTCCGAGAAATTACTGGAAAGCGTTGCGCTGATACTGGTGAATTCTTCCGACACGATGATCAACATTAACGCCGTTAATCATTACTACATATCGACAATCCTCGAACCCGAAGACAAAAGAAGCCTGTTTAATGCAATTCATGCCGCACAAAGTGCCCAGGTTAGCGATGAGAATGTTGTCACGCTTGCCGAGCACTACAGCCGGCAAGCCGGTTCCAGGGCGCTCAACATCCTGGTCGCCGAAGACAATAACGTCAACCAGCAGGTAATCCAGGGGATACTGAAGCATGCTGGTCACAATGTTCAGTTGGTAGTTAGAGGTGACGAAGTACTCGACATCCTCGAAGCCGACGCGAATTCGGTTGATATGCTCATACTCGATATGAACATGCCGGAAATGAATGGCCTGGAAGTCGTAAAAACCATCAGGTTTATGGATACGCGTCGTAATTTACCCGTCATTATGCTAACCGCGGATGCGACACCGGAAGCCAGGCAGGCGAGTACCGATGCCGGTACAAACGCCTTTCTGACAAAACCGGTCAATGCCCGTGCATTGCTCGACCGAATAGCATCTTTGTCACGGGATATTGCGAAGGACGGTACCGCCCGCTCGGAAAGCAATACTACCTATATCGCAAGTCACCTCGACAGGCGGCGATCTACACAGGAAATTAGAGGTTCAGAGTGGTACGAAGAATCGGCAATTCGAGAGTTGTCTGCGCTTGGAGATTATGATTTCTTGCACGACCTGATAAGGAACTTCCAAAGAGACGGAATACAGCATGTTGCGCGTATCAACGAGGCCGCTGAAACCGATTACCCGGAATTCCGCGAGGCCTTACATGCACTCAAGGGATCGTCTCTCGAACTCGGTGCACGAACGCTCTCTGATATATGCGAACAGGCAGAAGCTTTGAAACCTTATGACATCGGCAGCGATACCTGCAAGAAAATGGCCGCGCGGGTGCAGAAAGTTTTTCTCAAGACTTCCGCAGCACTGAACAATGCTTTAAAACAGGATATTGCAAAGCCTTGAGAGAATTAAGGAACCGCGATCTCCTTTAAGAGCACCCGGCGTCATATTTTATGTCCGCTGTTCCTGCATCTTTATCAAGCGCCCCATGATCTTCAGGTCCTTCTCGGTTAACTTGAATGCCGAGTCAGCCCATATCTTGGCGATATCGATTAACTCATCGTAACTAATCTGGTTACAGATATCGCGGACTTTCCGGATCGCGCCGTAGCTATTTGAATACCGGTTGGCGGCCTTGATATATTGATAGACTTCCATCTCACCCTGGCCTTTTTCGGCCAGGATATCGATAACCCCCATATCGTAGAGCTCTTCGGAGCTGTAGAGCTTGCCACTCAATATAATTTGCTCGGCCTTCGAGGTACCAACCCGACGCGATAACAGGGAATAGGCTCCCATGCCCGGAAACAGGTTGAAAAGGACCTCCGGCAGGCCCATCTTGACGCCTTTTTCTGCAATTATGACGTTGCTTGCAAGCGCTGACTCGAAGCCACCCCCCATGGCGTCTCCCTGTACTAGCGCGATGGTAGTGAGGTCACAGTCAAGGTGATTGATATTCTCATGTAAAATATCGACGCATCGAATCGCGTAATTAAACAGGTCATCACGATTGTTATCTTCGATATAAGATCTGAACAAACTCAAATCACCACCGAGATTAAAGACCCCCTCTATATCTGACCCGAGAACAATATAATCATATTTCTCGCCCTGGCTGATCCGCATTTCTTCTTTTACTGCACGGATGTATTCATGGAACTCGGAAAGAATCTGGTTGGTGAAACAGGGTCGAGGTTGGGACCTCATCAAGCACCAGGATAACTTGTACGTGGGATCGTAGTATGTCTTTAGTTCCTTCTCCTGATCATTTTCTACCCTGGGGTGGGCGGAATGGTCCAATATTGCTACGTTACTCATAGTCTCTCTCCGGTTTCCGATGTCCTGGTACCCAAAAATTGCATTCGGGAAAAGCTTTGGTTTTAGTTGTGCTGATAATGAAATTTCTTTAATTTCAGCACTTTATCCACTTTATTTAATCAGCGGGTTATGACTGACAATTTACCGAAACCAGAAATGATTGCAAGCAAACTGTGACCACCTTCACGGTTGTTTAGTGAGAAAGCACTTTAAGTTTGATGCTTAAAATACTGTAATTTAGAGACTTAATCGGCGTATGAACAACAAGAAAAAATAGTTCACTTTTTCAAAATTAATATTTAAACCACGTTAAAAACGCACTGAAAGTAGTTGATTACGAACGAAATTAGTGTCGAGATTCTGACGCAACGATAAAACAGCCTGATCGGCGACCCGATTAATCAATCAGCTTCCTCGATCCAGGCCATTTGAATGGCTTCCAGGATCTTTTCATTCGATCGATCAGGGTCATCGTCAAAATCATCGAGCGCACATACCCAGGTATGCAGATCGGTAAAACGGATATATTGCGGATCGACATCGGTGTGGGTTTCGGATAGTTCAATCGCTATGTCCAGCGTATCTGTCCACTTAAGGCTCATGGTTTACTCCTAGTGATTTTCGGACACCATGTTTATGGTGTATTTTGGTATCTCTATGGTCAGAGCTTCGTCGCCAACGATTGCCTGACAGCTTAAGCGTGAATCCATATCCAGCCCCCAGGCCTTGTCGAGATAGTCGTCCTCGTCTTCGGTTGACTCTTCCAGTGAATCAAAGCCCTGGCGCACGTAGACATGACAGGTTGTACAGGCACAGGATTTTTCGCAGGCATGCTCGATCTCGATACCATTGCGCAGCATCGCATCGCATAAACTGATACCCGGCTCAACTTCTATTTCCGCGCCCTGCGGACAAATTTCCTCGTGTGGCAAAATGGTGAGACTCGTCATCAAACATCAACCTCGTCAATTTGTTTCCCGGCAAGCGCCTGTTTTACGCTGGCATTCATACGCCTGGCAACATAGGCCTCGCTGGCGTCCTCTATCGCCTTGATCAGTCGTTTCAGTTCTTCAACTGATGCAGTATCGATAACCGCTTCAAGCGCGTCACGATGCTCCCGTATTTGCGCTATTTCAGATTCGCTCAGAAGGGTTTCTCCGTCCTGTGCCAAGGCCGCATCGATTGCCTCGATCACCCTGCTGGCTTCAACCTGTTGCTCTTTTAACAAGCGCAGTATGATATCTTCGCGCGCATGATCCATCGAGGCGCGCAACATCGACTCTATCTCCACATCGGTCAAACCGTACGAAGGTTTAACTATAATATCGGCGGTGACCCCGCTGGTAAGTTCCTCGGCCGAAACCGACATCAATCCATCGGCATCTACCTGGTAGGTCACCCGTATGCGCGCGGCACCCGCATTCATCGGCGGGAATCCACGCAACTCGAAGTGCGCCAGTGAACGACAATCGGAAACCAGTTCGCGTTCACCCTGGACAACGTGAATCGACATCGCGGTTTGACCATCTTTAAAAGTTGTAAACTCCTGCGCGCGGGTCACCGGGATCGATGAATTACGTTGAATGATTTTTTCGCTCAAGCCCCCCATGGTTTCGATTCCCAGTGACAGGGGCAACACGTCGAGTAACAACATATCGTTTTCAGGCTTGTTACCGGCAAGAATATCGGCCTGAATAGCCGCTCCCATTGCTACCACCTGGTCAGGGTCAAGATCGCACATCGGTTCGCGTGTAAAAAATTCACCTACCATTGCCTGCACCAATGGTACCCGCGTAGAACCACCGACCATGACAACCTCACCAATATCGTGTTTCGAAATCCCGGCATCGCGTAAAGCTCGCCTGCAGGCGGTCAGGGTTTTCTTAAGCAGTGGCTGGATTAAAGCTTCGAACTGATCGCGATCGATTCTGCCCTGCCAACGCTGCTGTTCGTGCTCGATCACTATTTCGGCCGAGTTCGTATCCGTGAGTACTTCTTTTGCGTTCCGCGCTGCAAGCAAAATTCGTCTTGCGAGCCCCGTGTTTATGTCACCGAAATTACCCTGTTCAATGATCCACTCACCCAGTGCATGATCCATATCATCGCCACCAAGCGACGAGTCGCCCCCGGTAGCAAGGACCTCGAATACACCCTGGTTTAGCCGCAAAATCGAGATGTCAAAAGTGCCCCCCCCGAGATCATAAACCGCAATCAGGCCATCGGCGTTCTGGTCAAGACCATAGGCCACCGCCGCCGCAGTCGGTTCGTTTAACAGTCGAAATAAATTCAGGCCAGTAAGCGTTGCCGCGTCACGGGTTGCCTGGCGCTGGGCATCATCGAAGTAAGCGGGTACCGTTATGACAACGCCATCGATATCTCCGCCAGTACTTTGAACAGCACGATCATGCAAGGCTTTCAGGATTTCAGCGGAAATTTCAACAGCACTAAAGTCGCCGCTGCGGGTGTGGATTCGAGGAACCTTACTTCCTGCACTGACCACGAATTCGTAAGGCACCACGTTACCAAGCTGACTGACATCTTCGCGGCCTCTGCCCATCATCCTTTTTATTGACGAAATGGTATTCAACGGGTCGCTGCTTTGAAGCTCGAGTGCCTGGCTTCCCACCACTGTCCCGGTAGCGCCGAAATGGACCACCGACGGCAACAGGCTGCGTCCATCTTCGTCGGCTAAACAGACTACTTCCCCACTACGTACTGTTGCCACTAACGAATTCGTCGTACCGAGATCGATCCCGATCGAGTTTCGATGCTGGTGAGGTGCAGTGGATTCGCCCGGCTCGGATATCTGCAACAAGGCCATCAGTTATCCTCCAACTCGAACTGGAGTTCGGAGAGTTGTTGCTGGATACGCTGGATAAACTGCATCTTGCGACTGCTCGACATTGCAGTATCGAGTTCCCCGGCTTCGAAATGCGAAACAAACTCGGCTGCAAGCTGATCGGCTCTTTGCTCGAGCCTGGTTTCGATCTGCTCACACCGCTGCAAAGGATCATCGCTATGTCGGCAGGTCTCGACTTCTTCTCGCAATTCAATCTGCTCCATCAAAAACTCGGCATCCGAAGTTGTGCTCGAATCGTCAGGGATAGTCGCACCGCTGATTTCAAGCAGGTATCGTGAACGTTTAACCGGATCCTGCAGCGTTTCATAAGCCTGGTTTACCCATGAAGCCACCTGCGTTGACAATCGTTTATCCCGCTCGTCTGCACTGATGTAACGATCGGGATGATAGGTAGCCTGCAAGCGCTGCTGCTCTGCCTGTAAGCGCCGGCTATCCAGTTCGAACACGGGGTCCAGGCCAAATAGCTCGAAATAGTTCTGGCTAAAATCAGGGGACTGCATAAAAGCGGCGGTTTGAATTAAACGGTAAAGCTCTCACCACAACCACAGGCATCCTTGGCGTTAGGATTTGTGAACTGGAATCCTTCATTAAGACCAACCTTGGCAAAATCGACCTCGGTGCCATCAAGAAAAACAAGACTCTTTTTATCAACAACGACCTTGACCCCCTTGGTTTCGAAAACCTCGTCGTCTTCCTGCAGTTCATCGACAAACTCGATCACGTAGGCAAGTCCGGAGCATCCAGTGGTTTTGATACCGAGTCGCAGGCCTATACCCTTGCCCCGGCTGGCCAGAAAATGTTGTACTCTCGATGCGGCTATATCGGTAAGATGAATCGCCATTACTATCTCTCTATCCGGCTGCCTGGCGCATAACGGCAGGCAGCTTGTTCACCAATTCCACAAGTTTCGCTACAAACGCTTCGACATCCTGCAAGCTGTTTTCCATGCCAAAACTAACCCTGATCGCATTCAAGGCCAGGCTGTCTTCAACCCCCATGGCCCTGAGGACATGGCTCGGCTCGGTTACAGCACTGTGGCAGGCAGATCCACTGGACAATGCAAACCCCGCGCGATCCAGTTCCATCAAAAGGGTCTCGCCATGGTAATAAGGTAGCGCAAAATAAGTTGTATTCGGTAAGCGTTGTGCCCGCTGTCCGAATACCACGCTTCCCGGGATAGTTGCGAGCCTGGATTCAAACACATCCCTCAACTGCTCAAGATGGTGTTTCTTGTGTTCCATTTCAAGTCCCGCTATCTGCGCTGCCTTGCCCAGGCCAACGATTCCGGCGACATTTTCTGTACCACCGCGGCGCCTGTTTTCCTGGTAGCCGCCGCTGATTAAAACATGCTTTGGTTTTCTGTTTACCACCAGCGCACCGACGCCTTGCGGCCCGCGTAATTTGTGTGCCGAAAAGCTGATGGCATCGATATCGAGTTGAGACATGTCGACAGGAATCTTACCGACAGCCTGGGTGGCGTCGCTATGCACCAGGCAGGAATCCCGATCAACCATCGCGGCAAGCGCCTCAACCGGCTGAATGACACCGGTTTCATTATTGGCATAGATAACCGACAGTAACTGGGGATCGATTTCAGAAAATACTTCCCGGGCTGCGTCCAGGTCAACCTGGCCATCGTGATCAGCCTTTAAGCGAATAACGTTTCGACCGTCTTCCTGCAATTGTCTCAGAGGTTCCAGAATACTGGGATGTTCGATTTCGCTACTGACGATAGCACGTTCGCTGCTGCGGTCGACATACCCTTTCAGCAACATATTATTAGCTTCGGTCCCACCGGAGGTAAAAGTAATAGCCTCACTTGAACAGTTCAGCAAATTTGCCACTTCGGCACGGGCTGATTCAATTGCCGAGCGCGCCATGCGACCATAACTATGCAGGCTCGAAGGGTTGCCGGTTGGATTCTGCAAAAACGGCATCATCGCATCAGCCACATCCGGATGCATCGGTGAGGTTGCATTATGGTCGAGATAAATAGCCATGGCTTTAAATCAAACTTTGTCGCTGCTGCCGTAAATCGTGGGCACGAGACAACGCCTGCACCTCATCGTTCTGCATCATGTCGGCAAGCGATATCGTGGTCAGGTAGTTTTCAATTTCTGCGCTCAGCTCTTCCCATAGCTGTTCGGTCAGGCAGGGTTCGTAGGTTGGTGAACCATTGGCAATGTCCTTGTCTGCAACCTGCATTTCCTCGTCAACCGCATTGATAACGTCGGCAATACAAACCTGTTCCGGTGAACCGCCCAGGCTGTAACCTCCGCCGGGTCCACGGGTGCTAACGACCAGTTTATTGCGGCGCATCTTGGCAAATAATTGCTCCAGGTAGGAAAGCGAGATTCCCTGCCTGATCGAAATATCGGCAAGCGAAACAGGGCCCTCGTCAGAGTGCATGACAAGATCGAGCAGTGAAGTCACCGCATACCGGCTTTTAGTGGATAGTCGCATGGTGAAAAAAGTTGGCGTAAAACGAGTTTAGTATACAATCCTGACTAAAATGGTCAACTATTATCAAGGGGTAGCTTGACTATTACTTTTGTGCCGTTCCCGGGTTCGCTTTCGATCACTATCTGTCCGCCATGGGCCTCAACGATAAGCTTGCAAAGATATAATCCGAGGCCATAGCCACCGGTATCCCTTTGCCTGGAGCTATCAGGCCGGTAAAAAGGCTCGGTCACCCTCGAAATATCCTCGGTTTTTATGCCAACGCCTCGATCCCGCACTTCGATATTAACGCTCTCCTGATCATGCGACAGGCTTATTTCGATCTCTCCCTGATCCTCGATAGAATAATCACAGGCGTTATCGATCAGGTTTTTGATCAGCAACTTGATGCGCAACCGATCTACCTCGAGCTCGACCGGGGACAGCCTCGATATAATGCGCTTACGGCCGGGATGCGCCTGGATTACTTCCTCGACCAGGCCAAGCATCTGGCAACGACTCAACATGAGTGGCGCGTGACTGGTATTCAACTTCTCCGATTCGAGTATCGACGCAATCAGGGTTTCCATTTCACGAATATCATCGATCAGTTTTTGCTGGATTTCATTCTCTTCGAGCAGCTCCAGGTTGACACGCATGCGCGTAATCGGTGAGCGCAGTTCATGGCTGATCGCCAACAGCAGGGCCGATTTACTCTCCAGCATCGTCTTGATCTGCCCTGACATACGGTTAATTCCCGCTGCCAGCATACCAAGTTCACCCTTGCCTTCGGTCAGGATATTCTGCCTGAGATCGCCTTCGCCAATTTTTCGGACCTGTGCGGACATCGCTTCGATTGGTCTGAACATACGCCGTATTAACAGGTAAAGGACTAAAAGGATCGATCCGAGTAACAGGAATAGTACCCAGTGACGACGTTCGGAGCCCCGGCGAAAACTGTTGTCGACCGCAAACAGGTATTGGTAACCCTGTTTTTGGATCAAAAGGTACTGGTTGCGTCGATGATGGCTTAGATACACATTGTCGTAGGGATGCGGTGCCGGTTCAAATTCGTAACCTGCGATAGCTTTTAGTCTGGGACTCGATGTCCAGTCGACACCCCGGCCCTCGATGCGGATTTCGAATGGCAGTTGGTCAGCCAGTTGCTGAGCGACCGATAGGTTCGGCGGGTCTCCAATATCGTCAATCAGGTATTCGATGTAGCGTTCCACGTTAGGCAGAATTTCATGCTGCACATGTGGTTTCAGGCGTTTTGCGAAACTACCGGCCAGAATGACAGCAAGCGCCAGCATCGAGATCAGGAAGTAAAACAAAAGCCGGAAAACCAGACTTTGCCAGCGAGCTTGTAAATAGGACCACATTATCGATTCACGAGCTGGTAACCCTGGCCTCGCACTGTTCGGATCAGCCCGGGGTGTTGCAGTTTCTGCCTGAGTCGGCTCACCAGCACGTCTATCGCACGACTGTAAATATCGGCATCGAGACCTCGCAGTGCCTGCATGATTTCATCACGCGACAATACGCGATCCTGGTTTTTAACCAGCAGGCCAAGCAATCCAAATTCAGTAGCGGTAATAGTCAACTCCTCGCCATTGTGTAAGAGTTGTTTCTTATCGAGGTCTATGAGCAGCTCGCCGACTTGGTATAAGGTATCGGAAGCCCCTGCTTTACCGCGTTTAAAAATATTCTGGATTCTCGCCACCAGTTCACGCGGTTCGAAAGGTTTCGGCAGGTAATCGTCAGCGCCTAATTCCAGGCCGACGACTCGATCCATCACTTCACCACGGGCGGTCAACATCACAATTGGAATATCGCTGAAGTGGCGTATGCGACGGCAGGTTTCAAATCCATCAATCTGTGGCAACATCACATCCAGTACTACCAGGTCATAATTTTGTTGCCTGATTTTATCGATCGCCTGCAGGGGATTGGTTTCATTGTCGAGTGACATATCGAATTTGGCAAAATACTGCTGCAACGGCTCGGCAAGTCGTTCGTCGTCGTCAATCAGTAATAACTTGCGCATGAGGCCATCCAACCTGTTACCAGGCCAGTATTGTACAACGCGGCTCCTGGTTGAGAAGCCGCGTCGTCGATCATGGTCAGGATTGATCACCACCACCGTGTCGGTGATGCCTGCGATGATTCTTAATAAAGTCCTGCAGCTGCTGCTTTTGCTCCACGTTCAATGAGTCCAGAAATACCGCCAGCGAGTTGACCACAAGTGGTGCATTTTCATTAATCATCTGCGTTTTCTGCTGCACCAGTTCCAGCGCACGTGCCTGGTTAAAGCTTGGGTCCTGCAGCAATGCACCGATTTCGTTAACTTGCTGCTCGCGGCTCGCTTTCGCATCCAGCATTAACTGGGCAACAGTCTTAGCCAGCTTGCTGAAGTTCTCCTGCTGCTGACTATCGAGGTCCAGTTTGCTGGTAACGCGATCGGTCACAAATTCAACCTTTTCCTCGGGCGACATACCCCAGTGGTTATGTTTGCCAAACGCATAGACTGCGCCGCTACTACCGACGATAAGTAATACTGCTGTAATGATTCCGGTTGAAAGTTTCATGGATAGTCTCCGTAATTAGTTGATGACGGAGAAATTCTAGGGAATCAGTCGTTACAAAGCTTTTCAGCAGCGTAACGATTTGTAACATTTTGTAACACTCAATGTTTTTGTTTTTCGATCGCCGTCAGCATTCCCCGCAAGATATTAATCTCGTTGCGGGTTAGCTCGCTACGCAGATAAAGACGTCGCAGGCGCTGCATGATCATACCCGGTTGGTCGGGATCCAGGTATCCACTGCTCAGCAGGACTTTTTGCAAATGCTCAAAGTAACCTTCCACTTCGGCGCTCGGCGCCGGCAGATCATGGGCATCGGGTTCTTTAACCGGTAGCGGCGCATCGTACTGCCGGTTGAAAATTTCATAGCAAAGGACCTGGATCGCCGAGGCCAGGTTAAGCGAACTGAATTCCGGGTTGGTTGGAATGCAAACCATGTGATTACACAACTGGATTTCCTCGTTCAGCAAGCCTGAATGTTCGCGCCCGAACACCAGTGCAACACGGCCTGAGTCGTCCATAGAAACAAGCTTGTCAGCCAGTTCCCGGGGGTTGAGTTCGGGCCAGGGAAGCGAACGGCGCCGCGCACTGGTGGCGACTACCAGGCTGCAATCGGCAATCGCCTGGGCCAGCCCGCTGCAGGTTTCTCGATCGTCGAGTATAGCGTTGGCGCCCGAGGCCCGGGCGTATGCTGTCTCTCCGATCGGGCACTGGGGATCGACCAGGGTCAGATGGCTTAAGCACATATTATTCATCGCCCTGGCGGCGGCACCGATGTTGCCCGGATGAGTGGTACCGACCATGACAATCTTTATATTCTGCAGTTTCATTATTCGAGTGCCCGCTGTTCGGTTTATTTCTGGTCTATTATCAGACCGTTTGCTAGACTGCGCGCCTTTCCCGGCACGACTAAATTCCAACGATGCAACCAATGCTCAATATCGCGATTCGAGCGGCTCACAACGCTGGGGATTTTATCGTTCGCAAAATCAACAAGCTACCTGACTTAAAGGTCGAAGTAAAAGCCGTTAACGATTACGTCAGTGAAGTCGACAGGGAGGCAGAGGCACGAATCATCGAGGAACTGCTGAAAGCATTTCCAGGTCATTCAATCCTGGCCGAGGAGTCGGGGATGATCGAGGGCGAGGACGAATACCGCTGGATAATCGATCCACTCGATGGTACTACCAATTACCTGCATGGCTTCCCACATTATGCGGTTTCAATAGCCTGCGAACATCGAGGTCGAATGGCCCATGGCGTCATCTACGATCCGTTCAAACAGGAACTGTTCGCCGCCAGTCGCGGTGACGGTGCCACCCTCAACAACCGCCGTATCCGTGTTGCCAACCTTAAAACAATCGAAGGCGCACTCATTGCAACCGGCTTCCCGTTTAAAAACCCCGACCAGCTCGATGAATTTTTAAAGCTTTTCAACGCCTTTTTTAGCTCAGTTAGCGATATTCGCCGCGCAGGCTCCGCGGCGTTGGACCTGGCTTACGTGGCGGCGGGTCGATTGGATGGATACTGGGAATCCGGGCTAAATGCCTGGGATCTGGCGGCCGGAGCATTAATCGTTCGCGAAGCAGGCGGCATCGTGACCGATTACAGTGGAGACGGTAACTTCCTCGATAACGGTCAAATCGTCGCTGGCAATCCGAAAATAATTACCGACATGCTGGGTACAATTCAAAAGCAGCTAAAGGCTTGATCAGGATTTCAAAGGCAGCGACCCAACGTACGCAATGAAAGCGAAATTACCGATAATTTCTCAGCTGGCCAACCAGTACACCGTGAATGCTGATCCGCTCGGCCGGATAAATCATCGGTTCCATTTCCGGATTTTCCGGAATCAACGCAATTTGCCGTTCGCCCTTACGCTTAAACCGCTTTAAAGTTGCCTCGGCCTTGTCGATCATCGCGACCACGATATCGCCGTCATTGGCAACCGGTTGTTTCTTTATAATTACGTAGTCTTCATCGAGAATGCCGGCATCGATCATCGAGTCGCCAGTCACGCGCAAGGCGAATAATTCTGGCCCCATAAACATTTCGGCCAGGTTCAGTTCCTGCTGATCTTCAATAGCTTCAATCGGCAGCCCCGCCGCTATTTTTCCGGCAAGAGGAATCGTCGGAGGACTCACCAGCGGTAAATCGATGAGACTCATACCACGTGAATTGCCCTTGACCCGATCGATATAACCCTTGTCTTCGAGCGACTGCACATAACGATGGATAGTGCCGTGCGAAGTAACGCCGATGGCGGTCCCGATTTCCTTGAATTTCGGCGCATAACCGTGCTGGGCAAGGTAATTACGAATAAACTGGAGTGTCTTTTGTTCCTGTGAAGTCAGCATTTGCAATAACTCTTCTCATTTTCTTCTCATCGAGTTTAGAGAAAAGAATGAGAACTTGCAAGTCGAGCGGGATCCACTGATATCGATATCGATCATCAACACGAAGCAATTAGCCCCTGAACCTGGCGGGGCTTTATGCGATGCAGCGAGAGTTGTTATCGATTAAGTCGATTATCGATCAGGTTATCAACCACGCCCGGATCGGCCAGCGTCGAGGTATCTCCAAGGCTATCGAGTTCATTCGCGGCGACCTTGCGCAAAATACGGCGCATGATTTTCCCGGAACGGGTTTTCGGTAAGCCTGGTGCCCACTGGATGATATTAACCTTGGCGATGGGTCCGATTTCGGAACGCACCATGCCAACCAGATCCTGTTTCAAATCGTCGCTCCCTTCTTCGCCGGCCATCAGGGTGACATAGGCGTAAATCCCCTGCCCGGTGATATCGTGCGGGTAACCGACCACGGCCGCCTCGGCAACCTTTTCATGCTTGACCAGGGCGGATTCGATTTCGGCAGTACCTAAGCGATGGCCCGAAACATTGAGTACGTCATCAACCCGACCGGTAATCCAGTAATACCCATCTTCATCGCGCCGGGCACCATCGCCGGTGAAGTAATAACCTTTGAACATTGCGAAGTAAGTTTCATAAAAGCGCTTATGGTCACCGTATACCGAACGCATCATCGAAGGCCACGGCGCACGCATCGCGAGGTTGCCCTCGGCTGGATTACCTTCTATTTCATTTCCCTGGTCGTCCAGCAGCACCGGCTGCGCACCAAAAAACGGGAAGGTCGCAGAACCGGGCTTGGTCGCAGTCGCGCCGGGTAACGGCGTCATCATATGTGCCCCGGTTTCAGTCTGCCACCAGGTGTCGACAATCGGGCAACGACCGTCTCCAATAACATTGTGGTACCACAACCAGGCTTCCGGATTAATGGGCTCTCCCACGGTGCCGAGCAGGCGCAGCGACGCGCGGGATGTTTTCTTCACCGGTTCATCGCCAGCACCCATCAAGGCTCGTATCGCGGTAGGTGCGGTATAAAATATCGAGACATTGTGCTTGTCGCAAACCTGCCAGAAGCGGGAAATGTCCGGGTAGGTCGGGATACCTTCGAACATTAAAGTGGTGGCGCCGTTCGCGAGCGGACCGTAAACAATATAGGTATGCCCGGTAACCCAGCCGACGTCGGCCGTACACCAGTAAATTTCGCCATCCTTGTAATCGAATACAAGTTTATGGGTCATCGCCGCCTGCAACAGGTAACCACCCGTGGTGTGCAATACACCCTTGGGTTTACCGGTAGAGCCCGAGGTATACAGGATAAATAATGGATCCTCGGCCCCCATCATTTCCGGTTCGCATTCTACTGAAGCCTGCGCCATCGCCTCGTGGTACCAGACATCGCGGCCGTCGGTCCATTCCACCGGATCGCCCCCGCGTTTAACTACGATTACGCTTTTGACATTAGGACACTCGTCGACCGCCTTATCGGCATTTGCCTTCAGCGGCACCTGTTTGCCGCCACGAACCGACTGATCAGCGGTAATCACCACCTGGCAATCGGAATCCAGGATACGATCGCGTAATGCGTCAGGAGAAAATCCGCCGAACACGATCGAATGCACTGCACCAATGCGCGTACAGGCCAGCATTGCAACCGCGGCTTCCGGGATCATCGGCATGTAGATCGAAACCCGGTCACCCCGGTTAACGCCCTGTGATTTTAATACGTTGGAGAATTTGCAAACTTCTTCATGCAGTTCGGCATAGGTTATTTTCCGATCTTCACCCGGATCATCTGCCTCCCAGATAATAGCAACCTGGTCACCACGAGAACTCAGGTGGCGGTCGAGGCAATTGTAAGAAACATTCAGTTCGGCGCCTTCGAACCATTTAATATGCAGGTCGTCACCGGCGAAACTCCAGTCACAGACTGAAGTCCAGGGCTTAAACCAGGAAAGATAATTTTCAGCCTGTTCTGACCAGAATCCCTCGGGATCATCAACGGATTGCTGATACATTTCATCGTACTGGGCTGCGGTAATGTTTGCCTGCGCGGCAAATTCGGCAGGAACTGGGTAAATTTCACTTTCTGACATGATGCCTTCCTCGGGGATTCAATGGTTAGTTTTTTTAGTTGCCCCGGATATGCTTACATAAACACCGGCCAGCGACAAGATGCTAACGCGCTGCCGGTCTTAGGGTCGAATTGAAACTTGACGTGTATCAATAAAATTTTCGCCCTTATTGACCTCTGCGTCACGATAAGTAACACTCGCTCGATATAATAAGTAACCAGGGGTAACACTATGTCGCTGTTATCATCCGATATACGCCCAACCGAGATCACCGTCATCGTGGTACTGATCTCGCTACTGGTGTTACTACCTCCCTTGTCCTCCTTCTGGATAAATGTCGATTCACCCTGGTACCTGCCCTACCTGGTCTGGTTCGGCATTATCCTGCTGTCGGCACGCCTGCAACACCTGTTGCGCAAACATGCAGTTTGAGCTGTGGCAGTTATTCCTGGTCGGGGTGCTCTACCTCGGCCTGTTATTTCTCATCGCGACCGCCACCGATCGTGGCTGGATACCCAAATCACTGGCCAGCCACCCAATGGTATACTCGCTTTCCATAGGTGTATACGCAACCTCGTGGAGCTTTTACGGTAGCGTCGGTTTTGCCGAGAAGGAAGGGTTTAACTTCCTGACGATCTATCTCGGCACCACGCTGGCTTTCCTCGCATCACCGATACTGCTGCGGCCGATACTCAAGATCACCGAGACCTATCGCCTGGCGTCGCTGGCCGACCTGTTCGCGTTTCGCTATCACAGCCAGTTGGCCGGGGTTGTAGTGACGCTGCTGGTACTGGCCGGCACCCTGCCCTACATTTCACTGCAAATCCAGGCAGTCACCAACACGCTGCAGATCATGACCAACGAAACCGAACAACATTTAATCGCATTGATGTTCTGTATTACGGTGGGTTTATTTTCGATCCTGTTTGGTACCCGCCATATATCGTTACGCGAGAAACACCGTGGACTGGTGGTCGCGATCGCTTTCGAATCCCTGGTCAAGCTGATTACCCTGCTTAGCGTCGGCTTGTTCGCAATATTTGGCATATTCGGCGGATTCGGCGAACTCAATCAATACCTGGATCAGCATCCGGAAGCCAACGCGGCCCTGTTTGCACCGGTACAGGAGGGTCCCTGGGCAACCCTGATGCTGCTGTCCTTTGCAGCGGCCTTTTTACTGCCACGCCAGTTTCACATGATTTTTGTGGAAAGCATCAAGCACAAGAACATCGAGACCGCCAGTTGGGCATTTCCATTGTTCCTGCTGTTACTTAATCTATCGATTCCACCGATTCTGTGGGCGGGCCAATCGCTCCAGCTCGATATACCAGCCGATTTTTTCGTACTCGGTATTACCCTTGAAAGCGGTTCCTCCGTACTGCCGATCCTGACCTTTATGGGCGGACTTTCTGCGGCCAGCGCGATGATTATCGTCACCACGCTGGCACTGGCATCAATGTGCATGAATAATTTCGTGCTGCCGGCGAGCTTCCCTCCCAAGCTGTCCAGGGGCAGCAACATATATGAATGGCTGCTGTGGGGGCGTCGCTTCGTCATCATGTCGATTGTCGGCATTGGTTATATTTTTTACCTGGTGCAGACACAAAACCCGGGGCTCGCCGGACTCGGCCTCATATCATTTGTTGCGGTCGCACAATGCCTGCCCGGAGTAGTTGGACTGCTTTATTGGCCGCGCGCTAACCGCAAAGGCTTTATCAGTGGTTTGATTGTCGGTGCCACCATTTGGGCATTCACCCTGTTCGTGCCGTTGTTTGAACGTGCTGGCATTATCGAAACGCCTTTTTTTACCATTCCCGAAATAGCCATGAGCACCACCGATGCAGCCTTGTGGTCGCTGCTGTTCAATAGTCTGACCTTCGTCATCGTGTCGTTGTTGAGTCACCAGTCACAGGAAGAGCGAGAGGTAGCCGAGGCCTGCAGTCGCGAAAGCTTCCTCATACCCCAGGGTTCGGTAAAGGCTACTTCGATCGCCGAGTTCGAGCAGCAGTTGGCCACTATCATCGGCCAGGATATTGCACATAACGAAGTCGATCGCGCCCTCGCCGATCTCGCACTGGTTCCTGGCGAGATTAATCAAACCGACCTTACCCGGTTGCGCGGGCAGATAGATCGTAACCTGTCAGGACTGGTAGGCCCTGTGCTTTCACGCATGATCGTTAACGAGCACCTGCAAATTGATCGCGCAACCCAGTCGGCGCTTGCCAATACTATCCAGTTTGTTGGGCATAGCCAGGAGCAATCGCGCAGTGCCTTACGCGGAGTCTCGAGTGAACTCGATGCTTTACGACGCTTTCATTTCCAGGTACTGCAGGATCTGCCGCTGGGCGTGGTATCGATCGACAACGCGGGTATTATCCTGAGCTGGAATAAGGAGCTGAGCAAAATAACCGGGATCAGGCAGGGAGATGCGATTGGTAATTCCATCCTTCAACTCGAGGATCCGTGGCGAGAGTTGCTGGCCGGGTTCAAGTCCAGCGATCATTTTTTAATCAGCAAACTCAAGCTTCCAATCAACAACCAGATCCGCGTCCTGAACCTGTTCAAGGCGGTCGTAAGCCGGGAACGGGAGGACAATAGCGGTATCGCAATCCTCATTGAAGACAATAGCGAACGCTACCTGCTCGAAGAAAAATTGACCCACAGCGAACGCCTGGCATCGATTGGTCAGCTCGCATCGGGTGTTGCCCACGAGATCGGCAATCCTGTTACCGGCATTGCCTGCCTGGCACAAGATCTACGCTCCGAACTCGACCATTCCGAGCAAGTGCGCGAGGGTCTGAACCAGATCCTGACCCAAACCGACCGTATTTCACGCATTGTTGGATCACTGTCCAATTACAGTCGCGCCGGCGCTCCCGATGAATCTCCTGCTGAAAAATTCGATCTGCAGCAGATCGTTGAGGAAGCGATCAACCTGGTATCACTGAGCCAGGCCGGCAAGCAAATGCACTACCAGAACCAATGTGAAACCGGCTTGATGGTCAAAGGTTTTGCGCAAAAACTGGTCCAGGTTTTTGTTAACCTGCTTACCAATGCTACCGACGCGTCAAACCCGGGCCAAATCGTAACCATCGAATCCGAAGTCAACGGTGGCCAGGTTTTAATTTCGGTCAAAGATCAGGGCAAAGGCATCGCCGAAGAGCATTTGTCGAAAATTTTCGAACCCTTCTTTACCACTAAAACGGTGGGCGAAGGCACCGGCCTGGGTTTGTCGCTGACCTACAATATCGTTAAGGAACACGGCGGCTCGATTTCAGTTACCAGCAAGCCGATGGCCGGCTGCCGATTTGACATCATCCTCCCTGCTGCCGATGCAGCAATGGCAGCCCAGGCATGAGCAATATTCTCGTCGTTGAAGATGAGCCGATCATCCAGGAGAGTCTGCTGCGCCTGTTGCAACGGCAGGGACACGACGCCACCGGAGTCGCCTCGGTTGCCGAAGCGGAAGAAAACTCGATTAATATGTATGATCTGATTATCTCGGATTTGCGTTTACCCGGCGAGCCTGGCACCGAGCTAATCTCTCGCGCGGCACCGACGCCGGTGCTGATCATGACCAGTTATTCAACAGTCCAGTCGGCAGTCGAAGCGATGAAACAAGGTGCTGTAGATTACATTTCCAAGCCTTTCAATCATGATGAAATGATCATGACGGTGAAGCGGATTCTCGACAAGGCGAATGTCGAACAGCAAAACACGCTGTTGCAAAAAGAAGTTGCCAGGAATTATCCCATCGATGGCATGGTCGCCCATTGCGAGCCGATGCTGGAAGTCCTGGACCGTGTCAGGCGGGTTGCAGCTACCGATACCACCGTGCTGATTGTCGGTGAAACCGGCACCGGCAAGGAGCTGGTGGCGCGCGCAATACATTCGCAAAGCAAGCTGCGCAAACATTCCCTGGTCAGTGTCAATTGTGCTGCTTTTGCCGAAGACCAAATTGAATCAGAACTATTTGGCCATGAACGAGGTGCTTTTACCGGTGCCCTGCAAACCAAAAAAGGTCTGATCGAGGTTGCTAACGGCGCCACCCTGTTTCTCGATGAAATCGGCGAATTGTCCCTGGATGCACAAGCACGCCTGCTGGGTGTATTGCAGGATAGTGAAATAAGGCGCGTGGGTTCAAACAAGACCATTAAAGTAGAGGCACGGATCCTGGCCGCTACCCATAAAAACCTGGCACAAATGGTAGCCGAGCAAACCTTTCGCGAAGATCTTTACTATCGGCTCAACGTATTCGAGATCAATTTGCCGCCACTGCGGGAACGCGGCAGTGATATCAGGCTGTTGGCCGACACGATTCTAACCAGGATGGCCCAGCGCACCCATCGAAAATCTATGTCCTTTGACGAAGAGGCTTACCAGCAAATGCTGCACTACCCATGGCCCGGCAACGTGCGTGAAATGGAAAATGTTGTTGAGCGCGCCGTAATCCTCAAACATAACGGTAGTATCGAAGCCGAAGACCTGGCATTGAACAATCTCGAAACCGATCAACAACTTCCTTTATACGAACTCGAAAATCGACTGTCGCTGGATGATTACTTCGTCAGTTTCGTGAAAAAGTACCAGGCCCGGTATAACGAAACCGAACTCGCGCGCATGCTCGGTATCAGTCGCAAAAACCTGTGGGAAAGAAGGCAACGCCTTGAGATACCGTCACGCAAGTCATGAACCACGGGGAGTTTTCTGATGGATAACCCGATCAAAGGATTGTCGACACAAATCGCGACCACAATCCTGACCGGATTTGACCGGCATTTCACTATTTTCAGTGACATTACCCAGGGCGCCAGGGAGCGCTTCGAAAGTGCGGACTGGGAGGCCGAACGCAAGGCCTCACGAGAACGTATCCTGTATTACGATATTCGTGTCAGGGATTCGATCGGTGATTTACAGAAACTGTTTGACCTGGAACCTTTCGACAGCCAGCTGTGGTTTGATGTTAAGCGCGAATACGTGTTATTGATTAGTAACCACTTGCAACCGGAACTGGCCGAAACCTTCTACAATTCAGTCTTCTGTGCCCTGTTTCATCGTGATTATTTCGGCAACGACTATATCTTCGTGCGCAGCGCGGTATCGACCGAGCACATCGATTCGACAAAGCCTTCCTACCATGTCTACTACCCGGCCAAGCGTGGATTCCGCTTATCGATAAAACAGGTTCTGCTCGACAGCGGTTTCAGCCTGCCGTTTGAAAACATCGATCGCGACGTGCGCAACATCATTCATGCATTGATCAAGTACACCTTTACCCGGCCACGTCGCGCGCATCTGAACTTCCAGTTCCAGGTCATCAGCAGCGTGTTCTATCGCAACAAGGCCGCCTACATTGTCGGCCGCGCAATCAATTCGAATAAGGACATTCCATTTGCTATCCCGCTACTTCACAGCGGAGAAGGATCAATTTACGCCGACGCAATTATCATTGGCACCCAGGGACTAAATCGACTGTTCGAATTTTCCTATGTCTACTTCATGGTCGATCACCCGGTACCTTCATCCATCGTGACCTTTCTGCGACGCCTGATGCCAACCCGAAGTAAAGAATCGTTTTACTCGGCCATCGGTTTCCATAAACAGGGCAAGACGGTTTTTTACCGTGACTTTCTGCATCATTTAAAACACTCCGAGGATGAATTGATTTTTGCGCCCGGTATCAAGGGCATGGTGATGGCGGTGTTTACGTTGCCGTCTTATCCATACGTATTCAAGGTTATTCGCGACCGCTTCCCGCCGCCGAAAAGGACAACCCGCCAGGAGGTACTGGAGACTTACCGACTGGTCAAGATGCACGACCGGGTTGGACGCATGTCCGATATTCTCGAGTACTCACACGTTGCGTTACCCAAAGCGCGCTTTTCCGAAGATCTACTCGAAGAGCTCTACGAGACCTGTGCCAAAAGCGTCTCCGAAGAAGGCGACCAGATCGTGTTCAAGCATATTTATATCGAACGCCGCATGACACCCTTGAACCTGGCCGTGCTGCAGGCCGACGACCAGTACCTGCGGCGATTGATGAAAGGCTACGGTGAAGCGATCAAGGAACTGGCCGCGGCTAACATATTCCCGGGTGACCTGCTGATGAAAAACTTCGGCGTTACCGGACAGGGCCAGGGTCGCGTCGTGTTCTATGATTACGACGAAATCTGCTATCTGACCGAGTGTAATTTTCGTCAGATACCCGAGCCGCTTTACCCGGAAGACGAATTTGCCTCGGAACCCTGGTATAGCATCGGGGCGAATGATATTTTTCCCGAACAGTTTGTGACATTCCTGTTCGCCGATAACCGGGTGCGCCAGGCGTTTTTAAAATACCATAGCGACCTGCTCGAGGCCGACTTCTGGATTCAAAAGCAGAAAAATATAGAGGCTGGTATCTACGAGGACGTCTTTCCTTATCCGAAAAAATTACGTTTTGCGCGCTAGTTCAAATTAACCTTGAAACACTCAGCAGGATTCCATCCTCATCGCTGTAGAGAAACTCGCCTGGACGAAAGCTTGCATCGAGAAAACTGACCTCGACATTAGCTTCACCCTTACCCTCCTTGACGCTGCGCAACGGGTTTGTTGCAAGCGCCTTAACACCAATATCCATCTCGGCGATATCTGCAGCATCGCGTATACAACCATTGACGACAACACCACTCCAGCCGTTTTCATGCAATGCAGCTGCCATCATGTCACCCAACATCGCACAGTGCATCGAAGCTTCATTGTCAATCACCAGCACCCTGCCCTGGCCTGCAGTGCGGATCTGCTCACGCACGCGCGAGTTATCGTCCTGCGACCTGATGGTCACGATCTCGCCATGAAAACGCTTGCTGCCACCAAAATTCATAAGTCCAGGCGAAACGATTTGCAGCTTACCTTCGTGCGTGTCACTTAAATCAGCAGTTTTAAAAGTCATTAAAATTACCCGGTGTTCATAAAAAAAGCGCTCACGGCAGATCCATGGGCGCCTTTCTCGTGCAGCAGTATTAAAAGGCTAAAACTGGTCTTCCTCGGTAGAGCCAGCCATTGCCGTAACCGACGAGGAGCCACCCTGGATCGTGGTCGTGACATCGTCAAAATAGCCGGCACCGACTTCCTGCTGGTGGGAGACAAAGCTGTAACCTTTATCGGCAGCGGCGAACTCCGGTTCCTGTACCTTTTCGACGTAGTGCTTCATGCCCTCACCCTGTGCATAATCGTAGGCCAGATCGAACATGTTGTACCACATGTTATGGATGCCGGCGAGCGTAATGAACTGGTACTTGTAACCCATCTCGGCTATCTTTTCCTGGAACTCGGCGATGGTCTTATCGTCGAGATTTTTCTTCCAGTTAAATGAAGGTGAACAGTTGTAAGCAAGTAATTTACCGGGGTGAGCCGCGCGTACGGCTTCTGCCCATTCACGCGCAAAACCGAGGTCGGGAGTGCCGGTTTCACACCACACCATATCGGCGTAATTAGCGTAGGACACGCCACGAGATATGGCCTGTTCGAGGCCATTTTTGACCACGTAGAAACCCTCGCTGGTGCGCTCGCCGGTGACAAACGGCTTGTCATTATCATCGACGTCTGAAGTCAACAGGTTGGCTGCCTCGGCATCGGTACGCGCCAACACCACGGTGGGTACATTCATGACATCGGCAGCAAGTCTTGCCGCGATCAACTTTTGTACCGCTTCCTGGGTTGGAATCAACACCTTGCCACCCATATGGCCGCACTTCTTGACCGCGGCCAGCTGATCTTCAAAGTGAACGCCACCGGCACCGGCACTGATCATGTTTTTCATCAGTTCAAAGGCATTCAGAACGCCACCGAAGCCGGCTTCAGCATCTGCGACGATTGGCAGGTAATAATCGACATAGCTGGCATCGCCGGGATTGACACCGCGACTCCATTGAATTTCATCGGCGCGACGGAAGGTATTATTGATACGGCGCACCATCGCCGGAACTGAATCGTAAGCATATAGTGACTGGTCCGGATACATGGTTTCAGAAGTGTTGCCATCGGCGGCGACCTGCCAACCCGACAGGTAAATTGCTTCAATACCGGCCTTCGCCTGCTGCATTGCCTGGCCGCCGGTAATCGCGCCCATGCTATTGACATAGCCTTTCTTCGCACCGCCGTTTACCTGCTGCCACAGCTTCTCGGCGCCCATCCGCGCCAGCGTATTTTCAGGTTGTACCGAACCACGTAATCGCACAACATCTGCGGCGCTGTAGCCGCGCGTTACGTTATTCCAGCGTGGGTTTTCCTGCCACTCTTTTTCAACTGCGGCAATTTGTTCGTCTCTCGTCATTTTGTTGTATCTCTCACAAATACAGGTTAATTAAAATATTTGGCCGACGGCCCGAAAACCGCTAAATATACGCCTGTTTTACTATTTAAAAAGTAAATTTACTTAATTTTGTCTATTGGATATCACAATAACGTAATTCTCCGCACCAAACCTTGATCCTGCTCCAGGTAATGTGCAAAAGCTAGCGGTAGCATGACATTTCATTTCATCTCGACGACTGATCAATTGAAGTTAAATTCGTTCGCGGGGTCACAGCTTGTGGCCGAAACATAATTGAATAAACGGATCTAGTTTGATTTTTGTATTAAGTTACCCAATAATTTGGCTTCTTGAGCAGGGCCATGGCAAATTCATACTACAAGCAAAATCATTTAAAAAAGCTGCGCGCATTCTGCCAGACCGCTAAGTTGGGCAGCATGACCAGGGCAGCTGAATCACTGTTTGCAAGCCAACCCACGATTTCGCTACAAATTCACGCCCTCGAAGAAGAGATGGACACCACCCTGTTCGAACGCAGCGGCCCCAAGCTGAGCCTGACGACCGAGGGCAGTATCCTGTATGAATTGTGTCTACCGCACGTCCAGGGCATCGACCGACTCAAGGAAACCTTTGATGCGCACTGCGGCAATCTAACTTCGGGTGAACTCCACATCGCCGCGGGTGAATCGACTATCCTGTACATTTTGCCCGGACCCGTCGGTAAGTTCTCGCAACAATATCCGGCGATTAAACTGCACCTCGCCAACGAAACCGGCCGCAATGGCATGGAGATGCTGCGTACCGATTCGGTAGATTTTGCGGTTGGATCGATGCTGGAAGTTCCCGATGACCTGGCTTACGACCCGATCGTAACCTACAACCCAGTGGTGATTACTCCGCTCGATCACCCGTTAGCACGGATGGACAAGATCACCCTCGTCGATATTGGCAAGTACGGAATGATCCTGCCACCGCGTCACCTGAGTACCTGGCATATCGTAAAAATGGTATTCGCACAGCACAACGTGAATTTCCGCGTCACACTGGAAGCGGGTGGATGGGAAGTGATCAAGCGTTACGTCAGCCTCGGACAGGGAATTTCCATCGTCACCGATGTCTGCATCACCGAAGAGGATCGAACAAAGATGAGCGTGATTCCGGTCGACCAGTATTTTCCTAAACGCAGTTACGGTATTGTTACCCGCAAGGGCAAATTTTTATCGGCACCATCGAAGCGCTTTATCGAAATCATGCACGAGTGCTTTGGCGGTGGAATTGATTCATAAACAAGTTTCGCTAGAGGAGATAGTTAATGTCTTACCACGATGAATACCAGGCATCAATCGATAATCCAGAAGCATTCTGGGCAGAGAAGGCAGGCCAGCTCGACTGGTACAAGCCCGCCACCAACGTGCTTAGCACCGACGAACATGGCATTCAGCGTTGGTTTGCCGATGGTGAATTGAACACCTGTCATCTAGCCCTCGACTATCATGTTGACAATGGACGCGGTGATCAAACCGCTCTGATTTATGATTCTCCGGTTACTGACCAGCAAAAGAAATACAGCTACCGCGAACTCCGTGATCAGGTCGCCCTTTGCGCGGGCATGCTTAAAAACCATGGAGTCGAAAAAGGCGATCGCGTCGTCATTTACCTGCCAATGATTCCTGAGGCGCTGATTTCGATGCTTGCCTGCGCGCGCCTGGGCGCAGTGCACTCGGTAGTATTCGGCGGGTTTGCGCCACCCGAACTCGCAGTACGTCTTGATGACGCAACGCCGAAGGTTCTATTGACTGCATCCTGTGGTATCGAAATTAATCGCGTTATCGAATACAAACCCATTGTCGATGCTGCAATCGAGATGGCGAATCAAAAGCCCAGCACTTGTGTGGTACTGCAACGTCCGCAGGCAACTGCCAGCATGCAAGCCGGACGCGACGTGGACTGGCAACAGGCGTTAGCCGATGCCGATCCGGCTGATTGCGTACCGGTCAAGGGTACCGACCCGCTTTACATACTCTATACCTCGGGCACCACCGGCAAACCCAAGGGAGTGGTGCGCGAAAACGGCGGTCACGCGGTCGCGCTGAAGTACAGCATGAGTGCGATTTACGACATCGAACCTGGTGAGGTTTATTGGGCAGCCTCGGATGTCGGCTGGGTGGTCGGCCATTCCTATATCGTGTATGCGCCGTTACTGCACGGCTGCACCACGATCCTCTATGAGGGCAAACCGATCATGACACCGGATGCCGGCGCGTTCTGGCGCGTAATTTCCGAACACAGAGTAAAAGCATTGTTCACCGCACCGACCGCGTTTCGTGCGATCAAAAAAGAGGACCCGGAAGCAAAACTGGCCAAACAATACGACCTGTCCTGCCTGAAGACTATATTCGCCGCCGGCGAACGTCTCGACCCCCCAACTTACCAATGGCTCAGCGACAACTTCAGGGTACCGGTGCTCGACCACTGGTGGCAAACTGAAACCGGTTGGGCGATCGCGGCGCCGCTGCACGGCCTCGAGCCGATGCCGGTCAAGCCGGGCTCGTCGACGATGCCGGTGCCGGGTTTCAACGTGCAAATTCTCGACGAGGCCGGCAACCGGCTCGACCCCAACGAACAGGGATTCATCGCGGTCAAGCTGCCGTTACCGCCGAGCTGCCTGACTACGATCTGGGGCGATGTCGAACGCTTCAAGGAAAACTACCTCGAGACTTACCCGGGTTACTTCACCACCGGCGACGGCGGTTACATCGACGAAGACGGTTATGTGTTCATCATGGGCCGCGTCGACGACGTCATCAATGTCGCCGGCCATCGCCTGTCGACCGGCGAAATGGAGGAAGTCGTGGGCAAGCATCCAATGGTTGCCGAATGCGCGGTGATTGGCAGAAGCGATGAACTCAAGGGCCAGCTACCGATGGGATTCGTGGTTTTAAAAAATACCGAGGGCGCCGAACCGAATCAGATCGTCGAAGAACTGGTCGCACTGGTACGCAAGGATATCGGCGCGGTTGCTGCATTCAAGCAAGCGCTCGTGGTCAGTCGACTACCAAAAACCCGTTCCGGCAAGATATTACGCAAAACGCTGCGCGCGATGGTTGATGGTGATGACTACGTGGTTCCTTCGACGATTGAAGATCCAGCATCGCTGGACGAGATCAAAGCATTGCTTTGATGCAAGTTTTGTGGATACAGCATCTCAACCTCTGAGAAGGCGCTCGTAGAATTACCAACTTTGATTTATCGGTAACCCGAAATATTGCTTGGTTTAGTCCTTAGACTAAACCAAACCCCTAAATAATCAGGTTAAAGGCTGTTTCTCAGCCACGCTGGGCCAGGTAACTGCCAGCTCCAACGTACTCCATCCGGTCGTTGATATTAACTTTCCCGGTTACCTTGACATCGCGGGTAAGCGTATCGAGCAGCGGGCATTGGCGTTCAACGACGTCGATCAAATGCTTGAGTTCCTCATCGGATGCCGGACTCTTTAGATGGACATGGTAATCCATCGCGAGCAGACCTGGTGGCACTTCCGCATCCATGCCCATTAAACCTTTGAGATCGAGATCCGCAGTTACGTCCACCTTGCATTCGTCAAGCTGGATGTCCATTGTAGATGCCAGGGCCGCGTACATGATTTCCTGGCAGGTCCCAAGTGCTACCAGGACGACATCGGCGGGACTCATGGCTTCGTCGCCACCACCGAATGCCGCCGGTTCGTCAATGGTCATGGTCTCGAAGTCGCGCACTTTAGCAGTGCAGCGGACATCACCTTCCCATTTTGTGGTTGCCTGGTACTTAACTTTGCCGGCTGATGCATCAGCTTCTACTGCGGCCGCGGTTTGTTGAATGGCTGCTTTAACGGATTGCTGTGACATTGCTCTCTCCCCTACATTATATTTATGGTTGCCTGCGTATGAATACTGCGTTCTTTGGTTGCGACCTGCAATAACAGGACTGTAAACGAACCGTAAAATTATATACTCACAACAATTGCATATACAGGGATTAATTCAGATGATTGGGAGCCAAAACTAACGCATTACATGAAAAAATCGCTTGTCCTCACTCGCCAATAAAGCAGCAGTGCCTGGTCACCGGCTAAGAAATGATTGCGATGACAAGGTCCATGACATTAGTGTTGGTCGGTCCGGTCACAAACAGGCTTTGGTGCTGTTCGAGATAGCTGCCAGCGTCCGCGTTTCGCAACGCCAGGCGGGCAGTCTCAGGATTACTCCAGGTATTACCGTCAACAAGTCCACCGGCAGCCGTTGTTGGCCCATCGGTGCCGTCGGTACCTGCTACCAGTATGCTTACATTGTTCTGCCCGCTGATATGCTCAGAAAGCGCTAATGCCAGACTCTGATTACGCCCGCCCCTGCCCGGGCACTCTGGTAATACGACGGTTGGCTCGCCACCCCAAATGTATACCCCGGGGTTGGCCTGACCCAGTTTAGCCCCAATGTCAGGAGCCAGCTCGAATACATCACCATAGAGCGACTCCTGGTTGAATCTGACTTTTAAACCGAGATCACGAGCCTTTATTGCAGCATACTCGCGTGCGATCTGGTTTGACGCGACAACCCTTGAATTCGCCGTCGCCCTGGCTCGATGGCAATCACCCAGACCAGAGCCGATGGTTGCAATACTGTCGCCTTCGACATCCGAAATGGCATAAACACGGATCTCGGCACCTTTGAAGGCTTCAACCAGTTTGCCATCCTTGATTAACGAAGTTTCCTTGCGGCGCGCGTTAATTTGACCAATAGTGTTACCGCCTGCAATCATTTCATCGGTTATAGCCTGAAGATCTACAAGCGACATTTCTTCCGGCAAAGCTTCCGCGAGGGAAGATGCGCCGCCCGAGACCAGCAGCAAAACACGGCTACCTGAAGGCATCGCGCGCATTCGCTCGAGCAACATCTGGCCTGCCTCCAGTGACTTTTTATCCGGAATTGGGTGTCCTGCCTCAACGATTTTTACCCCCGCACGCGCGCAAATATTTTCATCCGCATGATCGTACTTGGTTACAATCAACGCCTCGCAGGGAGGCAGATTGTCGAGCGCACCCTGGCACATACCAACCGCCGCCTTGCCGACCGCAAGCACCAGGTCAGGATTAAAATCGCTGTCAGCGTTTAGCGCACTCGCAACGGCCTGGTAACCGGACACTGCGTCCACAGCCGAGTTCCAGATTTTAATCAGCGCCTGCGTTCTTGCATCGGTACCCCTCATCACTAGTGATAGAACACGAACGCCCGGGTTTCGACACTCTCGCGCGGTTTTGCGTCGGGCGGCGCATCCGCCAGGTGGATGGCGGTATGGATGTTGCAGGGATGCGTACCGCCGTCGATTGAATCGAAGGTCTTGAACAACAGTACTTCGTCGGGACGCATCGCTGAAAAATAAAACCAGCGCTGCTCCGGATCGTGCAATGCGAGCTGAATTTCACCAACGTGGTTCGGTGCGCGGCGCTCGGTGTCGACCAGGTTGTCGGCCTTGAGACTGCGCGAATCCACCAATGCGAGCGGGTAATCCTCGACTGGATCGGTAAGCGGTCGCCACACGTTGATAATCTGGAATCGTCCCCTGGCGAGCTCGTCTGCCTCGGCGCCCAGATTCTCCTGCAAGCAGACGAAACCCGATGTCGAGGTGTAGTCGTTGTGCACCAGAGTCGCCGGCTCACGCACGTTTTTTTGCTCGCGCAGGTCAGGATCGGAAGCGCGTACCGTGTGATCGAAGATATGCACACGGTAACCGCCGGTCACTCGCTGCAGAAAATCGATAACCTCGGGCTCGTATACCGACTCGATCCTGTCCTGATCGAGAAAGTTGTCGACACGGGTCTCAAATTTGAGCAGGTCAAACCCGGAGGGATGCTGACCCAGCTCGCGCGCCGCATCCTGATCTGCACGCTCGCGCGCATCGTCGACATTGACGGTGACGATATTCATCGGCTGGTCGATGTCGTGCCTGGCGTTGCGCCCGGCGCTCGATGCATAGTAAATCGGGCGCTCGGTGCGCTTCGACAGAAATTCGACTTCGGCCTGGACGGACATATCAACCTCGTTTCAGTTCGCGATGGCGGAAGCAGTCGACGGTATGGTCGTTGACCAGCCCGGCGGCCTGCATGAAGGCATAACATATGGTGCTACCGACAAATGTAAAGCCGCGTTTCTTCAGATCTTTCGACATGGCATCGGAAATTCCGGTGTTGGCCGGTACCTGCGCGCTTTTTTTCCAGTTGTTCTGCAGCGGCTTGCCGTCGACGAAATTCCACAGGTATTGATCGAGCGTACTGCCCTGCTCGCGTATCTCGAGACAGGCGCGCGCGTTCTTGACGAAACCATTGACCTTGAGGCGGTTGCGCACGATGCCGCTATCTTCCAGCAACGCAGCTATTTTTTTATCCGGGTAGCGCGCTATCTTGTCGGCATCAAAATTGTCGAATGCGCGCCGGTAATTGTCGCGCTTGCGCAGGATCGTGATCCAGCTAAGACCTGCCTGGGCCCCTTCGAGGCATATAAACTCGAACAGCAGGCGGTCATCGTGTACCGGTACCCCCCATTCTTCGTCGTGGTAATGCCGGTAAAGTTCGTCGTCCCCACACCACCAGCAACGTCGGGTTTCTCCAGCAGCCATCACAGTGTCTCCAGGAACGCAGCAATGCGGTCGCAGGCCTCGCGCAACTCGTTATCGCTGACGGTACAGGATACGCGCACGTGGCCCACGGCGCTGGCCCCGAACGCGGTCGCATCGAGCACCGAAACCCCACAGGTATCGTAAAGGCGCTGGCAAAATTCGGGCACCCCGAGGCCAGTACCGCGCACGTCAACCATCATGAACATGCCCGCGTCCGGCCGATGCGGCTTCAATCCCGGCATGGATGAAAACTGGTCATACAGGTATTCAAGCCGTTGGCGGTAGATCTCACACATCCGCTCCCGCTCGGACGAGCAATGCTGCAGCGCGTAAAGGCCGGCCTGCATGATAAATCCGGGCAAACCGTAAAGCATGCACAGCGCGAGTTTCTCCATGTTGGCAATCATTTCAGTCGGCGCGACCGCCCAGCCGAGTCGCCAGCCCGCCATGGCGTACGACTTGGACATGCTGCCGATGGTGACGGTGCGCTCGGCCATACCTGGCTCGGAAGCGATGTGATGGAAATCGCCGTCGAATACGAAATTGGCGTAAACCTCGTCGGCGACGACCCACAGATCATGCTTGCATGCCAGTTCAGCAATTAATTGAACCTCTTCGTGATTCAGCGCAATTCCGGTCGGATTACTCGGCGAGGCGTAAAATATGGCGCGCGTGCGCTCACTGATCGAATCCTGCAGCAAATCGGGATTAAGACGAAACTCGGTCTCGGCGTCGAGCACCACCGGTACCAGCTTCGCGCCCGAAGCCTGCACGGTCGCCTCGTATGTCACGTACATGGGTTGCAACACGATGGCTTCATCACCGTGATCGAGCAGGCATAGCGACGACGCGAACAGCGCGTTCTGCGCACCGGAGGTGGCGATGACATTTGCGGCACTAACCTGCTGACCGCTGCTGACCAGGTGTTGCTCGGCAATACACTGGCGCAGAGCATCGTGCCCGCTGATCTGGGTATAGTGGGTATCGCCCGCCCGCATCGCCCGCAGCGCTTCTTCAATGATCGCATCCGGGGTTGCGAAATCGGGATCGCCAACGCTCAAAACAATAACGTCATCACCACGGCTACGCGCCTGCTTGGCAATCGAATGCAGGTCCCAGGCATCGGCGGCACCGCCCTTTACCCTGTCGGTCAACGAAGAATATTTCATGATTATTGCCAGCCCGGTTTCAAATCGTCGAGTAACGGCACTATCCAGGACTTGTGCGTTTCAAGCTCGGCGCGACTGATTCCGGTCAATTCGTAGGGCAGCACCAGCCAATCACTGGATTGTTGCAGAAAATAATCGGGCGCTGGATGCAAGTTGCTGGCATTAGCACGATAGTAAGGTGCCGCGATACGCACGTCTTTTGCCATGTTTCTCTTGGCTTTCTGTCGCAGGCGTTCAACCACGGCATTGGTGTTACGACCGGTACTGTAAACATCGTCGACAATCAATAACGCATCGTCGGCATTCAGGTTTTCGAACAGGTACTGCAATCCATGCGCACGTATTTCGTTGCCCTGTTGCAGCTGTTTAAAGTAATCATCACGCCCGCGATAAGAGGTTCGGATCGCGATATGGTCGGTCTCGACACCAAGGTACTGCAGGCATTCCTGCACATAAATCCCGACCGTGGAACCACCGCGCCACACCCCGACGATAAAATCGGGACGAAAGCTGCTCTGGTAAATTTGTACCGCCAGTCGGTAGGAATCTTCGAGTAATTCCTGTTCTCCGATGAAGCGTTTATTCATCTATTAACCCGGTGACAATGCGCTATGATATTCTTGCGAAGCCTACCAAGTGACCTGGATTAATGCACGCAAGATGAGTGAAAAACTGTACCTGTCAGCGCAGCAGCTGCTCGAGGATTCATTCCGACTCGGCGCCGAGATCATCAGGGACGGATTTCATCCCACCATCATGATCGCGATCTGGCGCGGTGGGGTGCCGATGGGGATCGCGGTACAGGAACTGCTGGCCTGGTATGGTATCGAGACCGACCACATCGCCATCCGCACCTCTTCCTACAAAGGCATCGACGGACACTCGCATGAAATCAGGATCCATGGCATGAACTACCTGGTCAAGAACTGTAGCCGCGAGGATAGCCTGTTGATCGTCGACGATGTATTTGACACCGGCCTGACGATCGAGGCCGTCATCGCCTACTTGCAGCAAAAAGCCAGGCTTAATACACCGCATGACATTCGTGTCGCGGTACCTTATTACAAACCATCGCGCAACCAGACCGAGCGAAAGCCGGATTACTACCTGTATGAAACTGCTCAATGGTTGAAATATCCACACTCGCTGGAAGGCCTGAGCGTCGAGGAAGTTGCAGCAAACCGCCCTGAACTCTATGACATCATCAAGGATCAGCTGGGCTAGCGACCTGCGAAATAACCGCTTGATCGTCGCTCAACGCGGTTGTCCTGAAATTCAGGAACAGGCAGATCAAACCCGCACTTAAGGCCATCGCCGCGGCCATGATGAATGCGTAACGCAGTTCGAACTCGCCGATAAGGCCTGCCAGCAACGCACCGAACATGCCGACGCCATCGAGCACGGTAAACACGATGCCGAGCGTAGTGGCCTCCGATTTGCCGGTGTATTCGACCGCCGCAGCAAGTATCACCGGTCGTACCGCGGTCAGAATTGCAACCGCCGGTAACAGGCCCAGAATAGCCCAGTAAAGGCTATCGCTAAGACCCGCAAACAGGGCAAAGAAGGTGGCACCGAACAGAGCCAGCAGTATTAGTGGTTTGCGACCCCGGCTATCCGTGTATTTGCCGAACAAAGGTTGAAAAATCGAACCAATCATCAGTATTGCGGCAAAAATCAGCCCGGCGTAAAAAGGCGATAAGCCGTGTTCGCTCTGGAAGTAGAGCGGTGCCATCGCCAGTTGCGCCATCAACGCCATGTTGTAAAGAATCATCATCAGCATCAGGGCAAGCCCCTCTGGCTTGAGCCATTGGCGCGCGAGCGTGCGCAAATCGATGTGGGTAACCTGTCCAGGATTATCACGGCTGATGCGTGCTGCTACCGGAATGAACAGGACCCCCATAATGACGACCGGCAGCACCAGGATTTGCAGGGTCGTCTGCCAGTCGAAGAAACCCAGCAGAAAACCGGTACTGAGCGGCCCCAGCACCTCGGCACCAATGCTGCCGCCGACCGCGTGAATGCCGAGTGCCTGTGCCCGCCGCTGCGGCATCTCCTTGACCAGGACGCCGGTTGCAATCGGATGCCAGAAAGCGTCTCCCATAACGCCGCAGGCGAGTAACAGGGTTACCGCCCAGAATCCCGGCACCAGGGTGGCACTCAGGTAACCGATCGCAACCCACCAGAAACTGAGCAGCATCAGGAATCCCGGACGGGTCGAGCGGTCCGCGATGACACCCGCCGGAATATAGGCCAGCCCGGCACCGATACCGTTGATGGTCAGGATCAAGCCGACTTCCGCCGGTCCCAGGCCCATGCTGGCCGCAATAGCGGGCGCCAGTAGCCACAGGGTTCCCGCGACCCAGTCGTTGGTCATGTGACCCATAAACAGCGCACCCAGCAGGAAGCGATGTTGTTTGTAGGATTCAGCTGCCATGTTATTCCCGGGTCGCGCTTTGCACGGGTAGACGTACACAACCAGGGTAGATAACGGGTTCGATCGCGGTCGACATCGAACCGGGATGGTCCCACAGGATTATGGCTGCATGCATTAATCAGGTACGCGTACTTGGCGAATCGCAGCTTCGATTCCGGGGAAGTAGAATAGCAGCGATAAGGCTCGGATCAACATGAAAAATGCGAGTCCGAAAAATAATCCATGATTGCCATACATCGGAATGGTCAGTTGCAGTAACAGCAGATATGCGACTAACGAAAATATCATTGCGTTGCGCATGGCACGCGTGTGCCCGGTACCGATAAATATCCCGTCGAGCTGAAAACTCCACACCGACAAAATCGGTGCAATCACCATCCACGGCAAGTAACGCGACGCGGTATCGGCAACTGCATCGATACTGGTGAACAGGTTTATGATCGCATCGCCAAACACAAAGTAAACCAGCCCGGCCAACAAAGCGATAACCGCACCCCAGAAACTGGTGAGCAATACGGCACGCCGAAACACTCGTTGTCGCCCTGCCCCGTAGGCACTACCGGCCATTGCTTCTACGGCATGTGCAAAACCGTCGAGCCCGTAGGCCATGATGCTTTGCAGGTGTAACAGGATTGCGTTCGCCGCCAGGATAACCTCACCCTGGCTTGCGCTCTTCGCGGTAAAATAACTGAAGGCAAACAGCAGGCACAGGGTACGGATGAATATATTGGAGTTGACAGTAAATAGTTTTACCAGCGCGTCACTGGCCAGCAGTCGCGCACGATTATAGTGAGAGATTGCCGTGTTGATCTGCGTGCGCAACAGGTAGAAGCCGCATAGCATCGCCAGGTACTCGGCCAGCACCGATGCCAGCGCCACACCTTCGACGCCCCAGCCAAAACCGAGCACAAACAAAAGGTCGAGCAGCATGTTGCTGATGTTTAGTATCAGTTGCAACACGAAGGCGGCACGGGTGTTATGCATGCCGATAAAAATCCCGGTAAAGGCATAAACGCAAAGCACCGCGGGCGCGCTCCAGATACGAATATGCGAGTAATCGGCGGCAAGCGTTTCAATTTCGGCACTACTGTCAATCAGGTAGAGGACGAAATCAATCAGCGGCCAGCCGATGACAATAGTCACCAGGCCCAGCAGCGGGGCCAGGATTAGCACTCTCAACAAGGTGTCCGATAATCCTTTCCAGTCACCGGCACCGTAGGCTTGCGCGATAAATCCGGTAGTCCCCATACGCAGGAAACCGAATCCCCAGTAAAGAAAACTGAATATCAGGGCACCCAGTGCAACCGCCCCGATGGACTGCGGTTCAGGCAGGTGTCCGACCACAGCGGTATCAACCGCACCAACCAGCGGTACCGAGACGTTGGAAAGGATGATGGGTCCGGCCAGCATCCAGACCTTGCGATGTGAAACGATTAATGCATCCTGCGGCTGGACCATAAAGCTAACGTGAACCTGTCAGGTTCTGGAATCGTTGTCGAGATCAAGTTCGGTCACATGCTCCGGCGTTTCATCGTGCGCGGAGAGATAAAGCTGACTCGATGTTGACTGGGTCGCAGGAACCGCGACGAAAGGTTTGCGCTTGTCGGGACTACCATCGCGGCGGCGCTTGAAAATTGCAAACGCGGAAAGCAATAGACTGATCAGGGCAAAGTAGAAAAACAGCCCCTGCGGACCGAGCACACCCATAAACTGGCCCGCGACTATCGGCCCGGTCACGGCGCCGGCACCATAGGTTATCAACAAGGCACCAGCCACCTGCACTCTCTGATTAGCAGTGACCATATCATTCGCGGTCGCCGCGGCCAGCGAGTACAGCGTAAACACAAATGCGCCGAATACCATGGCACCGATCAGGATCAGTGCGTATTCGATCGCAAACACCATCCAGATCGCGGCAAAAGCGACCAGCACCGGGATGTAAACCAACAGCGGTCCTCGGCCGATACGATCGGAGAGATGTCCGATCGGCCACTGCAAAAAAAGACCGCTCATGATCATGACCGCCATGAAAGTCGATAGCTGTGCCTCGGAAAAGCCCATGTTGGTCGCATATACGGGGCTTAAACCGTGCACGCTCGAATTAACCAGGCCACAGCAAAACACTCCGAATACACCGAGCGGGGCGATTCGAAACAGCGTCCAGACATGCATTCGCGTTGAATGCACCGGCACCGGCGCCTTGGCGCGGGTCAGTAATACCGGTATCAATGCCAGTGAAAAAATGATCGAGGCCAGGCTGAACAATTGATACTGCGACGGATCGCCGGTAGTCAACAGGAACTGCCCGCAACCGGCGGCAAAGTAATTGGTAATCATGTAAAAAGACAGGACCTGCCCGCGGGTTTTATTACTAGCCGCCTCGTTAAGCCAGCTTTCGGTGACCATGATCATGCCCGCCATGCAAAACCCTGCCAGCATGCGCAGCATCATCCATGCAATTGGCGTTACAAACAGTGGGTGTAACAGGGCTGAAATCGACACAAACGAGGCGAATGCCGCAAAAGAACGGATGTGGCCGACGCGGGTCACTGCCCGGCCGGCGAACAATCCTCCCAGCAACAATCCGGAAAAATAGGACGCGACGATGAATCCGACCGTTGTCGAGGAGAAACCCTCAACCTGGGTGCGCACCGCGAGCAGCGTCGAAAACAATCCATTGGCAAGCAATAGCAGCCCGTAACTGAGGAGTAGTGAAGCAACGGTGCCGAGGGTCTTGAACAAGTGGTATTCAGCAACAGGTGAAGTTCGTGGTTGTCGCTACTCTAAACCAATAAACACCTGAGATCATCTACTGAATTGAATATACCCTTTTTATTAGCTGCTGTTCGCCTTTGACAATAAAACCCACTCGTTTTACCCTATCCGGACATTAGAGTGTTTCACACGTAAGTTTCCCGTCAGGATCCTCAAACAATAAGCGCTAATGCGTGGATTCATGTTACGTTAATTAAACACCGATAAAATAATAGCGGCATCCAACCTGAGGAGTGAAAATGAAAGACGATAAATCCAAATCCGAACTCAATTACAAGGATTTGACCCAGTCCGACAAGGACCTGGTGGCAAAACTGGTAAGAGGCGGCTTTTCCCGTCGTGAAGTTCTTAAACTGTCCATGGTAACCGGTGTCTCGCTGGTCGCCGCGGAACACCTGTTGTTCGATGGCAAGGCAGCGATCGCGGCCACCCCGAAAAAAGGCGGAAGTGTGCGCGTGGCGATAGACCTGCATGGTCCCAACGACCAGACCGACCCAATGCAGTTTACTTCGGGCATTGATTACGCCCGCGGCCGAGCGGTCTATAGCAGTCTGATCCAGCATGCAAACGATCTGACACCGCAACCTGAACTGGCCGAAACTTTTGAACCCAACTCGAATGCGACCGAGTGGACCTTCAAATTGCGCAAGGGTGTCGAGTGGCACGATGGTTCCAAATTTACTGCCGACGATGTCGTCTACAGCATGAACCGTCATTTGACTGAAGATTCAACTTCGACCATCAAATCGGTCATGGCGTCGGTCAAGGAATGGAAAAAACTGGGCTCGCACGAAGTCAAGGCTGTTATGCATTCGCCGAATGCCGACCTGCCGACGCTGCTCGGTATATTCCAGAACAAAATCATCAAAAATGGCAGCAAGGGCGACTGGATTGGAACCGGCCCGTTTACAATGGAGTCGTTTGAGCCGGGCGTAAAATCGGTGCATAAGCGCAACGAAAACTACTGGCGCGAAGGCGCGCACCTCGATGCCTGTGAAATTACCGCGATCACCGATCCAGTGGCCCGTGTTAACGCGGTGATTGCCGGTGACGTCGATATGATAGCCCGGGTAGACCCGAAAGCTTACCGCCAGGTCGATAGTGCCGAAGGCGTGACCTTAACCTCAATCCCTGCCGCATCACAACTCGGTATCTGCATTTTGAAAAATACCAAGCCGGGCGAAAACGACGACTTCGTCAAGGGCATGCAATACATCCAGGATCGTGAACGCATCGTCAAGCGCGTCCTTAAAGGCAGGGGTACCGTCGGCAACGATACACCGATTTCACCGGCTCACGGCAAGGACTGGTGCGGCGAACTCCCGCAGCGTCCCTACGACCCGGACAAGGCAAAGTTTCATTTCAAGAAATCCGGTTACAGCTCTGCGGAACTGCACGTGGCACCGGTTACATCGGGTATCGAGGACACCTGCCTGCTGGCCCAGGCCAACTGCGCCAAGATCGGCTTCGATCTACAACTGAAAAAAGTGCCTAACGACGGTTACTGGGGTGCGGTGTGGATGAAAGAGCCGATGAATGTCGTCACCTGGAATATGCGTCCGACCGCAAATTCCCAGATGGCAATTCAATTCGGACCTGGTGGCAACTGGAACGACACCTTCTGGAATAATGCGCGCATGGGCGAACTGCTGAGTTTGTCACTGGCGGAAACCGACCCGGCCAAGCGCCATAAACTTTATTGTGAGATGCAGACCCTGATCCACGAAGGCAGCGGCATGGTTATTCCGGCGTTTTCGAATATCAGCGATGCCATCCGCGATAACGTCATGGGCGTGCCGACGGTGCCACTGGGTTCCAATGGTGCAGCCGAATGGCCCGAGTTTATCTGGTTAGCGTAAACTGGAGAAATTTAAAAGTTGTACTCAACGAGGCCTGTATAAATTAATTTATACAGGCCTCGTTAGTTTTGAGTCATGGTTTGAAAGCCGGTTAATAGAAACTGGATTCGACAAAAATACAGTAACTGGTTAGGCAATTAACCAGGCAGGGGGAATAATAAAATGATGACACAAATGGTGTTCCAACGGATCGGTATTGGCTTTGCCACCTTGATGGTGGTTTCCATTATCGTATTTCTGGCAACCAGCATATTGCCCGGGGACGTCGCGCAAATTATTCTTGGGCAAAGTGCGACACCCGAAAGCCTGGCGGCGTTACGCACCGAACTTGGGTTGGATCAGCCCGGTTACGTACGCTATTTCAACTGGCTCGGCAATATGATGACCGGTGACCTCGGAATCTCCAAGGCGGGTGGCGCAACCATTTCGAGCCTGATCGGCGGCCGCCTCGGCAATACCATGATGATGGCTGGTTGGGTGGCGGTAATATCGATTCCCATTTCGATCGCGCTGGGTCTGTGGGCAGCGATGCATCCCGGCACCTGGCTCGACCGTATTGTCACCTTTGGTACCTTGAGCCTGATTTCGGTACCCGAGTTTTTTATCGCCACGGTTGCCGTGCTTATCCTCGCCGTCGAACTTCACTGGTTGCCCTCCACTGCGTATATGACCGGGAATGAAACCTTCGTCGAGCTGATGAAAGCCCTCGCTATGCCCTTGATAACGCTGGTTATAGTCGTATCCGCGCAAATGATCCGCATGACCCGCGCCGGTATTCTCAACGTTATGAGTTCACCTTACATTGAAATGGCCATCCTGAAAGGCGTGCCACGCGGGCGCATTATCCTGCGCCACGCCTTCTTTAATGCGATTGGACCGATCATAAATGTCATTGCGTTGAACCTGGCCTACCTCGTCAGTGGCGTGGTAATCGTCGAAACCATCTTCGCTTACCCCGGCCTGGCGAAATTAATGATCGACGGGGTGCAGACGCGCGACCTGCCGTTGGTGCAGGCCTGCGCGATGATTTTCTGCGCCACCTACGTGGTGTTGATCCTGATTGCGGATGTCGGCTCTATACTTTCCAATCCGCGCTTGCGCAATCCGAAATAGTTTGGGGAACATAAAAATGACTGAACAAGTAGCTAGTAAAAAAGAAGAAGAAGTTCTCGCGGAGCTGGACTCATTTGCCGAATTACCCGATGCCCCGCCAAAACGAAAATTCCGGCTGTCCTGGGTCGGATGGCTATCGGTAGGAATCGTCGTTTTCTGGCTGCTAATCTGTGTAATCGGACCCACCGTCGCACCGTTCCATGAAATGGACATGGAGGGTGATGACAGCTTTCTGGATGCCTACTCCGGCGAATACGGCACTTTCTATCTCGGCACCGACTATCTTGGGCGTGACACCTATTCGCGCATTCTGTTCGGCGCGCGTAATACCATCGGCATATCGCTGGCGGCAACCCTGCTCGCTTACCTGATGGGAATAACGCTCGGCATCCTCGCCGCGGTTAAAGGCGGCTGGATCGACATGGGCATCAGCCGGGTTAACGATGCGATCCTTGCGCTACCGACGATCATGCTCGGTTTGATCGTCATCGCAGCACTCGGCTCGTCGATACCTATCCTGATCGGAACCGCGGCGGTAATTTACGCCACCAGTGTATTTCGCATCGCGCGTGCGCTCGGACAGGACATCATGGTACAGGATTATGTCGAAGCCGCGGCAACTCGCGGTGAAGGCATCTGGTGGATCATCAGGGCTGAAGTTTTACCTAACGCAGCAATGCCACTCGCGACCGACTTCGGCCTACGCCTGGTCTTCGTTGTGTTATTCATCTCCAGTCTGAGCTTCCTCGGCTTGGGGGTCCAGCCACCCGCATCCGACTGGGGCAGCATGGTGCGTGAAAACCTGCAGGGTTTGACTTATGGCTCTTATGCCGCAATCTGGCCAGCGCTTGCAATTGCTTCCTTCACCATCGCGATCAACCTGATCGTCGATGATATTTCCGCCAAGTCCGGCGGTAGCCTCGCGAAGAAAATGGTGTAGCACGATGGAACAAGAAAAATTATTTGAAGTAAAAAATCTCAAGATCAGCGCCACCAACGACGAAGGCGAAGAAGTTCCCATCGTCAAGGGCGTCAGCTTCGATATTCACAAGGGTGAAGTGGTTGCGCTGATCGGCGAATCCGGTTCCGGTAAGACCACCATATCGCTGGCGACGCTGGCTTATACCAAGCCGGGCCTGCATTTTTCGGGCGGCGAGTGCCAGCTTTTCGGTAACGACGTTTTGACGATGCCGCCGTTGAGCCAGCGTGAACTGCGTGGCGGCAACGTCGCCTATCTCGCGCAAAGCGCCGCGGCAACCTTCAACCCGGCGATCACGATCAACGAACAGGTCACCGAGGCGGCAGTATTGCATGGACGCCTGACGCAGGAACAGGCTAACGAACGAGCGATCGAGCTCTACCATGCGCTGGAACTGCCCGATGCCGACCGCATCGGATTCCGTTATCCGCACCAGGTATCCGGGGGACAGTTACAACGTTTGATGGCAGCCATGGCACTGTGCGGCAAACCCGACCTGATGGTGCTCGACGAACCCACCACGGCACTTGACGTCACCACGCAAATCGAAGTCCTGAAGGCGTTCAAGAAAGTCATCCGTGAAGAAAACTCGGCCGCGGTTTACGTGACACACGACCTCGCGGTCGTGGCCCAGGTTGCGGACCACATCGTCGTACTCTACAGCGGCGAAATCATGGAACAGGGATCTGCCGATCAAATTATTAACCATCCGTCGCATGCCTACACCAAGCGCCTGATGGAAGCAGTGCGACCCAAGCCCGAGGCCGGCCAGGGGGTCGAGCTGACCCACGAGCACCACCGCGATATCGACAATATCGAGGTCAAGGATATGACCGCGGGCTACGGCGGTATCGTCGACGGTGAACCCGTCATACCGATCCTGAAGGATATCAATGTCAGCGTCAGGAATGGACATGTGGTCGGCGTCATCGGCGAATCGGGTTGCGGGAAGTCAACCCTGGCGCGTGTCATGGCCGGAATGTTACCGCCAGCGCGGGGTGATATTATCCTCGACGGCAAGAAACTCGAGGGGGATTTACACGATCGCAAACTCGATGAACTGCAGAAAGTGCAGTTCGTGTTCCAGATGGCCGACACGGCGCTTAACCCGAAACAGTTAATCGGTAATATCATCGGCCGACCACTCGAGTTCTACCATGGGCTCAAAGGCAAGGAGAAACATGCCAAGGTATCAGAGATACTGGAAATGGTCGAATTGCCGGCCGCATTTGCGAGCCGCTATCCAATGGAGCTCTCCGGCGGCCAGAAACAGCGTATCAACATGGCACGTTCGCTCGCGGCAAATCCCGAAGTAATGCTTTGTGACGAAGTCACATCGGCGCTTGACAGCATCGTCGGGGCCAACGTCATCAAACTGTTGACCGCGCTGCGTGACAAAACCGGAGTATCTTTTGTCTTCATCAGTCACGACCTTTCAACCGTGGCATCATTTGCCGACGAAATCGTCGTGCTTTACGCCGGGCGCGTGGTTGAACAGGGTCCCACCGACGAAGTGCTGGAACCACCATTCCATCCCTACACGCGCCTGTTGATCAGCTCGGTACCGGAACTGCGTATCGGCTGGCTCGAGGACACGATGAAGAAACGCGAAATGGCGGTGGGTATCGCGCGCGGCGTCGAAATCACGGCCAGGGGCTGCCCTTTCTATAATCGCTGTCCGATGGCCATAGACGGCACTTGCGAAATTCAAACCCCGCCAATACGGGAACTTAAGGAAGGGCACCAGATTTCCTGTCACCTGACCGTTGAGCAGTTACAGGAAGCCGAAGCCGATGCGCAAAAGATATTACTCGGTTACGAAAAGTTGGGCCAGGATGATCCGCAGGCCCACGTCCCATAACCAAACTTAGGATCAAACGAGTCATGAGCAACTATCCATGACTGACCGAAATGGGAATACAAAATCCCGAGGAAATCGAGAAGTTTAATGTTTGAGAGCTCGCCGGCATTCAGGGAAGCCCTGCCTGAACTCTAGGACCTCAAGGCGGCGCGGGACAATGGACAAGATCTGGCGGCGATGATCAAGGAGGAAATCAAGCATCTGGAAGAAGATATCGCCTCGCGATCGCAGTACCTACAAACGCTACTCGACAAGCTCCAGGGTAGAAACCTCGGATTTTCGGGATCTCGTCTTTTAGCTCGGAAACTTTTTTCGATCATTGCCGGCACCAATCCCGGTTGCAGCCTGAGTACGCCTTATCGATTTCGAATTTTAACCTCGTTACAAGTCATTAATGCGTGGCTTTCAGATCACACCTTTGACCCTGAACGCCTCGATGGCATCTGCATCATAACCAAGCTCAGCTAGAACTGACGCATTGTCCTCACCGTGCCGTGCACAATGTTGATCGAGATGAGGGCCATGTTCAGCAAAACGAAATGCCGCGATTGGCGCGGTGTAAGGTTTATCTGGCACTCGCTCGAACTGGCTATGCTGCGCTCGCTGTAACTGCTCCTGTTCCAGCACTTCATGCAAATCCCTGACCCTTGCAGCCGGCACATCTGCTTCATTGAGCAACCTTTCCCAATCATCAGCAGTTTTATGTGCGAGGCATTGCAACATTTTCTCACGCAACCGTGGGCCATTATCACGCACCCATTGACGATCGAAATCTGGTGGAATTTCAATTACTTCCTGCAGTGCAAGCAGGTTAAAGAGCTTGCGATGATGTGCTAGCGTGAAGGCACCGATCATAAGATTATCGTCGCGACAGGGGTAGACCCCGTACCCCGGTCGGTCTATTTGCACGTTACCGGTACGCTGTTCGGTTTTACCGGCATGAATGGCATTGGCAACCAGCGGCGACATCATCACCAGGGCTGCGTCAAGCATGTTGGCTTCGATCACCTGCCCCTTGCCACTCAGGTTGCGTTGAAACAACGCACTTGCTATCGCGAACGCGGTTTGAGCACCCATGCCGTAATCTATCAACGGTGGGCCAACTCGCAGAAAATCCTGGTCCGCGGTTCCGTTTAAAGACATCATGCCGCTCGCGGCCTGGATAACCGGATCATAAGCTGGTCGGCCAGCAAACGGATTATCCTGACCAAACCCGGTCATTTCGCAATAGATCAAAAGCGGATTGATTGCCAACGCCTGCTTGGGGCCAAGCCTGCATTTTTTCATCGTTCCTGGGTAGTTTTCTACCAGCACATCGGCGCTTTCGATCAACTTTACCGCAATCTGGCGGCCTTCATCGCTATCGAGGTTGAGACTGATTGCCTTTTTACCCTGGTTGTTAAAGACGTAGCTGGTGCCAAGACCCTGCTCATTAAGTGCCTCATCAACACCTTCAAGTCGTATCTGGTCAGGGTTGCCGGGTGCTTCTATCTTGATGACCTCAGCCCCCATCACAGCCAGTTGAAAGGTTGCAAACGGACCCGCGTACACATGTGTGAAGTCGAGCACACGAATGCCTTCAAATGGTCGCATCGGCAGATACCTCAGGTGTTGGATTAATGATTTTAAATATGCTCACAGGCGCTTCAACTAATTGATATTGTGATCCGATCCGTGTTAAAACCTTCGCACCAAAACGTTATATATCAAGCCTTTCATAAAAGCACGTAACAGACGTTACATCAGCAAAGAATAATACCCGAGTTATGAAAAATAAATTCCTGGCAACTTGCTGCCCTGATTACACCCAACCGTTACTTTCTTCGGTGACAGTAATGGAGCTGACTGGCTGACCAGCCTGCTTGACGAACGCGAACGTGAATACTCCACAACTGCATAGAATTGCACCGCGTTAATGTTTTCCTTTCATTACCTGGATGATGCCCCGATCATAAGTGTCGAGGAACACCCCGCACTTGGCGGCAATGTCAACGGACCTTCGCTGATAGCTGCCCCCGGGTGGCTGATTGATCCCCCGGGAAAATACCTGCTTTATTTTGCACATCACGAGGGCCACTCGATCCGGCTCGCGGCCAGCGATGATCTTGCCGGCCCCTGGAAAATTGTAACGCCTCCTCCGCTTGATCTGGAACGTAGCCTTTTTGCCAGCACCGCTCCTGCCGACTCACAGCTGCACCCGGAAGCACGCCAATATATCAAGGCCGGCGCCGATGGCAACTATCCTCACATCGCCTCGCCCGATGTCTGGGTCGATCACGAAACCGAGCAAATTCGTCTCTACTACCATGGTCGGCTTGAGGATGGCAGGCAACGCAGTCGCGTTGCGCTGTCACGCGATGGACTCAATTTTGCTGCGCGCATGGAAATAATAGGCTCGCCCTACCTCAGAATTTTTTGCCATGACGGCTGGTTCTACGCGATTGCAATGCCCGGGCAGCTCTATCGTTCCACCGATGGTTTGGGAAACTTTGAAGCTGGTCCACGCTTAACGACCGAGGCAATTCGGCATCATGCACTGCTGCAGCAAGATGACCAGTGGTTTGTCCTGTGGACGCGGGTGGGTGATTCTCCTGAACGCATATTGCTATCCATCCTGGATACGCCGGACGACTGGCAGCAATGGGGATTTGCTGAAACCTGTGAAATCCATCGCGCACTAAAAACCTGGGAAGGTGCAGACATTGCGCCGAGTGCCTCGCAATACGGTGCTATCACGGAACGTGTCAATCAGCTTCGCGACCCCGCTATTTTTGTAGAAGATGGAAAAATATATCTATTGTATGCAATTGCCGGTGAACAGGGCATTTCGATTGGTGAACTCAGGAAACTCTAATCTCAATCAATTGGTGTGTGATTAAAGCTCGGCAACGCCATTATCGACTCGATCCCCCCGAGTTTTTCGATCATCGTTGCCTGGTCGGCAAACGCCTGCCGATTAACGTCCTCGGGATCAAGAATCTGTAGCAGCTGTTTACGCAATTCAACTAATGTCGTTGCATGCGCAGAATCATCGGCCAGGTTGACCAGTTCCCGTGGATCGCTTTCCATATCGAACAGCAATGGTGGGTGTCCTTCGGAAAAATACACATACTTCCAGCATCCCTTGCGTAGCATGAAAAATCCGCAAGGGCTGCCACCATCGTGGTATTCGCTCAATACCGGGCGTTCAGAATCCGGGTTATCAATAAACTCCTGTAACGGTCTGCCCTGCCAGCTATTCTCAACGTCGCTAATCTCACCGTGAACCGCATGTTCAATTGTCGCCGCCAGATCTATTAGCGAGACCGGGGTAGCATTTATCGAGGGCTCAATGCCCGGCCCGTTTAATATCATGGGGATGCCTACCGAGTCCTCATACATGTAGCACTTGCCCCAGATGCCATGGTTGCCGGTCATATCTCCGTGGTCACTGGTATAGATAATTTGAGTGGCGTCGGCCTGTCCCGACTTTTCCAACGCAGTCAGTACCTGTGCCACGTTGTCGTCGAGAAAACTACACAGCGCGTAGTAATTCTTAAGCCCGATTTTTTCACTGTCGTGATCAAAATGATCGGCATAATCCCAGAAGCGACGCATCTCATCGATTACCGGGTGTTTTAACCGTTTTGCAGGGTCGCAATTATAGGGTTCCGGCAATTCCACATCCCGGTATAAATCATAGAACTGCTGCGGTGCGGACAATGGAAAATGTGGGCAGATAAAGGATACGAACATTACCCATGGCCTGGTATCGAATTGCTGACGTTGTTCGAGCCAATCTACCGCAGCTGCAGAAATATCGCGGTCGTACTGGGTATAACTGGTTTCACCGGGGCCTAGAATGGCCGCCATTTCAACCGAATCCGGAAAATTTCCCATGGGTTTGCGCTGCAGTCCCTGGGGCCACCCGGCACCGTTATTGGCCAGGTACATCGGTAATATCTGTTCGCTGAATCCGGTGTCGTCGGTTGCCGACCGGTAATGCTGCTTGCCGATCGAAACCACGTCGTGGCCTCTTTCCCGCAGCCGATGCATCCAGCTCTGCTGCTGTCCGTAATAGGGCTCGGCCGACGACCAGCAACGGTGCTCGAATACCTGGGTCCCCGTCGCGAAGCTGGCGCGCGCAGAAATACAGATCGGTGACGGTGTATAGGCGTTGTCGAAACGCACTCCACTATTGGCAAGTTTGTCCAGTGTCGGGGTATGCACGAGCTTATTGCCGTAGGCACCCATGACCGAGCGGGTATGCTCATCCGACATGAAAACAATTACATTACTGCCACTCATTTTGCTATCTGGTTCAAATTAAACAGGCCAGAAACAAATCAGGCTCCCGCAGGAGCCTGATTTCATTCTGTTGCGAAACTGCCTACGGCAGCCATTTACGCCAGACAGCCTCGTTGGCTTCCATCCACTCTTCGACGACTTCTTCAACATCGCGTTTCTTGAAGTCGATTTCGTAAATCATTCCCGCCTGTTGCTTGTTCGTCAGACGATGATTCTTGATCAGCTGCACTACCTCGGGATGTTCCTTCATCAGCTCCGGGTTGGCGTATTTAAACGTGACGTCATCTGGCCAGGAGGCTTCAGCCGGCAACTCAACTTCAACCAGGTCCAGCGCAGCATGTATCCAGTGCGGCGCCCAGGCATAGGCGATGAACGGCTCTCCGCGCTTGTACTTGGCGAGCATTTCAGCCCAGTGCGCGGTTTCTGAACCGAGTGCCTGGGCGTAAAAATCGACTCCCAGCGAATCCATCCGTTCCTGATCTTCACAGGCCCAGGCGGCAACCGGACAACCGATCAGGTTACCCCTGTCGCCGGATTCGAGACTCTTGAACATGTGCTTATACTTGTTCAGGTCCTTGAATGACTTTAAATCCGGAGCCGACGCTGGAATCCCGCGTGCGGCATCGCCTTCGATGATGTAACGCGGCACCCAATAGGCCGTCTCGCCGATGATGCCGGTATCTGCAATGATAGTTAACGATCCATCACCACCATATTCACTTAGATATTTTTCCTTGGTGGGATTATAGGAAGGCCAGGTTTCACAGTTGTAAGACAGGTCGCCTGCGCGAATCCCCTCCCAAACGCCAGGTCCTTGAGGAATAGCTACAGTTTTGACCTTGTAGCCCATCTCGTTTTCGAGCACATATTGAATGGTACGGCAGGTGACCACACCGCCAGTCCAGTCAGGATCGGGGACAGTAAGTCGCTTGGCTGCCTGTACCGACGAAATCGGACCGATGCTAAGCGCTAGTAGTGCAGACGCCAATACGACTTTTAATTTTAATGACATGTTTCTATCTCCTCTCTTCGGATATCGTTTTTATTTCCGCCAGCTTAGACGGTATCTATTGATAATACTGCCTGATACCGCCCTTGTCGAGCCAGTATACGTAGATCAAAATTCAAATTAACCCCATCGCCTCGCGCTGGGTTTTGGTCCAGGCCTGCGACATGCGATCGAGGATAATCGCGAGCAGTACAATGCCGATGCCTGCCTGCAGCGAAAGCCCGATGCTCGCCATGTTCATACCGTCGAACACTTGCAGACCTAGCCCCTTGCCGCCGATCAACGGGGTTACGACCTCCATCGCCAACGCCATCATGATGCCCTGGTTGATACCGAGCATTACCGCTGGAATCGCCATTGGCAGCTTGACCTTGACCAGGGTCTGTAGCGTCGATGCACCAAACGAATTCGAAACCTCGTCGATCTGCTCAGGCAGCTCGCGAAGGCCCAGAGTAGTGCAGCGAACAATTGGCGGTAGCGCATAGATCACGGTAGCGATGACCGCCGACACCTGCCCACCCTGAAAAAACATGACCACCGGTACCAGGTAAACGAACACCGGCATCGTCTGCATGGTATCGAGTATCGGTTTGAGTATGGTATCGGTGGTTTTGCTGTAAGCGGATAAAATTCCCAGTGGTACCCCAAAAATACAGCAAATTAAGACCGAGACGAGTACGGTTGACAGTGTGATCATGCCGAACAACCACAGGTCGGTGGCGCCGATAAACAGCAATCCCAGCAAAGTCGCTATGGCCAGTCCGCGGCCGCTGAACAGGTAGGCGCCGACGACGAAAACCAGGCTGGTGTACCACCATGGCAACCCTTTCAGGAAACTATTCAACGGGTTGATCATCCCATACCAGAGCGTCTCCTTGATTCCCTGCGTAATCGTGTAAAACACATCGTTGGTGATCAATTCATCCATGTACTGGTTGACCGGGGTGCGGAACCGGTATTCCCACTCGCGCGGAAATTTACCATACAGGTCAGTGTAGGCTTCGAGCAGCATCAAAACTGCGATCAACACCAGGCTCGCGATCAGGAAACTGCGTGCCAGCATGATTTCACGTACCTTGCCGGCAAAATCCGAATCGTAGATTGCTACCAGCCTGCAAACCACCGAAGTGATGGCCAGCGTGACTAAATTTCCGCCCAGGGCAATACGATGCCATACCCAGTCGATGCCGTACTCGAGGTACAGTATCGGCTTGATATTCTCCAGTCCCTGCGGAAACAAGCGAAATACGTGATCGTGTTGGCTGCCGCTGGTCTGTTCGATGTGTCCCATCGCATAGGTCACGCGATCGAGGATGATCGCCATCAGCACGATCGCGAGTCCGCCTTCGAGCGCCTTGCCGACATTGAGCCGTTGCAATCCCTGGAACACGATATCACCCAGTCCCGGCGAACCGATGAAAGTCGCCAGCACCACCAGCGCCAGAGCCATCATCACGGTCTGGTTGACACCCAGTTTAATTGACGGCATCGCCAGCGGAATCTTGACCTTGATTAGCGATTGCACCCGGGTCGCGCCGAAAGAAGTCGCGGCCTCGTCGATCCCGGCCGGAACCTGCCGAATACCCAGGTTGGTCAGGCGAACTACCGGCGGCAATGCGTAAATGACGGTTGCGAGAATCGCGCCGGGCGCGCCGATACCGAACAGGTAAAATGCCGGGATCAGGTAAACAAAGGCGGGCAGCGTCTGCATGGTATCGAGAATCGGCCTGAGGAATGCTTCGAAACGATCGCTTTGCGACGACATAACCCCCAGCAACACTCCAATTACGATCGCTATCAGGATCGAAATACACATCAGGCTCAGGGTTTCCATCGACTCGTCCCAGAAATCGAGCACCAGCCATGATCCAACCGCGATGATACCGAGCAGTCCCAGGCGCAAACCACCATAGGCAAATGCGGGTAACACCAGGATAACGAATACAACCTGCCACTGGGTAAAGGTCAGAAAATCAACCATCGACTCGTAAAACCAGACAACACCGGCTGCAATAGCGCGCGTCGTTGGCTGAATCAGGGGAAAAAACTTGTCCTTGAAGGCGTCCGTTTGTTCGGCGAACGGAAATGCCTCGATCCAGCTCTTCGGGAATAGGGTTTCGCCACCGTGAAGTTTCCAGATCACCAGGGAGACCGCTAGTAGCGCGAAAGTGACTACCCAACTACGATGTTCTTGCCAGATATCGCTCCACCAACCTGCGCCTGCCGGTTCTTCTAATACAGCGCCCATACATGCCCACCCCACAAGACTCGCTTAAGCTTATCGTCGATCGACGACTCCTGCAATAGCGACACCGTTGGTTTACAGCCTGTTCGGCCATGGGCTAAGATAGCCGGAGATTCCGGCTAATAACGAGTATTACAATGTCCGAAACACCCCAAATAGTGTGTAAGAATATCTGGAAGATATTTGGCACCTACCCCAAACGGACATTGGAAAATCTCGACCGTTCGCTGTCACGCGCCGAGGTACAGGAGCAAACCGGGCACGTGATCGGCGTTAATGACGTCTCTTTTGAAATCAACAAGGGCGAAACCTTCGTTGTCATGGGCCTGTCGGGTAGTGGCAAATCGACCCTGGTACGCTGTATTTCACGGCTGATCGATCCCACCGCCGGGGAGATGATCATCGACGGCGAAGACATCATGGATTACAACGACGCCCAGCTTACCGAATTACGTCGCTTTCGCATGAGCATGGTGTTCCAGCACTTTGGCCTGTTTCCGCACCGTAAGGTTATCGACAATATTTCCTTCGGGCTCGAAATTCGTGGCATGGATAAAAAAGAACGCAAGGCCAGGGCAATGGAAGTACTGGAAAAGGTCGGCCTGGACGGCTGGGCCGATCATTACCCGCGCGAACTCTCCGGTGGAATGCAACAGCGCGTTGGACTGGCACGGGCAATGGCCGTCGACCCGGAGATCCTGATTTTCGATGAACCTTTCAGCGCGCTCGACCCGTTGATTCGTCGCGAAATGCAGGATGAGCTGCTCAAAATTCAGTCCGAAGTGCGCAAGACCATGATCTTCATTACCCACGATTTTCTCGAAGCCATCAAGATGGGTGACCATATCGCGATCATGAAAGACGGGGTCGTGGTACAAATCGGCACACCGGAGGAAATAGTGGCAAATCCGATCGATGATTACGTGCGTGAATTCACCGAGGACGTACCTCGCTACAAGGTGCTCAGTGTCGGCAAGATCATGCGTGAAGCCTCGGACGCGACCAGGTCCAACGGTGCGCAGCGTGTCAAAGAAGACGCCAAGCTCGACTCTTTAATCGATGTCGCCATCGCTACGGATGGCCCACTGGCGGTGGTCGATGACCAGGACAAAATAATCGGAGAAATCGACCAGGCAATGATCTTGAAAGCGATGGACAGTCGTTCCTGAATTCCTGCATCATGTCGTCACTACCTCCACTGACCAGATCACTAACCGACTAGGCTTTAGCGATTGACTGATAGCATGCCGTGCTGATCGATCGAAATAGGCTCGCCGGTTTTAATCTGTTTCATCTGTTCGCGCGAAATTTCCAGCACGGGAATGTTCATACCATAAAGCCGGTTGGCAACCAACGTACCGACGCTGATGTTGACATCAGGCTCGCCGAGCACGAAGGCGAGCGGCCCACTCCCATTGCGCAGTGTTTCCGCAATTCCACCCGGGGTACCGGCTGACCCCTTGCTTTGCGGAATGCACAAAATTTTGCCTCCAACCAGTTGTCGGTATTGCGGGTGATGCACATCGATAATCTCGCCATTTACCGGGTTGAATCCACCCCAGAAACTCAAAGTGTCATCGAGCACCATTGCCGTTCCACCGGCAGAACCGGCAATCAGCACCCTGCCCTCGATGTCGACTGATTGCTTACTCATGTGGCATCCCATTGATCGAGCATCACCTTGCCGCTAACCGCGGATTCGACGCATTCACTTAAGCTTGCGATCAACACGTCCACTGGTAACATTCCCGGCGCGTAGTAGGCCCATTTCGCCGAGTTGGTCATTACCTTGCCGTGCAAGCCGTTAACGGCGGGCGAAAAATAGGTGCAGGTATCGGTAATAATCTTGATGCCGGCCTGTTGCAAAGACTCGATCCAGCCCTGCTGCCCTGCCTGTTCGAATACATGACGACTGGTGGTCAGGTAAAAAGTCAGTCGGGGATCGATGCTGCGACCATCGAGCAGGTTAACCAGGCGTTCGAATTCGGTATAAGAAAAATGAGGAGTTCCTAGGGCGATGCCGGTCAAGGATTGATCCGAATTTAAGCCGAGCTCATCCCGCGCCTGCCTCAGGTCATCGACAAGCAGCTCTATAACTTGCTGCGGTTGCCGTCCCTGAAAGGCTATTTCGAGGTTTGCGGCTTCCGGGGTTATACCAATCGCGTGAAATAACGCCACGCTGCCCGCCGAGCTTCCGGCAGCGCTGATCGCTTTCAGATCGTCTTCGTCACAGCTTTCCGGCAAGCCGACAATTGCCGGTACCCGATTGCCACACTTGCGTCCGACAATGTATCCGAGCAAGTGATAGAACAAATCATTGCTGCGGACCGTTTGCGGTATATTGCCCACGTCGAACAGGATTTGAGCGGCTCGGGCCTCGTCTCGATGGAGCTTACTGAAAGGTACACGCCCGGTTATCGCCGCGCAGACATCGAGATAATCCCCGTACATATTACTACGTGCGCCAATCACCGAGTTATAAAAACTGACCGCGTTAGACTCGGAACCGACGATGTGATCGCCGAGTCCGGGTCTGTCTGGTAATTGATAGGGCGCACAGGTCCACACCGGGCTACAGCCCAGCTTGACGTAGGCCTGCATCAATTCCCTTGCTTCATGCATTTCGCGACTCGCCAACGGATCACGCACCGACAGGTCGTTGAGCGACACCAGGCCATTGTTGGTCCAGGAAGGTACCGCCAGCGAAGCGCCATGCTCGAGCATGTAATTGACAAAGTCGAGATGCGCGCGCCCGTTGTAGAAACAGGCATCGATGTGCGCAAAACTGATATCGATCAGCGCATCTGCCTGGTCGATGTGAGCAGCGGTAACAATTGTTTGCATGGCAAACTGCATGGCCTTGCCAAGCCTGCCATCGAGTCGAGCCTGGTCCAGCTCGTTGAGTTGCAATTCCCCGGTTACCAATCGATCAACTCGCGTTTGCGGTGGTCACGGCAGGTATCAGACTCAATGCCGTGAATACCCCCGGTTACCAATACCGCTTTAGTCGTGTCCATATCAGCACCAATCACTTGAGTTGGCATTGTTAAAGGCATAATCTGCGGTTAATTTTCGTGACATGCAAGGAGTATTTTATGGAGGACCTCGAAACCTGGCTGGAGCGCGTATATCAGGCGGATGGAGAACGTAAAACACTCGATACCCTGTATGATGAATGGGCACATGATTATGACCAGCAATTGTGGGCAAGCGGTAATCCATATATCGCGATCGCTACCGGCCTGATCGGGCGCCATGTGCGGGACTATGAAGCCAAAATTCTCGATGTCGGTTGCGGTACCGGGAACATGGCACAGGTGCTGCACCAGATGGGATATCGCAATATCGAGGGACTCGATCCTTCATCCGGCATGCTTGCGGTCGCGCAACGTAAAGAGGTATACCAGCAGTTGCATCAGCTTTACCTCGACAGCCGGGTTGATCTGGCCGACGACAGCTTCGATGCGGTCGTGGCTGCGGGTGTACTCACGCATGGCCATGCGCCCCCCGAATCACTCGACGGCATCCTGAAATTGACTCGACCTGGCGGTACGATCGTTTTCTCACTGTCGGCGATCGCATACGACGAGTTCGGCTTCAAGCCGAAAATTTCCGCGCTCGAAGAAACAGGGAAATGGGAAAAGCTCGATCAATCGCTGCTATTCCGCACCTACCCTTTCTCTGCAAAAGAGGCGCATTTACGCCATTGGGTGTTAGCCTATCGAAAATCCGATTAAGCAGTAATAGTCGTTAAACAATTCAGCATATTTTTGGTCAAATGGTTAGAATTGATCCTTGCAATTAGTTAGTACGTATCTACTTCAGTAAATTAAAAATGCTTAAGGTATAAGCCAGGTGTCCGAACCAACAACATCTCGTAAGCCGCGACTCTGGCTGCGACTATTACTGGTGTTTCTACTGCTCATCGTCATGAGTGGCGCGCTGGGGTATAAAAAATTTTTGCAGATCCAGGAGCAGATTGCCCAGGGCAGCCAGGCCCCTCCACCAATCAGCGTAACCGTAGCCGAAGCTGAAACCGCACAATGGGAACGCCGTATCAAGGCGATCGGCACCCTGGTGGCTTTCCAGGGGGTGGATGTAACGACCGAGGTTTCCGGCGTAATCACGTCGATTAATTTCGAATCGGGGGATGAACTCGAGCAAGGTTCGCTGCTGGTCGAGCTGGACAATCGCACTGAAACCGCCAATCTCGAATCAGCACGCGCAAAGTTTAATGCCGATAATAGCCAGTACAAGCGCCTGCTCAAGCTCAAGGATCAATCATTCGTAACCAGTAACGACATTGATACCCAGGCATCATTGGTCGATATTGCAGAAGCCCAGATCAACGTAGCCAAGACGGCGCTCGAGAAAAAGCGAATCTTTGCTCCGTTTTCAGGAAAGCTTGGTATTCGACAGGTCGATCTCGGTGAATACGTTGCACCGGGAACCAATATCGTGACCTTGTTATCACTCGACCAGCTATATCTCGACTTTACCCTGCCGGAAAGCAACTTTAATGACCTCATTATCGATCAGTTGATCGAGTTTCGCGTGCATGCTTATCCTGAAAAGGTATTTAGCGCCAAGGTTGAAACCTGGAATCCGCAACTCGATGCCAATACGCGGAATATCGCGATTCGCGCCATAGTAGACAATCGGGAACGGTTACTGGCGCCTGGCATGTTCGCCGATATGAGTGTTCGCTCAAGACGCCAGATGGAAGTAGTAACCGTTCCCGAAACCGCAATCTTTTATAACCTTTACGGCGAGGCCGCGTACGTCCTCGAACAACAACCGTCCAGCGACGAGAGCGCTTTACCAGATTATCGGTTGTCAGCCCGCCAGATTGATGTAGCCTATCGCAGCAGCGGGCTCGCTGGTGTGAACAGTGGCCTTGAATCCGGTGATATCGTGGTGACCTCGGGACAACTCAAGCTCTACCCAAGCCTGCGGGTTGCGATTGTCGACGACGTCCCCGAATACGAGACCACCAGTCAATAACCTGCAATGTTGACCGATTATTTCATCAAGCGCCCGGTGCTGTCCCTGGTAATCAGTACCCTGATTGTGTTGCTCGGCGTGCAGGCCTTTTTCAACACTCAGGTGCGGCAGTATCCCGAACTCGAAACCTCGGTAATTACGATTACCACCGCCTATCCCGGTGCCAGCGCCGAATTGATACAGGGCTTCATCAGCACCCCGGTTCAGCAGGCGGTTTCGAGCACCGAGGGAATTGATTTCGTACGCTCCAGTAGCAGTAACAGCGTTTCGGTGGTTGAAGTACATATGAAACTCGGGGTCGATGCCGATGTTGCGCTGACCGAGGTCAGTACCAAGGTCTCGTCGATCAGGGGAGAGTTACCGATCGAGTCCGAAGACCCGGTCATTGCCAAGCAATCGGCTGAAGGCTTCGCGCTGGCTTACTATGGCTTCTACAGCGACACACTGTCTGACGTTGAAGTCACCGATTACTTGTTACGTACGATTCAACCCGCACTGGCCACCGTCAAGGGTGTCGCGCAGGCCGAAATCCTGGGTGGTAAAACCTACTCGATGCGAGTCTGGATGGACCCGGTACGCATGGCCGCGTTAAGGGTTTCGGCGGCGGATATCGTCAATGCAATCAGTGACGAAAATTACCAGTCAGCCGCCGGACAGACTCGAGGACAACTGGTGCAAACCGACGTCAACGCGGTTACCGATACCGGTGATCCGGAAATTTTCAAGCGTTTCATCATCCGCGAAGAAGGCGATAACAAGGTTCGTTTGGGTGACGTCGCCGAAATTGAGCTTGGAGCTGAAAACTATGACTCGCTGGTTATGTTCGATAACGTGCCGTCGATTTACATTGGCATTAATGGCACCACCGATGGTAACCCCTTAACCACGATCAAGCTGGTTACCGCCGAACTGGAAAAGATGAAGAGTTCTTTCCCACCCGGTCTAAATGTCGCGATTGCCTATGATTCTACCGAGTTCATCCAGGCATCGATCAACGAAGTGATATTTACCCTGGCGCAGGCTTCGCTCATCGTCATCGTCGTTATCTTTCTATTCCTTGGCTCCTTCCGCTCCACCATGATTCCTCTGGTCACTATTCCTTTGTCTATTATCGGCGTGTTGTTCTACATGCAGATCATGGGATATTCGATCAATTTATTGACGCTGCTGGCAATGGTCATGGCGATCGGCCTGTTAGTCGACGATGCAATCCTGGTGGTGGAAAACATATACCGACATATCGGCGAGGGTTTGAAGCCGTTACAGGCGGCGTTGCAGGGTGCACGCGAGATTGCAAAACCGGTAATCGCGACCACGATCGTACTGGGCGTGGTCTACGCTCCGATTGGCCTGCTTGGCGGACTTACCGGTGTGTTGTTCAAGGAATTCGCATTCACGCTGGTCGGTACGATTATCATTTCGACCATTATCGCACTGACCCTGTCGCCGATGATGTGTTCGAGGTTACTCAAGCCCACCATTTCCAACAACGCCTATGCCCGCTATGTAAACGACCTGTTCGAGCGAATACATCGCCGCTATGAAAATGCCCTCGCCAACTCGTTGAAAACCCGTTCCGTTACGGTTGTCTTCGTGATAGGCGTGGTCATAATGCTGACCGCGATGTTCCAGTTCATCCAGAAAGAACTCGCACCGGAAGAAGACCAGGGCGTGATCTTCACTTTTTCGCAGGCACCCGACCACGGCAGCCTCGACTACCTGAACAAGTACACCGCACCATACATCGATATATTTCGTAAGTATGAGGATGAATATGAATCTTCCTTCATGGCGAACGGCTTTGCCGGACCGACGGTATCCTTTGCGGGCATGCTGCTCAAGCCCTGGGAGGATCGCAGCCTGACTTCGATCGAAATGATTCCGCAAATCCAGCAGGCGCTGGATCAACAACCCGGGTTACAAAGTTTCGCGTTTAATCCGCCCTCGCTACCCGGCGCCAGCGGTAACACCCCGGTTGAATTCATTCTCAAGACCCAACAGGGTTATGATCAGTTATATGGCGTGGTCCAGCAGATCCTCAACAAGGCCCGAGAGAGTGGCAAGTTTTACTTTATTAAAAGTGATTTCAATTTCAGCAAACCGGAAATACGGGTCTCCATAGATCGAGAACGCGCCGACTCGATGGGCATTTCGATGCGCGAAATCGGTCAAACCCTCGGTGTCATCCTGGCCGAAGGTTATGTCAGTCGCTTCAACCTGGCCGGACGCAGTTACAAGATCATTCCCCAGGCACGAAGCGAAGAACGTCAAAATGCCGAAATCGTGGGACAGTATTTCGTCTACTCCGACCGCGGCGAACAAATCAACCTGTCAACGCTGGTAGACATCGAATATACCTCGGTACCCCGCGAGCTGGTGCAGTTTCAGCAACAAAACGCCGCCAAAATCGACGCGGTCCCGGGCGTACCACTCGGCGAGGCATTACAGGTACTGCGTGATATCACTGAACAAGTTGCACCCGCTGGTTATACCTTCGACTACCAGGGACAGTCGCGCCAACTGATCCAGGAGGGCTCGGTGCTGGCACTCACCTTCGGCTTCGCCATTATCGTCGTATTCCTGGTGCTGGCCGCGCAATACGAGAGTCTGCGTGACCCGTTCATCATCCTGACAACGGTGCCGCTGGCAATGTTTGGCGCCCTGGTACCGATGTTCCTGTCGCAGGTGTCGATGAATATATACAGCCAGGTAGGATTGATTACACTAATCGGGTTGGTCAGCAAACACGGCATTCTGATTGTCGAATTTGCCAACGAAATGCAGAAAAACGATAACCTGTCACCAGTCGATGCCGTAATTAAGGCCGCCTCGATCCGGTTGCGACCGATCCTGATGACCTCCTTTTCTACAATTATCGGGATCATGCCCCTGGTTGTTGCAAGCGGTGCGGGTGCTGCGAGCCGACAGTCGATCGGGATCACGATCGTGTGCGGATTTGCAATCGGCACCCTGTTCACTCTGTTCGTGCTGCCGGTAATTTATACTTTCTTTGCCGCCGATCACCGTCCGCTAAAAGCCGATGAAGACCAGGAACTGCTGGCGTCCCAACTAGTTTAAGGGATCGCGCAATTCAGCGAACTTTTGCTTGCAGTATTTCGTCGGCCCACGAGTTCACCAGGAATCGTGCAATAGAGTCTCTTCGTGGCAGACAAAAATAATCTCCATCGTCGCCCCACTCCCCGAATTCCCGCAACTGCTCGGCTTCGAACCAATGCGCCTCTTCAATTTCGACGCCGTCCACCAGGATCTCCCTGGTCAGCGCCTCGGCCCTGAAACCCAGCATGATGGAAGATGGAAAGGGCCAGGGCTGGGAGGCCTGGTACTCGATTTTTCCGACCTTGACGCCACATTCTTCGAAAACTTCACGCGCGACCGTCTCTTCCAGGCTTTCCAGTGGATCGACGAAACCCGCCAGGGTCGACATCATGCGGCTCGGAAAGCGTGAATTACGCGCTAGTAGGCAACGTGGTTTTTTCGGGTTCGAGCGATCCTCAACCAGCATGATCACCGCAGGGTCGGTACGTGGAAAATGCATGCGCGCACAACTGTCGTTGATACAACGGCGCATGTGGCCACCATTTTCGCTTTGTGTCGGACTGCCGCAAATACCACAATAGCGGTGATTTCGATTCCAGAAAAGCAATCCCCTGGCATAAGCGAGTTGCGCCGCCTGCTCTGAATCCAGTAACCAGCCAACATCCCGCAGATCGACAAACTCGTTGTCACCGACATAAGCCGCGAGCACTTCATCATCGTGATCGGAAACATCCAGTGCGAACACGGGACCGTGACGATCCAGCCCGAGGAACACTCGCTGCTCGGATTCCTGGGCCAGGGCTCCTATTTCGGCTTTTGGGAAATGAACGACTTCCGGGGCGTCAAGCTTCCGGTCGTTCCAGCACATCAGGCTTTTATCGTTTCTGACGATAAAAATACGACACTGCTGACGCAGCCACTGCTGTTCAAGCCATTCGCGGTCCTTGCGTGACTCGCTGGCCCGGTCCAGGCTTAATTCACGGTAATAAATCACCGCGCTAGCTTATCACGAAATACAGGCAGCCCGTGGCTGGTGGATGGCCACTCAGGAAGGGTTTTGTTTACGGTAATTCTCGATTGCCCGCTTTAGCTTGTCATACTCATCGCAGCCGAAAAAACATTCCTTATCCAGGATCGCAAGTCGCTCTTCGGCTTTTTCAGGCTGCCCGAGCTGCAGGTAAAGCTCGCCAAGGTACTCGTTGGCACCACGATGATCGGAGTCGATTTTCAATGCATTCAGGTAATTTTCCATCGCAACATCAAATTGGCCCAGTTTACGATGGCTGTAGGCCAGCAGATTTAGCAAGTCAGCGTTGTCAGGCTTATCACGCAATGCCTCGTTGAGTTCGGTAATCGCCTGCTGGTATTTCTCATCTTCAATTAGCAGCTGGAATGGCGAAAGCGGGGAATCTTTTTCGTTATAACCGCCATCAGCATGAACCGGGGCCAGGCTGTGGCCTGCGGTCAGTAGCGCAATTATCAACATCGTAAGTTTTAGCATCTGATCACCTCTGTCTTTGAACTTTATATTATCAAAATTATATTTCCTGGTGTGACCAATTAAGCAATCACGGCAGCCGATTTGAGCTCTTCAAGTTGGCGCTCGTTTAAGCCCAGTAATCCTTCGAGTATCTCATGATTATCATGCCCCAGCTCACCACCTGGCCATCGAGTAACCCCTGGCGTGCGCGAAAGCCTGGGCACCAGCGCCGGAATTTTTAGAGGTTGCCCGTCGATCTCAACCGTTTCGAACAATCCCCGGGCATTGAAATGCTCATCATTAACCATATCTTCGACATTGTAGATTGGTCCCGCTGGCACCCTGGCCTGATCGAGTTTATCAAGCAGCTCTGCGGATTCGTTAACGGCACACCATTGCGATAATACGGAATCTATTTCGGCTTCGTGTTTTACACGACCCGGGTTGCTCGCCAGGCGCGGGTCATCGGCCATCTGCGGATGCTCCGCTGCAACCATCAGGCGCTGAAAAATTGAATCGCCGTTACCGCCAATAACGATAAACTTGCCGTCGTGGCAACGGTAGGTATTGGTCGGCACGATCCCGGTGACGGTACTACCCGAGGGTTCGCGGATTACGCCGTTACCATCGTACTCCGGCACTACCGCTTCCATCAGGTTGAACATCGATTCGACCAGCGCTACATCAACGACCTGCCCGGCCCCACTCGTCTGCTTCTCCAGTAGCGCCATGGTAATTCCCAGCGCAGCGTGGATCCCTGAAATCGTATCGCCGATGCTGAGATTAGGTCGCACCGGCGCCTCTCCGGGGTGGCCGTTGACATACCGGAATCCACTCATGCCTTCACAAACCGAGGCAAAACCGGGTTTACTCGAGTAAGGTCCGTCCTGTCCATATCCGGATATACGGGCGTAAACCAGCCCCGGATTACTGTCCTTAAAATCCTCCGGTCCAAGACCCCATTGCTCGACCACGCCGGGTCTGAAGTTTTCAATGACGACGTCGGCCTTGTCGACCAGTTGACGCACCAGGTCAATACCCTGATCGGTCTTCAAATCGATGGTTACAGATTTCTTGTTGCGAGCCAGTGACCGCCACCACAACGAAGTATCCCCGCGCATTTCACGCCAGCGCCGAATGGGGTCGCCACCCCTGGGGGGTTCTATCTTGATCACCTCGGCACCAAAATAGCCCAGCATGCAACCAGCAAACGGCCCCGCCAGCAGCTGCCCCAGTTCGATAACCCGATATCCCGCAAGCGGTCCCGATGACTTCATAAACTACCCCGGTGCAATAAAATGTTCTGCGAAATGGTACTCAGGATGAGCCTGCGTGGCCAGTCGAAACCAGTATCCCGGTGTCGGCAAGCATCCTGGTTTTCGCCCAGACCCTGCTGCAGATGGCACCGGATCAACCCTTAAATTCGGTTTGTCGGCATAAATCTAGTGCATGCGCAATCCGATTGATTTACCATTAATCGTCACCCAAGAGTTTGCTTTAATGTCACCCGTAGTACTCGCCGATTCCGGCCCCGAAATTAAGATTTTCGTGCTTGATACCAACGTTTTGATGCACGACCCCTCGGCCCTTTTCAAGTTCCAGGAACACCATGTGTACCTGCCGATGACCGTGCTTGAAGAACTGGACAACGCCAAGCTCGGGGTCTCGGAAGTTGCGCGTAACGTCCGTCAAACCAACCGCTTTATCGACGAAATACTGACCGCGCAAAAAGAAGTCGTTATCGAGCAGGGTCTGCAGCTGAACCAGTACAGCGCTGCAGAAGAACCCTACAAGTGCAGCGGGCGCCTGTTTTTTCAGACCCAGGCACATGGTTCCAATCTTCCGCAATCGCTGCCGGGAAACAAGAATGATAATTCGATTCTGAATACCATCATCGCACTCAAGGATGAAGCCGGGAATCACGAGACTGTCCTGGTTTCCAAAGACATCAACCTGCGCATCAAGGCGACAATTCTCGGCATCAAGGCCGAGGATTACGCCAATGACCGGGTCGTCGATGACCTGGATCTTCTGTTCAGCGGTTCATATCAGTTAGCCGAGGACTTCTGGGAAGCTCACGGCAAGCAGATCGAAAGCTGGCAGGAAGAAGGCAAGGCCTACTACGAAGTCCAGGGCCTGAATGGCGAAGCATGGTTCCCGAATCAGTTCATCTATATTGATGATGAATTCGAGGCGATCGTGCGCAGGAGGAACGAGGCGGGATTCCTGATCGAAGTCTGTCAGAATTTCTATGGCCAGCGGCACTCGGTCTGGGGCATTACCGCACGCAACCGCGAGCAAAATTTTGCGCTGAATTTATTAATGGATCCGGAAATCGACTTTGTCACGCTATCGGGAAGCGCCGGTACCGGTAAAACTTTGCTGGCACTGGCTGCAGGTCTGACCCAGACGCTGGACCAGGGCCTGTACAAGGAAATTATAATGACCCGTGTGACGATTCCGATTGGCGAAGATATCGGATTTCTGCCGGGCACGGAAGAAGAGAAAATGACGCCCTGGATGGGCGCGCTAATGGACAACATGGAAGTACTTACCGGCAGTGATCAAAAAGATTCCTGGGAACAGGCCGCGACTAACGATTTACTGCGCAACCGCATCAAGATCCGCTCACTTAATTTCATGCGCGGACGTACTTTCCAGAACAAGTTCATCATTATCGACGAGGCGCAAAACCTGACCTCGAAGCAAATGAAAACGCTAATTACGCGCAGCGGCACCGGCACCAAGATCGTCTGCCTTGGCAACCTCAAGCAAATTGACACCCCTTACCTCACCGAAACCACATCGGGCATGACATACGTGGTTGACCGGTTCAAGCACTGGGAACACAGCGGACATATCACGCTGATGAACGTTGAGCGCTCTCGCCTCGCCGACTACGCTTCGGATATGCTTTAAGCCGGGTTTAGTCGGCCAGGGTGATACCACTGGTATCAGGTGGTGGGGGGTCCTGCTCCTTCTTGGCATCGCTGAGATCGCTACCCACGGGCGCAATATTAAAGCCGGTGATATCGATATCGGGCTCTTCGGCTTCCTTGTATTCATCCTGTAACTCGCTGCCAACCGGGGCTATAGATGCGGCCAGGTCTTCAATTTGATCCCCGGTTATACCCAGTGGATCGGTTTGTGGCGGGGGTTCAACTTCACCATCGTAGCTGGTTTCGTATTCCGTCGGGGGCGGTGCCGGTTTTGCTGCAGGTTCAGCAGTCGGCGTTGCAGCTGCCGGCTGAGCCGGCGCTGCCTCACCACCTTTTGAGCTTATCTCACACTCGGCACCGGCACGGTTAAGCGCCGTTTTATACTTTGCGGCGGTAGCCTGGTCGATATTTTTCTTTATTACAATGCGCTTGCCGGAAAACAGTTGCGCCAGCTTGGCGTCATCGGCATTGAACATTTTGCCGACCCTGGCCTTAACTTCTTCCAGATTCGCACCTTCACTGATCTGGCCCGAAAATGCGACTTCGAATAATTGATCACTCATGTCATGATTCCCTAGCTACTGCACTATACTATAGACCAAATTTTAACACTCTGAACGATGACCAAAAACACGGAAATAACACGCCTTACGCCCCGCGGCAACATGGATATCCTGTCACAGCTCGAGGTGAACCAGCTAAAACAGGGTAGCCAGGACGATGGACTTTACGAGACATTTCGCCGTTGCTCGCTCGCCGTATTGAACGTCGACAGTACCACCGATGATGCTCGTGAAGTGCTGGAGCGTCACCGGGACTTCCAAATTCACGTGGTGCAACAGGAACGCGGACTTAAGCTGGAGATCAAAAACGCACCCGAAAGTGCATTTGTCGATGGCAAGGTCATCATCGGAATTCAGGAACAATTGTTCGCCGTACTGCGTGACGTTTCCTATGTCAAAAACAAAATCGCTTCGAACCAGATCTTCGACATTAACACCAGCGAGGGCATCACCAACGTGGTCTTCCATATCCTGCGCAACGCACGCATACTGGTTCCGGAAATCGAGCCAAACCTGGTTGTATGTTGGGGCGGACATTCGATTGGCCGAGGCGAATACGACTACTGTAAAGATGTGGGCTACCAGCTGGGTCTGCGCAAATTGAACGTCTGTACCGGCTGTGGTCCCGGCGCCATGAAAGCACCGATGAAAGGCGCCGCGATCGGTCACAACAAGCAGCGTATCCGCCGTGGCCGCTACGTCGGTCTGACCGAACCAGGCATCATCGCCGCCGAATCCCCCAACCCGATCGTTAACGAGCTCGTCATTCTGCCGGATATTGAAAAACGACTCGAAGCTTTCGTGCGCGCCGGCCATGGGATCGTCGTGTTTCCGGGAGGGGTCGGCACTGCAGAGGAAATCCTCTTCATCCTGGGCATCCTGCTGAACCCTGCGAATCAGCATATTCCGTTTCCCTTGATTCTGAGCGGCCCTGCCAGTTCCAGGGATTATTTCAAGCAAATCGACGAATTCATCAAGCTGACTCTCGGACGTGAGGCGCAGGAACACTACAGCATTATCATTGATGACCCGGTCAAGGTCGCACGTGAAATGGCAGCCGGACTGGAATCGGTGCGAAACTTTCGGCGGGAAAATTCAGATGCCTATTATTTCAACTGGATCCTGAATATCGATCACCAGTTTCAGAAACCGTTTGATCCAATCCATGAAAATGTTGCCGCGCTGAACATCAGTCGCGACCAACCCTTGCATTTACTCGCGGCTGATCTGCGTCGGGCATTTTCGGCCATCGTCGCCGGTAATGTAAAAGCGGACGGTATCCAGCGGATCGAGCAACATGGGCCTTTCGACATAAGCGGCGAGAAAAATATCATGCAATCGCTGGACGATTTACTGCATTCCTTTGTCGATCAGCAACGCATGAAGGTGCCCGGCAAAACCTATACCCCTTGTTATCACCTGAACAAGCGGTAACAATACCGCTGCAACAAAATAAACCAGGAACAAAATGAGTTCAATCAAGGCCATTGCGATAAAGAATCGACCCCGCGTAGCGATGCAGGTCATCGACAGCGCAAAGATTACCGTCGAAAACGGAATTCTCGGCGATTTTCGGGGAACCCAGCAGGGACGCCAGATAACCATCATGAGTGAATCAGCCTGGCATAAGGCCTGTGCCGAGATCGATGCTGACCTGCCCTGGACCACGCGCCGCGCCAACCTGCTTGTCGATGAAGTTGAATTTGATGCCTCTTACGTGGGCAAAACCGTACGCATCGGCGACGTGCAACTGATGGTGACCGAGGAAACCGACCCCTGCTCACGCATGGATGCACAGCACCAGGGTTTGACCGCAGCCTTAACTCCGGACTGGCGGGGCGGGATAAGTTGCAATGTGATTAAACCGGGTGAAATCAAAATCGGCGATCAAATCGAATTCGATTGAATGCGTAACATTTCCCTTTCAATTCGGATACCGTTAATGCAATAGGTGACAACGCTGACAAAGACCACTGCGCTGCCTATCAAGGTTAGCCAGCTCGGTTTTTCACCGATCCCGATCCAGACCCAGATTGGACCAAGGATCGATTCGGTCAGCGAGAAAAGCGCAACTTCGGACGCCATGATATAGCGCGCCGCGACGGTGAAACACCAGAACCCGATTCCAAACTGTAGACAGCCCATGGTGATTGCAATTGCCAGGTCGTGGTTTGAAATGACAAAGGATTCAACGAAAAACGCCGCAACCCCGCCCATCACGATCCCGCTGAGACAGGTCGCCGGCAACATATCTGTACCACGCTTATCGCGAATTATCAGCAGGAAGGCGACGAAGGAAGCGACCACGCCGAGCGCAGCGACATTACCGGCCCAGCGACCTTCGAGCAGACCATCGGCGAACATCAGGCCGATACCGGCCAGCGACACCAGCATCGCAATGACGCCGAAACGAGAGGTTCTCTCACCAAGCACCAACCAGGCCACGAACGCAGTAGCCAGTGGCGCGGCACCGATAATAAACACGGCATTTGCAACCGTGGTCAGCAGGATTGCAAAGATATAGCAAATCGAACCTAGCCCCAGTACCAGTGCCGCCCAGAGCCCGGGCTTGCCAATCGCCAGGAATGCACGACCGATACCCGAGCGGTAACGAATCAGCAATAACAGAAACAAGGTTAAAGAGAAGGTAAAACCGCGGTAGAACAGAACCTGCCATCCGCTTGCGGCTTCGATGTTACGTAACAGGATTCCTGAGGTACTAAGGAAAAAACCGCCGATAATAACCAGCGTTACTCCATAACTGTAGCGACGCTCCACTAGTGCTCTTTCAACCTTGTAATTGCGGTTTCAGGGAACCTTGACGACTGCCCTGCCCCTGATTTTTCCCGCCAGAATATCTTCCGCCGCCCGTGGCAAATCGGCGAAATCCAGATCGAAAGACAGGCTATCCAGCAAATCCAGGTCAAGATCGGCAGCCAGGCGCTGCCAGGCGATTTTACGCCTCGAAATCGGTGCCATCACCGAGTCAATACCGTACATCGAGATGCCACGTAGTATAAACGGCGCAACCGTAGTCGGCAGGTTCATCGACTCGGCCAAACCGCATATGGCTACCGCACCACCATACTTGAGCTGACTGAGGACGTTGGCAAGCGTGTTGCCACCGGCGACGTCGATCGCTCCACTCCACAGTTCCTTGCCAAGCGGGCGCGCTTTCTCTGAAAAACCCGCGCGATCCAGCACCTCCGAGGCGCCCAGGCCCAGTAAAAAGTCTTTTTCATTCATGCGTCCGGTAGTCGCCACCACACGATGTCCTAGCCGACTCAAAATCGCAACGGCGATACTGCCAACCCCACCCGAGGCACCGGTGACCAGGATATCGCCATCGCCGGGTTTGATACCATGGTCTTCCAGCGCCATGATGCTCAACATTGCGGTATATCCCGCGGTACCAATCGCCATCGCGTGGCGTGTATCAAGGCCTTCCGGCAGCGCCACCAGCCAGTCACCACTGACCCGCGCCTTTTGCGCGTAGCCACCGGAGTGCCCTTCGCCAACCCCGAATCCGTTCAGGATCACGCGATCGCCAGCGCTGAAACCGGAATGGCTGGATTCGGTAACCGTGCCGCTGAAATCAATACCGGGCGTGAGCGGGAATTTACGAATAACCGGTGACCTGCCGGTCAGCGCCAGGCCATCCTTGTAATTAAGCGTGGTGTATTCGACGTCAACCGTGACGTCGCCTTGCATCAAGTCACTGTCGCTTAACTGCGTCAGCACACAACGCTGGCCCTCGTCACTTTTGCCAATCTGGTAAGCCTGAAATTGTTCCGACATGCATCAACCCCGTAGAAATTCTATTTGTAATACAAATCATGTTAAAGTAATTGTCCCGCAATTGCATCACCAAACCAGGGACATAACAGTGCAGGAAAATACGATCGTCAAGGCCAGTATTTCGAAACAAATTGCCGAGCAACTGCGAACGGCTATCGTTGCCGGCCAATTCAAAATTGGTCAGCGCTTGCCCACCGAAGATGAGCTGGCACAACGCTACGGCGTCTCGCGCCCCAGCGTGCGTGAAGCACTGAAGCGGCTCGCCGCACAGAACCTGGTGCGCGCAAAACGCGGCCCGACAGGTGGAAATTTCGTGGTCCAGCCAAGCTATTCTGAACTGGCCGAATCCCTGAGCGGTGCGGCCACCCTGCTGGTTGGCATGGGGGCGCTTGGCATTGAAGAAATTATCGAGGCACGGCGTGCCTTGCAGGGCAGCTGCATCGATCTTGCTGCTAGCAACGCGAACGCAACCCATATTCAGAATATCGAGACTGCCTTAAATCGTCAGCAAGATCCCGGGATCAGTGATGAAGCCTTTTGCCAGGCCGATGTCGCCTTTCACCGGGCCCTGGTCGATGCCACCGATAATGGCATGTTGCGTTTCGTCATGTATACCGTAATCGAGGCACTGATTCCGGTTACCAACATGGTGGTAACGGTGGTGCGTGAGCGCAGCGATATTATCTCTTTGCATCGACAAATGCTCGAGCATCTCAAACAGGGTGACAGCAACGCGCTCAAGGAACGTATGGATGAATTACTGGATTACCTGTTGCAGAAGTTTGAACAGGCTAGCGCTTGCAGGGCTTAGGTTAAAGTAAGACTGCCTGTGCTTAACAAAAAGTAAGTCGAGATCCCGACCAGCAACAGAATACTCAGTAAACCGATGACCGCCAAACGACGGTCAACAACACGCTCCTGTTCGAAGCCTTGAATTAATGCGTGAATGCCAGCCAGTGCACTGGCAGCAAGCTTGTGCTTTTTGTAGCCGTCAATAACCTGCTCTGATCTCGAAGTTGTCTGTGACATAGCGCCTGTTTTTACCTGACATATCAATTTATAATAGGTGTCGACCAGGGCTAAAGCAACTGTAACTGTTTCACAACAAGAGCGAGACCATAAATTGATCCCGATCATACTTTCCGGCGGTTCCGGCACCAGGCTATGGCCATTGTCGCGTAAAATGTACCCTAAGCAGTTTCTAAGCCTGCTGCATGATGAGACCATGCTGCAAATGACGTTGTCGCGCCTCGACGGGCTGGAACATACCGCGCCTACCGTGATATGCAACCATGAGCACCGCTTCATGGTTGCCGAACAAGCGCGCCAGCTCGGCATCGAAGACTTGTCGATCATTCTCGAACCCTTTGGCAAAAACACGGCGCCAGCCATCGCGGTTGCAGCGATTCACGCCGCCGGGCTCGCGGAAGATCCGATCCTGCTGGTACTTTCCGCAGACCACGAAATAGCTGACGAGAAGGCGTTTCATGATGCGGTAAAACAGGCTCAGCCGCTGGCCGAGGCTGGCAAACTGGTGACTTTCGGGATTGTCCCCACGAATGCCGCCACGGGCTACGGTTATATTAAACGCGGAAAAGCTGAAGCTAACGGATTCATCGTCGATCAATTTGTCGAAAAACCCGATCGCGACACGGCCGAGAAATACCTGACCACGGGAGAGTACTATTGGAACAGTGGCATGTTCATGTTCAAGGCGAAAACCTATCTCGAGGAGCTGGATAAATTTAAACCGGATATGGTCAGGCATTGCCAGCTTGCGATTGACAACCTGCAAGAAGATATCGGCTTTTTTCGGCTTGATGCGGACGCGTTTGCCAATTGCGAACCTGAATCTATCGACTACGCGGTAATGGAGAAAACCGACCTGGCCTGCGTGGTGCCGATGGACGCTGGCTGGAGTGATATCGGCAGCTGGTCGTCGCTATGGCACCAGGGCGAAAAAGACCAGACCGGGAACACTGTCCATGGCGATGTCATGACAGTCGATACCGAAAATTCATTTGTGCACGCGGAGAGCCGACTGGTCGCCACGGTTGGGGTCAAAGACCTGGTAATTGTAGAAACCCATGACGCCGTTCTGGTAGCGAACAAGGAACAGGCCCAGGAAGTAAAGCAGATCGTCGAACGCCTCAAGCAGGAACAACGCGAGGAGGAAAACTATCATCGCATCGTTTACCGTCCATGGGGTAGCTTCGATTCGGTCGATGAAGGTGAGCGTTACAAGGTCAAACGAATAACCGTCAATCCCGGCGCCCGATTATCCAAGCAAAAGCATCATCACCGTGCCGAACACTGGGTTGTGGTCAAGGGCACGGCAAGGGTATTTCGCAACGACGAGATTTTCGATCTGCATGAAAACGAGTCTGTTTTCATTCCTATCGGGGCCACCCACTATATTGAAAATCCGGGCAACATACCGCTCGATATCATCGAAGTGCAGTCGGGCTCCTATCTCGGTGAAGACGACATCGTTCGGTTTGATGATATTTATGGGCGCAGCGACTCGTAATTTTCATCAATAATTGACCTGAGTCAGTCCAGCATGCCGATGAAGTAGGATATTTAAAGCCTATGAGCGACAAAGACCCACTCGAATTCGACGATACCCTGCTCGACGAGGAGCTGGTTTACCCCGACTGGTTCAAGCTCAGTCTCGGCGATCTGAACGACGATATCGACGAAGCACGAGAACAGGGTAAATTCGGAATCGCGGTTTACTACGGACAGAAGCGCTGCGCTTATTGCGAAAAGTTCTTCGAGATCAATCTTACCGACGGCAGCATCCAACATTACTTACGAGAAAAATTCGATGTAATACCCGTAGACATCTGGGGTATCGAGGAGTTTGTCGATACCAATGGCAACACCTACACCGAACGCGAACTCGCGTTACGCTACGACACTAACTTCACCCCGTCGCTGGTATTCTATGATCGCAAGGGCAAGCCTGTTTATCGCCTGCGCGGCTATTATCCGCCATACCAGTTTCGCGCGGTATTGCATTATGTCGCCGAGGGCTTTTTCCGTGTCGAGAAATTTCGCGATTACCTTGAACGCGCGGAACCCAGTTTATTTTTCACCTCGGGTGATTTGATTGAGCGCGACTTTCTCATGACGCCGCCATATAACCTGGATCGCCGCAAGCAATCATCGAACAAACCGCTTGCGGTCATATTTGAACAGGGGTCGTGTCATGCTTGCGAATTGCTTCATAGTGGACCACTCATGCAAGACGAAATTCTCGGGGAAATCGCAAAAATGGACGTGGTACAGCTTAACCTGTTTGCGGATACCGAGGTGATTACTCCGGGGGGTATAAAGACCACGGCTAACCGCTGGGGAAAAGACCTCGGTCTGTTTTATACTCCGACCGTTATACTGTTCAGTCCCGGTGGAAAGGAAATTATGCGTATTGATTCAGTGGTTCAGTTTTATCGCCTCTGGGGCGCACTCGATTACGTTAATAAACGAGTTTACGACAGGGGTATCGATTACCAGGGCTGGCGTCTGCAACAGCGCGAAACCATCGAATAAGAAACCTGTCCATGAATGCAGATGCTGACACGCGAAAATCCCTGTCGCGCAACGTGATCGAAAGTTGCCTGGCGATGAATGCGCAGGGAATCAACCAGGGTAGCGCCGGCAATATCAGCGTGCGTTTCGAGGATGGGTTTCTGATTACACCATCGGGCATACCGTACCAGCAGCTGCAGCACGAACATATCGTTTTTATCGATATGGACGGTAATTGCCGTGATCCACTGTCGCCATCGAGCGAATGGCGTATGCATCGGGATATCTACGTTAACCGGCCACAGGCGGGTGCGGTATTACACGCCCATTCAATCTTCGCCACCGCACTATCCTGCCTGCGACTGGATATTCCAGCCTTTCATTACATGGTTGCAGTTGCCGGGGGTAGCGATATTCGCTGCGCCGAATACGCTCTGTTCGGTACGCAGGCGCTATCTGACCACATGCTGGCTGCACTCGATGACCGGCGTGCCTGCCTGCTTGGAACCCACGGCATGATTTGCTATCACGACAACCTGGGCAAGGCACTTGGGCTTGGGGTCGAAATCGAAACTCTCGCGAAACAGTATTGGTATGCACGTCAGGCTGGTGAACCGGTTATTCTCGACGAAGCTCAAATGGCCGAGGTACTGGAAAGATTTGAAAGCTACGGCAAGCAACCTGTCGACGGCGACTGAATTATGAATGTTGATGGAGTTGCCTACCGCAGTATCTGGATCAATGACGACGGCTGGTCGATCGATGCCATTGATCAAACCCGGTTGCCACATGCATTTGAAGTCAGGAACCTGCAAAACCTGGAGGATGCATGCATCGCGATACGCGATATGGTGGTACGCGGTGCACCGTTAATCGGCGCTACTGCAGCTTACGGATATTACCTGGCGATGCGCGAAGACTCTTCCGATACCAACATGCAGAATACCTATACCCGTTTATTCCAGACCCGGCCAACCGCAGTCAACCTGCGCTGGGCACTGGATCGCCTGCATAACCGCCTGCAACCGTTGAAACCTGCCGAACGGGTTGATAGTGCGTTTGTCGAGGCAGGCAAAATCACCGAGCTGGATGTCGAAACCAACCAGTCCATCGGTGTTCATGGGCTCGAGCTAATCAGGCAAATAGCCGCTCAAAAACCGTCTGGTGAAAGCGTTAATATCCTGACCCACTGCAACGCCGGCTGGCTCGCAACGGTCGACTGGGGTACCGCGACCGCACCCGTTTACATGGCGCACAATGGAGATATTCCGATCCATGTCTGGGTTGATGAAACCCGTCCACGCAACCAGGGTGCCAGCCTGACCGCCTGGGAACTGGGTCACCATGGGGTTCCGCATAGCCTGATCGTCGACAACCTCGGCGGGCACTTGATGCAGCTTGGCATGGTTGACTTGTGCCTGGTGGGCAGTGATCGAACAACCCGTAGCGGCGATGTCTGCAACAAGGTCGGCACTTACCTGAAAGCACTGGCAGCAAAAGACAACGGCGTCCCGTTTTACGTTTGCCTGCCGAGCACAACAATCGACTGGAGCATCAGTGACGGAGCAGAGGAAGTGCCCATCGAACAACGTGATCAAACAGAAGTTTCACAGGTAATGGGGAAGCTGCTCAACGGCGATATCGGTCATGTTACGATTGCCCCGGAAGGTACCGAGATCGTTAACTACGCCTTCGACGTAACCCCGGCACGACTGATTACCGGCCTGATCACCGAACGCGCAATCGTCGACGCGTCTGAAAACAGCCTGGCTGACAATTTTCCAGAATTCTCGCCCAGGCAGGCTTGATGCCCACACCAACCCATACTCGCGCTTTACTAATAATACTTGCGCAATACGGTCAGGCCGTCACCGATCGGAATCAGTGACAGGTCATAGCGACCGGGTGCCTGCGCATAGATCCATTGATTGAGTTCGCGCAACGCAACCGTGTCCTCGCTGGTATCTTCAGGATTGGCGACCGAGCCACTCCAGAGTACATTGTCGAGCGTAATCAAACCACCGGGGCGAACCAGCGCCAGGCAGGACTCGACATAGCCCCGGTAGCCACTCTTGTCCGCGTCGATGTAAGCAAAATCGTAGGCACCCTCAAATCCCTCGTCTACCAGGCGATCCAGGGTTTGCTGCGCCGGTGCAATTTGTAAATCGATCCGATCCTGAACCTTTGCCGCCTGCCAGTGCTCGCGCGCGATACGGGTAAATTCTTCGCTCACGTCGCAACAGGTCATCTTCAGTTTCGGCATCGCCATGGTCAGTCTCAAGCTGGTGTAACCGGTGAAGGTACCGATTTCGAGGCCGTTTCTTGCATCCAGCATTTTGAACAGCAACTTTAACAACTGCACCTGCTCGGGCGAACTGATCATATTGGCATCCGGCAGTTCCAGTGTCTGCTCGCGCAGGCGCAGGCAGGCTTCCGGTTCATGTAGCGAAACCTCGAGCAGGTATTGTTGCAGGGTTTCGTCAAGACCTAGCGTCGCTGTCGACATAGTAATATCTCCTCGATGACTCAGGCTCACCAAAATCCTTAATGATTTTGGGGTTGAGTTTGGTTTTTTTGACCCATACCTAATAGGTTTAACACTTTCATTCTGACTTAAGCCCGGAAACAACACAATGTCGCTACACCTGATCAGCTTTAAGACCTGCCCGTTCGTACAACGCGCGGTTATCACGCTGAAACACAAGAATATTGATTTTGATATCACCTACATCGATCTCGCCGACCCACCCGACTGGTTCCTCGAGATTTCACCGCTGGGAAAAGTGCCGGTGTTGAAAGTCGACGATGAGATCCTGTTCGAATCAGCGGTCATCAATGAATACCTCGACGAAATTACCGGTGGTGATCTACAACCCAAAGAGCCGTTGGCGCGTGCCAAGAACCGTGCCTGGATCGAATTTGCGTCGAATATGCTCGGTAATCTCTACATGATGAAAATGAGCAAGGACGAGGAAAGTTATAACAAGTACCGGGAACGACTGGTCAGCCAGCTCGAACGCGTGGAGAAACGCCTCGGCGACGGCCCCTGGTTCAATGGTGCCGAGTTCTCGCTCGCCGATACCGCGTTTGCTCCTTTTTTCAGACAGGACTCGGTCGCCGATGGCAGGCTTTCGGTCATTGATCGTGCAACTATCCCACGGACTGTCGCCTGGGCCGAGCGCCTGCTGGCCCTGCCCGAGGTCCGCGATTCAGTAGTCGATGAATTTGAAGACCTTTATCTCGGCGTGATGGAAAAGAATGGCTCCTACAGCTTACAACGACTAGCGGCGTAACAGGAATAGGACTGATATCATCTGGCAAATGAAAAGAGGTCACAATGGCTAACTGGCTGCAAGGCAAGGTCGTCGATAATCGGCGCCTCAATCAATACCTGACTTCGTTAGTTATCGATGTCGGACTGGGTGAATACGAAGCAGGACAATTTGTGCGTATCGGCCTGGCGGATGGTGATACGGTACTGGCACGTCCCTACTCGTTGGTCAATACTCCTGACGAAAACCACCTCGAGGTCTACTTTAACATCGTCGAGGAAGGGCCCTTATCACCGCTTTTATTCGATCTCAAGACGGGTGATGATGTGCTGGTTTCCGACAATCCATCGGGATTCCTGACTATCAGCGAAGTACCGCAATGCAGGCATCTGTGGATGATTGCAACCGGTACCGGAATCGGTCCCTTCCTGTCGATCCTAAAAAGCGAGGCTGCCTGGGAGAAATTTGAAAAAATCATCCTGGTTTACTCGGTAAGTTATGCCGAAGAACTCGCCTACCAGGATACGATCGAACAGATCGCCGGTACCCATGGCGAACAATTCTGCTACCTGCCGATAGTCACACGTGAAAAACTGAATGGAAGCCTTGGAAAACGAGTTCCCCACGTGATGCGGGACGGCAGTCTCGAACAGCAGGCAGGCATCAACATTAATGCCGAGAACTCACATGTCATGATGTGCGGTAGCTCCGACATGATTACCGATGTCAGCGCGGAACTGGTGTCCCGGGAGATGAAAAAACACCGCCGTCGCGACCCGGGTCATTTCACCACCGAAAAGTATCACTAGCTCAATCGCCGCGTAATACCTCGATCAGCGACAGGGTCATGCGCGCGGTTGCACCCCACAACATTTCACCATCGTATAAATCATAGTAGACGACCGGCCACGGGCGTTTTGAATCGGGATGCTGACGTTCCTCGGTGCGGTAATTTGTTGTTTGAGCGAGCCAGTTCAATGGCATCGTAAATACGCGTGCAACCTCTATTTCATCGATATTCAACTGGTATGGCCAGGGTATAATACCCACGTAAGGCCGAACCTGGAATTCGCTAATGGTATGGTGATGGTTGATATGTCCGAGCACGTCGATATCGGCAATGGAGATACCGATCTCTTCCTCGGTTTCCCGCAGTGCCGTGGCCAGCAACGACTCGTCTTCGTCATCGCGTTTACCGCCGGCGAAAGCAACCTGTCCGCTATGGCGATCACCCTCGTAACTGGTACGACGTATATAGAGAATGTGCCAGGCATCCTCGACACGCAGAAACGGCACCAGTACCGCTGCCTCGCGCGCGTTGTCACTTAACATTTCCGGGGGTACATCAAAAGTCGTTTCGCGCTGTGCATGCAGGCGTGCACGAATATCATCGACGCTGAGATCGTCGAGATCAGGCACGTTTCGAGTTCCTGCTCCTTCTGGCTGCTGCCAAATCGAGAAATTCCAGGCGCTTTTGATTGCTGGCACCCCCCCAGGCGCAGATTTCGTCAATGCTGCGAAAACAGCCGAGACAGATGTCTTCGTCATCGAGCGTGCACTTGCGCACGCAGGGTGACTCAACCCGCGGTAATTGATCAGTAGCCGAAGTTGTCATTTTCAGATTCTGGATGCTCTTTAAAGTACGCGATCGATTGGTCGAAGACTAATTTATTCATACACCCCGGCACAAGTATTACCCGCTTGCATCGGCACAAAAAACCTGTAATTTTAACGGAATGTCACCACAGATTATCAATACCGGGCTTTACCCGGTCGATAACTTGTCATCCGCTGATGCTCGAACCTGGGTCGCACAGTTGCGCGCCAGGCTTGAGCACGATGGTTCCTGCACCCTGCCGAACTTCGTAACCGCACAAGCACTTGCCAAAATGGTTCGGCAAGCTCACTCTATAGCACATCTCGCTTATCCCGGCCCGACCGAGGTCAGTCCCTACTTCTTTAATTATCGACTCGGTAACGCTTGCGACGTCCCTGCCACTCACCCCTTAAGACGCAAAGGCAGGCGTAACCTGGCACAGGTAGCCGCCGATCTGATCCCGCCGGAATTTTTGCTCAGCCAGCTCTATCGCAGCGATTTAATGCTTGATTTTCTAGCCGCGATAACCGGGAAGCCGGTTTATCGGAACCAGGATCCATACCAGTCGCTTAATATTTCGTTTATGAACCAGGGCGGCTGCCAGCAATGGCATTTTGATAGCGGAACCATGGTGACCACATTGTTGTTACAGGAGCCCGAAGCCGGGGGAATATTCGAATATGCCCCGGCGATTCGCTCCGAGGCGAACGAAAACTTCGACGCCGTGCAGGCGGTGCTGGATGACAATAGTGACCGGGTACGTCAGAACCACTTGCAGGCAGGCACGCTCTCACTGTTTCGTGGCCATTACTCACTGCACCGGGTAACCGAGGTTGAAGGTTCCCGGCAGCGAGTCCAGGCCATTTTGGGCTATTCCACCCGGCCTGGTTTAATCGGCAACAAGGAGTCGAGCATTTTGCACTATGGCCCACGTGTTGCCGAAATCGAAGCCAAAACCCCGCTTTATCCAGAATAAGTCGTGATCGGGTAAAAACAGGTAGTTCGCAGGTAATTTCTTATTTGTCAGACAAATCAAAAAAGACTAGGATTGCGGCGCATCAGAAAACCGGTTCAGGCTGCATTCTGACTAACCCAAACAAAGAGACTCAAGATTGAATAACAAGTATCTGAGCATTTCCCATCGTACCCGCCCTACCCCGTTTACCAATCGGGTGGAGGCGGCCGGGGTTACCGCATACACCGTTTACAATCACATGTTGTTACCCACTGCCTTCGGCGGATTTGAAGAGGATTACTGGCACCTATGTGAACATGTGCAGGTATGGGACGTGTCCTGTCAGCGACAGGTCGAAATCAAGGGTCCCGACAGCGAACGCCTGATGCAGTTGATGACCCCGCGCGACATCCGCAAGGCTGTTATCGGACAGGGCCTATACGCGCCGCTTTGCGGGGAAAGAGGCAACCTGATCAATGACCCGATCATCATTAAATTCGCCCAGGGAGACTGGTGGATATCGATTTCTGACAGTGATGTCAAACTCTGGGCCAAGGGGCTTGTGACCGGATTCGGCCTCGATGTTCAGGTCAGCGAACCTGACGTCTGGCCGCTTGCGGTGCAGGGCCCCAAGGCCGAAGAACTGGTGACACGATTGTTTGGTGACGAGGTGCCGGGAATTCGCTTCTTCCGTTCCAAGATGCTGGAATTTAAGGGCAAGAAGATGATGGTTGCCCGCTCGGGCTACAGCAAGCAAGGCGGATTCGAAATATATCTGAACGATGCCAGCCTGGGCGAACCCTTGTGGGACGAACTGTTCCGCCTCGGCGACGACCTCCACGTAAAGGCCGGCGGACCCAACCTGATCGAGCGCGTCGAAAGCGGACTGCTTTCCTACGGTAACGACGTGACCGATGCCCACAATCCATTCGAATGCGGACTCGACGCCTTTATTGATATCGACGCGGATATCGAATCGATCAGCCTGCCTGCCTTGCGCGCGATCGCCGGTAAACATGTACACCAGCTAGTTGGGTTGGTATTTAGCAAGGACATGGTTTTTGAAGATTTTAAGATTCATGTGGACAATCGAATCGTCGGTGAAATCAGGTCGCACGTCTGGTCACCGCGATATCAGAAACACCTGGCGATGGCGATGATGAAGCGAGATTACCTGGGCGAGCGTGATACATTAACCGTCGAGGGAGTTACCGCCCGGGTTGTCGATCTGCCATTTGATTTTGACGCGATAAAATAAAACTGAGGAGAGCACCATGAGTCGATCTTCGTACCTCAAGCCGGACACCGTGGCACTGCACGCCGGCTACGTGCCCGAAAGTGACCACGGTTCGCGCGCGGTACCGGTGTACCAGACCACGTCATACGTGTTCGAGAGTGTCAGCGATGGTTCGTCACTGTTTAACGTCGAACAGGGCGGCCACATCTACAGCCGCATTACCAACCCCACGGTTGCGGTACTCGAGCAGCGTATCGCCGCGCTCGAAGGCGGCAGTGGCACGATTTGCACCGCGTCCGGCATGAGCGCGCTGTTTACGGTTTTTATCACGCTGTGCTCGGCCGGCGATCACATGATTTCGGCGACCCAGATCTACGGCTCAACCGCAACCCTGCTCAAACACACCATCAAGCGCCTCGGCATCGAATGTACCTTTATCCCGATAAACGACGAACAGGCGCTGCGAGATGCAATCCAGCCCAATACCAAGATGGTGTTCTGTGAATCGATCGGTAACCCGGGGCTCGAGATTGCCAATATCCCCGGCATCAGCGAAATTGCACATGAGAACGGCATACCGCTGGTTGTCGACGCGACTTTCGCCACCCCGAGCCTGTGTCGTCCAATCGACCACGGCGCCGATGTTGTCGTGCATTCGGTCACCAAGTGGATGGGCGGACATGGTGTCGCCATCGGCGGAGCCATCGTCGACGGTGGCCGCTTCGACTGGGAGCAAAGCGGACGCTTTCCGGAATTAACCGAACCCTATGCACCTTTTCATGGTATCAAGTTCTGGGAGGAATTCGGACCCTCGGCGCTGGCGATGAAGATGCGCGCCGAATCGATGCGCGATGTCGGTGCCGCGATGAGCCCGCACAATGCTTTCCTGATCCTGCAGGGTATCGAAACACTCAGCCTGCGCATGAAGCAACACGTTGCCAATGCAAAAGCACTGCTCGGATGGTTGCAACAACAGAAAGCGGTAACCTGGACCAACTACCCCGACATGGAATCGAACCCGAGTCATGCACTGGCTGAAAGCCTGTTTCCCGACGGTGCCGGCTCGATGCTGTGTTTCGGCGTCGTCGGTGGCCGTGCCGGTGGAGCAGCGTTTATCGACTCGTTGCAACTGGCGTCGAACCTGGCTAATGTCGGCGACTCGCGCACGCTGGTGTTACATCCGGGTAGCACCACGCATTCGCGTCTCACCATTGAAGATATGCAAGCCGCGGGAATCAGCGAAGACATGATCCGGGTCTCAGTCGGAATCGAAGATATTGCCGATATCAAGGCTGATTTCGGCAAAGGTCTCAAGGCGGCAGAGCGCGCCGCGGGAGAATCCTGATGTATGTTGAGGTACGCGGTCAAAAAACCTACGCCGCTACCGGGGGCAAGGAATTTGATAACAGCCTGCCGTGTGTCATGTTCGTGCACGGTAGCGGGCTCGACCATCGGAGCTGGGCCCTGCAAACCAGGTGGTTTGCCTACAACGGCTACTCGGTACTAGCACCCGACCTTCCCGGACACAGTCTTTCCGCCGGCGAGCCACTCGAAAGCATCGAGGAAATGGGCGCGTGGCTGGCCGATTTTATCCGCGCCGCTAACGTCTCCAGGGTACATGCGGTTGGACATTCACAGGGTTTCCTTGACGTACTCGAGCTGGCGCAACAGGCCCCCGAATTGTTAAAGTCAATCACCGGGGTAGGCACCGCGGGTGCAATTCCGGTCAACCCGGCGTTGATCGACGCGGCTAAAAACAGTGCCGGGGACGCGGCGGAAATGCTGTTAATGTGGGGCTTTGGACCCGATGCACAATACGGCATCAGCGCGGTACCGGGCATGCAACCGATTGCAATCGGGCGCCAGATCATGGCGCGTAACCCGCTCTACGAAGACCTGGTTGCCTGCGCAAACTATGAAAACGGTAGCGCGGTCGCCAAATCCATCGAGGTGCCATCTCAATTGATCCTGGCCCGCAAGGACAGGCTCACCCCGATCAAGGCCGGCATGGCGTTTGCCGAAGAACTCAATGCCAGGGTTACGATCATTGAACGCTACGGTCACATGCTACCGATCGAGGCACCGCGGCAGACATTACAAAAATTACGTGAATTGATTAGCACGCTCGAACAAGCAGCCTAGGGGAGTTTGATGAGTATTAAAAAAGTCGCCGTCATCGGCGCCGGCACCATGGGTTCCGGTATTGCCGGCCAGGTTGCCAACGCTGGTATCGAAGTCTGGTTGCTGGACTTACCCGGCGATGACAATCCCAATGCGCTGGCGGAACGTGGCCTCGAACGTTTGCATGATCCCAACCAGCCGGGACTAATCAGCAAGGAAGCAGAATCTTTTATTCACCTCGGTAACACCCGTGATGATTTCGATCAACTCGCAGATTGCGACTGGGTCGCCGAGGCCGTGGTTGAACGTCTCGATATCAAGAAGGACCTTTATCAACGTCTCGATGCCGTTTGTCACGCTAATGCGATCATCACTTCGAACACTTCGACCATTCCGATCCGTCTGCTGGTCGAGGACATGCCCGGGCCGTTTCGACGGCGTTTTGCGATCACGCACTTTTTCAACCCGGTACGTTTCATGCGCCTGCTGGAACTGGTGCGGGGCGAAAATACCGACGACGCGGTGATCGAGCTGCTGGCTGATTTTTGCGAACAACAGCTCGGCAAAGGCGTAGTGCGCTGTCTCGACACGCCTGGATTTCTCGGCAACCGGGTCGGCGTATTCGCAATCCAGTGCGCGTTACAGGCCGCATTCGAGCTCGGTTTGAATCCGCTCGAAGCCGACGCAATTTTCGGCCGTCCGATGGGGATACCGAAGACCGGCGTGTTCGGGCTCTACGATTTGATCGGCATCGATTTAATGTCGGACGTGGTGCAAAGCCTGGTCAATATCCTGCCCGAATCGGATCCCTTCCATGCCGAGGCTGCACGGATTCCGCTGATGGCGCAAATGATCGCCAACGGCCAAACCGGCAACAAGCAGGGCCAGGGATTTTATCGCGATGCAGAATCCGGGCGCGAAGTTCTGAATCTTGATTCCAGCGAGTACCACGATGCGCCTCGTCTGAACCTGCCAATCGCCGATAAGGCGGAGCGCCAGGGAGTCAAACACCTGCTGGATGACGACAACCTGTACGGTCAATTTGCGTGGCGGGTACTGTCACGCACTTTGAGTTATGCCGCATCACTGATTCCCGAGGTCGGAGACGACCCGGTCGGCATCGATGACGCAATGAAGCTCGGCTATAACTGGATCAAGGGCCCGTTTGAGCTAATCGACGAAATTGGCGCTGATGCGTTTATCGCTAAACTCGGGGCAGACCAGTTACCGATACCCGAATTCCTCGCCGAAGCGGCGGGTTCGAGCTTTTATCGAGTCGAAAACAATAAGCTGCAGGCACGCCGACATGGCGATATCTGGCAGGCAATTGAGCGTCCGGCCGGGGTAATCCGCTTCAATGAAAAACGCCAGACGCTGCAGCCGCGTAACAGCTGCACTGTCGCCAGCTGGTTCGATCTCGACGGTATTGCGCTGGTTGAATTTCACAGCAAGGCAAATGCGCTGGACGCCGATTCGATGGCGATTCTCGATGATGCGCTGATCCAGGTCGAGGCCGAAGGCCTGCGCGGCCTGATCGTGCACAACGACGCCCAGCATTTTTCCTGCGGGGTCAACCTGCAGGCAGTGCGGAATTTCTTTTTGCAGGAAGACATGGACGGTCTCGATAGATTCCTGCAGGATTTTCAGAACACCGTGCATCGCATGCAGACGGCCTCGTTTCCGGTCGTCGCCGCACCGGTAGGCTTATCCATCGGTGGCGGATTCGAAGTCGTGTTACATGCCAGGCAGGTTATCTGCCACGCTAATTCTGTCACCGGCCTGGTTGAATCGCTGGTCGGTGTGGTCCCGGGCGGTGGCGGCTGCAAGGAAACCCTGTATCGATGGATCGAATTATTGCAATGTGGCGATGATATTTCAGACGCCTGCTGGAAGGCATTCATGAATCTCGGTTATGGTAAAACTGCAACTTCACCCATTATAGCCAAGCGGCAGGCAATGCTGCGACCTCATGATCGCTTCGTCATCAATCGCGATCGTATCCTTGGTGAAGCGATTAAGGCGATCGACGATGCGTCCGGCCAGGTGCCTTTCGAACGTCCCAGCCTATCCATGCCGGGTAGACCCTTGTTCGAAGAAATGGTCAAATGGCTGGAAGATTCCCGTGACAAGGGCGTATTCATGCCACATGACGTCAATGTCGGCAGCGAAATGGCCAGAATTGTAACGGGTGGTGATATCGAACCGGGCACAGTCTGGAAGGAGCAGGATTTCTACGACGCCGAGCGACGTTCATTCCTGACCCTGGTTGCCACCGCTGCTACCCGTGAGCGAATTAATAGTATGCTGGACGCCGGCGCGCCCGTCAGAAATTAGCACAGGTTTATTTAGCAAAGGTTCATTATGACTATCGAATACGATCAACTGGATCCCAACGACGCCAACTTCGTTCCCCTGACGCCGCTATCTTTCCTGCAGCGCACGGCGGATATTTACCCGCAACGCGAAGCACTGATTTATAACCAGCGGCGCTACACCTGGGCGCAGACGCGTAATCGCTGCACCCGCATCGCATCGAGCCTGGCGGCACGGGGCATCGGCAAGAACGACACGGTTTCGGTATTCGCCTTCAATACCCCTGAAATGTTCGAAAGCCATTTCTCGATTCCGATGGCAGGTGCCGTGCTAAATACGATTAATACGCGCCTGGACGCGGCGACCGTGGCTTATATCATCGATCATGGTGAATCCCGGGTTTTCATTTGTGATCGTCAACTCTGGCCTGTGCTGGAGGAAGCCTTGCAAAGCTGTGAGCTACAGCCTGAAATCATTATCATCGACGACGCCGATGCTGCCGAAAAACCGGAATTGCCGACTAATGTCGCTTTCAGTTTTTATGAAGACCTGGTCGATCGTGGCGATGACACCTTCGAATGGCTACCACCCGAGGACGAATGGCAGGCGCTAACCCTGAACTACACCTCGGGCACCACCGGCTTGCCCAAGGGTGTGGTCTACCACCACCGTGGTTCTTACCTGATGACCATGGGCACCGTCATTTCCTGGGCGCTGCCGCCGCATCCGCGTTACCTGTACACGGTGCCGATGTTCCACTGCAATGGCTGGGGACATGCCTGGACCATGACCGCACTGGCCGCAACTGTGGTCTGTATTCGCGCATTTATTCCGAAACTGTTTTTCGAGCTTGCCGATGAGCACAAGATTACTCATTTCGGCGGCGCGCCGGTAATACTAAACATGCTCGCCAATGCACCGGCCGAAGACCAGAAAGTATTCGACAATACCATCTACGCGATGACCGCGGGCGCTCCGCCGCCGGCCAAGGTACTGGAAAGCATGGCACAGTTTAATTTCGAGGTCATGCACGTCTACGGACTTACCGAAACCTATGGACATATCCTGCACTCGGCGCCACAGGATGACTGGTACCAGCAATCGATTGAACGCCAGGCCGAACTGAAGGCACGCCAGGGCGTACGTTTTTCGATGACCGAGGCGGTCGATGTGATCGACCCGGATAGCGGTGACTCGGTCCCCTGGGATGCGGAAACCATGGGCGAAATTGTTATACGCGGTAATACTGTCATGAAGGGATATCTGAAGGATACCGGTGCCACTGCCGATGTCTTCAAGAACGGTTGGTTTCTCAGTGGCGATATTGCCGTGATCCACCCTGACGGTTACATCCAGGTCAAGGACCGCGCCAAGGATGTCATCATCTCCGGTGGTGAAAATATATCTTCGGTTGAGGTCGAGGGAGTACTTTACAAGCACCCATCGGTCGGCGAAGCCGCGGTGGTGGCCCTGGCAGACGAAAAATGGGGCGAAGTCCCCTGCGCATTCGTCGAGTTGAAAGCAGATGGCGAGGCCAGCGAGCAAGAATTAATGGAGTTTTGCGCGGATAACATGGCCCGTTTCAAGCGGCCGAAAAAAGTCGTTTTTGGCGAACTTCCCAAAACTGCGACCGGCAAGATTCAGAAAAATGTATTGCGCGACCGCGCCAAACAGTTGTAAAACTCTGCTTGAACCCTATTTCGATTTGACATGAACCAGGAAATTTCACCTCTCGAACTGCGCCTTAAAATCCGCAGCGGCGAGTTCACCAGCAACACCTCCGGTTACTCGCGCGGTTTTGTGCAGGGAAACCTGTGTATTCTTCCTGCCGATTACGCCGGCGAATTCCTGCAATTCTGCCAATCTAATCCCAAGCCCTGCCCCTTGATTGGCATGACCACGAACCCGGGTGACTACAATATACCGAAACTCGGTGAAGACCTGGATATTCGTACCGATATTCCCAGTTACAGGATCTTCGAAAACGGCGTGCTCAGCCATGAAGTTAATGACATCAGCGATATCTGGCGTGACGACCTGGTGTCTTTCGTACTGGGGTGTTCGTTCTCCTTCGAGGAAGCATTAATCGATGACGGCCTCGAAATTCGCAATGTCAGCGAAGGCGTTAACGTACCCATGTATCGCACCGATATCGATTGCAATCCCGCGGGCCGCTTCGCCAGTAAAATGGTGGTCAGTATGCGGCCGATGATTCCATCAGACGCGATACGCGCGATCCAGATTTGCACTCGTTTTCCAGCGGTACATGGTGCCCCGGTCCATTTCGGTGATCCCGGCCGGATTGGTGTTAAAGATATCAACCAGCCCGAATTCGGCGAGGCTGTTACGATACGCAGCGACGAAGTACCTGTTTTCTGGGCCTGCGGTGTGACGCCCCAGGTGGCAGTTGAGCACGCCAGGCCACCGTTTTGTATCTCGCATTCGCCCGGTTGCATGCTGGTCTCGGACTTACCAAACAGCCAACTTGCGGTGATGTAGGCGGAAATACACATGTTGATGCTCAATTGCGATCTCGGCGAAAGCTACGGCTCCTGGAAAATGGGCCGCGACGACGAAGTCATGCCCCATATCGACCAGGCCAATATTGCCTGTGGCTTTCACGGTGGCGATCCGCTGGTCATGGAACGAACCCTGGCACTGGCGAAACAAAATAATGTAATGGTCGGTGCACACCCGGCCTACCCCGACCTGGTCGGATTCGGACGTCGGCCGATGCATTGTTCCGCCGAAGAAATTTCAGCATTCATGCACTACCAGATCGCCGCACTCGAAGGCATGGCCAAGATTCAAGGGCTTGATCTGGCCTATGTCAAGCCGCATGGTGCGTTATATAACGACATGATGGCAAGAGAGTCAGTGCGGGCGCCGATCCTGAAGGCGATTGCTGATTTTCACAAACCCGTGCGGCTGATGCTGCAGGCAACACCCGAGGCCGATCTGCACCGCGACGAGGCAGCTACTCATGGAATCGATCTCTGGTTTGAAGCTTTCGCCGATCGTTGTTACGACGATGACGGCAAGTTGCTTTCGCGGGCCAAACCGGGTGCGGTGCATACGCGTGAAAAGATGCTGGCACAGGTAGAACAGATTTGCAGCCAGGGCACAGTTACATCGGTGAGCGGTAATACCCTGGCGCTAAAACCCGATACGCTTTGTGTGCATGGCGATAATGACGCTGGAGTGGCCGCCATTAAAGAAATCCGCAAAATCATTCATTCCTGATCAATCGCATGAGAATCGAAATTGCGGGGCAAAACGCGTTTATCGTCTATTTTGCCGAGCAAACCAGCGCCGCAGTATCGGCACAGATACAGGCCGCGGTCACCAATATTCTTGCCACGATGCAGGACAGCATCATTGACCTGGTGCCATCCTACGCTTCATTGCTGGTGATCTTCGACCTGGATCTTAGCGATCACTTCGCGATCAAGCGGCAACTGCGAGCTGCTTTAACGAATCTCGATGGTGTGGACGCGTCAGCGGGAAGCCTCATCACCTTGCCCGTCTATTACAGTAAGGAATCAGGTCCCGATCTCGAAGCAATTGCTACAAACGCTAATATCGACATTGACGATGTTATCGAGATCCATCAGCAGCAGGAGTACCGGGTTTACGCGATCGGCTTCGCACCCGGGTTCGCCTATCTCGGTGAAGTCGATGAACGCATCGCCGCTCCGCGCCTGGCGACCCCGCGACAGAAAGTACCCAGGGGGGCGGTCGCGATTGCTGATCGCCAGACCGCGGTATATCCGGCTATATCTCCAGGAGGCTGGAACCTGATTGGACTATGCCCCACTCGCATGTTCGATCCCGACAAAACTCCCAGCATGCCGGTTCAGGTCGGGGATCGTATTCGTTTTAGCGCGATAAGTCGTGACCAGTTTATCGACCAGGGCGGCGAGCTATGAGTGGCTTTTTAGTCAAGCAACCGGGGTTACTCAGCCTGCTCCACGATCGCGGACGATTTGGCGTGCACAAGCTGGGACTGACCACCGGCGGCCCACTCGACAGTGTTGCCTTCGACTGGGCTAATCGCATGCTGACTAATGACGTCAATGCCACCTGCCTTGAAATCAGCTTTGGCGGATTAGTCATTGAAGCACAGCTCGATACCAGTTTCGTTATCACCGGTGCAGAAGCACCCTGCAAGCTGAACGAAGATCTGATTGAGCAGTGGTACACACATGACATTAAGCCCGGCGATAAGCTCGAGATCGGCTTTGCCAGTGCCGGCACCCGCTGCTATCTCGCGGTTACTGGCGGTTTCAATATCGACCCCAGCTTTGGCAGCAGCTCAACCGTGCTGCGCGAAAAAATCGGCGGCCTCAACGGCGACAAGCTGCAGGCAGGAGATCAACTACCATGCAGCAGTAAAAGATTATCCGCCCATTGCTACCTGGCCGCATCCGATCGGCCGGAATATTCAGATTTTGCCAGACTCCGGGTTGTCCCCGGATATCAGCAGGCCGAGTTTAGCCCGCTGCAGCAATGGCGCTTTTTCAATTCCGAGTATCGCCTGACCGACCGCTGCGACCGTATGGGCTTTCGGCTCGAAGGTGAAACCGTGCACTCCGATATTGTCGGTATGCTGTCTGAAGGCATTTGTCATGGCGCAATCCAGATTCCTGCAGATGGTCAACCCATTGTATTAATGAACGATCGGCAGACAATCGGCGGCTATCCCAAAATTGGTGCGGTGATACCGCGAGATACCGCAACCTTATCGCAGTTATCGCCAGGCTCACGGGTACGTTTCGATGCAATCAGCATCGAGCAGGCGCACAATATCCACTGCCTCGAGCAGGCCCGATTCGAACGTACCTCGCTGCAACCCTGTTGAGCATCAAGCAATGAATGAAGCCGAAGACCTGGAGTTAAGCCGCACTATTGAAGATATCCTGGTAGCGCGCAATTTACGCGGCATGAAGACGGTGCAACCCTATCTCAAAGCGGGTTACTGCATGCGTGCGGCGCGCATATTGCAACAATGTCGGGGTAATATCCTGATTGGCACCGGTTTTCCGGTCGTCAAAACCTTCGAAACCGATGGCCCGGTCGGTGCGATCGCGATGTACGAGGCTTTCGAGAAAACAGGCGCAATCCCGAGTATTGTCTGTGGACGCCCGCTGTCACAGGCCCTGGCTGCCAGGTACCGGGTACACGAAATCAGGGTCGGTGATCACGATCAGCGTGAACACGAGGCACAGGAAGCGCTTGCGCAATTTCGTCCCGATGCCATCATTTCTATTGAAAGACCCGGTCAGGCCGCCGACGGCGGTTATTACAATATGCGCGGTGAAAGCATCAGCGAAAATACCGCCTGCTTTGACACCTTCATGGACATGAGTGACTGTCCAACCATCGCCATCGGCGATGGCGGTAATGAAATCGGCATGGGAAAGGTGGCGCAGGCGTTGCAGGGTTTGAATATCGTGCCATCGATCACCACCTGCGACGAGCTGATCGTTACCGATGTTTCAAACTGGGGCGCCTATGGCATTATTTCGTTCCTCTCGGTGTGGAATAAACGCGACCTGCTCGGCGAGATCGTTCCGCTCGATACCCTCAGGTATATCTCCGAACTCGGCAGCGTCGACGGCGTTACCCGGATCAACCAGCTAACCGAGGACGGGCTCGACGCCAGCGAAGGTGAATCGGTTTTACTGCAACTGCGACAGGCCTGTGGATTTATATAATGACCTGCTGGTATAACGATTTTTAGATTGTGGCTCTATTCTGCGAAGTCCCGTTTCTGCTTAACTTGCGAGCCTTTTAAGGCACTGATGAAACACCCGAGGTACCCATGACAATTGCATATTTAAATGGCGACTACATGCCACTCGAAGAAGCCCGAATTTCTCCGATGGACCGCGGTTTCCTGTTTGGTGACGGTATCTACGAGGTGGTGCCATCTTACGATGGCAAGATGGTCGGTTTCGGCCCGCATATCAAACGTATGCAGGATGGGCTCGACACCATCGAAATCAAGCTCGGCTGGAGTGATGAACAATGGCGCGCACTATGCACCTCGCTGATGGAAAAAAATGGTAACGGCAACCTCGGAATCTATCTTCACGTGACCCGCGGTGCCGACGAGAAGCGACACCACGCCTATCCGCAAGGGATTACACCGACCGTGTTCGGTTACGCCTTCGAGATTCCACCACCACCGGTGCCCGATCGCGAAGAGATAGCCCCCTATACTTGCGCGACCGGCCACGATATGCGCTGGGACCGCTGTAATATCAAGTCCATTTCGCTGCTGGGCAACGTCATGCATTACCAGCAGGGATACAGCAAGGGCGATGCTGAAATCCTGCTCTATAACGATAGCAATGAACTGACCGAATGTGGTGCCTGTAACGCTTACATCGTCAAAAACGGTGTTGTCGCCACGCCACCGCTCGATAACCAGATTCTGCCTGGAATTACGCGCCAGCTGTTACTCGGGGTATTACGCGCCGATGGAAGCATCCCGGTCGAAGAACGCGTTATCACCATGGACGAGGTCTGGGATGCGGATGAAATCTGGATTTCGAGCTCGAGCAAGGAAGTCGTGCCGGTGATCAAGCTGGACGGAAAACCGGTTGGCGATGGTAAACCCGGCCCGGTCTGGGAAAAAGCGGCAAAATTATACTCGGCCGGCAAGTACGACTTTTAAACTCTGGTAAACCGGGGAAAAATTATTTATATATCGCCTGGTCGGTAACGATCATGTCGAGCTGCACGTCCCACTCCTCAGGGACAATTCGATCTACTTTCTGAATTTCGTGGGCGACCCCGATTAAAACCGGCATGCTGTGTTCGGGGTTCTTACGAAAAGCGAAACTGCGATCATAGAAGCCACCGCCCATACCGATGCGATTGCGATTGCCGTCAAAGACCACTAACGGTGCCAGTACCAGGTCCAGTTCATCGGGGGCCAGCATTTCTCTGTTGCCGACATCAGGTTCAGGTAAATGAAATTTGTTGAACCGCATTTTCTGGTCATGGAAATAGGGAGAAAACCTCAGGGCCGCGCGGTCCAGGTTTGGCAGGAAGATTTCCTTGCCCTCGGCCAGGGCATGGTCGATAACGGCATTCAAACCGATTTCCCCGTTGACCGCGAAATAAACAGCTACTCGTTGGGCCTGCTGGTATTCAGATAATTGCAGGATACGTTCGGCAAGTGCCGCCGCGGCAGTTTCGAGCTGAACAGGGTCGAGATCAGCCCGCAGCTTACGATTACGCTGCCTCAACTCGTCATGGCTATCCACGTCTGCCTCCAGACCTTTACTTGTCGCGCATGATACTGTCATTCAACCAGGCTGAGTAGCCATTCCTTGAAAGCGCGTACCGCCGGATTTTTCAGATGTGATTCGGGACAGACCACGTAATAGCAAAAATCGTTTACCAGGGTGACGTCAAACGGTTTAACCAGTTTACCCGAGGCCAGGTGGTCCTCGACAAAAGGGGTTGAACCAAGTGCAATCCCCTGGCCTTCTATCGCGGCCTGAATCAATACATTGGTGTCATCGATTATGGTTCCCTTTTCGGCCTTGATATCGCTAAGCTGAGCCAATTCGAGCCAGTCATGCCAGCATTCGTAACTGGCATCATGCAACAGGGCGTAATAACGCAGATTATCGATCTCGGTTAACGGCTTGTCGTTGTGCATGAAGGCGGGGGAACAGACCGGGAAAAAATCCAGGCCCAACAACTTATCCGCGACCACGTCAGGCCAGTCACCTTTACCGTAGGTAACCGCAATATCGATTTCCTCGCGTCGGAAATCGACGGCGGCATTGGCGTGATATAGCGAAAGATCGATCTCGGGGAATTGCAACCAGAAGTATTTAAGCCGGGGTGACAACCACTTGGCAGCAAAGGACGGCGCCAGGCGAACGCTGAGGAGGTTCGAGTGTTGCTCCTTGCTAAGCGAGCTTATGGCTTGCGCAACCCGATCGAATGCCTCGATAACTTCGGGTAACAGGATCTTACCCTGTTCGGTCAACGCCAGCCGTCGCGGGTAACGGTCAAACAGCGAAAAGCCCAGGTAATCCTCGATTACCTTGATTTGATGGCTTATGGCCGCCTGGGTGACGTTGAGTTCCCTGGCAGCGTCGGTAAAGCTCAATAAGCGTCCAGCGGCTTCGAAGCACTTCAAACTATTCAGTGGTGGCAGGCGTCTGCTCAAGGTTAAAATCTATAGATTACTTAATCTAATCCATATTATAAAAAATAATAGCTTGTATCCAGCAGAATCTGATTCGAAAATGCACTGTTGCAGGTTCGACACCCGATAAACTTCGCCATTGAGGCAAATCGTTATGGCAAGACGTTCGAATGCCCGCGCGGCCAAGATAGCGCTGCGCAAAGCCGCCCTCGCCGAAGACCTCAAACCGGTGCATCCAGGTGAATCCGGTGGCCAATACAAACCACTCTCGGAATCCGATATCGAACAGGTCACTGCCACTATATTCCGCATCCTCGAGGAAGTCGGCTTCGCCGATGCCAATGAGCACTGCATCGAGACCTGCCTGGCAGTAGGTGCAACTTATGGTGAAGACAAGCGTTTGCGTTTCCCGCGCGCGGTAGTCGAAGACGCGCTCAACAAGTGTCGCCGTGATCTAACGCTGTACGGCCAGGAGCCGAAGCATGATATGCACCTGAGCGGTTCCAAGGTACATTTCTCCACCGCCGGAGCCGCGGTGATGATAGCCGACCCGGTAAACAACGAGTATCGCGAATCGACTGCCCAGGATCTGTACGACATGGCCCGCATCGCGGACCAATGTGAGCACATCCACATGTTTCAACGCACCTGCGTGCTGCGCGATGTCACTGACAACCACGACATGGATATTAATACCGCTTACAACTCGGTGATGGGCACCACCAAGCACATCGGTGCCAGCTGGACCGAAGCGCATCATCTCGAGGATTCACTGAAGATGCTACATATCATTGCCGGCGGTGAAGACAAGTGGCGCGAACGGCCCTTCATGAGTATTTCCTGCTGCCACGTGGTGCCGCCGATGAAATTTACCGACGAGGCACTGAGCTGTATCAAAGTTGCGGTTGAAGGTGGTATGCCGGTGTTGTTGCTGTCCGCCGGTCAATCCGGGGCCACTGCCCCCGCCTGCCTGGCCGGTGCAGTCGCGCAGGCCTGGGCCGAGTGCCTTGGCGGACTGGTTTTTGTCAATGCAATCAAACCCGGCGCGCCCGCGATCATCGGCACCTGGCCATTTGTATCGGATTTACGCACCGGGGCGATGAGTGGTGGTTCACCCGAACAGGCAATTCTGTCATCCGCCTGCGCGCAAATGGGTAATTATTTTAACCTGCCAACGGGTACCGCCTGTGGCATGACCGACTCCAAGTTTCCGGACTTTCAGGGCGGCGCAGAACGCGCCTATACCCTCTCCTGTGCCGCGACCTCGGGAGCCAATATTATTTACGAATCTGCCGGAATGTATGCAAGCCTGCTGGCCGCCTGCCCGGAATCCCTGATTATCGATAACGATATACTCGGCGCCGCGTTGCGCATAACACGGGGTATCGAGGTTAATGAACAAACCTTGAGTTTTGAGGATTTGAAAGACGTCTGCCTGGGTAACAAGGGGCATTATCTCGGCTCGGGGCGAACCCTGGAAGTTATGCAAACCGAATATATTTACCCGGAACTTGGTGATCGGCTCAGTCCCAACGAATGGGCTGAACAAGGTAAACCCGTGCTACTGGACAAGGCGATTGCGCGTAAAAAGGAAATTCTTGAGAATTACTTTCCGCACCATGTCAGCGATGAAGCGGATAAAAAAATTCGAGCGGAGTTCAATATCTTCCTGCCACGAGAAGCTTTTGGCCGCGATGCCTAAACCATTTCTAACGAATTTATAGAAGGAATAGCCAGATGAAAAGTCATGCCAGAGTCGTCGTTATCGGGGGTGGTTCACTCGGGGTGAACCTGTTGTACCACCTGACCCGGGAAAGTTGGAACGATGTGGTACTGGTCGAGAAAGGTGAGCTCACCAGCGGATCAACCTGGCATGCGGCTGGACTATGCTCGAATTTTATTGGTAATCACACGGTATCGCAAATTCATAACTACACGATCAAGCTCTACAACGAAATCCTGCCCGAGGAGACTGGCGATAAATCGAGCTTCCATCAAACCGGCAGTATCCGCCAGGGATTTACCCGGGTCGAAGAGGAATGGTTCAGGAATCTAGAAAGTCGCTCCAAAAATGTCGGTTTTGAATTCAATATCGTCACCAAGGAAGAAGCGCAAAAGCTCAATCCGTTCATGAATTTCGACAGCGCCCGCGTCATCGCCAGTACTCCGAACGATGGTCATGTTGATCCCACGTCGGTGGTCATGCCGCTATCCAAACTGGCACGCGATAAGGGAGCCGAGATTTATCGCTTCACGCGCGTTACTGAAATTAACGAATTGCGCTCCGGCGAATGGGAGGTCGTTACCGACAAAGGGACAATCGTGGCTGAGCACGTGGTCAATGCTGCCGGCTGTTTTGCGCGTGAAATCGGCGCCATGGTCGGGATCAATGTGCCGCTGATCAATCTCGAACATCAATATCTCGTCACCGAAAAGCACCCCGATATCGAAGCTCTGGGCTGGGAATTACCGGTATGCCGCGACTCCTATAGCTCGGCCTATATTCGCCAGGAAGGTCTCGGTTTTCTGGTCGGGCCTTATGAAATGTGGGGTTCGCGCCCGTGGGCACTCGAGGGCATGGACTGGGCCTTTGACCGCGAGCTATTCGAGCCGAATCTCGACGTGCTGATGCCCTTTCTCGAGCGCTGCTTCGAATTAACACCTAAATTTGAGGAGGTTGGCGTCAAATCGATTGTCAATGGGCCGATTACCCATACACCCGACGATAACATCCTGGCAGGACCGGTTGCCGGTCTGCGTAACTTCTGGAACCTGTGCGGCGCCAGCATCGGTATCGCCCAGGGTGGCATCGGCAAGTACATGGCGCAGTGGATGAAGTATGGCCAGACTGAAATCAACATGGCACCGCTCGATACGCGTCGATTCGGCGACTGGGCCGACAAAAAGTATTGCACTATCAGGGCAATCGAATCCTACGAGGCGATGTACGCGGTAGGGGCTCCCAACGACAATCGACCCCATGGTCGGCCAATGCGGACCAGCCCCCTGTTTACGCGCCTGCTCGAGCATGGCGCGGTGCACGGCGCGGTACAGGGTTATGAAAAGGTATTGTGGTTTCAGACGGACGCAGTGCGTCGTGAGTCGTTAAGCTGGTCGCATAGCGAGGCGCATGCGGTTATTGCCGAGGAATGCAAGGCGGTGCAGGAGTCGGCTGGCGTAATAGACATATCAGGCGCCGCCAAGTATGAAATTAGCGGCGCCGATGCCGAGGCGTTTCTGGACCGGCTCTCGTGTAATAAACTACCCCAAGTTGGACGCATTGGCCTGAGCCTGTTCCATGCGCCTGAAGGCGGCATCATGTGTGAAATGTCGATTACCCGACTCGGTGAAAACCACTTTTACCTGGTGTCGGCAATTGCTTCCGAACACAAGGATTTACACTGGATGCAGGCAAATGCCGCTGATTTCGATGTCAGCATCAAAAATGTTACCGAAGAGTTTTCATCGCTGTTGATTACCGGGCCCAACTCGCGCGAGATACTGCAGCAGATGACCGAGGAAGATTTATCAAACGCCGCTTTCCCGTGGTTGTGCGCACGCGAAATCCAGATCGACAGCGCGATGGTACGCGTCCTGAGGGTTTCTTACGCCGGTGAACTGGGTTACGAGCTGCATATGCCTGCTTACCAACTATTGTCGATTTACGACTCGATGTGGCGCAAGGCGGAACCCATCGGTATTCGGAATTTCGGTGGTTATGCATTCAACTCGATGCGCATGGAAAAGATGTATCGTGCTTACGGTAACGAGTTTACCGAGGAAATCAGTGGTTTCGAGGCGGGCATGGATCGTTTCATCGATACCAGCCGTGAATTTATCGGCTGTGAAAATTTGAAGCAACGACAGCAGGACGGTTATGCGATCGAGCTTGCCTACCTGGTGTTTGATGATGATGTTAGCTGCGAGTGTTATGGCAATGAAGCGGTCTATCACAACGGTGAATTAATCGGGTTGACCACTGGAGGAGCCTATGGCCATCGTATCGGTAAAAGTATCGCTTTCGCTTACCTGGATCCCGCCAAAATCAGCGCCAGGCTGGAGGTGACAGTTGATACTTCGATCGGCAGCCGTTGTGCCCATATCGAAATGGATGCAGCTTACGATCCGGGTAACGAATTGCTGCGTAGCTAGGGCCTGCGATATGATGGTTGTCCAATAAACGCGTCCCACCGGGAGACACCGATGAAAACTGTCAACTTTACTCGCATGGAAGATGGCACCCGTGAAGAATACGAGTTTCTCGACCAGCTGGAAGACGAGTACAAGGCCGGCCTCCCCGATCGTATACTGGATAGCCTGCGCAAGCTCGAACACAGCTTATCTGGTTACAGGATTAATCGCCTCGAACACAGCCTGCAGGGCGCAACCCGCGCATTTCGTGCCGGTGAAGCGGACGAAATGATTATCGCGGTACTGTTACATGATATCGGCGACGACCTGGCTCCCTACTCGCATAGTGAAATGGCAGCCGCGATATTACGACCCTTCGTATCGGAAAAAATCTACTGGATCATAAAACATCATGGTGTGTTTCAAATGTACTACTACGCGCATCATTGTGGTGGTGACCGAAACGCTCGCGAGATGTTTAAAGATAATCCCTGGTACCAGGATGCCATCGATTTTTGTCATGACTATGACCAGAACTGCTTTGACCCCGATTATGATTCCGAGCCCCTGGAGTTCTTCGATCCTGTCCTGCGACGGGTTCTGTCACAACCGAGGATCAACGATCCCGAGCAGGTTGCCCGTTACGGCAACGCGAGCTAGTTACACATCCCGAACTCGCTGATCTCGCTGTAAAGCAGGTATTTCCAGCTTTATTCCTGTTGGCATTTCGGTAGACTTGGCGCTTTCCGGGTAATCGACAACAGATGCCAACTATTCCAGCAAAATTGAGCCACTATGCCAACACCGCAGCAGCAGTCGATGCTGCTTATCCATCCGGGTTGCTTGACATAGCGAGTCTAGAAAAATCACGCCAGGCGTTTAACGAGATTTCGCGCTGGCCAGGATATCAGGCAACTCCACTTTACCAGCTTGACGCACTCGCGCAGGAAATCGGTGTGCGCGGAATCTTTTACAAGGATGAAGCACTGCGTTTTCATTTAAAGAGTTTCAAGGCGCTTGGCGGCGCTTATGCCGTGGCACGGCAGCTACAGGCGCGAATTTTCGAGGCCACTGGTAAAAACGCACAAATCGAGGAGCTGCTCGACAATACCTATCAATCGATCACTCATGACATCGTGATTAGTTGTGCTACCGATGGCAATCACGGGCGTTCGGTGGCCTGGGGTTGTCAAATGTTCGGCTGTCGCTGTGTAATCTACATCCATCGTGATGTTTCCGTGGGGCGCCAACAGGCGATGGAAGCCTTTGGCGCCGAGGTTATCCGCATTACGGGCAATTATGATGATTCTATTAAACAGGCTGACAAGGAAGCCCGGACTCACGGTCGCATAATCGTATCTGATACCAGCTATCCAGGTTACATGGATATTCCACGAGACGTGGCGCTTGGCTATACGGTTATGCTGGCCGAGGCTGTTGAACAAATGCAGGGTTCCATTCCAACCCACGTCTTTATACAGGGCGGCGTAGGTGGGTTGGCCGCCGCGGTATGCGCTTATTTCTGGGAATTATGGGGCCCCAGTCGGCCACGATTTATTGTGGTCGAACCGGAACAGGCGAATTGCCTGCAACAATCCGCAACTGCAGGCAAACCGGTCACCGTCGAGGGTGATCTCGAAACCTTGATGGCGGGACTGGCCTGCGGTGAAGTCTCGCTACTGGCCTGGGAAATCCTCGAACCCGGCGTCAACGATTTTATGACCGTGAGTGAAGACTCCATCGCTCCCTGTATGCGCTTACTTGCACAAGGCGATCCGGCAATTGAAGCCGGTGAGTCAGCAGTAGCAGGAATCGCGGCACTCATTGCAGCTCGCGCTGACGATACAATGTCGGCGAAACTCGGTCTCGATGAATCCAGCCTGGTTTTCATCATCGGCACCGAAGGCGCAACCGATCCTGAACTCTACCAGAAGCTCGTGGCAGCCTGATAATGCCTAAACCACCACGCGGATTTGCGCAAAGCGAATTCGAAGCTAGAACCGAACGTGCGCAACAATTAATGCGTGCCGATGAAATCGACATGATGTTGCTCACAACCGAGGCCCATGTGCGTTACTTCAGCGGATTCCTGACACAGTTCTGGCAGAGCCCGACCCGCCCCTGGTTCCTGTTGATCCCTCTGACGGGCAAGCCGATCGCCGTGATCCCGACCATTGGTGTCGCCGGAATGCAGCAAAGCTGGATCGACGACATCCGCAGTTGGTCTTCACCGCAACCGCAGGATGACGGCATTTCGTTACTGCTTTCGACCATTACAGAATTACCCAGGAGATTCGGTCGCCTGGGAATGACGCTCGGTAAAGAGAGTTACTTACGCATGCCGGCTCGTGATTACCGCCATCTCGAAACCGAACTAACTGACCTGGAACTGGTCGATTGTGCAGAACTCATGCTCAAGCTCTGCAGCAAGAAATCCACGGCCGAGGTTGAAAAGATACGCTACGTTTGCGAACTGGCCTCGGACAGTTTCAATGCGCTACCAGGATTTGCACGCCTGGGCCAAAGTGAACGCGAAATTCTGTGTAGCATGCGTAAGGACTTGCTCGATCGTGGCGCTGATCATACGCCCTATATCGTCTCCGCTTCGGGTCCGGACGGTTATGGAGATATCATCATGGGCCCAACCGATCGGATACTCGAGGATGGAGACATACTGATCATAGACACCGGCACCGTTTTTGACGGCTATTTCTGTGATTTCGACCGCAACTACGCCTTCGGCCATGTCCCCGCTAAAACCTGTCGGGCCTACGAGACGGTTTTCAGGAGCACCGATGCAGGCTTCGCGGCCGCCAGGCCCGGCGCCACCACGACCGACGTCTGGCAGGCGATGTGGTCGATACTTGAAGCCGGCGGCGCACGAGGCAATGATGTCGGTCGCATGGGACACGGGCTCGGTTCCCAGCTGACCGAATGGCCCTCGCTCACGGAAAACGATCACACACCGCTGGAAGCAGGCATGGTAATCACGCTCGAGCCGGGCATGGAATTTGAACCGGGTAAGTTGATGGTGCACGAGGAGAATATCCTGATTACGGAATCAGGTGCAGAAATGCTAAGTAAACGCGCTGCTGCCGAACTGCCCGTGATCACTTAAATGAGTACTTTGCGATGAAGGAACTTCTGCTTAACCTGAGCACGCAACGCCGCTACTGGGCTGCGCTAATACTGACAGGCGTTGCCCTGGAATGCGGGGCGCTCTATTACCAGTATGTTCTCGATGAGTGGCCCTGTGTGTTGTGTATTCACGTCCGCATCTGGGTTGTCGCCTTCACGCTGCTGGCAATGGTCGCGATTTTTTGCACAAACTCGATAATCGCCACGCGAATATTGCATTTCCTGAATGTCGGTATCATGGTCGGTTTACTGGAACGCAGCTGGAAGGTTCTCGCAGTCGAGCGTGGGTGGATCTTCGGAGACTGCGACATGGATCTCGGGATGCCGGCATGGTTTGCACTGGATAAATGGATTCCGTCGCTGTTCGAGGTGCAGACCTCCTGTGGTTATACTCCGTTAATAATATTCGATATAACAATGGCCGAGTCCCTGGTGGTAATTTCGGCTCTGATGTTGATAACGAGCGCGGCAGTTTTCATTGCCAGCTGGCTCGATTAGCCCTGCTCGAAACAGCGGCATTCGTTAGTACCTTATCAACCGGGTTATGCGTCAGGGCACCCGGCTTTTAACGACCTGCTTCTCCCGATTACGGCAAGGGTACTGTGGCCTGTAATTTACCTGCCGTCGTTACCTGGATTCAGTTCCCTGTCCTGCGTAATTAGTTTGAACCCGGCACATCGCATCGGTTTTTTTGATAAAGTGCTTTCCCCCTCGGGTAATACCTCATAAGCCATGCTACTGCGGCTGGCTATTGCTATAAAACACCAAGTCCAGCTATGATGGCGCGCGCATCATCCTGTTATATTTGTTGGGTCTTTATAAATGCCAGAAAATAAATCGCCTGATCCTGAAAAGCCAAATTTATTGCCTCACACAATCAGCCTATTTCTGACTCTAAGCGTATTTTGGCTACTGAACTCTGGTCATTACACGTTGCTGATATTGTCGCTTGGGTTAATCTCCATCGCCCTGGTTCTATATATTGCCCATAGAATGGATGTCGTAGACCACGAATCCCAGCCACTGCACCTCACGTTGAAGATTCCCGGATACTTTTTATGGCTTACCAAAGAAATGATTCTCTCCAACATTTCCGTGGTGAAGCATATTTGGCTTGGTAACGAGACCATTTCCCCTGTTCTTACCACGATCAAAGCCAATCAAAAGACAGATATGGGAAAAGTCATTTACGCAAACTCCATTACCCTGACGCCGGGCACAGTCGCGGTAGACCTGGTGGGTGATCAAATTACAGTACATGCAATATCGCGGGAAAATATTGCAGCTTTGCAAGCCGGTGAAATGGATCGCCGGGTATGCCGGCTGGAAGACTGATGCTAATCGCGGCAACTATCGCCATTCTTGTTGTAATGATCCTGGGGATCATTCGAGGGATTACCGGGCCTACCCTCTACGACCGGATTCTCGCCGTCAACATGTTCGGTACCAAGACGGTGCTACTCATTTCGCTTCTCGGCTTCGTCATGGGACGGCCGGATTTCCTGGACATTGCTATCGTTTACGCCCTGATCAACTTCATTAGCATCATTGGCGTGTTGCACTTTTCTGATTCCGCTGTATTCAGGCATGATCCTCACGATTCAGAGTCAACCACAAAGGAATCATAATGGAACTCATCGTCGATATAAGTAGTGCCTTGTGTTTGCTATTAGGGAGCTTTCTCTGTTTATCCGGAGGGGTTGGGATTATGCGGTTGCCCGATTTTTATACCCGTATGCACGCGGTAGGCGTGACCGATACTTTAGGTGCGGGATTGATTTTAATCGGATTGATGCTGCAAAATCCTGAGGGTCTCGTGGAGATAAAGCTATTGCTGATCCTGGTGATGACCCTGTTTATCAGCCCTGTCGCAAGCCATGCATTGGCCAAAGCGGCATTGCGGAACCATCTCGTGCCACTGTCGGACAGGAATGAAAACAACGGAGGGACAGAGTCATCGAAACCCTAGTTGATTTTGTCTTATTGATCTTCCTCATCATCACCGCTGTTGCCATTGTGCGGATGCGGGATCTGTTTGCGGTAGTCATGCTGTCGGGTATTTTTGGCCTGTTATCTGCAAGTTTTTTCGTTGCCATGGATGCCGTTGACGTGGCATTTACGGAAGCGTCAGTGGGAGCGGGTATCGCCAGTTTGCTCATGTTGACAGCGGTCACCTTGACCGGGCGCTCGGAGGACAGCGAGCGCCACAGGCCCATGTGGGCCCTGGTCGTGGTTTTTATTACGGGCGGACTGTTGATCTACGGCACGCTGGATATGCCGTATTTTGGCTCCGCGGATGCGCCTATTCATCTGCATGTTGCCCCACGCTATATTAACGACTCAATGCAGGAAACAGGTTTACCCAATATCGTTACCTCGGTGCTTGCAAGCTACAGAGGCTTCGATACCTTTGGCGAAGTAGTCGTTATCTTTACTGCCGGCATAGGGGTATTGGCACTTTTGAGAGTGGGGAGGCGATCCGGGATCCATAGAGTCATGGCAGATTCCATCTTTTATTTAATGCATGAACAGCATTTAATTCTGCGGATTACGACCAAAATACTGATTCCTTTTATTCTTCTGTTTGCGCTCTACGTTCAATTTCACGGCGATTTCGGACCCGGTGGTGGTTTCCAGGCAGGAGTGATCTTCGCCGCCGCGATAATACTCTATGCCATGGTATTCGGTTTACCCACCGCACGGCGTGTCGTTAATCGGACGTTTGTCAGATTGCTCTCTGCTGCCGGTGTTTTACTTTACGGCGGTGTCGGGGTGGTTACCATGCTTAATGGCGGAAACTTTCTTGACTACAACGTTTTAGCTGGCGACCCTGTCGCTGGCCAACACCTGGGAATTCTTTTGATCGAACTCGGCGTAGGTTGCACCGTCGCGGCGGTCATGGTAATCATTTTTTTCAACTTTTCCGGCCGCAGAGATAATCTGTAGAATTAAAGGCGTTTAATGATACTCGGACTTTATAACTATTGGGTTGTCGTGGTGCTGATGATGATTGGCTTATATATCGTTATCGCCCATGGCAACCTGATCAAGAAAATCGTTGGTCTGACAATTTTCCAGACCTCGGTTTTCATATTTTATATCAGCATCGCTAAAGTCGAGAGTGCTTCGGCTCCCATTTTGGCCGAGGGGATAAGCCGATACTCGAATCCTCTGCCGCACGTTTTAATTCTGACCGCGATCGTGGTTGGCATAGCGACTGTCGCCCTCGGGCTTGCATTGGCTGTCCGTATCAATGAAGCCTATGGAAGCATCGAAGAAGAAAGTATTCAGAGCAAGGACAATCAAGAGTGTTAGTGCAACTGCCTGCTTTGGCGGTCATATTACCGCTGCTGTCCGCACCGCTTTGCCTGTTTCTGAGTCGACCCCTGTTAGCCTGGCTTTTCAGTCTAATCGCCAGCGGATCGACAATGCTGGTGAGTATTGCTCTGCTGCAACAGGTCATGGCCACGGGTACGATCGTCTACGAGATGGGTGGCTGGAGCGCACCCTGGGGAATCGAGTACCGCATTGATCATCTCAATGCCTATCTTTTACTCATAGTCTCGAGTATCAGCACCGTGGTACTGCTGGCTGCCCGCACCAGCATAGAAAAAGAAATTCCGCAAGATCGACACACCCTGTTTTACGTTCTGTACCTGCTTTCCCTGGCCGGGTTGGTTGGCGTGGTAATAACCGGTGACGCCTTTAACGTTTTTGTTTTCCTCGAAATATCCTCGCTTGCGGCCTACTCTTTAATCGCCCTGGGTGAAGACCGGCGCGCCCTCTGGGCCGCCTACCAGTATTTGATCATGGGTACCATTGGCGCCACTTTCATCCTGATTGGTATCGGCCTGATGTATCAAATGACCGGTACGCTGAATATGGACGATTTATCCAGGCGTCTGCCTGAGGTCGCACAAACGCGAACCGTATTTGCTGCCTACGCCTTTATTATCGTCGGTGTTTGCCTGAAAGTTGCCCTGTTTCCCCTGCATCGATGGTTACCGAATGCCTACGCCTATGCACCCTCGGTGGTAACGGCAGTGCTGGCTGCCACTTCTACCAAGGTTGCCGTGTATTTGCTAATCCGCTTTACCTTTTCGATTTTCGGAATTTCGTTTTCCTTCACCACGGTGCCTTTACAAACCATCTTCGTAATACTTGGGTTATTGGGAATTTTCGCCGCCTCGACGACGGCCATTTTTCAAAAAAATGTGAAACATTTATTTGCCTACTCCAGTGTCGCCCAGATTGGCTACATGATCGTTGGTTTCAGTATCGGTACAACAACGGGTCTTATGGCAACCCTGTTGCACCTGTTTAATCACGCCTTGATGAAGAGTGCCTTGTTCCTGGCCCTGGGTGCAGTGATGTACCGTATCGGCAGTGCGCAATTGAACCAGTTTCAGGGTTTAGGCCGACAGATGCCCTTTACCATGGCAGCTATAGTGTTGGGTGGTTTAAGCTTGATCGGGGTACCACTAACCGTGGGCTTTGTCAGCAAATGGTACCTGGTTCTGGCTGCCCTTGAAAATGGTTGGTGGCCAGTCGCGGTGCTCGTACTTTTCGGTTCATTGTTGGCTATCGTTTATGTCTGGCGTATCGTCGAAACCGCCTATTTTAATGAGCCCCCGGCTGGCAGAGAGGCCGTCGCAGAAGCGCCGCTGGGATTCCTGGGTCCAGGTGGCCCAGGCGGCGGCGCAAAGCCTGTTTGGAGTGAGCCCATGATCCTCTCTCTCGAGGCTATGCTACAGCTCAGCATCGTCCTGCCCCTCCTGGCAACGGTCGGAATCGTGGCCGCGGGGCGCCGGCCGAATCTCCGCGAGGCCGTGACGATTGGTACCAGCCTGGTAGTGTTCTATTTTGTAGTTAACCTCTACCAGGGCCTCAATCAGGGAGAAGTGATCAGTGTGCAATGGTGGCAACTGGTGCCTGGATTACAGTTGAGTTTTGCCATTGAACCGCTTGGAATGCTTTTCGCTTTAGTTGCCAGTTTTCTCTGGATCATCACGACGGTCTACTCTATTGGCTATATGCGCAGCCATCACGAACAGAATCAAACCCGCTTCTACGCCTGCTTCGCCATTGCAATCGGCAGTGTGATGGGTATTGCTTTCGCGGCAAACCTGTTCACGCTATTTATTTTTTACGAAGTGCTGACCCTGTCCACCTATCCACTGGTCACCCATGCCGGGACTGCGGAAGCCAAAAAAGGCGGGCGAATATACCTTGGTATTTTACTGAGCACCTCGATTGCATTTTTTCTACTGGCCGTAATCACTACCTGGGTTGTGGCCGGCACCCTGGACTTTCAACCCGGCGGCGTATTTGAGGCTAACGTCAATACCACGGTCGCAGGTGCGATATTGATCCTGTTTATATTTGGCATTGGCAAGGCCGCAATTATGCCTTTTCATCGCTGGTTACCTGCGGCGATGGTCGCGCCAACACCCGTTAGCGCACTGTTGCATGCGGTAGCCGTGGTAAAAGCCGGCGTGTTCACCGTGTTAAAAGTGTGTGTATTTATCTTTGGCATTGATTTGTTGTCGGTGCTGCCAACTACCCAGTTCCTGCTTTATCTGGCGGGCGCATCCGTATTACTGGCTTCGCTGGTAGCCATGCGCCAAGATAACTTAAAAGCCAGACTGGCCTACTCAACCGTGAGTCAACTGGGCTATGTCACTGTCGGAGCACTGCTGGCTACCTCGGCGGGGGTTATTGGCAGCTCGATGCATATCGCCATGCATGCTTTCGGAAAAATTACCCTGTTTTTCTGCGCCGGCGCCATTCTGGTTGCCGCGCATAAATCAAACATCAGTGAAATGCGCGGCCTTGGTAAACAAATGCCGATCACCATGGCAGCATTTTTTATCGCCAGCCTCGGCATCATTGGCGTTCCACCCGCCGGTGGTACCTGGAGCAAGTGGTTCCTGTTGATGGGTACGCTGGAGGCGGAGCAGTGGATTCTGATGGCGGCGTTAATGATTAGTTCATTGCTAAATATCGCTTATCTTTTACCCATACCTTTTCATGCATTTTTCTCCGGAGACAAGACGCCCTTTTCTCGCGCCGGGATAATAGAAGCTCCGTTACCTTCATTAATTGCCTTGAGTATTACCACGCTGGGCTGCCTGGTTCTTTTTGTATATCCGCAACCCTTATATGAACTGGCCAAGGCCATTTTGGCTACATAGGGATTAACTTATGGAAAACGAGAAGCAATATTTTTTTGATAAGCCCAATAATGTGAAACGTGTTTTATATGTTCTTTATGGGTGTTGCGTGCTGCTTTTTGCGCTCGACTTTGTGATCCATCGTCACGTACTGCATAGCTGGGAAAGTCTTTGGGGATTTTATCCTGTTTACGGTTTTGTCGGCTGCGTCATCCTGGTGCTAGTGGCTAAATGGATGCGTACTTTTCTAATGCGTTCGGAAGACTACTATGACGAAGGCGAAGCAGACCTAAATGGAAAGCATAGTGCAGATTCAGGTGGCCACGATGTGGACGCTTGAAGTACCTCCTTTCCTGCCTTTCTTTATCGGCGCACTGATTGCCGCGGTTACCCGTGGAACTTTGCGCGGTGCGATCATGGTGGCAATACCCGTGGTGAGTGCGCTCCATCTCTGGATGGTACCCGAAGGCGTTCATTTACAATTCGCTTTTTTCGATTATCAGCTCACCCCTTACCGGGTTGACAAGCTCAGCCTGATGTTCGGCTATGTATTTCACATAGCCGCGTTTATTGCCATTATTTACTCCCTGCATGTACGCGACACCATTCAACAAGTGGCTGCTTTAATGTATGCAGGCAGTGGTCTTGGCGCCGTTTTCGCTGGCGATTTATTGACTTTATTTGTGTTCTGGGAATTCCTCGCATTTACCTCGGTATTTCTTATCTGGGCGCGCAGAACCAGGCGTTCTTATCAAGCCGGAATGCGTTATCTTATTATTCAGGTGTTATCAGGCGTCATCCTTCTGATAGGTGCGCTGTTTTATGCCGCCGAAAACGGTACTTTAGAATTCGGATTTATCGGCTTAACCGGTATTGCCGGATGGCTGATTTTTATCGCCTTTGGCATTAAGTGCGCCTTCCCCTTTGCTCACAACTGGCTCACCGATGCATACCCTGAAGCCACTGTCACGGGCACGGTTATTCTCAGCGCGTTTACCACCAAGGTTGCCGTCTATTCGTTAGCACGTGCATATCCTGGGACCGAGCTACTGGTTTATATCGGTGCGGCCATGACCTGTTTCCCGATTTTCTTTGCCGTGATCGAAAATGACCTGCGCCGGGTGTTGGCCTACAGCCTGATCAACCAGGTGGGATTTATGGTTGTCGGAGTCGGTATTGGCACAGCGCTCGCTATCAATGGCGCTGTTTCACATGCGTTTAACGATGTCATCTTCAAGGGCCTGCTGTTTATGACGATGGGAGCGGTATTGCATATGACAGGGCGCATGAACGGCTCCGACCTCGGCGGACTATACAAAACCATGCCGAAAACCACGGTATTGTGCATCGTCGGGGCAGCCTCTATTTCGGCCTTCCCGTTATTCAGCGGTTTCGTCAGCAAATCGATGGTGATGTCCGCTGCCCTGGAAAACGGTTATGACTGGATATGGTTAATGCTGTTATTTGCTTCCGCGGGTGTTTTTCATCATGCCGGTATCAAGATCCCCTATTTCGCTTTCTTTGCGCATGACTCGGGCCTTCGGGTAAGCGATCCACCCAACAACATGTTATTAGCGATGTTGATCGCAGCAGTTTTGTGTATCGGAATTGGCGTCTATCCCGCCGCTTTGTACTCCCTGCTGCCCTACGACACCGGATATAACCCCTATGACGCGACTCACGTGCTGGCACAGACCCAGCTACTGTTTTTCTCGGCGCTAGCCTTCGTCTGGCTCAACCTCAAAGGCATGTATCCCCCCGAACTACACTCTACCAACCTGGACGTGGAGTGGTTTTATCGTCGCCTTTTCCCGGTTGCGATACAAAGCCTGTTCGCGACCACATGGAAACTGGATGGCGCTTTACGCCGGGCCTTTGTTACAAGATTACACCAATGCCTGCACTATCTTTCCGGAATCTACCATGTGCCCACCGGCTTGCTCACAAGCGCTCGCCCTGCTGGCAGCATGGCGATGTGGGTAGCGATATTCCTTGCTGGCTATTTATTTCTTAGTTTTATTTATTAAGCATTTCCGAGTCAGACTATAATATTGCCCTGCCCCATACCATCGTTGCTGGTACTGTCGGCATGATCGCGATAGTTACTGCTTTCTAGCTCGAATAGCGTTCGTTTATTCTGGCCTGGTTTAGCTCCAGCCACTGCAGCGCGATAACGGTCGCGGAAGACCGGATATTACCCTCACGCACCCAGGCGTAAGCCTGCGCGGCATCGATGACCATGACACGAATGTCTTCATGCTCATGAGGCAGCCCGTGGATACCACCCACGCCTTTACTGTCGACGATGCCACAGAAAAGACTGCAGTGTTCGCTAGTACCACCAGGGCTCACGTAATAGCGGCTGATCGTTTCCAGGTCACTGATGGTGCAACCCGCCTCTTCCTCGCATTCGCGTAACGCCACTGTCGGCTCTGACTCTCCAGCTTCGATGACACCGGCGACGCATTCAATTAACCAGGGTCCATCGGTATCATCGATTGCACCGGCCCTGAACTGCTCGATTAATACCACTTTTGCACGCAAGGGATCGTATGGCAGCACCGCGACCACGGTTCCGCGTTCGAAAATTTCACGTGTAATTACTGGGCTGAAGCCTCCACCAAATAATTCGTGGGTAATGCTGTACTCATCCAGCTTGAAGTATTTTTCGAACAGCGTCAGGTGTTTTGCCAGCTTCCATTGGTATTTCACGCTGGTCTCGACTCCATCAATTTTTCGACACGTGCCAGATCCTCTTCGGTGTCGATACCTGGCCCTGGTATTGCGCGTGCAATTTCGCTGTGGATGGAGTAGCCATTATATAGTGCGCGCAGCTGTTCGAGCGATTCCATGATTTCCAGTTCGCAGGGTGCCAGCTCACTAAAGATTTCGATAAACTCCACCCGGTAAGCATAGATACCGATATGGCCGCAGTATTGCCCGACCTCACCAGTACGATTATAGGGAATGACTGAACGACTGAAATATAGTGCCTGGCCGTGTTGATCATGAACCAGTTTAACCAGGTTAGGGTCCTGGGCTTCGTTGGCGTCGATTGTCTGGTGCAGGGTTGCCATGGAGCATTCCCTTGATGCCAGGTTAGCTGCAACCTGGGTTATATTGACCGCCGGCATCAAGGGCTCATCACCCTGTAAATTGACAACGATACTATCCTTGCTCCAGTTCAGCTTGCGGGTAACTTCGAGAATGCGATCAGTGCCGCTGCGGTGTGAACCGTCGGTCATACAGGCCTGTCCGCCAAATCCTTCGACGACATCAACTATCCGTTGGTCATCGGTTGCGACTATAACCTCCGTCGCACTAGCCTGCTGTGCCGCTCGATAAACCCATTCAATCATCGATTTCCCGCGAATCGGTCGCAAGGGTTTTCCAGGCAGGCGCGACGAGGCATAACGTGCCGGTATCACGATGCGAAAATCGGCGGTCATGTAATTATCGCAGTGCCTCGATCTCGTCACTACTGAGCTCGCGGGCTTCCTCAGGCAGCATCACCGGGATTCCATCGCGGATCGGGTAAGCAAGTCGCGAGGCTCGCGAAATCAATTCCTGTTTTTTCTTATCATAAATCAACGGTCCCTTGGTAACCGGGTCAACCAGTATATCCAGTAAATGTTTATCCATGATGACGACTCTCCAGTAACTCTAAAATCTGATTACTCAGCGCTTCGCTAAACTCGATATCAAGTGGAACTACCCACAGATTCTCGCGCGCGATGCCCTTTAATTTTACCGCATCTTTGTGCGTGACCAGTATCGGCAGTTCAGGTTTCAGATTCAAATCCTGGGCACTGAATTCGTGATGGTCCGGAAATTCATGCTCGATGACATCGATACCCATCTGCACCAGGCTGGCAAAAAATATTTCGGGGAAACCAATACCTGCCAATGCGTGTACCTGCCGGCCCATGAACTCGCTGATATGCTTCGTCTTTTCAGGCTGCGCCAGGTTCCATACCTTGCCGAGGGATTCGATAACCTGGTCGCCGTCCCGGTTAATGGTGAGATCAACTCGCTTCAGGCGACCACGTGGCTCACGTAACGGTCCGGCTGGCAGCATTAGTCCGTTGCCAAGCGAAAGATATCGAGAAACCGCGATCTCGATGTCGCGCTTTAATGCGTAATGCTGCAGCCCGTCGTCGGATAGTATGATATCGGTATCAGGAAATTGTTCCAGTATTTGCTTTGCCGCGGCAACCCGGTTAGCGCCAACTCCGATGGGACAATTGCAGACCTCGGACATCATGTTGGCCTCGTCTCCAACTTCACTGCGTGTAAGGCCATTGTGCAAGACCTGGATACTTTTCTCATTACCACTTTTATAGCCGCGAGTAATAATAGCGGGTTGATATCCCTTGTCTTTCAGGAAATGATAAAGCGCCACCACAATTGGTGTCTTACCATTACCACCCAGGGTGATGTTTCCAACGACAATTGTAGTAACGGGGAGCCTGGTGGATCTAATAATCCGCAATCGGTATCCCAGTCGGCGCAGAATGGTGATTACGTAATAGACCAGGGATAACGGCATCAATAACAGGGATAGTGGATTCAACGACCATAGCCACCAGCCCTGTCTTCTTTGCGTCGACAAGCTGACCCAATGTTGCATCAAGGACTTGTTGAGAACCGAGGAACGAATAATTTTTGGCCGCGTACTCGGCTGTATTTCGGCATCCCCACCGTCCCGGAATTGCATCGAGTGCAGTTTCGAATATATTCCATTGCTATCCAGCAGCTCGGCATGGGTACCCTGTTCGACAATTTTACCCTGGTCCATTACCAGGATATGGTCCGCGTGCTCAATGGTCGACAGCCGATGCGCGATTACCAGCGTGGTTCGATTTTGCATCAAATGTTCCATCGCGTGCTGAATATAGCGTTCAGATTCGGTGTCGAGCGCGGAAGTCGCCTCGTCAAGAATCAGGATCGGCGCATCCTTGAGTAGTGCCCGGGCAATTGCTATCCGTTGACGCTGCCCTCCCGACAACAGAACACCGCGTTCACCAACTTCGGTATCGAGCTGGTCCGGCATTTCTGCAATAAACTCCCAGGCATGGGCCTGTTTTGCAGCTTCAACAATCTGGTCCTCATCGACCTGATCAGCGATACCGTAGGCAATATTGTTGCGAATGGTATCGTTGAACAGCCTTACATCCTGACCAACATAGGCGATCTGACGTCTTAAGTCAGCGATGCGGTACTTATCGATCCGCTCACCATCCAGAAGCACTTCACCGCTGTCATATTCATAGAGGCGAGGAATAAGATTAACCAGGCTGGACTTGCCACTTCCGGAACGACCCACGATCGCCACGGTCTGTTCCGGTTTTACTTCGAAACTGATCTCATCGAGAACGCGTTGATCGCTACGTCGATAGCACAACACGACCTTGTCAAAACTTAACCGGCCCTCGGCATGGTCCAGTTGCAGCTCTCCTTCGTTATGTTCGTTCTCGAGTGAGGTAAACTCGAACACGCTTTCGCCAGCCGCTATACCTTTTTGAATACTGGCGTTAATCGAAGACAGGACTCGCATCGGCGCAAGCAGCATCGTCATCGCAAAAATGAAAGACACGAAATCGCCCGGGCTGATGAGTGTGTGCATAGTCTCCGAGGTCGCAAATGCGACGATAGCGGCAAATGCGACGGCAACAACCAGTTGAATAAGCGGCATGCTGATCGCTTGTGTTATCGTCATTTTCAAATGTAATTTGAGATTGCTCTGGTTAACTTTGTGGAACTTGTTGCGCTCGAATTCATCGCCACCAAAAATCTTTACTATTCGGTTAGCATCGATAACTTCCTGAGCCACCTGGGTGACCCCACCCATGGATTGCTGAATCCTCCGGCTAATGCTGCGAAAGCGCCCGGATATGCGCACCACGATCAGGAACACAATCGGGCCAGCTATTAAAAATATCGCGGTCAGCTGCCAGTTCAACCAGACCATGTATCCCAGTAACACGACGATTCGCAGGCTATCCTGGATAAATGCCGTCAGCGAGCTTGAAACCGCCTTGGCAACCTGCTCAACATCGTACGAGAAGCGTGTGACGATGGTCGCGGTGGATGCCTGATCATACTCATCACTGGTCAGCGTCAATAGTTTCTCGAACATCATTTTACGCAGATTATTGATGACATTGCGCCCGATATAACTCATGCAGTAGCTACGCATGAATATAGCAACCATTCGGACAGCAAAAATCAATACTATTGCAACCGGTATGAGCTTTATTGTCGTTGGGTCGCGATTTATAAAACCATCATCCATTAATGGTTTCATAAGGTAGGCAAAAGCAGCGTCCGACGCGGCAAAAATGACCATACCGATAATCGCGACGACAAAGTACATCTTGTTCTCGAATGCCATCGATAACAGCGCACGATAAGCCCTGGCACCCGTTAAATTTGCTTCGATAGGTTTCACAGCCTGCCCCTCTGTAAGTTCACGAAATTAACTACTCGAGCGGACGTGTGGTAGCGATTGAAACTTGCGAGAGCCCCAGCTGCCCGACAACATCCATCGCCGTTACCAGAGATTGAACCGGGGAATCGGCATCCGACTGGATGACGATTGGCAACTTGTTACCGTCCATGGTGCGTTCCAGGGCAGCCTTCAGGGTTGCACTCTTGTTATTGGTTAACTCGCGTGAATTGAGGAAGAAGTTTCCTTTCGCGTCGATCATCAGGTTTAGTTTCTGCGGTGGTACCACAGACTGATCCTGGTTGGCTTCAGGCAGATTAATTTTGAGTTGTGAGGTGGTATCGAACGTCGTAAAAAAAAAAAAAAAAATCAACAACAAGAATACGACATCGATTAAAGGCGTCAGATTGATATTGACGTCTTCCTCGGCATTTCTGCTCTTAAAGTTCATCCGTCAGGCCAGGTTCTTGCGATCACCATGCAGAAAATCGACCAGTTTCATCGCTTCCTGCTCCATCGCCACCACCAGATCATCGATTTTGCGTTTCAAGTGGCGGTGAAAAATGAGACTTGGAATCGCGACGGTCAATCCCGCCGCGGTGGTGATCAGCGCCTCCGAAATACCCCCTGCCAGTTGCCCGGGATCACCGACACCGATTACAGTAATCGCCGTAAAAACGCGAATCATTCCAATCACGGTGCCTAGCAGACCCAGCAAGGGCGTAATCGTGGAAATAGTTCCCAGGGTATTCATGAACCTTTCCATTTCGTGCACGACGTGCCGACCGTTTTCCTCAATGCTTTCGCGAATCAAATCACGTGACAGGTGCCTGTTGATTAAGCCAGCCGCGAGAACACGACCTAGCGGAGATCCGTCTTCGATTTCAGTTATATGCTTCTCGGTTAAAGCATCACTGCTCAACAGGTTCCAGATACCGGTAAGCAGCTTTTCAGGGATAACCTTTTTTTGGCGCAGGGTCCACAATCTCTCGATCACGATGGCAGCCGCAATTACCGAACACAACAGTATCGGAATCATCAGCCAGCCTCCTGCCTGAACCAGTTCGAACACGTTTTAACCCTCAGAATTTAATGCCGCACATCATACTGTGACGAGCGTCTTTTTACCATCGCTGCCAGATGCGCCTTACCGGATTTCGCATGGTCTTGATAATCAGGCCCTGGTCACCGCTTTGCATACTGATCGCACCATCTTTATCGCTGCGATACTGGCGTGCATTCACCGCATCATAACGTGCCACCACCTCGTCTACGGGAAAACCCCATCGATTATTCCTTGCCTGGGTAAATATCACGTACCCGGGGTTTACACGGCTTATAAACGGCATGCTTGAGGATGTTTTGCTTCCATGGTGCGGTGCCAGCAAAATATCCGCATCAAGTGCCGCCCCGTACTTCGAAAGCAGTTTCAATTCCCGGGAGGATTCGATATCTCCCGGTAACAGGGCCCTGTGTTTCCCGTTTATTGCCAGTACACAAGAGCGATTATTACTACTCGAATTAGCGCTCTGGCTACCCGCAGTCAGAAAACTGAATTCGACTCCATCCCAGCGCCAGTCAGGATAACCGTGGCATGAACGCAGCGGATGCCGGATATTAAATCTCGACCCAAGTTCTTCCGGGGTTCCGGATAAAAGAATCGAATTCTGATAGTTACCGTTGAACGAATGCATGCCACCACTGTGGTCCTGGTCCACATGGCTGACAATTAGCAAATCAGGTCTTTGAATACCGTACCGCAGCATGACCGGGATTAACGCCCAGTCTACGGCGTTAAGCGTGTCGGCTTTGCCCGGCCCCAGGTCGTAAACCAGGCTGTGGTTACGGGTGCGCAATAGTAAGGAGGTACCCGTTCCCACATCGAGTATGATCAGCTCGTAAGAACCTTGTTTCAGCCTCGAGGGTTGCCATAAGGCAGTAACAACAAGTGTCATCATCGCGACCTGACGCATCCCGGACATCCGTGGCAGCAGCAATATCACCATCGAAACCAGCGTTATCGTGATCAGGGGTGCCGGATAGGAAACGGCAATGGAATGCAAACCGGAATTGAGCAACCAGTCGAGATAATCCAGCAACAATACAAGCAGGCTATCGGCCAGCTTAAACAGGATATGGCTAACGCCAAAACCTGCTATCGACATTAAGCAACCACCCAGCACTGCCGGCAGTACAGCAAAGCTGACCAGGGGGATTGCGACAAGATTGGCCAGTAGTCCTGCGGGATTGAACTGGTCGAAAATCAGGATACCAAGAGGTACGAAAAGTAACGAAAAACTAAACTGCAGCGCTAGCAACTGTTGCCACCAGGGCATTCTCGCCGGCAGTCGGAACTGAACAAAAGCGATCACCAGCAAGGCGGTAAAACTCAACCAGAACGAAATTGAGCCTACCGAACGCGGGTCGATTATGACAATCACAATAACTGCCAAAGCGATGGTCTGCAACAGGTTGATCCTGTTGCGGGTATGCAGTGCAACCCAGAGCAGGCTAAACATAATCAGTGCGCGCACGGTAGGAAGGCTGAACCCGGCGAGGGCCGCGTAAACCAGCGCCGCGACAATCGCAAAAAGCCAGGCAACCTGGGTCCGATTTAAACCACTCCGATAGAGACCCAGGCGCCAGCAGTGTCGACCCAGTCCATAAAACAACAATGTCACGATGCCGATATGAAGACCGGATATGGCAAGCAAATGTGCGATACCACTTGACTGCAGTAAACGTTTTTGAGTTACCGGAATTTCGCCACGAAACCCCAACGCGAGTGCCTTTATCAGGCCTCGATGCTCACAGCTGCTGCAACTTCGATCGATATCGGAGGCAATGCGCATGCGCCAGTAGTTTGCCGACGTCATCGCCGCCGATTCCATTTTACGATTTGCAGCAGAATCTCGAATATATCCGGTTACATCAACTCCCGTGGAAAACTGCCAGGCTTCAAAATCGAATCCAGCCGGATTCAGCGTCCCGATTGGTTGTTTCAGTTTAGCCTCAAATTCCCAGCGTTCACCGGCACGCGGTAGGCGTTTATCCTGGTACCAGTTTAGACGCGCCAGGCGCGGCCTAGACCCGGCGTAATCTTTGATTTCGAGAGCAGTCAGGTACAGGCTGATGCGATCCCGGCCACGTCGTGGAATATCAGCAACGATTCCGCTTATCAGGGCAACCTGGTTGTCATGACGGCTGTCAAGTCGATGCTCGAGATGATAATGAAAAACAGCACTGCTCCAAAGGTAAGCAATGGCTAGCAATAGAACGAATCGATGAGTCGGGCAGTAAAAGGCAAACAGCACTGCGATCGGCATAAATGCCGACCAGTAAGGATCCGGTAGTTCGTTACCATATAGCGCTGCGAGCGAGCCAAGCACGATCGCAACTGCGTGTTGAGGCATGCTTTCCCTGCCCTGTTTCCCTGTTATTTGACCCAACTCTTTGCAGAATATTGAAATAGTGCCGATAATACAATGGTCATGGCAAGGAAGATTCTTAGGAAGTTTTTGCCGCATCCTGACGTCATCACTAAAAATCGCTGGATCAAATTACTTGGCCCCCGGTTACAGGATCCGTCTTTGTGGCACATCAACCGGCGTTCTTGCTCGCTAGCGGTTGCGCTGGGTATGTTCTGCGCATTTATACCGGTCCCGTTTCAAATGGTTATCGCGGCCGCGCTAGCGATCTGGTTCAGGGCCAACATTCTCCTCACTGTACCCATGGTGTGGATCAGCAACCCGTTCACGATGGGGCCCCTGTATTATTTCTGCTACCTGCTGGGCGTCGAGATGCTCGGACTCGAGCAAAAGCGATTTCACTTCGAGCTTAGCTTTGACTGGTTGTTCGGCGGTTTCCTCAGGATCTGGCAGCCTTTTGTACTCGGTTGCTTTACGGTCGGCGCGATCAGCGCACTGGCGTCCTTCCTGCTGGTTCGTATCCTGTGGCATTTACATATTCTGAATCACATCAAAATTCGGGCCCAGCGCCTTCACAATCGCCGTCGGCACATGCGCGAAAATCCGTGAACCTGTTTTGGACAGTTGTTGTCACCATCACTAGCGTAATCCTGGGTACCGGATTCTGCTTCTGGCTTATCCAGAAAGCACAAGAGGTGAACTCCCCCACCTGGATTTTCGAACATATTTTATGCCCGGTTATCCGTATCCTGGTGTTGCTGCTAGTTGTTAGCCAGGTTTATCCAGTGATCGACGCCAATACCACCAGCATAGAATTCTGGCGAATCCTGATACGACAGGGACAATTTAATAATTTGCTTAACATCCTGTTTGTCGCCGGTTTGTTACTGGCATTCATGCCGGTTCTCAGTCACCCGGTGTTTGCCTTGCCAATACAGAGCTTACTGACCATTGCCCTGGTATTTAACTGGCAGTACGCGGATTCAATCGACTCATTTAGCCTGTTTCCATCATTTGTGACCATCCTCAAGATTACCGTCTACATGCTGTTTGCCTATTTTGTCACGCGGGAGTCGAGCAAATACCTGTCGCGCAGGATCGATACAGCACTGGCGATCTCAGGCAGTATCCGCCTCATTTCCGATGCTATTCACCTGGTACTGCAGATTCCGGTCATGCTGGTTTATTGCAGCTACCTCAAACTGCAACTGCCCTGACACAATTTCCCGGCAAAGACTATTGCATGATCCTGAACTATCTACTAGCCATCTCGGGGGAACGTTCGCAAAGGTGTAGCGAGGCATGGAGCCGAGCTTCAAGCGATTCCATGGATGGACCAACCGGCGCTTGCGCCGGTTGGGAGCGTCCTTTGCGAACGTTCCCCCGAGGTGGCTATGGATATTAAATTTCAGGCGTGAGAACACCATCCTGCATCCGTGAGCGATGCTGCATGCGATTGGCTATTGACAGATCGTGAGTTACGACTACCAGTGCGGTATTCATTTCCTGGTTCAGGCCCAGCATCAATTCCAGCATCTGTGCTGCCGTTTGCTGATCGAGATTGCCGGTGGGTTCGTCAGCCAGCAGGCAGTCGGGTTGTGTTACCAATGCACGCGCCAATGCCACACGCTGGCGTTCGCCCCCTGACAACTCGCCTGGCTTGTGTTCGGCGCGCTCCTCGAGCCCTACCTTGACAAGCCAGGCTCTCGCCTCGGCAAGCGCCGTGGCAAACGATTCACGACGCATCAACAAGGGCATTGCAATGTTTTCGACCGCGCTAAATTCAGGCAGCAGGTGATGGAACTGGTAGATAAATCCGAGATGTCGGTTGCGTAACCTGCCAAGCCTGGATTCGGATAAGTTCGCCAGGCTGTTATCGAGAACCTTGATTTCGCCACTGCTGACATGGTCCAGTCCTCCAAGCAAATGCATCAGCGTTGATTTACCAGCGCCCGATGCCCCCAGGATAGCGTGGCTTTCTCCAGCCGCGACACAAAAATCAACGCCCTTGAGTACTTCGACATCGCACCGCACTGGCTTCGATAACGGCTGCAGTCACTAAGCGGCTCCCTTATTCATAGCTTAGCGCTTCGGCTGGCCTGGTTTTGGAAGCCCTGAGTGCAGGATAAAGGGTTGCGACAATCGAGATACCGAAAGACAGCAGCGCAATCTTGATAATATCTGACTGCTTCATTTCAGCCGGCAAATCAGTAATCGGGTAAACTCCCCGAGGTAGGAACTGGGTCTGAAAAAACTGCTCCAGTGCCGGCACAATGACATCGATATGCGAGGCAACAACAATGCCGCTAACCAGGCCGAGCAGCGTGCCGATCAAACCAATCAGGGTCCCCTGCACCATGAACACCCACATGATCGACAAGGGGGACATTCCGAGGGTGCGTAAAATTGCGATATCGGACTGCTTGTCCGTTACTACCATCACCAGGGTCGATACAATATTAAACGCCGCAACCGCAACGATCAGTGACAGAATAATGAACATCACGGTTTTCTCGGTTTGCACCGCCTTGAAATAATTGCTATGACGCAAGGTCCAGTCCGAGACCCAGTACTCCAGACCGATACTTTGCTTCAGATCCTGGCGTACCTGTGGGGCCAGGTCCAGATCATCGAGCTTCAGGCGTAAACCGCTGACGCCCCCGTCCAGCCGAAACAGGCGGCTGGCATCTGCATAATGAATAATCGCGCTACTGCGATCGTATTCATACACACCGATCTCAAAAATCCCGACAACCTTGAAACGACGCAGGCGTGGCAGAAATCCCAGCGGCGATGACGTCGCCTGCGGGGTTACCATCGTGACGCGGTCTCCGGGGACCACGTCAAGCGTATTTGCCAGTCCGCTACCGAGGATGATTCCGTAATCTCCCGCGACCAGGTCGCCGAGTTCACCAAATTCCATGTTTTCGTGAATTTCGGATACCCCGGTTTCATATTCCGGATCGATGCCCCGTATCAACGCACCGCTTACCGAGGACAAGTTAGAAATCATTGCCTCCGCCTCGGTATAAGGGGCTCCACCGATAACCGCGGGATGTTCCAGGGTCTCTTCACGCAGAGACTGCCACTCCTGCAGCGGCCCACGGAAACTCGATACCGTAACATGCGACACCATTCCAAGAATACGTCCTCGCAACTCGTTCTCAAATCCGTTCATAACCGAGAGCACCACGATCAGCGCCATCACGCCGAGTGCGATACCGAGCATCGAAATCATCGTGATAAAGGATATAAAATGGTTGCGACGCTTGGCTCGCGTGTAACGCAATCCAACGAAGACTTCGAGCGGCATTTTCATGCGGCGGATTAAAGCATGAATATGGACTTCCCACCACTGCTGCTGCGACATGCTTCACCCTTGTCACTATAGAAAGGCATGCTATAGTTAGATACGTTAAATAAAGGAACTTGATAAAATGCGTACAGGCTTATATTTATTGCTCCTGGGTATTGGCTTAATCCTGCAGCCCGCGGTTGCTGGAGACACATTGACCATTCCCGGTAATGTCCCGGTTGCCGAAAAACAGATGATGCCAAAACGCGGTATCAACATGGATGATGTACTGGGCGAGTTTGGAGAACCTGACGAGCGTTTTGGTCCGGTTGGCGAGCCCCCTATAACCGAGTGGGTATACGGATCTTTCAGGGTCTATTTCGAATATCAAATCGTATTACATACAATCGACCTGAACACCATAGTTATGCCAAAATAGAACTGTAGTTCAGTCATCCGGTCTGAGACAAACATAATTATAAAGACCGGAACTCGAACTACATGAGTTAAACCCGGGGGAGCGACAATGAATACCAAAAAATTGCTAGTTACTCTAACCTCGCTGGCGCTTGGCCTTGCGGGCCAGGGTCTTTATGCGGCCGAGGTCAACATCACCCCTGATCTAGAAAGTGTTAGCGTAAAGCATGGTGAGAATGATGTTAACGTCATGCGCAACCAGAATCAGAAAAATACGATAAATCCGGCGTTCGCCAAAACTTCTCGCAAGTGCCCGCCGTTCTGTATTCAGCCTTCGACTCTCGCACCCGGTGTTGAAACCATCGCGGAACTCGAAATTCTGCAATATCTCAAGCGTAAGAGCGAAGGTGATGACAGTATCGTGGTTATAGATTCACGCACCCCGGCCTGGGTCGCAAAGGGAACTATCCCCGGCGCAATCAATATCCCCTGGACCAGCCTGAATCCAGCCAAGGGCGCAGATCCGATTTCAATTGGCGAAATTCTCGAAGAAAAATTTAATGCCAGGAATCTCGAGGGCTTGTGGGATTTCAGGAACGCCCGAACCCTGGTTATGTTTTGTAACGGAATGTGGTGCGGTCAATCACCCAATAACATCAAGAACCTGCTAGGATTCGGTTATCCTGCCGACAAGATCAAGTGGTATCGCGGCGGCATGCAAAACTGGGAAATTCTCGGTCTGACCACTGCAAAACCGATTCAGGAATAGTCTCTCTACAGGCATAAGTGCCCACACGACTTCTCGAAACTCCAGCGCCTGAGATCGCGCAACCGCTCCGCGTTGGCCAGCTATACGGCAGCAGCCGAAGCTTGTTGCTGAGCGAACAGATTGCGCAACATCGGGGATTATCGGTCATCGTCTGCTGTGACATGACCGACGCCGAGCAACTGGAACATGAAATTCGTTTTTTCAGTTCCGAGCAACCTGGTATCTATCGTTTTCCAGACCTGGAAACCCTGCCCTACGACCAGTTTTCACCGCACCAGGATATCGTTTCCGAGAGAATCCGCTGCCTCGCATCGATCACGGAGGCCGATTCGGGAGTCCTGATCCTTCCGATTAGCACCTTGCTGCAAAAGATTGCACCACCCCAATTTATCCATCAGCGGTCACTCAACCTGAAACCGGGTGATCGTATCGACCCCGTGGCACTGCGCGAGAAACTAAGCCTTTACGGATATAGCTCTGTATCGCAGGTTGAACAACATGGCGAATTCAGCGCACGCGGTTCGATCCTGGACTTGTTTCCCATGGGCAGTAGCAGACCGTTTCGTATCGATTTCTTCGATGACGAGGTCGAAACAATCCGCAGCTTCGATGCCGAGACGCAGCGCTCGGTCGAAAAGATAAATGAAATCAAGTTATTGCCAGCACAGGAATATCCACTGGACGAAGACGGAATCAAACACTTCAGACTCCGGTTTCGTGAAACCTTCGAAATCGACCCCAATAGCTGCCCGGTATATGTCGATATTTCAGAAGGCATTTCTTCGCCCGGTGTCGAGTACTACCTGCCACTGTTTTTTGAGCAGCTGGTAAGCCTGTTTGACTATTTACCCGGCAATAGCCGTTTGCTTATCGACGACGCAGCCCTTGCGCATGCGGAAACATTTGCAGTACAGGTAACCGAGCGCTATGAATCGAGGCGACATAACCTGGAATGGCCATTGCTCGCGCCTGAAACTTTATTCATCGACAGCAACACGCTAGAGGAAAAAATTCAGAATTACTCATGTCTCTTTTTCTCGGCATTTAAACTGGATAGGCCTGACCAATCGAATATTAATTGTGATTCCCAATCAATACCCCAGTTAACTTTGCAGTCAAACACGGAACAACCGGAAAAAGCGCTGCAGGCGTTTATAACAAAACCGGGGTTTAACAAAATCCTGTTTAGCGCTGAATCCGCGGGGCGGCGAGAATTTTTACATGAAATGCTGCGCCACTATTCAATTCAGGCCCATCCAGTAGACAGCTGGGATGAATTCCTGAACCAGGACGACAGCCGTTATTGCATCATCGCATCGGCATTGCAAAGTGGAATGACCCTGCCAAATCAGGGAATCGCCATCATTGCGGAGAATCAGCTGTTTGGTGATCGAGCGGTGCAGCGCCGCCGGCGTAAATATCGTAAAACCCGGGACGCTGAATCAACCATCCAGAGTCTCAAAGACCTGCAGCCGGGTGCACCCGTTGTTCACGAAGATCACGGTGTCGGTCGCTACCAGGGTTTGAAAACACTAACCGTATCCGGTATCGCAACCGAGTTTCTATGCATCGAGTACGCCAACCAGGACAAGCTGTACGTACCCGTGTCTTCGCTGCACCTGATCAATCGATATGCCGGCGCCAGCGAAGACAACGCGCCTTTACACCGCCTCGGCACTGATCACTGGCAGCGCACGCGTAAGAAAGCACAGGAAAAAATACACGATATCGCGGTTGAATTGCTCGATATCCAGGCAAGGCGCGAGGCCATGCTGGGATTCGCCCACCAGGTCACGCTTGACGAGTACCAGCAATTCGCCAGTGAGTTTCCTTTCGAGGAAACCCCCGACCAGGAAACATCGATCGAATCGGTGATTGCAGATATGCAGTCTCAACAGCCGATGGATCGAATTGTCTGCGGCGATGTCGGTTTCGGCAAAACCGAAGTTTGTATGCGGGCGGCCTTTGTTGCCGCCGTATCCGGATCACAGGTCGCGGTACTGGTACCCACTACCCTGCTGGCACAACAGCACTTTCATAATTTTCGTGATCGCTTTGCTGACTGGCCTATCCGTATAGCCAGCCTGACCCGTTTTACCGCGAAAAAAAGTCTTGAGGATACCTTAAAGGAAATCGAGGCCGGTAAAATTGATATCGTGATCGGTACCCACAAACTCCTTTCCGAGACCATTAAATACCGGAATCTCGGCCTGGTCATCATCGACGAAGAACACCGTTTCGGCGTTCGCCACAAGGAAAAACTAAAGGCCCTGAGAGCCAGCGTCGATTTACTGACGATGACGGCGACTCCCATCCCAAGGACCCTGAACATGTCGTTATCCGGCATGCGCGACCTGTCTATTATCGCGACTCCCCCGATGCAGCGACATGCGATCAAGACTTTCGTATCGCGCTGGAACCCCGACACCATTGTTGAAGGTTGTCAGCGGGAGCTTAAACGCGGCGGGCAGATTTATTTTCTGCACAACGAGATCAAATCGATCGAGAAAACCGCGCACGAGTTGCAGCAGCTATTGCCCGAGGCGCGTATCGGCATCGTGCATGGACGCATGAAAGAAAAAGAGCTCGAATCGGTCATGCTGGATTTCTATCACCATCGCTGCAATTTACTGGTTTGCACCACGATTATCGAAAGCGGTATCGATGTTCCTACTGCAAACACGATCTTCATCAACCGTGCGGATAAGCTGGGCCTCGCCCAGTTACACCAGATTCGGGGTCGAGTAGGACGTTCACATCACCGTGCCTATGCCTACTTGATCGTACCACCGGAACGAGCGATGACCAGCGACGCACGCAAGCGCTTGCTGGCAATTGAATCGCTGGAGGACCTCGGAGTCGGATTTACCCTTGCCACTCATGACCTGGAGATTCGCGGTGCGGGGGAAATACTTGGCGAGGAACAAAGTGGTCAGATTACAGAGATCGGCTTTACTTTATATTCGGAGCTTCTCGAGCGTGCGGTAACATCACTTAAATCAAACCTGCCGATCGATTTCGATCAACCGATTATGCGCGCATCAGAGATCGATTTTCACATTCCCGCCTTAATCCCGGAAACCTATATCCCTGATATACACAGGCGCCTGATTGAGTATAAACGTATCGCTTCAGCAACGGACGACGACGGGCTTAAGGATATCCAGATAGAATTGATAGACCGCTTCGGCCTGTTGCCAGAACCGCTCAAGCATTTATTCAGAATAACCCAGATCAAGCTGCGAACCCTGGCCCTGGGAATCGAGAAAATTGATGTTGGTGAACACAACGGAAAATTCGTTTTTAATCCTAATCCCAATATCGACCCATTGAAGATCATCGAATTGATACAGTCAGATCCACAGCAATATCGTTTCGACGGGAAACAAACCTTGCGATTTGTGTGTCAAAATGTTGAACTTGAACCCAGGTTAAAACAGGTAGAAAGCCTGATTACGAAGCTGACTGCAGAATAATATGAACCGACAATCACTATCCTTGCTGGTGCTAGCTGCCCTGGTTTCCGGTCCTGGGCTCGCGCAATCTGAAACCAGTGCAGAACCTCCTCGATACGATGTTGAAGTAATCATATTCAAAAATGTCCAGGTACCGAAAAGCAGGGAATTCGTGTTGCCGGTCAGTTCTCCTGCCAAGGATAAGAAAATGCTTGTCCTGTCTTCAGCCAATAGCGTGAAGGCAGCAAAGAAACTGGGCTACGAGGTAATCTCCGGCAAACAGTATCGACTCACTGATGTTGCCAAAAAACTCGTTGATTCATCGCGTTATGAGTTATTGCTGCATACCGCCTGGCGCCAACCCGGAGTCGAACAGGAACGGGCCTTACCTGTCTGGATACGGGGCGGGCGTATTTATGGCAATGAATACACGTCTATCGACAGTCAAATCGAGTTGCTGGAAAGCATGCCCAATGCCGAAACAAAAAAGGCCGACGGAACTACCAACGAGTTCGATGAACAGACCCTTGAATCGATTGAACTGCAGTTGCTGGAACAGCAAAGTTCACAACGCCCGCAGAGGCTATACGAACTCGAGGGTAAAATTACGATCGGGTTATCACGATACCTGCACGCTTACACCGATCTTGTATTGAGGCGCCCACGGCTCTCGATCGATCAGGAAACGACCAGTTCCGCCCAGAACCGTACCCTGGCTGCCTACTCTGCCGATACCCTTATACTGAACAATCACCGCCTTAAGGAACGTCGCCGCATGCGCAGCAAGAACCTGCACTATCTTGACAGCCCCGAGTTCGCACTGCTTATACTGATTACCCCTTACAAGGTTCCGGAAGTTGTCGAAGAGGTACCACCGGAAGCCGAGCTCGCGCCAACCAACGAATAGAACCTATTAGTTGTACCTGTCGCTTACTCCGTAACCGCTATCCAGGTTTTCGAAAGGAGGAGTCCTGCCAACCAGTTCTTCGATTAACGTCAGTTCCGAATCGGTATGATTAATGACAGGCGCCGGGACAATGAGCTTATCCCCACTAGTTGCAGTGGAAAGTACGTAATAGGGTTTGTCATGATATTCGGTGACCACGTCAAGGCTGATATCCGGATTAGCGTTTGCAACAATATGGGAATGCCCGTAACAGGTGCAGATATAGGACTTCTCTGGATCGGATTCAAAGTACATCCCGGTGCCGCGAATACCGATCGTCGCGGTTGATGTTGTTATCGTGTGGGGTTTCTTACGTTTTCCAAATACCGACAAAAGCCTGCCGGATAACATACGAAAAGCGTCGATAATCAATCCGTCGCCACTCTCCATTTCGAGCTGACTATTGCTGCGTAAAATAAACGCATCATCGGCGACTACAAATATAAGCAGGCTATTGTTACCGGTTTTGATGCGGGAGCCGGGTCCGATGTAGGTATTAATATCGGCAGCCTTACCATTTACGGTGACACTACCCTGCAATTTGTAGATTGAACGACCTTCGGGTAGCCTACCGGGAACATCACCGAGGGCGTAAGCTGGCTGCAACAGGCCTACCAGATTGGGACTGGAAAATAAACCCAGGCCTAAGGCTTTCGCTAAAAAATCCCGCCTCGGATCGTCCAGATCTTTACTCATTTTTATCCCCGGGCAATTCTTCCTACCTACTCTAGTAAGTTAGCGGTAAAATGCAAATTGACCTGGCCGTAACTAAAATGTATTTGCTGTTGCAACTCGCTGCAAGCCTGACAATAATGGCGCTAACGACCACATCGACCAGACGAAGAATCGTCAGAGGAAAGGTTCATGGTGACTCGAATGATGAAGTTTCTTGAAACGCTTTTTAAGGTAAATAGATCAATGATACGAACTATCCTGCTGGCGCTCGCTTTCTATCTTGCGACAGGCCCCTTGTATGCGGCGGATACCCGGTATATAACCGACGAATTCGAAGTTACGATGCGTAGCGGTACCAGCACATCGAACAGTATCGTGCGCATGCTGCAAAGCGGTGAGGCGGTCACGGTACTCGAGGAGGACCTGGCAGCCCAGTACTCGCTGGTTGAAACTGCCTCTGGAAAGCAAGGGTATGTCCTGACACGCTTCCTGATGCCTATTCCCGCCGCCAGGCAAAGGCTAGCTGATCTTGAGGTCCGCTTCGAACAGCAAAAAACCCGCCTCGAGCAACAGTCATCCGAGATCACCGAGCTCAAGCAAGCGCTGGACCAGGAAAAGTCTGACAATAGTGCCTTGACCACCACTTTGCGCGCCTCCGAGCGGGAATTATCGGAAGTTCGTACTGCCGCGCAAGATACTTTGAGCATCCTCGATCAAAACAAGCGTCTGCAAACGGTAGTGGATCAGTTACGACAGGAAAAGACCGGGCTTACTGAGACCGTTGCCGAGCTTACCGATAGCACCCGGCTTGACTGGTTTTTACGCGGTGGCGCAGTTTCCCTGATTGCATTTATAATCGGGATTCTGGTGACTCGGATTCGCTGGAAAAAACAGGATTCCTGGGGATCTTATTAAATTCAAGCCCGGAATCTGAGTCGGTCGCGACCCGGGCTAAACAGTTTCATTCCAGTCCCAAAGGATTGTCTGCATCAACGCCTTGCATAAAAGGCTTGCGCCGATCGACATTGGTCACCTGGTAAATTAAACCCAGCCAGGTGCCGATGACCGCGCTTGCGGTGTCCTGCCAGGTGTTTTTCAGATTTCCCAGTATCAGGTGCTCCGGAAATTCGGGAATTTCCTCGCCCAGCGCCAGGCTCTGCATGACACGACCCTGGTATTCGCGACAAACTGCCGTGTTGAACTCGCTGAAATAGTGTTCCGGCATCGGTGCGTAGTTCTCGAATTTACCGTCAATGAACAGCCTTACGTCACGCTTGTACTCTTTTAGCAGGGAGACGGTGTCGTATTCCGGATGCCCCTGGAAAAAAATGGTACGAAACCCGTCCGGACTGGTAGCGAGATGCACACATCCGTCGTCGCCCCTGACCAGTATTTTCAGCCCCTGGGATTCGAACTGTTCAGGATGAACGTCATTCCAGCGTGAATGAGGCACATCAAATTCAGAGTTGATATCGTCCACCAGGGGATGCGAAACATCGACGACCTGGTGACGGAATACACCCCATTTCTTTGATTTCTGCCTGATACGTTTCTGCCCATAGCGAAAGTCCATCACCGCATGAGTGGCGAGGCATGAACACAGTGTCGAGGTCACGTTCTGGTGGGCCCAGTCGGCCACCTGGTTCAACTCGTCCCAGAAGACTTCTTTCGAAAGGTCGGCACCGATAACATTGGCACCGGTTATGATCAGGGCATCGAGTCCCTGCTGTTTAATCTGCTCAAAACTGTCGTAGTAGCTATCGATGTGCGTACGTGCCGATTGTTCACGCGGCAACGCATCGAGTGTAAACGGGTGTACATAAAACTGGGCAATCGGATTGCTTTCACCAATTAATCGAAAAAACTGTCGCTCGGTAGCGGCAAGCGCCGCGTCAGGCATCATGTTGAGCAGCCCGATATGCAACTCGCGTATGTCCTGCTGGTTGGCGAGACCCGGTTCCAGTACCAGCAAACCATCCTGTCGCAACTTGCCAAAGGCAGGTAAATCATTATGCGCGACCAATGGCATTATGCGTCACCCTCCGGTTGTCTCTCGATGGCCATTTCCAGCATATTCAGGAAGTCCGCGTCATTTTGCACGTGATCGATTTCCTCCGAGGTAACCGTGTAACCCAGTTTCGCGATCGCATCGTAGCGCGGCAGCCGCGAGCGAAACAGACGCGGAAAAACCCAGCGTGCAAATTCGTCGGGATCGATTTGTGCGGCATATTCGAGCCCGGTTTCCTGGTAGTAAAGCTGCAAATGTTCCTGCAGGAACTCTGGCCGATAATACAGTGGCTTGGGGTCGGACACGGCGCGCTCGATCAAAACTTTTTCCTGCGTGTCATTGGTAACCTGGATATAAAGAATTAACGTATTATCCACCAGGATGTCCATCACCCCGGTTTCATCGAGTTCACACAGGCTGCCACCGACATCGTTGACAAAATGCGGGTACCCGTAAATCTCCTGTGCTTTCTCGATAAAATGCGGGATATCGTACATCGCATCGACTTCCGCCTGGCGATAAATCGCCTGGCGTTCAATGAACTCACCCAGTTCTACACCTCCCAGTTCAGGGTTTCCCAGTTTGCCGACGAAACTTAACACCGGCCCGAGGTCGTTAACCCGGATATTGTTTTTAATATAGATCCAGTCGTTACGCAGCAGCTCTTTTAGAAACGGAATCTTGATTGCCTGGTGCTTGATCATGTCGACAATATGTTCGTCGAGGTAGCGCGTACCAATCCGGTAATCGCCCGAGTAGTGAAACCAGTTACTGCCGCGCAGCTTGGCGGACAGGTAGGACTTTCCCACCCCGGACATGCCGACCAGCGTGACTCTTTTATTTTCCCAGGCACGAAATTCTTCGATGCTAAATTTCAAAACTGACTCCACTTGGGTTAGCGCCCAAATTATGCATCAACAAGGGCCTGGACGAAACCTGAAGTTATGCTTTACGCAACAGATGTAGTGTCTATAATCCACAATCATTTTTGCTGGAAGCAGCGTGGAACTCGAATTCGACTGACAGGAGCATTTCCGTTTCAAGTAATCCAGTTCCATTAGCAATACGTAGCATCGATAATCCCGCACCTGGATTCAGTGCGATGCTGTCGAGCATCCTGCTGTTCTCTCTCGTGGACGCAGGCGTTAACAGGACGCCGGCATGATCGACACTTATCATTTGCGAGCTTATCTTCTGCTGATAGTTACCACCTTGTGCTGGGGACTCAACGCGATATTCGGCAAACTCGCCATCGACGAAATCTCGCCGATGCAGTTGGTTACCTTCCGCTGGTTGGGCGTGGTTATATTGCTGGCAATATTCGCGCGCAAGCACATCGT
>CAMYLU010000004.1:0-133024 GCA_947259485.1 uncultured Gammaproteobacteria bacterium | reverse complement strand
AACGCCCTGTTCTATGTCGCGGCACATCATACCTCGGCGATTAATATCGGCATATTACAGGGCTCGATTCCGATTTACGTGCTGCTTGGCAGTTGGCTGGCCTGGCGTCACCGAATCACGCGGGTGCAGGTACTGGGCGTGGTTATAACCATAGTCGGGGTAATTATCGTCGCCACGGGCGGTGACTGGAATGAGCTACAAAACCTGTCGGTAAGCCGCGGCGACCTGTTCATGCTGATCGCCTGTTTTTTCTACGCAGCCTATTCGATCGGGCTGAGCCGCAGACCCAACGTCAGCGCGCTGGGCCTGTTCGCGGTCATGGCGGGCGTGGCCTGGCTGGTCTCAATTCCAGTGGTTGCAATCGAGACCTATCAGCAGGGCTGGCAAATGCCGTCACTCGCCGGCTGGGCAATTGCAGCGCTGGTCACCTTGTTACCCTCGCTGGTGGCACAAATATTCTTTATCCAGGGAGTTGCCCTGATCGGTCCCGGCAGAGCCGGTGTGTTTGTCAACCTGGTGCCGGTATTCGCATCGATAATGGCAGTCGTGTTCCTGCACGAGACTTTCCAGTCACACCACGCGCTTTCGCTGGTACTGGTTCTTGGGGGGATCTGGCTGTCCGAGATGGGCCGTGTCAAGCAGGCTTGTTAACTTTTGGTTACTGATTAGTCGCTACTAATCTCGAGCGCGATCATACCGAGCGATTCCATGACTTCAAACACCATGTCATCGGCATGTTGACAGGCAAATGCGACCTGCTCGAGCGTCGCGTAACCCAGGTCCCAGTTTTCAATGTCGTCCAGTATGTTCTGGGTTTCCTGCTCGTCCAGGGGAGGCACGTAGGTACTGAGACAGTTCGCCAGGTATATCAGGTGAGTGGCCTCACGGTTCGGTCCATCGTGAACCACCTCGTGGTGATTGCGGGCGCATTCAATCAGCAGCTGCGGCAAACCCCAGTGATCCATCAGTGCTTCACCCACGGCGGTGTGGGTAACACCAACCTGGCTCAACTCGGCGGATAGCACGTCGACGCGCTTTTGAATCATGTACTCTTCCGCGGCAAGCATTCTGTCCGGAATTTTGTTTATTAGCAGCAACTTGCCAATATCATGCAGTAACCCGGCGGTAAACATCGATTCCGGCTCCTGGATTGAATTAATCTGTGTCGCCAGCTGACGTGCAATAATGGCCGTCTTGATACTGTGTTGCCAGAATACCTGCATCGAAAATGCGGGATTCTCCTGCTCGCTGAAGACGCCCCGGAGAACCGAGCCGATCAGGATATGTTTCAATCTTTCGCGGCCCAGTAATGAAACCGCCTGGGAAACGGAGGCAACCTCGTTGGGCATTCCGTAGTAGGCACTATTGACCATTTTCAGTATGCGCGTGGTGATCGCCGGATCATTTTGTACCGTGTCGCCGATCTGCTGTACGGTACTGCTTTCGTCTTCCAACTGCTCGGAAACGCGTAGGTAGATTTCGGGTAGGCTGGGTAAATCCTGGCCCTTGCCAATTAGCTGTTCAAGGGTTACAGGTGGTTGAATATCGAGTCCAGCACTTGGCGTCATGCAAAGAGCATAGCAGAGATATTTTTAAATACAGTGCCGTTCGTCCGGCAGATTTCCGGCGTTTCAAAACCCCGATCTATAGCATAAGATTCTCAATTTTAAATCTACTTAAATCATTAATATTCAATAACTTATTAGCTTTATCTAAAGCATTTTATTATTAGTAACTTACCCGGTTTCAACACCCATGGGTAGTTTTCAAACAAGCTGAAATTCCCGCAATCAGGAATCTTAAAACGGGTAAAGCCGGGTCAAATTAGGGATAGCAATTCGTTGGTTACCGCAGCCGTACCCATATCGCCACCAAATTCGAGCGGGCGGATACGTGCCTCGGCAAAGCCCAGGGATATCGCGTTTTCGATCAATTGCGATGCATCCTGCAGCGCGGGCTCACCAGCCTTGTCAGCCAGGTATTCGAGCATCAACGCGCCACTCAGAATGGCTGCCATGGGGTTAGCCATATCCTGGCCCATGATGTCTGGAGCGCTGCCATGGGCGGGTTGAAACAACCCGGTTTCATCCCCGATCTCGGCACAGGCCGCCATCCCCATGCCACCAACCAGGCCGCCGGCGAGGTCCGAGAGGATATCGCCAAACATGTTTTCGGTAACCAGCACGTCAAACTCCCAGGGTCGACGAATCAGATCGAGCGCCTGTGCATCGACGTAATTGTAACCGGTTTGAATATCGGGAAATTCCGCTGCAATCTCATCGTAGATCTGCCGGAAAAACGCCATCGACTTGAACACGTTGGCCTTGTCGACACAGGTCAACATACCGCTGCAACCGCGCTGCTTGCGTTTGCGCGCCAGTTCGAAACCGAAGCGATGCAGCTTTTCGGTTGTTGCCCGGGTAATCCGTAGCACGTCACGAACTTCCTGGTTATCAAGTACTTCGCTTCTGCCATGCACCGCCGCTGAATAGAACAGACCCTCGGTCGACTCGCGTAAAATGACGAGGTCTATTTCCCGGGCACGGGGGTCGGCCAGGCGCTGCGGCGCATTTGGATATGCCCTGACTGGCCGCACCCCGGCATAAAGCTGGTAAATATCGCGTAAGCGCAGATGTGGCGAGATTTCGGTGCCGTCTTTATAGCGGATGTCGGGCAGTCCGATCGCACCGAGAAACATCGCATCCGCTTTACCGGCGGCATCTTCACCACCTGCCTCGATATCGCGTCCCGTTTCGCGATAGTAAGCTGCACCAGCGGATATTTCGTGATAAGCGAGACGGATAGCAGAAGTTTTCTCGAGCGCTGCTTCAATGACCGCAAGCGCCGCATCGGTAACATCGATTCCGATACCATCACCCCTGATCACTGCAATTTGAAATTTTGAACTGGCCATCTACACGGCTGTATAGGTTACAACAATACTTCTTAAGGCTGTTTGTCGTACCTGGCAATAGTGAGACATAAGAATAGTAATTACTTTAAGTTATATCTATAAATATCTGAATTTAAACGATTTAATTTCTGATAAAGGATTCAAGTTACCGCTGAGCGAGTAAAATAATCCGTGCTATCCCAAAGCCGGTTGAGCATGACATCCTCGATGATCGCGGCGGCTTTCCTCACGTCTTCAGCATCAATGTAAAGCGGTGTAAAACCAAATCGCATGATGTCAGGTGCGCGAAAGTCGCCGATAACCCCACGTTCAATCAGCGCCTGCATCGCGGCATAACCATTGCCGAAACGGAAAGACACCTGGCTGCCGCGGTGCATAGCGTCACGAGGGCTTGCCAGTTCGAGATCTGGACAGTTAGCCTCAACGAGTTCGATAAAAAGATTAGACAACTTGATGGAATGCGCGCGGACATCTTCCATATCAACCAGGTCCCAGATATCCAGGGAGGCTTCCAGCGCCGTCAATTGCAGAACGGGTGGCGTGCCGACCCGCATGCGCTCGATGCCACGTCCAGGGCGATAATCGAGGTCAAAATCGAAAGGTGCTTCATGACCGAGCCAACCGCAAAGCGCTGGCCGTACCTGGTCTGCCAGTCCAGGCGCCACGTAGATAAAAGCTGGGCCACCCGGGCCGGAGTTAAGATACTTGTAGGAACAACCAATCGCAAAATCAGCCCCGGCGGCGTCCAGTTTCACCGGCAGCGCACCGGCTGAATGAGCGAGGTCCCAAATGGTCAAAATGCCTTTTTCATGGGCTTTCGCGGTCAGGGCTTTCATATCGTGGAGTCGACCGGTTTTGTAATCGACCTCGGTAAGCATCAATACAGCGACATCTTCAGCCAGGCAATCTTCAACCGCATCCGGCTCGCATAGTTTGAGTTCGTGCCCCTTGTCAAGGGACTTGATGAGCCCTTCGGCCATGTAGAGATCGGTCGGGAAATTGCCCGTATCCGATACTATGGTTTTACGAGCGGCGTTTATTTCGAGAGCGGAAGCCAGGGCCTGGTAAACTTTTATCGACAGCGTATCACCCATAACAACCGTGCCAGCCGATGCGCCGATGAGCCTGCCGATGCGATCACCGACCCGGGATGGCTGGTTCATCCACTGCGCCCGGTTCCAGGCGGTTATCAAAAGGTCACCCCACTCATCCTGCATCATTTTGCCGACTCTGGCGACGGCGGCTTTAGGTAAAGGGCCCAGCGAATTGCCGTCCAGGTAAACCTGCCCTGCAGGCAAATGGAATAGCGATTTGGTTTTAGCGAAGTCAGTCACAATGATGCATTCTTGAGGGTTACGCTGTATCAGGCTAGTCTAACAACTTAATAAAAGACGACAATCGATGAATGTGATGATCGAGGACTGGGACGATGCCTACGCTAACGGAGCCTATATCGAGGGCTCGGCTGCTTATCCCGAGAAATGGGCAGCGGAAGCACTGCAGTTCCGCCAATTGATGACACAAAAACAACTGGCTGACCTGGATGTCGTCTACGGTAACAGTGAACGCCAAAGGCTCGATCTCTTCCGACCGGAAGGCAGCATCAGCGGACTCGTGGTCTTTATTCACGGGGGTTACTGGCGGGCCTTTGACAAGTCCTGCTGGTCTCACCTGGCAAGCGGAGCGACTCGTCGGGGCTGGGCAGTAGCATTGCCATCCTATGACCTGGTTCCAGCAGTTTCTATTAGCGAGATTACCCACCAGGTGGGATTGGCTATCAACAAGGCGGCGTCTTTAACGGCAGGCCCCATCCGCTTGACAGGCCATTCAGCTGGCGGCCACCTGGTAACCCGTATGATCTGCCGGGACAGTCCGCTTGCGCCAGATGTCAGGCAACGAATTGATCGTGTGATTTCGATTTCGGGCCTGCACGATTTGCGCCCCCTGTTGAACACCAAAATGAACGCTGATTTTCAAATGACCGAAACCGAGGCCGTGGCAGAAAGCCCTGCCCTGAACCAGCCCGTACCAAGCGTCGAACTGGTTTGCTGGGTGGGCGCCGAAGAACGACCGGAATTTATTCGCCAGTCAGAACTGCTGGCCAATATCTGGGCTGGATTAGGGATTAAGATCTCGGTTCATCAGGCAAAGGATCAACATCACTTTAACGTTATTGACGGTCTTATCGATTCACAATCAGCCTTAACTTGTACCCTGCTCGACTAAACAAGGCAGTCACTAAAATTCGAGACATCCAGATCGGCTAACGGAGCAAAGCGGGCTACCGAAATCGTCATGCCGGCGAATGCCGGGAAGCTGATAATTTGGGCACCGGTTTTCTGCAAATCAAAATATGATCACGTTACGCAGTGCTTCGCCCTGTCTAACCGAAGCCACGGCTTCGTTGATCTGTTCCAGGGGGTAGCGATTTGAGATAAGCTCGTCCAGTTTCAATCGCCCCTGTTGGTAAAGTTCTACCAGTCGCGGCATATCGACCTGCAAGCGTGTCGACCCCATCTTGCTGCCGATTAATTTCTTCGCATTATTGGCGATATCGACACCCTCGAAGGCTGCCATGGCACCCGATGGCGGCATGCCGACAATACATATCGTTCCGCCCTTGCGGGCAAAGTCGACCGATTGCTCGATCGCCCTGGTGCTGCCGACGGTAACGAACACGTAATCCGCGCCGCGCTCCTGGGTTAGTTTGCTGATCGCCGAGAGGGCATCTTCTTCATCCGGGTTAATAGTATGAGTCGCGCCAAACTCCATGGCTGTCGCCAGCTTGCCGGGGGATAAATCGATCGCAATAATAGTGCGCGCGCCCGCCAGGCTTGCACCCTGTACGCTGTTGAGCCCGACGCCACCGGTTCCGATCACTACCACGCTACTGCCTGATTCCACCCTGGCCGTATTGACGACCGCACCGAGCCCGGTAATAACGCCGCAGGCAAGCAATGAAGCACTATCAAGTGGAATCGAATCCGGAATCGCCACGACCTGGGAGGTATCGACCACGACATATTCGGCAAATGCGCCAGTACGCAGCCCGTGTACAATCGTTTCGTCATTGTCTCCATGCAGCGGGCTATTGGCATCGAGCGGAAACTGGGTTTCGCAGATGTGCTGATCACCCTGTGCACAATGGTAACAGTGGCCGCAAGATCGGATCAGAGTAACCACGACATGATCACCGGGTTTCACGGACGTTACTCCGGGACCAATTTCTTCGACGACGCCTGCCGCCTCGTGCCCGTAAACTGCCGGGAGCTCGCCCCCCCAGCCACCGTCCATGTAGATAATGTCACTGTGGCAAATGGCACAGGCGGCAATCTTGATCTTGACCTCGCCGGTCTGCGGTGCATCAAGCTCAAGCATTTCAATAACCAGTGGTTTACCATGCTCTCGGCATACGGCTGCTTTCATAACCCGGGGCTCCTCTGTTTGGGTTGCGTATCTTGTGGTGAATTCGCATCAAGTGCAAATGATGCGTGCAACGGCCCGAAGTATAAGCATATTTCCTGTATGTCCAAAGGTTGAATATCGTAGCCTGGGGTTTACGCCTTACAATAATTCCCGGTGCTTCCAGTCGGTGTCTTTACATTTAGAATAAGGCCCGAAACTGGCCGAAGATGGCCTCCCACCAGGGGTTGAGCAGCTTTAACCCACTAGAAAGCAGACGCTCAAATTTGAAATATCGGCGGCGGCTAACGACCCGAAGGAGACTCCCGGAAAACATATAAACAAATGCTCCATTGTTTCCTTTTGTTTAATTATCTTGTCATTGCCAGGGATCAATGAAAAGTGCTAAAACAAGCATGATAATAAACGTCCTGACTAAAACATGGTGAAGAAACTAATGATTAAGCAGTCGATAGAGGACTATTTGTCCGCCCATTCTTTCTTTTCCAGAATGGATAGCAGCTTTTTGAAGTTCCTGTCAAATTCCGTCACTGAGCTGCGGATCAAGAAGGGCGATGTCTTGTTTCAGCACGGAAATCGGGCTGATAAATTCTATTTGTTGCGCAATGGGCAAATATCTATCCAGGTGCCCGCGCTAATGGGGCCGACACTTGAAATTCAAACCCTCGGCGAAGATCAAATACTCGGCTGGTCCTGGCTAATACCACCATACCGGTGGAGTTTCCAGGCCCGAGCATTGGAAGATTCGGATTTACTCGAGTTTGATGGGAGTGCCATCTTGGCGCGTTGCGAGGAAGACCCGAATTTCGGCTACGAATTGTTCAAACGTTTCGCAACGCTGATGTCCGAGCGGCTCGATGCCGCGCGTCAGAAGATGATGGATGAGTGGAATCCGCCAGGATTCGCCTGAGTATAGGGTTTCCAATCTCGATCCTACTAATCGAACCCACCGCAGCGAGAAGTTTCAATTACGAACACGCAAGGGGGCGATGGCCTCGATCCAATTGAACTCAGGGTTATCGGATTCAGCAGGGGTATAAAAAGCAGACACTCAATTTTCACTATTGAACGTCCGCTAACAGTAAGTGATAGACTGCTTTCGTTAAGCCGTAATCAGGGCTGGATAGAGAAATTGGTGTCTATTGAGAAAGGAGGAAAAAGGTAGCCCGGACGAAACGGAGGTGCGACGATGACAGACAAAATAACAGCAAAGTTCTTGGCCGGTAGTCTGCCTCCGGGTATATCATCGCCATCCTACGACAGAAACTCGGTTAAGAGTTCCATCGTCCATATCGGAGCGGGCGGGTTCCATCGTTCACACCAGCAACATTACATGGACCGTATTCTAGCGGAGACGGGGGATCTCTCCTGGGGTATTTGCGCCTCGGGAATAAGGGAGGAAGACCGCGCTCTCAAGGAGGCCCTGAACTCCCAGGATTGTTTGTACACGCTTGTCGAACGCAGCGACGAACATGCGGAGGCCCGCATTATCGGGTCCATGACAGATTACGTCCTGGCCCATGATGATGTAGAGGCGTTTATACATAAACTGGCTGCACGCGAAACCAGGATCATCTCACTTACCGTGACAGGAGCGGGATATTATATAGACCAGACAACCTCGGGGCTGGATCTCGAACACCCTGACGTTCGGCATGACCTTGCGAACCCCTCAGCACCCAAAACCATTTTCGGGTACCTGAGTCAGGCCCTGAAACGCCGCATGGTACACAATGTTCCGCCTTGCACCATTATGTCCTGCGATAATTTTCAAGGGAACGGCAGCATCAGCAAGCACACCCTCCTCGCATTCTGCGACGAAGTAGACCCCGCACTTTCTAAATGGATCGACGAGAACGTGGCATTTCCGAACAGCATGGTGGATAGGATAACTCCGATTCCCAACGAGGAAACCGGGGCATTCGTGAGGGAACGGTTCGGCCTTGAAGATCAATGTCCCGTCATGTGCGAACCGTATATTCAGTGGGTAGTCGAGGACAGGTTTTCAAGCGAGCGCCCCGCTCTTGAAAAGGTGGGAGTCCAGTTTACCGCGGATGTGGCTCCTTACGAAAAAATCAAATTGAGGGTTTTAAACGCGAGCCACTCCCTTGTCGCTTACCTTGGATACCTTGCAGGGCACCGATACATCTTCGAAATTGTCCGGGATCCTCTGTTTGCCGAGTACGTGACGCACTTTTTGGACAAGGAAGTGACGCCTCATCTGGACCCCGTTCCAGGTGTCGATTTGGCTGACTACAAAAGAACCGTAGTGAGACGCTTTGGAAATCCTGCCATAAAGGACGAGGCGCTGAGGATTTGCATGAACGGGTCCTACAAGTTTCCCAAGTTTATTCTCCCCACCGTCCGCGATCGGCTCGAAACTGGCGACTCCATTAAAACTGCTGCACTCAGCGTTGCAAGCTGGATGCGATTTCTGGGCCAGGCGACGGAGAAAGGGAGCCAAATTCCGCTTCGTGACCCGATTGCCGACACCCTCATTCAAAAGGCGAAGGAAGGAGGTGACGACGCTGAAGCGCTTTTGAGCCTCCGCGAAGTGTTTGGCGATCTGTCGGATCACGATCGGTTCAGGAAAGAAGTTTGTGCCTATCTGAAACAGCTCTACGCCGAGGGAGCGGTCAGGACCATCCAGACATGTTTACGATGAACTCTTGCTGAATCAAAAGGGTCAGTGCCGATTGATTCGAATTCTCTATCGGGCGTCCGCTTCTGGCCGTTCTCAGAGGCTGAAGTTTGGCATTTGAGTGTCTGCTATATGGAAATAGGGAATTAATCGGGGTTAACTTTATCGCTTTATGACTCAAACGACTTCAAAGGCAAACACCTGTGAGATCAAAGTATCCTCTAAAGGTGCCGAGTTATATCGCTCAGAAACATCCACGAACCGGCATAAATTTGCCTGTTCTAACTGCTGGCGTTTATGTTCAAAAGGCCCATCGAGATAGGTTCGAGCTACGGAAAAAACGAGATGCCCGCCGGACCGGGTCACTCGAATTAATTCGTCTAAGCCCTCCAGGGGAGCATGGCCCTGGGTGAATACACCGGAACTGACTACCAGTGCGAAGGAATCATCCTCGAAGGTCAGCGGCTGACCAAGAAACTGATGCGTGAGCTCCAGGTAGTTATTTTTTAAGCTGGCAATTTTCAACATGCCCTCGGAGGCATCAAGGCCAACAATATTTGGATAACCCAGTGCAGTGAGTATCTCCCCCAGGACCCCGGTACCTGCACCCGCATCCAGCACTCGTTCTTCGGTGGGGGCAACATGGCGTGCCACCATGGCAGCGACCATGGCAGGATGGGTATAACCAACATTCTTCATGTGCTGTTCGTACTCATCGGCCCAATCGTCGTAAACGTCTGCAGTCTCCTGCAAACTTTCGGCATGATAGGCTCGATGAAGTTTGTCGGTACTGGCAGGAGATTTAGGTTTGCGCTCAGTCATAACTTTTTACCGATGGTTAGACTATCACCATGGGATTCCGATAGTCTAGTGAGCGCATCGAGGTTGGTCTGAGAGGTAAATGGTGCAGTGTTATTTAGCACCTGGCACCAGGGCATTTAACCTGCTATGCGGGAGATATCAGCTGTCTCAAAGGGGTAAGTAGTATATTTTGGCTATACCCAAGAAATTCATATGTTAGTAAATACATTAAAAAACACTCTTAAGTCTATGATCTAAAATGATTTATGGATGGCGCGCCTGGAGAGATTGCGGGGCACATCCCTGTGCCCCGCCCCTGCGGACGGCCTTCTGCCGTCCTCCGGGGCCGCGCTAAAGCGCGTCCAAAATCGCTCCAGGCGATTTTGTCGAACTTGGAGTTCTCATCTGATCCCGCAGTACACCATCCCATAAAAAAACCCACCTTGCGGTGGGCTTTTTTATGGGATGGCGCGCCTGGAGAGATTCGAACTCCCGACCGCTCGGTTCGTAGCCGAGTACTCTATCCAGCTGAGCTACAGGCGCATAAATTTGAAGGCGCGATTCTACGGATATTTGGGTTTTTTTGCCAGTGTAAATTGACCTGTCTGTCATACCGCGGCTTGATCGCGGTATCCAGGGTCATTTGAATGGATCAGGTTTTTCTGGATCCCGCGGTCAAGCCGCGGGATGACAATTCTTAAACGGCGGGACGACAGTTTTTGAGCGGCTGGATGACGGTTTTATCGTTAACCGATGTATTCTCGGTGTGCATGGGCGCCCACATTGCAGAGGATTTCGTAGGCGATGGTTTCGGAGCAATCGGCGAGGTCATTGACGTCCGACGTTGTTCCGAATAGCGTGACTTCGTCATCGACGCGGACATCGGGCAGCTGGCTGACATCGACCGTAATCATGTCCATCGACACCCGTCCGACGACATTACAGGGCTTACCGTGTATTTCGACCTTTGCGGTATCGATCTTGTGCCGTGGATAACCATCCGCGTAGCCGGTTGCCACGACCGCAATTAACATATCATCGGGGCAGGTATAAGTATTGCCATAGCCGATTAAATCACCTTTATGATGCGGATTGATCGCGAGTACTCGTGACTTCATGGTCATCGCCGGGCGCAGTTCGCGCTGCGCTTGCTTACGATCAGACATCGGATCAGCCCCGTAAAGCGCTATGCCGGTGCGCGCCCAGATACGGTGGGTCTCGGGCCAGCCCAGAATACCGGCAGAATTGGCAATCCCCCATTCGTATTCATCGAGACCAAGCGATTTGACCTGGCCTATCTGAAATTCGGTGAAGTCACTATCCGTGGCATCTGCATTCGCCAGGTGGGTCATGATGCGCAGGCTGCCGAGCGTATCCAGGCCAGTCAGGTAATCGACGATCTCGCGAGCCCTGCCTTGCGGAAAACCGAGTCTTCCCATACCGGTATCAATCTTCAACCAGACTTCCAGGTCGCCGAGATCCGCCGTATCGCGCAAACAATCGAGATGAAACTGGTGATGCAGCACAGGATCGAGCGCATGTTCGATACAGGCCCGCAGCTCCTCGGCTCGAACGAATCCACCCATAACAATGATTTTCTGGTTGATTCCTGCTTTTCGTAGCGCCACCGCCTCGCCCACCGCGGCTACCGCAAATGCATCGGCATCCTCAAGTGCGGTCGCGACCTCCAGCGCACCATGACCATAGGCATCGGCCTTGATCACGGCGATCAGTCGATTGCCACCTGCGGCCTCTTTTAAATACCGGTAATTGTGTCTTAACGCTTCGAGGTCGATGATTACGCGTGAATGCCGGTTCGCCCCATGGCTATTCAAACTCGCCTCCATATTGATCGAACGCAAGGTTTTCGAAACGCGTGTACTGTCCGAGAAATGCCAGTTTAACCATACCTATGGGGCCGTTGCGCTGCTTTCGTATCAGTAATTCGGCGACGCCCTTTTCTGCACTTTCCGGATTATAAACCTCGTCCCGATAGATAAATAAGATAACGTCGGCATCCTGCTCGATACTGCCCGATTCACGCAAGTCGGACATAACCGGTCGCTTGTCGGGCCGACTCTCGACGCTACGATTCAGCTGCGAAAGCGCCACCACCGGGACATTCAGTTCCTTCGCCAGCGCCTTAAGCGAACGTGAAATCTCGGAAATCTCGGTTGCCCTGTTCTCGGTAGAGCCCGCAACCTGCATCAGCTGCAGATAATCGACAACCACCATGTCGAGTCCATGCTCACGTTTCAGGCGACGCGTACGTGCGCGCAACTCGGTTGGCGTCAGGGCCGGTGTATCGTCGATAAAGAGCTTTGCTTTTGAAAGCATGTTGACCGATGAAATAAGCCTCGGCCAGTCATGATCATCAAGCTTGCCGGTGCGTAAATTATGCGAATCGATGCGTCCCAGCGAGGACATCATACGTATTGCAAGTTGCTCGCCCGGCATCTCCATGCTGAACACGGCAACCGATCTTTCATTATTGAGCGCTGCATTTTCGGCAATATTCATCGCAAAGCTGGTTTTACCCATCGAGGGGCGACCGGCAACAATGATCAGATCGGAATTTTGTAAACCCGAGGTCTTGTCGTCAAACAGGTTGAACCCGGTTGCTATTCCGGTTATCGCTTCCTTGGTGCGATACATCTCCTCTACCCGTTTTACGGCACGCCCAAGCAAATCATTGATTGCTTCGAAGCCCTCGCGACTACCGGCACTTTGCTCGGCAATCATGAATACCTTACGCTCGGCTTCGTCGAGTAATTCCTTGCTGGGACGACCATCCGAGTTGTAGGCACTGGCTGAAATCTCATTGCCGATCTGGATCAGGCTGCGCAGAATCGAGTATTCACGCACGATATTCGCGTAAGCCTTGACGTTAACCGCGGTTGGCGTGTCGTTGGCGAGAATACTCAGGTAAGCAAGTCCGCCGATGGATTCAAGCTCGCCCCGGGAACCCAGCCATTCAGAAACGGTGACGATATCGTAGGGTTTGTCATCCGCGGCGAGATCGTTGATCGCCCGGAAAATCAGGGTGTGATCGTGGCGATAGAAATCCTGCTCATTAACGATATCTGCGATATAGTCCCAGGACTTGTTATCCAGCATTAATCCCCCGATGACCGACTGTTCCGCCTCCATTGACTGGGGCGGGACCTTGAGGTCATCGACGCGCTGGCTCAGTTCCGCCACGCGGGAGGAAATTTCAGACATATTTAACGAAATGGAAGATCGACATGGGTCGGTAATGATAAACCTTTTTTGCCGACACCGAAAAGAAAAAGGCCACTAAAGTAGCAGCCTTTTAAAATTTATTACGGATTGGGGACTATTGCTCCTCGCCGACTATGTTAATCGTCACCTGGGTGTCTATATCGGTGTAAAGATGAATATCGACAATATGCTCCCCAACGACTCGCAAAGCACCCTCCGGCATACGGATTTCGCTTTTTTCCACGGTTTCACCAAGAGTAGCTATCGCCTCGCATACATCGGCGACCCCAATCGAGCCAAACAGTTTGCCTTCGGCCCCGACCAGCGCGCTGACTTCTATAACACCCAGTGCCTCGATCGTCTGTTTGCGCTTCTCCGCGGTCGCTTTGGCTTCGGCAGCGGCTTTTTCAAGTTCCGCACGACGTGCTTCGAACTCGGCCACGTTTTCAGCGGTCGCAACCTTGGCCTTGGCCTGCGGTACCAGGTAATTACGCGCAAAGCCGGACTTGACACTGACCTTGTCGCCCACCGAGCCCAGGTTTTCAATATTTTCCAACAGGATAACTTCCATCAGATTACCTCTTCTCAAAGTTCATTTTCATCACTCGGCTTTGCAGAATTCTTCCTGAAAACCAACCAGTTATCAATCACCCCGGTGATAGCGGTTAAAGCCACTACCTGCGGGAAAACCAGCAATAGCGTATAAAACAGTACCAGCAACAAGCGTACCTGCTTGCGCGGCGCAAGCTTGCTGTGTACCACCGCTATGCCCTGAAACATAAACGCAACCACCACCAGGAACGCCAGGCTGATCAACCAGGGTTGCTCAATCCAGAAACTAACCACCATCAGTACCAATGCCCCGAGGGCTGCAGGCTTTCCGAGCGACAAGGCCCGAAATTCCTGGCTAAAACCCTGCGACTCGGCAAGGCTGGCCTGCATCCATCTGGCGACCAGAACAATCAGCATGAATACCAGGTAGGCCATGGCCACTACCGCTAACACGAACACACGCACCAGCTGCAGGTTTCTTTCGACCAGCGCTTCGTCCATCTGCTCGACCTGCCCCATGCGCTGAATCACCTGGGATATCATCTCGGCTTCCAGGTCACTCCAGGCCAGGTACTGGACGGCAATACCGACCGCCCCTAATGCCAGGCCTGCCAGCATCGTCAGCGCCAGCGACTTGCTACTGCGCAGTGTCTGCGTCAGCAAGATAATCGGCAACCATTGCACCAGCCCGGTCCATAATCCCAGCTCGGGGGCACTGATCAGAACCCATGCAACCAGGGTGATCCCGAGGATCGAGACCCCTATTGCCTTGAGCCCCGATACCGATCCCTGGGTCAGTATTATCAATCCCACCAGCACACATGACAGCAACATGCACACGGACCCGGCCAGCAGCCCCAGTACCGTATTCGGGGCCATCGGCGGTATAAACACCGCCAGCACCGCGAGCAGGCCGACAACCGCCGCTGCCTGGTAGGGTCCTTTAAGGCTAAATCTTGCCAGTGCCAACAAGGTGACACCCTCCCGGGTTTACCTCAGCTTGTGCTGATCGGTATAAGGCAGCAAGGAAAGAAACCTGGCACGCTTGATCGCTGTCGCCAACTGCCGCTGGTACTTTGCTTTGGTACCCGTAACCCGACTCGGTACAATTTTACCGGTTTCGGTAATGTATTCTTTCAGTGTTTCCAGATCCTTGTAATCGATCTGATCGGTGCCTTCCGCAGTGAATTTGCAAAAACGCTTGCGACGAAAATAGCGTGACATAGTTAATTCACCTCTTCTTCAAGTTTGCTGGCTTCAACTTCGGCATCTGCTTCGATCTCGGCGACCACCTCGGTTTCTGTAACTGGCTCGACATCATCGGTATCAGCCGGAGTTTCGACAGTTTCAACGACATCATCGCTGGCTGCAGGTCTGCGATCGCTGGATTTTGCTGATTCCTCGCGCTCGACTTCCATCATCATGGCCGATTTCTCGGTGACTGCCGATTTACAGGTAAGCGTCAGGTGTCGTAGAACCGCATCGTTAAAACGAAACGCTGACTCCAGTTCGTCGAGTATCTCTTTATTGCACTCGATGTTCATCAGCAAATAATGCGCCTTGTGAATTTTCTTGATCGGGAATTCGAGCTGACGCCGACCCCAGTCCTCTTCGCGATGGACTGCGCCACCGGAACCGGTAATCATGTTGCGATAGCGTTCCACCATCGCGGGCACTTGCTCACTCTGGTCAGGGTGGACCAGAAACACGATTTCGTAATGTCTCATTTGTTCTCCTCTTGGGATAATGCCCCCAGGATAAAGCCTGTGGAGCAAGGAGCGTCAACCTGCCTTTTGCGACGGTCGACTCGCGAGCGCGGATTCTACCCGACCCTAGTGCCGGCCGCAAGCGCTTCTGGAGCGCAGAATTTCGTATAGGCAGACGCCGGTTGCGACCGAGACATTGAGGCTTTCGACCTGTCCCTGCATCGGCAGCTTTACCAGATGATCACAGGATTCGAGGGTCAGTCGGCGCAAACCCGATCCTTCGGCGCCCATGACCAGTGCCACGGGACCGCTATAGTCGTGGTCATAGAGGCTGTCCTCGGCCATATCGCTGGTACCGTAAATCCAGACACCGGCCTGTTTCAGGTCTTTCAAACTGCGCGCCATGTTGGTTACTTCGATTATCGGCACCGACTCGGCACCACCGGCGGCAACCTTGCGCACGGTTGCATTCACCTTGACCGCACGATCGCGGGGAATAATCACCGCGTTAACGCCGCAAGCGTCGGCGCTACGCAAGCAGGCGCCAAGATTATGGGGGTCCTGTATTCCATCGAGTACCAGTAGCAACGAGCTTCGATTCACGTCACGTAAACATTGCTGGAAGTCCATCACCGGTGCCAAATCCTGAGTTTTCAGCAGACAACCCTGGTGTTTATCGCTGCCGCTGAGTCGTGTCAATTGTGCGCGAGGTTCGGTGCGTACCGCAACCCCGGCGTTGCGCGCCTGATCGATAAGCTGCAGCAACCGGGGATTACGCTTATCAGCACAAATCAGCTCTATACAAAGCTCCGGCGCCCGTTGCAGACGACGCGCGACCGCATGGACTCCGTAAATAAAACTGCTACTCATCTGGACCTGGATCGAGTCCTTGATTTGTTGCGGGACTGACGCTTTTTCCCTCTGCGCTTGGCTTTTACCGGTGGTTTGTCTTCGGCTATTCCGGCCAGGTCAAAATCAATCTTGCGGTCCTCGAGGTTCACCCTTGCAACTTCGACCTGCAGCCGATCGCCAAGCCGGTAAATGCGTCCCGTCAATTCGCCCACCAGTCGATGGTGCGCCGGATCAAACTGGTAATAATCGCGCTTGAGTGCAGTCACGTGTACCAGGCCGTCGATCAATAAATCATCCAGTTGAACAAACAGTCCGAAATTGGTTACACCGGTAACAATGCCGGAATACTGCTTGCCGATATGCTTCTGCAGAAACTCGCATTTAAGCCAGTCTGCCGCATCGCGCGTTGCGTCATCCGCACGGCGCTCATAGCGCGAGCAGGATTCTCCAAGCGCAGTCATCTGCGCCAGATCATAACCGAAGCCGGAGGCGTCATTGTTGCCTATCCAGTGTTTGATGGCGCGGTGTACCAGCAGATCAGGATAGCGTCGAATGGGCGAGGTAAAATGTGCATAGTCTTTCAGGGCCAGTCCGAAATGACCGACTTTTGGGTCAGGGCTATAACTCGCCTGCAGCATCGAGCGCAACACCACGGTTTGTATCATGTCAGCTTCGGCACGCGCACGCGACTCTTCGACTACCCTTGCATAGTCAACCGGTTTAGGGTTTTCAGTGCCGAGCGCGATTCCAAAACTGGCCAGGAACTCCTGCAAATTCGGCAGTTTATCGGCATTGACACCTTCGTGGTTGCGATAAAGAGTTGGCAACTTGATTTTCTTCAGGAGCCTGGCAGCACAGATGTTCGCCGCGATCATGCATTCCTCGATCAACTGGTGTGCCTGGTTTCGCTGGTACGGCAGGATAGCCTCGATTTTGCGTTGACGATCATACTTGAATATTACTTCCCGGGTTTCAAACTCGATTGCATGGCGTCGCCGACGCGCCTTCGATAGGGCCTGGTAAACCTGCTTGAGACACTCGAGTTCATCAAATACCTTGCCGATGGTTTTACCGCGAGTCTTGCTACCTTCGAATAACACAGCCGCCACATTTTCATAAATAAGACGTGCCTTCGAGTGAATCACGGCCTCAAAAAAATCGAATTGCTTGATCGTACCCTGGTAATTGATATCCATACAACAGACCAGGCACAGGCGATCGACATCAGGATTTAATGAACACAATCCATTCGACAGAACCTCGGGCAACATCGGAATGACCTCACCCGGGAAATATACCGAGGTGCCACGGTTGCAGGCTTCAAGATCAAGCGGGGTCCCCACTTTTACATAGTGCGCGACGTCGGCAATTGCGACATAAAGGCGGTATCCGTTTGCTATTGGTTCACAGTAAACGGCATCATCAAAATCACGCGCATCGGCGCCGTCGATGGTCACGAAAGCAAGATCACGCAGGTCTCGCCTGTCCTTCTTATCGCCCTGTGCAACCCGATTATTCAGGTTGCGTACCGACTTCAGTACGGCATCGTTCCACTGGTGCGGAATGTGGTGCGTATTGACCGCGATGGTGACTTCCATTCCGGGGGCATTTTCCTTCCCCAACACGTGCTCAATCAGTCCTATCGGCTGGTTATGATGCGACGGGTACTCGGTGATGCGAACCAGCACGATATCGCCCGGACTTGCTTTGTGACCGACTTCACGATTGAGCAAAACATCCTGCACCAGGCGTTTGTCATCCGGTACCACGAACTCGATACCGCTCTCGCGGTAGTATCGCCCGACCAGGGTTTCGTGGGAACGCTCGAGCACCGAGACAAGAGCGCCTTCGGCACGCTCGCGTCGCTTATCGACACCGGTGATTTTAACCGCCACCTTGTCACCGTTCATCAGCGTACGCATTTGGCTAGCCGGTAAAAATATGTCCTTGCCACCGGATTCCGGTGTTACGAATCCAAAACCATCGGCGTGCGACTGCACGTAGCCTTTCTCGAGGTCCATGTGATCGAAACTCAGGTAACCGCCGCGGCGATTGCGGAATAGCTGGCCATCGCGCACCATTGCCTGCAGTCGTCGTCGTAGCGCTTCCTGCCTGGATTCATCCTGGTATCCCAGCGTTTCCGCAATATGCTCCTGTGGCAGCGGGACCTTCTGCGATTTAAGCAGTTCGAGCAGATGCTCTCGGCTTGCTATCGGCTGGTCGTACTTGGCTTGTTCACGCTTGTGGAAAGGGTCTTTGGTGGTTGTTTTAGATTTTCTGGGCATAGGTTATCCATAGCAAGATCGCGAGTATATAGAAACATTTGCCGAGCAACTACCAGGTGGTGTATATTCCCGCGCCATGCCCAGGTGGCGGAATTGGTAGACGCGCTAGCTTCAGGTGCTAGTGACCGTACGGTCGTGGAGGTTCAAGTCCTCTCCTGGGCACCAACAGAGATATTACCAGCGTGGTTTTGCAGTGATACGAGGATCCAGACTATACGCAGTTTTGCTTGCAACAATTTGTTGCATGCAGGCGGCATGTGCGACCTCATCAAACACGATCGACCCCTACGTACAGAAATTGCAATGGCTGGATGCGGCCGATCCGCAGGCTGATGCCAACCAGGCGGTTAAACAAAACGACTTGCGGCTGCTCGGTTTGGCTACCCGTTCCGTCAATATCCCGGGAATCGAAGCGGAAGATGCGCTGAAGTATGAAGAACAATGTGGAGTTCAATTAATTGAAGGCATTTCTGATGTTGTGCGCAGCGACGAGCACCTGCGCCTGATGCAGAAAGCCCGTAGCTATGCGCTCCAGTACAACGCTATCATCATGGTTCACTGTCAGCCGTAGCGACGATGTATCTTGACGACCGTAAACATGGCGGTCATCAGCAATAGCCACAGGGCATCAATCGCACCAGAGCCTCCCCCATCACGCGAAGCGGAGATGTTGTTTCCAGCACATGAAGGCGCGGTCGTGCCAACCGTTCCGCCGGTGTTAAAAACAGTCGCATTATCGCTGTCCGAGTATGAGGGTGACAGCAACGAGCCATTGATGACCAAATCGGCATCTGATATATCGTAGAATATGTTATTGCTGCATTTTACCCTGAGTCGAGCACGTGGGTGTGACAAATCTGGCGTGGGGAAATCAATCAGTTGGCGTCCATCGTTGGCTGTTCCTGCCTGCAGCGAATGCGCCGAATATCGACTGTAGCTCGCATCGTTAAAGGTCAACAAATCGATATCGACATTATTACAACTAATCGGGGCCTGCCGGGTGTTGGCAACGTCCCACTCGACCAGCAGGGAGTTACTGGCATCGATTGCCTGCGCACTCGAGAGGCTGGTAACTCTAAAAGGACCGGAGTTCGCGTCTACCGTAATCCTTACATTATCGGTAGCCTGGCCGCCGTTAAGATCACGCACTGTCATCCGGAAATCGAGATTTCGCGCCGAACAGGGTAATACCTCAGCATCGTCAAATTCGGCATTAAGCTGGGTACCCAGTGCTGGAAAATGACGCTTGGAATCGGCGCGAGGTTTATAACTCCTGAACAGCGGGTTGTTGCCCAGGTCGGTTCCAAAACTGTTGGCATCGGTCGCAGCCCCGGTATTCATTTGATCCCATTGATATATCAGTGGGTCGGCGTCGACGACCGCACCTTTATCGAGTACAAAAGGTGTATTTACAGGTATGACCCTGTCCCCTGTCGGCGTCATGATAACTGGATCGGCATTAAAGGTTGGCGATTGCGTTGCACAAGCCAACAGGCCGGCGCTATCGGTGAAAGCATTAATTTGCGATATGCTACCCGCGTGAAAGCTGTCATCGCTGTTCAGCTGAAGATTCTCTACGCCACATATGCCGGCATAGCCCATGATGGTCGAGCCGCTGCCCGGTTCAAATGCAGATGCGGCAACCCGGTTTCCACTTCCACAGTGTGAAGTAATGCCGTTAAAACTATGCTCGGCACCGAACTGGTGGCCTATTTCATGCGCGACATAGTCTATGTAAAACGGGTCGCCGACTGGATTGCTGAGGCCGGTAACGCCATGTGCCTTTCGAGTCCCATCGGAACCACTGGTATTGTCACAAACCGAACCAATCCTGGCGAGACCGCCGCCTCCAGTGCTAAACACGTGACCGATATCATAATTGCCAACGCCAACCACGGCGTTAATCCAGTTGGCATTTTGTTTAAACATCGCTGTCGGGTCGTAATTAGAGAAAGATACGTTGGCACCGTTGTCGATCAGTTGCTGATTGTTCGCCACCAGCACCAGGCGTATCCCCAGATCACGTTCGTAAATCTGGTTGACGCGATTGATTGCTGTGACGATAGCATCCTGGGCCTGGTCTTCCGCTGAATCTGAGCTGGAGTGGTCATACAAGGCAGCGACATACTCTTCCGTCGCCGATACCGCCAGCCGATACTCGAGCAGCATGCCCGGAATCCGCTGCGCAGCCCTGCTTTCGGCGTTTTGAGAGAATTCACGATCCTGGTTAAGCTGGTGAACGCCACAGGAAAACGGCTGACCGGGCTGGCCCGAGTTTCGATATTTCGATGAATAGAAATTAGCCTGGCTTGACGAATGGTCGGGATCGATAAAAACCCTTCCACCTGAAGTCTGTAGCATTCCACTGAAACCCCTGGCAGTGATGTCGACACGGCCGGAAGCATACTCATCGTCGATTCCAAATACCTTGAAGGTCTTTACATCGGGGTAATGCCGGGCCAGACCATCCTCCATGATGGGGGATTCAATGATTTGAAACCAGGCCAGGTTGCCATCCGGCATGGGCAGTTGAATTTGATGCGAGAAGTCACCTGAAGAGCGGTGTGGAACCTGCCCAAGCATGTTGCGCAGCGCGACATCGTCGGCGTTGAAATAACTGATCCCGGGTTCGGCACCTCGAGAGCGTGCCTGTTCCAGCGTCATATCCTGCCATATCTGCTGACCGGCATTTGCCGTCACTGAAGCGAGCAGTAAAACTATAGCGATAACGGTTGAAGCCTGTCTAGGCATAAAATCTCCAGAGCCTCTTGCCTGCCATTCGATTTCTTTATAAATCGTGACTAGTGCAAAATTTTCCTGACTAATAGATTTTTAATTCAATATCTTATCGTACTTCTTTAATGTATTGTGTCAACAGTTTACCGGTAGTATATGTTCAAACTGAGAACCAGGACACACGATAAAATCCCGCTCTCGTAAAACCGATGACCAACGAGAGCAGCCCGAACAATAGTTGTTTTCAGATCCTAGTGATGTGACTGGATTAACACTTCGCCCCGGCAGCTTGATTTGCAGGCATCAGCGCTTTGGCTTCGGCAAAAGGGGCCAGTTTCCCAAAATAGGAAAAGGAAACTGCGGAATTTAAATTCTCAAGGTATTTCTGATGTTCTACGCAGCGACGAGCACCTGCGTTTAATGCAGAAAGCGCTTAGCTATGCGCTGCAGCATAACGCCATTATAAAACCCACTGTCAGCCCTGACGGCGCCATAGCTGGCGGAACACGGCCAGCCCCCCCAGCAGCACCAACCAGATACCGCCAAAGGCAGTAGCGTCGTGGATACCTGTACCGCTGGGGACGGGGATGCCGCTCGGTGCATCACAAATAGGCGCAACACCACTGGTGGTACCGTTATTGTTGAAAAAGGTCACGATATCATCATCGTCGAAAAGCGTTTTTGGGAAATCACCAACGACCTGCAGGTCACCTTCCGATAACGCGTAAAAAACATTGTCAAGACAGCGCACCCGCAACCGGCCACGCGCCGGATTTTCTATCCACTGACTAGGCGCTGGTACAATCGCTGAACCACTATTCGGAGTAGTGGCCACCAGCGTGTGGACGGTATGATTAGTGTAAGCCGTGTCATCGAAGGCCAGCAATTCGATTGCGACGTTGCTGCAACTAACCGGCGCCGCATCGGTGTTTGCAACATCCCAGCTGACAAGAAAGGTAGTGTCGCTGAATAAAATGGATGTATTGAACGCCTGTGAAGTCACTCGGAATGGACCTGCATTACCAGCAACTGTAATACGTACATCTTCGGTATCCTGGCCGCTGTTGTTGTCACGCACGGTCAGTCGAAAATCGAGCTCCCGGGCCTCGCACGGGATAACCTCGGCATCATCGAAAAGCCCCTGGACCAGCGTGCCGAGCGCCGGGAAACTGCGCGCCGCTGTGGCCTGCGGCTCATAGCTACGAAACAGCGGATTGTCACCCTGGTCGGTTCCAAAGGTGAGCGAATTTGTTGCCGTACCTGTGTCCAGCTGATCCCACTGGTAACTCAATATGGTAGCGCCATCGACATCGCTGGCACTGCCATCGAGTTCAAACGGGGTCTCCAATGGAATGGTGCGAGGTGTAATGGCGGTAATCATCGGATCATTGTTGTCCGGTGGTACAGTTGCGATCGGATTGTCACAGGCACTGCCACCGCCGACACCGACAAAGGAATCGATTTCGGTAATGCTGCCGGCATGAAACGTGGCATCACTATTTAGCTGCAAATCTTCAACCCCGCAAATTCCCGCGTAGGCCATGATCGTCGAGCCGCTCCCGGGTTCGTATGCGGTCGACGAATTGCGATTAATGCCCCCGCAATTCAGGGTCGTAGCATTGAACGTGTGGTTGGCATTGAACTGATGCCCGATTTCATGCGCGACAAAATCGATGTAAAAAGGATCGCCGATAGGATTGGGAAACCCGGTCACGCCCTGGGCCTTTATAGCCGCATCGCAAACCGCTCCCAGCCGGGCCACGCCACCGCCACCGGTACTGAAGACATGCCCGATATCGTAATTGCCGGTGCCAAGCACAGGCGAATCCAGCCAGGCCTGGTTTTCGAGAAGCATCGTAATTCCGTCGTCGTTGGCAAAACTGACGTTAGCACCATCTTCAATCAGATTCTGGTTACCCGCGACCAGGGTCAAATGAATACCGAGGTCACGCTCATAAATCGAATTAACGCGATTGATCGCGGTCACGATGGCGGCTTGGGCCGCCGCTACGGTACCACCGATTGCGGGTACCGCAACATACTCTTCGGTAGCGGCTACCGCGAGCCGGTACTCGAGTAGCATGCCGGGCATGCGCTGCCTGGTCTGCGCTGCTAAATCGAGCTCCGGCCGATCGCCAAAATCGAGTTCGTGGATACCGCAGGAAAATCCCTGGCTCGGCTGCCCGCCGCGTTTGCGGGACCGGTACAACCCGTCCTGGCCAGCGTAATCAGGATCGATAAAAACCCGCCCCTGCGAGGTATGCAACATGCCATGAAAACCACGTGGAGAAATGTCGACCCGGCCGGAGGCAAACGGGTCGTCCATGCCATAGACTTTGTAGGTTTTAATTTCCGGGAAATCGGCCGCGAGACCTGGCTGCATAATCGGCGATTCGACAATTTCGAATAGCGCCAGCTTGCCATCGGGCATGGGTAACTCTATTTGAAACGAAAAATCGCCGAGTGCTTCATGCGGGACCTGTCCAAGCAGGTTGCGTAATGCGACATCATCGACTTTAAAGTGACGGACTCCGATTTCTAAACCGCGTGACTGCGCCTGTTCCAGAGTCATGTCTTGCCATATCGGTTGACTGGCATGCGCTGCGACTGAACTGAGCAGCAAAATTAAACCAGTAACTATCGAAGCCTGTCTAATCATTTAATCTCCAGATCTTTTTGCATGCCATTCCATTTCTTCACAAATCGGAGACTAATGCAAAGCTTACCTGATTAATCTGTCTTTTAATTCAGTGCTTTATCGTACTTTCCTAATGCATTTTGTAAAGGCAGAACAAGACGCTACCACTCTTATATTCAGCGCAGTGGAACACGATAGGATCCCCCTGTAGCGAGATTACTGAATGAGGAGCGAAATTGAAACAATAATCCTCTTAATGATTTGTTGCCGTGACCAAATTAACACTTAGCACCGCTGCCTTGAAATGGGTGGCTGAGCACGATAGTTTCAGCACGATCGGGACCGGTCGATACGATATCTATCGGTACACCGCAGACTTCTTCAATTTTCCTGAGGTAGGCAATCGCGGCATCCGGCAAGTCATCCCAGGATACCAGGCCAATGGTGGATTCTTGCCAACCCGGCATTTCGTCATAAATTGGCTCACAAGCCTCGAAATTATCGGCACCGGAAGGAGGTGCAGTGACTTCCTCACCACGATAGCGATAGGCTACGGCAAGTTTGAGTGATTCAAGCCCGTCGAGTACATCCAGCTTGGTGATACACAGGCCAGTCACCGAATTTATCTTGAGCGAACGCTTTAGCGCAACCAGGTCAAGCCAGCCACAACGGCGTTTGCGTCCCGTGGTCGCTCCGAATTCATGCCCTTTCTCGCCCATGTGCTGTCCGCAGGCGTCTTCCAGTTCGGTCGGAAATGGACCGGCGCCAACCCGCGTGGTATAGGCTTTGACAATCCCCAGAATGTAATCGAGGTCACGTGGGCCAACTCCGGAACCCGCAGCAGCACCGCCGGCAGTCGTCGTGGACGAGGTCACATAGGGATAAGTCCCGTGATCGATGTCGAGTAGCGCGCCCTGCGCACCTTCGAACATGATTGCCGCATCCTGGTCGATCAAGTCATGCAGAATGGCCGTAACGTCGCCCACCATGTCGCGCATTTGCTCGGCCTGGGCCATCGCCTCGTCAAGCAGTTGCCGATAATCGAGCGGCGTTACCTTGAAATAATGCTCCAGCGCAAAATTATGGTATTCAAGCACTTCCGCGAGCCGCGCAGCAAAGTGTTGTTCATGCATCATTTCACCCAGGCGGATACCCCGACGTGCGACCTTGTCCTCGTAGCACGGGCCGATCCCGCGTCCCGTAGTGCCGATGGCTTTACTGCCCCGCGCCTTTTCGCGCGCCTGATCAAGCGCCACGTGATAGGGTAAAATCAGTGGGCAGGCATCGCTGATCACAATGCGTTCCCGGGCAGGAACCCCACTCGCTTCGAGATGCTTCAGTTCAGTTAGCAAAGCTTCCGGCGACAACACCACACCATTACCAATCAGGCACTGTATATTTTCTCGCAGAACCCCAGACGGAATCAGGTGCAGCACCGTTTTTTCGCCATCGATGACCAGAGTGTGTCCGGCGTTGTGACCACCCTGAAAACGCACGACCGCGCTCGCCTGGTCAGTCAGCAAGTCAACTATCTTGCCTTTGCCCTCGTCCCCCCACTGGGTACCGATTACAACAACTGTTTTTGCCATAAACCTGTCAAACCCCTTTAACCGTCCAGCTACCTTTTGAATGCACCGCCTGGCGATCACATTGCTGATCCGCGGCGCTCGATTTACCTTGAGTCAGATCGACGACAACGCGCTCCCCATCGCTGCGTAATTGCCGGACTAGTTCAGCCAGTGCGCTATCATTCTGATCCGGTACCAGAATTCCCGGGGCAACTTGACCACTCGCAGGGCAAAGCTGGTGCAGGTTCAGTAAGTCGGCACTAAACCCGGTCGCGGGCCTGGCATTGCCGAACACTTCGCCGACATCGTCATAACGTCCGCCGCGGGCAATTTCGTGGCCCTGGCCAGGTAAAAAAGCTGCAAACACCAGGCCGGTGTGATAACTATAACCACGCAGTTCTGCCAGGTCGCAATTTATCAGCGTATCAGGATATTTCTGTTGTAGTGACTGCACCACTTGATCCATGTGATCGAGCGTGGCAGAGAGCTGCTCCCCCGCATCAGCGTAGAGCTTGCGTGCCTCGTCGATTACCGAAATATCACCATTCAGCAGCGCCAGCTGGCAAATTTGTTCACTTAAACGATCGTTTAGCGGTAATTCTTGCAGATAAGCCTGCAGGTCGGGTACAGACTTGCGTTGCAACATATCGAACAGCCGGTTTTCCTGCTCGTTATCCAACGTGGAATTCTTGACCAGGTTACGGAATACGCCGACATGGCCTATATCGATCGATATATCGTGCAGTCCCACCGCATGCAGGGTAGCGACCATCAGGCTGACGACCTCGACATCGGCGCTGATCGCATCGCTGCCAAAGATTTCAGCGCCAATTTGTAACGGGGTTCGATTTGAAGTAATGCCATCACCAATGGTATGCAGTAAGTGGCCGCAATAACACAATCGGGAGACCCGATGGTGGCGTGCATCATCAGCCAGCAGGTGTGCATCAATACGTGCGACTTGCGGCGTCATGTCTGAACGCACGCCCATTTGCTTGCCCGATAGCTGATCGACCAGCGCGAATGTCCTGGTATCCAGCGAATGCGCGGTACCCGTGAGCAGCGAATCCCGGTATTCGATCATCGCCGGCATAACCAGGTCATAGCCCCAGGTATGAAACATTTGCAGTATCTCGTGCCGCAGCGACTCGACCGCCATCGCATCCGGGGGCAGTGTCTCCTGTACCCCGTCAGGCAGTAACCAGCGTTTGTTGGACTTTTCAGTCAAGCTTATCCCCGCACCAGGTAAAGAAACAAAAGCCCGCCAATCATTAACACCAGGCCAACATTTCTCAGCATTTGTTCCGGCATGGCCGCCATCTGCTGCACCATATTCTTATAACCCCGTGGACTGACAAATGGAATCAGGCCTTCAAGAACCAGTACCAACGCCAGTGCCGCCCAAAAATCAGCCCAATTCATACGCCCCCCACAAAAAACGGGCGCACTGTGCCGCCCGTTCTTATTGTATACCCGTTGCTCCTAGATTACGGCGATTCAGATTCCTTAAAAAACTTGAAGAAGTCGGAATCCGGGCTCAGCAAGATCATGTCCTGGTTATTGCCAAAACTCACTTCGTAAGCTTTCATACTGCGGTAGAAAGAATAGAATTCCTTATCCTGGTTGTACGAATCCGCATAAGTCTTGGCCGCGGTAGCATCTCCTTCACCACGAATTTCTTCCGACTTGCGATAGGCCTCGGCCAGAATTTCCTCGCGCTGACGATCGGCGTTGGCACGAATCTGCTTGGCCTGTTCTTCACCACGTGAACGAAATTCCTTGGCCACGGTTTGCCGCTCGGTTGCCATGCGCCGATACACGTTGGTACTGACGTTGTCCGGCAATTCAACCTTTTTCACTCGCACATCGATTAGTTCGATACCGAGGTCCCTGGTCTTGACACCAGCATTATCGGTGACCACCTGCATGATCTCGGCGCGCTCGCCAGAGATGACCTCACGCATGTTCTTGGATGCAATCTGACCCTTGAGCTCGTTGTTGATAATCGACGCCATACGCGCAATCGCCTGGCGTTCATCGCCCGCGGTTGCCGTATAAAAGGTCTTGGGTTCGATAATCCGCCACTTGGCGAACGAGTTGACGATCACGTTTTTCTTTTCAGCCGTCAGGAAACGCTCCGACGGCGTATCCATGGTTAATATGCGGCTATCGAATTTTTTCACGTTGTTGATGATCGGAATCTGGAAATAGATACCGGGTTCGTAATCAGACTCGACGATTTCTCCGAGCTTGAACTTGATCGCCAGTTCACGCTCGTGCACGATGAAAGTCGACATCGCGATAACCACCGCGACGGCCAGTAATAAGACAAAACCGAATTTTATATTGTTCATTCGCGTGTCTCCCTGCTGCGGTTGCGGTTAACGTTGCTTTTGAACTCGTCGATCAACGATTTCGTGTCCGCGGCTGTCCCGCTCAAACCCTGCAATGAGTTTCTAGCACCTGCTGTACCCGACATCAGTTGATCCAACGGCAGGAACATCAGGTTGTTACCGTCCTTTATATCGATCATGACCTTGGGTGAGCGCAGCATGACCGACTCAATGGTATCGAGGTAGATGCGTTCACGGGTAACCTCGGGCGCTCGCTGATACTCAGCCAATAATTGATCGAAACGACTGGTTTCACCCTGCGCGGACTTGACCACTCGAGTCTTGTAGGCCTCGGCCTGTTCAAGCAGACCCTGTCCTTCACCACGCGCTTTTGGCACCACATCATTTCGATAGGCGTTAGCCTCGTTGATAATGCGCTGCTCATCCTCACGCGCCTTGATTGCATCTTCGAACGCGTCCTGCACCTCTTCTGGCGGCTGCGCCTCATCCATGTTAACCGTGACCACGTTGATGCCGGTGCGGTAATTGTCGAGAATCTGTTGCATTATTTCCTTGGTCGCACTACCGACTACCGCGCGCCCCTCGGTTATGATCAAGTCCATATCGTTATTACCCACGACCTCACGGATCGCCGTTTCTGCTGTCTGCTGCAGAGTCAGGTCCGGGTCACGTACTTCAAACGCAAAATCCTGGGCATCCTTGACGTTGTACTGGATTTCAATACTCATGACGACAATATTCTCGTCGCTGGTGAGCATCTTGGACTTGTTACGCGCGGTACGGATATCGGCAACGTTGATTTGTTCGACATCCTCTATCGGGAATGGGATATGCCAGTGTGGTCCCGCCTGGGTCACCTCGGTTCGTTTACCGAACCGGGTTTCTACACCTCGCCAGCCCTCGTCGACGATATAGATTCCGGTTAGTGCCCAAACCACCAGTAGCGCAACCGCGAAGAATCCAATTATTCCAGGCAGGTTGCCGGAGCCGCTCGGGACCTTGGGAATACGGCCCTTGCCGCCACTGCCAAGGAGCCCACCGAACTTGTCACGCAGGTTTTTAAAAAGCTCGTCCAAATCTGGTGGGCCGTCGTTATTACGTTGCCCCCAGGGATCCTTGTCTTTACCCGGTTCATTCCAGGGCATATTTAACTCCGAATGCAGAAAGTTTAATTTAGTGGGTCACGAAAATACAAAGCCTGCGGATTGTATGGCTATCATGCGGCTCCTGCAAGCGCATCTGTCAGTATCTCGAAGCGATCTGAAGAAATATCAAATTTGCTCGTTAACTGTCTAAATAATGCGGGCGTAACACTCAGTTTCAAGTCAATATCACCATTATTTTCGTAATTTTCGGATTCAATTGCCCCGGCCTCGAACAGAAATGCCCTGATCTGGCCTTCGCCGGCATTTAAAATCAGTCTATATGGGGCCGCCTGTTCACAAAAGCGATTGCGTAAAACCTCGATTAACTCGTCAAATCCAGACTTGCTTACCGCTGAAAGCCAGATGCGCCAGGCTTTTTCCTGATCGTCGAGATCGATACGTGCGTCAAATCCGGAAATATCGATTTTGTTGTAAATTAACAACTGGGGTACTTCTGCCGCACCAACTTCGTGCAGAACCTTGTTTACAGCCTCGATTTTCTCCTGGCGGCTGTCATCGGAGCAATCGACGACATGCAATATCAGGTCAGCTTCACGAGTTTCCACCAGGGTAGCGCGAAATGCCGCGATCAGGTCATGCGGCAAATGCCGGACGAAACCAACCGTGTCAGCAAGAATCAACTCCGTTTGCTCGGATAACTGCAGTTTTCTGAGAGTCGGGTCAAGTGTTGCAAACAGCTTGTCTGCTGCGTAAACCGACGCTTCGGTGAGCGCGTTGAACAGTGTCGATTTACCGGCATTGGTATATCCAACCAGCGCCACCGTCGGCACCTTGGCCTTGGTTCGCGCCTGTCGGCTTTGCTCTCGCTGTCGTGCTACCTTGCCAAGGCGATTATTTAAATACTTGATACGTTTACCCAGCAGGCGACGATCGGTTTCGAGCTGGGTTTCCCCGGGCCCGCGTAAGCCGATACCTCCTTTTTGTCGTTCCAGATGAGTCCAGCCTCGCACCAACCGAGTTGACAGGTGCTTCAACTGTGCCAGTTCGACCTGGAGTTTGCCTTCAAATGACTGAGCACGCTGTGCGAAAATGTCCAGGATCAAACCGGTACGGTCGAGCACCCGGCACTGCAGCGTCTGTTCGAGGTTTCTTTCCTGGGATGGCGTGAGCGCGTGATTAAACAGCACCACGTCGACCTCCAAGATCGCGACCCGGGCCGCTATTTCTTCAAGTTTGCCCTTGCCTATAAATGTTTTAGCGGATGGTTGTGCACGACTGCCGATCACCAGCTCGACATCGACGACATCAGCAGAACGAACCAGTTCGATGAATTCAGCCAGGTCATCCTGATCCGGCTGATGCGGAAAATTTATATGAACCAGAAGTGCTCGTTCACCACCACGCGGCCGCTCAAATTCGAACAACGAGATCTCCGTCGCTGATCATATGCTAGCGGTTGCCTGCTTCATCTTCTTGATGAGGGTGATCGACATGAACGTTACGTGCCGGGACAATAGTTGATATCGCGTGTTTGTATACCATTTGGCTGACATTATTCTTGAGTAACACTACAAATTGATCAAAGGATTCAATTTGACCCTGTAGCTTGATTCCATTAACCAGGAAGATCGATACCGGGACATGCTCTTTTCGCAAAGCATTCAGGTAGGGTTCTTGAAGCATCTGCCCTTTTGACATAATTAGTACTCCTTAAAATTATTATTGTAATTCTACTGTGGTAACCCAGTGGCAACCTCAGAATAGAGTTTATGATTCCATTCCTGTGAAAACGTTCCAGTCAAAGCCCCGAAAACGCAGCTTCGACTAGCCTAAATATAGCATCTTTACGGTAATTCAAGCAATCGAAGGCCTTTTTGTCGTCTTGCTTACGCAACCACGTAATCTGCCGTTTTGCCAACTGACGCGTCGCAACGACTCCTTTTTCGATCATCTGCGGGCGAGTTAACTCACCATCGAGGTACTGCCATATCTGGCGATATCCAACGCATCTCATCGACGGTAATGACAGATTCAGGTCGTCGCGTGTCTTGAGACGCGTGACTTCTTCGACAAATCCCTTTTCCAGCATGTCCAGAAACCGGGTTTCGATACGCTGGTGCAGCCTGGCACGGTCATTGGCCGCCAGTATTATTTTCTCTATCTTGCCATCGAAACTGACCGACGCATTTTGCTGCAGCTCAGACAGGGTTTCCCCGGCCAACTCGTAAACCTCCAACGCACGCTGAATGCGTTGTGTATCGGTCGGCCTGATGCGATTCGCACTGACCGGATCAACCTCGACCAACCTGTCATGCATTGCCTGCCAGCCGATTTGTTGCGCCTCGTGATTCAGGCGCTGACGAATCGTCACATCAGCTTCTGGTAGGCGATTAAGTCCCCGCTCAAAGGCATGAAAATACATCATGGTGCCCCCAACCAGCAGCGGTATCCTGCCACGCGCACTGATTTCGTTTACCAGCTGTCGGCTTTGCTGCACGAAATCCCAGACCGAATACGGCTCTGACGGATCAATAATATCGACAAGATGGTGCGGCACTGAATCGAGAACTTGAGGCTCTGGTTTGGCAGTACCGATATCCATTCCACGGTAAATCAGCGCCGAATCAACGCTGATGATTTCAACCGGGAAATGCCTGCCTATCTCAAGCGCAAGGTCGGTTTTGCCGGTGGCTGTTGCCCCCATTAACAGGATGACTTTCGTGCTGGGCATGTTACTGCCCGCGCAAGAACAGCTTATCGAGTTGCTCCAGGCTTAACTGCTTCCAGGTCGGCCTGCCGTGATTACACTGCCCACTGCGCTCGGTATGCTCGATATCCCGCAACAGGGCATTCATTTCTTCGAGCGAAAGCATTCGATTGGCACGTACCGACGCATGACAGGCCATGGTTGAAAGCATCTCGTTTTGAAACTCCTCGATGCGCATGGAACTGCCATGTTCAGTCAAGTCAGCCAGCACGTCTCGCAGCAACTGTTCGCTGTTTGCATTTTTGAGTAACGCCGGGATAGCGCGCACGCGAATCTGCTCGGGACCGAGACGCTCGGCGCTAAAGCCGAGATGATTGAAAAATTCCGTGTTCTGTTCGACCAGCTCTGCTTCCGCCTGGCTGACATTAAACGCCAGGGGGACCAGCAACGGCTGGGCAATAACGTCCTCGTCTGCTGCATTTTGTTTCATGCGCTCGTAAACAATGCGCTCGTGTGCCGCATGCATATCAACGATAATCATTCCCTCGCTGTTTTCCGCCAGGATATAGATGCCTTTTAGCTGTGCGACCGCGAAACCCAGCGGAGGAACCTGGTGTTGCTGTGCGTTGCTCTCGGCCGGTTGAGAGTCGGGATTCAACAGCGCCGCATAGGATTGCATCTGTTCGCGCACATTAGCCGAGCGATCACCGCTTCTAAACTGGCTCAAGTTCAGGCCGGACTGGCCGGGTTCAGTTATCGCGATGCCATCGGCAACAGCGAATCCGGGAGACTCGATTTGCTGCTCGGGATGTACCTCACCGAGCGCCTGGTGCAGGCTGCGAAACAGGAAATCATGTACCGCACGTGAGTTGCGAAAGCGCACCTCATGTTTTTGCGGGTGCACGTTGACGTCCAGTTCACGTGCATCCATTGTCAGCGATAACACGTAGGCCGGATGTCGACCATGAAATAGCACGTCCTGGTAGGCCTGCCGCACCGCATGATTGACCAGCTTATCCTTTACCATGCGCTGGTTTACGAAAAAGTACTGCATATCGGCCTGGCTGCGATTGAAGGTCGGTAACGCGACCCAACCCTGCAAGCGCAGGTTACCGGCAGCGATGTCTATTTCTACCAGGCTCTCGGCGAAAGACTTCCCACACAGCGAAGCAAGCCGACGACGTTGCTCTTCAATGTTTTGCACCGAGGGCAGTTGATAAACTACTTTTTGATTGTGAATGAGCTTGAATGCAACAGCGGGGTGACTCAGCGCCAGGTTTTTAAACAGGGTTTCGATATGCCGGTATTCAGTTTGCTCGGTGCGCAGGAACTTTTTTCGTGCCGGTACATTATAAAACAGTTCGAGCACTTCGACCTGGGTACCCTGCGGCAAGGGATCGGGTGCCGGTTCCGCGTCTGCGCGTGCCTGCAGCTTCCAGCCTGTTTCGGCCTCCTGCAGATGTGAGGCCAGGCTCAAGCGCGACACCGAAGCAATACTGGGCAAGGCCTCGCCGCGAAATCCTAGCGAAGCGATGCTTTCCAGATCTTGCAGGCTGCTTATCTTGCTGGTGGCGTGGCGCGACAAGGCACTCGCGAGTTGTTCGCGCTCAATACCGCAGCCATCATCGGTGACCCGAATCATCCTGGTACCACCCGCATCGACTTCGATCGTAATTGCACCGGCACCCGCATCAAGGCTGTTTTCAACTAATTCCTTGACCACCGAAGCCGGGCGTTCTACCACTTCGCCAGCAGCAATCTGGTTAATCAGGTGAGACGGTAGGGTATGGATCTGCGGCAATGCGATGTCAGGCTACCAGCCGTGATTCCAGCTTCTCCTGGTCACGTGTGAACAAACGAATTCCCTCGGCCAGCTTTTCGGTCGCCATCGCATCTTCGTTCATCATCCAACGAAAGGCTTTTTCATCCAGGCTGAGTTTTCCCCGGACATCACCAGCTCGACCGGGCTCCAGTTTACGCTCCAGTCGAGCCTCGTCCTCGGCCAATGCCTGCATTAAATGGGGACTGATAGTCAGGCGATCGCAACCAGCGAGCTGTTCAATTTCACCCGCGTTGCGGAAACTAGCGCCCATCACCACGGTTTCATATCCATGATGCTTGTAATAGTTATAAATCTGGGTGACCGAATGCACACCCGGATCCTGCGCGGCCGGAATCGAGGTCTTCCCCGTTGCTGCCAGGTGCCAGTCGAGAATTCGACCGACAAATGGTGACACCAGGAATACCCCACTCTCGGCACAGGCAACAGCCTGCGTGAAACTGAATAAAAGGGTCAAGTTACAGTTAATCCCATCGACCTCGAGTTCGCGTGCTGCCTGGATTCCTTCCCAGGTTGAGGCAATCTTAATCAGCACCCGGTTCCGATTGCTGCCGCGACTTTCGTACAGATCGATAATACGGCGAGCACGCGCAATAGTGGCCTCGCAATCAAATGAAAGACGCGCGTCGACCTCGGTCGATACCCTGCCGGGCACACTCTTCTGGATCTCGAGTCCAATACTGACGGCCAGGTAATCACCGGCGGCAGCGGCACGCGAGGCCGGGGTTCCGCCCTGCCCATGCCCCCACCGTTGCGCCTCCTCCAGCAATGGTTGATAACGCGGCAAATCGGCCGCTTTCAATAGTAACGAAGGATTGGTCGTGGCGTCCTGTGGCTGGTACTGGATGATCGCGTCCAGGTCGCCGGTATCGGCCACTACCTGGGTCATGGATTTCAGTTGCTCGAGTTTGTTCATTGACGGGTGCTTAAGTACACTAGATTTGAAGTCGAATTGGAGGCAGAGAATACCAGAAAATCAAGTCCCGGATTGTGAAAATTCCATATGAATGTAATCGCCTCTATCATCCTCGTACTGTTCAGCATCTATTTACTGGTTGCAGCCTATCTGTACATTTATCAACGCAGGCTGCTCTATCATCCGGTGACTGTCGATCCCGTTTTTCCAGCCGATGAAATCAGCTTTGATAACAACGGAACCAGGCTCCATGGCTGGATCTTGCATCCGGGTAAGTCCAGGGCGGTAATTTACTTCGGTGGTAACTCTGAATTGATTACGCATCGCCAGGCGTATTTCGAAGACGTGTTCAATGATTACAGCGTTTACCTGATTAACTACCGCGGTTACGGTAAAAGCCAGGGAAATCCCAGTGAAAGCGGGTTATTTTCTGATGCGCTGGCGATCTACGACCAGCTGATTAAACGCCACGATTCAATTATTGCCTACGGGCGCAGTCTCGGTAGTGGCGTTGCCGTATACCTGGCCGCCAGCCGTCGGCTGGAGAAACTGATTTTGCTGACTCCCTACGACAGCATCGTCGAAGTCGGGCAGAAGCTATACCCATTGTTTCCGGTACGCTACCTGATCAAGGATCGCTTTGACTCGGCTTCCCGGGCAGGTGATATCGAGATCCCAGTACTGATTGCCAGTGCTGAAAACGATCGCGAGATTGAGTTACCTCATACCCTGACTCTGAAGCAAAGTTTTAATCGAGCAAGGGTTGAGTATCAGATGATCGCAGGTGCTGCTCACAACGACGTTATCGACTTCCCTGACTACCGGGCCACCGTGGAAAAATTTATTTCGGACTAACAGCCTAGGACTGGCGGTTCTTGAGGTGCTTTTTAATTCCGGAGAAAACTGCCTTGGCGAGTTTGTGCTGATGTTTCGGGTTGCGTAATTTCTTTTCTTCGCTCGGGTTTGACAGAAACGCGGTTTCAATCAGTATCGAGGGCATATCGGGCGCTTTCAGTACCGCGAACCCGGCCTGCTGCACTTTTTTGTTATTCAGCCTGGAAACCTTGCCAATATGGCCAAGCACGTCTGATCCAAGTTCCAGGCTATCCTGGATCGTTGCGGTTTGTGACAGGTCCAACAGCACGGATGCGATCAGGTCGTCCTTGTCGTCGAGACTGATCCCGCCGATAAGGTCGGATGAATTCTCCTTCTTGGCGATCCAGCGTGCAGCCTCCGAACTCGCACCCCGCAGGGAAAGTGCATAAACCGAGGCTCCTTTGACATTCGGTTTATGGAACGAATCGGCATGTAACGAAATAAAGATATCTGCTTCTGCCGCACGCGCCTTCTTAACCCGATTGCGCAAGCTTACAAAGCGATCCGCTTCACGCGTCAGTACCGCGCGATAGCCAGATTCACGATTGATTAAGGTTTTCATTTTCTTGGCCACGGAAAGCGCTACGTCTTTTTCGCGCGTACCCCGCTTACCAATTGCACCGGGATCACGACCCCCGTGACCGGGATCGAGTGCGATGACGAACTTTTTCTTACGTTGGTTGCGTTTTTCCTGGCTGGTCTTGATCGGAGTTGGGCTGAGATTAGTGGCATGGAGATCCACCACGAGCCGGTGACCGGATTTGCCGTCAGGTTTAAGTTCAAAGCTGCGCGGACGAGCCTTACTCTGCAGATCGATAACAACGCGCAGGCGCCCACCGTTTTTACTCGCAGAACGGATTCCACTCATCAGGCTCGTTTGCCGGGTGCTGATATCGATTGCATTGCTTCTGCGGGTATCGTTTAAATCCACGACTACACGAGGCGGATCAGCCAGGGTAAATAAATTATGCTCGAAGTCCCCGGTAAGGTCGAAAACTACCCGGGTATGATCTTCTGCAGATTGTGAAATCCGGATGCCAGTAAGGGTTCTGGTGGATTTAGCGAATACCGGCTTGGCGCCAGTCAGCAAGGCAAGCGAGAGCCCATAACGAGATACCCGCTTTAAAAAAAGACGTCTGGCGGTCGAAATTGAACCCATGTTTCCTGTTTTTAACCTATACCTGATTGAGTTTATAGTAAATTTGGGCCAAGAAATCAATAACTATTTCTATATTTATTAACGAGATAGTGAAACTTCCTAAAAAATAAATGAAGAATCTCGGGTGGTTGGCTAGCGCAGTCCAGAAACCAGGTGCTGACCCCATTCACTTTCTGCAGACAGACTCAGGCGTCGCCCATCAGGATCGTACTCCAGTTTGATTTCAAGATCGATAGCATTGAGATACCCTGCAGCTCGCTCAGGCCACTCGATAAAACACAGAGTATCTCGATTAAGATAATCGCGATAGCCAAGATATTCGAGCTCTTCAGGCTCGCCCAGGCGATACAAGTCGAAGTGCGCGACCGCAAAATCTTTGCAGGGATAGTACTCAACCAGCGTATAAGTCGGGCTGCGAACTCCGCCGACAACGTTCCTGGACTGCAACGCTCCACGCACCAGGGTGGTCTTGCCCACGCCAAGCTCGCCACTCAAGGTGATGACACCACCGTGCTCGCAGGCACCTATCAGCCTGGCGCCAAAGGCACGCATCTGGTTTTCATCGTGGATTAACAAAATCGGGCTAGCTCGTATTGCGCAAGCGTTTGACGACCGCGGGTATGTGCTTGATGATATCGCTTGCGACCAGGCCGATTTGATCATGTTTGCGGCAGTATGACTCGGCACTCAATGCGTGGATAAAAACTGCCGTTTTTGCGGCTTCGAAAGGAGTCAGGCCCTGTCCCATCATGGCCGCGATAATACCGCTGAGCACATCACCCATCCCGGCACTTGCCATACCTGCGTTACCATGCGTATTAAGCGCTGTCACTTTCCCCTGCTCGGCAACGAGGGTTCCCGAGCCCTTCAACACGCAGGTTGTTGAAAACGTCTTCGACAGGCGATCGCAGGCCTCCAGCCGGTCTGACTGAACTTCGGCCGAGTCAATTGATAACAATCCCGCAGCCTCTCCGGGATGGGGTGTAATAACCACCTGCTTCGATTTCAATGACTGCAGGAAATCGGCACTGAGTGCACTGGCATCGACCACCATGGGCAGTGTTACCTGTCCTAACAGGTGCAGGCAATGGGTCGCTGCATCGCTGACACCGAGACCCGGACCAACGACAACAATACTTGCGTCGGCAAGCCTGGTTTCGATCGCATCCCAGCCCAGAACCATAATTTCCGGAAAAGATGCCAGGTTGTTGCGACAGTCCGGGTGTACCAGCGCGGTAACCAGACCCGCTCCACTGCGCAAGGCCGCCTGTGCCGACAATGCAACCGCCCCGCTCATTCCCTGATCACCCCCGATAATAAGCAGGTTACCGTAATGATTTTTATGCGTATTCTTCTTGCGTAGCGCTGGCAACTGGCAGGATTCGATAATATCCAGCGCAGCAGGGACACTTTGCCTGACAGGCCTGGATACCCCCAGGCCTTCGTAAATCAATTCACCGCAGTAGTCGGGGCCATCGGCGAGGTACTGACCGGTCTTGACGCCAATAAAAGTTACCGTCAAGTGAGCTTCGACTGCAACCGGTTGTGGATTACCGGTCAGTCCATTCAGTCCGGAGGGGATATCGATCGCAATCCGTGGAACCTCGCAACTGTTGATCGTCGCTATCAAGTCCTGCCAATGGTCGTCCAGTTCGCGCTGCAAGCCAATACCAAGCAAACCGTCAACAATGACCTCACCGCTTAACTCCTGCCCGTTCCAGGCTTCAAACTCACCCCCGGCCTGTTCCCATTGTTGTTTAAAGTGACGAGAGGTATCTGACTGTCGCGTTAAATCTCCCTGGATCAGTAACTGCACATCGACTCCTTCGCGACGCGCACACAGCGCGACCACGAAAGCATCGCCACCGTTGTTTCCGGCACCGGCGAACACGGTTATCCCGGACAGCTGGGGCCAGCGTTCAGCTATCGACTGCCAGACTCGACGTCCGGCGCGTTGCATGAGTTCTATCTCGGCAAACCCGTCCTGTTCGACGGCAGCTTTATCCAGCTGATAAACCTTGTCAGGAGTGAAAAGTAACATTGTTAATTTATACCCCAGCAATCGCAGCAATACTACCGTCATCGCAGAAATTATTGCGTCGCGATATCACCGGCTTATAGCGGTTTTAAAACAAAGCATTAGTTTTGCTTTGTTATACTCGTCGCCAAATTATCTGCGGATCGAGTTAATGTCTATTGCCAGCACCAGCTTTCATGCCAGGTCGGACCAGGAGTTACGCTCACGGGTAAAACTGCTGGGCAAGCTGGTTGGCAACGTGCTGCTCAAACATGAAACTGCCGACGTTTTTCACGCGGTCGAGTCGCTGCGCACCGGTTTCATTCAATTACGCAAGCGAAATAGTGAACCGCGCAGAAAAGCGCTGATGAAGCTGATTACGGGACTCAGTCCTCACGTTGTCAGCCAGGTGATCCGGGCATTCACGCTTTATTTCAATCTCGTCAATATTGCCGAGGAAGATTATCTGCATCGTTTGCGGCGTGTTTCGGTGCAGAAACACGGGCATGCGGCCTGGGTCGGCTCGTTCTTTCATACGTTTGAGGAATTCAAAGACCAGGGTACCAGCATCAAAGACTTGCAAACCCTGTTCGAAACCCTTCTCTACAAGCCTGTTTTTACCGCGCATCCGACCGAGTCGCGACGACGCACGGTAATGCATCACCAGCGCGAGGTATTTATCATCATCGACCGGCTCACCGATCCCCGCCTCAGTCAGTTCGAGCACGATGACCTGGTCGACGCATTACAACTTCAGATTGAAACACTGTGGCTGACCAACGAGGTTCGCAGCAACAAGCCAAGCGTTACCGACGAAATCAAGATGGGTCTGCATTATTTTCAACGCAGCCTGTTCGAAGCAGTCAAAATTGATTATCGGCATCTCGAGCGCGCCATAATAAACACCTACGGTGAAGACGAACTTGGTAACCCGGTGATAACCGTTCCCAGTTTTATCGAATTCGGTTCCTGGATCGGGGGCGACCGCGATGGTAACCCCTTCGTTACCCCGGAAGTCACGCGCAACGCGTTGCGCATGCAGGCCGAAGAAATTCTGAGTGAGCATGTGCGTTTAATCTATCGGCTCACCCAGGTATTGACCATGTCAACCCGATGGTTCAAACCGAACGCGGAATTTTTGCGCAGGATGAGCCTGGACGAGGCCATGGGCGTTAAGTCTTTCGATCAAAAACGCGATCAGTTCGAAGAAGAGGTGTATCGACGCAAGCTTTACCACATGCATCATCGACTCAAGAAAAACCTGGCGGTGATTCGCAACCAGATGCGGGGCAAGGACACACCCGACACCGGCCAGGCCTACCAGAACGTGCAGGACTACCTCGAAGATCTTTACTCGATACGTGATTCCCTTATCAGTCATGGCGACTTTGCGGCAGCCAACGGCGACCTCAAAGACGCGATTCGAGTCGCCGAAACATTCGGCTTTCACCTGGTATCCCTCGATGTGCGCCAGGAATCGTCACGACATACACAGGCGGTCGCTGAAATTTTGCGCCTGGCCGACGCTACCAACTACGAACAACTCGACGAGAACCAACGGCTCGCCCTGCTGGCAAAACTCATTAAATCCGGCAAAACGCCAAACTTAGATAAAGGCCAGCTCACGGACGACAATTTTCAGACACTCGAAGTATTTGAAACCATTCGCGATATGCGCGCACAGATCGGTCAGCGCTGCATCGGAAGCTATGTCATCTCGATGACGCACAGAGCCAGTCACATCATGGAAGTGATGTACCTCGCATTTATGGCCGGACTGTCAGGCAGACAGGGCAATAAATACACTTGCAGTCTCGAAATTGCACCGTTGTTCGAGACCATCGATGATCTCGACAACATCGATGTCGTGCTGGATAACCTGTTACAAAATGAAGTTTACAAGAAACTGCTGCTGTGCACTGGCGGCATGCAGGAAGTTATGCTGGGGTATTCCGATTCGTGCAAGGATGGTGGAATAATGTCCGCCGCCTGGGGACTTTACAAGGCCCAGCAGAAGGTGGTTCAGATTACCTCCCGCCACAAGGTTAAATGTCGCATCTTTCATGGTCGCGGCGGCACCATAACCCGCGGCGGCGGGCCGACACATGATGCCATTATGTCGCAGCCACCACGCACGGTACTCGGTCAAATCAAGTTCACCGAACAGGGTGAAGTCCTGTCGCATAAGTATGGAAATGCCGAAACCGCAAACTACGAACTGGCGATGGGCATCACAGGCCTGATGAAGGCGAGCCTCGGATCACGACGGCAAGACGACGCAAACTACGATCAGTACCACCCGGTGATGCAACAGCTGGCTGATTTTTCGGAACAGTATTATCGGCAATTAACGGATAATACCGATCGATTCTTCGAATATTTCTACGAAACCACCCCGGTCAGTGAAATCGGTTTGATGAATATCGGTTCACGACCGGCGCATCGGCGCAAGGGTGATCTGTCTAAATCGTCGGTGCGTGCGATCCCGTGGGTTTTCGGCTGGAGCATGTCACGCACCATGATGCCTGCATGGTACGGGGTGGGTTATGCGATTGAAAAATGGTTGCAGGGAAAACCCGCCAATATAAAAAAGTTGCGCGCAATGAACCGGCACTGGCCTTTCTTCGCCGCAATGATCAGTAACCTGCAAATGTCGCTTTACAAATCCGATATGCGTATTGCCATGGAATACAGTAAGCTTTGTGATGAGCGGAAATTTGCCGACTCGATATTTAATACCCTCAGGCAGGAAAACAAGCGCAGCATCGATTCAGTGTTGCAGGTTGCCAACTTGAAAAAACTGCTGGCCAACGACCCGGTACTCACGCTGTCATTGTCGAGACGCGACCCTTATCTCGATCCGCTTGCATTTTTACAGATCGACGTGCTGAAGAAGTATCGCGATGAAACCCAGTCGAAGGCAGATCGGATGCAATGGCAGGCAGCGCTATTGAGCTCCATCAACGGCATTGCTGCGGGCTTGCGTAACACAGGGTAACTCAGCAGCGAAAATTTGTTGTCAGTTCGGACTATCCCGTTACCATTAGGTTTGCAGCCAACCGGATTAATCCAGATTCCGGAGCCTCTAAAGATGTGATAATCGATAACACGACAACGGTGCTCAAGAACAGATCGAATACAACCGAGTAACAATACATGAAACTGGTGAGTTATAAGTCGACCGCGGAGCGGGCCCATCTCGGAGCAGTCAAAGACGATCGCATAGTCAACCTGCATCGTGCGAGCGCTGGTGAGTTGCCGGATGATATGCTGGAATTTCTCAAGGCTGGTGAGGTTGCAATGCAGGCTGCAAAAGATTTGCTGGTAACAGCAGATGACGGCATCCCGCTGGACTCAGTGAAGTTACTGTCGCCGGTTACCAACCCCAGCAAGATTATCGCAATCGGTCTGAACTACATGGATCATATTCGGGAGGCTGATATCGGAGTTCCTGAACTGGCAACCATGTTTTGCAAATACCCGTCCGCGATCATTGGCACCGACGCAGATATACGCTGGTCGAGCGAACTCACGCAGCAAGTCGATTACGAAGCCGAGCTAGCCGTAATAATCGGCAAGGCGGCTAAAAATGTCAGTGAAGCAAACGCCTACGACTATGTCGCCGGTTACATGAACTGTAACGATGTCAGCGCCCGCGATCTGCAGTTTCGCCCCGGCGACCAGTGGTTACGGGGAAAATGTCTCGACAGTTTTTGCCCACTCGGGCCCTATCTAGTTACCAGCGACGAAATCGATGACCCGCATGATCTGTCTATCCAGTGTAAATTGAATGGCAGTCTCATGCAGGACTCGAATACACGAGAAATGATTTACCGGATTCCCTACCTGATACAGTACCTGAGCGAGGCATTCACCCTGTTACCAGGCGATGTAATTGCCACCGGAACCCCGCATGGCGTGGGTGCGTTTCGCGATCCTCCGATCTGGCTGGGTCAGGGTGATATCGTCAGTGTCGAAGTTGAGGGTCTTGGCCGCCTCACCAATCGCTGCGTGATCAGGGATTGAGAACAGGACTTTAAATCGACCTGGAAGGTCATTACTTCGGCATGTAAAGGCCGGATTCAACTGGTTGAAAAAACGGTTTCCATGCCGCGCTCCGGCATGCCGGGCACCAGCTGCGACAACAGTAACGAAGCAAATGCAATCGCTGCACCGATGATGAACACCAGCGACGGTGATACTACCCACAGTAACCCCAGCGCGAACGGCAGTACTACCGCGGCCACGTGGTTAATAGTAAACGAAACCCCGGCAGTCGCGGCCATGTCTGCCGGATCGGCGATTTTCTTCAGGTAACTCTTAAGTGCGATGGCCATCGCGAAAAAAATGTGGTCAACAATATAAAGCAAGGCTGCGAACCAGGCGACTTCGGCAAATGCGTAAGCGGTAAAGATTATTACGAGTCCGGTATATTCAAGCGTCAGCGTTCGCTTCTCACCCCAGTAACTCACCAGTCGTCCGATGCGAGGCGCCAGATAAATCGTCAATACACCATTGACCAGGAATAGCAGTGTCATCTGCCCGACCGTGTAACCGAATTTCTCGACCATCAGAAAGCCGGCAAAAACCACAAAGATCTGCCGTCGTGCACCGGACAGGAAAATCAACAGGTAATAAAGCCAGTAGCGCTTGCGCAACACCATGTGCTTGTGTTGTTCGGCTTCACCCTTGAAGTGTGGGCAACCGAAATACATCACCCAGGCAATCATTATCGTAACGCAGCCGAACAACAGGTACACCCACAGGTAATCCAGGGCAAGCCACTCGGCCAGGATGTAAATGGCCGCAAATACCGCGAGACCGGTAAACGCGCCGACCGCAATTTGTCTACCGAGAACCTGCGGCAGACGTTCGCGGCTGATCAGCTGTAATGACAGCGATTGCGAAATGGTTTCCGCGTAATGGAATCCTACCGACATCAGCACCGTGGTGAAATAAAGACCCATCACCGAGGGCAACATACCGGTGATTGCAGTGCCGATACCAAGCGCCAGCAACGCCACGAAAGCGATGGTTTGCTCGCGCATCAGCAGCAACAGGAATACCACACCGAAGGCCAGGAAACCGGGCACTTCACGCAGACTTTGCATGATGCCAATTTCGATTCCACTAAAACCTACCTGCTCGACCGCAAAGTTATTAATTAGCGCCTGCCAGCTGGCAAAACTGATTGGAACCGCGGCGGCAAACAGGTACAGAAAAATCTCGGGTTTTTGCAGGTGCTGCTTTAACATGCGCGCATTCTGAACCGTAAACAGGTTTTATTCAATGCAGGCAATGTTGTTCGGCTTCTCGCTCGGATTTTCGCTGATTCTGGCGATCGGTGCGCAAAATGCTTTCGTGCTAAAACAGGGCCTCAGGGATGAGCATGTGTTGCTGGTGTGTTTCATTTGCGCGCTGTCCGACGCGCTCCTGATCCTGATCGGTGTCAGCGGATTCCACGTGCTGGTGGCATCGTTTCCAGCGTTGGTCGAGATCGCACGAATAGGAGGGGCCACATTTCTGTTTATCTATGGGTTGATTAGTTTTTATAACGCTTTTCGCGTGCAGGAGGGTTTGCTACCCAGTGAAATCAAAAGCAACAGTGCGTGGCAATCGGCCCTTACCTGCCTTGCCTTCACCTGGCTAAACCCGCATGTCTATCTCGACACCGTGGTATTGCTCGGTTCGGTTTCAACCCAGTTTAGCGAGCAGCTTGGCTGGTTTGCAGCCGGCGCAATGTCGTCATCGTTTGTATTTTTCTTTGCGCTCGGTTACGGCGCTCGCCTGTTGCGCCCCGTGTTTGCCAAGGCCCGTGCCTGGCGAATCCTCGATTTTCTAATCGGATGTATCATGTGGGCAATCGCCTTGCGGCTCGTCTTTATGACCTGAGGCTAAACTGGCTATTGGGACCCGATTCGGTACCCGGGCTACTAAAAAGGTCGGACCAGAAGGTACGCGCCCAGCACCAGCAGCGCAATGAAGAAAATCTTGCGAAACAGGATTTCGGAAAGTTGCCGGCGAATTTTCTGGCCCAGCAACATGCCACCCAATGCAGGCACAATTGCGCTAGCCGAGTACAGGCCGAGCTCGAGATCCAGCAGACTGTTAGCCTGTAGTGCAACGGCGAGCGCGAGGGTCGATACCAGGTACAACATCCCCATTGATTGCACCAGCATATCCCGTGGCAGACCCAGTGCCTGCAGGTACATGGTTCCTGGAACAACCGAGGAGCCGGTCATGCCGGTTATCACGCCGTTGACCAGGCCGACCGTCGGTCCAAGCCATCTCTCGCTGTTCACCCCCACGCTAAAGTGAATGCCGAGTAAGCTGGCCGAAGCGTAGGCGATCATAACCAGGCCGAGAAAAGCTGTTAGCAGCGACAGCTCTACACGAGTTAATGCGATGGCGCCGATGAGGACTGCAAGCGACACTGCCAACAGGAAGGGCCACAGCCGAGCCAACAGCTCGCGCGCGAAGCCACCTACAATAGCCTGCCAGATATTGGTCGCCGTTGCCGGTGCGAGCAGCACCGCCATGGCTGTAACCAGATCGAGTGCGATGGTTAAAATCGAGAGGGCCACCACCTGGATCCCGAAACCGGTGATGCCTTTGGCAGCGCCAGCCACCAGGAACGCCAGCATCACGATCACCAAGGTGTTGTAATCAATCACCTGGCAGATTCCTGATCACTTTTCAATTCCAAGTTGTTCCCTGGCATAGGTTATTTTTTTCACAGCATCTGCAGGCAGATCGTTGCAGTCTTCGCCGTACTGCAGCAGGAATTGCTGATACATACCCTCGTCAAACATCAGGTTGCTCTCGTCGATGCAGTCGTCACGGTTGGCCAGAACCTCTCGCACGAGCTTGCCTGGATCATCGATTGGCTCGAAACTGAAGTCAGAAATTAGCTTGATAGTGGTAATGGTTTCCAGGATGACACTGGCCTCGGCCCAGTACCTGGCAAACGAATCCCTGACGAAATGACGTTGAAAAATCTCACCCCCCTCGATTGAGACTTCGATGAAGGGTTTGCGAAACATGACACAACAGGCGCGCACACTGAGGATCCTGTTTTGCTTCGGTGGCCAGAAAACCAGTTCATCGATAATCGGATTTTCTGCGTATCGATCGAGGGTCAAGTTCATGCCGGTCTGTTAGCGGCGATCACGAATCCTTCTCGAGGTCGCCAACAATAGCCGCATGGTTACTTATCAACCAATATTCCTGCTCGGGGGTCTCGGGCACCCGAACACCACGCATCTTCGAAACATGCGCAAAGGCCTGACGCGGGTCCAGGTCACAGTGCAATAGCATGCCCGCGGCCATCAATCCCGATCGACCGATCCCCGCATGACAATGGATCAGGATATTAGCCCCTGCATCAACGCGCTTCAGTAGCATTTTGGAGAGGCTTGCAAATTTTTCTACCGAGGCTGGTAATCCCATGTCAGGGACCGGGAAGGAAACAAAATCCATACCCAGCGCCTTGACCTGCTCACGCTCTGCATCAAGTCCCAGGGTACGAGATTCATTGATCTCGAGCAGTGAAACCACCAGATTTATGCCCAGTCGAGAAATATTAACCACTGACGCGGGGTCGCCCTGTTCAAGCGAGGGTCGCGCCATGATTGCAAAAAAACCCTTACCTATGGTTCCAACTTTGTACATTTCGGCCTGCATCATGGATCCCTCAAAGTGCTGCCAATAGAAAGGCGGTTATCAACGGATGAACTCTCTGCTTCAACGCTGACCGTTCGGGTTGGAAAGCGGTGCCGATAAAAAACCGGTGCCCCGGAATTTCGCAAACACGCGGGTCGCCGTTATCATCATACCCACTGAACCTTAGCTGACTGTTTTCGAAGACATTCACGAAATCTCGATTGACTCCGAATCCGCAATGGTACTCCTCCAGCACCCTTTCGGCTTGATATATATCACCTGCCCTGGAACCGCGCTCAATATTTATCGCTTCGGCCTGATCGCAAAGCTTGCATGCTAACGGTGCAATAACCGGCATTGGTGTATCCGGGTCATCCTCGAGACTGGCCGCAGACTCTAAACCAGGCAGGGTCGACGCCGTTTCGATCACGGCATGCTGATAGCCGGCACAGGTGCCAAGAAAAGGGAGTTCGTTTTCACGCGCGAACTTGATTGCGTCTATCGCCGCTGCCGGCTTTTCGTAGGGACTAAACGGAACACACCATAATGCGTCGAATTCAGGCATCGCCTGCTGATTCAATTCAGCAGTGCGTACCCAGATTTGCTTAACCTCTGTCGCTAACGCTTGAGCCGCGAGATCGATCGCCAGCGGGATTGCCTGATGAGCAACAACCGCCTGGTCATAGTCCCCGAGCAACAAAATTCTCATCACCTAGTACTCACGTTTAAGGACCCACATACTTTTCCATGAACACGCTTAATGGATCAGCAACATAGGTTCCAAACGGGCCCCGCTCACGGTAGCCGAGCTTGCGATACAAACCCAGGGCCTCTGGTTGCTTAATCCCGGTCTCAAGTCGAAACAGCGTAACACCGCGGTTTTCCAGTTCACTTTCCAGGTAGCGCATGATTTTATTTGACAGGCCTTTACCACGGTGTTGCGCAAGCACGAACACGCGCTTGATTTCGGCATAGCTAACGTCGTCCTGCAGGATCTTGGCAGCCCCAGTGGCAACCAGTTCACCATCAATACGGCAGCCGACAAACAGCACGTTGGGTCTTTTCAGGTCCTCGCTTTTCTCAAGGTGAGTACTCTCGGCCGGGTAGAGATCAACGTAAAAGGTATCGGATGCTGCGACCAATGCCTGTACCTCCGGAGAATCAGGATCAAGGTATTCGATATCCATGCTAGGCGTTTTGATTTGCACTGCTAATGAAGGAATACATTTCGATCTCGGCCCGGTGGATCCAGCCACGATTCAACCAGAAAGCACGGCCCGCACTATTATCGGCCAACACGTGCACATGCGATTTAACTATTCCCTCCCGTATCAACGCATCGAGACACAGCTCGACCAGTTTATCGCCGACACCCTTGCCACGTAGTTCGGGAGTTACTGCCAGGTGTTGAATGTAGCCGCGCCTGCCATCATGACCAGCCATCAGGGTGCCGACAATACCGGTCTTGTCCTGCGCCACGAAACTGAGTCCCGGGTTGCGCTGCAGATACTTTTCAGTACTTTGACGGGAGTCGGCGTCACGCAAACTGATACCATCGCAAGTGCGCCACAGGGCCATGACCGCCTCGTGATCGGAAAGTTTCATGTAGCGATAAATCATCGGCCCGCCATATTAATGAATTCATCCGCTGACGCAACCCGGGCATTACTGTGGCCCTTATTTCGCAGGACCTAAAGGCTAACGAAAGGTGCTCTATGGTCTATATTTGCTTAAGGGTCGCAGAATTTTGACAACCGCAGCAACTAGATATTTAATGCAGCTTATCAGGTAACTGCCATAAGCAATTGTTTTTAATAACCAGGGATAGAAAATTAGAAACGCGGGAGTTGCAGCAAGCGTTCTGCCGAAACGAATGCAGGATCAAGATTAATCAGTATTTAGACGCGGTAAATTTCTTCATGCCGCAGTGAGTGAAGAATATGGAAGTAAGACCTTATTCAAAAAGTCTACGCGGAAAGATAACCAATCGTACGCTTTTTATCGGTATCGCGCCTGTTTTAATGATTGGTATTTTTTCGTGGTTCAGCCTTAACCAGTTGACGACTAGAGCTAACGAGCAGCTAGACAGTAGTCGTGCCGAATTACTTGATTCGATCGTGGGTAACAACCTGAGCACCACCTCAGCGCGCATTGTCAACCAGCTTGATACATTCATGCTGGAACGTATTTCGGATGTTGTTGTATGGGCTTCCGCTCCCATTACTCTGCAGGCGGCAAAATCAGCAGCAGAAGCGCATGAAAAGACGGGACTTATCGACAAGCAAATCGATGAAATCGAAGCACTTTTCAAAACACGCAAGAGCCTCAATGTCTCTCCGGCCGCGAATCGGTATTTAATTCAGCAAATCAGGCGTTCATCGCACTTTGGCGAGGTGTTTTTCACCGACAAACACGGATTTAATACCGCCCTGACCAATCCAACCTCGGACTTCGTGCAGCGCGATGAAAACTGGTGGAAAACCGCCTGGGAGAACGGCATTTCGGTGGGTGAAGTCGAATTCGACGATTCTGCTGCAATATGGTCGGTCGATATCTCGGTTCGCATCGACGACCCCGCCTCGGGCAGGAGTCTCGGGGTGATGAAAGCGGTGCTTGGCGTAAGTCTTATTCAGGAAGTAGCCGACAAGAGTGCACGGGATATTAACGGCGGCCAGGTCACGGTTATCAGTAGCGGTGGACTGTTACTCGCCGAAACCGGAAGCAAACACGCAAAAAATCGAATCATGGTTGATTCGGTAAACTTGCGCAACAGTACCGACCCGTCGATACAGGAAGTATTTTCCACGCGTAACAAAGGCTACGTGCTCGGCAGTGGCCAGGTACTCGGTTACGCCAAGTCAGCCGGACCGGAACTGTATCGAACCGTGGTAACCCGCTTCCCGGGTTTCAACTGGACAGTCCTGGTGCAACAGCCGACATCAATCGCGCTGGCGCCGATTGAAGGACTATCCACGGTACAAGCCAGCCTGCAAACTTCAAAACGCCAGGTAATCGTCATTCTGTCCGTCGTTGTACTCGCTGTCTTCGCGTTAGCATTTTTTATTGCAGGCATGCTGTCGAAGGCCATTACCAAACCCATGCTTGATCTCAGGGAACTCGCTGACTCGGTCAGCAAAGGCGATACCTCGCGCACGATATCGGTAAATTCAGACGATGAAATTCAGGATGTGGCACAGGCCTTCGAACGTATGCGTACCAGTGTTTCAATCATTATGAAGCGCATGCGGGATATGAGGGATGGCCAGTAACCGATTATGCGCCAGCATCCCGCACACTTCGCCGAGACTTGCGCTACTATCACCTACCGGCCCGCAGAATCGGATTAAACCTGTCGAATTATCAAATGGCACAGTCTCAATTCGTACCCAAGGTAAAACTGATCGAGCAGCTTAGAGCAATCATCAGCAACCGTGAAACCGGTTTTCTGACGATACTGACCGATAGCAATCGTTCGGTGTTATTGAGATTTTCACAGGGTAAGTTAACACGCATACACTGCCGTTCCAAGGAAGCCGGTGAAGCGATCCAGGTGCTCGCGGAAAGCGCTCTGGTAAAGTATACCTATGCATCGGCACCCGAAGACAGCGAGCCCGAGTTAATGCCGGCTGACAGTTTCCTGCAGTTAATCGATCCGGGCGTCAATACCGTAACTTCCGGAAACACGAAACCGGTCGCGTCCGCTAGCAACATGTCTGCGGGTGACCCTATCAAGGCACAAATGCTTGAAATCGCGACCGAGTACATCGGCATTGTTGCCGAGATGATCGTCGACGAGGCTTTCGAAGACAACAACGATGTGGGTAGAGCGATTGACTATATCGGTAATGCTATCCCGGACGCGAACCAGTCCAAGGCATTTCGCAGGGCCGCCCTGGAGCATTTCTCGTCGATAGATATCTAGCCCGCAGGTTCATGAAATCATCTGGTAATAGAGATTCTGTGGGTGCTCGGCTTCAATAAAGAAGTACCAGCGTTCAGCCAGCAACCCCAGGTATTGCAATACGAAGGCCAGGCTGCAGATGAGTATCGAAGACTCGTTGCTGATCTGCAGCAATAGTAGCGGGATGACGAATCCCAGTAGCAGGAACCCGCGTCGTGCAAGCCGCACGATCGAGGCGCCGTAGTTGTGAATGAAGGCACGGGTGTTAAAACTGCCACCCATGGCCCCCTGAGCAATTTGCCGAATCGTCGGGTGATGCACTCCGATAGCTGACTGCAGACTCGAGGGACTACGTAAACCCTTGTTCCGTAACAGCGTGGCGAAACGAAATATCAGCGCAGCGAGGGTCAGGAAAATTGCCATGCCGACAAAATAGGCGAAGCGTCCATCCTGACTATAGGACGCCAGCGCACTGGCCAGCGTGAACCCGGAAGCACAACCCATGAGCAAAAAATTCAACACGGTAAGCGGGCTATGCCATTGACGCAAAAATTTTAAACAGGCATAAATCATCGCGGTACAGACAAACAGTGTGCAAATCGCAAGCACCGCGCCGAAGCCCACTACCATTGAAATCGAAATCGGAATGCTTTCACCGAGAAGCAGAACAATCGAATCCATCGCCGATATTTTCAACACCGCATAACCCAGTATCAGCAGCATCGCTGCCGGCAGGGCGATAACTTCGCGCGATAGCCAGGAGCTGCGCCACATCGCCGCGGCACGCCAGGCGCGTTCGGGATGTCCCAGGTGGAAGAAGGATGCGGCCAGGCCGAGAGCCAGTAACAACACACTCAATGCCGCCGCATGGCCACTGTAATCGTTTAGCGGGGCTCGAAGAATCCCCAGCAAAACAAACCAGTCAGCACTGTAAAAAGCCAGGAACAGACCCTGCCCGGCACCAATCAGGGTGGTTAAAAAGATTACCGAAATCGCGGGCTTCATCGCTTCACCACGAGGTCGAATCGTCGAGCGTGGTGCGCGTCGTGGGTTTGCGCGGGCCACGATCTTCCTTGCGTAACGGATTGTCCACTCGCTGCAGGTCTTCATCGTGGACCGCGATACTGACCTTACGCCGTGGCAGGTAATGGTTGGCCGGGGCTGTGCCCCATTCAGGCATTAACTGGTAACCGCCCGCGTCGCTGATTGCCTTCGAAGCGTCGGATTCGGGATCATGGATATCTCCGTAGATCCGGGCACTGGTCGGACAGGACAGCACGCAAACCGGCTTGCGTTCTGCTTCCGGCAGGCTTTCATCGTAGAGACGATCGACACAGAGGGTGCACTTCTTCATCACCTTCTGCTGCTCGTCGATCTCACGGGCACCATAGGGACAGGCCCAGGAACAGTACTCGCAGCCGATACACTTGTCGTAGTCGACCAGCACAATGCCATCCTCGGCTCGCTTGTAGCTCGCACCAGTGGGGCAAACCGGAACGCAAGGCGGATCTTCGCAGTGCAAACAGGATTTCGGGAAGTGCACGGTTTGCGTGTTGGGAAAGGTGCCGACCTCGAAAGATTGCACCCGGTTGAAAAAGGTCCCGGTTGGATCCGCCGCGTAAGGATTTTGATCCACCATCGGGCCTGCCTGGCCCGAGGTATTCCATTCCTTGCAGCTGGTGACACAAGCGTGACAGCCGACGCAGGTGTTGAGGTCTATGACCAGGGCCAGCTGCGTCATTTGCCGATCCCCTTGAAAAACGCCTGCCATTTTCCGCGCGGCGCTTCCATCCCCGGCACCAACGGCTGGGTTTCGAACTGGGGCGAAGTCTGTTTCGGTTCGGAATCCCCGGCCTTGTAGACCCGAACCCGAAGGTCATACCAGGCTGCCTGGCCGGTGATCGGGTCGGAGTTGCTATAACGGTAATCCCCGGTTGCAGACGGGATTTCCTCACTGATCAAATGATTTAATAAAAACCCTTTCTGCGATTCGTTGGCATCGCGTTCCAGCGCCCAGGCGCCGGAAGCCTTGCCGATTGCGTTCCAGGTCCAGACCGTTCCCGGTTCAACCGACTCGCTGAAGCGGCACATGCAGCGCACGCGGCCATGCGCGGATTCAACCCAGATCCAGTCACCATCGTCGAATCCGTTCTGAGCCCCGACCCGCGGGCTGACGAAAAGATAGTTATGTGCATGAATCTGTCGCAGCCAGGCATTTTGCGAATCCCATGAATGGTACATCGCCATCGGCCGTTGAGTTATCGCGTTGAGCGGGTACCTGCCCTTGTCGATGGCCTGGTTTTCCAGCGGTTCGGAATAAAACGGTAATGGGTCGAAGTGTTCGCGCACGCGTTCGCGCAAATAATCGGGTGGCTGCCGACCCTCGCGCTTGCCCTCGGCAGCCAGTCGAAATCGCTGCAGCACTTCCGAATAAAGGTGCAGATTGACCGGATCGGTATAACGTATCAGGCCGTGATCCTGCGCCCAATGCAGGTAACCACGATTCCAGTTGCGCATGTACTGGTAAGACCTGGGTAACTCGTGCTGATAAACACAATTGTTCCTGGCGTACATTTCCCACTGGTTGGGGTTGGGTTCACCGCGCATGAATTTTTCACCGCCCTTGCCGCGCCAGCCTGCGAGGAAACCAATGCCGGAGCCGGGCTCGGTTTCGTAGTTAATCACCAGGTCCTTGTAATCCCTGAACCTGCGCGTGCCGTCCTGATTCAGGAAGCGCGGCAGCTTAAGACGCGTGGCCAGTTCCACCAGTACATCCTGAAAAGGTCGGCAATCGCCCATCGGCGGCACTACCGGAACCCGCACCGAGTCGACGGGACCTTCAAATTCCGAAATGGGTCGATCCAGCATCGACATCGCGTCGTAGCGTTCCAGGTAAGAAGTATCCGGCAGCACGAGGTCGGCAAACGCAATCGTTTCCGAGTGAAAGGCGTCGCAAACCACCAGGAACGGAATCTTGTACTCACCCTCGTCGTTCTTGTCGATCAACATCTCGCGCACGCGGCTTGTATTCATCGTCGAGTTCCAGGCCATGTTCGACATAAACAGCATCAGGGTATCAATCGGGTAGGGATCGCCCCGCCAGGCATTGGTAATGGCGTTATGCATCAGGCCGTGGACCGAAAGCGGATATTCCCATGAAAAACCCTTATCGAGGCGCACCGCTTCGCCCTTTTCATCGACGAACAGGTCTTCCGGCGAGGCCGGAAATCCCAGCGGCATTCCCTCGAGCGGGGCGCCGGGCTGCACCGCATCTGGCGAACTGGGCGGCTTGGCACAAGGTGGAATCGGGCGCGGGAACGGGGCCTTGTGACGAAATCCACCGGGACGATCGATGGTCCCAAGAATCGTCATCAGGATACCCAGTGCACGGATTGCCTGGAAACCGTTCGAATGTGCCGCCAGGCCCCGCATCGCATGAAAAGAAACCGGGTTACCGGTAATCGATTCATGTTCCCGGCCCCAGGCATCGGTCCAGGGAATCGGCAATTCAATTTGCTCGTCACGCGCGGTAATGCCCATCTCATGCGCCAATCGCCTGATAGTACCAGCGTCAATACCGGTAACGCCCGCCGCCCATTCGGGGGTATATTGCGCAACCCGCTCCTTGAGCAGCTGGAAGGAAGGTTTAACCTTGCCACCATCTTCGAGTTCAAACTCACCCATCAGTCGCGGGTCGGCATTGTCGCTGTGCGAATGTACCGGTGTATTCAGGTTACGGTCCCACCACATCTTGTTTTCAGGTTCGATGCAGGTTTTCTCTACCTCCCTGTCCGAACGCAGGAACAGACCGAAATCGTCACTCTCAGGGTCGGCTATCACGAGGTCCGGGGAATTGGTATAGCGCAGCAGGAAATCACGGTCGTAAAGCCCGAGTGCGATAATTTCGTGGATCATCGCAAGCAGCAGCGCACCATCCGTTCCGGGTTTGATCGGAACCCATTCATCGGCGATCGCAGCATAGCCACTGCGCACCGGATTGACGGCAATAAACTTGCCACCATTGCGCTTGAACTTTGCGAGCGCGATTTTCATCGGGTTAGAGTGATGATCCTCGGCGGTACCGAGCATGATAAACAGGCGCGAGCGTTCCAGGTCGGGCCCACCGAATTCCCAGAAGGATCCGCCGATGGTGTAAATTAATCCGGCCGCCATATTGACCGAGCAGAAACCGCCGTGGGCGGCATAATTGGGTGTACCGAACTGCTTGGCAAATAACCCGGTGAGAGCCTGCATCTGGTCGCGCCCAGTATAGAGCGCAAACTTTTTCGGATCGGTTTCGCGAATATGCTGTAGCCGTTCGCTGATCGTAGTGAAAGCCTCTTCCCAGGAAATCTCTTCGAATTCAGAACTGCCCCGGTCGGCACCCTGTTTGCGACGCAAGGGTTTGCTAAGACGCGCTGGTGAATACTGCTTCATGATACCGGAGGCGCCCTTGGCGCACAGCACGCCTTTATTAATCGGGTGTTCTGGATTGCCCTGGATGAAGGTCACCTCGCCATCCTCGACAGTCACATTGATGCCGCAACGACAGGCACACATGTAACAGGTAGTCGATTTAACCTCTCGCCTGGTTGCCGGGCTTGCTGCCATTTGAATGCCTATGCAGTGATATTAAAAAGCGAACTCTAGTGTGGTGTTGCAGGTGGCAGGATGCAAAACAATAAATTTGATTGCGGCAAAAGTGAATCTAATAAGTATTTTTTATTTGTCTTTTATAATTATTAAATTAATTTATAACAAATAAGCTCAATTCCCTCCATTAATCAGTATTCTCCCGTTAAAGACTGAAACCCCAATCACGCTTTTGACGTCAATCCTGGTTAAACGCTCGCTGAAATATTGATCCGAATCATCTGGTGTTGAAATGCTGCTTGCTGCGGCGCAATTAACCGACCTTTCAAGCCCCCTGCCCTGATAAACTGTTGCTTGCAATAAGGGGATTTGACACGAAACTAGGGTTAGCGAAGTCATGACTTCGGATGAATAATAACTTTCGGTGCTGGTAAACAGCATTGCAATTAACTGATATGGCAAACAGACAACCAGTCGATAAACCTGAGGGATCGCCAAATTGGCGGCCACAACAGTTGTCATGGTGGCGCTATCTCGCCTGGTTTTTTGTCCTCGTCATCTTCAGCTGGTATTTTCTAAACACTGAAAGTGATGGACAGCAAATCCTGTCCTATAGCGAGTTTAAAATCAGCGTCGTTGAAGACCAGGTCGCCCGGGTAAGATTGCAGGGCGACCATGTTGTCGGCGAATTTCATCAACCCCGAACATCTTCTACCGATGGAGACAGCAAATTATCAGTCCGTTTCGTGACTACCTTGCCGCCGGTACAGGATCCAGAATTAATCTCCTTACTGGAACAGCATAATGTCGAGATTCATGCAGTCTCAGGCGAATCTAACTGGCTAACGAAGGCGTTGATCGGCGTATTGCCGTGGATTTTGATCATCGGCCTGTTCTGGTACGGTACTAGCAGAATGCAGCGCAGCCTGGGCGGGCTGGGTGGTTCTTCTGGATTGTTCGATTTTGGCAAATCCCGGGCCAAACGCTTCCGCCAACAAGAATCGGATCTGAGCTTCGACAATGTCGCCGGCCTGGAAAACGCGAAACGGGATCTTTATGAAATCGTGGGTTACCTCAAGGACCCCCAACACTATCGCAAGCTGGGCGCCAAGATTCCCAGGGGTATTCTACTGATGGGCCCCCCGGGTACCGGCAAAACCCTGTTGGCGAAAGCAGTGGCGGGTGAAGCCAACGTACCTTTTTTCAGTATCAGCGGCTCAGAATTTATCGAAATGTTTGTCGGTGTGGGTGCCTCAAGGGTGCGCGATATGTTTAAAAGTGCCCGTAAGGAAGCGCCATCCATCATTTTTATCGATGAAATCGACTCGGTGGGTAGGGCCCGCGGCACCGGTCTCGGTGGTGGTCATGACGAACGCGAGCAGACGTTAAACCAGATACTGGGTGAAATGGATGGCTTCGATCCGCACGAGGCCGTGGTAGTACTGGCAGCGACCAATCGACCCGATGTCCTCGACGCCGCACTACTTCGCCCCGGTCGTTTCGACCGTAAGATTACGCTCGATTTGCCGGATAAAAAGGCACGTCGCGCCATAATAGATATTCACGCGGTCGATGTGCCGCTTGCCGATGATGTCAACCTCGATCGAATCGCCGCCCTGACGGTCGGGTTTTCTGGAGCGGATCTGGAAAACCTGGTCAACGAAGCCGCTCTGTTATGTGGGCGCGAAAACCGGGAAACGGTCAACATGGAATCATTACTCAACGCACGTGACAAGGTTGTGCTTGGAGGTAAACGCGAGTTAATCATCGGCGACGAAGAGAAAAACCTGGTCGCTCATCACGAGGCCGGTCATGCGCTCATCGCCAGTCTGCTACCGACGGCCGACCCACTGGACAAGGTCACCATCATTCCACGTGGCCGCTCGCTGGGCGCAACCGAACAGATTCCGGAAGAAGAGCACTACAACCTGAGGCAAAGTTACGTACGCGATCGCATCGGCGTTATGTTGGGCGGCCGGATTGCCGAACAGCTTGTGTTCGGCGAGGTTAGTTCGGGCGCCGAGGAAGATCTCAAACAGGCAACCCGCCTGGCCCGGCACATGGTAACGCACTGGGGAATGAGCGAAAAGCTAGGTCCAGTCGCGTTTCGCCGCGGCGAAGAACATATTTTTCTTGGCCGAGAAATGACCCAACAGCGCGATTTCAGCGAGCATACCGCGCAAATTATCGACGACGAAATCAGCAATTTACTCAAACATATCGAACGGGATATCACGGCCTTGCTAGAACAGCATCGTACGCAGCTGGAATTGCTTGCGAGTGCATTACTGGACAAGGAAACCCTGGAAGCTGACGAGATTCAGGCAATTTGCGGATGAGGAAATGCGGACAGCAACATGACTTTTGAGCGCGAACGGGAGCAAATGATTACCGATATCGAATCCGGGGTCGCTTTCACGCGTGCCATGACAGGACGGAATCATCTGGACCCAAGAGTCATGGAGGCTATGCGTCGAGTGCCACGAGAAGATTTCGTGCCAGCCGACATTCGCGCTTCGGCCTTCAGAGATGGCGCCTTGCCCGTCGGCCATGGGCAGACCATATCGCAGCCCTACATCGTCGCCCTGATGACAGACCTGCTCGAGTTGACAGACGCCGGCATCGTTCTCGAAATAGGCACCGGAACGGGTTACCAGGCAGCGATCCTGTCACAGCTTGCGAGACAGGTTTACAGTATCGAAAGAATTCCAGAGCTCGCCCAAACAGCGCAGCAAAGACTCAGCGAGTTGGGCTACGGGAATGTTGAAACCCGTTGCAGTGATGGTTACCTGGGTTGGCCGGAAAAGGCGCCGTTCGACGGGATCATAGTGACAGCCGCCGCACCGGAAGTTCCACCGGCATTACTTGCACAACTAAAGGCGGGTGGCCGCATGGTGATCCCGATCGGTTTACCCTATAGCCATCAGGAACTCATGCTAGTCACCAGGGGCCCGCAGGGAAAAACTGACACCCGTAAGATACTCGGTGTCGCCTTCGTACCAATGGTTGAAGGGACTTAGGGATTCAGCTGCCCTCCCGATCCAGGCTCTACCCAGTTACCTCGGCAAGGCTATATCCTGTGTTGTTAGATTTTACTTCACGTTCGTGGTCTGAATTCGCTACCATGGAGACCGACAAATAATAATTTAGTTTATTACTATCATTCCCAAGCGGGATTTACGTTTCAGATGATTCGCATTGACAATGTCTGCAAGCACTTTGGTGGCTTGAAAGCGGTTGATCATGTTTCAATCGAGATTGCCGAGGGTTCGATCACCGGTTTGATCGGTCCGAACGGAGCCGGGAAGACCACGCTGTTCAATACCATCGCCGGTCTCTACGCGCCAACCTCGGGACGAATTTATCTCGGTGATGAAGAAATCACCGGCCTCAAACCACACCAGCTGTTCAATAAAGGCTTGTTGCGCACTTTCCAGATCGCGCACGAATTTACGCGCCTGTCGGTGGTCGAAAACCTGATGATGGTGCCGGCACATCAATCCGGAGAGAACCTCGTTAACGCCTGGTTTCGGCGTGGCCTGGTCGAACAGGAAGAGCGTCAAATCAATCAACGCGCGATGGAAGTGGTTGATTTTCTGAACCTCGGGCATATAGCCGATGAAATTGCCGGCAATCTTTCGGGTGGACAAAAGAAGCTGCTCGAACTCGGACGTACCATGATGGTGGACGCCAAGATCGTTTTTCTGGACGAGGTCGGCGCCGGGGTAAATCGAACCCTGCTACGTGAAATCGGCGACGCGATTATCAAGCTGAATCGGGAAAAGAATTACACCTTCTGCATGATTGAGCATGACATGGAGTTCATCTCGCGTCTTTGCGATCCCGTGATTTGCATGGCCGAGGGCGCGGTGCTGGCAGAGGGCACTGCCGAGCAGGTGAAAAACAACGAGGAAGTCATTGAAGCCTATCTCGGGCGTGGTTTGAAAAATAAGGGGGCCATCGCGTGAGCTTCCTCAGCGGTGAAAATATGGTCGGTGGTTATGGCGGCGCGGATATCCTCAAGGGTTGCAGCATCGACGTTAACGAGGGTGAAATTGCAGTCATTGTAGGTCCAAACGGAGCGGGTAAATCGACTGCAATGCGGGCCTTGCTCGGAATGCTCGACCTGAAACAGGGATCGGTGCAGTTTCGTGGCAAGGACATTTCCAGCCTGTCACCCCAGGATCGCATCGCCAAGGGTATCGCCTTCGTACCGCAGACCAGCAACGTGTTTACCAGTATGACCGTTTTTGAAAATCTTGAAATGGGTGCATTCCTGCGTAACGACGATATTTCTGAGACAGTCGAGCAAATCTACGAGTTATTTCCGATCCTGGCAGAGAAAAAAGACCAGCTTGCCGGTGAACTTTCCGGCGGACAACGCCAGCAGGTCGCGGTAGGGCGTGCACTGATGTCACAGCCTGCAGTGTTAATGCTGGATGAACCCACCGCCGGGGTCTCACCAATCGTCATGGACGAGTTATTCGATCGAATTCTCGAGGTTCGTCAAACCGGGGTGGCGATTCTGATGGTCGAACAAAACGCGCGCCAGGCACTGGACATCGCCGATCAAGGATTCGTGCTGGTGATCGGTGAGAACCGACACACCGATACCGGCGCGGCATTGCTAGCCGACCCTGAAGTACGACGCTCTTTTCTCGGAGGTTAAATGGAGGCTATTACCGATTTTGTCAGTGCCATCGTCCTGCTGCTCAACTTTATCGTGGTGCCGGGATTGTCGTATGGCTCGCAGCTCGCGCTCGGTGCGCTCGGTATTACACTGGTGTTTGGCATCCTGCGCTTTGCCAATTTCGCGCACGGCGACACCATGGCCTTTGGTACCATGATGACGATCCTGGTGACCTGGTGGCTACAATCGAAGGGGATCAACCTGGGTCCATTGCCCACTGCCCTGCTCGCCCTGCCAGCAGGAATTGCAGCCACAATACTGTTGCTGGTTGTGACCGACAAAACCGTTTACCGGTACTACCGGCACAGCAAGGCCGTGCCGGTAACCTTCATGATCGCGTCGATGGGCGTCATGTTTATGACCAATGGCATAGTGCGCTTCGTCATTGGACCTAACGACCAGCGATTCCTCGACGGGGAGCGCTTTATCGTCAGCGCCCGGAACTTCAAGTCCATGACCGGCCTCAGCGAGGGTCTAAGCATCAAGGTATCGCAGGGATTGACCATCGTGGTGGCTATTGTTCTGGTCGCCCTGCTATTCTGGTTCCTGCAAAAAACCCGTACCGGCAAGGCAATGCGGGCTTACTCCGATAATGAAGACCTGGCGCTGCTCTCGGGAGTTGATCCCGACCGGGTTGTACTGGTGACCTGGATCATTACCGCAATCCTCGCAACAATCGCAGGCACCCTCTACGGTCTCGATAAAAGCTTCAAACCATTTACCTATCTGCAGCTGTTATTGCCAATGTTCGCAGCCGCCATCGTCGGTGGCATAGGCAATCCGATCGGCGCAATTGCAGGTGGCTACGTCATTGCCTTTTCCGAGGTCATGGTGACCTATGCCTATAAAAAGGTCTTCGTTTACCTGTTGCCACAAAGCCTGGAGCCGCAAGGCCTGCTGCAGCTGCTTTCAACCGATTACAAGTTTGCAGTTTCCTTCGTGATCCTTGTGTTGGTGCTACTGGTGCGACCAACCGGTATCCTCAGGGGCAAGGTATTGTGAGCAACACTCTCAAAACTCAACTCGCTTTCTCTGTAATTGCGCTGCTGCTGATCATTATCGGCCTGGTCCAGTCCTGGAACGTCTCGCTGGGCATTCTTAACCTGTGCCTGATATCAGCGGTAATGGCGCTTGGCGTCAACATGCAATGGGGCTACGCGGGATTGCTCAACGTCGGTGTCATGGGCTTCGCGGCGCTGGGCGGAATGAGCGCAGTACTGGTGTCGCAGGCACCTGTCGCCGAGGCCTGGCAGGCCAGCTGGGGTCGGTTGTTGATCGCTGCTTTGTGTTTTGCCGCTACCATTGCCGCATCGATAATTTGCTATCGCATACTTGCTGCCGGCCGTAATCGAAACCTGGCTTTGGCGCTGGTAATTATTGGTGGCCTGGCGTTGACCCGGTTCTTTTTTGATCCCGCGGTTACGGCGATCGAATCGATTGAACCGGCCAAGACCGGATTCCTGGGAGGCATGGGGCTGCCGATCATTTTTTCCTGGGGTTTTGGGGGCATCGTTGCCGCCGGTATTGCCTGGTGTATCGGCAAAGTCGCGCTTGGCCTGCGTGCCGATTACCTCGCCATCGCCACCCTCGGAATATCCGAAATCATTCTGGCGGTTTTAAAAAATGAAGACTGGCTCACCCGCGGAGTTAAAAACGTGACTGGTCTATCGCGTCCCGTTCCATACGAGATTGACCTCCAGACCACAACCTGGTTTATCGATTTTATACGTTGGTGGCACAGTGGCGCGCTCGGCGTTCTGAACGAGGCTGAACAACCACCGGCGCTAAAGCAATTCGTCATCGATGGTTCCAGCATCTTCGTCAAGCTTTGTTATACCGGTCTGTTTGCAGGTGTTCTCGTTGTTATCCTGTTACTCAGTGTCAAGGCGCTGAATTCTCCCTGGGGTAGAATGATGCGAGCGATACGCGACAATGAAATTGCGGCCGGCGCAATGGGTAAAGATGTTACCCGGCGCCACCTGCAAATCTTCATCATCGGTTCGGCGGTTATCGGCGTCGCGGGCGCGATGCTGACAACCCTGGATGGACAGTTCACGCCGACTTCCTATCAACCACTGCGCTTCACATTTCTGATCTGGGTTATGGTTATCGTTGGTGGCTCTGGCAATAACATGGGCTCTGTACTGGGCGGTTTTTTGATCTGGCTAGTCTGGATTGAGGCCGAACCCATAGGCGTATGGCTGATGGCGTTCGGTACCGGTTGGCTCGATGAAAGCAATGTCATACGCATCCATCTGATCGAAAACGCCCAGCATATGCGCCTGTTTTTCATGGGACTGGTGCTGCTACTGGTGTTACGATTCAGTCCGGGCGGGATTCTCCCCGAGGTGGTCAGGAAACAGGGTTCATAAAAAAGCCCGGCAGCGTAAACGGGGCCGGGCTTCGGGACAGGTTGGAACTAGATTAATGGATTTTAACGGTATTCCACTTGCCGTCACCGATTTCCAGTTCCTTGTAGGAACCAAAAACTTCGCCAACATCGTTGAACTCGACGTTGGTAGCACCCTGGTAGTCGACATCACCGCCTGCAGCGATAATTTTCAGGGCCTTGTCGAGCTGACCCGGGCCGATTTTCTTACCCGGTGCATTGGCGACCATCATCATCTTGGACTGCAGCGCAGCTCGATCCGCCGAACCGGCAGCCTGCATGGCTAGCACCAGCAGGGCAGCAGCATCGTAGGATTCAGGAACAAAGGGACCATCACCGGTAATACCGTTGGTCTTGGCATAGGTCATGAACGCATCGGCGCCGGATGCGCCACCCGGCAAGGTCGCGATCGAACCATCCAGCGCTGAACCAATCGCTTCAATCAACGAATCACCGACCATGCCGTCAGCCATGACGAAACTGTCGAATGCATCTGCATCGACCGCCGCCTGGATAATGCCCTTCCCGCCCTGGTCAACATAACCAAAAACAGCGAGATGCTTTGATCCCGAGGCAGACAGTGCACCCACTTCTGCCGAATAATCCGCCTTGCCATCTTCATGCGCCGCGCTGATCGAAACTTTCCCTCCCAGCGCTTTGAAAGCGGCAGTGAAAGAGTCGGAAAGACCCTTGCCATAATCGTTGTTGGTATAGGTCACGGCAACTTCATCGATACCACGACTTTGCAAAACGTTCGCCAATACCTGGCCCTGGCGAGCGTCTGAAGGCGCAGTACGGTGGAAAAAGCCCTTGTCATTAATGGTTGACAAGGCGGGAGACGTTGCCGAGGGCGACACCATCACCACGCCATTAGGCACTGCGACGTTATTGGCGATGGCAGTGGTAACGCCCGAACAATCGGCACCCATAATCGCTGCCACGCCATCCGCGGTTATCAACCTTTCGGCAACAGACGAGGCCGCCGCTGCATCGATACAGGTGGAATCACCGCGCACACTGGCAATCGATTTACCGCCTAGAAAACTACCCGATTTAGATGCCTCTGTGAGCGCCAACTCGGCACCCGCAGCCATCCCGGGGGTAAGCGATTCAATCGGTCCGGTAAAGCCGAGAATGACCCCGACCTTGATATCATCAGCGCCAACCGAGGCTGACAAGGTCAGCAGGGCTGATGCAATAAGTAACTTTTTCATTACGCTCTCTCCGAAATATTTTTGTTTTATCGCTGTTACGAAATCACTATGTGATTCCGTTCGCAACCGTTAATACTAACATCGTTTTTGAGGATATGCATGTGGCCAGGATGGCAGAAAGGCTTCAAACAGCCCGTTTTTACTGGCCTTTTCCATCAATTTCAGGCATTTTCAGATGTTTCTCCAAAGCCACAACATCCGATGTCAACTGATGTCAATATGACAAGCCAATCTTCGCCTTCCAGCTGGCGAAAATTTCCAATTACGCAGCAACCTGACTACCCGGATCTGGAGCACCTGCAGGAGGTGGAAAACCGGTTGTGCGCCCTGCCCCCATTGGTATTTGCCCAGGAAATTCGCGACCTCAAACAAAATCTTGCCGATGTCGCAGCAGGAAATGGCTTTGTTCTGCAGGCAGGGGACTGTGCGGAATCCTTTGCCGAGTTCAGCGCCAATAAAATAAGGGATACGTTCAAGGTGCTGCTGCAAATGGCGGTGGTACTGACTTTCGGGGGTCGACGTCCGGTTACCAAGATCGCACGCATGGCAGGACAGTTTGCCAAGCCACGCTCAGCTGATTTCGAGGAAATAAACGGGCTCTCGTTACCGAGTTTTCGTGGCGATATTATCAATGCAGCCGATGCCGAACCGGACGCCAGAATCCCGGACCCGGAGCGTATGCTGCGCGCTTACAATCAAAGCGCATCCACGCTTAACCTGCTGCGGGCCTTTGCCCAGGGGGGTCTGGCCGATCTGCACCAGGTGCATCGCTGGAACATGAGCTTTGTTGAAGCCAGTCCGGGCAAGGAACGTTACCTGAAAATGTCCGAACGTATCGAGGATGCACTGGGTTTTATGGAAGTTTGTGGCATTACCTCGCAAACCGCGCCGTCAATTCGCGAAACCCAGTTATTCACCTCGCACGAGGCGTTACTGCTGAACTACGAGGAAGCGTTATCACGCATCGATTCTTTTACCGGCCGTTGCTACAACTGTTCGGCCCATTTTGTCTGGATTGGCGAGCGCACACGTCAGCTCGATCATGCACATGTCGAATTCTTTAAACAGATTGAAAACCCGGTCGGGGTCAAGATCGGTCCAACCACCAAACCGGACGACCTGCTGCGCCTGATCGACGCGCTCAACCCGGCAAACGAACCCGGTCGGCTGACCTTGATAACCCGCATGGGAGCCGACAAGTTACACCAAACGCTACCCCGACTGGTGCGCGCGGTGCAAAAAGAAGGCAGTAATGTCGTCTGGTCCTCGGACCCGATGCACGGCAACACGGTTAAATCCAGCTCCGGTTTCAAAACCCGCCAGTTCGACGATATTCTATCCGAGCTGAATCAGTTTTTTGCCGTGCACCAGGCCGAGGGAACTTACCCCGGGGGAATCCACCTCGAAATGACCGGTGAACACGTCACCGAGTGTACCGGCGGTGCCTACAAGATTGCTGACTCTGATCTGGCGACCCGCTACCTGACCAGCTGTGATCCAAGGCTCAACGCCGACCAGGTACTAGAACTGGCCTACCTGATAACAGACGCGCTAAAACAGGCCAGGCCTGAAGACTTATCCCGGTAACCGATCAACACCCTGGAACAAACCTTTATGACAGAAACCGCCCCAAGCAAGCTCGCGCAGGTATTAGAGGCCGGCCAGTTTGCAATGACCGCCGAAACCTCGCCCCCGGATTCATCCTCGCCGCAGTCGGTTCTCGATCGGGTAATCTGCCTGAAAGATCTGGCTGATGCGGTAAACGTAACCGATGGCGCCAGCGCCCGGGTCCACATGTCTGCGCTGGCAGCGGCCGCAATCATGGCCCGGGAAGGCATCGAGCCGGTGCTTCAACAAACCACGCGCGATCGTAACCGCCTGGCCTTACAGGGAGACGTTCTCGGCGCCGCCGCGCTAGGCATACATAATTTCCTGTGCCTGACCGGCGACAAGATGGCGGCTGGCGATCAGCCCGAAGCCGCCGAAGTATTCGAGATCGATAGTGGCGAGCTGATGCGGCAATTGCGCGACATGCGTGATGCAGGCAGCTACCCATCCGGACGTGAAATCAATCCCGCACCATCACTCTTTCTCGGTGCTGCAGAAATGCCGGCGGAGCCCGGCGACAACTGGCCTGCCGCGAGGCTGCAGGCCAAGATTGACAATGGCACCCAGTTTTTCCAGACCCAGTATTGCTTTGAACTGGATAAAGTCAGGCGTTACTGCCAGGCACTGGTGGATGGTGGCTTTACCGAGCAGGCTCACTTCCTGATCGGCATCGGACCACTGGCATCGGCCAGGTCAGCGCGCTGGATGAACGCTAACCTGTTCGGGGTACACGTGCCGGACGAAATCATCGCTCGCCTTGAAGCAGCCGATGACCAAAAAGCCGAGGGGCGCGCCATTTGTGCGGAACTGCTGCAAGGGTTTTCTGAAATCGAGGGCTGTGCCGGTGCGCATTTAATGGCACCACACGGCGAGGCCTCCTGTGCGCAGGTCATCCAGGAGTCGGGATTACTCGCGCTCAGGAATTAACCAGGCTCAGAATCCGGTCCGTTTCGGTTCTGGCAATCGCGCGACCTATGACCTGCGCCTGGTCATAGCCCAGCTGCCGCAACTGCTGCATACATTTATCTGCCTGCGCCTCTGCAACGCTTGCCACCAGGCCACCGGCGGTTTGGGGATCAAAAATCAGGGGATAGTTTTCGTGGCTAGCCAGGTTTTCAGTATCCTTGATGCCGTGTCGAATGCGGATATTCTGCGGTTGCAGTGAACTGGCGATACCCTGGCGCGACAGGCTGATCACACCGGGATAAAGCGGCAGTCGATCGATGTAAATCTCGATCGCACAAGCAGACTCGCGTGCCATTTCAAACAGGTGCCCGGCCAAACCGAAGCCGGTAACATCGGTACAGGCGCTGGCGCGAAACTCCTGCAGGCAGCTTGCCGCATCGCGACTTGACATCAGCATCTGTTCAATTGCAGCATCGATCCAGTCGCCCCGCGCTTTACCCAGCATATCCGCGGCAAACAGAACGCCACTGCCCAACGGCCGGGTTAAAATCAGCAGATCACCAGGCCGAACACCGGTTTTCAATATCAGGTCTTCGGGCCTTGCGAATCCATTTACGCTAACACCACAACTCATCTGGCTGGCTTCACCACTGTGTCCGCCGACCAACAGAGTTCCGTTCTGTTGCAAGGTTTCGACTACCCCCGACATCAACTGGTACAAATCCTGGGATTGCTTGTCTTCGCTGCCAAAAACAACATTAGCGATCACCATGGCACTGTGGGCATTCACACCCATCGCGTGCAGATCAGCCAGCGCATGATTGGTCGCTATTTTTCCAAACAGGTAGGGATCATCGATAAAGCTGCGGAAATGATCTATCGATTGAATCAATTCCCTGCCTGCCGGAATCCTGATCAGTGCGGCGTCATCCGGATGTTCGAGTCCGGAATCATTGCTGATACCATATTTCTGACCAATCTGTTCAAGCACGCGCTCCAGGATTTCGCTGCCGACCTTGGAACCGCAACCACCACAGCGCATGGCTGCGATCTCCCCGCCATCGTCTTCGACGCGTGTCATTTCGGGCAGCTCGGAAAAGCGCCGTATGAACTTGCGATCGATTCTGTCCTTGAGCCACCAACACCATTTACCCTGCAAGGCCCAGGGGCCGCGACTGGCAATGGCAAAGCGATCCCCGGTTGAAATCAGCGACAGGAATTGAGCCTGTGGCCTGAATGGCCTGAGTTTCCGCTGCCGGTACCTGAGGATGAGATTGCGTGCCAGCGGAAGACCCTGGCGTACCGCGAAGACGCCTGATTTGGGCCTGGGGTAATCGGCTACCGCCGCCACATCGCCAGCCGCAAACACGTCATCGTGCGAAACGCTTTGCAGGCAGGGATTAACCGCGATAAAGCCATTAGTGTCGAGTGCCAACCCGGAATCGGTCAACCACTCCGCGGGACTCGCGTGGGTAACCCAGATGGCCTTATCGGCGGCCACCGGTGTCTCGAAATCCCCTTGCAGAAATCCGTTTTGAAATCCTGTTACCCGGTGTTGATAAAAAACGGGGATCGCCCGTTGTTGCAAAATATCGGCAAACATCTGCCGTGCCCGTTTATTGTGGCCCGGCAGCAACCTGTCGCGGTCGGTCAAAATCAGAAGCCGAAGGCTGGCCTTTCGCCCCGCCAGCTGCGTAACGCGATACTGCAATGACAGAGCCAGTTCGATACCACCGGCGCCACCGCCAATAACCGCTAACTGAAGGTCTTTATCATCTTCAACAAGACGCTGCTCGAGTCGATGCCAGGAATCGATAAAGCGATCGACAGGCTTGACCGCGAACTGGTCGTTTTGCTGGTCCTGTAGCAGCGGGCTGGTGGGACGGGAACCGGTATTAATCGATAATAGATCGTAATTGAGCGACGGGCGCCCGGCAATCGTAATTTGCTTGCGCTCGGCATTGATAGCGGTAACTTCGGCGTGAATGACACGCGCACCGGCGAAACGCGCCAGCGGCAGCAGGTCAATATGGGCTGCGTCATAATCGTAATGCCCGGCGATAAATCCCGGAAGCATGCCCGAGTACGGGGTATGCAGATCACGCGTCACCAGGGTAATACGTAGCCCTGGCTGCGGATTCATCGCAAAGTGCTTGAGTACGAACAAATGGCTGTGCCCTCCCCCGATTAACACCAGGTCGGAGGTAATGAGTGACTCCTTATTTTGCATCAGCAATCAATACCATTGTTGGCAACAGATTTTGGGCGCATTCATCGCTCTGGTATTATGCGTGCAGCTTTTGTACTGTAAAGGCATGTTTTTGTTAATCCGAACCCTTTCACGTTGCCTGGTCATTCTATTCGCGTGCATTGCCGCAACTCCTTTGGCGGCACAGCAGTTTCGCGAAATCGAGCAGGGCTACCCCGGAATACTTGTTGAAGAACTAATCAATGGCCTGGGTGTCCCCTGGGGCGTCGCGTTTATATCCACGCACCAACTGCTGGTTACCGAACGAGCGGGCCGCATACTTCTGATCGACATAAAAAATCCTGCCCCTATTGCTCTCGACGGTGCACCCAAAGTCGTCGCCGAAGGCCAGGGTGGCATGCTTGATGTAGCCGTCGGGCCCAATTATGCAAGCGAGGGCTGGATTTACTTTACTTATTGCAAGGCCTCCAAGGGCGAAGCAGCGACCACCCTCGCGCGAGCGCGCCTGGATCAGAACCGACTGGTCGACTGGCAGGATTTACTGGTTACCGATTCAGCGACCGATGCGCGAAGGCATTTCGGCAGTCGCATCGCCTTTGACGACGACGGACATGTATTTTTCGGTGTCGGGGATCGTGGCAAGCGTCACATGTCACAGGACCTGAGCAATCATATCGGTTCGATAATACGGCTGAATCTTGACGGCAGCATTCCATCGGATAATCCTTTTTATAATAATCCCGGGACGCGCGACGAAGTCTGGAGTTTCGGTCATCGCAATCCCCAGGGACTGGCTTTCGATGCCCAGACCTCTCGATTATGGGAGATCGAGCATGGTCCACGAGGGGGCGATGAAATCAATCTCGTCACCAGGGCGCGAAATTATGGCTGGCCGGTCGTCAGCCACGGCAAGGAATACTGGGGACCGGTAGCGGTTGGTGAGGGAACCAGTAAGCCGGGTATGGAGGATCCACGCAAGGTTTATATTCCATCGATCGCGCCAGGTAGCCTGGTGATATACCGTGGCAAAGCCTTTCCCGAGTGGCGCGGCAACCTGTTTACAGGCGCACTCAAACTGCGCCATTTGAATCGAATCGAGCTCTCTCCATCTGGCCAGGTAGTCAACGAAGAACGTATCCTTGAAGATCTGAATGAACGCATTCGCGCACTGGTCACAAGCGCCGAGGGCTGGATTTATTTCTCCACCGACAGCGGCCGCATCCTGCGCATACTCCCCGAGTAATGATTAATCAACTGATAGAGGTGGCATTGCAGTGCCCTTATTGCTGGGAAGATATTACGCTGCTGGTCGATGGTTCGATCGAAACCCAGGAATACATCGAGGATTGCGAGGTTTGCTGCCGTCCGATCGATTTTAGCGTCGAGGTCGACGATGACGGACTAGCGCAGGTTCAGGCCCGCCTTCAACATGAGTAAATACAGCAGGTTAATCTTATCCCTGCTGCTTGCCAGTGCTAACGAATAACGAACTCAGAGGTGAGCGGGGCCTGGTCAGTTTCTTCAAGCACCAGCTCATCTACTCTTGCATGTGAGGGGCCGACACGAATATTTTCAGTTACGCTCGCCACCGAATCCCCATCTCCATGCAGACAAAACTCGACGCGACCATCATTCAGGTTACGTACGTAACCGGAAAGATTCCGGGCCTGTGCATGACGCATTACGAAGTAACGGAAACCTACGCCCTGCACGCGACCTGTAACAAAACCTTTTACGCTGCGAACCTGCCCCATTTCGAACCTCGATAAAGGTCTTTAGTCCTACGCTAGCCCGGATTTAACCTGGCCTCTATCGCCTCTCGCTCGGCATTCCAGAATTCGGCCCACCTGGCCAGCAACTTCAAACCCTCCTGCTGTTGCGCCTGGTCAGCGGCCTCGATTCCGACTCGATAATTCTCAACGCCCTTGACGAAATATTGCTGAAAGTTTTTCCCCAGGCGAAGATCCAGCTTATCCAGAAATTTTCGCTCGACCTGGAACGCAAGTCTGAGCCCCTGGTCGAGCATGGCCAGTGCCTGCACCAGCTCTGCCTGTGCGAGGCCAGGTGTCTGTAATTGCCTGCCGCCAGCCTCCACCTGTTTCAGGGATTCAAGAAAGTAGTACTTCTGGTCCCTGGCAACTTCATCTTCTTCGGTTGAAGAGGAACAGGCGGTAAGTATGCCCAATAACAGGCAAAGCAGAAATATCCGCTGCGCTGCCGGGTTCATCTTTTGCCAGCGATACGCATCCGCAGCGCATTCAGCTTGATAAAGCCCTCGGCATCTTTTTGATCGTAGGCGCCGCGATCATCTTCAAAGGTGACTATGGCTTCATCAAACAGGCTATTGCTGGCAGATTTTCGGCCCACCACGCCGATCGAGCCCTTGAACAGTTTGACCCGAACTTCACCGTTTACCGTCACCTGCGACGCATCGATCATTTGCTGCAGCATTTTACGCTCGGGACTCCACCAGTATCCGTTGTAGATCAGGTGGGCATATTTAGGCATTAATTCATCTTTCAGATGCGCAACCTCGCGATCGAGCGTAATCGACTCGATTCCGCGGTGGGCCTTGAGCATAATGCTGCCGCCCGGGGTTTCGTAACAACCGCGTGACTTCATACCGACATAGCGGTTTTCAACGATATCCAGGCGGCCGACACCATGTGCCCCACCTTCATGATTTAGACGTGTCAATACCTGTGCAGGACTCAAGCGCTCTCCGTCGACCGAAACTATGTCTCCACCTTCAAATCCGAGTTCCAGGTAGGTCGGTTTGTCAGGCGCCTGTTCAGGGGATACGGAGCGTTGCCACATGTCGTCCTGTGCTTCGAACCAGGGATCTTCGAGTTCCCCGCCTTCATAGGAAATATGCAACAGGTTAGCGTCCATCGAATAAGGAGACTTGCCTGCCTTTTTCTTTTCGATCGCGATCCCGGCGGCATCGGCGTAGGCGAGCAGGCTTTCGCGCGAGTTCAAATCCCATTCACGCCAGGGTGCAATCACGCGAATATCGGGGTTGAGCGCGTAGGCGCCGAGCTCGAATCGGACCTGGTCGTTACCTTTACCCGTGGCACCATGCGACACTGCGTCGGCACCGGTTTCAGCGGCAATTTCGACCAGGCGTTTCGCGATCAATGGGCGGGCTATGGAAGTACCCAGCAGGTATTCGCCCTCGTAAACCGTGTTGGCGCGAAACATCGGGTAGACGAAATCGCGCACGAACTCTTCCTGCAGGTCTTCAATGTATATCTCCTTGACCCCGTATTTTTCGGCCTTTACGCGGGCCGGTTCGAGTTCCTCTCCCTGGCCGATGTCTGCGGTGAAAGTAACAACCTCACACTCGTATTCATCTTCCAGCCACTTAAGGATAACCGAGGTATCAAGGCCGCCCGAGTAGGCCAGCACCACTTTGTTTACCGTTGTTTTACTCATGTTTTTCCTGTTGCCATCTGGCCCGGAACACCAAGCCTTAAAGAGGTGCGTATTGTCTTTAGAAATCGGGCAAAAATCCAGCATAAGCGTATAATGCGAGCATCAAAACTGGAGGCAAGTCATGTCAGATTCTGGATTTAAAGTGCATGCAATGGAATTGGGTCCGATGGAAAATTTCGTTTACCTGATCGAGGATACTGCTACCCGCCGCTGCGCGGTCGTAGATCCCGCCTGGGAAGTCGGTCAAATAGTCGCCCGCGCTAATCAGCACAATCTCGACATTACCGATATTTTACTGACCCATAGCCACAATGATCACATCAACGGTATCGAGGAATTGTTGAACCACGCCAATGCCGAGGTGCACCTGCTGAAACCGGAGTACGAATTCTGGGCACACGAACTTGAGAAGCCGAGCCTGCACCATGGCGGTGATGAACTGACACTGGGCGAGACCAGCATCAAGATTTTACATACGCCCGGGCATACGCCCGGTTCCGCGTGCTACCAACTCGGCAATGAAATCATTACCGGTGATACGCTTTTCGTGTTCGGCTGTGGGCGCTGCGATATGAGTGGCGGCAACCCCGAACACATGTTCGAGACACTGAAAAACATGAAACAACGTTTGCCGCAGGATATGCTCATCCATCCGGGCCACAATTACTCGGTGAAGGAAACCTGCACCCTGGCAGACCAGCTTGAAGGCAACCCGTTCATGCATTACGAAGACGCGGAGGCGTTTGTTAACTACCGAATGCACGTGCATGACAGGACACGCAACGAACCCTACGACGCAATCAGTAAACAGCAGCTGAAAATCGCTAACCTGCTTTAACAGGGCGCACTTATGAGAAGTTTCTGGGTCTGACCCGATGCGACTAGACCATCATCAACCAGTTCTCAAAAAAACATCGGTTTCGGCTAGCGCTGCGAAATTAAAACCAGGGCTAATCGAGGCTGCCAAACACGCGACGCAATAGTTCGGTGGTGCGCGCAGCCGGATTGGCACGGATACTGGCCTCTTCGTCCGCGATCAACACAAACAGGCCCGCTATCGCCCTGTCGGTAGCATAAGCCTCGAGATCCGGATTAACATCTTCCACCAATGGAAGCTGGTTATACTTATTGACAATATCACCGTAATATCGAGTGGCACTGGTTTGCTGCAGCGTGTCACTGACAACAGGCAGGAATTCTTTGCGCAAATCGTCTCCGGTGGTGCGGACCAGGTATTGGGTCGCGGCATCATCGGCACCATTTAAAATATCAAAAGCATCCCGAATGGTCATAGAAGTGATCGCTTTTATGAAAATCGGCTTGGATTTGATCGCGGCTTTTTCGGCACTGCGGTTTAGCTGCATGACAAAGCGATCGACATCCTTGCCGAGTCCGATTTTGCGTAGTGCTTTTTCCACTTTGTGCACCTCGGTGGGAAATTCGATTTTAAGCCGCGGGTTACCGTAATAACCATTCTTAGCCGACGCGCTCACCGCCCCTTTAGTGATTCCTCGCGATAGCGAATCCTTGAGAGCCGCCACAACCTCCGAATTGGTCAACGGTACTTCGTCACCACTCGCACTAACGATTTCATAAGCCTGGCGCAAGTCTTTTTCAGAACAACCCGCCAAAGCTAGCAATACGATCCCAAGCGGGATCAGCCTCATTATTCTATTCATATGTACTCGATTATCTCGCCCAGTTGTTCGACCCGGATATCGGTGAATTCAGCCCAGTCTACATTACCACGGGTGTCCACATGTACCGTCGCTACACCTGCACCCTTACCAGCCTCGAGATCATACAGGTAATCGCCGACCATGACCGTATCTTTAGCATCAGCCTGCCAGAAATTCAGCAAGCGCTTAACGCCGTCGGGTGAGGGTTTCGGAATACAGGAGTCACGATCCAGAATATGATCCAGCGGAAAAAAATGGTCAATCTTGCAGGCCTGCAGGGTCTGTTCGACAACCGGCATGGTATTACGCGTCAGGATTGCAAGCTGGCGTCCACTATCCTGCAGTTTCTGCAATAATTCGTTAGCCCCCAGCATTACCGATGACTTTCCGGCGTAGTAAAATTCGAGTTCATTCAAAGATTCCCATAGCGGTGCGGCCTCGCTTTCCGGCATTGCGTGAAGCGCCTCGAGGATCGGGGTCTCCGGCGCCAGTCCCAGTTCGCTTCGAATATGCTCGAAATCGTGTGCGCTTACGGTCAGGGTACCGTCCAGGTCAAAGATCCAGTGGTCGCGATGTTTAAGCAAGTTTTGTTGCTGCATCAAGCTATCCGTTATCGTTGGGAAAAATCAGGTTTCAATGTAGTATCACGGTTTTGCAATTTATCAAAAAGGAGACAAGTATGGCAATCCAGGTTGGCGATAAAATACCTGCGGTCGATTTACAGCATATGGCCGATGGCGGAATAGAAACGATTAACAGCAAAGACCTCTTCGGTGGCAAAAAAGTCGCTCTGTTTGCACTTCCCGGTGCCTACACGCCAACCTGCTCCGCATCGCATCTACCCGGCTATGTGGTTGCCTCGGACGAGTTGTTTGCCAAGGGCATCGATCTGATTGTATGCCTTTCAGTCAATGACGCCTTTGTCATGGATGCCTGGGGCAAACAGCATAACGCCGACGACAGGGTCATGATGATCGCCGATGGCAGTGCCCATTTCACTCGCGCCGTTGGACTCGAACTGGACCTCGATGCTGCTGGTATGGGAATTCGCTCGCAGCGTTATGCGATGGTAATCAACGACAACGTTCTCGAGGTACTCAATGTTGAGGCGCCAAAACAATTCGAAGTCAGCGATGCCCAGACCATACTGGCCAGCATTTGACGGCTTAAAAACATGATCGAGCCCAAAGGACCGAGTGCATTCGTCGATGCTGCCTATCATCTCGACGATGAGGCCAGCATGGTCGATTTCTACCGCAAATGGGCCGCTGATTATGATCACCAGATGCTCAACGAGCTTGGCTATACGTCACCGACAAAAATTGCACAACAGCTAAGCCAGCATTTACCCGATACCCAGTCAACGGTATTCGATATCGGTTGCGGCACCGGCTTGACCTGCGTATTCCTCGCCGCAAAAGGTTATACCAACCTCGACGGAATCGATCTCTCACCCGATATGGTGCGCGTTGCCAGCGAACGCGGCATTTACCGCGAGCTCCTGGTGGGCGATGTTAACCAGGCGCTGGAACGCAACGACGAGAGTTATGACGCCGTTATTTCATCAGGGACATTTACCCATGGTCACGTCGGTCCGCAACCGCTGGATGAAATATTTCGAATATTGAAACCGGGCGGCATCCTGGCCTGCACCATCCACCAGGATCTGTGGACATCCATGGGTTTTGAAGAAAAACTCGCAGCCATGGCCGCAAAGGGCATCGCCAGCCCTGTCAGTTGCGAAATGGATAGCTATTATAAAGATCGCGAGCCCGAAGGCTGGTTCTGTGTTTATCGAAAAAACGCTTAACTTGCATCCTGCAGTTTAATGAAGTGATCAAGCACGGTAGTCACATAACATCCAGCCGGCAGATCCAGTTTCAATAGCAGGGATTGATCCTCGGCATCGTAGACGTAACTGAAGTTATCGACAACTGCACGCAAGGCACGCATTTGCAGCCTGGCTCCATGCTGATCGAGACAGCGGGTAATCGTGTCACATTCAGCAAAAACCTGCGCTTCGATAGCCTGGGGCTTCCCCGTCAATAAAACCTGGCCGGAGCCGTAAAGACTCGCGGTACTCGAGATATCCAGCGCCAGAAATCTCTCTACAAGCCTGTCATCGAGGGTTTCGGAGAAAATCGAGCGATTCCCTCGCAACATAAAAACATCTCCTTGCAGCGGCAGCTCCCAATGGCCCAGGCTGATTCGCTGCGCCAGAATTCGATTAAACAGATGGCTGCGCAGCGATGACAACAAAATACTCTTGCGCGAACGTGTCAACCGGCGCCCGGGTAATTGCTCGAGCGCCTGTGTGACGTTATCTTGCTGGCGACCAAATCGCTGTGCGCCAAAATAATTCGCAAATCCCTGCCTCGTGACGGCACTCATTTGCTCCCTGGTTTTATCGGGAAGGTCACCGACTTCACGCAAATGTACCTGGAAAGAGTTGTACTTGTGGGTGCCCGGGCGCAGCTTGCGGTTATGGCTGGCCTGCCTCAAAACCCGGTATCCATTGCCCTGGAACAGTTCGGCTGGTGGTTTTTTACCTGGCATATGCAAACTCAACCACTGACGCGTGAGCGCATGTTTATCCTTGAGCCCGCTATAACCGATAAGCCTGGAATCGAGCGAGTAATCGCGGGCGACGCGGGAAATGAGCTCATGCGTGCTAAGTCCCTCCTTTTCAACCAGCAGGAAAAGATGCTCACCCTCGCCGCTCGGCTCAAATCCCAGTTCTTCGCAGACCCGGAAATCGTTCGGCTTCGATTTCAGAACCCCTGCCGTAGCCGGCGGTCCGTAGGGGTATACCAGTTCCGGCATTATCAAGAACGGGGTTTTTCGGCTACCTTGTTACGCAGGTAGTTAATGTTTATCCGCCTGGCATCGACGCCTAGGTTCTGATTTATAGCTTTACTGGCAAGCTTGAGCAATGACCTGGCGTCGGGCAACAAGCCCTCGTCAACCGGAAAACTGACGCTTTCCCGCAACCCCTCAACCCAGCCGTGCCCGGCGCCGAATTCGATCGTCGCGTTGATTTCCACCCTGTTTACCAGGCTAAGCTGTTCCGTGCCGATAAGTTCTGCGCAATTGCTGCTGTCGCGCCCATAGACTGCCCAGTAAATTTCGTGCATACGCGCATCCAGCGCGACCAGCGTATTAGCGTGTCCGGTACGATCCATGCAGACCTGGGCTAGAATCGCCAGCGTCGATATGGGTAACAACGGAATGTTTAACGCGAGACCTATCCCCTGCGCCTGCGCGGCTGCAATACGGATGCCGGTAAACGCCCCGGGACCATTACCGAAGGCACAATGAGAAATCATCGATTTTGTGACAGCTGAGGCTTGCAGAACCTGATCCATCATTTCAGGCAACAAGCGTGTGTGCTGACGGGGTGCAACTTCAAACTCATGAAAAACCGCACCATCCTCGCGCAACAGTGCGGCGGAACAGGCTTCAGTAGAGGTATCGATGGCGAGAATATTCACGCCGGTATGATAGGGGACCCGTCCCCTGTTTGGCTAGCCGATATAGGATATCCGGGTCAGTTCAGGAGATTGATAACCTGTCTGGCGTCTGCGACTAACGGATGGTTCGGATTTTCATCCACAAACTGTCGCATCACCGCCAGGGACTGCTTGCGTTGACCGATATTCGCGAGGCTGATGCCTTTGGCGAACAACGCATTGGGGCGCATATCGCTAGCTTCATACTGACGCAGAAAACCGTCGAACAAGACCACCGCCGCTTCAAGGTCACCCTGGTCCATTTTGTATTGCGCCAGGCTGAATCTTTCCAGTTCTGCCTGAAAATTCTCATCCTGGGTCAAATCCCCTTTCCAATAGGGTTTGAGCAGGGTTTCGGTTGTTTCAGCACCACGGATTCCCGCCAGATAGGTCTGCTTTGATCTGGCAGATTGCTTTTGCGTCGGATTGAGTGATTTCAGATGTGCCCAGACAGACTTAAACAAGCCTTTGAATACACTATGCGAACTGGTTTCATTAATCGTCGTCGTACCCTGTGCGATAACCGGCGCGTTGACAGCCATACTGCCAGCAAAAAACATGATGATGAGTAATTTCTTCACTTCTTAATCCTCTATTGGCTCAAGAGCTTGCTATATGCATCATACTCTTTTTCCAGATCCGAGTTCAATTGCATTGCACGCCGATAACTGATTTTCGCCTGCTTTAAATCACCGGCCCTGTACTGCGCCATAGACAGGTTAATCCAGATGCCACCGTCTTCATTGTCCAACTCGGTGGCCCGTGAGTAAAATTCAATCGCCTTATTATACTCTTTTTGCAGGAAGTAAAGGTTACCCTGATTGGATGTCACCGCACTATCATCTGGAGCCAGTTCATTCAAAGCCTCGAATTCAAACTCTGCATTTTGATATAGCCCAAAACGCGCATACAGAATGGCAATTTGCAGGCGAGCCCTGATGTTACCCGGGTCATTCGCTACCATGGCCTTGTACGGCAACACCAGGCGATCGATGCTTTTCAGTAATAATTCATTTCGGGCCTGCTTTACCAGGATCTCGGCACGCCTCTTTTCGGGTAATTCGATCGTGTAATTGGCTTTACGCAGGGTTACCGGTTTATATTCTTGCCAGGTTTGTTGCAGATCAATAATACCGAGTTCACCTGCCTCAAGCGCAGCCTGGTATTTATTCGCACCCTCGGCCCAGGCCTCGATAAAACTGGTATTTACCATGGTTGCTTCGAGCGGGATCCATACATTGCCATCCTTGAAAGCCAGCAGGCTGCTATCCTGGCTGATTAAACCCGCATCATTCTCGGCAATTCCGGTATCGAACATCATAAATAAATGTCCGGGTATTTCGATCAGCGCGGTCTTAATACCAAGGTTTTCAAGGCCAGCGCTGATCAGGACGGATAAATCATCGCAATCGCCACTTTTCAAGTGCAGGGTTTCTCGCGGAAACTGCACGTAGTCGATTTGATCGTCGCGCAAGTCGGTAAACGGCGTATTAGGATCCACGATATAGCTGATGTTGGACGCCGCCAGGCTGCTGAAAAATGCCATCGCCGATACCAGCTTGTCATTCAGTGGTCCCGGATCTGGCTGATAGGCGTTAACGACCTGGCGCACATAGTCTCTGAGGGTGTCATCCTTGGGTGTTACGAAGGAACCAACCATGGCCGAATCCGCCCAGATCATCGCATTCTTACCGTAAATCGTCATCTGCTGGGTTAGCGAAATTTCGTCATTCCGACCATCGCGCGAGTAGGTCAATTTCACTTCGACCTGTACTCCGGTATCTTCGTCCACTTCGAGCACCTTGTTATTGAAGGTTGCCTTGATTGGGATTTCTTGGGTTTCGTTTCCCTCGATCCTGGCGATATCAATCGAGGTTGGAAAATCCATGAATTCCTTGATTTGAAACGAGAGTTTTAAATTACCGTAGTCGGTGGAACTGACATTTTGCAGCTTTACACTGCCGATCGGCCGATCCTGATATTTTTTGTAAGCAGCAGAAAACACTTTCTGCAAATTTAAATCCGACAGCAGCAATTGAGGCGCGTTGTTGGCAAATTCGAGCGATTTCTTGCGTTCGGCGAAAGCGACATTAAGGATTGCACGATTTTCCGCAGAGGGCTCGAGCTCGACCGCTTTTTCAAAAGCGGCAACCGCGTCATCGAACAAACGGCGTTTGCTATAGAGTTTACCCAGCGCAACATGCGGCTCGGCCCAGGAAGCGCGCATTCCCGCAGCCTTTTCGAGATGCTCTCGCGATACGTCGAACAGGTTGGCATCCTGATAAACACGACCAATGCGATACTGAAGGTCGGGTGATGCGGGGTCGAGATCAATCGCCGTTTTCAAAAATTCGATTGCCGAACCGGTCTTACCTTGATAATCGGCAACGTCGGCCTTCAGTACCAGCACGTCGACGTCTTCCGGGTCGATACGAGCGGCGGCTTCAGCGTGAAAATTAGCACTTCGATAATTGCGGGTAGCAAACAGTCCTCGAGCATAAAGCTTATGTGCCGCTAGTGAATTGGGTTCAAGCACGACAGCCTTGTCGAGGTAAGCATTGGCTTCCACGAATTGCTGACGCTCAAGCTCGATTTTGCCGGCAGACAGGTATAACTCAAACGCTTGTGGGTTATGCTTGATGCCCTGGGCGAGCGCCTTTACCGCTTTGGGAAGTTGATTAATTTCACTATAGGATTGCATCAGCGATAACCAGACGTCTACGACCCCAGGTTTATTCTTACCCGCACGGGTAAACTGCAACACCGCTTCTTTGTGATTATTCTGCTTGGCTGCAATCTTCCCCAGCAGGTAATGGCCGTCGCCCCTGGTTTCCTTTTTACCCGACAGCTTCAGCGCAATGGTCCTGGCCTCATTGTCCCGGTCCAGGCTGAGTAAAGCTTTCGCCTTGCCGACAGCGGCCTGTCCCGAGTATTGCTGCGCTCGAGACACTGCATCATATTGCTTAAGGGAAGCTTCGAAGCTCCCCATCTCATACAAATCCTTTGCGATCTTAAGACGTATTTTATGACTGTCCGGACTGGTTTCCACGATGGCCTGGTAAGCCACGATGCCTTTTTCTGCAAGGCCCGCTTCTATATAGGCACGACCCAGTAAATAACGAAGCTCGACGTTACTTGAATTCAGCGCCAGGCCATCTTCAGCACAGCTCACAGCACCTATCGCATCAGCAAGCTTCAGGCTTAGCCGAGTGCAAATAACGTATGGTTCAATATCGGTCGGAGCCTGTTCCAGCAACTCGTCAATTAATGCACGAGCATCGAGATATTGCTCGAGTTCGTAAAAGGCCAGTACCTGGTATAGAAGCGCTTTGTTACGGTAGGATTCTATTGCTTCCAGTTGCTTGAATTCGGCAATCGCACGGGTGTAATCCTTCAACTGGTACAGGCTCATACCGAGAATGTTACGAGCGTCGGCATTACCCGGTGCGTTTCTCAACAGCCGATCTGCGAGTTTAACAACGTCGCCAAAATCGCCCGCCTGGTACAAGGAGACAATTCTCTGGTAAGTGTTTTCCTTAGGCGTTGACGGTGTCGCGGTTAATCCGCGACCGCTTACCGACACCACCCTGAACCAGGTGTACATACCTGCCGAACTAACCCACAGTGTTTGTTTTAAATCATAACTGGTTGAAATCGTTTCAAACGGTCCGTTCCTGTCGATGGCACCCTGGATTTCGTACCTGGCAATCAGGGGCGACTTGCTACTGCTCCATTCCAGCTTTATCAACTCATTGTCAGCCCCGATATTCAAGCCAAATGCCGCGTCCGGGTACTCGAGCAAATCAAAACGAAAATTCTGCTTTAGTTCGGAATCGTGTACATAGACACTGTTGTTTGCGGCGGAAGCGACCGATATCGAAGTTGCCTCCTTGAACTGCACCAGTGTTCCATTCTCACCTTCAGCACCAAATACCCGGTAAGGCCTGCGGTTCCTGTAAACCATCACCGTGTAATCATTGAACTCGGTACTGGCCAACGCGTAAAGCCGGTCCTGCTTATCGATATCCAATCCGTAAAAACTGGTTATCTTGTGAGCCGATTTTTTATCGTTACCGATCGTCGCGATTCTTTTACGATCCATGCTGATCATGTTAATTACACCCAGGGCACCACCATCAGCCACATATAGATTTTGCTGGCTATCGACTGCAATCGGTCCTATTTCGTCGAACAGGTTCTCCCCGTTCTGACGGGATTTGATTTCTTCCAGAAATTTCCCATCTGCAGCGAAAACCTGCACCCGATTATTGCCCCTGTCGGCAACATAATATAAACCGCCATGTACGAATACGTCACTGGGCTGATTGAAATCCCCCGGTGAAGAACCACGCCGCCCGATCGAAAATATATGCTTCCCATCGTGAAGAAAGGCATGTAAATAGTTTCGATCCAGTACCGCCACAGTTTGATCACCAACATGAACTGAAGAGGGTTGCCTGACAATCTCGGCAAATTCGGCAAACTCACCAAGTTCTGCGCCATCGGGCCCCAACACCACGATTCCCTGGTCTTCTGGTTTGATGCACAGGGTTTTGTCATTGACAAAAACAGTTACCCTTACACAAGTCGCTTCGAACTTCGCTCCGAACTCAAACCTGTCCCTGGCAACGGGTGTCGCAAAGCTGGTCTGATCCAGCTGAACTACCTCGACCTTGTTATTTAATTTATCGAGAATTGCGAGTTGACCATTGGCGTTGACCGAAAGATAACTAATATCACGGTATTGCGAACGCGCACGACCGAAAACCCCGTGCACTCCAAGCACTTCACCCTTGCGCCAGTCAAAAATTGAAATTCGATTGCTTACCCTGTCTCCCAGGTAAAGGGTTCCGTTCAAATCCGTCGTCATCGCACTGAGCTCAGGGGTACGCCCAAAAAGTTCTTCCAGCTCACTGGATTTGATCCGATAGATTAGTTTTCCATGCAAATCGAATATTGAAAGCCGATCCGGGCCCTCCAGAACATAAACATTTTCTTCGGCATCGATGCTGACATGGGTTGGTTTTTTCAAGTCACTGCCGCTCGAGCCGTGCTGACCAAAACTCTGCAAATACAGGCCCTGGGAATTAAATACACTGATTTGTCTGTTATTTACATCGCCGACATAAATATTTTTATTGACCGATACTGCCACCGGTTTTGGATCATTGAGTTCACCCGGGCTCCTTCCTGATTGCGAAAATCGAGTGAGCGGTTTTAACAGCGGATCGAGAATAGCAACCGATCCCAAGCTTTCGTTGACGACCACCAGGTTACCATTGGGAAGCACTTCGATTCCGCCCAGTTCGGAATTTTCAAAAACCGAGGGCGAAAGGCTGCTGGCTTTGATATTGCCGTCGGTAAATTTGAGCAGGGTTCCCTTTGACCGGCTGGTCACATAAATCACACCGTCGTCAGTGAGTTTCAGCCCGGAAGCATATTTTATAACCGAGGTATAATCCGTGGTTTCGATGAATCGCACAATCTCGAGCGCCTGGACCTGGTTTGCCAGGCAGGATGATAAAACCGCAAAAATCAACCCCAGGCTTCTGCACAGGGTCGTCATGGCTACGCTCTTCGTTGTCACACTTGTTCCCGCTCTTCGAAACGTCATGAGCTTTTTGAGAAGCTCGCTAGCTGGCGATCCCTCTTTTACTATTTTTTACGAAATCGACAAATTCAGCAACTTCCGGATACTTATCACACAACGGCTTCAAGTTCTCAAATATCTCCTCTTTCGATCCCCTGGATTTTAACAGCTGGCGAAATGATTTATGCAGTGCCTGGACTAGTTCAGCGGAGAAACCTTTTCTTTTTAGACCCTCTTTGTTGATTCCGATTACCCTGGCACGATTCCCTGCCGCAGTCGTAAAAGGCGGAATATCCTGGGTTACCACCGAGCCGAGGCCGCAAAAGGATTTGCTTCCGATCAGGGTAAACTGATGCACCGAGGTAAATCCACCCAGAATCGTATAATCACCAACCTCAACATGACCTGACAGAGATGCAGCATTGGCAAAAACAGTATGATTACCAACCAGGCAATCGTGAGCAACATGGCTATAGGCCATGAACAGGTTATCACTACCGATTATCGTTTTACCATTGCCTTCGTCGGTACCTCGGTTCAGGGTCACAAACTCGCGGATAACATTTCGATCCCCAAGTTCCAGCCAGGTTCGTTCCCCCTGGTATTTTTTATCCTGTGGCGCTTCTCCTATCGACGAAAATTGAAAAATACGATTATCCTGGCCAATCTTGCTCGGGCCCATAACCACGACGTGGGGTCCGATCACCGTTCCCGATGCGATCTCGACGTCCGCCCCTATTATGCTATAAGCCCCGATTTCAACATCGGCCGCAATTTTTGCGCTGGCATCGATAATAGCGGTGTCATGTATCATTTATTTCGATCCTGCGCGGAACACATCATTTCAGCCTCGGCAACAACATCTCCGTTTATCCACGCCTCGCATTGGTACATGCCAATTCCCCGCATATTGCGATTGAGAGATATCTTCAAAACCAGTTGATCGCCTGGAACCACCTGCCCTCGGAATCGAGCCTTGTCGATGCCGACGAGCATGTAAAGCTTGGATTTATGCGCATCACCCATCGAAGAAAAAGCCAGCAACCCGGTCGCCTGGGCCATCGCCTCGAGAACCAGAACGCCTGGCATAATTGGCTGACCTGGGAAATGCCCCTGGAAAAAAGGTTCATTTATAGTGACATTTTTAATCGCTGTCAGACTCTTTCCCTCTTCGAATTCGTTTACCCGGTCTATCAGTAAGAACGGATAACGATGCGGCAAGAGTTCCATCACCTTGTGAATATCAAGTTCCAAATCAATTCCTCAGTTTTAGTTAATGTAGGCCGCTGAAGGCTATTTTTCCGATTTTACGAGCTTTGCCACGGTCTGCGCGAGCTTATCCAGTGATTTGTAACGTGCGTTACAGCGATGCCAAAGACTATTTTCCAACAGCGGTGTACCGGATGAGTAGACCCCGGGTTGCTTAATATCCTTGGTTACCAGCGACATTGCCGTAATCGTCACATTATCCGTCACGGTCAAATGTCCGAGCACCACCGCTGCCCCTGAAATCTTGCAGTGAGATCCAATATTCGCGCTACCGGCTATCCCCACACAGGCCGCGATCGCAGTATGTGCTCCAATCCGCACGTTGTGTGCAACCTGTATCTGGTTATCGAGTTTACATCCGCGTTCAATAATCGTATCGTCCAGCGCGCCCCGGTCAACGGTTGTATTGGCGCCAATTTCGACATCATCCTCGATGACCACACTACCAAGCTGTGGCACCTTCTCCCATCGTTGCTCATGCATGACCAGTCCAAACCCATCGGATCCAATCACGACGCCACTGTGGAGTATACAGCGATCCCCCAGTTTAACCGCCGATCCCAGCGTGATCCGACTGTGCAAATGGCACTGTGCGCCGATCTTCGCCGACCTTTCGATTACCGAACCTGATCCTATCGAAGTGCCAGAGCCAACGACGACATCATCTTCTATCACGACTAACGCACCAATAGTAACCCCCTCGCCAAGCCTGGCGGTATCGGCTACTACCGCGCTTGGATGGATCTCATTACTAGCGCAGGCTTGCGCTTCAATACCCAGTGCCTCGATAGCCTCAATAAAGCTGTATTGAGGATTGCCCGATAGCAATAACGACTTACCACTCACGTCTCCTGCCAGTTCCTCCGGCAGGATAACGGCGCTGCAATTGCTGGCATTGATATCGCCCAGGTAGGTTTGATCCTGGATAAAACATAGTTCGCCGGTAACAGCAGATTTTGGCGAGGCAACACCATTGACGACCAATCCGGCATCACCCCGGAATTCGAGTTTCAATTCCTTGGCCAGTTGCTGCAGGTTTAGACTCATGATCTGTTGACGTCTAGAGTTGGCGTAGTATCAGTAAAAAGGGATAGCGAAAGCTACTGTGTTTCTTCGCCGGAATCTGCAATTTGTTTTAACATCTCGATCGTCTGCGCAGTGATATCTATTCGATCAGAAACATAGCTGACACCCTCGGTCAGTATCAGGTCGAACTTGTCATTATCACCCTGCATTTTTAATACCTTGGAAATAACCTGTTGCAATTCGCGGATCTCTTCATTGCGACGCAGATTCTGATCCTCGCGAAATTCCTGCTCGAGAAATTTTAACTGGCTGACCTTGAGCCTGATTTCACGTTCTAGTTTACGACGTTCGTTAGCACTTAGACCCTTATCCGTCTTCAACTGATCTTCCAGTGTAAGGATTTCCTGGCGTTTTCGCTTTAACTGTGCTTCGCGTGGTTCAAACTCCGCTTTGAGGCGTTCCTCGACTTCGCGTGCCTGCGGCGCTTCTTTTAGCACTCGCGCCGTGTTCACAAAGCCGATTTTGTAAGCCGGCTCCTGGGCCGATGCCGTTTGAAATACAGCCAGTATTGTAAATACCAGGAATAAGTGCATTAACCTGTTCAATGTTGCCTCTAAAATACCGCGCCAAGCGAGAATTGAAATTCCTGGGTATCGTCTCCAGGTTCATCGTTAATCGGGAATGCGTAGCTGAACTCGATCGGCCCAATAACCGAAAACCATTTAGCCGAAAAGCCCACCGATTGTCTTAACTCGTCCGTTTCGAAAGAGTCAGCATCCGCGAACACATTCCCGGCATCGAAGTATACCCCAAGCCTGAAGGTTTCTGAACTGCCCAACCCCTCAATCGGAAACAATACCTCCGTGGTTGTAATCACCTGTAGATTCCCGCCAAAGGGATCACCGGTGCTATCCAATGGGCCCAGGCTGTTAAACTCGTAGCCCCTGACAGAACGCACGCCACCCGCGGTATACTTTTCGTAAATTGGTAAATCGTTGGTATCCCCGTAACCGTCTCCGTACCCAACCCGGCCTCTGAAGGAAAATGTGAAGGTATCGGATAAAGCGTATGCTGTTTGATGCCGGTACCTGGTTTTATAATATTCCAGATCTCCGCCATGGATCTCAAGATTAATACTGTTTAAAGATCCCGAGTCGGCAAAAATTCTCCGGTTACGGGTGTCCTTGCCTAAGCTTATCGCCCCGAACAGGGTATTGAATTCATCATCGTCAATTTCAGATCGCGGTGTCGATTCATCGAATTCGTCACTGTTGTCAATCAAAAAATCGTACACCTCGTCTGCTGATTCGCTGGTGGTATTGAGCCGATTCTGTAAAACACCGAGCTCAAGCCTGAGGGTATTGAATTCTGATAACGGAATACCATAGTCGATAGACAGATTGATACGGTCGATCAGGTAGTTACTGGTATTGTTTTCTGATGAATCGGTTTCGGTGAAACTGAAATTGAAGCCTCGACTGATCCCATCTGGCGTGTAATAGGGATTTCTGTATTTGAAAGCGTAACGCTCCGTGGCGCTAGAATTATCAAACCTAACCTCAACCGAATTACCGCTACCAAAAATATTATCATGCGCAAATCCAAGATTTAAAATGGCGCCCTGGTTCTGGGAATAGCCAATACCGATATTCAAGTTGCCCGAGAAACGTTCAGTCACTGCGACTTCGATATCCACCTGGTCGTCTGTACCAGGTACTTTTTTCAAACTGAGGTTAACCGATCCAAGGTAGTTTAGCCGTTGTAATCGGATTTTCGAACGGTCGAATTTTGAGCGCTGATACATCTCCCCTTCGAACTGACGCATTTCTCTGCGAAGCACTGTATTGTTGGTTTTCTCGTTGCCGCTAAAATTGATATAGCGAATTCGCATTTTTTTACCCGGCACTATAATGAAACGCAATTGAACCGTTTTATTCAGTTCATCGATTTCATTTGCAACCCTGACCTGGGCGAACGCATAGCCGTCTTCACCCAGGCGTTTTTGCATAGACTCGACTACTCTATTAATTTTTTTGCGAGAAAAAATTTCACCCTCGCGGAAACTAATCAGGGCTCGCAGTTCCTCTGCATCGACAACCAGCTCCCCGCCAATTTCCATCTTACTCATCACGAACTGCTCACCCTCGCGAATACTGATAGCAATACTGATGTCCTTCCGATCCGGGCTAATGGTGATCTGTTGAGAAATAACTTCGAACTGGATAAAACCTCGATCGAGATAAAATGATTTCAGTGACTCCAGATCAGCAGATAACCGGGTACTGGAGTACTCATCAGAAGCGAACATACCCGCACTGGAGGGCTCGAGCTCGAACGAATCGAGTAGCTCGTCCTCATCGTAGTTCTGGTTTCCGGTGATATTGATTGATTTTATAGTTGCAGAAATTCCTTCGGATATGTTGATATCTATCGCCACGCGACCCTCATCCAGATCGCGCCAGTTGGCTTCGATTCGAGCGGCATATTTTCCAAGTGAGTAATAAATCTGCTGCAACTCGAGCTCAAGTTTTTCGAGTTGGTTTTCATTGAAAATTCTGCCCTTGGACATACCGACCTGGTCTAGTGCCTCCTCCAGAGCCTTATCCTCGATATCATCGTTACCTTCAAAATTGACTTCTGCAATCGAAGGTCGCTCAACGACCTTGATAATCAGGGTATTATCGCGTCTCATCAACTCAATATCGTCAAAGAAACCGGTTGAATAAAGTTCACGAATGAGTTCGGGTGTGCGCTCTGTATCGAGTGACTCCCCGACGTTTATCGGCAGATAGCTGAAAACGGTGCCTATGGTTATTTTCTTGTTACCAATAACCTCTATGCTATCGACAACAAAGCTGTCGGCCTGCGCCCAGCATGATACTAACCACAGTGCCAACGCACTGACCCGGATAAAAGTTCTCAAAATTACTCTACCAGGCGCAGTAAATCGTTATAAATGGCAATCGACATCAGGCAAAACAAAAGCAAAATACCAATCTTTTGGCCAATAATCTCGGTTGCTTCTGACACTGGACTGCCCTTTATCGCTTCGACCAGGTAGTAGAACAGGTGACCACCATCAAGCATGGGCACCGGTAACAGGTTTAAAACACCCAGGCTGATACTGATGATCGCGAGGAAACCCAGGAAAGGCTCTAATCCAATGCGCGCCGATATACCGGCATAGTGGGCGATGGTAATCGGACCACTCAGGTTTCTGACGCTGGCCTCTCCGATTACGAGCTTACCCAGTACCCGAAGTGTAAGCCAGGTCATACCCCAGGTTTTGTTCAAGGCTTCCGCCATACCCTCAAGCGGCCCGTAACGCTCGGTAACCATCATTTCGCGACGAATTGACTCGGGAATATCGACCCGATTGCGCACGCCGATGTAGCCAAAGGTCTCTCCCGCTTCGTTGCGCGTTCGCGGCGTTATTTTCAACCCAAGTTCCTCCCCATTCCTGAGTACCCTGAGCCGCATTTCGACGCCGGCATTATCACGAATAATCGTGACCCACTGGTGGGCACTTTCGATGGCAGTTCCATCGAGCGATAAAATTTTGTCTTCCGCATTCAGGCCGGCCTCCTGTGCGGCACCGTCAGGCAGCACTTCGGCGATAACAGGCGCGATCTTCGGCCGCCAGGTAGACATCCCCAGATCACGCATTAAATCAATCTGCTCTTCCTGCAACAATTCCAGGTCGCTGATATCGATCATCTTGTCCAGGATTTGCAAATCCTGGTCCTGCACTCTCAAGACAATCTGGTCTGCGCTTACCGATTCTTCCAACATGGCAAAACGGGCACGTTCCCAACTCCGGGTCTCGACTCCATTGACCGCGAGTATAAGATCGCCTTGCTGAACGCCAGCTGTATAGGCAGGGCTGGGATTGTTGATTTCCCCGATTACCGGTTTTACACCGTTCACTCCCACCAGGAAAATCAGGTAGTAAGCAATAATGGCAAACAGGAAATTAAATATCGGTCCAGCCGCCACGATCGCGAACCGACGCCATAATGACTTTCGATTAAAGGCGCGCTCGAGTTCATGCTCTGCGACCTCACCCTCGCGTTCGTCCAGCATCTTGACATAACCACCAAATGGTATCGTGGCTATGACGTACTCGGTTTCATCTGCACCCGCTTTCTTCAACCATAACGGTTTGCCAAAACCCACCGAAAATCGCAATACCTTGACACCGAGCTTGCGAGCAACCCAGAAATGGCCAAATTCGTGCACCGTGACCAGTACCCCTATGGCCACTATGAAGGCGAGAATGCTGTAAACAAGGTTGAGAAAATCCATAATATTCAGGTCCCCAGTTCAACTAGCCGGCGAGCCAGTTCACGCGCATTAAAATCTGCCCGCATAATACTGTCCAGTTCTTCGGCCGGTTCAATTGTGGATTGTTCCATGACTTTGGTAATCAATCTCGGAATCTCGGTAAATTTGATCTTTCTGCTTAAAAAATGTTCAACCGCAATCTCATTGGCAGCATTTAGTACCGTCATGCTGGTACCGCCCTGGCGCCATGCCTCACGCGCCAGCTTAAGGCATGGGTAGCGCGCCTCGTCGGCGAGGGTGAAGTCTAATTGGCTGACCTGCAACAAGTCCAATGGTTCAACCCCGCTTTCAATACGGTCCGGCCAGGCCAATGCATTGGCTATGGGTGTGCGCATATCCGGATTTCCCATTTGCGCGATTACCGAGCCATCATTATACGCAACCATTGAGTGAACAATGCTTTGTCGATGTAATAAAATTTCAACATCTCCATGATCTACAGCAAACATCCAGCAGGCCTCGATCAATTCAAGTCCCTTGTTCATCATGGTAGCCGAATCTACGGAAATTTTAGGCCCCATGTCCCAGTTAGGATGGGCGCAGGCCTGTTCCGGAGTGACACCATCGAGGGATTCAACATCAATATCCCGAAACGGTCCACCTGAGCCGGTGAGGATTATTTTACGCACCCCCTCCGCACTTACGCTTTTGCCGATTGATCCCGTCGGCAGGCATTGAAAAATTGCATTATGCTCGCTATCAACCGGTAACAGCTCGGCACCGTTTCGCGCAACCTCATCCATGAACAAGGCGCCCGCCATCACCAGGGCTTCCTTATTGGCGAGTAATATGCGTTTGCCGGCGCGAACCGCGGCCAGTGTTGGCATCAATCCAACCGCACCGACAATGGCAGCAACGACAATATCGACTCCATCAGCGGCAGCCACTTCAGCCAGCGCGGTTTCACCGGCCAGAACCTCCGTGGGCAGATCGCCAATTTCCTGCTGCAGCAGTTGCGCACTTTTCACATCTCGCATCACGGCGAAACGCGGCGCGAACTGGCGACACAATTGCAGCATTTTCTGATGGTTGTTATTCGCAGTTAGTGCGTAGAGGGAGTATCGATCAGGGTGACGGGCGACGATATCGAGCGTTGACTGCCCGATTGATCCGGTTGCACCAAGCATCGTAACCTGCTTCACAACGAGCCCGCCAGAAAGGTTCCAGCAACAAACACGGGTGACGCTGCAATAACGCTATCGATGCGATCCAGCACACCACCATGTCCAGGCAGTAACCTGCCGCTATCTTTGACGCCAGCCTCTCGCTTGAGGATGCTTTCAAATAAATCTCCCACCACCGATATTAGCGAAGTCGCTACACTTACCAGGAAAAACTGGACCCAGCCGAATCCCCAGCCCGAACTAATCTGATAAATACAGACTATCCATATCAGATTTGCAACCTGACCGCCGTAAAAACCTTCCCAGGTCTTGCCCGGACTGATGGCCGCTGCCAGTTTTCGTTTGCCAAAACGTCGCCCGCTGAAATAGGCGCCGATGTCGGCTATCCAGACCAGGCTAAACAGGTAGAGCAGCATTTCCCCGCCATAGGTGCCATGCAGGTATATGAGGCCATGCACGCAGATCCACAACAGGTCCAGCCCGAGCCCAAGTATGAGTATGCGCGCCAGTAGCGGTAAATTGCCGTGATGCCGATAGGCAATGAATGCGAAGGTAATCATTACCCAGAGCACCAGGCCCGCCAGCGACTGCCAGTATATCAACAGTGGATTAACCAGCCCCAGTGACCACCAGAAGAGCGCGACAAACAGGCCCGAGGCTATTGCTGCAGGTAAAGCGGGCGGCTTGATCGTAAGCATCAGCATTTCCCGGGTCGCCGCAAACAGCATCCCCGCGAACAGGATGCTGACCCAGAGCGTGTTAGGTATCAAAATAGTGCCGATTACCACGATTGCGAGCACAATCCCGGTGATAATTCGCTGCTTAAGCACTAGTTTGCAGCCTCTATTTGCTCACCCGTTTTGCCATATCGACGCTGCCTTTGGGCGTACTCTGTTAACGCGGCACGCATATCACTATCAGAAAAGTCCGGCCATAAATGGTCACAAAAATAAAACTCTGCATAGGCAAGCTGCCATAGCAGGAAATTACTGATCCTGTGTTCGCCACCGGTACGGATGAATAAATCGGGATCAGGGCTATCGCCCAGCGACAGTTCCTGCCTGAAAACCTGCTCATCGATTTGCGCAGGTGTTATTCCGCCGTCGCTGACCTGCTCGGCCAGAGTCCGCGCGGCATTAACGATATCCCATTGACCGCCATAGTTAGCTGCGATATTGAGGGTCATGACACTGTTGTTGCCGGTTGTTGCTTCGGTTTCGCTGATCTTCTGTTGCAGCTCTTCAGAAAACATCGTCCGGTTACCAATAAAGCGAATGCGGATGCCTTTCTCATGCAACTCATTGGTGTATTTCCGCAACGACTGCATGAACAGTTCCATCAGGCTGGTTACCTCCTCGTCGGGACGATTCCAGTTTTCACTGCTGAATGCGAACAGGGTAAGATGCCTGATTCCTGCAGCTGCAAAGAACTCGACTGCGCGTCGCGTTGTCTCGACGCCCTGACGATGACCGTAGCCGCGCGGCATCAATCTTTTCTTTGCCCAGCGACCGTTGCCATCCATGATGATGCAAACGTGACTGGGAACCGATACCTGAGGTTGCGAAGTCATGATCCCGTAACGATACCGTGATCAAATCTCCATCAATTCTTTTTCTTTGGTTTGCAGCAACGACTCGATTTCGTCGGTAGACTGATCCGTTACCTGCTGCACGAGGTCTTCGCCACGTCGTTCTTCATCCTCGGAAATATCCTTGTCTTTCAACAGGGTCTTTAAATCGTTGTTACCGTCCCGACGGATATTTCTGACCGCAACGCGCGCATTTTCGGCGAGTTCCCTGACCACCTTGACCAGTTCCTTGCGACGTTCCTCGGTGAGTGGTGGCATGGGTACTCGAACCACGGTACCCGCCGTGGTCGGGTTAAGCCCGAGGTCCGAGGTCATAATCGCCTTTTCTATCACCTGCACCATGCTTTTATCCCAGGGCGTAACGGCTAGCGTACGCGCATCTTCCACGGTTATATTAGCAGCCTGTCCCACCGGGACTTCGCTGCCATAGAAATCCACCGTAATATGATTAAGAATGCTCGGGTGAGCACGACCGGTTCTTATTTTGCTCAACTCGGCTTTAAAGGCTTCGATGCTCTTGCTCATTCGATTGCGCGCGTCTTGTTTGATGTCTTCTATCATTGTTCTGCCTCTTTCCGGGTAACCCGGGTTCCTACCTGTTTGCCTTTTGCCAGGTCGATCAAAGCGCCTGGCTGATTGATGTCGCAAACCACCAGGTCCAACGCGTTATCATTACATAAAATCATCGCCGCAACATCCATGACCGCAAGGCGTTGATCGATAGCCTGATCGAAATTCAAATGCAAATATCGCACCGCGTCGACATGTTTGACCGGGTCCCGGTCATAAATTCCATCTACCTTGGTTGCCTTGATCAATAAATCGGCCTTAATTTCGATTGCCCGCAGGCTGGCGCCGGTGTCGGTGGTAAAATAAGGGCTCCCGGTGCCGGCAGCAAATATGACAATCTCGCCGGCGCCGATACGACGACGAGCATCGCGTTGGTTATAAAATTCACAAACCTGTGGCATATCGAGACCGGACATCACTGCAGAGCTGGCGCCAAGACGTTGTATCTGGTCATTCAGTGCCAAAGCATTCATTACTGTTGCCAGCATTCCCATATGATCAGCCGTAACACGATCGAGTCCATTTACTGCCAGGTTGGCCCCGCGCATTAAATTGCCACCACCGACAACGCAACCAATTTCGACCCCATTATCGTGTAACTGGATTAACTCCTGCGCGAGCTTTTCAATCATTTTCGGATCGATACCCGATTCGTACCTGCCCAGCAGCGCTTCACCGCTCAGCTTTATCAAAATACGTTTATGTTTGATTGTCGTCATAGGATTATGCTTTGCCCTTCCAGGGGTTTTTGACTTCAATGTACTCCGCAAAAACTAAGGCAAGTAAGCGCAAACGCGGAGTTTATCGATAATGTCGCAGCATTATAAGGCCATAATTTAACTAAAGCAGTTGTCAGCACGGAGGCCAGGCAAAAAAAAGCCGCGAAAATCGCGGCTTATTCCAGTTTCATGCATTTAGCTGTGATGCCACTTCGGCAGCAAAGTCTTCGACCTTTTTCTCGATACCTTCACCCACTTCGTAACGGATAAAACCCGTCACCGAGGCCCCGGCATCCGACAACAGCTTGCCAACCTTTTGATCAGGATCCTTGACAAAAGGTTGCCCCAGCAGGGTCACTTCTGCCAACAACTTTTCGAGCCTGCCCTGGATCATCTTTTCGATAATCTCAGCAGGCTTGCCGCTGGACTCGGCCTGGGCAACTAGAATCGATTTTTCTGATTCGATAAATTCGGTCGGTACCGAATCCTGATCGACAAATTGCGGATTGACCGCCGCCACGTGCATGGCAATATCGCGCGCCAGATCGGTGTCGGCACTGGAATCAACCAGCACACCAATACGCGCTCCATGCAGGTAAGAGGCAATTGAAGCGCTGGATTGCAGAATTTCAAATCGTCGCACCTGGATATTTTCACCAACCTTGGCGATCAGCGCCTGCCGCGCTTCTTCGACACTCTGTCCACTTGCCAGGGTCATTGTAGCCAACGCATCGACAGATGCCGGTTTGTGCTGAGCGACAGTCGCTAAAACCTCATCGGCGAAGGCCTGAAAATTTTCATCCTTGGCGACAAAATCGGTTTCAGAATTAATCTCAAGGATTACAGCCGTCTTACCATCGTCGCTGACCATTGCCTTGATTGCCCCGTCAGCAGCGACACGACCGGCCTTTTTATCCGCCTTTGCCGCACCGGATTTACGCATGAGCTCCGCGGCCGCGTCGATATCGCCGTCCGTTTCGACCAATGCCTTTTTACATTCCATCATGCCCGCGCCGGTTCGTTCGCGCAGTTCTTTAACTAGAGATGCTGTTATTGCCACTTCAATACCTCGTGATTTCCCGCTACTAGAGACAGGTGCCAGGTTAATCTTTACTGGCAGCCTTCTTGGCTGCAGCCTTCTTGACCGCTGCCTTTTTGGTTGCGGGTTTCTTCACAGCTGCCTTTTTAGTCGCCGCTTTCTTGGTTGCGGCTTTCTTCACCGCTGCCTTTTTAGTCGCCGCTTTCTTGGTAGCTGATTTCTTCACCGCTGCTTTTTTAGTCGCCGCCGATTTTGTTTCAGTTTCAGCAGTCGTCTTCTCCGCAGTCGCCTTTTCTGGAGCCGCAGCAACCTCATCAGCTACCGCGGCCTCCTTGTCAGCTTCTGCAGCAGGTTGCTCTGTTGCTTCACCGGCGCCAGCTTCGGCTTCAACAGGTGCTTCAACCGAGCCTGGTTCGACATCCTTATCCTCGCTCGCGGACTGTTTCTCAGGAGCAGCTTTGCGTGCGGTAACCTTTACCGGGGGCTTGGTTTTGGCTGATTTCTCTTCTTCAATTTCAATGAGTTCATCGTCGCCATCGGCACCGGTGACAATACTCTGTTTACCTTCAAGAATCGCATCTGCCACCAGCTTGGTATAAAGCTTGATAGCACGCATCGAATCATCGTTGCCGGGCACAATGTAATCGACGTTTTCAGGTGAATTATTAGTATCGACAACGCCAACCACCGGAATGCCGAGCTTGGCGGCTTCCTGTACGGCAATTTTTTCATAGCCGACATCGATGACAAATAATACATCGGGTAAACCACCCATTTCCTTGATGCCGCCCAGCGTTTTATGCAGTTTTTCCTGTTCGCGCGATAACTGCAGAATTTCCTTCTTGTTTATTTTTTCGTAGCTGTTGCTCTCCGCCATCTCTTCAAGTTCCCTGAGACGCTTGATCGATGCGCGCACGGTTCTGAAGTTGGTTAACATACCACCCAGCCAGCGATGATTGACAAAAGGCATGCCACAACGCTGTGCTTCCTCCTTGATGGAATCGCTGGCAGCACGCTTGGTGCCGACAAACATGACCTTGCCTTTCTTGGAAGCGATTTTACCGAGGTAATTGACCGCGTCCTTGCACAGCGGCATGGTTTGTTCGAGATTGATGATATGAATCTTGTTGCGCTCACCAAAAATAAAGGGAGCCATTTTAGGATTCCAGAAGCGGGTTTGATGGCCGAAATGCACGCCCGCTTCCAACATTTCACGCATGGTGACGTTAGACATAAGTTTCTCCAGATGTCTGCTGGATAGCCTTAATAAGGACTATCCCGGGTTGAGCCTCCACATACCCGACGCCTACGACCTGCTCTCTGGTAAAATGCAGGCACCCATAAGCGCGTTATGGCATGTGTGTGTCGTTTAAAACATCAATCCTGCCGATGTTTTGTTTAATTTTGCCTGGCTGTTGCCGAAGGCGCGCGCTTTATACCATAATCCCGTATTCTCAACAACCAGTTAGCCATGTTTTTATGGGCGTCACGATCAAATCCAGCGAAGAAATAGAAAAAATGCGCGTTGCCGGGCGTCTCGCCGCAGATGTATTGCGCATGATCGAACCCCACGTCGAACCGGGGATCACGACGCAGCAACTCAATGACATTTGCCACGAATTCATGGTCAACCAACAGGCTGTAGTACCCGCACCGCTCAATTACCGTGGATTTCCGCGTTCGATCTGCACTTCCGTCAATCACGTGGTCTGCCATGGCATACCGGCGGAAAAGAAGCTAAAGAATGGCGATATCATCAATATCGATATAACCGTGATCAAGGATGACTACCATGGCGACACCAGCCGCATGTTTATGGTCGGTAAACCCACCGTGCAGGGACAACGGATTTCGCGCATCGCCTATGAATGTATGAAAATCGGTATCGAGATGATCAAACCCGGTGTGCGCCTCGGCGATATCGGTCACGCCATCCAGCAATATGCGGAAAAGAATAACTGCAGCGTGGTTCGCGAATATTGCGGGCACGGAATCGGCAGGGTATTTCATGAAGATCCACAGGTATTGCATTATGGCAAGCCGGATACCGGCCTGGTGCTTGAACCCGGCATGACTTTCACCGTGGAACCGATGATCAACCTGGGCAAACGCTATGTCAAGCTGCTACCTGATGACTGGACCGTCGTCACCAAGGATCACAGCCTTTCCGCACAGTGGGAGCACACCAACCTGGTCACCGAAAACGGTTTCGAAGTATTGACGCTGCACCCCGAGTTTGGATTCTGATCCGTTGACCGCTGCTATCGAGCAATTCCTGGCACAGGCACAAAAAGGCGATACGCTGGATGCGAAGACAATCGCCACCGGACTCAATACCGCGCGCGCGCAGATATATAACGAGTTTGACCGGGGCGTCGCCGTTCACAAGCTGATTCACGACACCTCGCACCTGGTCGACCAGGTGCTCGAGTTCTGTTTTTTACATTTCATCGGTAATAGCAAGCAGTGTAATTGCGCCCTGGTCGCAGTGGGTGGCTTCGGCAGGTCGGAACTGGCACCCGGCTCCGACATCGATTTGATGATTTTGCTCGACCGGAAAGCCAGTAAAGCACAGCAACAGCTACTCTCTACCTTTTTAACCTTTTTATGGGATATCGGCCTCGAGGTCGGGCATAGCGTGCGCACCATCAGGGATTGTGTTCGAGTAGGCAAAGCTGATGTTACGGTAATGACCAACATGCTCGAATCACGCCTGATATATGGCAACGAGAAACTGTATCAAAAATACCAGCTGGCGATATCTCCGAAAAAGATGTGGTCATCGCGCAAGTTTTTCGAGGCCAAGCTGGAAGAGCAACACGATCGTCACCTGCGCTTTAATGACACCGCTTATAACCTTGAACCCAATATCAAGGAGGGCCCCGGCGGCCTGCGCGATATCCAGATAATAGGTTGGGTAGCAAAGCGGCATTTTGGTGCACAATCCTTTGTCGAGCTGGTCGAGCATGGCTTTCTGACCGAAGCGGAATTTGAATTACTCGATGCGGGACAGCAACATCTGTGGCGGGTGCGGTTTGCGCTGCATCGTCTCGCCGGACGTCGGGAAGACCGTCTCCTGTTCGACTACCAGAAAAAAATTGCCGAAGAATTCGGCTTCAAAGCGGGTGAACATAACCTCGCCATCGAACAATTCATGCAGCAATACTATCGCACCATTATGGAACTCGAGCGCTTAAGCGAAATGCTGCTGCAGATTTTCAGGGAAGAGATTCTGCTAACCGCCTCGCAACGAAAAATCAAGCCGATTAACGAGCGTTTCAATTTACGCAACAACTATATCGAGGTCGCGAATCCGGAGGTGTTCAAACAGCATCCCGAGGCACTGATGGAACTGTTTTTACTGATCTCCCTCAACGAGCACTGTGAAGGCGTTACCGCATCGACCATCCGTCTGGTTCGCGAACACCTCTACCTGGTAGACGACGATTATCGCAGCGATGAAACCGTCAACCATTTATTCATGCAATTGATGAGTGCACCCAACGGCATGACCCACCAGATGCGACGCATGAATTCCTATGGATTCCTGGCCGCCTATATTCCCGCCTTCGCGAAGATCACGGGGCGCATGCAGTATGACCTGTTCCATGCATATACGGTCGATCAGCACACTATTTTCGTGATTCGAAATTTACGTCGTTTCGCGCTTGATAAACACGAGGACGAGTTTCCCTTCTGTAACCTCGTATACGGCAAACTGGAAGATCCCCGGCTGCTTTACCTGGCCGCCTTGTTTCACGATATCGCCAAGGGTCGGGGTGGCGATCATTCGGTGCTCGGAGCTGACGAGGCTACCCAGTTCTGCGTGCAACATAAATTAAACCGCAAGGAAACCCGTATCGTATCGCACCTGGTACGCGATCACCTGCTGATGTCGGTTACCGCGCAGCGTAAGGATATCAGTGATCCGGACGTGGTGCGTGACTTTGCCAGGCAGGTTGGCAGTATGAACATGCTGAACTACCTGTACCTGCTTACAGTGGCCGATATTCGCAGCACCAACCCTAAACTTTGGAATAACTGGAAAGACTCCCTGCTTAAACAACTGTATCACGCGACCAAAAACGTGATCAGGCGCGGCATCGATAATGCGCCCGACATCGACGAAATTATCAAGGAAAACCGCGATGCCGCGTTCGAGGAAATGTCCGACCTGCCGTTTAGCGCCGCACAGATCAACTCGGTTTGCGACCGGGTACCGGGCAATTACTTCCTGCGCCATCACCCGCTTGAAATCAAGTGGCATGTCAATGCAATCCTGAGTCATCCTGACCGGGCCAGGCTGGTCAGTATTCGCCAGTCCACTGATACCCATAACACCAAGGTTTTTGTTTACGGTGATGAAGCCGCACATACCTTTTCGCAGGTAACCGGCACCCTGGGATCGCTGGGTTTGTCTATTTTAAATGCTGAAATCTTCACCACGCAGGATAACAAGATCATGGATACTTTTATTATCCAGGACCATAACAACGAGGCGGTGACCGATGCGGAGATTATTAGACAGATCGAGCACAAACTGCTGCGGGCGCTTGAATCGGATTCGATTTACCAGGACAAATACAATACGCGCAAACCCAGGCAGCTGAAGGCTTTCGATCATCCGACGCGGGTCCAGTTCGAGCAGGATTACCTGAATGGCCGCACCATGATGGAAATCAGTGCCATTGACATGCCGGGTATGTTATCGGTTATAGCCAACGTCATTGCTGAAATGGACATCGACATAACCCACGCCAAGATCTCGACGCTGGGCGAAAAGATCGATGATATTTTTTATCTGACCACCCCTGCCGGTAAAGCCATCACCGATCAAGCGGTACTGGACGCTCTCGAACAAGGCCTGGTGGCAGCCCTCGAAGCCAAGAAAGCCGCCTGAGACTGCAGGTCAATGCGAAAGGTCCTCGGTAACCCTGTCAAACAAGTCACAGATGGCGAAAATAACGCGGTTGAGTTTAATATGGCCTACCCCGTTATCGGTAACCTGGACACCGCGATTAAGCAACTCAAAGAAACGCATGGCAATGATGTTTGCCTGCTACCCATGTCCGGCACTTCTGCCGGTGGCGGGATATTTCAAACCGGTAGTAAACCATCTGCAAAGGTAATCGGCCTGAAATTCGATCCCCCATCCAGCCCCCGTGTACGGTTGGCGTCGCTGCCAGTGCTAGCGGAAATCGGCCTGGATGAAATAGTCATTGATACCGAACATCAACAAATCAGTGCGGGGGCTTCGATCACACTGGACCAGTTGAACCGGGCTCTGGCGCATGAGCTCGGGCACAGCCACAAGGTACCCGGTGCCGATTTAACCAGTTACCAGTATGCTGCCGTCGGCGCCACCTTCATGACCGGGGGCATGGGTCCTCAACGCAGGTACTTCAGTGACAGTGTCGTCGAAGTCGCGCTTCACGATGGCGATGAAATCGTCAGCATCCGGGGTAATGCGCTGCAGGGATATGCCGGCACTTACGGCTGGAGCGGTATCGTTTGCGCATTGCGCTGTAATTTCTACCGACTGCCTGAAAATGAAATCGCTTTCGCGTTACCGGTTTCAGACAGTTCGGCTGACATCTCCAGGTTGCTGGATCATTTGTCTCCCTACACCTTCCTGGATCTAAATCGAGAAAAGGTTACATCCTGTGCCGGAACGCATGACCTGATTCTCGGTATCGAGCACGTCAGCGAGGGTTCAATGACGCCATTACTGACAACTACAACCGATAACCCTGCACAGCAGCGGGCCGCGGGGCTGCAACAAAAATGTATTGCGGCAGGTCTCGACGGCCTGGTTTTCATCAATGGATTCAGTGACCGCTCGATTGACGAGTTTTTACTCGACCTCGCGGATGACCAGCAGGCAGAAGAGTATACGATTGCCGGAATCGGGCTCGAATTTGCCGAGGTTTTCAGCGATCCGGAAGAAATGCGGGCAGTGCGCGAGGCCATTCCCTACGCCGCACGAACCCAGGCACCCGCTGGACGCCTGGTTTACAAGAATCACTCCGATGCCAATATCAGGATGCCGGTGGATCAAGTTGGGCCTGTTGCAGAAGAACTTTGGGAAATCAATCGGCATTACGTCGCCAGCGTCGAAAAATATTTTGCCGATAGCAGCGAAATAAACGGCCAGATCCTGGTCTATGGTCACCTCAACCCCTACGGAATCGATCCCCATAATCGAGTCACCATGAGTAGCGACAATCAAAACGCGTTTGAAAAAGGCCGCGATTTCCTGGTCGAGCAACGTGCCCGGTATTACCGCTCCCTGGCCGCATTATGCGATGCCGGCAAGGCTATTTTCGTGGGTGGCGAAAAGGCCGCCGATTCCGAGCTGGGTATTTATCAGGCCCTGGGCGGACCCGAGAAATCGCCACCAGCGCTGTTCAATCGATTTAAACAACAGCGTGCGACAATCCGGGCAGCGGCAAGCATGTTCAACTGGCGGGCACCATCAATCTACCGCTAAACCTGGCGACCGGTTAAGCTGCTCAGCTTTTACCCGGTAGCAGACGGGTAAGACCTGGAAGGCTGATCGCAGGGCGCATACCCAGTGCCTTCAGCTCATCGATCACCGGAATCGGCAGAGCATGGTTTTCAACCTTCTGGTTCAACACACCACCGATAATCACCGCGGGTGACAGCGCAGCATCGTCGAGTAGCTGCTTTAGCTGGCGAGCATACTCGAGTGCCATTCCATTATGGGTACTGAGCAATAATGCATCGACCGGTTGCTCTCTAAGAATCGCCACCAGGTCGGACGGATTCCGCTCGGCACCCAGGTAGACAACCTCTGCATCCGTCTCGCCCAGCAATTGCGCCAGGGCGCCAGCCGCGTGCTCGTGTACATCACTGGATGCAACCACGAATCGTTTACCCTTGACCCTGGCACGAAAATCCGTATCGGCAAATATCGGGCGATGTTCGTCGATAACATCCTGTGCCAGGGCATACATATCGGTCGACAAGGATTCCGTGGTATCAATATCTGCGCTGAAGAGTTGTTCGAATTGATGCGCACCGAGCTTTTTCAGGACATACAGCATTTGCAATGGATTACCAGTATCAACGCCCATATCGGCTAATCCCGTCAGCGCATTCTGATAAATCTCGCTGCCTTGTCGACAGACGGTTGCGGCAAAGGTTTCGGCCGCCGAAAAATCGACGTGCGGATAGAGACGTCGCGCGCTCGCCTCGACCTGGCGGCCAAACAACTGCGCCTCGATAATTTCATCGGCCGAAGGAATCCGGATTGCCTCGGTCACTGGAAGCGGTAACACCGCGTGACCACTGGGTGCATGCAGTTGAGCCAGGATATCCCACAACAAGTACTCTGCCGTGACAGCACGATTTTTCTCGAATTCAGCTCCAAATGAAAGCGTGTCCCCATAAATCATCGAACCGACATGCTCCCCTCGGTGGATCTTCTGTAGCGCCAGCACCCAGCCGACGCGCTTGATCGGGTCCTGGGTCAATCCTCCGATACAATGGGTCAGGCGCGCACCTATGAGCTCCTCAACGATGTATCGCTCCAGCATCGCCCAGGCTGCAACCGTAGAACAATTTCGGAACAACGCACCATAGCCGTCTTCCAGGTAGGAATGCAGCATGGCACCCTGGCTGCGAAACTCGCCCAGCAGTGCCATCGCCTGGCAGGTTTGTGCGGCGGTTGCCGCAGTGTCGCTCCAGCCGGGGGCTTCAAAGGTAAAAAACTGGGACAGGTTGCCAATCGTGGTACAGCCGATGCGCAGGGCCTGAACGGTATTGGCGACCGACGCTGGTTGGCCGATCATGAAATCTCCCAGGTGCGGCTGAATCGGTGCCGATTGCGCCAGACTATGCCAGTCTTCTTCCCGAGTGAGCATGGGTCCGGTTTCCGCCGCCGCGGACGAGCGGCTTTCTGCGGGCAATCCCATGCGCCGGTCGATAGCATACCCGGCGCGATCGAGTCGAAACCCCTGCGTTGACAACTGGTGATGAATCCTGCCGATAGAATGCGCGGTGGCTTCAATATCGTTCATCCCGATATGCGCGTGATACATGACGCGGCTATCCCGCATCGACTGTTGTTTGTATTCCAGCTCGGATTGCACCTGGTACTTATCCAGGAATGCGGAACGGCCTATCGTTACCTGTGAGGCCAGCTCGATTGCCTGGTGTCGTAATTGATTGAAATCGGGCAGGCTGAACGTGGCTGACTCCCTGACCAGATCGATAGATTTCTCCATGCCCGTTAATAACCGCCGGCGGTCAGGAAATATGTGCTGATCGTTGGCATTAACAGCCCTGTTTGTCGCTCCAGACCGCGAACTCGTTACCGCTGGGCTCGCTAAAATGAAAGCGGCGACCACCGGGAAAGTCAAATATCGGTTTTTCAATGCGCCCGCCGGCCTGCTTCACCTTTTCCTGGGTGGCCTCGAGGTCGTCACTGAAAAACACCAGTAATGCAGCACCACTCAAGGTGCTAGAATACAGCTCGGAGCGATAAAATCCTCCATCGAGACCCTGTCCTGCGAAAGCGCAGTAGTCGGGACCGAAATCCTCGAACCCCCATGCAAAAACTTTTGTAAAAAAATTCTTCGTTGCTGCCAGGTCTCGCGCTGGAAACTCGACATAGTTTAATTTCTCATGCTGATTCATGCTGCCTCCCCGTTTCAGGTTTTATCCAGACCGCGGTATCGTGATATATCGCACCACCGTTCGGTAAACCCGGTTCGGCTGACACCAGTGCGTTAACACCGAGTCCCTCGATGAAAGCCCGGTTCGGCCATATGCTCTCAATGATAACAACCCCGGGTTGCATACCGTCGAATATTTTTGCATGCAGCAGGATATCGGCCTGGCAGTTTCCGATCCTGACCAGGCCCCCATCTTCAATTTCATACTGTGCGGCATCTTCGGTCCGCAGCATCAGGGTTGGTCTGTGCTCAGCCTTTTGCGAAGTCGCAGTTTCGGTGAAACTGGTATTCAGAAACTGCCGCGCGGGCGCTGCTACCAGACGGAAGGGGTGCTGTGAATCGATATCATTTTCTACCGGCATATAGTCCGGTAATTCAGGCATCAGCTCGAAGCTGGGCCCGACCCGGCTCCAGTCCGGTTTGAAATGAAAACGCTTGTCCGGAGTTTCAAATCCATCGAGAAAGTTACTGGTTTCGAATTCAGGCGCACAATCTAACCAATGCTTTTGAAACAGTGTTTTTTCGTCGGGAAGTCCGCTCAGTTGCAGGCTTTCATCGATCAGCTCGCGTGCTTGCTGTTGAAATCCTGCATGTTCGAAACCCAGTCTTTCCGCCAGTTGTGCCAGCACCCAGTGGTTGCTGCGACACTCGGCAAAGGGTGTGACTAGTTCGCGGGTTACCTGCAGATGCGTATGCCCCCCGGCCTGGTAAAAGTCATCATGCTCGAGAAACATCGTCGCCGGCAAAACGATATCGGCCATGGCGGCGGTTTCGGTCATAAATTGCTCGTGCACGCAGACGCACAGGTCGTCGCGGGCAAAACCCTGGATCACCTTTTTGGTCTCAGGCGCCACCACCACGGGATTGGTATTTTGTACCAGCAACGCGGTAACCGGCGGTCCCCCCTGTAAATCCCGCGGGTTTCCACAAAGCACGTCACCGATGCGCGACTGGTCGAGAACGCGGGTATTGGTATCGAGTACATCCAGCCCCTTGATGACGGTTTGATCGATCCCGTACATGCCACCATTGGCATACAGCGCACCACCGCCGCGATATCTCCAGGCCCCTGTTAAAGCGGGTAGACAGCTTGCCGCGTGCATATTTGCAGCACCGTTACGGGAACGCGTAAATCCATATCCGAGGCGCAGGAAGCTGCGCTCCGTGTTGCCGTAAAGCCGCGCAAAATCGATGATTTCACTGGCTTCCAGACCGGTGATGCCAGCCGCCCAGGCAGGCGATCTCGATTGCAGGTGATCCTCGAGTTCTCCTGGCACATCACAATATTGCGCCAGGTATTCCCGATCGACCAGGTCATCGGCAAACAGCTGGTGCATGACCGCGCAGGCCAGTGCCCCATCGGTGCCGGGACGCGGCATCAGGTGCTGGTCGGCCTTCTTCGCCGTCGCGGTGTAATAAGGATCGACCACGACCAGCTTGGCATTACGCTCGCGGCGCGCCCTGGCCACGTGATGCATGACATTGACCTGGGTATAGACCGGGTTGCCGCCCCACATGACGATTAAATCGCTGTCCGCCATGGTTCTCGGATCCGAGCCGCGCTTAATCCCGGTACCGGCGATCCATCCGGCATCCGCCAGCGTGATACAAAAAGTCGAATGTTGACGCGATGTCTTCAGCAGGTTACGGAACAGTTCAATACTGTCGCGCTGGATCAATCCCATGGTGCCGGCATAGTGATAGGGCCACAGGGTTTCGTTGCCGTATTGCTGCATCGCGCGGGCAAAGTGCTCGGCAACTTCATCGAGCGCCTGTTGCCAACTGATTTCCTCGAATGCCGACCGGCCCTCGCCCCTGGCGCCACGTCGACGCAGCGGTTGGCCAAGCCGCTCAGGATGGTGTATGCGCTCGGCATAGCGTGCCACCTTGGCGCAGACCACGCCGGCGGTGTAACTATTATCGCGAGCGCCCATCACCCGGCCAATGGTGTTGGCGTCGAGCAATTCAACCTCGAGGGCACAGGTGCTGGGACAGTCGTGAGGACAGGTGGAATGGGCCCTGGCTGGATAATTTGCGATGCTCATTCAGCACATTTTGCAAGATTGGTCGATCGGGTGCCAGCACTACTGATTCTGCTTTTTTAATTTGTCTTACTAATGCTAGAATCGCCTTCCTTTGCGAACCTATAACCGGGGAACCCAATGAGCGGCAAAGATAATCGACATTTTAAAACACGTGAAGTACGTGCCGGGGTCAGACCAGACCCGGTAACCGGGGCCATTTTGACGCCCATCTACCAAACCACGACCTACGTTCAGGAATCGGTCGATCAGTACCTGGAAAAGGGTTATTCCTATAGTCGCTCCGGCAATCCGACCGTAACTGCCCTGGAAGAAAAAATAACCGCGCTCGAAGGCGGTGCCGGAAGTCTCTGCTTTGCTACCGGCATGGCCGCCACCAGTTGCACCATCATGGGCCTCGTCGGCAGTGGCGAGCATGTAATCCTGTCGGATGTTGTCTATGGTGGCACCCATCGCGTAACCACCAAGGTATTAAACCGATGGGGCCTCGAATGCAGTTTTGTCGATACCTCCGATCCGGCGAATGTTCAAAACGCGATTCGTGAAAACACCAGGTTGATTTTTACCGAATCGCCAGCCAATCCGACCTTAAAACTCACTGATATCGCCGCAATTTCCGAAGTAGCGCAGGCAGCCGGGATTCCACACGTGGTCGACAATACCTTCCTGACACCCTTCTACCAACGCCCGCTCGAGCTCGGCGCGGATATCACCCTGCACAGCACCACCAAGTTCATGGAAGGCCATAATGTCAGCGTGGGTGGATCCATTACCGCTGTCAAACAGGAGCATCTCGAGCAAATCATGTTCGTGCGTAACTGCCTCGGCAGCAACATGACGCCGATGGTCGCCTTTTACACGCTGCAGGGTATCAAGACCATGAGCACCCGGATCGAAGCCCAGTCCGCCAATGCACTCAAGATTGCGCAGTTCCTCGAAACCCACCCCAATGTCGATCGGGTTTGCTATCCCGGACTGGAGTCGTTCCCGCAAAAAGAACTCGCCGACCGGCAAGCCAGCGGTCATGGTTCGATGCTGTGGTTTGATGTTCATGGCGGGGTCGAAGCGGGTAAGAAATTGATGGATACCCTGCAACTCTGGAGCCTCGCGGAAAACCTGGGCTCGGTCGAATCACTGGTCACGCACTCGGTTACCATGACGCATGCCGATATGCCCCGGGAAGAACGCATGGCAGCCGGAATTACCGACGGCCTGGTGCGCCTGTCGGCGGGGCTTGAATCGGCCGAGGACCTGATTGCCGACCTGAAGCAGGCGCTCGACGGACTCTAGGCCAGGTTCAGGTGCTCATTACCAGCGTCGAAACCTTTGCCACCGAGTACGTTACGCTGGTGCGGGTTCGTACCGATGAAGGTGACGAGGGCTGGGGCCAGGTATCGCCCTACAATGCGGATATAACCGCCGAAGTTGTCCACCGCCAGGTCGCCAGCCACGTACTGGGTATGGACGCGACCGATATAGACGCGATAACTGCAATCGTGCTGGACCGTGAGCACAAGTTCCAGGGCACTTATCTCTACCGCGCACTTTGTGGGGTCGATACCGCGTTATGGGATATACGTGGTAAGCGCGCCGGTAAAAGCGTGCAACAGCTGCTCGGTGGTAAGCGCGCTGAATTTCCAGTCTATGCCTCGAGCATGAAACGGGAAATAACACCTCAGCAGGAAGCCGAGCGCATGCTCGCGCTGCGCGAGCAATACGGATATCACTCGTTTAAATTTCGCATCGCACGCGAATGTGGTCATGACGTCGACCAGTGGCCCGGGCGCACCGAGGAAATCGTCAAAACCATGCGCTCTACCCTCGGCGATGATGTCACGCTGATGGTGGATGCAAACAGCGGTTATACCCCGAGGAAAGCGATCGAAGTCGGGCAACTGCTTGCCGATTACGGCATCAGTCACTACGAAGAGCCCTGTCCCTACTGGGAACTCGAGTGGACCCGTGAAGTCAGCGCCGCACTCGATATCGACGTTACCGGCGGAGAGCAGGACAATAATATGATCGTCTGGAAACAGATGATCGACAGCCACGCGGTCGACATCGTGCAGCCCGATATCTGCTACATGGGCGGCATCACCCGTACGCTACAGGTCGCGAACTACGCCAAACAGGCCGGTATCCCCTGCACCCTGCATTCAGCAAACCTGAGCCTGGTCACGCTGTTTTCGATACACTTCATGGCGGCAATCGAAAATGCCGGAAAATATGTCGAGTTTTCAATTGAAGGCAACGACTACTACCCATGGCAGGAGAATATTTTCAGCCCTGCTTTTGAAATCAGGGATGGCAACGTATCGATACCCGATAAACCCGGCTGGGGCATCGAGATCGATCCCGAATGGATTGCGCTCAGCGATCATCGCATCAGTTATAATGGCTCCCAATTTTAACCCTGATCACGGCAACCGATTATGAAGATTTATAATTCTGTACTTGAACTGATTGGCAACACGCCCATTCTTAAACTCAAACAGTTCGATACCGGCCCCTGCGAGCTTTTCATAAAAATGGAATCCGAGAATCCCGGCGGATCGATTAAGGACAGGATCGCGGTAACCATGATCGAAGCTGCCGAGGAAGAAGGCAAAATCAAGCCTGGCGGCACGATAATTGAGGCGACAGCTGGAAATACCGGTCTTGGTCTCGGCCTGGTCGCCGCACAAAAGGGTTACAAGTTGATCCTGGTGATTCCGGACAAAATGAGCCCTGACAAGATACGCCACATCCGCGCCATGGGCGTCGACGTGCGCCTGACCCGTTCCGACGTTCAGAAAGGCCACCCTGAATACTACCAGGACTATGCCAAGCGCCTCGCTGCCGAAATCCCGAACTCGTATTTTATCGACCAGTTTTCCAACCCCAACAATCCAAAAACCCATCGCGTCGATACCGGGCCGGAAATTCTGCGCCAAATGGAGGGCAAGCTCGATGCCATGGTAGTCGGAGTGGGATCGAGCGGCACCGTGACCGGACTTGGCTGGTACTTCCATGAACACGCACCCGGCTGCGAAATGATCGTCGCCGACCCGGAAGGCTCGATTCTTGCCGAAACCATCAACACCGGTCATACACCGCAGGCAGGTTCCTGGCTGGTCGAGGGTATCGGCGAGGATTTCATGCCACCGATTTGCGATATCAGCCTGGTCAAGAAAGGCTATTCGGTCAGTGACAGGGACGCATTTCAAGCCCAACGTGAATTATTGCGCAAGGAAGGGATCATAGCGGGCTCGTCGACCGGCACCCTGCTGACAGCGGCACTACGCTACTGTCGCGAACAAACCACACCGAAGCGCGTGCTGACGTTTGCCTGCGATACCGGTAACAAGTATTTAAACAAGTCTTTTAACGATTCCTGGCTGGCCGACCAGGGCCTGCTGGAACGTGAAAGTCACGGTGATTTACGCGACCTGATCGCTCGACCGATGGATAGCGGCGATGTCGTCACGGTAACTTCCGAGGACAACCTGATCACTACCTACAAGCGTATGCGCATGTTCGACGTATCACAATTGCCGGTGGTAGACGATGGCCATATTGTCGGTTTGATCGACGAATCAGATATTTTACTGGGTATTTACGAAGACGAGGACAACTTCCAGATGAAAGTCGCAGAAGTGATGGTCAAAGGGCTCGAAACCGTGGCCCCGTCGGCCGACATCGACGATATTGTTACGCTATTCAAAGAAGACAAGGTAGCAATCATTGCCGATGGCAATGATTTTTACGGCTTGATCACCCAGATCGACTTGATTAACCACCTGCGCAAGACCATGGACTAGCGGCGACCCGGCCAGTCGAGAAACGATGTTTTTTACCAACCGGGAATCACGCCCCTGCCTGAACCTGGAACCGTAATTCTCGGCTACCCGGTCCCAGGCAAAGTCGGCTACGGGATTTGGCCCTGTATAAGCTGGCCGTTTTGACTTCCTTCTGAAAACATTATTAAATGCCGGTGCTCGCTCGGTTATTGAGATTACCTAAATCAACCAGAGATTCCCGCTATGGAAGTTCGGCGCCTGCAGACCAGTCTCAGCCTGAAAATTATCACCCAGTTTAGCGTTGTTGTCGCAGCGACGATCATACTGATCGTGCTGAATTTTGATGTTATTTACCCGTTTTACTTTGAAAACCAGCTAACCAATATCGGAATTGCCATCAACAGTGCGATCCTGGGCCTGCTTATCATCGGACTGGGTAACATTCTTTATCACCTGCTGCGTTATCGCCGGGAAGAAGCCACCATTGCCGCTTTTGTCAATAACGTCGATTCGTTAAAACCTGATTTAATGGAGGGTCTGCCAGCTGATTCGATTGTCGCCAGGCGGCACGCGACGATGCTTTCGATACAAAAAGCCCACGGTGAAATCAACCATGGTGCGCTCGCTGCAATGCTAAACGCGGATGAAGCCACGCACTTCGGGTTGGTTCGCTACATCAACAATATTCTAATTCTGACCGGTGTTTTCGGCACCATCGTATCCTTGTCGATCGCATTACTCGGCGCCTCAGATTTGATCGATTCGGCCGATGCCAGTCTCGGTGGCATGGGGCTGGTTATCCATGGCATGTCAACCGCGCTTTCGACGACCATTACTGCCATCGTTGCCTATGGCATCTTCGGTTACTTTTACACGCGCCTGAATGACGTGCAAACCCATTTTCTCAGTGGCATCGAACACCTGACCTCGGTCTATCTACTACCCCAATATGTCCGCTCCGGTGACGATATCGTCCATAAAATGGGGGACCTGATCAAATCGGTCGTCTATGCTGCTGACAACCTGAAAGCAACCCAGGAGCTTTACCACAATTCGGCAATGACACTGCAGCAGACAATCACCGCAAATCAAGAGCAAATCGATAACCTGGGCGCTGAAATGGAGTCAATCAAAGGCATACTACGCGAAGGTTTCCGTCTGCCGCCTCCCGAGAAGGAACAGTAGACACCGATGGATAGCGCTTTTCCATCCATCGGTGGCAGCCATGCCGGCATCGGTGGCGAAAACAGCTTCTGGCCCTCGTTCACCGATATCATGATGGTGATCACGATGATTTTCCTGATGGCCACCAGCCTGCTCGTGGTTCGCAACTGGCAGCTGGTTGCCGAGCTGCAGGAAAGTATCGCCGCCGAACAGATTGCGTCGCAAATGATCGAATCGACCTCGCAGGAAAATGCGACGCTCGAGGAACGCCTCGCTAACGCCGAACAAAGTAATTCGATTCTGCGTTTACGCCTGTTAAGGAAAGAAGAGGAGCTTGATCTCGCTCAAACTGCAATACGTGAACAGGAAACCCGAATTGCCTCGATGGAATTGCAAAATAGCGAGTTGATATTCTCCCTCAAACAGACACAGACACAGTTGGCCACGGCAAATCTCGACATCGAAAGCGCGACCACCCAAACCGAGGAATTGTCACGACAGCTAGCGCTCCTGAATCAACAGTTGGCGCAGCAGCAACTGGAGAGTGATCGAACCAAGACCCTGTTGGATACGGCGCGCAAACAGATCGAGGGCCTTTCGGAATCAAGCAAACGACAACAACAAAGCATTGCCCAGCTAACCCAGGACAAGGCATTGCTGAACCAGCAAATCGAATCCTACAATCAGCAGCTGCTGACGCTCAAAGGCGACTACGAAACGGTCAAGTCTAAATATGAAGAGCTGATCAAGCCGGCGCGTACCGCCAGGGGCAAGTACATAGCCCAGGTTTACTATGTCAAGGGTGAATCCGGGAACGTAATTCGATACAAACAACCCGGCGACAGGGATTTCAGCACGCTTAGCCTGGCCGAAGTTGAAACCCGCCTGGCACAGCTAAAGCGCGAGCATGGTAAAAATCTTTACGTTAAAATCATTATTCCCGACGACAGCGGGCTGACCTATAACGAAGCCTGGGATTTCATGCGCAGCCTGCTGGTTAAATACGACTATTACTACCAGGAGTAACTGGTTTTGCCAGTCGTTAACAATGGGCCCGGCACGACCCGGGTTACCCGTATTTATTAGCAAAGAGTTGATTTTCGCGAGGCGGGCTTGCTCTGTTACAATTTCCGATTAATGTCCCCGTGGCACAACTGGATAGCGCGACGCCCTCCTAAGGCGTAGGTTGCAGGTTCGATTCCTGCCGGGGACACCACCATTTTGCTGTCGAACAAAACAGCCTGCCCTTGACGATTGTTTTATGACCCATTCGACTTACCAGCAAAAGAAACAGGATTTAAGCACCCAGCTGCGTCACAGCACAAAAGCCGTTCGTCTTGAAAAAGCTACATCCAACTTGTTCAGAACCCGCGGTACAGCAGGCGTTTCAAAACTTGACGTTGGTTGCCTCAACCAGGTACTGGCAGTCGATACGGAGAACCAGGTCGTCGAGGTCGAAGGTATGGCGACTTATGAACGACTTGCCGATGCCTGTCTGCAACAACACTGTATGCCACTGGTCGTGCCGCAACTGAAATCAATTACGATTGGTGGCGCGGTTTCGGGTATCGGCATCGAGTCATCTTCTTTCCGTCATGGTCTTCCGCACGAATCGGTGAGCAGTATGGACATCCTGCTTGCCGACGGTGAAGTCGTTACCTGCACCCCCGAAAACGAGTATTCCGACCTGTTTTTCGGTATCCCGAACTCCTACGGGACACTGGGTTACATCCTCAAACTCAGCGCCCGGACCATGCCGGTTAAACCTTTTGTCGAGCTGCGACACTTCCGTTATACCGATATTGACGACTATTTTTATGCTGTCAATGAGGCCAGTAAAAGCGATGTGGATTTTATTGATGGCTCGATTTTCAATGAACGCGAGCTTTACCTTACCCTGGCCAGGTTTACCGATACGGCCCCCTATACCAGTGATTACACATGGCTTAAGATGTTCTTCCGCTCGATCCGGGAACGCAGCGAGGACTACCTGAGCGTGCACGACTATATCTGGCGCTGGGATACGGACTGGTTCTGGTGTTCGAAAAATCTGTACGTGCAAAACCTGCCGATGCGACTGATCCTCGGTCGAAGGCTGCTCAACTCGATCTCCTATCAGAAGGTGATGCGTTGGAATAATCGCGTCGGACTCACCGCATTTATCAATAATCTGCTGGATCGCCACCCCGAAGGGGTTGTCCAGGATGTCGATATCCCGATCGAGAAGGCGCCTGATTTTCTGCGCTTTTTTGTCGAAGAGATAGGAATTCGCCCGGTCTGGATGTGCCCCATCGGCGGCCATGACCCGACGCGGCGTTACCCGTTATACCCGCTCCATGGAGACGGGCTTTTCATCAATTTCGGTTTCTGGGATATCGTGCCCAACCCCGACAAGCATGAAAGCGGCTATTTCAACCGAAAAATAGAGGCAAAAGTGAGTCAGCTCGGCGGCGTCAAATCCCTTTATTCCGATGCCTACTATGACGAGGACAAGTTCTGGCAGCTATACGATGGCGACCAGTATTTCGAGCTCAAACAGAAATACGACCCGCAGGGGCGCCTGAAAAATCTCTACCAAAAGTGCGTGCTCAAGCAGTAGTGCGCTGAATCGGAAACATCATCGAAACACGCGCAGCAGCTTTAGCTGTGCGAGCCTCAAACGTCGATCTGCTCTCGCTGCGACGTCGACTGGGCTGCCTGATCCCGATACAGGTGAGCGCGCGACCAGGGTAACTGGTTATTTCTGCTTCTTGAAAATACGACCTGGAACAGCTGCAGTTCGCCAACGTTGAAAGCCGCGATCGAGCCGGCGAGATAAAGCCGCCAGGCCCTGACAAATTCCTCGTCCATCAGCGTACGAACCTTGTCAGTGTTTTGCTCGTATCGGTGTAGCCAGTGTTGCAGCGTCCTGGAGTAATGCAGGCGCAGGTTTTCGGTGTCGAGAATCGATAGCTTATTCGGTTCGAATATCTCCATCATTTCCTTGAGGCTCGGCGGATAAGCACCCGGGAAAATGCGACGTTCGATCCAGGCGTTCATCGGTGCAGGACGGTTACGGCCAATTGTATGGATCAGCCCCCGTCCTTCCGGCTTCAGGCAGCGGTCTAATACCTTGCCCAGGGTTGGGAAATCTGCTTTACCGACGTGCTCCAGCATTCCGACCGAGACAAAGGCGTCGAATTGGCCTTCGATGTTGCGATAGTCGTCGAGGACATATTGAACCTTGTCGGCCAGTCCTTCCTTTTCCGCCACGCAATGGGCATGCGCAACCTGCTCTTTTGAAATGTTGTAGGCCTTGACGTTGACACCGTAATGTTTGGCCATGAACAGCGCCAGCCCGCCCCAACCGCAGCCCGCTTCGACAACGCTATCGCCGGGCTTGAGTTGCAGCTTGCGGCAAACATGGTGCAACTTTGCTACCTGCGCCTGTTCGAGCGTCATATCCGGATCCGAAAAATAGGCGCAGGTATACTGCATTACCTCGGTATCCAGCCATAGCCTGTAGAAATCGTTACCGATATCGTAATGGTGATAGATATTGTCTTTGGCCTTATCGTGAGAGTTGGCAATGCGTCGGTGTCCCAGCCAAATTATGGCTCGCTTAAACCAGCCACCTCTGCCGCCGTCCTCGAGATTCGAATAGATAATCTCCGAAAACCTGACCAGATCGCCTTCAACCGTGGCCTGACCGGTCGAATACAAATCGCCGAAATAAAGCTCGGGATTCAAAATGGTTTTGATCATCGCACTGCGATTGTAGTAGCGGATAGTCGCGATCGGATTCGTGACCGGCGGTGTAACCGCGACGCCATCCCAGAGTATCAGCACAATGGGCGGATTTCCCACCACTTCCATCATTTGCCTGGCAATCCAGCGGTCCAGTTGAGTTACAACAGAGGGGGTCACGCAGGTTTTACACGGTTCGGACAGGATCACCCCTGGCCTTGCCGAGACAGCTATATCTTCCTTAGCTCCATGTGACGCGTGTTCAGCCATCTTATTTTCAAAATTAGCATTCGCACTCATCGCTTTCACTCACATCTAGAGTTCCACGGAATCTAAGAATAATAAATTTTTAGCCTTTTTACAAAGCAGAAGACCCAGATTCGCCGGTTCTAATGCGTACTACATGATCCAGATCAGTTACGAAGATCTTACCATCGCCGATTTTACCGGTTTTGGCAGATTCTATAATCGAATCAATGACCTGGTCGACCAGCTCATCATCAACCGCGACGTCGATTTTGACCTTGGGAATATAATCGACCACGTATTCCGCACCGCGATATAGCTCGGTATGGCCTTTTTGGCGGCCAAATCCCTTGACCTCGTAAACCGTCAATCCGTTTATGCCAATTTCCGATAAGGCGCTGCGAACGTCGTCCAGTTTGAACGGCTTGATTATTGCACTGACTATTTTCACTTCGACTCCTGCGATATACGTTCAAATACAGCCATGGATTCAACATGCGCGGTTTGCGGAAACATATCCATTATGCCCAGATGTGTCATGCGATATCCCTGGGCACAGATAATAGCAGCATCTCGCACCAGGCTGGAAGGCTGGCAGGAGACGTAAACAATGCGGAGCGCATTAAAACGCCCGATCAGTTGGGCCATTTCAAGCGCCCCGGAACGCGGTGGATCAAGTAAAATCTTGTCGTAGTGCTGGCGCATCCATATAAAATCTTCGTCGGGCCGGGATAGGTCAGCACTGTGATAATCGGTATTGCCAATATCATTGGCTGTTGCAGATTCACGCGCACGCGTCAGCATCGCAGTATCAACCTCGACACCGCTAACCTGTGCGCAGCGCTGTGCCATCGGCAGGGTGAAGTTACCCAGGCCACAGAATAGATCGAGCACCTTGTCAGCGGGCTGTAAATCCAGTAAGCGCAATGCCTGGGCCACCATTTTATGGTTAATTTCGCTGTTGACCTGGACGAAATCAAGTGCATTGAAAGCAATTCGTATTTGAGCATTACCAACAGGGTCGAGACTAAGTCCCTGTTCTTCGGGAACCAGGTTACAGACGGTCTCCGGCCCCCCCGGCTGCAGCTGGATATGGAAGTCATGCTGCCTGCCAAATTCGATCAGCAGATCGCAATCATGTTCCGACAATGGCTGCAAATGGCGAAAAACCAGCTGGATATGATCCGCATCGGCAGCAACTTCAATTTGCGGTATCGACGCGCGCGCTTCGAGTTGTCCGATCATCTCGGACAACAGGTCCAGTTTATAGCCAACCTCCGGTACCAGGACTTCACAACGATGCATATCCGCGATAAACGGCGCGTTGCGTTCACGAAATCCGACCAGGACCCTGCCCTTGTTCTTTACGTATTTAACGCCCAGGCGGGCCTTCTTCCGATAACCCCATTCCCCGGCTCGCAATGGTGGCAGTACTTCTTCGTACTGGACGCCGGCATGCGTCATCATCTCGAGCAGGGCCTGCTGCTTAAGCTCGACCTGGTCATCATTTGCGAGGTGTTGCAAGCTACAACCGCCACAGACCTGGAAGGCTTCGCAGCGAGGACTGATGCGTTCAGGCGAAGCCTCGATTACCTCGAGCGTTGTCGCCTGGTCAAAATTACGGTTGCTTTTGAGGACCTGGATGAGCACGCTTTCACCGGCCAGTGCGCCGAACACAAACACTGTCTTGCCATTCACATGGGCTATACCACGCCCCTCGTGTGACATTGCATCGATGGTGACCTGCCTCGGTTCGGGTAGCTTGTTGCGTCGCCCGCGTCTAGACATCGTGCCACGCGGCTTCAAAATCGAGCAGGTGCTGCTGGTCCGAAGCTTTCAATTCCTTCCTGACGAGCTGACATTCGGCCTGGTACCGGGTTTGATCGTAATTGCCGCGGCTACGCTCAAAATTAAGGTAAACGAGGTAGGTATTGAGCACGTCGGTTTCGCAATAATCTCTAATCTCTTTTATCTGGCCCTGTTGATAGGCGTCCCAGACCTTCGATCCACTCATCCCCATTTTTCCCGGAAAGCCGCAAAGGCCTGCAATTTCATCCAGCGGGGCGCTTGCACGCGGCTGGTAGGCCGCCAACACATCCATCAGGTCGGTATGACGTTCGTGGAAACGGCTTAAATAGTTGTTATAGCGAAAGCTGTTATCGTTTTGCCCGGACTCCCAGTAGTGCGCCGCGTTGATGGGATAAAGCAAGCTTCGATAATGCATAACGGGTAAATCGAAGCCGCTGCCATTCCAGGAAACAAGGCGTGGTGTATAGCGTTCAATGCCGCCGTAAAATCGCTGCAGTAAATCCTGTTCGTTCGCGTCGACGTCTCCCAGCGACCAGACCTTGAACTGATCCCGGGTGCGCAGTACCGCCGATATCGCAACGATTCGATGCAAGTAGTGCCGCAGGAACTCGTTTCCTGACTGCTGCCGCCGCATCTGGAATACGGCTTTTGCGACATCATCATCCGACAGACCGTGCAGATCATATATCTTGCGACAGCCATCAATGTCGGGAATGGTTTCAATATCGAACACTAGAACGTTCATCTTCAAGCCTGTCTCAGGGATTATCGAAAACTTTGGTTGTCAGGTAGCGATCACCCCGATCGCACATGATTGTGACAATATGTGCATCGGACAATTCCTGCGCCAGACGTAAGCTCGCGCAAAGGTTACCGCCCGAAGAAATACCGCAAAACAGACCTTCCCTGGTGGCCAGCTCGCGGGTGAATTCCTCGGCTTCTTCGCGCGACACGTCAATGATTCGATCGACAGCCTTGGGGTTATATATGCGCGGCACATATTCCTCTGGCCAACGCCTGATGCCGGGAATGGAAGACCCGTCCGCGGGCTGCACGCCAATTATCTCGATCTGCGAATTGACCTCGCTGAAATATCGCGAACAACCCATGATCGTACCCGTAGTCCCCATGGCGCTGACAAAGTGCGTTATCCCCTGCTTCGTCTGCCGCCAAATCTCGGGTGCAGTAGTTTCGTAATGCGCACGGGGATTATCCGGATTGGCAAACTGGTCGAGCATCTTTGCTTTCCCCCGCGCATTCATTTCTTCGGCAATATCACGTGCCTTCATCATACCCTCTTCCTGGGTGACAAGGATAATCTCGGCGCCAAATGCCCGCATCGTAGTAAGTCGCTCATGACTCAGGTTATCGGGCATGATCAATGTCATACGGTAACCACGCATTGCCGCTACCATGGCCAGGGCAATTCCTGTATTTCCGCTGGTTGCTTCGACCAGCGCATCACCCGGCCTGATTTCACCGCGCGCCTCGGCATGCCGGATCATGCTATAGGCCGGACGATCCTTGACCGAGCCGGCGGGATTGTTGCCCTCGAGCTTTACCGAAATCTGATTACCGTTTCCGGCGTTAAGCCGCTGTAATGTTATCAGGGGGGTATTTCCGATATAATCATGTAAAAACATAAAATAGAAAGACAAATTAGCCAGGACGGAATCTTAGAAAAAGATTTTACTTTAATAGCGTCGGGCATGCCAAAGTAGCTGCCTGCATCTCCTGCCACTATCAGGAAAAGTGACCACCGGGCTAGTGTGACTTCAAGGAGTCTGAGGAAAGGATTCATGCTAAATCGCCGATTTAAAGAATCAATTTTCAGCGTATTACTGGTGCTGGGTTGCGGCATGTTCGCGCCCCAACCCGTGGTCGGCCAGGTCATCATCGTGAAAAGTAGCGATAACGCCTATTTCGATCAAACCATCAGCACCCTGAAGAAACACGTTGATCCAGCTGCACGATTCAAGGTGCTGAAGGCAACAGAGCTTGGCGATGAGTTGACCCGTACCAGCCGCAGCGATCTCTTTGTCGCCCTCGGTCAATCGGCGGTTGAAGCGGTTAATCAACTCGACACCGAGGCAGATTCTATTAATGCCTACCTGACCCTGGAGCAATACCGGGAGCTGAATCTTAATCACCATCTGACCATTGTGCTCGATCAACCAATGCATCGTTATCTCGCCTTTTGCAAGCTCATGCTCGACATTGAAAGCATCGGTGTCATCGAGGAAAACCAAATCGATCCCAACCAGTATCGAAATCAAATCCTGGACCAATTTCAGCTCCAGTTAAATCAGTACCGCATAGATAAGGCCAATAAACTGCTACCGGTGTTGCGAGACCTACTGAGCCAAAACGATGTACTGCTGATGCTACCCCGACAATCGATTTACAATCGGGACACGCTTAAAGCTGTGTTGCTGAGCAGCTATCGGAATCGTAAGCCGGCAGTCAGCTATTCCCCGGCCCATGTAAAATCAGGTGCCATTGCATCAATTTTTTCATCTCCAGTTGACATTGGCAGACACCTGGCATTGCTATTAAATCAAAAACTGAATAACGGGTTTCACAATGGCCCCTCGTTTCAATTTGCAAGGTTTTACACCATCACGACTAATTTGCGAGTTGCAGATGCGCTGGGAATTAATTTACCCGAGGAAGGTGAACTGCGATCAAGAATAGACGAGTTGCAACCATGAAACGCCTCGGTATCAAGTACCAGATCCTGCTGATCACGCTCATTCCGGTATTTCTGATTGACCTGCTTTTTACCTATCAACATATTAATGGCAGCATCGGGCAGGCCAATGAACAACTACAGAGTAAAGGCCAGATCATCGCCCGCCAGATCGCCGGTGCATCCGAATTCAACCTGTTTACAGGTAACGATAGTCAAATCCAGTATCTGCTGGAGCAATCTGTCGGTAGCAACAATATTGTATTGGCCTCGATTTACGATCAGCAGGGTAAACTGATTGCGGAATCAGCTTCCAAGGATTTTCAGCAATCCGAGGTCGCCGAATACTATTACTCTCGCGAGGCCATTCAGTCGCAAAGCAATGAGCACTCTGACGTGTTTGCGCCTGACAATAATGATGCACGCTCGACCAGTGTTCTTGGCTGGGTACACCTTTACATTTCACGCCAGCAATTAAAGCAGACAACCGGGCTGATCATCAGCGACTCAATCGTGTTTTTTATCATGATATTATTCATGGCAGTGATCCTGACCGTGATTATCAGTCGCAGAATCACGCAGCCTATTTTTGGTTTGATGGAGCATTTGAAATACGTCGAGACCGGTCAACTCGGCAAAACGATTGAACCCTTGGAGGCGAACGAGATTGGCGCGCTGCAGAAGGGTTTCAATCGCATGACCCATGCCCTGCTCGCCAACCGACGCCATTTGAACCGGAGAATTCAGCAGGCTACTCAACAACTAAACGAAGCAATATCCAACCTCGAAACAAAAAATCGGGAGTTGGGCCTTGCGCGCGATGAGGCGCAAAAGGCAAACCGAACCAAGTCCGAATTTCTTGCCAACATGAGTCATGAAATCCGCACCCCGATCAATGGTATCAAGGGCTTCATCAGCTTGCTGAGTCAATCCAGGCTCGAACAATCACAGCAACGTTATGTCGATATTATCCTGAAATCCACCAGCGATCTGACCAACATCGTCGATGAAATCCTGGACTTCTCGAAAATGGAGTCCGGTAAATTACAGCTCGTCGATGAAGAATTTGATCTCTACGAAGTCCTCGAACAGACCCGCGACATACTTTTCATCAATGTATTAACAAAAAACATCGATTTGAACCTGATTATTTATAGTGACACACCACGCTGGGTCGTCGGTGATAAATTAAGACTGAAACAAATTCTGCTAAATCTTATCGGTAATGCCATCAAGTTCACCGATCACGGCCGGGTGGTGATTAAAGTAAGCCTCGAAGACACTAGCTTCGAACAGGTCGATATTGAAATTACGGTTGAAGACAGTGGGATTGGCATTTCTAAGCAAGACCAGCAATCCCTGTTTCAGGCTTTCAGCCAGGTTGAAAGTTCTGACACAAGACGCTTCGCGGGCACCGGTTTGGGCCTGGTTATCAGTAAAAACCTGGCAACCTTGATGGGTGGCGACATCACCATGGTTTCGACGCCGGGCGAAGGCTCGAAATTCACCCTGACCCTGCCATTCAACCTGGGAGAAAAGGCCGGGACTGTTGTTCTCAATGAGGCAGAAAACCCAAGAGCTCTGGTATTCGCCGCCGATAACTATTGCCTGATGGAAACCCGCACACTTTTCGATCGGGCAGGCGTCAATACCGAATCTTTCCTGATCGACAATCAAAAAGGGACCGATCCTGTCCTGCAGTGCATCCAGCGTAACCTTGCCTACGTAGACTTGCTGGTTTTCGATGTCAGGCACTTAAGCATTGATCTTGAAAAAGTCATTGCCCTGGAGGTTACCGGCAACGCTCGAATACTGGTCATGGACTACGACGAAGGCTTTCAGTCAGCAATCGACCCAGGCAGGATTGAATTTGTTTCGATCATTAATACCAGCCAGGCTGTTGCAGCGGTAGTCGCCAGGGTAACAGGGAAAGAAACCGAAAAAGCAACGGACGAAAACGAGTTACAGATCCGGCAAAAGCGCGTCCTGCTGGTCGATGACAACCAGGTCAATCTAAAGCTGGCAGGTGAACTCATCCGTCTCTGGGGACACGAAGTAGTAGAAGCAGAAAACGGGATTGAAGCTCTGAAATACTATGAGCAAGAGGTTTTCGACATTATCATTCTCGATATACAAATGCCCGATATCGACGGTGTCAGCCTGTTGCAAATGATGCGGGAGCATAATCCCGGGGACAAGACGCCCATAGTCGCATTGACTGCCAATGTTCTGAACGACGAGGCTGGACGATTGATTGAGCTGGGATTCGACTACTTTCTCGGCAAACCCCTGGATGAGGATAAGTTTCGCTGTTTACTCGACGGTGAACCGGTACACAAGGTAGTCGATGCCGAAATAGCCGATATTGCCGATTCCAGTGGGGATTGTTCGGTGGACTACGAGAGGTCTTTAGCCCTGTCGGCAGACAACGAATCCTTGCTCAAGCAGATATTTGAAATCTTGCAGCGCGACATACCTGATCAACAACAACAACTCGAAAGCGCCCTGGCCGAGCTAGACCAGCAGCGTCTTGCAGCAATTACTCATAAACTCCATGGTGTCACCTGCTACGCGAGCCTGCCGCGATTGAGGCGTAATATCCTTGACTTCCAAAAGCGGTTGACCGGCAACAGCAATTCTCCACTAGATAAATCGGTAGAGAAATTAACTGAAGAGTTAACTGCCGTAAAACTGGAGGTTGACCGCTACCTGGAAAAAATGGAAATAGAAGAGATATCCAGCTAGGTTTCCAGTACCACCATTGCCACGACATAATGCTTTTCATCAGATAGTGAAAGCAACGCATTTTTGACTTCGAGGCGAGTAATCAAATCATTGGCGCCACCCAGGAATCGCAGCAGTGGTTTACCTTGCTTATCATTCTCGATTTGAATTGAATGAAATCCGAGTTGTTCGCCAATTCCGGTTCCCAGCGCCTTGGCCACAGCTTCCTTAGCGGCAAATCGGGTTGCCAGGAAGAGATTGGATTGCTTACGTCGACCAAACTCTGTCAGTTCGTCGTCGGTCAAAATTCGTCGCGCGAAACGCTCACCGAACTTTGCACTCAGTTTTTCGAAGCGAGCGGTTTCTGCGATATCAACACCAATGCCGACTATCATAATCCCTGGCTTCTGGCGTCTAAAATCAACCGCTTAATATCCCGGATCGCCTGCTCGAGCCCGAGGAAAACGGCATCGGCAATAATTGCGTGTCCAATATTTAATTCACTTACCAACGGGTTGGCGGCAATCGGTTGCACATTATGCCGATTGAGTCCATGTCCCGCATTGACCTGTAAACCTTTAGCATGCGCGTAAGCTATCGCCTCGTTTATTTGTGCAAGTTTTTGCAGCTTTTCATCACCCTGCGCATCGGCATAGTGCCCGGTATGAATTTCAATACAGGGGGCGCCACATTCGATAACCGCATCGATCTGATCCCGACTGGCATCGATGAAGGGTGAAACTCGCGTACCGACCTCTGCCAGTCGAGCACAGGCGGAGCGAACCTGTTCGATCTGACCTGCGACATCCAGGCCGCCTTCAGTAGTCAATTCTTCACGTTTTTCAGGCACCAGGCAGACATCTTCAGTCTTAAGCTCGCAGGCAAAAGTAATCATTTCGTCGGTGATGGCAATTTCCAGGTTGAGCTTGGTATTGACCACCTGCTTGAGCAACAGTGCATCGCGTTCCTGGATATGACGCCGGTCTTCGCGCAGATGAAAGGTTATCGAATCCGCACCGGAATGCTCCGCAACCTGGGCGGCGTATACAGGGTCGGGAAAGCGCGTACCGCGTGCCTGGCGCAAGGTAGCGACATGGTCGATATTAACCCCCAGGGTTACAGGGCTTGTCATTTTCGCCTCATCATTTCAAGTAGGACATCGCGCGATTTTAGCGTTTTTCCGTGCAAGTTAAAGTCAATAGTACTGCGCAATACCGTTTTGGCCAGGCGTAACACGGAATCCTGCTGGTAATCGCCCCGGATCCAGTCGATAACCACCTGCCCGCTTACTGAATCCCTGGCAGAATCAGCACAGGCAACAAAACCGCTATTGATTACAAACTGGTAAAACGCCTCCGCCCGGATCTCCTGCCCACTAGCCGCATCAACAGAAAGATCGGGGAAATATCCAAGTTGCTGCATCAACTCGAGTTCAAACCTTCGCAATTCGGCTTCGCCGATATCGTCGACGGACTGTTGCAATAATGACTGGTAACTCGCAAATATCGCCGGATTAGATTCACCTTGTGGCAGCAAGGCCCCCAGTAACTCGTTCACGTACAGTAATGCCAGGTAGTTCTTTTCATCGACCGGTAAAGCCTGGCCTTCGATGCCGGTCAGGGTCTTTAGTTCCTGCCTTCCGGTCCAGCTGATACTGAGCATCACAAAAGGCTGGTAAGGTGTTTTTGCCGGATTCCGACGGGCACCCCTGGCAATCGCCCGGATACATCCATGATCGCGGGTAAAAAAATCCAGTATCAGGCTTGAATTCTGCCAGTCACGCCGACGCAGAATAAAGGAAATCTGGTCACTAACCCTGGGTTCCATCCGAGTAACCAAAGGCTGCCAGCGACTGTTCGTCATCAGACCAGTCAGCGCGCACTTTCACCCACAGCTGCAAATAGACTTTTGCCTCTATAAGCCGCTCTATATCACTGCGCGCCAGCGATCCGACCTTTTTTAACAGGTTTCCGCTTTTACCAATGACGATCGATTTTTGCGATTTACGTTCAACCCAGATGGTTGCCGATATACGCGTGATATCCGTCTCCTCGATATAATGATCGATGTTAACCGTGATTGAATAGGGTAATTCCTGTTTGAGCTCGCGGAACAGTTTTTCACGCACGATTTCCGCACTGATAAATCGCATCGATTTATCCGTCAGTTGATCATCTGGAAATTGCGGTACACCAACGGGCAAACGGGCGACTATAAGCTGCTCGAGGTACTCCAGGTTATCGCCGGTAAGGGCCGACACCGGCACACATTCGAATCCTGGAACCTGCTTTGAGATTTGATCCATTATCGGCAGGCAGGACTCGCGACTTTTTTGATCGATCTTGTTAAGCACAATCAACACCCGGTCATAGTGCGCAACTCGTTGCAGGATTTTTTCATCCTCCTGGTTGCAATGAGAAACGTCGAGCAGTACGCATATCAGGTCGGCATCATCCAGCATACTGGTTGCGGCACGATTCATATAGCGGTGTATCGCTTTTTTATTGTTATCGTGAATCCCCGGGGTATCAATAAAAATACACTGGTATTCCTCGGTTGTCTTGATACCGAGAATTTGATGCCTGGTGGTTTGTGGCCGGTGCGCGGTAATACTGAGTTTTTGACCGACTAGCGCATTCATCAGGGTCGATTTGCCGGTATTGGGTTTGCCAATCAGTGCAACGTAACCACATTGAAACTCGTCAATCATGTTCCCAGTTTGTCTAGTATTTTTTTTGCGGCCTGTTGTTCCGCTTTTTTACGACTGGACCCCTTGCCTTTACTCTCTAGTTCGAGATCAGTGATATTACAGCTGACGGTAAAAAGCTGGTTATGGGATTTACCACTGGTTTGTTCTACCTGGTAACGGGGCAAATGCATCTTTCTCGCCTGCAGATACTCCTGCAATTGGGTCTTTGGATCACGTAGGTTGGCGTTTTCATCAACGCTTTGCAACTGTTCCTCGTATAAACGCAGAACGGTAGCTTCTGCCTGTGCATAATCACTGTCGAGGTAAATGGCGGCAATCAATGCTTCCAGTGCGTCAGATAGTATGGATGTTCGACGAAATCCCCCACTTTTCAATTCGCCGCCACCCAGGCGAATATGATCACCCAGGCCAATATCCATGGCGATTTGTGCCAGTGATTCTTGTTTTACCAGGGATGCGCGAATGCGACTCAGGTCCCCCTCGTCAGCATCGGTGAAGCGCAAGTAGATATGATTGGAAATAATCAGATTGAGGATGCTGTCGCCGAGGAACTCGAGCCGCTCGTTATTTTTACAGCGCGAATAGCTGCGATGGGTAAGCGCCTGTTCCAGTAAATCCTGCTGCCTGAATTGGTATCCGGTAAGCGTGCAGAATTTATCGGCATTCACCGATCGATCACCGCGACTTCAACGAAATGAGCGCCGATAAACAGGGGCCCGATAAAACTATTCCTGACCTCGTAATCGACGGTGATAGTAGTTTTGCCATCCTTGCGTTTCATGGTTACATCATCACGTTTGATGGATCTGACTTCATTGATAAGCAGGCGTCTTTCCAGGGACTGCCATATCTCCTTTTTTGATTTTGGGTTCAAACGATCGTCCACCACCAAAGTCTCCAATGCAGACTTGAGCTGGTAATTACCGTAATACATTGGAAAAACCTTTAATAACAATACCAGCAACAATGCAAAAATACCGAACACGGCAATCCAGCCAAAACTGGACATGCCTTTTTGTCGATGCCTCGAGCTCATTGATCTCTTCATCATCAGTTCCTCAATTCGAAATTTTATCGCCAACCCGGGAGATATTTAATCCCGTTCCATCCTTACGCCAGTCCCAGTGCATCCATATCATCACCGCTTTTCCAACCAGGTTTTCCTCGGGTACGTTGCCCCAAATTCTGCTGTCATTGCTGTGATTGCGATTATCGCCCATCACGAAATACTCCCCTTCGGGAATGAATACTTCGCCATTAACACCAAATGTCGAGCCGGGATTGTTCATTATCGTATATTCTGCCTGGTCAAGTTTCTCGACATACACCTGGCAGTTGGCAGCTGCCCGGTCACATCCATGTGCGTATTGCATCTTATTCAGATCGCCCAATCCCTCGTAAACACCCTCTGGCTCAATATCCAGCAGTTTGCCATTAATCGACAAGCGTTGATTATAAATGGCGACATGATCCCCGGGTAATCCCACAACTCGCTTTATATAATCCTGTGATTCATCCTTAGGATAGCGGAAAACGACGACATCGCCACGTTTTGGCTTGTTACCGTCGGTAATGCGGGTTTGCCAAACCGGCAATCTCAAGCCATAGGTAAACTTGTTTACCAGGATAAAATCGCCAACTAAAAGCGTCGGCATCATTGAGCCCGAGGGAATGCGGAATGGTTCAAATAAAAACGCGCGTAACACCAGAACCGCAATCAGCACCGGAAAAAAGGCCCGAGAATATTCGATAACCAGCGGTTCCTTCTTAATCTTACTGCTTGCAGTTGGTTGCCGCAGACGAGCGAAGACCAGTACATCGGCAAGCCATAACAAGCCCGTCACCGCGGTTAGAATCAGCAATAAAAACTCAAAATCAAAATGGAACATTCAGTACGTCTCTACGTCGTGCAATATCAGTAACTAGCTATCTACCTTCAAAACTGCAAGAAAAGCATCCTGTGGAATTTCGACACTGCCTACCTGCTTCATACGCTTTTTACCGGCTTTTTGCTTCTCAAGCAATTTCCGTTTTCGCGTGACATCACCACCATAGCATTTGGCTGTTACGTTCTTGCGTAAAGCCTTTACATTCGTGCGCGCAACAATGTTTGAACCGATGGCAGCCTGTATCGCCACGTCAAACATCTGTCGTGGAATCAACTCTTTCATTTTGGAAGCAAGTTCCCGGCCGCGGTAATCCGCGTTACTGCGATGCACGATCAAAGACAGCGCATCTACTTTTTCAGAATTTATCAGTACATCGAGTTTAACCAGGTTTGACGCCTCGAAGCGCAGAAACTCGTAATCGAATGAAGCATAGCCGCGACTAACCGATTTCAGGCGATCAAAAAAGTCGAGCACTACCTCGCTCAAGGGTATCTCGAAAACCAGTGACACCTGGTTGCCGAGAAACTGCATATCTTTTTGCACTCCCCGCTTTTCAATACAAAGCGAAATAACAGCACCGATATAAGCTTCGGGTAAAAGTATATTAGTCTGGATAATCGGTTCACGAATTTCGTTAATCTTGTTAATCGCGGGTAAGTCTGCCGGGTTATGAATTTCGACCAGTTCGCCAGCCGTCGTTTCCACCTGGTAAACAACGGTAGGTGCCGTGGTGATAAGATCAAGATCATATTCACGCTCCAACCGTTCCTGCACGATTTCCATATGCAACATACCCAGGAAACCGCAACGGAACCCGAAACCCAGCGCTTGCGAAGATTCCGGTTCAAACTGCAGTGCGGCATCGTTCAGTTTCAGCTTCTTAAGTGCCTCACGGCAGTCCTCGTAGTCATCAGCACTGATCGGAAACAGGCCGGCAAATACCCGTGGCTGGACCTGTTTAAAATCTGCCAGCGCCTTGTCGGCCGGCCGCTGCGCCAGGGTTATGGTGTCGCCGACCCGGGCTGATTCGATATCTTTTATTCCGGCAATAATAAATCCTACGCTGCCCGCCTGCAGGTTTTCAGTGTCATTACGCTTAGGCGTAAAGATTCCGACCTTCTCAACCAGAAATTCCTGCCCGCTCGACATCATCTTGATCTTCTGTTTGGGCCTGATCTGACCTTCCATGACGCGCACCAGGGTAATGACTCCAACATAGTTATCGAACCATGAATCGATCACCAGCGCCTGGGTATTATTCTCCTCTGAACCACTCGGCGGTGGAATTTTTTCGATAATCTGCTCCAGCAGATCCTCGATTCCAACACCGGTTTTGGCACTGATTTCGATCGCTTCGGAAGCATCGAGTCCAATGATTTGTTCTATTTCCTGTTTAACCCTCTCTGAATCCGCCGCCGGCAAGTCTATCTTGTTCAGCACTGGAATGACTTCCAGGTCGAGGTCGATCGCGGTGTAGCAGTTGGCGACGCTTTGCGCCTCGACGCCCTGGGAGGCATCGACAATCAACAAGGCGCCTTCACAGGCCGCGAGTGATCGTGACACCTCGTAGGAAAAATCCACGTGGCCCGGGGTATCGATAAAATTGAGGGAATATTCTCTGCCGTCGCGAGCCTTATATTTTAGTGAAACGCTTTGCGCCTTGATGGTGATGCCACGTTCACGTTCCAGGTCCATCGAATCGAGAACCTGGGCTTCCATTTCGCGCTCGCTCAAGCCCCCGCAAAGCTGGATAAAGCGGTCCGCCAGCGTCGATTTCCCATGATCGATGTGGGCAATAATGGAAAAATTGCGTATTAGCTCCATGCGCATAAATAGTAGCCGTCCCGCCCGGCTTCATGATTTAACAAAGTAAGTGGAATGCCAGCGTAGATTAACCCAGCGACAATATATTTCACATTCAGGGCTTCAAGAAAGCGCCAGCTCGGCGTTATCAGAACTTGCTGTAGAATGACTACAGCGGCGTTCTGATGCCTTGCCGTGAACAGGCGCACTATGGCTGAATGCGATATATATTGTCGATGGGTTAATAGAAATCTGGCTATGGGTGTAAAAAACCTGCAGAGTTTACGCTAAAGCCAATACAGCTATCAATGCCGATTCATCGAAAAAATAGTGACAGATTTCCGTATCGCCGTGACAGAGCACCGGAACGCGGGCGTCGAATCGCCGGATTAGCCCGGTGTCCCGGTCGATATCTATCTCCTGCCAGCTAACCGATGGGTGGTTACGGCTGAATACCACCAGCGCTTTGCGCATCGCATCGCACAGGTGGCATTGTTCCCGGTAATAGAGGGTTAACTCCAATCAGCCGATTCCCGGTTACGAATCCTCGGGGCGTATCGCGAGAAATACCGGTCCGGCCCGGCGCTGCACCAACAGTGCTACCGATTTGCCGACCTTCAATTCTTCGGTTATCTCTGCAAAATCGTCTAACGACTCGATTTCCTGGTTATCAATCATGGTGATTACATCGCCTTTCAAAATTCCGGCATCGCTTGCAGGCCCGTATTCGTCCACATCGACAACCTGCACTCCATTTTCGATTTTGAGCCGCTTGCTATTCTCACTGCTCAAAGCCTCGACTTTCATACCCAGCGCCGAATCCTCGCTGTATGGCTCCTCGTCTGGCGTAAAGGAAGCCTGGGTTATTGCGGTCGGTAATTCGGCTATATCAACGCCAATGGTACGTCGCTTTTTATCGCGTATTACCGTAACGCGAGCCTGTTCGCCAACCTTGGCGCGTCCGACTAACGGTGGTAAGCCACTGGAACGCATCACTTTCTTGCCGTTGAATTCGACGATGACATCACCGACTTCGAGACCTGCCGCAGCTGCGGGACTTTCATCCAGAACCTTGGCCACCAGGGCACCATGCGGGTTTTCCATGCCAAACGATTCCGCCAGCTCGCGCGTGACTTCCTGGATTAACACGCCGAGCCAGCCACGGGAAACCGAACCGGTTTCCTTTATCTGGTCGGCAACATCGACCGCCATTTCGATCGGGATGGCGAAGGACAATCCCATGAAGCCACCGGTGCGACTATATATTTGCGAGTTGATACCAATCACTTCACCATCCAGGTTAAAAAGCGGGCCGCCCGAATTTCCCGGATTGATTGCAACGTCGGTCTGAATGAAAGGAACGTAATTGTCACTAGGTAAACTGCGGCCCTTGGCACTTACAATTCCGGCCGTTACGCTGTGATCAAACCCAAAAGGTGAACCGATCGCGAGTACCCACTCGCCAACTTTCAGCTCATCCGAATCTCCGAATTGCAGAACCGGCAAATCATCGGCCTCAACTTTTAATACGGCAACGTCAGATGCCTGATCCGAACCAATAATCTTGGCCACGAATTCCTTGCGATTGGACATGCGCACGATGACTTCTTCGGCACCGTCAATGACATGGTGATTGGTTAAAATATAACCGTCTTCAGAAACGATAAATCCGGAGCCCAGGGATTGCGCATCGCGACGTCGGCGATCGAATTCATCGCGATCAAAAAATTTCTCGAACAGCTCTCCGAAAGGTGAACCCTCGGGTAGTTCGGGAATATTATATTCCTTTGTACTGGACGATCTTGGCTTGGATTTGGTACTGATATTGACCACTGAATCTTTAGCCTGATCGACAATTTTCGTGAAGTCTGGCAAGGCAGCCTGGGTCGCCAGGGGCAAGACTAATATAATCGCTAAAACGGTTTGGTAAACATACTTACTAAAAATATTCATTGGTAACTTCCAGATAATTTCAAATACAGTTCTATGACCTCGTATGAGGTCCGGGGTTCACATCGATATCAATGATATAGGGTGTAAACTTCACATCTTCAAGGGAATGGATAATAAAACTAGCTATTTTAAACCCGGCAAAGAAACCCGCAATTGCGGCTACAACCACCAGTCCTTCGGTCGCCGTCAGCAGCGTGCCCAAAAATCCAGCGCACACCATTCCCAGCAGCGGCAACCCGTATATGGTTAAGCTCGCCTTGACCAGCGCTGACTCAGACAGCCCCAACTGCAACCGGTCACCCGGCTTTAAATCATGATCGGTTTCAATCAGGATGGGTTTACTGCGATGTCCGAGCAAGCGGCCGAGGGCACCGGTGCCGCAGCCCTTACTGAGTTCGCACTGGCCACAGGTTGACGTGCGTTGCAGCTCGAGTTCAACCACTTTGCCATCGCGCCGTGTGACAACTGCGGATTCAGTAATCATCCATGTATAATCGGATCGAACCGAAGATAAGTCAATTTTGATATCAATTTATTGCGCTGGGTTGCACGATAATTGGCGGGCAGCCAATACCGTTTTCATGATTACTGCTGCTGGTAGGATACCGATTCTGCAACTTCCCTTACGGTCACGGCGGGTACCTCACCGATCGCAGTCACCGAATAATTCTTCACAATTCGGATAAAAGCGTTAACCGCACCCATCGACGAACTGCCCTGCGACGTGATGCCGGATTGACGTTCAATAAATACCGAAAGCGAAGCCAGGCCGTCGGTATAAACCATTTGATGCACAAAGTCATCAGAACCCGGGATTTTGCGTTTCATTACCGATTCGCGCCAGAAACCACCGGGTGTTTGACCAAGCTGCCAGGAATTATCAGCCGCAAAAGATTTCGAGCTATCGCCACTGTGAAAACGCACCAGGGTGAAATTTTCGTCGATTTTCGGCATCGTATCTATCACCGGTTTATCGTCGCCTTCAAACAATTCCAGGCTGGTAAACATGACTTGCTCAACGACCTTGCCTGTTTCGTTAATGAGGCTGGATTTCATCATTAATCCGTTGTCCTCGTTAATCCAGAATTTCATGCCATATCGATACTTGTCCCTGGGATCGATATGCACCACCACGGCGTTCATGTTGGCAACGCGATCTTTACCCAGCAGTTTCATCACGTAGAACTTTTCCAGCCGGGCGATGTCTTCCGGGATAAAAATTGGAGAGAAGCTGTTCTTGCGCGCCAAATCGACAACAATCTTGCGACTCGAGGGCCAGATGCAAGTCAGGTTCTGATTATCACGGATCACCTCACGCGCCTCGCCATTAAGCGAAATCAGGCGCTCCTTTTCTCCGTGGGCGTCCCTGTAATGAGAGATCTGCATACTTTCAAGCTGATTTTCGTGTAGGTAAACAAAATCACCACGATAGTTGAGATTGCGCATCGCGTCGGACATCTTCTGCACCCAATCCATCGCGGGGTCAGCCAAAACAGGAATGCTAACCAACGACGATATCAAGATTGGAACCAGTCTCTTTGATAAAAAAGCCAACTTGCTTCCCGGGTTATTGTTGTGAATCAAATCCAGCCACCCGTGCCTGTGGGATCAAACTTTGCATCGAGTTAGAGTACTCGGTGTGCGTTACCAGGTATGCATTCAACTTCTGTTGTAGCCCGGGTGATTCACGCTCTACTCTCCAGCGCATACCGAGTGGTTGTACGTTGGTTGAAGCCGTGACCACACCACCCTGTATCTGCTGCCTGGCAAGTTGTTCAATTTTTTGCTGGTCGGCCGAAACGAGGCCGTCATCGTTTTGCCCCGTCCCTTGCTTGAGCGGTTGCCACAAGGCGACCGTAACTATCGCAACACTGGCTGCCACGGCCAGCCCGGCAACGGGTTTCAATGAAATCCAGCTCAGGATCGAAGCATTTCCTGCAGGCGTTTCAGTCACCGGCTGCGCGGCGGTTTGCCGCGGGTTTTCATCGTGTATTTGAGCCATGACATTGCTGTGGAAGCTGGTATCAATCGCCGAGGGTAATTCATGCCGCATGACTTCACCTATCATTTGGTAACGCCGTGCACGATATTGCAAATTGACATCAGCAATCACTTCGTCAAGGTTTGCATCGGCATTTTCGCCGGGATGATCGTCCAAAAGGAACGATAATTTGTCATCTAGATCTGCCATTTCCAAGTCTCGTATTAAGCCACTATTCATGTTTCGGCTGTTATTCTGTTTTACTTAGTCACTCTAACAGGGGTCTAAGTTCCTTATCGATTACGTCTCTGGCACGAAAAATTCTCGATCTAACCGTGCCAATCGGACAATCCATCACTTCCGCAATCTCTTCATAGCTCAAACCGTCCAGTTCTCGCAAGGTAATTGCCGACTTCAGATCATCCGGTAAATTCTCGATAGTGCTGAAAATCGTTGTCTTGATTTCGTCCGTTAACAACAGGTTTTCTGGATTAGCATATTCCTTGAGCCCCGAATCACCCTCAAAATGCTGGGCATCATCGACATCGACTGTATAACCGGGCGACTTTCGCGCCCGGGACGCCAGGTAATTCTTGGCCGTATTGGCTGCAATCCGGTAAAGCCAGGTGTAAAACTGGCTATCGCCCCTGAAATTCTGGATCGCTCGAAACGCCTTGATAAAGGAATCCTGCGCAATATCCTGGCACTCGGCATGATCAGATACAAACCTGCCAACCAAATTGACCACCTTGTGCTGATACTTTTGCACCAGGATATCGAAAGCGCCAGTATCTCCAGCCTGTACCCTTTTCACCAACTCTGCATCAAGCAGATTAGTCCCCATTAATAACCCTGGTTTGTTTATATTTGTCGGAGATAGCTGAAATTTATACTCCGTACTCCGTGATAGAGACTGATTATATATCAAAAAGTTCTACCCCCTCCGGGGTTTTGAGATGCGAAGGATTTCACTATACTGGGTTGAAAATCTACCCGGGGTAGTCATGCCGCTGCAATCTAAATTTGACGTAATCATCGTCGGCTCTGGCGCTGCAGGTCTTTCTGCAGCGCTGCATTTGCCGACATCGCTCAAGATCGCGATTCTGGCCAAAACGCCCGGTGAACAGCATTCAAGCTACTGGGCACAGGGCGGGATTTCGGCAGTGCTCGAGCCGGAAGACAGTATCGACCAGCATACCCTCGATACAATCGAGGCAGGTGCCGGCCTGTGTGACGCATCGGTGGTAAAATTTTGTGCCGCTGCCGGCAGGCAAAATATCGAATGGCTCGCGGATCTGGGCATGCCGTTTTCGCGCGATCGCCAGGATATCAGCAGCAGCGGTTTTCATTTGACTCGCGAAGGCGGACATAGTCGCCGCCGGGTTGTACATGCTGCCGACGCCACAGGCAAGGCTCTTCAACAAACGCTGGAAGCACACGCACTCGAACGCGACAACATTAAAATATTCAATCAGCACGTGGCGATCGACCTGATTAACAAGCAGCAGAAATGCGCCGGTCTTTATGCCTTTAATCGAAAGAGTCAGCGTGTCGACGTGTTCAGGGCTCGTAAGATAATCCTCGCCACCGGCGGTGCCAGCAAGGTTTATCTTTATACCAGTAATCCCGATGGCTCAACCGGTGACGGCATTGCAATGGCATGGCGAGCCGGGTGTCGTGTCGCTAACATGGAATTCATTCAGTTCCATCCCACCTGTCTTTATCACCCGGAAGCAAAGTCTTTTCTGATTACCGAGGCGATTCGTGGCGAAGGTGGGAAATTACGGCTGCCCGACGGCGAACGTTTCATGCCACGCTTCGATGAACGTGCGGAGCTCGCGCCACGGGATATCGTCGCGCGTGCGATTGACCATGAAATGAAACGTCTCGGCATCGATTGCGTGTACCTCGACATCAGCCACAAAAGCCGGGCCTTTATCAAATCGCATTTCCCGACTATTTATCAGCGCTGCCTGGACTTCGATATCGACATCACCAGGCAATCGATACCCGTCGTACCGGCAGCCCACTACACCTGCGGCGGCGTGATGGTCGATATGAAGGGACGCACCGATCTGGAGAATTTGTATGCCGTCGGTGAAGTGGCCTACTCGGGCCTTCATGGGGCCAACCGCATGGCCAGCAACTCGCTGCTCGAATGCCTGGTGTTTTCCCAGGCGGCCGCCAGTCATATCGCCGCAGAGATCGATACCAAAACAGCCTTACCGGTTCTCGAGCGCTGGGATGAGTCCAAGGTTACCGATTCGGATGAAGACATCGTGGTGGCCCACAACTGGGATGAATTAAGGCGCTTTATGTGGGATTATGTCGGCATCGTGCGCACCAACAAGCGCCTGGAACGCGCCCTTCATCGAGCCGACCTGCTGAAGAGTGAAATCAACGAATACTACGGCAATTACAAGGTATCGCCCG
>CAMYLU010000003.1 GCA_947259485.1 uncultured Gammaproteobacteria bacterium | reverse complement strand
CTCGGGCACCGCTACTTCTGCGGATGACACGGGTAATACCGGGGACGCTGCGTACGTGGATGACGCGCGCTACGACATGGGATTCAGGTTGTAACGTTTTCCCTTGGCGTAGAATCTGAGCGTAAAAAGCCTGCTTTAACGAGCGGGCTTTTTTTATCATGTCCCCAGTCATCTCGATACAAAATCTGACCTTTTCGTTTGGCAAGGTTGAGGTTCTTAAATCCCTGGCGTTTCATCTTGATCAAGGGAGTTATTTTGCGATTGCAGGTGTCAACGGCGCCGGGAAATCGACCCTGATCAAGCTGATGCTCGATTTAATCCGCCCGCATGAGTCGGCAAAAATCGAGCTGTTCGGCCAATCAAACCAGGACCCGAAATGTCGCACGCAAATCTCATATTTGCCGGAAAAGTTTGATCTGAAGAAACTGGTTAGCGGCTGGCAGTACCTGCAGTTCGTGGCGTCGGTTTACGGGGTCAGTATCGACCGTGAATCGATCGCTGAACTATCGACTCAATTTGATTTTGCGCCCGAGCGTTTGCAATCGAAGGTGTCGGAATACTCCAAGGGGATGATCCAGAAACTCGGGTTGATCAGCTGCTTCATGCTGGATCAAAAGTTGCTCATCCTCGATGAACCGCTGAGCGGACTCGATCCCAAGGCGAGATACCACTTCAAGGAATATTTAAAAAATACAAAAACGGATGATCGAACGCTGTTTTACAGCACCCATATGCTCTCCGACGCGGAGGAAATTTGTGACCAGTTCGGAATACTGCACGAGGGTGAAATCAGGTTTATCGGTACCCCCGCTAGCTGTCTCGAACAGTACCAGGCGGACACGCTGGAAAAGGCCTACATGAACTGTATTTCCGGATGAGGTCGTAAGGCGTTAAGTCGCCGCTTAATTCAGCCTAGCTCTTTCAATTTGCGCGTTAGCGTGTTCCTGCCCCAGCCAAGTAGCCGGGCCGCATCCTGTTTACGCCCGCGGGTGGCTTCGAGCGCGCAATCCAGCAGGGTTTTTTCGAAGGTCCTGGCGGCGTTCTTAAGAATGTCGGTTTCGCCCTGTGACAGTTGCTGCTTTGCCCACAGGCGCAGTTGCGCCTGCCAGTCACCGATTTCGTCTGCAAAGCGCGGCAGATTGGTACCGGCTTCAACCACGGGTTCACAGGCTCGGGCAACCAGTTCAAGTGCATCATCGATATCGAAAGGTTTGGGCAGGTATTCAAAAGCGCCCTCCTGGAATGCCTGCACCGTGGTATCGAGGTCGGTATAGGCCGTCATCACGATGATCGGGGTTTGCGGTGATATGTTCTTTACCTGTTTGAGCAATTCGAATCCGTTAATCCCGGGCATGCGCACATCGGTGATGATCAGGCGGGGACGTGCCTCGGGTTCGGTGCGTTTGAAAGTGGCGAGTGCCACCGAGCCGGATTCGAAAGCGGATACCTGGTAGCCATTATTGGACAGGGTCTTTTCCAGTACCCAGCGCATTGACTGATCGTCATCGATTATCCAGATTTTAAGGGGTGGAATGTTAGTTGCTAGATTCATGTCTTTTCCATGGGCAGAATGGTGCTAAAAGTGGTTCCGCAGTCAGAACTGTGCAGGTGGATAGTGCCCCCGTGCCGGGAGATTATTTCCTGTGCAATGGGCAGGCCGAGGCCGCTGCCTTCGGGCTTGTCGGTTATCATCGGCAGAAAAATAGTCTCGCCGAGATCATGTGGAATACCCCGGCCGCTGTCGGTAATGTCGACCTGTACTACAAGCGGATGGGTAATCTGGCCGATGGTGAACTGTCGACCCACACGGGTCTTGAAGGTAATTTCACCGCTGTCCTCGATCGCCTGAACGGCATTACGAGCAATATTCAGGAACGCCTGGATCAGCATATCGCGATCCGCCATGATCCCCGGAATACTGGGGTCATAGTCACGTATTATCCTGATGCGATCGGGCTCGGCTGCCAGGATTATCTTGCGAATATGTTCCAGCACCTCGAGTATGTTGATTTGCGTGAGCTGCATTTTGCTTCCGGGCACGAGCATCTTGCTGGTCAGGGATTGCAGGCGGTCAACTTCGCTGAGGATGACCTCGGTATACTCGGTCCACTCGGGACGGTCGAGCGCGCGTTGCAATAGTTGCGCCGCGCCTCGAATACCGCCTAATGGGTTGTTGATTTCATGCGCGAGTCCACGCGCGAGCTGCTGGGTAGCCTGCTGTTGCAGTTGATTGAGTTCATCCTGCGCAAATTGCGCCTGGTGTTCAGACTGCCGGATCTCCAGCACGATTTCGTCACCTGTTGTCCGCCCGTCGAGTGGATAAATGCTGTAGTTGGCAATAATTTCCCTGCCATCGGCAAGCGTGATTACCGCTTCGTGTTCGGTAAATGCGATCGAATCGAGGGCCAGTTTCGAGAGTATGCTGGAAGGCTCAACCTGGCTCAGCAGGCTGTCGAATCGGCGCCCGGCCAGGTTCGACGCGCTGCTTTCAAACAGTGCCTCGCCGGCCGCGTTGACGTAGGTGATGCAACCTTCACTATCGAGGCACAGGATCGACGAATTAAGCGTATCCAGGATACGAAGTCCGGTGTCGGTGGGTGGGGCCAGTTTCAGGTTTGGCTGCGACATTTAATCTATGTTGGTTCGAATCATGCTTGCGCTGTTGCAGACAAAAAAGGCCCCGTGAGGGGCCTTTTGTTGATCGTGCAAGCGAATTGCCTAGCAGCTGTAGTAAAGGTCGAACTCGATCGGGTTGGTCGCCAGGCGCAGGCGGTCAACTTCCTCGTTTTTGAGATCGATATAGCCGTCGATAACATCATCGGTGAATACGCCGCCAGCCTTAAGAAATTCACGATCCTGGTCGAGCGCTTCGAGGGCCTGGTCGAGAGAAAACGCAACCTGTGGGATCTCGGCCTCTTCTTCAGGCGGTAAATCGTAGAGATCCTTGTCCATTGCCTCACCCGGGTGAATCTGGTTGTTGATGCCATCGAGGCCGGCCATCATCAATGCGGCAAACGCCAGGTAAGGATTGGCAGTTGAATCCGGGAAGCGCACCTCGATGCGGCGGGCTTTCGGATTGCTGACGTAAGGGATACGAATCGAAGCGGAACGGTTGCGCGCCGAGTAGGCGAGCATGACCGGGGCTTCAAATCCCGGCACCAGGCGTTTGTAGCTATTGGTAGCGCCGTTAGCAAAAGCATTGATGGCACGTGCGTGCTTGATCACCCCACCGATATAAAACAGTGCAGTGTCAGACAGGCCACCGTAGCCTTCTCCGGAAAAAAGGTTATCGCCGTCTTTGACGAGCGACATGTGCACGTGCATACCGTTACCATTGTCACCTACCAGTGGCTTCGGCATGAAAGTCGCTGTTTTGCCATAGCTGTGCGCAACATTGTGCACGCAGTACTTCAGCACCTGGACCTCGTCGGCCTTGCGCACCAGGGTATTGAATTGAACCCCTATTTCGCACTGACCCGCGGTTGCGACCTCGTGGTGGTGAACCTCGACCTTGAGGTTCATTTCTTCCATCGCCAGGCACATCGCCGAACGGATGTCATGCAAGGAATCGACCGGTGGTACCGGGAAGTAACCACCCTTGACGCCGGGACGGTGTCCGATATTACCGTCTTCGTACATTTTGATTGAACTCCACGCCGCTTCTTCAGACTCGATCTGGTAGGAACAATGTCCCATTTCGGTCGACCACTTGACGTCGTCAAAAACGAAGAATTCGTTTTCCGGACCGAAGTAGGCGGCATCGGCGATTCCGGATGACTTCAGGTAAGCCTCGGCGCGTTCGGCGATGGAGCGTGGATCGCGCTCATAGCCTTCACCCGTCGCCGGCTCGACCACGTTACAGGTGATGTTAATGGTGGGTTCGTCGGTAAACGGATCGAGCACCGCGGTCGCCGGGTCAGGCATCAGGATCATGTCCGATTCGTTAATGCCTTTCCAGCCGGCGACTGAAGAGCCGTCAAACATTTTTCCCTCGGTAAAGGTATCTTCCTCGAGGGTACTGGCCGGGACCGAGACATGCTGCTCCTTTCCCTTGGTATCGGTAAAGCGGAAATCGACGAATTTCACGCCGTACTCGTTAATCTTGTTCAATACATCAGACGCAGACATGACTTAAATCTCCAAAATCGGGGGTCAAAAACAGGTGGAATTGTACCGATTAATATCTCGATGCCAATTTATCGTGCAAAATTGAACTATTATATGGCGATTTCAATATATCTGCACCAAATTAGTGCAAACTAGGCGACGTAGTAGATATTAACCTTACCGATATAGTCGAGGTTATTTGTCGCCTCCTGCAGCCTGCCGATCCCATCTGCGTGTTCGGGCGTACACATCGATGCGGGTAGTACCAGATCGACTTCGATCAGTCGATCCAGGTAATGCAGCTTGGTCTGGATGATTTGTGTACTTTCAGACAGGCCGTCCCATGCCTGGTGCAGGTCCTGCTCTATCACCCCACGTTCCGGCAGCTTCGCCAGTATTGACTCCTTGACCGCATCATCGAGGGGATCGATATGGATCTGCACGTCAATTATGTTCGGAAATTGCTTTTTCACCAGGTGTTCTATGTTATGTGCGATGAAATGCGCCTCGGAAACAGTCAGGTCGGAATCGACCTCGATATGGGCGTCAATGTAACCCAGGCCGCCCATCGAACGAGTGCGCAGGTTATGGATGCCGACAACGCTCGCGTTGCCCAACATCGCCTGGCGCACATCCTGAACCAGGTCGATGTCAAGCCCGGTATCGATCAGTTCATACAACGCTTTCTGGCCGAGGCGGAGTCCCATCAGCGATATCATCACCGCGACCACGATCGCGGCCAGCGCATCCATGTAGGGAACGCCCAGTAACTGTGCCGATATGCCAATCACCACGACGATCGAGGAAAGCGCATCCGAGCGGTGATGCCAGGCGTTGGATTCGAGCAGGCTGGAGTGCGTTTTGCGCGCTGCGCGCAGGGTGTAACGATAAAGGCCTTCCTTCGCGGCGACGGCGAGCAGGGCGAAAACAACGGTTATTGCCTCGGGATTGATCCGCAGCGGATTTAGAATACTGTCGATCCCACGCAGGCCGATGCCGACCCCGACCGTGATCAGGATGCCTCCCAGCAGCATCGATGCCAGGGTTTCGATACGCCCATGTCCATAGGGATGATCTTCGTCCGCTGCCTTGGCGGCGCGCCTGGATGCGTAGAGCACGATAAAGTCGGTGCTGAGATCTGACAGGGTATGGAAACCGTCGGCCAGCAACGCCTGCGACTTGCCCAGCAGCCCGAAGGTAATTTGCAGGAACGCGAGAGCGCAGTTTACCGCTGCACCGGTTAGCGTTACCCGCTGCGTGATCTTGTGGCGCTGTTCAATTTCCATCTGGGTCTTTTTGCACCAGGAAAATATACTCGTGGTCCAGTTGTTCGGTCGCAAGCACCCGGTGTCCGTTGATTCGACACCAGGCCGGAATATCGCTCATGGTACCCGGATCGGTGCAGGTTATCCTGACTTTGACGCCGCTGGCCTGTTTTTCGACGCAGTCCTGCAATCGAATCACCGGCATCGGGCACAGCAGACGCCGCGCGTCGAGCTCGATAACAGGGTTCATACAATAACCCAGTCCGGGTTGATCTGTGCCGCGGGCAGGGGTTTGACATGGATCCTGCGCGATCCCTGTTCGCGGTCGCTGAAGCGCATCTCGACCGAATCGGCGTCGCGCCCCTTGCTGTAGCGCGCGGTGATGGCGCAGGCGAGTTCGAGTTGCTGCGGGTCGAGTGGTTCGCCTTCAATCAACGCCAGCGGACCCGCATGACTCACGGTACTGATCGTCTGGAATTGTCGTTTATAGCCGCTCAGGAACTGGTTCTCGCCTTCTTCACGCGCGATAATCAGTTTAAACGCCTTGCTCGGACGAATGTGGCGCCCGACCTTGAGCAGCATGATGTCGTCAAGTTCGTAATCCCGTTTACCGCGGTTGTCCCACAGATCCTGCAGTTTGACCGAGTAACTCTGATCGGTCAGAAAACAGCAACCCCCGGCTGGCTGGGCATAGTCTTCGAATCCAAACTCTGCCGCCAGCGCCATCTGCGGTTTGCGTGACCGTCCGCTGAAGTCTTTGAGTTTTTCACGATCGACCCAGCCCTCCCTTTCAGGGAGAGTTTCAGGCAGGCTCCTGGCGCATAGCGGGCGCAACAGCAAGTCATCGGCGCCCGATTCCTCGGCGACCACCGGCATTAGCTTTTTGCGCTGTGATTTCGGGCGTTGCCCGATCACTTCACCAGTGATAATGAAATCGAAATCGTGTTGCTTTAACCATTCCTGTGCCTTGTGCAGCATGAATATCTTGCAATCCAGGCAAGGATTTAAATTGGCGCCGTAGCCATGCTTCGGATTGATTACGACATCCTTGTACTCATCGACAATGTCGATGATGTGCAGCTTGATACCGAGTTGCTCGGCAACCCACAGCGCGTTGTTGCGTTTAACACGGTTACGCTCGTGTTTGCGGATGGCGTGAGTATGCCCTTCGACACAAAAGCCGGTAAAGAAGTTAATGCCTTCGACCTCGATACCCTGTTGCTGGATCAATTTGGCGGCCAGCAATGAATCGAGGCCGCCGGAGATCAGCGCGACTGCTTTTCTGGTCATGCGGATGGGTCAGGTTTTAAAACGGGGAGTATAGCAATAACCAACGGAGTCGATAAATCGACTCCGTTGGTTAATCAGACAATTTCGTATTTACCAGCAATCAGTGGTGTCGACGCCGGTCGCGGTTTTTACCCCGGTATTGTCCAGCGACAAGGTGACACAGTCGTCATCTCTCACCTGGGAACCAATCGCGGTTGCCACCAGAGTAAACGTAGTTGCGTTTCTGGTGGTGGCTGTGTCAATCGAATATAGGTTTGTCTCGGTTGTTACTGTCGCGGGCACGTTACAATTGGCAGCGTCGAAAGCCCCATACAAGCTCTTGCATTTTTCCAGCGATGCCGCGGTTGCGGTTAACCCGGCACGACCCTCGGAGCGTTTCGATGCTATCACATTGTTTATATACGAGTTGTAGGCGATAGCCGAGAGAATGCCGACTATTGCAACCACGACCATCAGCTCTATTAACGAAAAACCTTTACTGTACTTTTGCCTCATCATAATTGCTCGCTATTCAATAGTTGGAGGGAGGTTTAGCGCTGATATATTCTATCTTGTCAACGAAATCCCCACCGCTGTATATAATGATATGTGCTCTAACATAGTTACCGACCTTCAAATCCGAAAGCGAAGCTTTCTTTTTGCCTGGATATTTCACTTTTACATTCGGACCCAGTTTGATAGCCGAATCACCCACGTTAATCATTCTGTGATCAATTGAATCTATCGGTCCTTCCTCGATATAGATTGAGGTTGATTGCGCTGCCGCCATCGGAGCCAGCAGCGCGATCAATGTAACCAGGCGGATCAAGTTCATTTTAATACTTCTCATTGGAGTAACTCCTGCCACGAAAAGCGGCCCGTTGCTATTTCTTTAAGTTTAATAACCTTTGTAGGCGTATCCGCGGTATAGGCGATATCTTCGATAAACACCGGTTCAGGCAGGTAACCTTCTTGCCTGATACCGGAAATCGTTTCCACAACCGAACCGTTTTCCGCGTTATCGTTTGCGTCGATCACGCCGTCGCCATTGACATCGATGGTCGCTTCCTTGGGCGGACCGCCGGTTTCCAGGTCGACCACCATGCGGTAACCGTAACCACCCGCCTTACAGGCATCGTCTTCGGGCACGAAGGTATTGAAGAATACCACGTTGCCGCGTACCACCGGTCTGGTGATCGAGCGTTCGCCGCTGTCGGGCAGTTTGAAGTACCAACCGTATTTTATTGAGTAATCGACGTTGTTATTCGACAACACCCGTGCCCCGGCTCCAGTACCGATATTGGTGAAACCGCCGAGGAAAGTCTGCTCGACTAAATGGGTGGGCGCATCGCGTTCCTGATCACCTCTATCCCAAACACCGTAAAAGTATTCGTCATTGGTGGTAGTTTTGTCGCCGTTGACCAGGTACTGTCCGGAGCCGAAAAATACCATGACATTGGGTTCATTGGCCCCGGGTTGAGGCACCGGAATATCTACCTCAGTCGGATGTTTCGACAAGGTTGGTTGCGCGGTGATCGGCAGGTTTCCGACAGTTGTGAATAACGGTTTGTCATTCGGGATTTTCCATCCGCTGTCGAGATTGCTGCTCAGATCGAAGGCCCACATATTGCCCTCTAGATCGCCTGCATAGGCGCGGTCGATAGTACCGTTGCCGTCGAGGTCGGCCAGTGCCGGTGTGGCAAGGCCGTTACGATTGCTCGGGTCTCCTTCACCAGTGGAGATTTTAATGTAATCTCCAGAAGTGAAGTCCCAGCCATCGATTCCCTCCTTGATCTTGAGAATAAACAGCTTGGCCTCGCCATCGCCGGTATCGTTATAGCCGTTACCGAAAATAGCCACCCAGCTGCCGTCGTTCATCATGCCGATTTGAGGCTTGCTATAGGTAAATCCCAGGTCCGCGTCGTCGCTGTTGGAAAATTCCCAGATCCCGACTTTTGCGGCCTTGACAGCGTCATTGCTGAACAAGAGCGGGTCGGTGACATTCAGCGCGTATATACCGCGCCCGCCGCCACGCTGGCCTCCGATCAATACCGTCCGCCAGGTTTCCCCGCTACCGTCTTTCAGGTCTGCATAGATATCAGACACGGTCGGTGTCAGATCGTTATAGTAGCGGTGGATGTAGTCGGGATTGGTCAGGTAGTGCAAACCGGCGTTGGGGGCGGTGGAGAACAAATTGCCCGAAATATAGGCCAATTCTTCTCTACCGTTGTCTGCCCTGAAGCCGTGCAACATACCGTCATTGGCGCCGGCGTATACCATGCCAATGCGTAACGCGTCCGGACCGTTTTTAAAGTCGGTATAACGGTTTGGCGAAGTATCAGGAAACGGGAAGGTGTCAGGCCAGTTTAAATCCGGTTTGCCGACGTAGACAGGACCCGAATTGACTATGTCGCCGAGGCGCTTGTTACGCAAACGAAAATTGCGAGTGCTGAAATCGCGCTTTCCACGCAAATAAAGCAGGCGGTCTTGAGCGACGTCATCGGCGTCGGTACCACCGGCCGGGTTAGTCCTGAGGTCGTTCTTTTGTGCATTGGTCAGCTGACTCCACTCAAAGGAAACGGCATCAGTACCGTCGTGGGTTAATACCACTCGACCCAGTGGACTGGTGTCGAAGGGACGCGCTTCAAGCTCGTCAGCAGCCTTCCAGCGTTCTCCAGGTTCCAGCGCACCGGTATCGAGGTCGATGATTTGTTTCGCGATGATGTCTCCGGTCCAACCGTTAGTGTTGAATTCTGAGAGGTAAACCACCGCGTCTTCGGTTAACTTGGACGAGTTGATCGATACCGCGGCAGCCGTTGCCGTGCGTTCGGCGATATCACTGATGGCTTGACTCAGTGAAGCTTCCAATTGAGCCGGATTTTGTGCGTCCAGAAATTTACCGCGTGAGTTATAAGCGGCGTGCCACAGATCATCTATGGTCTCGGGATCATTGTTATCCGGCTCAGGCCAAAAGTCTTTTTTACTCAACGGATCGGATAAATTCGGATCGGTGGATAACGGATCCAGAGTACCTTTTACACCGAAAGCAATCGTATAATTGACAAGATGCTGGTGGTCGGCTTCGTCGACGCCAGCCTGGGTTGGAACTAGGTCTGTCAAGCCGGTGCGCAGATCGTTTTCGTAATAGTGCATCGCAACGTCAGCCAGCGTATCTTCGTAGTCATCCGCATAATTGCCGCCATCGTTCGATTCTGCGGGTGTCGGGGGGAACGCTGAATGACCATCGAATATGGTATTCCCGTTAGAAGTTGAGTCACGGTCTGCATTACCGACTGAGGGGTCTGAACCGTTCCAGAATCCGTCGGTCATCAGGATATTGAAATTTTGCTGACACTCACCGCCATTTAAGGCGTCTAGAATAGGAGCGCTGCCACCGGATGTCATAAAATAATCACCGACATCCTCTAGCGTTCTTCTCAAGGGCGTACCATTGGCTGATCTTTCGCTGTAAAACCTGAGTAGCAGGGCGCGTTTTTTATCCGCATCGCTCATCGATTCTACCCCGACTACAATACGACTGGGTGCCGACCTTCTATGTAAAAGGGCTAAACCCGTGCGCGTCGCATCGGAGTTGTAGATAACCTGGCCGATTGCGGCCTTGGCTGCGAGTTCACGCGTGCGGTAATAGACAAACCAGTTGGCGAAGTTCTGCATTTCGGCGTCAGTGCTACTGATCGTTACTAGCGTGTTTCCATCCGTGGGTTCGATAATGCCGTCGCCATCATCGGTCCATATATAGTAGCTCGGTAGGTAGACGTCATTGGCTGTACGGAAAGTTTTATTGGTAAGCAGATTCGTCGTTGTAGCATATTGCGCATGACCGGGATGAGGATGCCGGCGCGCAGCGGTTACACTAGCGGGTGGATAAAGCGGATTGCCCAGGGTATCGGTGCCTGCCCAGGGCTTATAGGTGATGCTCGGGTTATAGTAACTCTTGTTGCCATTGTGATTCTTGAGTACCCAGGCACCAGTATAACTGGCTTCTGTCGGTATTGTGTTTCTATTGCTAGCGTTGCCATCCCAATCGGGGTTGTATAATTCACGGGTGGTAGCTCCGTTGGTATCAGCATCAAAGTTAGTTATCACAGGCCTTCCACTTGAGAAACCAAAACCTAAATCAGCAGAGATCATGGGCACCCAGCCCATACTGCCGGAATTGTCGTAGGTCAAAAATACGTTGGGTTCGACAATATTGGACAGAAACAACGGTGCCGGAGCGAGTGTCCCGGGTGCAGCCTGGGCTGTTTGCATCGTCGGCAAGCAGAATATCGCACTGGTCGCGAAAATGGCGAATTTCTTGATAAATTTGTTGATCTTCATGATACACATCCTAAATAAATATTTAATCTTCTATGGGGCGTCTTTGCCAAAATATGATTGAACGAAACGAAACGAATTGCCGGTCAAACCAACGCCGCGCGCGGTGGCGCGATAAATCGACACAGTTTTGCCGGTTTGTTGGTTGCCGTAACCGCCGATGTTGATCGCGGCTAGCGCGTTTTGCGAACGGTCCCCCAGATATTCGGCCAGGTAGCGTGGCTGCTCGTAAGCTTGCAGCGTTGTTCCGGCCGTCCCGGACACATTGTTTGCCCAGGAGGTCTTTGATAAATAATTTATACTGGTATAAGCCGGGTCATTGGACGGTACGGTATACAGTCCTTCTGTCGGGTCATTAAAATCACCATTTGAGGTCGAATTAACAATAAAGTTTTCGGACGTAATCAGGCCTGCTTCGGCCGCCTGAAACATCAGCCCGGATTCGCGTTGGTTACCCGCGATCGCCAGGTCGGTGGTGGTGCGTTGCATCGAGGTCAGGCCGAGCATTGTCAGGCTGACCAGGATAATCAGGCTTATGACCAGCGCAACGCCCTGCTGTTTGTTATGGGTTAAAGTTTTCATAATGAACCTATGCGGTTACGTAGCGCTATCGTGTTTGAGAAAACCTGGTATAACCTGCGATCGGGCGCCGTGATTGGAGCACCGCCGATCCAGGTGTAGGTCTGTGGCGCTTCAGTGACAAAATCGTCGATTGAACGTACCAGTAACATGACTCTTATCGCGACGACATTCTGAAAGTTGGCGCCGACCAGGGTGCTGTCCACGTATCGGTTCGGAAACTGATCGCCGGGGACGTCGGTGTCGATGCCATACAGAATCTGCATCTCTTGGACGCCTTCCACGAGTTCCTGGTTAGTAGCGAAATCGGCGCGCCACAGAGCGGGTTGGCCGCTGGCGCCAGCCGCGATCGTGTAGGTGACAGTTTGCAGTTCGATCAAGCTGGCATCGTTTTGGTATTGCTGGCTTTTCGGCGCCGATAATGTTATCCCGGTTTTGGTGCCTCCTGCGAGCGAGTGGTCGACACCGGTAACCTGCAGGATATCGGCTTCTTCATCGATCAACAGGTCGTTGGCGCCGCAGCGCTGGACTAACAAGATATCATTGACATCGAGACTTGTTGCCCGGGTGCTAACAATGTTTGGGTTAGCAGCCGTACTAAACGGACTTACGATATTGGCCTGAACGGTTTTACCGCCACGTATGGTTATCGAATCGGAGCCGTTAAGCCCGTCGTTTTCAGTGCCTTCGATGCCATCCCTGCTGTGGAAGTCGTGCAAGTTGGAATCGTAGGGACTGATCATGGTTGCTGCGCTAAGGGTATTGTTAACGTTCGAAGTATCTGACGGATCGAAGTTGATACAGCCCCATTCACCGGCCAGGCGCAAATCCTGGCTCATCATGTCGACGGCGAAGCGGCCGTTTTCCTGGATTTCTGCGAGTGCGCTGGTAAACGCGAAGGTGGTCTTGTTGCCGACATAGACTTGAACGATACCACCCAGCAGGAACAGGCTGATGATCAGCGCTACCAGGACCTCGACCATTGAAATGCCGAGTTGCTTAGTTTGATTACGTATGTTTTTCATGGGCCCACCGCCAGCGGCAGTGCAACTGCCAGCGTATAACAGGTTAAGTCGTTGGTATCGGTCGGATCGCAGTTAGTGCCGCTGGCACCGGTGCCTTCGTCGTCCCACATTACATCTACCAGCAAGCCGTCGTTGGCGGCGTTAAATCGGATAATACCGCGCCCGCCTGGCAGGTCAGTAAGCATGGTTTGCCAGTCGGCTGCATCTGCTGTCACCATATCGGCGTTGTTGCACGGCGCTACTTCGCAATTCTGGGTATAGGTATTGTTAGTGTCGATCCCGTCATAAGCCGCAAATGCGGGCAGGTTGGCGCGTATACGATCGGACATCGTGTAAGCAATCCAGACCGCCTTGTTGTGATTGAGGGCGCTGGTATTCTGACTCATCGCGGTAATTTGTAATGATGCGATGCCGAGCAAGCCAACCGAGATTACGAGTAGCGCAATCATGGCTTCGATCAGGGTAACGCCTCGCTCAATTTTATTCTTTATGGGCATGTTGAATCATCCTCGAATCTGACACGGCCGGTATTGGAAATGGTGATGGTTTTACCGAAATCACCGCTACGGGCATCGCACAGCAAAAAGCTGCCGGTTGCAGTTACAAAACCGCGATTGTCGTAGGTAACCTGGTTTCCATAACTGCTGGTAAAGGTGTTGCCGTGGTCCAATGCCTGGTTCGCGCGCAGGATTACTTCACCAGTAGTGGTATCTTCGACGAAACTGCCGTTACTATCGGCGTCGACGTACACTATCCAGCCGTCTTCCCAGTCAGCACCGATGCAATTAATGGAATTGCTGCTGATGCAGATAGAGACCTGCGTACTGTTCTTGACTGCCTCGCTGCGAGCGTAAGCCAGGTGACCGATCATCGTATTGATGTTCGTGGTCAGCCTGTCGTTTTGGCTGAAGGCCCTCATGCCAGGTAACGCGAGTGCCGTAACGATGCCTATCAAGGCTATCGTGATTATTAACTCCAGCAATGTAAAACCTGATTTCTTTTTCATGCTTGTATCCTAATTCAAACGGGAGAAAAGTCTGCTTAAACAAGATAGGATATTAAAAAGCACCGATAAACGGTACTCAGCGCTAAAAACCGCTGAAATCAACAACCTACGAGTTGAGAAACGCGTCACATAATGTCCGGTCACGATCAGATTGCAGGTTCTATCAAGAGCTTTGTGCGCCGTAGCGGGCGCATGACGCCAGCGCAGAAAAATGCGCTAAAAACCTACTGGCCCATTTACGGTATTGAGTTTAGTCAAAGTCAGCCAGATTTCCCGTCTGAATTCGCGGCTTTGAAGCTCGAAATCGGTATCGGTAACGGCGATGCAATAATCGATATGGCTACCGCCGACCCCGGTAGCCTGTATCTTGGCATCGAAGTGTATGAGCCTGGAATCGGGCGCTGCCTGAATATTATTCATCAACAGGAATTGGGTAACATACGGCTGATAAAGCATGACGCGGTTGAGGTACTGGAAAATATGATAGTGTCGGGTTCGCTCGATCGGATGCTGCTGTTCTTTCCTGATCCCTGGCACAAGAAGCGCCATCATAAGCGTCGCATCGTCAATCAACATTTCCGCGACCTGGTCTGTCGGGCCCTTAAACCGGGGGCATCGATTCACGTGGCTACCGACTGGCAGAACTATGCCGAATTCATCGCGGCCCAATTTCTTGCTGATGCGCGCTTTATCAATGAAGGGGATGCCAGTGGATACACCGAAGCTCCAGCTTATCGACCGCTAACGCGGTTCGAACAGCGTGGCCGCAAGCTGGGGCACGGGGTTTGGGACCTGGTGTTTACTAAAAAATAATATTCATCATCACCAGCATGACGACGATGAACAAGATGGTCATAAAGAATCCCGCACGCATAAAATCGGGCACCCGGTAGCCCCCCGGCCCCTTGATCAGCGCATTCACCTGGTGGGTGGGTATCAGAAAGGAATTGGATGTGGCGAGCGCCACGGTCAGGGCAAATACCGCGGGGTTGGCACCGGCGCCGATGGCAATATTGACCGCCAGTGGTACCAGCAGTACCGTGGCCCCGACGTTGGACATCACCAGCGTGAAAAAAGTCGCCAGCACGGCCACTGCCGCCTGGATCACCCAGATCGGCATGCCGCCGACCACCAGCAGGGTTTGTTCGGCGATCCATTTTGCTGTGCCGCTGGTTTCCACCGCGAGGCCCAGCGGAATCAGGCTGGCCAGCAGGAATACGGTGCTCCAGGAAACTGATTCATAGGCTTCCTCCATCTTCAGTACCCCGGAAATGACCATCCCGATCGCACCGGTCATCAGCGCGATGGAAAGCCTTAAATCGGTAAACAACACCATGAACAATGCCACCGAGAAAAAGAACGTGGCCCAGCCGACCTTGTTGGGACGGGTATCTTCGCGCGGATACTCGGAGGTAATAATGACGAAATTGCGATCACGCTCGAGGTGGGCCAGGTCTTGCCAGGTGGTATGCGCGAGGATGGTGTCGCCGGCTTCAAGCGGCATGTCGCGAATATTTTCACCTTCGACCAAGGTTTCGCCATCGCGGTGCAAAGCCACCATTGCAATCCCATACGTCTTGCGCATCCAGACTTCGAGTGCCGATTTGCCGATCAGAGTCGAGCCGGGCGGGATTACAATTTCGGCGATACCGGCCTGCGTGGATGACAGAACTTCTGAAAACACTCGCAAACCCTTCTGAATGCTGAGGCCGTAAGTATCGACAAAGTCCTTTAAATGGGCCGGTGAGCACAGTATCCCGAGCACGGAGTTGGGACCAATATCGAGATCACGCGATAAATTACCCCGACTTGCGCGCATACCGGCGTCGGCAGCCTTAATCGCGATGATACGGATTTTGTTAATCGATTCGATGTCGCTGAGACTCTGACCGACCAGTGGGCTGTCCTCGGGGACATTGACCTCAAAGGTCAGGTAATCAACCCCGTAGACTTCTTCGAGGTACTTGGTGCTGCCGGCAACGGCGGTAGAAGATTCGTGCGAGATCGTGGGTAACACGTACTTGCCGGCCAACACGAAGTAAATAATACCGGTTGCCACCAGTGCCAGGCCCACCGGGGTAACTGAAAACAGGTCCCAGGTATGCATTTGCTGATACAGAGGCAAGGCTGTGTTCGAGGTCAGGATCAGATCGTTCAACAGGATTAATGGAGATGATCCCACCATGGTTACGGTACCGCCGAGAATCGCGGTAAAACCCATTGGCATCAGCAGGCGCGACATCGGCAGGTTCGAGCGCGCGGAAATTCGGCTTACAACCGGCAGGAACAGCGCTGTAGCGCCAACATTTTGCATAAATGAAGAGATGATGCCGACCGTTCCTGAAACGATGGGAATGATACGTTGCTCGGAAGTCCCGCCGATCTTTAATATGAATCCGGCAACCTTGCTCATCATGCCGGTTTTGTCGAGACCTGCGCCGATGATCATGACCGCAATAATTGACACCACCGCGTTACTGGCAAAGCCATCAAAAAGGTGTTGCGTGTCGACCAATCCCTGTTCCAGCCCCATGAACGGCGCCAGCAGTGAAGTCAGTCCGAGTAACACCATGATCGTGATCGCGGTCTCGTCGACATTGACGATTTCGAATACAAACAGGTAAATAGTAAAAAGCAGAATGCCCGAAACCCAGGCGATGTCGGTGCTGGGTGCAACCCCGGTGACGAACCAGCCGAATTCAACAAAAATTATTCCGGCAATCCATTTTGTGCTGCGCAGCTTTCTGAATTTGACTTTTCTAAGTCTGGCCCTGAGTATTCTTTTTAATTTGCTCAAGTGTTGGTCGAATCCTCAATTAATCGCTACCAGTCAGGGTTACCGTCCCGGCTGGTTCCTGAATCTTTGCTGTTTTTCTGTTTGAATCCAGTAGTGCTAAAGAATTTTAGCGCTGACAAGATGAGACAGGAATATCCAATTGAGTGTACACAATATTACCAATTGCTACAAAGCCAAACCCGGTTTTCCCGGCGCCGTCACGGGGTATAATCGGATTTGGAATTTGTGTATCGCTAAACCAGGGTTTAAGTCATGTCGAGAAAACACCCCGTCGTCGTCATAACCGGCTCTTCCGGCGCCGGAACCTCGACGGTTAAAAAAGCGCTGGAAGCGATCTTTTATCGACAGAAGATAAACCCCGTGGTGGTCGAGGGCGACAGCTTTCATCGTTATGATCGCGAAGGGATGCAACGAAAAGTGATTGAAGCCAACCAGTCCGGTGTTAACTTCAGTCATTTCGGGGAAGCCGCAAACCATTTCGAAAAGCTGGAACAGTTGTTTCGAACCTACGGTGAAACCGGCGGCGGGCAAAAGCGATTTTATCTGCATAATGAAGAAGAGGCGCAGCAGCATGCCGAGCGCCTCGGATTGGCATTCGATTCCGGTCAGTTCACACCCTGGGAAGATATCGAACCCGATACCGATTTATTGTTCTACGAAGGACTGCATGGGCTCGTCAAGACCACCAGCGTGGATATGACGCGCTATGTTGATCTCAAGGTTGGCGTGGTTCCCGTCGTCAACCTGGAATGGATACAGAAAATTCACCGCGACAGTGCCGAACGCGGATATAGCCAGGACGAGGTCGTCGATAATATTTTACGCCGCATGCCGGACTACGTGAAACATATTACCCCGCAGTTTTCGGAAACGGATATCAACTTTCAGCGCGTTGCCACGGTGGATACATCGAATCCTTTCATTGCCCGTGATATTCCGACGCTCGACGAGAGTTTTGTCGTGATCCGTTTCAGGAAGCCGGATATACGCAATACCGATTTTACCAACCTGCTGTCGATGATAAGCGGTGCCTTCATGTCGAGACGCAACACCATCGTAGTGCCCGGTGGCAAAATGGGAATGGCAATGGAAATCATTCTTACCCCGATTATCAGTGATTTAATCAAACGCCGAAACCAAGCATGAAGTTGATTGACAGCCATTGTCATCTCGATGATGACCGCTTTGATGAACGACGGCAGCAAGTGATTGCACAAGCCGCTGCGGTTAACGTGACACGCATGGTAATTCCCGCGACCACCGCCAATCGTTGGGAAAAAGTGAAACAGGTTTGCGAAGGTCATGACGGTTTATATCCGGCTTACGGCTTACACCCGATGTTTATCGAGCAGCACCAGGTCAACCATCTGCGCGAGCTGGACGAATGGCTTGAGCGAGAGCAACCCATTGCGGTTGGTGAGTGTGGTATCGACTTCTATGATTCGCGAGTCGATGAAAAATGGCAGCTGCAGTTGTTCAGGGAACAGCTACAACTTGCCAATAACCATCGCCTGCCGCTAATTGTGCATGTGCGCAAGGCGATGGATGAAGTCATCAGCCTGCTGCGCAAGCAGGCCCGATTTGGCGGTGTGGTGCATAGTTTTTCGGGCAGTCAGCAGCAGGCGCAGCAATTGCACGGCATCGGTTTCAAGCTGGGTATCGCCGCAACCTTGAGCTTCGAACGGGCGCAAAAGCTGCGTAAAGTAGTCGCCGCGATGCCGGATGATGCGTTATTAATTGAGTCGGATGCGCCCGATCAGCCTGGCGCCAGTCATCGCGGTCAACTCAACGAACCAGCCTTCATCGTCGAACACCTGCAAACCATGGCTGAATTACGCAACTGCGGGGTCGAAGATCTCGCCGCCACCCTCAACCGCAACGCCGAATCCCTCTTTAATATTTAACAACCTCTAAGGAGTCCCTGGGGGAATAGTCTGCAAAAGGCTTTCCCAGCCGGCACCCGAAGCTACGTCTTGCGACTGACTGGGTGGCCTGCGGCTTCCCGAAAAAGCATTAGTTTTAAAGGGCAAGACGAGACTCGACTTCCCTGTCTCGACTCGCCACAGGCGGCATCCATGCCGCCTGACCCTTTAAAACCAACGCTTTTTCGGCACCCAGCCTTTACGTCGCAAAACGTAGCTTCGGGTGCCTCTTAGATTGAATCCATTGACGCCGGCATCGATAGGGTTGAGCCAGTCGGCTTGTCATTAACCATTACGTGGTTATTGCAAAGGTTTCCTCTACCAGGTTGCCGCTATGCTCGGCATCGAGATAGTTTTGTTCATTGAAACTAATCTGCTTGTCGGCACCTATTGTGACCACGCTGCAGGCGCGGGTGCCATATTCGGGTGAACGGATGAAGCGGCTCGAGAGCATTCGCTCGATGTCGAGCGAAACCCCGGTTTGCGGTAATTCGTGGTCCTGCGCTACCTGGTGGTCGGTCAGGATTTCCATCAGGTCAGTGACAATAATCTCGCCATCCAGCATCGCCGCGAGTTCTTGCTTGGCGGAACTGAGCTTGGGCCAGGGTTCATCAAAAGTGCCATTGCTAATGCCGTAAACCCCGGGATCAATGCTGCGAATACCGTGATCACGGTTGGAGTAAAACCACAGGCCCTGGGTGTCGCCTAGCAGCAGGTTGAATCCGGCGTAGTTCCGGTCATCAGGGGCTAGTTCCTGCAGGAAGGTCTTGGGTGTCGCATCACCCGAGAGGAAGTTTTGCGTCAGCGCGCCGCGTGATCTTTTGCCGGGTTTCATTGCACCCGGTTCGCGTACATTGGTGACCGCGGCGAGGCGACCTCGACTATTGACCCCGAGCCAGGTACCTCCGGCCTCGAGATCGCGCCCCGCAAATACCGGTGTCTCTTTCCACCAGTGTGCATCGCGCGTCGGGCGTGAGTAATATTCGTCACGGTTGGCGATCAGTATCAGCGGGTAATCCGGGTGCTGGCGCCAGGCAAACAGGATCAGGCACATGGATGTCTAGTTGTCAGCCAACATCGAGAAGCTTTTCATAATCACGTGGCTAATTGATCAATGGCCGGCAGCGGCTCATGTTTTATCGCGGCCTCGAAGGATGCCAGGCGCTTGTGAACCGACAATAACTCAACAATTGTCGTCCACGATTTAACCAGGTATTGAAACGAATCGCTAACCTGGCTGAACGCGGTCAGAATCTGTTGCAATATGCCAAAGGTGATGGCCCCAGCGGCAATCGTCGGTATTAAAAGAATATATACAAATATGTTGTCGGCCTGCAGATACAGCATGCGCGCAACATTAAAATACATGTAGTGAAAGTAAATTCTGAAGTAGTTCTTGCGTACGTTGGCAAACAGTTCCTTGAGCGTTGGGGGTTGCGCGCGCTGTTCATCGTCCTCGCCGTATACCAGTTCTTTACGAAAGGCGGCTTCAACGCGTTGGTTCTTAAAAAACAATCCTGGTAATTTAATACCGACTATTGCTAACAGGCCGGTGCCAAAAATTGACCATACCAGTGAAGCAACAAACAGGGGATGGGCAATAACTCCAACCACGGGTAGCTCGCTTACGTACTCTGACAGTGCCCAAAGTACTGGTAAAAAAGCAAATAGCGTCATCACTGAGTCGATAATCGAAACCCCCAGGCTTTCCATAATCTCAGCGAAGCGCATCGTGTCTTCCTGGATGCGCTGGGATGCCCCCTCTATGTTCCGCACCGTTTCCCACTGAGCCGTGTAATAGTCATTCATCGCGGTGCGCCAACGAAAAATAAAGTGGCTGACGAAAAACCGGGTAACGACGAACATGAAAATGGCAAGAAAAGCAATTTCGGCAAAAATAAGTATCAGATCGTATAGTTCAGATGTAACCGACGAGATAGTTTCTTCTGACGCTACGATTTCAATCTCATCGGTTCCTTGTGATGCGGAACTACCCAGGGCGTTTTGCACCAGGTCGAAAAATGGCCGACGCCAGTTATTGATGGCAACCGATACCTGTACCGAAAAATAGGTGGAAAACAAAATAAATATCGAGCCGACGATTGACCACCATTGCCATCGGTGATTTGCAACCGTGAACCAGAATGCAGCGAATAGAAAAGTGCAGGCAAAGTAGAAAATATAAAATAGCAAAAAGGAGTCTGTTGTAAAATGACCCAAGCCGATAACAGGTGCTGATGGTGAAAGGTCGAAGCCAAGGAATTCACCGATTTGTTCGTTGAAACCGTACCAGATAAAGCTGCAAACGGCTGCATAGGCGACGACAGAAATGAAGAATATCCGGGGATTCGGGAAAAAAGATTTAAACATGATTTAGAACCCTTGATTTGCTGTGGGCGGTTTTGACTCGGAAGTGTTTAGAGACATTGGATTATGCTTATGATTCAACCTGCATCGGCCGATTCTTCGTCGGATATATAAGGTTGAACCAGGCTGCGCATCATCTCTATATGCGCATCGCGATCGTTAAGCGCCGGGATATAGCTGAAATCCTCACCGCCAAGCTCGAGAAATTCGCTGCGATACTCGACCTCGATTTCATCCAGGGTTTCGAGGCAGTCGGACGAGAATCCGGGACAGACGACGTCGACTGCCTTGATGCCGCGTTCGACCAGTCGATGCAGTACGTCCGAAGTATAGGGCTGAATCCAGGTCTGCTTGCCGAATCGTGACTGGTAACCGATTGACCAGTCGGATTCCCCGAGCCCGAGTTCGGCCGCCAGCAGTTTAGCGGTCTTTTCACACTGCACCTGGTAAGGATCGCCCCGGTCGACGTTGGCTTGCGGCAGGCCGTGGAATGACATCAACAGGTGCCGTTGCCCCTGTTGCCAGTGCTCACGGATCGATTCGGCCAGGGCCTCGATATAGACGGGGTGGTCGGGGTAGTAACCGATGAACTCAAGCGCCGGTGCATACTCGAGTTGGTTGAGGGTGTTCTTCAAGTGCTTGTAGCTGGTGGCGGTGGTCGTTACCGAGTACTGGGGATAAAGCGGCAGCACCACCAGTTTTTCGACCCCGGCATCGCGCAGCAGGCGCAACACCGATTGGTACGACGGGTTACCGTAGCGCATGGCGAGCTCGACATGGGCCTGCTCAAACAGTTTTTTCTGTAACGCGTCTCTCTGCTTGTTCGAATAAGCCATCAGCGGAGAACCTGCCTCGCTCCAGACCCGGCTATAAGACTGCAGCGTCTTGCCGCTGCGCAGTGGCAGGATAATGCCGTAAAGTAATGGCAACCAGAATATACGGGGCAGCCGCACGACCAGCGGGTCGGATAGAAACTCTTTCAGGAATCGCTTAACCGAGGCACGTTCGAGCTGGTCCGGGGTACCCAGGTTGGTCAAAAGTACCGCGATTTTGGCGGGCATGGCGCATGGCTCGAGTCGAAAAACTTCGCTAGTTTAATCGGCGGGCATGGCAAAGTCACTGGGAAACCGGTCGCGCAATTTTTATGTTTCCTGAATTTAAGTATTAACTATCAATTCATGATTTTTGATATTTAAATTTACTTGAAAAATTAACCTGGCACTATTGACAAGACAAAGATATGCACATGAATGAATTTGTTGGGAGTCTGTCCCCGATTAGATTCTTCGGATATCGGTCAAAAATTGATCAGATGCTATAACCTGTTGATATATATATATAAATAAAATCGCTGTAAATTTGAACAATCTAATAGATGATCAACGGGAATGCGGCTTGCAGCGGGTTATGTGCGTTTCATGCACAGACTTATCCACAGAAAATGTGGATAAATCCATTTGTTACCATTTCTTAACAATTTAGCTTTTAATTGCTAGAAACGACTTTAACTTTAGCCGTTAAGTGAGTCACCAAATAAGTGCGATTGTCCCGCTGAGTACGGCTCGTAATTCGAGTATGATTCAACTTTCTGTTTGAGTAATCCACGTGCCGCAATTCCGTTTCGCCTGTTTCGCCATTGCACTGCCGATACGCCGTGTATTCGACTACAGGATCGAGGCCGATGATCCTGCCGTGGTAGGAACTCGTTACCGATTGCCTTTTAGTAGCGGCGTCAAGACCGGAGTATTGCTGGATACGAATGGCGCCAGCGAGCTGGATCCCGAACGCATCAAGCCGGTGCAGGAGCGACTCGATCACGAGGCGGTACTCGGCGAACATATATTGGCGCTGGCCCGGTGGATGTCAGAATACTATCTGCAACCACTTGGAGAAGTTGTATTTCAGTGCTTACCCGGATACCTGCGAGGCGCACGACCGCACCAGCCGGTCAGAGTCAAACGCTGGTGCCTGGTTAATTCTGACCCGACCCTGACCGCAGAACTCGAACCTCGTTCCCCGCGGCAGTTTGAGATTTGCCAGGCATTGCTGCAACAGCCGTCTGGACTGACCGCAATCGAACTCAAGCAGGTCAATACCAACTGGCATCCGGTTGTAAAAGCGTTAGAGGCCAAGCAGATAGTGCGCTGGGAGTGGGCAGAAAAGCCTGCGGGCAGGGCACCAGCAGAAGAGTTACCCGAGTTAAGTAGCGAGCAGCAACGATCCCTTACCGAGATCGAACCGCGGCTGCATCGATTCGCAGTGCATTTACTGGATGGCATTACTGGCAGCGGTAAAACCGAAATCTACCTGCGTTTGATCCAGCAACACCTCGAGGATGGTATGCAGGTCATTTACCTGGTACCTGAAATCGGTCTCACCAACCAGTTGATCGAGCGCGTCGAAAGCCGTTTTGGTGATTGTTTCGTCATTTCGCACTCGGGGCTGACCGACTTTCAGCGCTACCAGGCCTGGGATCGCTTTCGACGCGGTGAGGTCAGTATCATGCTGGGCACGCGCTCCAGCCTGTTTTCTCAATCCGAGAAACTGGGCCTGATTATTATTGATGAAGAGCACGATCACTCGTACCGCCAGGAAGACGGAGTGCGGTATCACGCACGCGATGTTGCGATCAAGCGCGCGCAAATGCTCGATATCCCTATCATCCTGGGTTCGGCCACCCCTTCGCTGGAAAGCATAAGCAATTGCGAGCGCGATACCTATTTTCGTTACCGACTGGATCAGCGCCCGACCCGATTTCCGCCGCCGCCAATTCAGCTGATCGATGTGCGTAACAATCGCTTAGAATTCGGTTGCGCGGCGCAGACTTTCGCCCATGTCGAACGACACCTGGCGCAATCCGGGCAGGTTTTGATTTACCTGAATCGTCGCGGCTTCGCACCGATCGTGATGTGCCATGAATGTGGCTGGCAGTCCCTGTGCCAGAACTGCGATGCACGCCTGACCCTGCATCAGTCGGTGCAGACCCTGTTATGTCATCATTGCGGCTTCGCCCAGCGTATACCTGAAGTCTGCCCGGACTGTGGCCACAACGAGGTCAAACACTACGGCATAGGTACTGAACAACTAGAGCTGGGTCTGACCCAGCGTTATCCGGACACGCCGGTGCTGCGTATCGATCGCGATGTGATTGCATCTCGCGAGGCGCTGAAGTCACGGCTGCAACAATTGCAAACCGGGGAACCCTGCATTCTGATTGGCACCCAGATGATCGCCAAGGGTCATGATTATCCCGCGATAACCTTGAGCGTGGTACTGGATGCCGACCAGGCACTCTTCAGCGCTTCCTATCGTGCCAGCGAACGACTTGCGCAGACCCTGTTCCAGGTTTCCGGACGCTCGGGGCGGGGCGATCGTGAAGGCGAGGCCATCCTGCAAACCAGGTTCACGGATCATCCCCTGATGCAGGCCTTGGTCAGGCAGGACTATCGTCAAATTGCCAACGACCTGTTACAGGAGCGTCGTCTACTCGGATTTCCACCTTATGCGCGGGTGATAATTTTTCGAGCCGATGCGATCGAGCTCAAGGCAGCGCTCGGTAAACTCGAAGAAATCAGGACGCTACTGGAAACCGCGAGTCGCTTCGATTCGCTGTCCTGCGTCGGACCGATGCCCGCTTTGATGACGCGCCGTATTGGCCGCTATCGCGCGCAGCTGTGCCTGGTTTCGCAGGACTACCAGACGCTGCGCTCGGTACTGCAGCAATCCATGCCAGCAATCGAGCAGCTTGGTAGTAGCGCCCGCGTCAGCTGGAGCATCGACGTCGACGCCTACGACCTCTAATCCTGCAGCTATTATAAAGAGGCACCCTGAGAAATAGCGTAATAGTGCGGCACGGCCATCGGGACATCTTTGCGGGATCGCCGTAAATACGTCCATGTAGGCTCGCGCGCAACATCCCTGTTGCGCAGCGTCCCGCAAAGATGTCCCGATGGCCATGCCTTGTTAGTTCGCAACTAGCTCCAACATCAAGGTCGTCACTTCCGCGAATGCGGAAATCCTTTGGTAAATGAATTGTTCAAAACTACGATTACCAGGTTTGCGAAACTGGAAGCTATCTCGAAATATTGCCCGTAAAAGTGTAGCGAGGCAGGGATGCCGAGCTTCAGGCGATTCCATGGATGGACCAACCGGCGCTTGCGCCGGTTGGGAGCGTCTTTTACGGGCAATATTTCGAGATAGCGAACTGGTTTGTACAAAAGATGGGTGGCTCAGGCAGGGCAGCTCGGGTAAAATCCACGTTCATTTTTCCCCGGCCCGGGTGCGAGCTTTAACCCTTGAAGCAAATCATCAACGATCTGATCGCGCAGGCTCTACGCGAGCTTGAGCAGAGTTCCCAGATTCCGTCAGAACTCGGTGCCCATATCCAGGTAACGCCCGCGAGGGATCCAGGCCAGGGTGACTTTGCTTCGAATGTTGCATTGACATTGGCCAAGGCAGCCGGCATGCCGCCGCGCGCGCTGGCGGAGCTGATTGTCGGCCAGATATCGGCAATCGACACTATTGAAAAAGTCGAAGTTGCCGGTCCGGGTTTCATCAACTTTTTTGTCGCCAGCGCGACCAGCCATTCGATTATTCGCGATGTACTCGAACAGGGTGACGATTTCGGTCGCAGTTCGCACGGCCAGGGGGGCAAGATCCAGGTCGAATATGTATCCGCCAATCCAACCGGGCCATTGCATGTCGGTCATGGTCGAGGTGCCGCAATTGGTGCGACGCTCGCTAATCTGCTGAACTTTGTCGGTTACGAGGTGCAGCAGGAATACTACGTCAATGATGCCGGGCGGCAGATGCATATTCTCGGAACTTCGGTGTGGTTACGGTACCTGGAGCTCTGCGGTGAGAGCGTAACCTTTCCGAGTAATGGCTACCAGGGTGATTACGTCTGGGACATTGCGGCAACGCTGCATCGCGAAAACGACGCGCGTTTTCAAAAGCCGGTGGCAGAAGTGATGGCAGAGGTCAGCGAAGATGCACCAGCCGGAGATAAAGAAAAACATATCGATGATTTGATCGAGAAGGCGCAGACACTATTGGGTGAGAATGAGTACCGAATCGTGTTCGACCTGGCACTGGTGACATTGGTTGACGTAATTCGAAACGATCTGCATGCCTTCGGGGTCGATTTCGATTGCTGGTTTTCGGAACGCTCGTTAAGCGACGATGGCCTGATCGACCAGGCAATACAGCGCTTACAGGACAGCGGTAATGTCTATGAGCAGGATGGTGCGCAGTGGTTTCGTTCAACCGATTTTGGCGATGAAAAGGATCGCGTGGTACGCCGTGAAAATGGCCAAACCACTTATTTTGCTTCTGATATCGCCTACCACATGAACAAGTTCGATCGCGGTTTCGGCAGGGTTATTAATATCTGGGGCGCCGACCATCATGGTTATATACCTCGTGTCAAAGCGTCGTTGACTGCTCTTGGTTATGATGCCGATAACCTCGAGGTCGAGTTGGTGCAGTTCGCCAACCTGTTCGAAAACGGTAACAAGATTTCGATGTCGACGCGTTCCGGGGAGTTCGTCACGCTCAGGCAACTGCGCGAAGACGTTGGTCTCGATGCCGCGCGTTTCTTTTACGTGATGCGCAAGACCGAGCAGCACATGGATTTTGATCTCGATCTCGCGCGCGAACAATCCAATGACAACCCGGTCTATTACCTGCAGTATGCACATGCGCGAATTTGCAGTGTCAGGCGCCAATGCGCCGAAAAGGGCATCAGCCTCGTAACCGGGGAAGCCAACCTGGAACGGCTTGAAAACACGCACGAGCAGGCCCTGGTTAAGCAGCTGAGTATTTTCCCGGAACGGGTCGAAGCCGCTGCGCTTCGACGTGAACCCCACCTGGTGGTTAACTACCTGCGCGAGCTCGCCAACCTTTTTCACTCCTGGTATAACGCGCACCAGTTTATAGTCGACGATGTCGAACTTCGTGATGCGCGTATGGCGCTGGCGTCGGCGATAAGCCAGGTGTTGCGTAACGGTCTTAAGCTAATGGGTGTTTCCGCGCCCGAAACAATGTAACGATTCTGATGGCAAAAAAACAAGCGACATCACCGTGGGTCTGGGTATTCCTGTTATTGATACTGGCATCGTTCGTGGCCTTTGTTCTATTTCTTGATCAAAAGATTGTTCAAAGCGGAGCCGAAAGCCAGCAACCGCAGGAATCAACCGGCAGCAAGAATAAACCGACCATCGATTTCTATTCGGTTTTACCAAAACGCGAAGTCGAGATCCCGATTTCGGAGGAAGATCGTGATGCGATCGAAAATCCGAGTATCAACAAGGATGTTGTCGATCAATCGATATTGCAGGTTGGATCTTTCCAGAGCGCGGGTGAAGCCGACAGTCTCAAAGCGCAGCTGGCTTTCCTGGGCCTGCAGGCGACCATCAAGTCCGCCGTTGTCAATGATGAAACCTGGCATCGAGTGCAGCTGGGGCCCTTTGCCAGCCAAACCAGGTTGTCGCGCGCCAAAAACCTGCTGATCGAAAACCGGATCAAGTACATGGAGCGCAACCGGTCAAACTAGCGTCACGACCGTAGCGCCCTGGCAAGGGTCGTGCTAGCTATAGAGGTCCAGCAGGAACCAGTCAGGTACCAGGTTACGCGAGTCGCTGAGTAATTTTTCATGCGTTCTGAAATCGGGGCAGTGTGATTCCACCAGGGCCCAGAACGCTTTCGAATGATTCAGGTGACGCGTGTGGCAGAGTTCATGAATCATCAGGTATTCCACGGTCTTTGCCGGCAGGAATAACAATTGGTCGTTGAGGCTGATGTTGCCGCGTCTTGAACAACTGCCCCAGCGGGTCTTTTGACTGCGGACAGTCATTTTATTAAAGCCAAGTCCTGTCCTTGAGGATATTTGCGCCAGCAGGTCTGGAAACAACCCCCGGGCCCTGTGTCTTATCCAGCTGCGCAATTCTCGGACGCACTGCTGATGCCCGGTCGCATGAAGCACGATCTGATCTGTGTTTTGCTCTTCGAATAACTCGAAATTCAGTTGCAGCGGATCACCCTGGTAAATCACCGGGGTGGTGCTGTTGTCGAATGCCAGGGACAGGTATTGGGGCAGACGTATCGATTGGCGCAGTTTTGACTGCCTGGCCAGTTGACGTCTTGCCCAGGTTTCATGCTTTGCCACCAGCCCCGCCACCTGATTACGCGGAAAGCGTTTCGGTATCACCACTTCGAGCCCGCCAAAGGGCTTTATAAGCAGCCTCGCGTAACGTGCGCGCGGCGATATTCGAAGTTTCCATTCCAGTGCCGATGACAAATCGATATCCTCGTCTACCATGAAACGTCCCTATAAGCCTGACATGATTTCGATCTCGGTCGCCTGAATGTCATCTGGGTGCCCCTCGATGATGAAGACATCACCTGACTTGAACTCAACCTCGATCAGTGGATCGTTACTTGTAACGCCGTTACGTCGCAGCCCAATAATGTTGATTTTATCGAGGCTTTTCAAAGATTCGATGCTGCGACCGACGGCGGCATAAGTACCGAGTATATCGATACTATGCATATGGTGATGATCGGGCGTATCGAGATCGACGTCGTCGACGCTGTGAAAGAAAGCCCGCACCCGGGCGTAGTGCCCTTCACGCGCTTCGTCGAGCATTTCATCGATCGAATGCGCATCCTCGCCCAGCGCGGTCAAGGTATGCCTGGCAAGCATCATACTCGATTCGACCGTATCCGGGATGACTTCATCGGCACCGCACTCGAGCAGGTGCTCGAGATGGCGATCGTCACGGGTACGAATGATCATCGGGATATCCTTGCTTAATTCGCGTGCGGTTTTGGCAATGTGCTCACTGGCCTTGAGCTCGGTAAAAGAGATGACCAGTACCCGGGCCCTGGCAAAGCCTGCGCTTTGCAGGATCTCGGGTTTACTGCTATCGCCGTAGAACACCGGTTCACCCGCCTCGCGCGCCTCGGTGACAATGTCGGTATCGATTTCGAGCGCGACGAATGGAATACCGACCCGTCGCAGGAACTGTGCGAGATTTTGCGAGGTGCGGCCAAACCCGCACAGAATAACGTGGCCCGTGACATCCCTGCAGGCTTCTTCGATGCTTGTTTCGACCTGGTTCAGGCTGCTGCGATAGTCCGGATCAAGGCGGCAGGCAATTATGTCGTTGTATTGAATCAACATCGGTGAAATTGCCATGCTCAGGATAATTGCCGCAATGATAGGTTGGCTTAGTCCGAGTTCGACCAGGCCAGTCGCGATTGCGACTGCCAGCAATGCGAAACCAAATTCACTGCCCTGGCCAAGTAGGATTCCGGCTCGAATCGCGACGCCCCTGGAAAATCCTGCCAGCTTTGCGATGACGGCGATGGCAATACCCTTGCCGGCGATCAGGCCCAGGGTCAAAATCGTAACCGCCAGGGGTTCATTGATGATGATGCGCCAGTCGAATTGCGAACCGACGGAAATGAAGAATAATCCCATCAGAACATCGCGAAAGGGCCTGATTTCGTTTTCGATATGATGCTGAAACTCGGTTTCGGCGAGCATGATGCCGGCGAGAAAAGCACCCATCGCAAGCGATAGTCCCAGTTGCCATGTGAGCCAGGCGGCCAGCAGCGCAATCAGCAGGATAAAAAGCGTGAACAATTCATGCGAATGTGTCGCGGCAACCGCACGTACCGCAGGTCGGACCAGGTATTGACCGGCGTAGAATATTACCGCGAAAGCGAACGCACCCTTGGCCAGCGCCAGGCTGATTGGCAGCAGTAGCGATTCCGAGGTTGGCGCCGCGAAAATCGGGATCAATACCAGGAAGGGCACCACGGCCAGGTCCTGGAACAGTAACACGCCCAGCGAGATGTTGCCGTGCGGCAGATGCAACTCGTAGCGTTCGGTCAACAGTTTTACCACGATAGCGGTCGACGACATTGCCAATGCGCCACCAAGAGCGAAAGAGACCTGCCACGTCAGTCCCAGCCAGAGACCAACGGCCACGGTGCTCAAGGTTGATATAACGACCTGCGCGACACCGATGCCGAAGACGATTTTACGCATCGAGATCAGGCGTGGAATCGAGACTTCGAGACCAATCGTGAATAACAGGAAAACCACGCCGATTTCGGCAATTTGCTCGATCGCATGCGAATCATGAATCAGGCCAAAAGCATTTTCGCTGGCCAGCAAACCGACCACCAGGTAACCCAGCACCGCCGGGACGTCGATGAGTTTAAACACCGCAATGCCCATCACCGACAGTATCAATATAATCAGGATATCATTTAACATTTGGGGACTGGTCTAATCTAACCCGGCTCTGTATAACACACTAAGATGTTAAATAAGATAATAACCGTAACAACTTATCGTCAGAAATAAAAAACTGGCGTTATACATTTGTTGTTTTTATACGTTCGCTTATCGCGATACTGATTTGAGGCATGTTTTAAGACTGTCAATATTGCCATTTATGCTCGAAAATGTGATCCATGGAGCCAGCCGGAATCGAAACATTTGCCCTCGAGCGAGAAGCCTTTATTCGTCTAGGCTTTTTCGCATTCGTGTTCGTTACCATGCTGGTATGGGAACTGATCGCGCCCCGACGCAAACTCAGCGTGTCAAAAGTATTGCGCTGGACCAACAACCTGGGATTGTTCTTGCTGAACATTATTGTGCTGAGGTTAATGTTCCCGGCCGCCGCCGTGGGAATCGCCTATTCGGTTGCGGAACGAGAGTGGGGATTTTTCAACCTGGTTGATTGGCCCTTATGGTTCGAAATTTTCGCGGCAGTGTTATTACTCGATCTCGCCATTTACCTGCAACACCGCTTGATGCACCAGTTGCCTTTGCTGTGGCGTTTGCATCGAGTTCATCACGCCGATCTTGATTTTGATTTAACAACAGGGTCCCGCTTCCACCCGATTGAAATCATTATTTCGATGCTGTTCAAATGGGGCGTGATTCTATTACTCGGCCCGGCGCTGGTTGCAGTCCTGGTTTTCGAGGTTCTGTTGAACGGTATGGCGATATTCAATCATGCCAATGTCAGCCTGCCCGGCGCTATCGAGCGGGTAGTGCGTTCTCTCCTGGTAACCCCGGACATGCACCGGGTGCATCATTCGACGCTGGTACAGGAGACCGATAGTAATTACGGTTTCAACCTTTCTATCTGGGACCGGATCTTCAAAACCTATACCGATCAGCCACAAATGGGTCACGACGCTATGACCATAGGACTGGCGGAGTATCGTGACGCCAAACAGGTCGACCAGCTGCCCGGCATGCTGGGTTTGCCTTTCGTCGGTAAGTAGTGAATAAGCCGCTGGTGATGGATAGTCTGAAATTATTGCAGGTGCCCCAGGGTGAATTTGAACTGGTGCGCAAACCTCGCAACGAGCTACTGCAGGCCTGGGATGCTGCCGATGAATTCCTGCTGAATTACGTCGACGAAATCAAGGTGCTGTCTCGCCATGGTAAGCTTTTGATATTAAATGATGCTTTCGGTGCGCTCGCGGTGGCGCTCGCCAATCACCCGGTTTATTCCTGGAATGACTCGTTTACGGCGCAACTGGCGTTACGTGAAAACCTGCTTGCAAATGGCTACCCCGCCGAGCAGGTCAAAACCAACTCGGGCATCGATTTTCCGACGGTAACCGTGGATTGTGTGTTGATAAAGATTCCCAAAATGCTGGCCTTGCTCGAACACCAGCTTTACGTACTGCGCCAGGTGCTGGATCACGATACCCATATTATAGCGGCCGGGATGGCACGAAATATTCATCGTTCGACACTGGAGTTGTTTGAAAACATACTCGGGCCTACAACCACAACCCGCGCGCGCAAGAAAAGCCGACTTATCCTGGTTCAGCGTGATCAGTCACTCAAAGAGGGCCAGAGTCATTATCCCGATAGCTACGAGTTGCAGGTCGATCGAAATTACAGAATTATCAATCATGCAAGCCTGTTCAGCCGCGACCGCCTGGATCGGGGTAGCCAGTTGTTGCTGGAACACATGCCAGTAGCAGAGCGATATCGACGTATCGTCGATCTGGGTTGTGGTAATGGTGTGCTTGGAATCATTGCCACGGCACTGAATCCGAAGGCAAGCCTGTTGTTTTGCGACGAATCTTACATGGCGGTCGCGAGTGCCGAGGAGAATTTTCGGGCCGCGTTTGCGCAGACCCGAGAAGCCGAGTTCAGGGTCGCCGACGGTCTACAGGGATTGGCCGCCGATAGTCGAGACCTGGTCCTGGTTAATCCGCCGTTTCATCAACAGCATAATGTCGGTGATGCGATTGCATGGCAAATGTTCAAGCAGGCACGGACGGTGCTGGTGGCCGGTGGTGAGCTGCGCATAGTTGGCAATCGACACCTGGCTTATCACAGCAAGCTTAAGAAATTATTTGGCAACTGCGAAACCGTTGCCGCCGACAGCAAGTTCGTTGTCCTCAGCTCAATCAAACATTCCTAGATCAAATCTACTTCTGGTGAAACCATGCGTTCGGCGTGGCCAAGGGGATACCTTTGCGGGAACGCCGTAGATACGTCCGTGTAGGCTCGCGCCCGGAGTGCCGTATCACAACATCCCTGTTGCGCAGCGTCCCGCAAAGTTATCCCCCTGGCCACACCTGAAGATTGAGGCTAGTTTGCTAGAAACGTCGCAAAAGTGTAGCGAGGCATGGATGACGCCCCCCCGCGTACGCGGGGTTGGCGCATCGGGGTCCAAGCGATTCCATGGATGGACCAACCGGCGCTTGCGCCGGTTGGGAGCGGCTTTTGCGACGTTTCTAGTAAACTAGCCGATGGCGATGTAAATGTGAGTTGGCACGGCAGTCTTTACGGTCGAGGAGGTTACCAGCCGCCACCACCACCGCCACCGCCACCGCCGCCAGATGATCCCCCGGACGATCCGGACGATGAGCCTGGCGCGACCGACGATGACGAGATTGCCGAATCCAAAGAGCTCGATAATGCACTTGAAAAATGATCATCGCGATGACCCCGGGCGTGATACCAGCCTGGATGAGAATATTGGCTATCGACCAGGCCAAGCGCGATCGCGCGATTGAGCTTTGCAGTCCATTCGTTTTCCAGGTCGAGCGCAATCGCGTAGGGTAGGTAGGTCTCGTACAGGCCGATGGTGAATTCAGGCGCCCCGGTTAACGCAATTTCATCTTCTTCGGCCACCTTGAGGTAATGTTTGAAGCCCTCGATCTTGTCGAGCAGGCGGCGCCCCACGAGCGTCGGCGCTTTCAGCCATTGGTAGAAAAAATAATGCATTGCCAGCATTGCGATAGCGCCGGCGATCAGCGGCAGGGGCGCCACTGCAGAAAACTCCATGATAGGTGCCGCGATGTTGTTGACTACGGCCCAGCAAAAAACCACTAGCACCACGAGATTGATCGCAACCTGGAACTTTCCACCTTTTCTGCGACGTTTGAACCCGCGCCAGACGGCGGACAGTATGATCAATGGTATCGCTGTAAAAACGCCAAAGAAGATTGTTTTCATAATGATTTCTTCCGATGGCAGGTTCGAGACCGCCGTCGCGATAACGATTACTGTCGCCAGGATTCCTGGAAGCAACAGCCAGCTGTTGGTGTTGAAGTATGTTTTTTCATAATCCCGTTTGAGCGATTTCTTATGTTTGCCGATAGCCTTGGAAAGAATACTGTGATTGGACTGGGCGATACTGATATTGTCGCGCCCTTTTCCGAACAGTCCGGTGAGTACCTGTGCTTCCCCGGGGGCCAGCGACAAATCCCGTGCCTCCTGTTTTGTTACCTTGAACTGGCCCTCGTCATCGTCAATTACAGCGGCACCCTTGACCGCGAGGTTGATGATTGCACTGGTAAAGCATTTCTTGTCGTAGCCCATGTTCTGCACAAATCGCATCGAAGCAGGCGAATACTCTTCGGGTGGCTGGTAAAGCGGTACGATCACACCCGTCTCGGGATCCCTGCCAAACCACCGCCACAGGATCAGGTAATAAGCGAACAGCGCAAGCGCGCCACCAATAACGATAAGAGAGGGTCGGTGGTCTTCGAAAAACCAGGCACGGCGTTGGGCCTCGCTGGGTTCGTTGATGATGCCCTTGGGCCAGCCGGCGACAATTGTGAGCCCTTCCTGACGAGCCAGGGGTTGACTGGTTTCAAAATAAGCCTGGTTGCCAGCGCTACGTCGATAGACAAGGTCTTGCGCAGTCGAGCCCTGCGGGCCGGTGTAACCGGTAAGCTGAAAATCGATGAAGGCCTCGGGCAGTGTTACCCGGGCCGACGCCCGCTCAATTCTAAATTCCCAGCCAGTACCGGTGACGTTCCAGTAAAGCTCATCGAAGTCATCGAAAAAGCCTAGCTGCCGGGTGGTCGTGTAGTTAATTTGATATTCATAGAACCCGGGGGACAGTAAGACATTCTGATCGCCGATATAAATCCGCTTGCCATTAGATCGATTCTTGATGTGATAGGGTTCATTGCTGCCATCGCGTTGCACCGACAGCACCTCGAAGCCGACCGACACATTGTCACCCTGCGCATTCTGGTATCGGGTTGGAAAATCACGGTAAATTCCGCGTCGGATGGATTTACCCTCGGCCCGCACGACGATAGTTTCGGTCACATTTAAATCACCGTTCTGGCGCACTTCGATATCGCTGTGAAAAGATTCGATGTACTCATCTGCCAGGCAGGTGAAAGCCAGCGACAGCAGCAGCGAAGCAACCAGCCCACGCAATAGGGTCATGGCCCGATTTCCTCGAATTCGAAGTACTGGGCGGGCTCGTAGTTAAACAGGCGAGCGACGACCAGGTCAGGGAAACTTTCGATCCGGGTATTCAAATTTCTGACCGCGCCGTTGTAGTAGCGCCGCGCAAACTGGATGTCGGCTTCGACAGCACTGATGTCGGTTTGTAACTGCAGGAAACTCTGGTTGGCTTTGAGTTCAGGATAGGCTTCCTGCAGCGCGAAAATCGACACCAGGCTTCGAGAGATGTTGTTTTCCAGTTCACCCTGTTGTTCGACTCCACGTGGATTGCCAGCCTTGTTACGCAGCATGGTGACCTGGTCGAGTGTCGCCTGTTCGTAAGCCGCGTATTGCTTTACTGCGTCGACTAACTTCGGAATCAAGTCATGACGGCGTTTGAGTTGCACCTCGATATCACTCCAGCCGGCACGCGTGCGTTGACGGTCTCGTACCAGGTAGTTGTAAATGGCAATGGCGTAAACGACTACCGCAATAACTGCAGCCATGGCTATCCATTCAATCATGCTTTCTGCCTTTTATTTTTTTGAGTGGATTTCGCAACGCGGTGTCGAACGCGAGTCTTGCCCAGTACCGGCAGGATTCCGGGGCTCCAAAAAACTCCTCGGGTGCAAGGTAGTAGGAAAGACGGTATTCCTTTTCTTTCTTATAGTAGCTGAATGCTTCAGATCCCTCGGTCACAAACAGTTCGCGGGTTTTGTCGTCAGCCTTGAGATAGAGACTGCTGCCGGCAATTAAACCAAACATCAATCCCTGGTGAAAAATGCCGAAGCCGCCAAACATACGCCTGGCTTCACAGGGCCCGAACGAATCCAGCAGGTCGACGATATGGGTCGCAAGTTCCTGCGCTTCGGGCATGGATTGATCTCGTGCTAGTTTTGGACGACAGTATTGTCAATTGTCGGAAAAGTGCGATTTCCCTCGTAGACGATCTGCCAGTTGGCATTCGTCTTGCGCCAGAAAAGCTCCTTCGGAGATTCGACATTCAAGTTATTACTGCGATAGTCCTGTACAAACTGCATTAGCATCAGCTTGTCTTCACCGGGATAGTTAAAGATATTGAGTTGGCTGTATTCGACATCGATCCGGGTCTTGTTGCGGTTGACCCAGCGTTTGTGACTATCCCAACTTGCAAAGTCACGCCCGTAAGCGTCCAGTTCGGATTGCGAATAGTGGCGGCGGTACCTTTCGTGATCGAGACTCTCCCAGTCAATAAGCCAGCTGGATAAAAGTTGCATGACTTCCCGGCGCTTGGTCAGCCACTGTTCGCGATTAACCCAGTTCACCTGTTCCGCGACTACAACCGGGGTGTGCAGGGCGGGTTGAATGTAGTTATCGATATGCAGAAAATCAGGGTTGCTGACCACGATGCAGCCATTGCTGGCCCTCGGCGAGCGGTTATAGGTGTATGACGGGGTACCATGAATCCAGATGCCGCCGCCGGTGCGTTGCTTGCGTACATCCCAGGCGTTTGGATAGTTGATTGGAAAGGCACCCTCGCCATATAAATCGGGTAATTCCATACCATCGATGTACCGGGTTACGTGGTAGATTCCGATCGGGGTCTTTTGATCGCCGCGTTTTTGCTTGCCGTAACCGTTCAAGCCAATGGTGATGAAATAATCGGTTTCAAGCCGCAGATCGCCACCCTCGTTGCGGTAGACGTAAACGCGCGAGTTCTGTTGATCAACGAGAATGACATAGGGTTGATCATCGGCCACAAACAATATGTTATCCGGGTACAGGTTCTGATGCGCCTCGCTGGAATCGTGTTGCCAGCGCTGTCGTATTTCGTCACGGAAGTCCTGCATTGCACGATCGGTTGCAATGCCTGAGCCGATTTCGGTCAACGGTTCGGCCTTGGCCAGTAACAGGTCGGCGTAAAGCATATGTCCGAGCCGGCTGTGCGGATATTCTTTAATAAGGTCACGGGTACTGTTCAAGGCCTGGTCGTGATCGAGGCTTTGAATTTCCTTGATCGTTTCGAGGAGGCTTTGCTCGTATCGATTCCCGGGTGGATCACCCGCAAATGGGCTACTGTGAAACCCCAGCACCAGCAGGAATGTTAAAAATCTTTTCATAGTGCGGATAATACCTGCTCCTCGGTAATTTTCCATTGCGAACCAACACGGCTAAAGCCAAGTCGTTTCACGACGCGATCGCTGTAGCGGGGTGAATCGTAGGCCTGTTTGAAATCAATGATAGCTCGATTTTCACTGCGCCACTTAATTTGTATGTCACTGACCTCGACTTTTATCTTCCCCGGGCGCGCGATACGTTTGCGACGATACTCGACCCATTGCCCATGTGATTCGAACCGGGCACGATATTCAGGCGTGTAAAAGCCGGTATAGGCAGCGAAGTCCTTGCTACTCCAGGCCGTTGCCCAATCCTTGACCTGCTCGATTAAAAGGGTTTCCTGGTTTGCGAAATTGACCAGGGTTTTTTGAGCATCAGGGATTTCTTCGACTATCGGTTCCTGGTCCGCTGCCTCGAGGTTGGTGAGCGCGGTGAGTTCTATCTTGTGCGTGTATTTTGCAGGCTCACCCGATTCACTGACTGCGCGCCGGTAAGCCTCGCTGGCGATGCCCTTGTATATCTGGCTCAGGTTATCGTAGGCGATTGCATAACTGGGACTGGTATTAAGCGCGTCGACCAGTAATTGACTGGCGCGATCGTAGTCGCCTTGTGCCAGGTAAATCATGGCCAGGTTATTGCGCGGTTCGGGCAAGTCCGGTTTGTCCCTGATCAAATCCTGGTAGAGCATCACTGCCTTGTCGGTCTGTGCGCTCATCTGGTAGGCGTAGGCGGTTAGAAACCGGGTGCGCGCATGCCCTGGACTTTGCTGCAGCAATTGCTCGCCCGCATTGGCCGCGTCGACATACTTTTGTTGTTCCAGTAACTGCTGCACCTGCTTGACTGAAGTGGCGGCCAAGGCCGGAGTGGTAGCCAGCAAGGCAGTGAAAATGACAAGAAAGCGTAACATCGAATCACAAACTCAAAATAGTGCGCGCGATTATAGCAAACACCATTGTAAAATCTTTATACCTTATTGTAGTGAAAGCTCTTTTAAATGCGTTTATTCCTGGTCGATTCCAGTATATTCATTTTCAGGGCCTGGTATGGCCCGCAGCGGCAGCGGGTAAACCTGCGGCAGCAACCTAACCAGGCCTTTGTCGGTTTCAGCGATTTCGTGTATCGGCTTTTGACCGAGCAGGCACCGCATCGACTCGTGTTCGCGTTTGACGAGAGCCTGTCGAAATCGGCGCGTAAAGAAATTTATTCGCAGTACAAGGCGAATCGCAGCCCGGCTCCGGTGGATTTGAAGCGCCAGTTCGCCTGGTGTCGGCAATGGCTGGAAGCCCTGGGGATAACCTGCGTCAGCAGTACGCGTTGGGAAGCGGATGACCTGATTGGTTCGCTCGCGCATTACCACGGTTCAGTAGAGTTGCCGGTTGCAATTTTAACTGCGGACAAGGATCTCGCACAATTAATTAACGAGCAGGATATCTGGTGGGCTTACCTTGACGATAAAATACTCGACTATCGCGCGATTTGTAAAAAGTATGGAGTACGTCCGCAACAGATAGCCGATCAATTAGCGCTCACCGGTGACAAGGTTGATAATATCCCGGGAATTCCGGAAATCGGGCCGAAAACTGCGGCGCGATTACTGAAGAAATACGACACCATCGACAATCTGCGACGCCATCTACACGAAGTCGGCGAGATGAAATTCCGCTATGCCGGAAATATACAACGTGCATTAATCGAGCATGAAGCGCTGCTCGATGTCAGTCCCCGGTTAACCCGGATCAATCGCAAAATTAAAGAGATGCAGCAGGTTGATACCGGGCGTCGACCGGCCGACGTGGCGGAGCTGAAGCGAATAATGCATGAACAGGCGTTTGATAACGCACGCAGCACTCGTTGGCAGAGTTACCTTGACGCGGCAGTGGACAGCCCGGAATAGCATGAGCCAGACATTATTATTCAACAAACCCTTCCAGGTGTTGAGCCAGTTTTCCCCGTCAGGGGATAAACGCACGCTGGCCGACTACATCGATGTCGCTGGAGTCTACCCGGCCGGCCGGCTTGATTTCAACAGCGAGGGTTTAATGGTGCTGACCGACGACGGCGCGCTGCAGGCACGAATTTCGAATCCGCGTTACCGGCAAGCGAAAATCTACCTCGCACAGGTGGAGGGCATACCCGAAACAGGGACGCTACGGGAACTGTCCTCGGGTGTAAGACTAAAGGATGGCCCTACCCGGCCGGCAATAGTATTGCCGGTCGATGAGCCCCCCTGGCTCTGGCAGCGGGATCCCCCGATTCGAGTGCGCAAAAATATCCCGACACAATGGCTGCGACTTGAAATCCGGGAGGGACGTAATCGCCAGGTGCGGCGAATGACCGCGGCAGTCGGGCATTCAACCCTGCGCCTGGTCAGAACAGGAATTGGCGACTGGGCATTAGACGGATTGCTGCCGGGCGAGTACCGTATGTTGTGATGAAATGGCAATCACTCGCAGCTACGCTGGCACGGCAACTGCAACTCCCGGGCGGTGATATCCAGACAGTGTCGGTCCACGGTGGCGATATCAACCAGGCTTTCCGGCTTGAGTGCGGCGTGCATAAATATTTTGTCAAGGTTAATCGCGCCGAGCTGTTATCGATGTTTGTCGCTGAAAAAGCGGGGCTTGACGCAATCCGTCGCAGTCAGACGATCCGTGTACCGGAAGTGTTTCTGACCGGTCATCAAGATAATTATGCCTACATCGTCATGGAATACATTGAATTCAGTGGGCAGGCTGATGCCGGGCAACTCGCAACCGCGATTGCAGCGATGCATTGCTGTTTCGGGGAGCAGTTCGGGTTTGAATGTGACAATACCATCGGTAGTACACCGCAACACAATACCTTCAACAGCCACTGGATAGACTTCTGGCGGCAACACCGGTTGGGGTTTCAGCTGGAACTGGCGCAGCGAAACGGGATTGATGCTGGCCTGATCGATGCCGGTAATCGTCTGGCAGAGAATCTCTGGAAGTTTTTTAGAACCTATCATCCGCGTGCGTCCCTGCTGCACGGCGATCTGTGGAGTGGTAACCAGGGAGCTGATCTGGATGGCAACCCGGTTATTTATGATCCGGCTTGTTATTACGGTGACCACGAAACTGATCTCGCGATGATGGAATTATTTGGTCACCCGGGGGCACATTTTTTTAGCAGATATAATGATCATTTCCCGATCGATAGCGGTTATGCCGAGCGACGCGAACTTTATAATCTCTACCACGTACTGAACCATGCCAACCTGTTTGGGGGCGGCTATGCCGCTCAGGCACAGCGCACGATCGAGCGCCTGCTGGCGCTCTAAGGCCTTGCCCGGTGGTCCCACAACTGGTAGTTCAAGGACCAAAAAAAGTGTTAGTATGCCGTAATAATTAAAAAACTATCGCGATAAGAGCGATATATCCGGGAGGATAGATCGAATGAGCGAAGCATCAGCCGAGCATGCCGCGCTGGAGGTCGTAGACCTGCATAAAAGCTTTGGTGACGTTGAAGTAATCCGTGGCGTATCGATGAGTGCGCATAAAGGTGACGTGATTTCGATACTGGGTGCTTCCGGTTCCGGCAAGAGTACCTTCCTGCGTTGTATTAATCTGCTTGAAATCCCTAACGCCGGCGATGTCTTCGTTGCCGGTGAAAAAATTCGTATGCATACCAGTAAATCCGGTCGTTACGAACCTGAAGATATACACCAGGTCGAACGCCTGCGCGCGCGTCTCGGCATGGTTTTTCAGAGCTTCAACCTGTGGTCGCACATGACGGTCATTGAAAACGTGATCGAGGCACCGGTGCATGTACTGAAAATTCCAAAGGCCGAGGCGATCGAGCAGGCTGAAGTCTTGCTCAACAAGGTCGGAATTCTCGAGCGCAAGGACTACTACCCGGCGCAATTATCCGGAGGTCAAATGCAGCGTGTCGCGATAGCTCGCGGCCTGGCGATGAATCCCGAGGTGATGTTGTTTGACGAGCCGACCTCGGCACTGGATCCGGAGCTGGTGGGTGAAGTACTCAAGGTCATGCGCGATCTTGCCGAGGAAGGACGCACCATGCTGGTGGTCACCCATGAAATGGGTTTTGCCCGTGACGTATCTTCAGAAGTCGTGTTTCTGCACGAGGGCCGGGTAGAAGAGCAGGGCGAACCGCAGCAGATGTTTCAAAATCCAAATTCTGATCGTTTTCGAAAATTTCTATCGAGGACGATGCAGTAACCACCCACAGGGTGTAAACGCCCGTAGGGCATAACAAACTAGTTTCCCAGTGAAACACAACCAAAGTGAGGAAAGTTAAGATGAAGTTCAGAAAATTAATGATGGCAATGACCGCCGCCGTAATGATGCTAGGAATGGGAAGCGTTCAGGCTGCGGATCTTCGTGTCGGCGTCGAAGGAGCGTATCCGCCGTTTTCATGGAAGGAATCCGACGGTACCCTGAAGGGTTTCGATATCGAGATTGCCGAGGCTATCTGTGCCGAAATGAAGCGCAAGTGTGTGCTCATAGAACAGGACTGGGACGGCATGATTCCAGCGCTAAAGGCTAGAAAATTCGATACGATTATCGCCTCGATGTCGATTACCGAGGAACGTAAAAAGCAAGTCAATTTTAGCGACAAGTACTACAACACGCCCGCGAAGTTCGTCGCCAGGAAAGGTGCCGGGCTCGAGATCAGCAAAGAAGGGCTGAAGGGTAAACGTATCGGTCTGCAACGCGGTACCACGCACCAGTGTTTCATGGAAAAGATGTATCCTGATGCCGAACTGGTGCTTTATGGAACCCAGGACGAAGTTTTCCAGGATCTTGCGATTGGTCGTATCGATGCCCAGTTTTCGGACTCGATTGCCGCCGATGACGGCTTCCTCAAAACCGATGCCGGCAAGGACTTCGAGTTTACCGGCGCAGACCAGCACGATGAAGCATGTCATGGACCCGGCGCTGGTATGACGGTGCGTAAATCGGATGACGAGTTGCGCATGGAGCTGAACAAGGCGCTCAAGGCGATTCGTGCCAACGGGGTTTACCAGAAAATTAATGCCAAGTATTTCGAGTTCGATATCTTTGGCGGTTAATCATCTAAATGCCGTTAACCCGGTCTGTTTGATGCAGGCCGGGATTTTCAATTTGCCAGACAACGAGCGCTAATGTGGATCTGATAATCGAGTACCAGGGCCAGTTGTTATCGGGTACCTGGGTGACGATAAAGCTCGCATTGCTGTCGCTAGTCATTGCGGTTCTGTTCGGGTTGCTCGGTGCCTGGGCCAAGCTGTCGAAAAATATCCTCGCGCAGAAAATCGGTGCGGCTTATACCGCCATCGTTCGCGGGGTGCCTGACCTGGTGTTGATCCTGCTGGTGTTCTTCGGCGGCCAGGAGCTGGCCAACTCGATCGGTACCTTGACCGGTCTGTGGGACTACGCCGAAATCAGCCAGTTCGCGGCCGGAGTCGGCACTATTGGCGTGGTGTTTGGCGGTTACATGACCGAAACCTTTCGCGGTGCGATCCTGGCGATTCCCAAGGGCCAGATCGAGGCCGGTGTTGCCTGCGGTATGTCACGCCTGGTCATATTTCGTCGTGTTATCTGGCCGCAGATGGTGGTTTACGCGCTACCCGGTTTTTCCAATAACTGGCTGGTGCAGATCAAGTCGACCGCGCTGGTTTCTGTGATTGGATTGCAGGACGTGGTTTACAACGGATTCGTCGCCGGTCGTTCCACGCGAGAATTGTTTACCTTCATGTTCGCGGTGTTGATGATTTACCTGGTGTTGACCGCGATTTCCGATGTTGGGCTGCGCTGGCTTGATAAAAGGTACAGCAAGGGCATTGTGAGGTCTGAAGATGGGTGATTCGATCGTCCAGTTTCTCGAAACCTGGTCGCCGATCGATATCGTACTGATTGCGCAGAACTTCGATCGCTTTCTATGGGGTGCCTTGACGACGCTGGAGTTGACGCTGATTTCCCTGGTCGTGGGCGGCATTCTGTCGATCCCACTGGCCATTATACGCGCCGGCAATAATCCGTTTCTCAACGCACCGGTGTGGTTGTTCACCTATGTTTTTCGTGGTACTCCGCTGCTGGTACAGACCTACCTGATTTATTACGGACTGGGCCAGTTCGAGTGGATCCGCGAAACATTCCTGTGGGGGCCTATCCTGTCGCAAGCCTGGTATTGTGCGCTGATAGCATTTTCCCTCAACACCGCGGCCTATACCACCGAGTTACTGCGCGGTTCGATCGTGAATACCAACAGGGGCGAAGTCGAGGCCGCCAAGGCTTGCGGTTTCAGCAGCCCGATGCGGATGCGGCGTATTGTTCTGCCGAGTGCATTTCGACGCGCGTTACCGGCCTATTCCAACGAGGTCATTTTTATGCTGCATGGATCGGTGGTCGCGAGCACGATTACCATCCAGGATCTGCTCGGTGTCGGGCGCTGGCTCAATGGCCGCTATTATCTCGCTTACGAGGGTTTTATTACCGCCGCGGTTTTGTACTTTATTATCGTGCTGGCGGTCTCCCGCGGTTTTCGCTTCTGGGAAAAACACTGGTTACAACACCTCTACCCGCGTGAAGCGCTTGAAGTCAAACCCGCCAAGGGTGCCGCGTCCTTTCGCATCTAGCGCGAGGTAATTCCGGGCCAATTTAACAACAGCGGCATTATTATTGTCGGCGGCGTCCATGCCGTCGTTCCAGGAAGCAAACTGGTCGCTAGCGCCGGAGAACAGAGCATGAGTGATAATAAATTCAATCAACCTCTCGGGGGCAATGAAATGCCTCGTTTTGGTGGTATTGCGACGATGATGCGCCTGCCACATCAGCCCGATCCCTCCGGGCTTGACGTCGGGTTTGTCGGTGTGCCGTTCGATGTTGGAACCTCGAATCGTGCCGGTGCACGCTTTGGGCCACGTCAGATCCGAACCGAGTCCTGCCTGATTCGTCCCTATAATATGGCAACCCGCGCGGCGCCATTCGATTCGCTACAGGTAGCCGATCTCGGTGATATCGCGATCAACACCTTCAACCTGCAAAAATCGGTTGCGATTATCGAGCAGGCTTATGACGAAATTCTGGCAACAAAATGCAAACCCCTGACGCTCGGCGGCGATCACACCATTTCGCTGCCGATACTGCGCGCATTGCATAAAAAACACGGCCCCGTCGGCATTGTCCACATCGATGCGCATGCGGATATCAACGATCATATGTTTGGTGAACGGATAGCACATGGTACCCCGTTTCGACGCGCCATCGAAGAGGGCCTGATCGAGCCGGCGCGCATGGTCCAGATCGGATTGCGCGCCAGCGGCTACGAGGCCGATGATTTTGACTGGCCGCGTTCCCAGGGTGTGCGCGTGGTGCAGGCCGAAGAGTGCTGGTACCAGTCGTTGGCACCGCTGATGAGCGAAGTGCGGAAGCAACTTGGCGCAGGTCCGGTTTACCTGACCTTTGATATCGATGGTCTCGATCCTGCCTATGCACCCGGTACCGGAACCCCGGAGATTGGTGGCCTGACCGTGCACCAGGGACTCGAAATCGTCAGGGGCTGCCGTGGTCTCGATCTTGTGGGCGGCGACCTGGTAGAGGTCGCGCCGGCCTACGATACCTCGGGTAATACGTCCCTGGTTGCGGCTAACCTGTTGTTCGAGATGCTGTGTGTCTTCCCCGGAGTCGAGTACCGCGTCTAAACACTCTTGTGTTTATTAAGAGCTCGTAGCCCCTACTCCAGTTTGTCATGCCGCGGCTTGACCGCGGTATCCAGAGGGGTCGTTTATTCAAGAGGCTGGATCCCGCGGTTGAATCGCGGGACGACATCGGGAATTAGCGGCGCCGACGGCGACGCGAACTGCCGCGCGTTTGCACTTCATGCTGGCCGCTGGCCTGGGCGTGCGCACCCCTGGTCACCGTGCCGAGTTCGCGTTCTACATCGTCGATGCTCGGAACTGGACCGGGTTCGGTATTGTCTAGCGCATGGCGCATCGCCGCGACGTGTTCGGGCGAGGTACCACAGCAGCCGCCGACGATACGCGCACCGGCGTCGCGCGCCATGGTGGCATAGCGTGCCATGATTTCCGGGGTGCCGTTGTAATGTATCTCACCGTCAATGAATTCGGGAATGCCGCAGTTTGCCTTGGCCACCAGGATCGGATCATCGCCATCGGCGGGTTTGCTGGCTTGCATGTTAAGGATCGCTGCGACCACTTCGGATGCGCCGATACCACAGTTGGTGCCGCAGGCATGCACACCGAGGCGGTGGTTCAATTTCATCATATCCTCGGCGCCCACACCCATCATGGTGCGACCGTTGGTGTCGAAACTCATGGTAAACACGATCGGCAGAGCCGTTTGTTGCGCACCTCGAACCGCGTACTCGACTTCCTCCTGCGAGGACATGGTTTCTATCCAGATAACGTCGGCGCCACCCTGCTCCAGCGCGAGTGCCTGCTCGGCAAAGGCCGAGATGGCATCTTCGGACTGTAAATCACCCAGCGGTGCAAGAATTTCACCGGTGGGCCCCATCGAGCCCGCAACGATGACTTCGCGGTCGCAATTGTCAGCCACCTCACGCAGAATTGTCGCCGCGGCAATATTTAACTCGCCCACACGCGACTCGGCCTGGTGCAGTTTGAGTCGATAGCGGGTACCGCCAAAGCTATTGGTTAGTACCAGGTCTGATCCGGCGTCGACAAAAGCCTGGTAGTGCAGGGCTACCCGTTCGGGGAAATCAACGTTCCACAGTTCAGGGGCATCACCACTCTGCAGCCCCAGGCCGAAGAAGGTGGTACCCGTAGCTCCGTCGGCAAGTAATATTGCCTTTTCGCCAAGTAGTTTTTCAAATGGATTCAATAGCGTCTTTCAACCGCGTATTCCGCCAGAAAGATCAATGCCTGTTTATAGGGGGACTCCTCGAGGCAGGCAATTTGCTGCCTGGCCAGAACGGCTTCAGACTGTGCCTGATCGACGGTGTATTGCAGGGCCCCGGTTTCCTGAATTGCCTGGTGAATTTCGTCAAAACAATCGGCCCTGCCATTTTCGATTGCATCGCGAATCAATTTTTGCTGATGGCTGTTGCCGATTTCCATGGCGCGAATCAACGGCAGGGTTGGTTTGCCTTCGGCCAGATCATCACCGACGTTTTTACCCAGTTCGTCGCTTTGCGCCGAGTAATCGAGCGCATCGTCAATTAGCTGGAATGCAACACCGAGATGTTTGCCGTAGGTTTGCAACGCGTGCTCCTGTTCCGCAGGTACCGCCCCAAGCATCGCACCGATGCGGGCCGCGGCCTCGAACAGGCAGGCAGTCTTGGCATAGATCACCTCGTGATACCCGGCTTCATCGGTATTCGGATCACGAATATTGAGCAGCTGCAGCACTTCTCCCTGGGCGATGGTATTGGTCGTGTTCGCCAGCAAATCCATGATTGGCATCGACTGTGCACGCACCATCATCTGGAAGGCGCGTGAATAAAGGTAATCACCGACCAGTACCGCGGCTTCATTACCCCAGATCGTGCTTGCCGTTTCCTTGCCGCGACGCATCTCGGAGTCATCGACAACATCGTCATGCAACAGGGTCGCGGTGTGAATAAATTCGATTACCGCGGCGAGCAGCGCATCTTCTTCACCCTGGTATCGACAGGCTTTCGCGGCGAGGATAACCAGCATCGGGCGCAGGCGTTTGCCGCCACTGAGAATAATATGCTGGCTAAGCTGGTTGATCAGTGCCACCTCCGATGCCAGGTTGTCAGTAATGACCTGGTTTACCCGCAGCATATCGCTGTCGGTGAGGTTTTTGAGGTCTTCCAGCGCGAATGAATGACCCGGTGTTAATGCTGCTTCAGACATAGTGCGGAGTATCGCAAAGACATTGCCCGCGATCTAGCATAAGTGCTGGTTTTATTTAGTTAGATTGATAGTAATTGATCAGGATTTCAGCGACCTCGGGGCGTGAAAATTCCTTCGGCGGCGCGATACCTTCACTGAGCATTTCGCGCACCCGGGTACCGGAAAGCAGCACGAAATCCTCTTTGCTGTGATCCGGTGCTTCGTTCATCATCACCACCCGGTTCAGTTTTTTCGACCAGGCGGTATGGTCGGCACGGAAGATTTCAATTTCGAGCGCATCAGGCGGGACCTCGGTGTCAAAGATTGTTTGCGCATCGAAGGCGCCATAGTAATCGCCGACGCCCGCGTGATCGCGACCGATAATGAAATGACTCGCGCCCATGTTCTGACGGAAGTAGGCGTGCAATACGGCCTCGCGAGGGCCGGCGTAGAGCATATCAAATCCGTAACCGGTAACGATGGCGCTGTTTTCCGGGAAGTACAGTCGCACCATGGTGCGAATCGCGTCGTCGCGCACGTCGGCCGGAATATCGCCCGGCTTGAGTTGGCCCAGCAACATATGGATTACGAGCCCGTCACATTCGAGTCGCTGCATTGCCATGTGGCATAGCTCTTCATGCGCAAGATGCATCGGGTTGCGCGTCTGGAATGCAACCACGCGCTTCCATCCGCGTTGCTCGATTTCGTCGCGGATCTGTACCGCGGTTCTGAAAGTATCGGGGAAGTCGGTTTCAAAGTAACTGAAATTCAGCACCTGGATCGGGCCACTGATTGCGTAGCGACCGTGACTGTTAAATGCCTCCACTCCGGGATGCTCGTTGTCGGTAGTGCGATAAACTTTTTCGGTCATAAGCGCCATTTGTGCGTCGCTGACCAGTTCAATTGCATCAACTTGTTGAATTGCGATTACCGGGTTACCCGCGACGTTCGGATCGCACAACGCGATCTGCTCGGCACCCTCGATATCGGCAATCGATTCCACCAGGTTAAGGATTGGCACCGGGAAGAAACTGCCATCGGTCATATGCATGCTGTCGGCAACACTGAGTGCGTCGTCAAGACTCATGTACCCCTGCAGGGGGGTGAAATAACCGCCACCGAGCATGACCGCGTTGGCGGCTGCCGCCGAGCTGACCTCCACCGAGGGCAATTGTCGTGCTTGCTCGATAAGTTCATTACGTGTCGATTCGTCGTAGACGTAGAGGGGAGTGAGGCTGTCCGAGCCGACCGGGTTAGTCATATTATTGCTTGATAATTATAATTGTATTGAATGTAACGGCTGTCGGCGCAGTTAGCAATTGAATCTGATTTTAGGTGTATTCAGTGGGCTTATTCGCATTATCCGTTAAAGACAGCCTCGTAGCGCTACACTGAGCTGGTCGAGACGTTGCACTATAAGCGGTGATTGCGAATTGGTTGCCATCATCGTCAGCACGTTAACGATCTGTAATTGATATTTCTGCGCCAGGTTTTGGGCCAGCGGCGAGGCAGGATTTTCCATTGTCAGTAGACAGGCTGCAGGATTTGTGCGCAGCAGGCTTTCGATCCGGATGAGGTCTTTGAAACCACCGTGGGTGTCGTGCTGATCATGAATTGTGGCAATGGATTTAAACCCCATATCAGCTTCGAAATGGCCTGTAAATTCGTGGTCCGTAATAAATCGCGGTTGATGATTTTGCCATTGGGTTTGCTCATTCTGGCGCCAGTTGTCTATGGCTTCGATCAGTCTGTCGGCGTTTACTTTATATTGTGTGCGATTCTCGGGATCCAGTTTGGTCAGTGCGGATACGATGATTTTAATACTGCGCAGTAATAGCTTTGGAGAATACCAGATGTGGCCATCCCCATTCTCGATGCCAAGCCCGGGTAGTAATTCAAGTTGTTGTGTCGAAGGCGGTAAAACATCCGGCACGCGATTAAACCCGGCCTCAAATTGACGTCCAACCCAGACAACGAGATCGGCCTGTTGCAGCAATATCATGTGTGAGGGCTTGAAAGCGAAATGATGTGTGGAAGCATGGTCCTTGATGATCAAGGCAGGTTCTCCGACGCCCTTCATTATTGCAGCTGTCAATTCATGCAGCGGCGCGATCGATGTAACCACGCGAGGCGAGGCACAGAGTGCAGCAGATTGCAGACATAACAGCAGGATAAAGAAACGCATCCGAGGGATATAGAGGTGTGGCAAAAAAGTCAGTTACGTTATAATATAACACAATGGCGCGAAAAACTAATTTTGCCGATATCGCTTTTCGTAAGCACGACCATGGTCGCTGCCAGCGCCAGCTATTGTCCGAAGCCAAGCAGCTATGTGAAACCCGCAAATTGCGCCTGACGTCGCGGCGCAGGCAGGTGCTCGAAATCCTGCTTGCCAGTCACCAGCCCATGGGTGCCTACGATATCCTTGCCGAGCTCAACCGGGTCAATCCGTCCGTAATAATTGCCCCGCCTATCGTTTATCGCGCACTCGAGTTCCTGATGTCGGAAGGATTGATTCATCGAATTGAAAGCAGGAACGCATTTATTTCCTGCGTGCATCCGGGGCATCAGTGCGCCGCCCAGTTTCTGATTTGCCGCGATTGCGAGCAGGTGGCGGAGCTTGAAGACAGTGATCCTCCGCTGCTGGTCGAAGCCAATAACCTGGGTTTTGCAGTCGACCATTCGGTCGTCGAAATCACCGGGATCTGCGCGCAGTGTCAGAAACATGCAGGCTGAATTACTGGTTCGCGCGCGCCGTTTGAGCCTGACACTGGGTAAGCGGCAGATTCTCGATGACATCAGCTTCGAATTGCGGCGCGCCGAGATTACCACAATCATTGGCCCCAACGGGGCCGGAAAAACAACCTTGACCAATATCGTCAATGGCCTGATCGGCGACTTCGAGGGTGAAATCGAACGCATGCCCGGGTTGCGGATTGGTTACCTACCACAAAAAGTTTATGTCAATACGCTAATGCCACTTAGCGTTAAGCGCCTGCTGCAATTAACCTATAGCCCTACCGACCAGGAGCTCGACCGTGCCCTGGCCCAGACCGAGGTTGCCTACCTGAAACAACGACAGGTGCGCTCATTGTCCGAGGGTGAGTTAAAGCGGGTATTGCTGGCCCGTACCACGCTTGGGCAGCCTGACCTGATCGTGCTCGATGAGCCGACCGCGGGGGTTGATGTCAGCGGAGAGACCAGAATGTATAAGCTAATCGGCGAACTGCGTGACCAGCTGCAATGCGCGGTGTTGCTGGTGTCACATGATTTACACCTGGTGATGTCGCAAACCGACCAGGTGCTTTGCCTAAACCAGCACCTGTGCTGCTCGGGTTTGCCCGAATCGGTTAGCCAGCATCCGGAGTATCTTGCGTTATTCGGGCAGCAGGCCTCGGATTCTATCGCTATCTATACCCATCACCACGATCACGAACACGATGTGTCGGGTGAATCCCCGGAGCATCGGCATGATTGAATGGCTCGATGATTTTGCGGTACGCGCTGTCATTGCTGGCCTGATCATGGTCGCCATTGCGGCCCCCATGGGATGTCTGATGGTGTGGCAGAGACTTGCATTTTTAAGCGACACCCTGGGACATGCCGCGGTCATGGGGGTTGGCCTAGGATTGCTGCTGCAGGTGCAACCCATATTCGGGGTGTTGGCGGTAGCCCTGCTAATCGTGTTTTCGCTGAGCCGGGTAACCAGTTTCAATACCGCGCTTTCCGAAACCACGCTCGCGATTATTTCCCACACCGGGCTTGCGGGTGGCATTATCCTGGTGGGCTTGCTGCCCGCCAATACGGTTAACCTCGAGGCCATTTTATTTGGCGATCTACTCGCCACCACCACCAGCGATTTATTGACCTTGCTGGTAACCACGGTGCTGTTGCTGTTTGTACTGTTGCATCACTGGCGCTCTTTTGTCGCGGTCTCGGTCAGCCGTGAAATCGCTCAGGCCGAGGGCATCGAGGTGCGCAAGGTCCAGTTCCTGATGTACATCATGATTGCATTGCTGGTGGCGGTAATGATGAAGGTCATGGGCGTGCTGCTGATCGCGGCGATGCTGGTTATCCCGACCACGAGCGCGCGCCTGTTCAGTCGCAGCCCCGAGCAAATGGTTTTTATCAGTGGACTTTACGGCCTTGGCGCTCTCGCCGGCGGCATCACTGGCTCCTTCCATTTCGACTGGCAGACCGGCCCCGCCATCGTCGTCAGCGCCACCCTGTTGCTGCTCCTGACCCTCGTCGTTACCCGCAGCCTCAAACCCCACCTCGAGTAATCGCTCCGATTCGGCGCGGTCATCGGGAATTGTTTGCGAGAACGCCGTGAATACATCCATGTAGGCTCGCGCGCAACATCCCTGTTGCGCAGCGTCTCGCAAACAATTCCCAATGCCCACGCCTTTTTATTCGAGAAGGCAGTGCTACCTAGGCAAACGCTGAAACCACTAGCGACGTAAAGGCTGGGTGCTGAAAACAGGTTGATTTTGAAGGGTCAGGCCGCAGGGACGCGGCCTGTGGCGAGTCGAGACATGGATGTTGAGTCTCGCCTTGCCCTTCAAAATCAACCTGTTTTCAGGAAGCCGCAGGCCACCCAGTCAGTCGCTAGTGGTTTCAGCGTTTGCCGATGAGGCGATTATGTAAAAGATTCATAAGCCGATACCGGGAGCTTGGGGTTAAAGGCATTGACCTGTTGGCTGGCAGCGGCTAGAATTCGCCACCTTTTTCAGTATTGCATCGGAGTAACACATGTACGCTGTCATCGCCACCGGCGGAAAACAGTACAAGGTAACCAAGGGCGAGACCCTGCGCGTAGAAAAGCTTGACGGCGACGAAGGTTCGACCGTTAAGCTCGACAACGTGTTGATGGTTGCTGACGGCGACAAGGTTTCAGTAGGAACCCCGACGCTCGACAAGGCGACAGTGACGGCCAAAATCATGGCGCAGGGTCGCGGCGACAAGGTGGAAATTATTAAATTCCGCCGCCGTAAACATTCGCGTACCCAGGCGGGGCACCGTCAAAGTTATACTGAAATCGAAGTTACCGATATCAAGGCATAGGGTCTGAACAATGGCACATAAGAAAGCGGCGGGCAGCACCCGCAACGGTCGCGATTCCGAATCCAAACGTTTAGGCGTGAAGAAGTTCGGTGGCGAGGTGGTAATCCCGGGCAACATCCTGGTACGCCAGCGCGGCACCAAGTTTCACCCCGGTGACAATGTCGGCTGTGGCAAGGATCACACGCTCTACGCGAAAGCCGAAGGCAAGGTCGAATTCAAGGTCAGGGGACGTCACAATCGTACCTTTGTGAGCGTGGTGAACTAGCAGTAGCCCCTGTTTAAAACGAATTCAAAAAGCCTCGCCTCGTCGAGGCTTTTTTATTACCGATGGTATTATTCCGCGATGAAATTTATCGATGAAGCCAATATTTTTGTCAAGGCCGGCAATGGCGGTAACGGTATTGTCAGTTTCCGGCGCGAAAAATATATCCCGATGGGTGGCCCTGATGGGGGCGACGGCGGTGATGGCGGCTCGATCTACGTCATCGGCTCAAAAGATTTAAACACGCTTTCCGATTTCCGGCATACGCGCCGTTTTGTTGCCAAGCGGGGTGCCAATGGACAGGGTAAAAACTGCACCGGTGCCAGGGGCGAGGATGTCATTATCGAGGTACCCCTGGGCACCATGATAACGACACTGGACCAGGGTGAGTTAATCGCCGATGTGTCCACGGAAGCGGAACCGGTTCTGATTGCGCGGGGCGGTTTTCACGGGCTCGGCAACACGCGTTATAAAAGCTCGACCAATCGAGCGCCGCGCCAATGCACCAAGGGCAGTGCAGGTGAACAGTTTGATCTGAAGCTCGAACTCAAGGTAATCGCCGATGTTGGTCTGCTGGGTATGCCAAACGCCGGTAAATCTACCTTCATTCGTGCAGTTTCGGCTGCCAGGCCCAAGGTAGCCGATTACCCTTTTACCACCTTGCATCCGAATCTCGGCGTGGTCAGCGTGGGTACCCACCGCAGTTTCGTAGTGGCGGACATCCCGGGCCTGATCGAGGGCGCCGCCGAAGGTGTCGGCCTGGGCATCCAGTTTTTGAAACATTTACAGCGTACCCGGTTGCTACTGCATATAATCGACGTTATGCCAGAGCCGCAAGCGGATACTGCGGTTGAATCAGCAAACAAGATACTGCGCGAATTGCAGCGCTATGACGAAGCCCTTTATCACAAACCGCGTTGGTTGGTATTGAACAAGCTTGACCTGTTACCCGATGATGAGAGTGATAGCCTGTGCGATGAAATTACCAGTGGACTCGAGTGGTCGGGCCCGGTATATGCAATCAGCGCAATTAACCGAGAAGGGGTCGATCAACTTTGCCATGACATCATGAGTTTCCTGGAAAACAATGAATCGGTTTAAAAAAGTAGTCGTCAAGATTGGTTCCGCACTGATCACCGCCGGAGGTAAGGGACTGGATCGAGAGATGATTGGCGCCTGGGCGGACCAGATGGCGCAGCTGCGTGCCGCGGGAGTCGACGTGGTACTGGTTTCTTCCGGTTCGATCGCCGAAGGTATAACCCGGCTCGGCTTAAAAACCCGCCCCAAAAGTATTTCAGAGCTTCAGGCCACCGCGGCGGTCGGGCAAATGGGATTGGTGCAGGCCTACGAGGCATGCTTCCAGGCGCACGGGATTAACAGCGCCCAGATTCTATTGACGCACGCGGATTTATCAAACCGGCAGCGTTACCTGAATGCACGCACCACGCTGCGCACGCTGCTCGAATTCGGTACCGTGCCGGTGGTAAATGAAAATGACAGTGTCTCCAACGAGGAAATCCGTTTCGGTGATAACGATACGCTGGGTGCACTGGTAGCCAACCTGGTCGAAGCTGACCTGCTGATAGTTCTAACCGACCAGGAAGGTTTGTTTGATGCCGATCCAACCGCTAATCCCGAGGCGAAACTGATTGAGCATGCCGATGCCAGGGATCCCAGGCTGGTGGAATACGCCGGACCCAGCAGCGGTCATCTCGGACGTGGCGGTATGCAGACCAAGGTCAGTGCGGCACAGCTTGCGGCACGCTCGGGCACGCACACCGTCATCTGTTCCGGCAACACGAAAAACGTGATTACTCGAATTGTACAGGGCGAAGCGCTTGGTAGTTTCCTGGAAGCGAGCGAGGGCCATCTCGCGGCACGCAAGCAATGGCTCGCCGGGCACATGCGTTGCGCCGGAGAGTTGCGCCTCGATGAAGGCGCGGTTGACGTGCTGGTGAACAAGAATGCGAGCCTGCTGCCGATTGGCGTCAAGGCGGTCAGCGGTGTATTTAATCGCGGCGAGGTGGTTGCCTGCCTTGCCCCGGGTGGCACCGAAATCGCGCGTGGACTGGTGAACTATCCGTCGGATGAATGTAAGCAAATTATCGGCAAGTCAAGTAAGCAGATTCCGGAGATCCTCGGCTACCAGGATGATCCGGAGCTGATAAATCGTGAAAACCTGATTTTAATGAAGACCTAGACCATGAATAAAAAAGTTATCGCTTTCGCTGCAAGCAACAGCAGCCGTTCGATCAATAAAAAGCTGGTGACCTATGCCAGTGGATTGTTGGATGGGGCTGACGTTGAAATCCTCGATCTGAACGATTACGAATTACCATTGTTCAGCATCGATCGTGAAGAGGATGTGGGTCAGCCTGAACTCGCGCAGGCATTCCTCAAAAAAATAAGCGATTGCGACGGCATCATTATTTCCTTTGCCGAACATAACGGCAGCTACGGTGTCGCCTACAAGAACCTCTATGACTGGGTATCACGGATTCAGCCCAAGGTTTACCAGGATCAGCCAATGGTTTTGTTGTCGACCTCTCCAGGTGGTCGCGGTGGCCGGTCGGTGCTCGAGCTCGCGGTGAGGCAGATTCCCCGCTTTGGTGGCCAGGTAAAAGCGAGCGTTTCGGTGCCTTCGTTCGGCGAGAATTTTGATCTTGAAGCGGGCGTGATTGTGAACGACGATATCGCGTCTCAGTTGCTGGAGGCGGTTAATCGCCTGTTCAAGTAATGAATAATAACGCCACTATTCTCTTTTTCCCCCATGGTGGCGGGCCGCTGCCTTTGCTTAACGAGCCGGGCCACGCCGCTATGAATCGTTTTTTGCGATCCTTTCCGGAAACGATAGCAAAACCGGATGCCATCATTGTCATCAGTGCCCACTGGGAAGAGCCCGTGGTTACCATTACCGCGGCGGCCGCACCACCTTTGCTGTTCGACTACACCGGATTCCCCGCCGAAACCTACGAATACCAGTACCCGGCCCCCGGTAATCCTGAACTTGCAGGCAAAGTTCAGAGCTTGTTGCAGCAGGCCGGCACCGACTGCAATCTCGATCATGAGCGTGGATTCGACCACGGTATGTTCGTGCCCTTGATGTTGATGTATCCGTTGGCCGATATTCCCTGCATACAGATTTCGCTCGCGGCGAGCCTCGATGCCGCCGAGCACATTCGAATCGGCAATGCGCTGGCGAAACTGAAATCTGAAAACCTGCTGATACTCGGCTCAGGTTTTTCGTTCCATAATATGGAAGCGTTAATGAGTAAGCGCGATGACTCCATTGATCTCCGCAACCAGGAGTTTGAAACCTGGCTAGCCGAGGTTTGCGGCGATCCTGATCTGTCCGAAACAGAGCGCGAACAACGGTTGACTGGTTGGGATTCAGCACCGCATGCGCGCTACTGTCATCCGCGCGAAGAGCATCTGTTGCCGCTGCAGGTTTGCTATGGCATTGGACAAACTGCGGCTAAAAGAGTTTTCAAGGAACCGGTGGCGGGATTTACCGCCAGCGCCTACCAGTGGGATTAATACTGCTCCTGTTGTGGTAGCTCGGCCGCCTGTACCGGTAACAGTGCGGTTTCGCGGCGTTCTATCTGGCGCTCGCGGTACCAGATGTAGAGGCTGCTCGAAATCAGCACGAAAATACCGAAAATCGTGGTGACTCCAGGCACCTCGTTCCAGAACAGGTAGCCGAAAACCACCGCCCAGACGATATAGGTAAACTCGAACGGCGCGATTGCGCTCGCTTCCGATGAACAATAGGCCTTCGACAGGCAGTAAAAGCCAACCGCGGCGATCGCACCGATTACCAGCATCAATATGAAATCGATATCGGTCGGCATGCTCCAGTCGCGCCCGAAGAAGGCGAGCGAGGGATGGTCAGACGAAACCGAGATGACTCCGCTGAGTAGCAGCAGGCTCAGTGTTCCGCTGGCGATGGTAAACACCAGTATCGCGTTGAAGGCGATGGTCATCGGATGATCATGACTGCCCAGGAAACGGGTCAAAATGGTTTGCGACGCGTAAGTAATGGCCGCGGCGAAAGCGAACAGAACCGCCAGCGGGTTGAATTCACCACTCGGTGATAAGATGATCAGCACGCCGATAAAACCGGCTAGGACCGCGCTCCAGCGACGCAGGCCTACTTTTTCACGCAGAATCAGCGCGGACATCGCGGTGACGAACAGCGGCATGGTAAAGGTAATCGAAACGACTTCGGCTAATGGCATCGCCGCGACCGCGAGGTAATAAGTGGTATAGGAACTGAATCCGAGCAAACCCCTCGCCACCATTAGTCCCGGGCGGCGCGATACCAGTGATATGGCTTCGCGCGTGTACTTGATCATCATCAGTAACAATCCCAGCGCTATCAGTCCGCGTATGAAAACGATCTGCAGCACCGAGTAATGGTCGCTGAAATGCTTGATGATAATGTCCTGTATCGAAAACAGGAACAGGCCGAAAACCAGGATGATGGCTCCGTTAGCGGTATCGAGAGTGGAAATGGCCGAGCTGGCGCGCATGAGTGCCCTTAGTTTTCTTTACAGGGCACGAGTCTAGTGTTTAGTGGCTATTTGAAAAGTGAATTTTTATGGTTAGTATAATCGAAAAACCCGATCGTCTATCAAGTGGAGGCCACGCGTGAAAATCGACCATATTCGCACCTTTCTGGAGATCTCCGACTGCGGAAATTTTAATCGTGCCGCAGAGAATTTACATGTTACTCAGTCCACCGTCAGCGCTCGCGTCAAGGCGATGGAAGATCGATTCGGCAGGATCCTGTTTACCCGGGGTCACTCCGGAGTCGAACTGACCTCCGCCGGTCAGCATTTTCGCGAGTATGCACTCAATATTCAGCGTCTCTGGCAGCAGGCCCAGCAGCGCGTATCGCTGCCCGAAAATTTCAGTCACGGCATCGGTCTCGGCTCGCAGGTCAGCCTCTGGGATAGCTTGATATTGAGGTGGATTCCATGGATGCGACAAAATGCAAACGACGTCGCGATTCACGTCGAGGCGGATTACTCGCCGAGCCTGATGCGACAACTCTCGGACGGTTTGCTTGATATTGGCGTCATGTATAACCCGCGCCAGACACCCGGCCTGATCGTCGAGGACCTGCTCGAGGAAACCCTGTTACTGGTGGCGACCAACCAACGTGAGATGGTGGATGGCTGGGTTGAAGACTATGTTTTTGTCGACTGGGGTGAAGAATTCCGTCGGCTTCACGGTGAAGCTTTTCCGGATATGGACACGCCCGCGATATCCGTGGGGCTCGGTTCACTCGGACTCGAGTATATTCGGCAAAATGGCGGTTCTGGGTATTTTCCGATGCGCGTGGTACAGCCATTTATCGATAACAGCGAGTTGTTCCTGGTTAACGGTGCACCCGAGATGAAGCGACCGGCCTACATGGTCTATCCCGAGGTCGCGCGTTTCCAGGAAACTCTCGACCTGGCGTTAACCGGTTTACGCGAGATTGCCAGCCAGTGGGAAGTTAATTGATTGAAAAGTGGCCCAGGATCTACATCTCTATCATTTCGAAATCACCCTTGCCCATGCCGCAGTCCGGACATTCCCAGTCGGCGGGGACATCAGCCCAGCGAGTACCGGGTGCAATGCCGTCTTCCGGCCAGCCCTCCGTTTCGTCGTAAATAAATCCGCAAACGATACATTCCCAGCGTTTCATTAATTCAACCTCGATAATCCCGTGATAACAGAACGTAGTGCGCGGCCACATAGGACAAGTACTCGATCTCACGCTCGGTGAGCGCTCGCTTCTGCGTTACCGGGTTGCCGAGGTAAAGATATCCGGATTCCAGAACTTTGCCGGGTGGCACCAGGCTGCCCGAGCCAATCATGACTTTGTCCCCGATTATTGCGTCGTCGGTGATGATCGAACCCATACCGATCAGGCATTGATTGCCGATTCGGCAACCATGCAACAGGGCCTTGTGCCCGATTGTTACCTCGTTGCCGATATGCAATTCGGCGCCATCGGGAAAGTAGTCACCCCGGTGGGTAACGTGCAGCACGCTTCCATCCTGGATATTAGTGTTATCACCAATTCGGATTTTATTAATATCTCCGCGGATTACGGTAAGGGGCCAAACTGAGCAGTTTTCGCCGATTACGACGTCCCCTATTACCACCGCGGACTCGTCGATATAGCTGTTTTGACCGATACTCGGGGTTGTATTCCTGAAACTGCGAATCATTGTTTCGCCCTGCTGAAAGAAACGCGTATAGTAACGATTTTTTCGCAACACGCATCGGTTTTTGGTGAAAACTAAAGGACTTACAATTCCCGACCTACCGCCCAAGCTTCGCAACAAGCTGGGCTTGTACTCTCAGTTAATACGTTTCGAAAAACCAATTGGATTTTACCTGTTGCTTTGGCCGACGCTGTGGGCACTTGCAGTTGCCGGCGAAGGATCACCTGACGGCTGGATCCTGTTCGTCTTTGTCATCGGAAGCTTCCTCATGCGCTCGGCGGGTTGTGCGATCAATGACTATGCCGATCGTGATATCGATCAGCATGTCGAACGCACCCGGGAGCGCCCGTTGACCAGTGGAAAAATTACACCGGCAGAGGCGCTCGCAGTGTTCGCGGTGCTGGCCCTGATCGCCTTTCTACTGGTATTAAGCCTGAATCGTTTCACCATAATGCTTTCCTTTGGGGGAATATTGCTTGCCGCGAGCTATCCTTTCATGAAGCGATATCATTACCTGCCCCAGGTTCATCTCGGTGCCGCTTTTGGCTGGGCTGTTCCCATGGCGTTCGCGGCGCTGACCGGTGAGGTACCAAAGGAAGCCTGGTTGTTATACGTCGCGAACCTGGTATGGACCGTCGCCTACGATTCGATGTACAGCATGGTTGACCGGGAAGATGATCTGAAACTCGGGGTAAAGTCGACGGCGATCCTGTTTGGCGATTATGACCGCGTTATGATTGCCGTATTTCAGATCTTGTTTTTGCTGGCCCTGGTACTGGTTGGCGTCGACCTGGAATTTACCGGTATCTACTACCTGGGATTGGGAGTCGCAACGCTGTTAATGGCTTACGAACAATTCCTGATTGCCGATCGGGTGCCGGCACATTACTTTAGTGCCTTTCTGCACAACCACTGGGTCGGAGCCGCGGTGTTTGCTGGCATCATGGGGCACTACTACTCACTTTAAGCCCTTTGGTGCTTTTTATTCGATTTCGCTGATGAGCTGCGAGAGCTCGATGGCCAGGGTTTCAACCCTTTCGATATCCTGTTCGCTAAACGGTTCTTCGCGCTGGGCCATGCTGCTGAAATCGACGCAGCCCCAGGGTTTGCCGTTGATCACTATGGGTGCGCCGATATAAGACTCGAGCGGCAACGAACGATACAGGGGATGATGCAACGGCGTCGGGGAATTTGCGATACAGGCTTCGGCAATCGTTTTCTGCTTATCAAATACTTCGCCACTGTAACTTTCGCCGAGGGCATATTTTTCACCGGGCACGTAAGCGCCCGTGTTTGACTGAACCGCGTATATTTCGTAGCTGTTATTTTCGATTTGTGCCAGTACTCCCAGGCTCATCGAAAATTCGTGGATTCCTTTTGATAACAGGCTGTTGACGCGATCCTTGAATTCAGTAATTGACATGTAAGCTGGCAATTTCTACAGGTTAGACAATTAATAGTAGTAGCCGGACCTGTTAACACTAATTGTAAATTACTATCTCAGGAATTGGCTTGAAAACCTCTATTTGAGGCTAGAAGGCACTTTGAAACGACCATTTTCGACTTAAAGACCATGCAGGGCCGGATTGTTGATTGATAAATGTTATCAATTCCGGGCTTGATCACGTGCTAGTAGCAGTAATGTGTTCTCGAACGGACCGAAGCATGGATTAGGTTTCGATGGGTAAACCAAACTGTTGCAGCAACCAGTTGCGAAATTGGACCACATTGGCGTCGTTTTCCAGGTTGTCGCGGCAGATACAGTAATACCCCAGATCGGTTTTAAGCGATTGTTCGATGGGTCGTACCAGCTGGTTATTTGCGATCAGATCGTCGACCAGGTAGCGCCAGCCTAGTGCCACGCCATGTCCGGCGCAGGCGGTGTCGATGACCAGCGGATAACTGTTCAGTTGCAGGTTACGGTTTCCCAGGGGCTGATCGATGTTGTTACCTCCCAGCCACAGGCGCCAGTTCATCCAGTTCCAGTGACTGTCAGCGAGGTCGATCAACGGCGCTTGCAGCAACCAGGATACCCAGTCTTGCTGAGCCAGGTCGTAGTCGAACCCCGGACTGCATACTGGAAATACTTCTTCGTCGAACAGTCTTAAGGTTTGAAAACCGGGCCACAGGCCATCGCCATGCATAACGGCTACCTGTACTTCACTACCCAGGCTTTCGTTATAGTCGTCCGAGGCGATGATGCGCAAGGTAACCGCCGGCATCAACTGTCGCAGTTGCGAAAGCCTCGGGCCTAGCCATTGGCTGGCGAAAGACTGGTCACAGCCGATCACCAGTTGCTGCGCGAATTCGACATTCTGAATGTCCATGGTGGCGCCGGCGAGTTGTTTCAGTATCGCCGCCACGGTGTGCTGGTATTCGCGTCCCTCGTTGGTTAACTGCACCGCGCGATGCGAACGCGTGAACAGCTTTACCTGTAAACTTTCCTCGAGACTACGAATCTGTTGACTGATGGCGGCCTGCGTTAAATGCAATTCTTCGCCTGCCCTGGTAAAGCTGAGCAGGCGCGCGGCTGCTTCGAAAGCAATCAACGGATCGAGTGGTGGCAGGCGATTTTTCAGCATAGATTAATAAGATTTGATTATCTATTTTAATAAAAACTGCCCGTTTGAGCCCAAGCATTCATTAGATTATATTATAAGATTGGAAAAATAGTACGCTGGAGTAAAACATGAATGTCTTAGCCCTGCAAAAGCGAGCCGATGATGCGCCGTTTAATCGCGATCCTGAAAAATCATTCACGATTCCGGCACGCTACTATTTGGACGCCGCTATCCTGGAGCAGGAAAAGGAAACCATTTTTTACCGCAACTGGTGGTACGCTGGGCATCAAAGCCAACTCGCCGAATCGGGATGTTACCTGACGGTGCAAATTTGCGATCAAAACATCATCGTAATCCGCGACAAGAGCGGCGAGCTAAAGGCTTACTACAATGTCTGTCAACATCGCGGCCATGAATTGCTCTCCGGTATTGGTAAAGTGCGCACCATAACCTGTCCCTATCACGCCTGGTCATACGGTTTCGATGGCGAACTCAAGGTGGCTCGCAATACCGAGAAAATGGTCGATTTCGATAAGTGCCGGTTTTCCCTGAAACCGGTACAGGTCGAAGTGTTTTGTGGCCTGGTGTTCGTCAATCTCGACCTCGAGGCTGCACCGCTGAAGGAGCAGGCCGCCGACCTGGAAACAGAAATCCGCGAGTTCTGTCCGCGCGTCGACGAGGTCGTGTTCGCGCAGCGAGACGATTACGATGTTGCCAGCAACTGGAAAGTGATGGTGGATAATTTCCTCGAATGCTACCACTGCCATCCGGCACACAAGGATTTCGTCAACCTGGTTGATATGGACAGCTACAGCTCCACGGTGAATGGAATTTACTCAAGCCACATATCAAATGCAGTTGCGACCACGCAAAGCAGTGCCTACCAATTCGAAAAAGGTGAGGTCGACTTCGGTTATGCGGGTTGGTTTCTGTGGCCTAACCTGACGATCTGGATTTACCCCGGGGAACCCAACATATCGACCCTGCAAATAATCCCGAACGGGGCTGGTCGTACCATCGAACACCAGGACTGGTACCTGCCGAATCCGCAACCCAGTCAGCAGCAGCGCGACGCGATGGACTATCAACGCGATGTGTTGCAACCCGAGGACGTAGGTCTGTGCGAGAGCGTATATCGCGGCCTGCAGTCGAAAGGCTACAACCAGGGACGTTTCGTCGTCGACCCCGAACGTAGCGAGTTATCCGAGCACGCCGTGCATCATTTCCAGCAACTCTACGTCGACGCAATGGAATCCGACCTCTAACCTCTTCGCCACCTCGGGGACAAGAACACAAAAGACGCTCCCAACCGGCGCAGGCGCCGGTCGGTCCATCCATGGAATCGCTTGGAGCTCGAGGCGTTGGCCCGCGGCATCCATGCCTCGCTACACTTTTTTGTCCTTGTCCCCGAGATGGCTGTTGATAAGCGCGGTAACACCTGAATCCAGGCTAAACTCCTTGATTACGCTAGGTTAACAAGCCGATTGGCGAATGGAAATGGCCGTTTGCATTGGATGATAAGCGGCGTAACATTGTCAAATACTATGGATATCAAGCGCTTCATTCCAGACCACGCAATTACGACAGTACCGGTGCTTGCGTTATTGTTCGCACTGCATTACTTCCTGTCGCCGGATGATTCAGCCGAGGACGGAATCGAATCGACCGGGTCCTTATCTTATGATTACTGGCAGCCAGGAATCGAATCTGAGGAGCTTGATATCGTAGCCGGGCTATCTCAACTGGAACTCGATGACGTCAAGCGTGACCAGTTAATTCGTGATTTATTACAACAGGGTAAGGTCAAGCAGGCGCGTACCCAGTTACTGGAAGTGGCGGCTGCATTGATGCTCGCAGATGATCAATCCCAGCTTGGCGAGACCCTGCTATTACTGGGTGAGGTCGCAATCAATCAGCAGGAGCTGGCTGCAGCCGAAGTCTATCTCCAGGAATCACTTTACCTGGCCATGTCGCGTGATGACGTTGTCGGTACCGCACGTGGCTACCAGTTGCTCGGTCAATTGAATATCCGCGCACGTGAACTGGCCCGGCGTGCAGCCAATACCTACGACCAGCTTTGGCAGGCACGTAATTCGATTGCGCGCGGGATCTACCAGGGGGTTCACGACAACCTGCAAATGGTAATTCGCGATAACCTGGAAATTCGGCGTTACGGCGCCGCCGCTGATGCCTGGGAAGCGCTCGCCTCGCTGCACGAGCAGGTTCATGATGGATACCAGGCGCAGCAGGCCCGTATCGAGGCGGCCAGGTTGTTTGCTTCCACAGGTCAAATTACCCACGTGCGGCGCCTGATCGATGGCCTCGACCGCAGTTTGATCAGCGATTCCGATATAGACAGTCTCGAACGCGAAATCGAAGGCCTATTAGAGGAGCATCGACAGGACCTGGTGAAAACATCGCAGGCGCGAGATTATCAGATGCTCTACCATCATTACCTACGTATCGGCCAGCCTGAACGCGCCTGGAAATTCAGAATCAAGTCGAGCGAGATGCTCTCCAATACCAGCGACCGCTCGATGTTTCAGCGCCAGGCCGATGTCATCGCGGTGCTTTACAATTCCAATTTCGCGATGGACAGGGCCAGGCGTTATCTCGATAAAGCCGGCAAAATTTACGATGACAGTGGAGTGTCAGATGGGCTTGAAAAAACCCGGGAAATGGAATCGCTAATTTATTAAACGGAACTTCATCGCATGACCGACAACAAAGCAGCCGAAATCGACGCTCGCGATCTGCGCCGCGCATTTGGAAATTTCGCTACCGGGGTTACCATTGTTACCACGCTTGACGAGGCGGGCTCGCCCTGTGGTTTCACCGCTAATTCCTTTACCTCGGTTTCCATCGATCCGCCCCTGCTGTTGGTTAATATTGCAAAGTCAGCATTCGGACGTGATGCGTTTACCGGTTCACGCGGATTTGCGGTCAATATTCTTGCTGCCGAGCAGCGGGAACTGTCGAATCGCTTTGCCAGGGCTGGCACCGATAAATTCGCCAACCAGGACTGGCACTCTGCAATAACCGGGTCGCCGATAATAGACGCCGTGGTGGCATGGTTTGATTGCGAGCATTTCGAGCAGGTCGACGCAGGCGATCACATCATACTGATCGGCAGGGTGTTGAAATATGATTACAACACCCATGCGCCACTCGGATTTTGTCGTGGTGCCTATGTCTCGTTCGGATTGACACCGAACATGCTGCAGCTGGTTTCAACTCCCGGCAGTCTGCGGGTGGCCGCAATAATCGAGTCCGACGGTAAGATATTACTGGAGCGTAATCCTGAAAATGGCCAATTACTCCTGCCTGCCAGCAATCGGGTTGGCGATGCAGCCACTGGTGACAGCCTGCTCGGCAAGCTCGCGTCTGCCGGCATCGAGGTTGATTTACCTTTTATATATGCGGCCTACCATGAAAAAACACAGCGATTTGTTTATTACCTGGGTGAATTGCTATCGATAAAGGATGCCGTTGAAACCGGGACCATGCGTTTTTACGAGTTTGATAACATCACCTGGGAAGAAATTAACGATAGCGCAGTTATCGCAATGCTGGAACGATTCATCCGTGAAAAAAGGCTCGGAAACTACAGTGTTTACATCGGTGATCGAGAGCAGGGGGAAGTTCACCCTGCGTAATTAGTTTATTCGGTAAACAAGCCGTGATCTTCCGAAAACCAATTTATAATCAACAATATCCTACCTTTTGACAGTGTCGCGTTAAGGCAATGTGAAGTCGCTGCAGCGTTTGACCCCCTGCCGGTTAAATCCTATTCTGCTTGTTCATGGCTGCCTTTGCGGGCGGTTCCTGATTGCGTGAGGATTTTTTTAAATGACAGACTACGAAGACGACGACTACGAAGACGATCTGGATTTAAGCACCCTGCCCGACGATGAACTGGTCGAGCAAATGCACGACGATTTGTATAACGGTCTCAAGGAAGAAGTCGCCGAGGGAACCCAGATTCTGCTCGACCGCGATTGGGATGCCAACAAGATCCTCAACGAAGCGCTGGTTGCCGGCATGACGATCGTCGGTATCGATTTCCGTGACGGTATTTTGTTTGTGCCGGAAGTTTTAATGTCTGCCAATGCTATGAAAGCAGGTATGGCTCTCCTCAAGCCGCTGTTGTCGGCATCAGACGAGCCCACCGCGGGTAAAATGGTCATCGGTACGGTCAAGGGTGACATCCATGATATCGGTAAGAACCTGGTCTGCATGATGATGGAAGGCGCGGGCTTCGAGGTTGTCGATCTTGGAATCAATACCCCGGTTGAAGATTTCCTCGCCGCGCTCGAAGAGCACAAGCCGGAAATTCTCGGCATGTCAGCCCTTTTAACCACCACAATGCCTTACATGAAAGTCGTCATCGATACCATGAAGGAACAGGGTATCCGCGACGATTACATCATCCTCGTCGGTGGCGCACCTTTGAACCAGGAGTTTGGCGAAGCCATTGGTGCAGATGCTTATTGTCGTGACGCCGCAGTTGCAGCCGATACCGCAAAGCAACTCGTAACTGAAAGCCGAGCGGGCTAGAAGCCTGAAGCCTGGCCGTCAGGGTGATAATGCAATATGGAAAAATCAGCCCCAGTTCTGGTAATCACCTGTGCCGCAATCGCACGCGAAGTCAATGAAATAAAAAAGCTTGGACAGTGGTCGCAAATGGATTTGCAGGCCATCACAGCCGACCTGCATGCACGACCTGAAAAAATTCCTGCTGCTGTGGCCGATAAAATCGACAAGGCCCGTGATCAGTACGACCATATCTTTGTTGCTTACGGTGATTGCGGCACCAGTGGTGAACTCGACCGGGTACTTGAAGAGAAAGGCGTCAAACGTCTACCGGGCGCACACTGTTACGATTTTCTCGCCGGTCGCGAAAATTATGAACAGATGCAGGAACAGGAGCCGGGAACTTTTTACCTGACCGATTTCCTGGCGCAGCATTTTCAGCGCCTGGTGATCGAGATACTCGGGATCGATCGACATCCCGAATTGCTGGAGATGTACTTCGGCAATTACACCCGCCTGGTTTACCTTGCGCAGACTGATTCTGACGAGATAACTGAAATCGCACGTGCTGCGGCCGATCAGCTGGGGCTTCGATTCGAACGTAAATTCACTGGCATGGGTGAAATGGTCCCGCAGCTGGATGCCGCGATGCAGGAGGCAATGTGGGAAAATTGAAAATTGTCTACTGGCGCGATATCCCCGGACAGGTTGTGATCCGCGAAGGACGACACAGCACGCGACTAAGGCTGCCGTCCCGATTCATGAAAGCAATCGAGCGCGCCGGTTACCGGCTCAAGAAAAAACAGCAGGATGCCCTGTTCGAGCCCTGGCATGACGTCACCCAGCCCTTTGACGGTGATATCAAGGAGCAGGCGAAACAGTTGGTACAGCAGTTGGAGGAACAGTATACGGAAGAGGTACTGGAAACATTAATTCGAGCCAGCGGCGTTGACGAAACCCGCGGTCTTAACGCCTGAATGGAGTGACTCGTGTATAAATTTCGTCAATGGTCGGTGAGGAATTCGAGAAAGCTGGAAGGCCTTTACCGTAACTTTGAACCGGTTTTAATCAAGCTGCATCCGCTGTTTAAGAAGCTTGGCTACGGGCGCCTGGAAAAACCGGTTCGGGTGATCGAGAAGGCGGTCAAGGGTTTGATGTTCGATTGCCAGATGTGTGGTAAATGTGCGCTGAGTGCGACCGGCATGTCCTGCCCGATGAATTGTCCGAAATCGATTCGCAATGGTCCATGCGGTGGGGTGCGGCTCAACGGTCATTGTGAAATCAAACCCGAAATGCGCTGTGTCTGGGTAGATGCCTGGCAGGGCAGTCAGCAAATGCGTGATTCACAGGCAATTCAGCAAGTACAGATTCCGGTCAACAACCTGCTCAAAGGCAGTTCATCCTGGCTACGCGTGGTACGCAACGAGTACGCGGCACGGGAAAACGAGGCTGCCGAATGATCGCAACACACGACCAACATCCAGGTAGTCCGCTGCCACCAAAAGAGGGGCACGTGTCGACGGGTCGGCTCGAGCGGGTTTTGCGCGAGGGCAAGTTTGCGGTTACCGCGGAACTGGCGCCACCCGATTCTGCCCTGGCCGAAGATGTTTACGAACGCGCACGCATGTTCGACGGTTACGTCGATGGCATGAATGCAACCGATGGTTCGGGTGCGCATTGCCACATGTCCAGCGTTGCAATGTGTGCGCTATTGACGAATGTTGGTTACTCACCGGTGCTACAGATTTCCTGTCGTGACAAGAATCGTATCGCGATCCAGGGTGATGTGCTCGGTGCAGCGGCCCTGGGCGTCTCCAATATACTTTGCTTGAGTGGCGATGGTGTCCAGGTCGGCGATCACCCGGAAGCCAAACCGGTGTTCGATCTCGACAGTATGTCCTTGCTGGAAATGATACGTATCATGCGTGATGAATCACGCTTCCTGAGTGGCAGGCCAATCACCACGCCACCGCAAATATTTCTTGGCGCGGCAGAGAATCCCAGCGCGCCACCGTTCGATTTCCGACCGCATCGGCTGGCCAAGAAAATTGCCGCGGGTGCCCAGTTTATCCAGACACAGTATGTCTTCGATATCGAACATTTGCGTGCATTCATGGCAAAGTCGCGTGACCTCGGCTTGCTCGAGCAATGTTTTATTATCCCGGGTGTGGGTCCTTTGGCCTCGGCACGTACCGCACTGTGGATCCGCAACAATGTGCCGGGTATCCATATCCCGGATGCGATCATCGAACGTCTCGAAGGCGCAAAGGAACCGAAAAAGGAAGGCCGTAAAATCTGTGTCGAACTGATCCAGCAAATCAGGGAAATCGGAGGTGTCAGCGGGGTGCATGTTATGGCCTATCGCCAGGAAGAAGCGGTCGGTGAAATAATTCAACAATCGGGTGTACTGGATGGAAGAGTTCCGTGGTTTCCGGGTTGTGAGGTTCAGTCCAATTCCGCTTAAGCGAAAAGTGTGAATCGGTTTAAGTGTTTATAGTTTGATTTTTTGAGGAAATAATTATGACCGAAACGGTTGTCAGCTCAGCTACTAAGGAACTAGTCATCGGTTTCGACCGCCCGTTCGTACTCATCGGCGAGCGCATCAATCCAACCGGCCGCAAAATTATGGCTGAAGAAATGAAGAACGGTGATTATAGCCGCGTGCAAAGCGATGCTCTGGCGCAAGTTGAGGCGGGTGCACATATGCTTGACGTCAATGCCGGCATCCCGCTGGCGGACGAGCCGCGTATTCTGGCTGAAGCGATACAGCTGGTGCAAAGCCTGACCGACGTGCCCCTGAGTATCGATTCATCAATCATCGATGCACTCGAATCCGGACTTGCCGTCTACCAGGGTAAGGCGTTGGTCAATTCGGTGACAGGAGAAGACGAGAGCCTGGACCGGGTTTTACCGTTGGTGAAAAAGCATGGTGCCGCAGTAGTCGCAATCTCAAATGATGAAACCGGAATTTCTGAAGATATTGACGTGCGTTACAACGTCGCCAAAAAAATCGTCGAACGTGCCTCGGATTATGGCATCCCGGCGAGTGATGTTGTTGTTGATCCGCTGGTGATGCCGATAGGTGCGATCAACAGTGCCGGGCGCGAAGTGCTTAAATTAATTCACCGCTTGCGTACCGAGCTCAAGGTCAATACCACCTGCGGTGCTTCCAATGTCAGTTTCGGATTGCCTAATCGCAATGGTTTCAACGGCGCGTTTATCAGTATGGCGATCCAGGCCGGGATGACGTCGGCGATCACCAATCCGCTGCACGCCGAGGTGGTTGCAGCGAGCCTGGGTGCCGATGTCATGCTGGGTAAAGACCCGGATTGCGGGCGCTGGATTAAACAATTTCGTGAACCGGCACCGGAGGGTAGCGTGGCTCGCGGTACCGGACGCCGTGCCGGGCGCCGTCGACGTTCAGTCGCTTAGGGCTGAACACAGGTCAAGCCAGGATGGAAGAAGAAGCCAGTATACTGTTCATGCCGTCGGGTTTACGCGGACAGGTTCCGCTCGGGACGACTGTACTGCAAGCGGCCCAGCGACTGGGGGTTGACCTGGAATCGATCTGTGGCGGACAGGGAAAATGCCGCAAGTGCCAGGTGCTGCCGCAACAAGGTGAATTTTCTAAACATGGCATTGTTTCCCGTGCCGATCATCTTTCCGAACTCACCGAAACCGAGCTTCATCATCAATCCAGAAAGCGCCTCAAGGGTGGCCGGCGCCTGGGTTGTAATGCCCGTATCCTCGGTGACCTGGTGGTGGACGTTCCCGAGGAAAGCCAACAGCACAAGCAGCATATCGCCAAGGCGGTCACTGCCTACGATATACAGGTTCTGCCCGCGTTGCGCCTTTACACGGTGACCCTGCCCGAGCCTGACATGCATTCACCGATTTCCGATAAGCGTCGCTTGCAGCAGGCGCTGGTGAGTGAACACGAACTACCGATCCTGGACTGCGAAATGTCGCAGCTGCGGCTGCTACAGCCTGCCCTGGCAAAGGCCGGCCGTCGGATAACCGTCGCTGTTTACCAGTTTCAGCAGATTATCGGTGTCTGGCCTGGCGAAAAGAAAGAAGTTTACGGGATGGCGGTAGATCTTGGTTCAACCACGATCGCGGCCCAGCTTTGCAACCTGGACACGGGCGAGGTTGTCGCCACTGCTGACACGATGAATCCACAGATTCGCTTCGGCGAGGATTTAATGAGCCGAGTTTCTTACGTGATGATGAATGAAGGCGGCGACACGGCGATGACGCAGGTAGTGCGCGAAGCCTTCAACCAGCTCGCCAAACGTGCCGCCAAGTCGGCCGGAATCCAGGTCGAAGATATTCTCGACATGACCGTGGTCGCCAATCCGATCATGCACCACCTGTTCCTGGGTATCGACCCGACACCGCTGGGTACGGCACCTTTTACGCTCACGACAGATCAAACCCAGGTATTACGTGCCGCCGAAATCGATATCCAGCTGCACCCGGAAGCACGAGTCTGCACCTTGCCCTGTATCGCCGGTCATATCGGTGCCGACACCGCCGGGGTCATCTTGTCGGAGCGACCGGACCTGGCGGAGGAATACGTGCTGCTGGTTGATGTCGGCACCAATGCCGAAATCGTGCTGGGTAATCGCAACAGGCTGCTGGCCGCGTCGAGCCCGACTGGCCCCGCTTTCGAAGGTGCGCAGATAACCTCGGGCCAGCGCGCCGCTCCGGGCGCGATTGAGCGCGTCCGCATTGATGCGGAAACACTGGAGCCCAATTTTCGAGTTATCGGATGCGAAGCCTGGTCCCAGGATCCTGACTTTGCCGATAACAGCGCGCGTGTCGGGGTTAGCGGTATTTGTGGATCCGGGATTATCGAAGTGGTTGCAGAAATGTTTCTTGCCGGTGTCATCGACCAGGATGGCGTGATTGGACCGGTTGCAGACAAGAACAGCGACCGCATCATTAAGGACGGTCGAACTTATTCTTACGTGCTACAGGATGGAGAACGTCCAATACGGATTACCCAGAACGACGTGCGTGCGATCCAACTTGCCAAGGCCGCGTTACATGCCGGCACCCGGTTGTTGATCGATCGCATGGGCATAGAAAAAGTCGATCGTATTGGTTTTGCCGGTGCTTTTGGCAGCCATATCGATGTCAAGTACGCGATGGTGCTGGGATTAATACCGGACTGTAACCTGGAGCATGTCGGTTCGGTCGGCAACGCTGCCGGTACCGGTGCTCGCATCGCGCTATTGAATTTTCCTTCGCGAATTGAAATCGGTGAAATCCTGCCCAAGGTGGAGAAAATTGAGACTGCCATCGAGCCCAAATTCCAGGAATATTTTATCGAAGCGATGGCCTTGCCGCATAAAACCGATAGTTACCCGGAGCTTGCCAAAGTGGTGAGTTTGCCGAAGCCAAAGGCCAAGGTTGAAGGCAGTCCGGGTGATGTGCGCAAGCGTCGCTCGCGCCGGCGTCGCGATCGCGCCTAGCCTGAATATTGCACCAGCCGGTCCAGGTCCTATCCCGGCACTGACTTGTCCAGATACGCCTGAACTGGCCGGGGCGCGCAGCCTTCCCTCAACCCATAGCTACGGCTATGGATTTCGGTCCAGCCCGGCGTTCAGCCGCATCTGTCCGGCGTCAGCATCCGGGATGCTGGTGCATTATTCAGGCTAGCCTGCGAGATCGGTTGCCTCTTCGGCGGATTTCAACTGTAGCTTGCGGCGCTCATCGCGCGGCGGTATCCCGAACAGGTCGCGATAACACTTACTAAAATGCGGCGCCGAAATAAACCCGCAGGCGAGTGCGATGTCGACGATGGACTTGCTGGTCTGCAATAGCAATAGACGTGCGCGGTTGAGCCGCAGGTTCAGGTAGTAACGCGTCAGCACACAGTTCAAATGTTTTTGAAACAGGCGTTCCAGCTGGCGCCTCGAGATGCCAACGTAATTTGAGAGCTCATCAAGGCTTATCGGTTCTTCAATATTGGCTTCCATCAAGGTAACGGCTTCAGTCAGCTTGGGTTGATTCGAACCGAGCGCCAGGTGCAAAGGTATCCGCTGGCGATCGTCTGAACTGCGGATCCGTTCGCACATGAATTGTTCGGATATATGCGTGACCAGTTTATTTCCGTGACGGTCGTGAATCAGCTTCAGCATCATATCCATCGCGGCCTGCCCACCCGCACAGGTGATTCGATCGCGATCAATCAGGAACAGGTCATCACCAACTCTAACCTCGGGAAATTCTTCGCGCAGGCTGGCTATGTTTTCCCAATGGATCGTGCACTTGTAGCCGTCAAGCAACCCGGCCCTTGCCAACAGGTAGCTACCGGTGCAAAGCGCGCCGAGTTTGATGTTATTGCGTTTGGCGATACGGCGCAGTGCAAACTGCAGTTGCTTGGACCAGGTATCGACAATGTCAGCGCCACCGCAAACGAACAGAATCGACATGTCGCTTGCATTCTCGAGGCTGCCGTCGGGGGTTATTTCGAGTCCGTTACTGGCCTTTTCAGGCAGGCCATCGATGGTATAAACACTCCAGCGGTAAAGTTCCTTGCCGGCATCGCGGTTGGCCATACGCAGCGGCTCAATGGCCGAGGAGAATGCAATCATCGAGTAATTGGGGACTTGCAAAAAACCGAAGTGCTCGGGTTTTGGTGCGGTTTTTTCGTCAGTCATAGGGTAGATTGTAGCCAAGCGCGGCTCGAATTTGATCACAAGTTGATCAATCGCCAAAATACTAGTCCCTAAACCACCCCATTGCACGACATTTTTAAACCCTCAATAACCGTCTTCGACACACATTCCGTCGCTGTCAGAGGCAACCGAAGCACACTCTTGCGACTGACTGTGTGGCCTGCGGCTTCCCGAAAAAGCATCAATTTCAAAGGGCAAGGCGAGACTCGACGTCCTTGTCTCGACTCGCCACAGGCGGCATCCATGCCGCCTGACCCTTTGAAATTAATGCTTTTTCGGCACCCAGCCTTTACGTCGCAAGAGTGTGCTTCGGTTGCCTCTTTATCAGTTAGCTCTTTCGGGATATCGCCTGCAAAAGTGTAGCGAGGCAGGACGCCGAGCTTCAAGCGATTCCATGGATGGACCAACCGGCGCTTGCGCCGGTTGGGAGCGGCTTTTGCAGGCGATATCCCGAAAGAGCGTTTGGATGAATTACGCCGTCTGACTTATTGTGTAAGGCCCGGGAAAGCAGGGTTTTTGTATTGTCGGTGGGTTGGGAGATCCCCGCTTGCGCGGGGATGAGGGTTTATACCATTGAGTCGGGCATTGAGTCTTTGCGCTGCTTGATGAAAGCCAGCAGGGCTTCGTCGATTGCAGGATCGATCGCGGGTGCTTCGTACTCGTTGAGTAGCTTTTTGAAGCGCGCGTTGCAGCGCTGTGCATGATCGAGACTGCCTTCGGATTCCCATTGCTCGAAGCTGTTATTGTCGGTAATCGGCGAGCGGTAGAAAGCGGTCTTGAAATTGTTTTGTGTATGATTGCATCCCAGGAAATGCACCCCGGGTCCGACTTCGCGAATCGCATCCATGGCCTGGCCGTTTTCGGAGAGATCGACGCCACCCATCAGGATTTCCATCATTGCCGCCTGGTCTGCATCCATGATGAACTTTTCATAGCCCATCGCTAGTCCGCCCTCCATCCAGCCGGCAGTGTGCAGGACGAAGTTAACCCCGGCCATGACTGCTGGGTAGAGGGTCGCGAGAGACTCGTATGCGGCTTGCGCATCGGGCAGCTTGGAACCACAAAGTCCCCCACCGGAGCGGAAAGGAACTCCGAGCCTGCGCGCCAGGGCCGCCATCACGTAGAGTACCAGTGCGGGTTCGGGGGTGCCGAAGGTCGGGGCACCCGACTGCATCGACATTGAACTGGCGAAACTACCGAAAATAACCGGCGCCCCAGGATTGACCAGCTGTACGAAAGTTATGCCTGCGAGTGCTTCGGCGAGCGATTGGGCAGCGGTGCCGGCGACCGTTACCGGTGACATGGCACCGGCCAGAATAAACGGGGTAACGATAGTCGCCTGGTTGTTTTCGGCGTAAACCTTGGCGGCACCCAGCATGGTATCGTCGAAGGTCATCGGCGAGTTGGCATTGATCAAGCTGGTCGCATAGGTACGTGGGCGTCCGCTGTCCGGGTCGAGGTAATTTTCACCGGCGATAATCTTGATCATCTCGACCGTATCTTGCGCGCGTTCGGGAGCGGTTACCGAACCCATGAAGGCCTTGTCGGAATACTTGATGTGCGAGTAAACCATATCAAGGTGGCGTTTATTGACGGCGATATCAACGGGTTCGCAAATGGTGCCGCCCGAATGGTGCAGGCTTGGCGACAGGTAAGCCAGTTTGACGAAATTTTGAAAATCCTCGATAGTCGCGTAACGGCGACCCTTGTCGAGGTCAAATACAAACGGGCTGCCATAGGCGGGGACAAAAACCGTGTTATTACCGCCGATCTGTACATTACGGGCAGGGTTGCGTGCATGCTGCGTGTATTCGGCAGGTGCCGAAGCCTGGATGATGGAGCGGCACAAGCCTCGGGGAAAACGAACCGTAACGCCATCGATCTCGGCACCGCCCTGCTTCAGGATTTCAAGTGCCTCGGGCATGTCCCGAAATTCGATACCGACTTCTTCGAGAATGGTATCTGCATTGTTTTCAATGATCTGCAGGCCTTCTTCGTCGAGCACTTCGAAACAGGGAATCTTGCGCTTTATGTAAGGCGAGCTGACGCTCACGGTTGGCGTGCCGGCGCGTCGTGCGTCACGTCCACCGCGCCGATTCCTGGTTGCCCGTCTTGCTTCGCTCATTGTCGACTCCCGATAACCCTGTCTGAAGAATGGCAGATCAAACATTCAAGTATGGTTTTTGGCGATTTAACAGGCTAACCCAAGCGCGACCCTGAACTATTTGCCAGCGCCATATCGGTTTGAGTCGTTACAGTGTTTGCGGTTGTGGATGAGGGTAATTTCGCTAGAATGAGTTTCGAGCCCTGAGAACTCCTCGTTGGAGGCTGCAGATATAAGCGATGACACCGAAATTATCGGTATCCTGTTAATCGAAGGATATCCGATCATTCCTTTCAGTTGCGTGGTCGATTCACTGCGCGCGGCGAATCGCTTATCTGGCAGGAAACTCTATCACTGGGAATACTTCGCGCCCGATAATGAACCGGTAGCGGCATCCTGCGGTATTACCGTACCGACCAGGGCGCTCGCAGATGCAAAAAATCTGAAAACCCTGATTATTGTCGCCCCCAATACGGCGCAAAATTTTGACGACGCCAATACGATTAGATTATTGAAAGCCATGGATCGACAGAAAGTGAGCCTGGGTTCGGCCAGTTCGGGTAGCTTTATCCTGGCGCGCGCCGGACTGCTGGATGAATGTCGCTCTACCATTCACTGGGAAAATATTCCGGTATTCAAGGAGCTATACCCTCAACTTGAAGTCACCTTCACGCTTTACGAAATTGCGCAGCGACGTTACACCTGTTCCGGCGGTATCGCGGCCCTCGATATGATGCTAAAGCTGATCGAAAATCAATATGGCCGACAACTTGCCCAGCAAATCTCGCAGCAGTTTCAGCACGACCGCATCCGCACCGAAATTGATTCACAGCAAATGGCGGATCGCATGGACCTGGCGATGAATGCGCCAAAGCTGATCGACGTTATCAACCTGATGGAAAACAATATCGAGGTGCCGCTGTCGTTACCCTCGATCGCGGCAAAATGTAAGCTATCGTTACGCCAGATCGAGCGCCTGTTTCACAAGTACCGTAATGTCACTCCGAGCCAGTATTACCTGTCATTACGCCTGATGCATGCCAAGCAGCTGTTGCTGAATACCAATCACAGCGTGATCGATATTTCTCTGGCCACCGGGTTTGAGACACAGTCCTACTTCACCGCCTGTTACCGCAAGCATTTCGGCAGTTCACCGCGTAACCACCGTTCCCAGGTAGCTACCGAGAGAAAGGGTTAGTCGTACCAGGATGAAACAACCCGTGGTTGTGCTTGGAGCCGGTATTGTCGGAATTTGCTGTGCGCTTGAACTGCAGCGGCGCGGTTACCTGGTGACGCTAATTGACCGCCGGGGTCCCGGTGAGGAAACCTCGTCGGGCAATGCCGGCATTTTAAGTTACAGCAATATCACACCGCTGGCAGATCCGTCGCTGCTGCCGCGTTTGCACCGCCTGATCCTCAACCTCGATGACGATTTGCTGGTGCATTATCCGCATTTAATGTCACTGTTTCCCTGGTTGCTACGATTTGTTTTACGCTGTCGTCGCGAAACTTATTTGCATGACGGGGACGCGATGGCGGCATTGACCCAGGCATCCATCGACCTGCATAAACAGTGGATTACGGAGGCCGGGGCTCAGGCGTTACTTAATCGTGTTGGCGGCCTGAAACTTTATCGGCATCGGCAAACCTTTTTACGCGATCAACTCGAGCGAGAATTGCTGGATCGCTGTGCGGTGAAACATACCCTGCTTGATCCCGGCCAGGTAACTGACCTGGAGCCGGACCTGAAACCAATTTTCGCCCAGGGAGTTTTAATCGATGAATCGGTATCGATTCGCAATCCCGAGAAACTCTGCAAGGCATATGCGCAGATGTTTACTGCGGCGGGTGGTCAAATAAGGCGTGCCAGCGTGCAGTCGTTGCGGCAATCAGCCGAAGCCTGGGAGCTGACTACCGACCAGGGTACTGAAATTGTCTCCAGGCTAGTAGTTTGTATGGGCGCCTGGACCCCGGAGATTATCGGCCAGCTCGGTTATTCCAATCCACTTGCAATTGAACGCGGATACCACACCATTTTTTCACCCGGCGAGTCAGCGAATTTATCGGGCCCGATCTTCGATGTTGATGCGAGCTATGTTATGGCGCCGATGGATATGGGCTTGCGGGTTACCACCGGATCCAATCTGACGCGGCGTGAGGCCCGGTCAAATCCGCGCCAGGTCGCGCGCGTTTTACCGCGGGTACGCGAGGCTTTCCCGGTCGGTGAAGTCATAACGCAAAATCCCTGGATGGGCAGGCGTCCAACGGTGCCGGACACCCTGCCGCTAATCGGACCGGCACCCCGTCACAAAAATTTGTGGCTTGCATTCGCGCATTCGCACATGGGTTTGACGATGGGCCCGATTACCGGCCAGTTGATCGCTAACTTTATCAGTGGGGCCAAACAACCGTTTTCAACTATAGCCTGCGACCCCGCGCGATATCTTTAGTCTGGGCTAGCTGAATTTATTCAAGCCCCTGAGCGCAATCGAACGCGCAAACATTTGGTGAAATTTAGCAATTTCCCTACGTCTGATTTGTGTGGCTTCTTAATTACGCCCGCACTATAGGTAAAGGGTTCAGGCAGATTTTTAGCGCTAATTCCTGATAATGGCATCGTCAGTCTCGTTTGGCTATTACTGAAAATGAAAGTTTGCCTGTTCGGGCGTGGGTGGTGTTTTCCCGAGTATGAAATCGGAGGCACGGTCCGCGATCATTTGCGTTGGCGCGTTGAGGTTGCCGCTGACGATGTTGGGCATCACCGATGCATCGACCACGCGCAGCCTTTCGATACCATGCACTTTCATTTCGGCATCAACCACGGCATCGTCATCATTGCCCATACGACAGCTACCACTGGGATGATAATCCGTTGAGGCCGTTGCCCTGATCCAGTCTTCGATTTCAGTATCGGATTTGATATCCGGTTCCGGCGCGGTGCGGTCACCACGAGATGCGATGAATGCAGGTTGCATAATCAACTCGTTGATTTTGTGATAGCCCTCGACCAGTTCCCGCAAATCGTGCTCGTTGCTCAGGTAATTGAAATAGGCCGCGGGCTTATCGGTCGGATCGGCTGAATTAAGCGCGATGTGGCCCCTGCTGGTCGGTCGTAACTGGTCTACCTGCAGTGTAAAGCCCTGCGCCAGCTTGATTTTGCGACCCTCCCAGGTTGCCGAGATCGGCGCAAAATGATACTGCAGGTTGGGGTAATCAACGGTTTCGTTGCCACGAATCAGTCCTCCGGCTTCCCAGATATTGGAAGTAGCGAAACCTTCCTTTTTGGTCAACCAGCGCAAGCCGATCGCCAGTTTATGCCAGGGTTTGGCGACATGTTGGTAAGTTATCGGTCGCGTGCATCTCCAGGTGCAGATAAGTTTCATGTGATCTTGCAGGTTCTGGCCCACCGCCGGCATTTCATGACGGATCGAAATGCCGTGTTTGTTCAGTTCCGCGGCCGGACCGATTCCGGAGAGCATCAGCACCTGTGGTGACTTGATTGCACCACAGCAAAGGATGACTTCACGGTTGGCACGAATAATCTGTACTTTACCGCGATGCTGGAACCTGACGCCGGTAGCGCACTTGTTTTCAAGTAGAACCTGTTCGACCAGGGCATGGGTAACCAGGTCCAGGTTGGGGCGTGACAGGGAAGGCTTGAGGTGCGCCACGGCGGCGCTGCAACGTCGGCCGTCGCGGGTTGTGCTGTCGAATCTCGCGAGCCCTTCCGGTTTATAAGCGTTAAGGTCTTCGGAATGTCCCTGGCCGGAGGTTTTTCCAGCTTCCAGCAACGCGTCAAACAGGGGATTATCGAGTTTGGCTCGTGAAACCCCAAGCGGCCCGCTACCGCCGCGCCATTCGTTTTCGCCACGCTCGGAGCTTTCACCTCTTTTAAAATAGGGCAGGCAGTCGGCGTAGCTCCATCCCTTCAATCCGAGCTCGTCGTTCCAGCGGTCGTAATCCTTCGGATGGCCGCGCATGTATACCATCGAGTTAATTGATGATGAACCACCGAGCACCTTGCCACGCGGCAGCTCGATATTGCGCTGCTGCAGGTCGGGTTCGGCTTCGCTATTGTAGTTCCAGTTAATGCTCGGGTCTTTGTAGACGCTGTAGACGCCTGCCGGAATATGGATCAAAAGCTTGCTATCCACCGGGCCGGCTTCGACGATGAGTACCGAATGCTCGCCGCTTTCACTGAGGCGATTGGCGAGCACACATCCGGCCGAGCCAGCGCCGAGGATGATGTAATCATATTCGCGGTTCATGCGCAGAGCATCGCAACTGTTTTACTGCAGGTCAATTCATATTGATCATTTCGCTTGGATGCCAACGAGGCTTGGCATATGATCGAAGCGATTTCAGGAAAGCCAGGATTCAAATGACCGAAGTGTTCGATTTCGATCGTGAAATTGATCGAAGCAACAGCAATAGCGCCAAGTGGGAAAAGTATCGCAATCGGGATATCCTGCCGATGTGGGTTGCCGACACCGATTTCGCGGTTGCTCCTGAAATTCAGCAAGCTTTGCATAGACGGGCGGATCATCCCGTGTTCGGTTACACCGAGACACCTGCGCACCTGGTCGAGCTGCTGGTTGCACGCATGCAACACCTGTACGACTGGAAGGTCGATCCCGAGTGGTTGGTGCCTCTGCCCGGCATTGTCGGGGCGCTTTACCTTGCCTGCCGCGCCAATGGTAAAGCGGGAGACCCGGTTTACCTGCCGTCGATCATCTATCCCCCGTTTGCCAAGGCCCCGGGCTTCAATGCCATGGCCAACCAGCCGATTCCCATGAGCCTGCGTGATCAACGAATGATCGTCGACATGGACTGGCTCGAGCAACAACCCAGCCGCCCTGGACAACTACTGTTGTTTTGTAATCCGCAAAATCCGGGCGGCACGGTTTATCGAAAGCAAGAATTGCAACGCCTTGCCGATATCGTCGAGCAACAGGATTTAATCCTGGTATCGGATGAAATCCACTGCGACCTTATCCTCGACCGGGATAAAACACATATCCCGATAGGCTCGCTCAATCCACAAATTGAACAGCGCAGCATCACCCTGATGGCGCCGAGCAAGACGTTTAATCTCGCGGGCCTTGGTTGTGCCTTCGCGATCATTCCAAACCCGAAGTTACGTCGCGGCTTGAAGGTCAATCCATACATTGTTCCGCATGTTAATTTAATGGGGCTCGCCGCGGCCGAGGCGGCTTACCAGTTCGGCGATGAATGGAATCGTCAGCAATGCGAATACCTTGCCGCCAACCGGGATTACCTGATCGACGCAATCAACCGAATTCCCGGATTGCAGCTTGGCCCGATCGAGGCGACTTACCTGGCCTGGATCGATGTGTCTGAACTTGCGCTCGAAGATCCGATGGCGTTCTTTGAAAATGCCGGCGTGGGTATGTCACCGGGTCGTGATTTCGGCGATCCCACCCACATGCGGCTTAATTTCGGTTGCCCGCGGAACCGGGTTGAACAGGCGGTCGACCGCATTCGCAAGGCTGTCGAAGCCCTTGATTAGATGCCATCTGTACTCGGCTAAGCGCAGGGTTTACCATGTCGTTATTGTCTTTTCTTAGGTCGTTCTAGTTCGGCGTCCGGCTATACAATTCAGATATTCTGTTGCGATCACGCGTTCAGGGCGCAGCACTTGCGTTCACCTGGCACTGGCAATAACAAACATAGCAGGTTAAGCAATGGCAATTCCTTCACATGTGAAATATCTGATCATTGGCGCAGGCATACACGGCCTCAGTACCGCCTATCACCTGGCGCAGCGGTTAAAGGCCCAGGGTAAAGGCGATGGCAAGGATATCCTGGTCGTCGATAAGAGTGGCATTGCCGCCGGCGCTTCCGGTATTGCCTGCGGCGTGGTGCGCAACAATTACTTCCAGCCCGCGATGCGCGAGTTGATGGCGCACAGTGTTGGCGTCTGGGAGACCGATCCTGAAGGCTATAGTTACCATCCCGTGGGCTATATGCAAATCAGTCCGGAAAGCATGCATAAAGATGTCGCCACCATTGCCAGCCAGCAAAAAGATATTGGCTATGAATCGACCTTTATCGAAGGTGAAAAGGAATCTTCTGATTACATGAAAACCCTGTTCCACGATTGGCAGGCAAAGGGAATTACGTCCGTTCTGCACGAAAAGCGCGGTGGTTATGCCAACAATACCAAGGCGATATATGCGCTGGCCACCAAGGCGGAGAACGAGGGTGTACGTATCATGACCGGTTGTGCCGTGACTGGTTTCAAGAGCGATTCGGCTGGTGGTGCCATCAAGGCTGTCGAGACCGACAAGGGTGAAATCGGTTGTGACCAGGTGGTCATCGGCGCGGGACCCTGGGCCAAAACCGTATGGGACATGCTCGAACTGCCTAAAACCGTTTCGATCAAGGGCGCAGACGGCCACATGCATGACAATGTGCCGATGTGGATTTACTGGTCGCTACAGGAGGGAACACTGGGCGTCGACCCGGAGCTGCAAAAAACCAACGATGGTCAATTCCCGCCGGTTATCCACGTCGATAGCAATGAACCGCTTTACTCGGATTTTGATGGTAGCCTGATAACCGACAAGATGTGGGGCATTTATTACAAACCCGACTTCCATTTTGGCGGCATCCAGGGTGGCGCGGCGCCTTACGCCATCGATACCGATCCAGACGATGTGGCGGTCGATCCTTATGGTGTTGATTCGCCTGATTTCGTCGTCGGTGAAGACTTCGCGCACATGTGGACCTCCGCACTGGCACACTGTCAGAAACGTTTCGAAGGCCAGTTCGAGTATTACAAGAACGAACCCTCGGGTGGTATCGGTTCGTTTACCCCGGACAGCTTTCCAGTGTTCGACGTATTCCGTGAAAACTGCTACCTGATCGCAGATTCCAACCACGGTTACAAGATGCTGGGTGTCGGCAAACTGGTAGCAGAAGAACTATGCGGTCAGCAGAGCTCGCTACTGGAGCCATTTCGTTTCTCGCGTTACGCGCTAGGCAAGCTGCACCCGGTATCGAATAGCCCGTTTCCCTGGTCCTGACCTGACTAACACCGCGTGAATCACGCGGACACTATCCTGTCATCCCGCGGCTTGACACCATGGCTCAGGCAAAATGCGGGCGTGTTCGATTGGCCACTGCGACCAGCGACAGCATCACCGGGACTTCGACCAGTACGCCGACAACGGTGGCCAGCGCGGCACCCGAATTCAACCCGAACAAACTGATCGCCACGGCAACGGCGAGTTCGAAAAAGTTCGAAGTCCCGATCAAAGCAGCCGGGGCAGCGGTGTCGAACGGCACTCGCCAGAGATAGGCCCAGCCGTAGGCAACCACGAAAATGCCATAGCTTTGAATCATCAGCGGAATTGCAATCAGCGCGATCACCAGCGGCTTGTCGATGATGGTTTGTGCCTGGAAGCCGAACAGCAACACCACCGTGGCCAGCAGGCCCATGACCGAGAAAGGTTTTATCTTGCCGGTGAAATCGGCAATATGCTCGTGATTCCCGGCGTTATCCAGGATTTTACGGGTGGCATAACCGGCGGCGAGTGGAATGACCACGTATAAAACCACCGACAGTAGCAGGGTTTCCCAGGGCACGACGATATCGGTGACACCGAGTAATAGGGCGGCGATGGGTGCGAACGCGAACACCATGATAATGTCGTTGATCGAAACCTGCACCAGCGTATAGTTGGCGTCGCCGCGTACCAGTTGGCTCCAGACAAATACCATCGCCGTGCACGGCGCCACGCCCAGCAGGATCATGCCGGCGATATATTCCTTCGCCGTTTCCGGCTCGACCAACCCGGTAAAAATATGTTCGAAAAACAGAATCCCGAGGGCGGCCATGGTGAAGGGTTTGATCAACCAGTTGACAACCAGGGTGATGCACAGTCCCCGGGGTTTTTTGCCGACATCCTTGAGCGATGCAAAGTCGACGTTTACCATCATCGGGTAAATCATGATCCAGATGAATACCGCCACCACCAGGTTAACGCTGGCATACTCGATACTTGCTATGAGCTGAAATATTTCAGGCAGCAGAATTCCAAGCCCTACGCCGACGGCGATACACAGCGCCACCCAGACTGAAAGAAAGCGCTCGAAAACCCCCATCGACGAGGCAGTATCAGTGGCCATGCAAGTTATTTCCCGGGATTAGCAGCAACTGGAGCCGGATGGTTTCTGCTCCTGTTGCGGGCGAACACAGCAGGCAGATTCAGGGTCGGTCGTTTTAATGACATCGGTACCGTAGACCGGGCTTTGACCGCGGGTCAGAAAGGTTTCCCAGGCGATGCCTTCCGGATCGAAGATCCAGTTTTTCTCGGAGTTTGCATAACAGCAGGTTGTTTCGCCTTCTTCGATGATCGGTCCGCCGGCTGTTTTCAGACGTGAATAAACTTCATCGAGCTCGCCTTCGTCCTCGACCTGTATGCCGAGGTGATCGATACCCTTGCGATTGCCACGGGTGGTAATGGCAAAATTGATGCGTGGGTCTTCCAGCATCCATTTCGCGTAGTCATCCTTGGTCACCGAGGGCTCGGCATTAAACAGGGATGAATAAAATCCAATCGAGGTGTCGAGGTCGGTAACCGAGAGGTTAACGTGCATGCGTTTCATGATTTTCTCCGTTTTAACAATTTGGGGCGCAGCAGCCGGGCAAGACGCTGTCGAGCACTGGTGCACAGATTTCGGGTTGCCCCTGGCAGCAATCCTGCATTAAAAAGGAAAGCAATTCGCGGGTGCCACCAAAGTCGATGCTGTAGATAATCGAGCGGCTTTCTCGTCTCGAATTTATCAGGCCCGCGTTTGTCAGGATCGCAAGATGCGAGGACATCGTATTGTGCGGAATCGACAATTCGCGCGCGATTTCTCCGGCGGCCATGCCTACGTCGCCACGGCGTACCAGCAGCCTGAAGGCTGCCAGCCGGGATTCCTGGGCAAGGGCGCCAAGAGATTTGACTGTTGTAGTAATGTCCATATGTCGACGATAATCGACATATTAATCAAAGTCAATAATTATCTGTCGATGCCGTGTTCTTCCAGGTCCGCGAACCGGTGCCCTGGTGTCGCCAACGACAAAGAAAGGTTTGCAAATGTTTGCCGGCCATTCAAAATAGAATTCCCGGATTTTTAAGCTGCAACCTATGACACAGTCTTTCGATTACATCATCGTCGGTGCCGGTTCCGCTGGCTGCGTGCTCGCCAATCGTCTCACCGAAGATCCGGCTGTCACGGTCGCGTTGCTCGAATTTGGGGGTAGCGACAACAGCATCTTCATCCAGATGCCGACGGCGTTGTCGATTCCGATGAACATGTCGAAATACAACTGGGGATACAAAACCGAACCCGAACCCTACCTCGACAATCGGCGCATGGATTGCCCGCGCGGCAAGGTACTCGGTGGATCGTCGTCGATTAACGGCATGGTTTACGTGCGCGGACATGCCATGGACTTCGAGGAATGGCAAGCCCAGGGTGCGAAAGACTGGGGCTATCGTTATTGCCTGCCTTATTTCAGAAAAGCCGATGACTGGGCCTTCGGCAGCGACGAATACCGATCGCAGCACGGACCCCTGGCAGTTAACAATGGTAACAATATGCAAAACCCGCTGTACCGGGCCTTTATCGACGCAGGAGAACAGGCCGGTTACATGAAGACCGGGGATTACAACGGTCGCCAGCAGGAGGGCTTTGGCCCGATGCATATGACGGTAAAGAATGGTGTGCGCTGGTCAACCGCGAACGCCTATTTAAAGCCGGCGCTTGAACGACCCAACCTGGAAGTCATTACCGGCGCCTTGAGTCAACGTATCTTGCTCGAGGCTAAGCGTGCCAGCGGGGTCGAGTTCATTCGCGATGGTAATAAACAGACATTGAGTGCCAAGCGGGAAGTAATTCTAAGCGCTGGCCCGATTGCATCACCGCATTTGCTGCAGTTATCCGGCATCGGCCCGGCCGCAGTGCTGCAACCGGCCGGTATTGAAGTTGCCCATGACTTGCCGGGCGTCGGTGAAAACCTGCAGGATCATCTCGAGTTTTATTTTCAATTTCGCTGCCAGCAACCAATTACGCTGAATGCCGAACTCAATCCCTGGCGAAAGTTTTTGATCGGCACTCGCTGGCTGCTCACTAAGAAAGGCCTGGGTGCGACCAATCATTTTGAGTCCTGCGCTTTTATCCGTTCGAAGGCCGGCGTTAAATGGCCCGACATCCAGTATCACTTCCTGCCCGGTGCGATGCGTTACGATGGCAATGCCGCTTTCGATGGGCATGGTTTCCAGGTGCACGTCGGGCACAACAAGCCCTCTAGTCGGGGCACCATCAAGGTGCGCACGCCGAGTGTCCAGGACAAGCCCGAAATCATTTTCAATTACCTGCAACGCCAGGAGGACATCGAAGCCTATCGCGCCTGTGTCAGGTTAACGCGTGAAATAATCGGCCAGCCGGCAATGGATGCTTTTCGGGGCCCTGAAATTCAACCCGGTGAATCGATTCAAAGCGACGAAGATATCGATGCTTTCGTGCGCAGCGCGGTTGAGTCCGCCTATCACCCTTCCTGCGCCTGCCGCATGGGAGAGGACGACATGGCGGTGGTCGATTCTGAAACCCGGGTGCGTGGCATCGATGCATTGCGCGTGGTCGACTCGTCGATCTTTCCGACCATCCCTAACGGTAACCTGAACTCGCCGACGATCATGCTCGCCGAACGTGCCGCCGATATCATCAAGGGTAAGGGCATGCTCGAAGCCTCGGACGCGAGCGTTGGCCTGGGGCAGGACTGGGAAATCCTGCAGCGCTCCACCAGCGCTTGAAACCGGTTAAGAAGGAGGTCGCCTGATCTTGGCCCTGGACAGGGCTATCGTTACTGGTAGTGGCCGTGTCGTTGCAATACCTCGATTTCGTAACCATCCGGATCAGTAACAAAAAAGAAGCGCGCCAGCAAATTATTATCCGGGGAAAACTCGACGATATCGGTAGCTTCAATGCCAAGCGTATTAAATCTTTCATGCTCGGCGTCGAGGTCATCGACGCACACGGCTATATGCCCGTAACCGTTTCCGTGCTTGTAAGCCGTGGTTCTTCCCTTGTTGAGCGTGAGCTCGATCTCCATATCGTTTTCTTCATTGCGCAGGTAAACCAGCGCAAAATCCTCAAAGTCGAGTTCGTGGGACGGGGCAAGTCCAAAAGCTTGCTGGTAAAACGATTTTGATCGATCCAGATCCAGCACACGGATCATACTGTGGATAATTTTTGCCATGCGCTCCTCGACGAAGTTACAAAACTGATTGCCAGTATATCGGCCTAATTCTTGATAGTGGAACTAATAACGCTCTGCATTACTATTTTTTTTGCGCGTGGTCGGTTCGGTTGAGGTTTTAGAACACGGCATCGAGGCTGATTTTCTTAATTGCGCACAATCCTGATGCGATCCTCGCCTCTTAACGACTCTCCGTTATAGGTCCCTGCCTTGAGGATAATCGTGTATTCGCCTTCGACTACCTTGTATCCCGTGGTACGCACATCGCAGACCAGGTCTTGGTAGGAGTCGTCGTTGATATCTGCCTGGCGGCATAAACTCTTGTCGGACTTGCCGACCAACATGATATCGACACCATTTAGCCTGATGGTGCGCGGATTGATTCCGATTACATCGAGGTCACTGGATCCGAGAATCGCGACCGGGATAACCCGCTTGGCACCGGCGCGGACTAAATTCTCCGGGCTACCGGGATTAATATCGATCATCATCGGGGTCGGCCCCTGTTCGCCAAACAACTTGCTCGCCTGGGCGGTGATTTCAAAGTATCCATCAACTAACGCTAGATCCGGACTAGTGTTGCCGGTTGGTGCCGCCATGGAGGTACCGGCCCATGTCCACAGCATGGTTGCAAAAACTAGTACTGTTAATTGCCGGTATCGCACTTTTTAATACTGGGTAGTTTCCGTTGACAGGTCAATAGTATAAGGTCTAGTTGCTATCGAACCGCAGTTTTTCAAGTCTCAAGCTCTAAGATAGACGTTGAAAATCACCAGGGTATGGGCTGGAGAGCAACCGTTTTTGGAGGAAAAGGGGTATTATGTCGACGCCCCGGGTTCCGTGTGACAATAGTCGTACACAAATTACGATCGGCTATTTAGGTTCTTCCGATCTATTCAGGACTGCGACAGCGCTAGACATGCATGACATCGATTGAATACATTCAACTCACTGAGCACAATGATTTACCCGGTATCGGGCACTTCGCACCGTTTAAGGTTGTACTCGCCATCGAGGACACTGTCAGCCGCGACCGCCAGCAAGAGATCTCCAGGTGGCTGGTCGAAATGGGAGGTAAGTACGTGATGGTTTGTGGTTCTGGTTGTGCAAGCTGGGAGGAGATAATCCGCCAGGCTAACCTGGACCAGGTAGATATCGAGCATATGAAACCACAGGAATTCGTGATGATTACTACCCATCAGCACGAGAGGTTACGCAACGTGTTCTGGCATGCTAAAAAACACGCACATCACAGCCACGTCAAATTTAACAATATCCTGGCGATCCACATTGGAAGCCAGAATCGATCGGTTGAATATCTTGCCATGTTTCGCAAGGCCTAAAAACAGGTCAGAAGTATCTCGATGTTGCGAAAGAAATTGATCAATGGTCACGGACCATTTCACTAAGTATAATTTGCAGCAGGTTCGAATCTAGAATAATAAATCAGGGAGTCGCAAAATGTCGTTAAAAGTTATCGGGTCAGGCTTTGGAAGAACCGGAACCATGTCGATGAAAGAAGCGTTGGGTGTGCTGGGTCTGGGTCCGTGTCACCATATGTTAGAAGTCATGGAAAATCCGACACAGCTTCCCTTCTGGAAGGCAATTGCTGCCGGTGAACAGGTCAATTGGGCGGAGGTTTTCGAGGGCTACATCTCGCAGGTAGATTGGCCCGGCGCGCATGTCTGGCACCAAACCTCTGTTGCCTTTCCGGACGCCAGGGTTATTCATACCGAACGTCCGGAAGACGCCTGGTGGAACAGCTTCAATGGAACCATCGGCAAGTTCTTTGCCACCTATACCGATCTTGAATTGCCGCCGCACATAGCAGATGTCGCCGACACGATGTCTGGCTGGTTTCTAAACGCGACATTTGAGGATTACACTGACCGCGACTCTGCGATTTCCGCCTATCGGCTGAACAACCAGAAGGTACGTGACACGATACCGGCAGATCGGTTGCTGGTGTTTAACGTTGCTGATGGATGGGATCCACTTTGCCGTTTTCTCGAGCTTCCCGTCCCCGATACGGAATTTCCTCACCGCCATCCGAAAAAGGAATTCTGGGAGCATTTCGGCGGAGAACCTTCGTAACCTAGCCCGCTTTAAAAACAATGCCTGGTCAATTCAACATTGAACAAAATTGCTTTGAAGTGGATGGTCGATGAATAGCAGCAAACTCTCGCGCAAGTTGGCGGTCATCCTGCACGCTGATGTCGTCGCTTCGACAACACTGGTCCAACGCAACGAAATCCTCGCGCACGAACGTATGCAAGCGGCATTCCATCAGTTTGCCAGCACCATCTCAAGCTATGGAGGTATAGCTCACGAGTTGCGCGGCGATGCGCTTGTCGCCGAGTTTGAGCGGGCGTCAGATGCGGTCACCGCTTCGCTCACATTCCAGGCCCAGAATACTGCACTAAACGCGACCCATGGTGACGATATCCAGCCCGAATTACGCATCGGTATCAGCCTCGGTGAAGTGGTGATTGCCGACGGCACCATAACGGGGGCAGGGGTTGTGTTAGCCCAGCGACTGGAGCAGTTGGCCGAACCTGGCGGCATCGTGGTGCAGGGGGCCGTTTCGGAAACTGTACCAACCCGAATGCCGTACGACTTCGAAAGTCTGGGCGAGCAACTGTTGAAAGGCTTCGATCAGCCGGTAAGAGCTTTTACCGCTAGCCTGCGACAGGGTGCAGCGCTGCCAGTTGAGGAGATAAATCAAACTTCAACAGTTCCGGAACCGGCCGACCATGGTGGCTCGAAAAAACCTTCTATCGCCGTGCTGCCGTTCGCCAACATGAGTAACGATCCCGAACAGGAATACTTTGCCGATGGTATATCCGAAGACATCATTACCGCGCTATCACAAATTAAACAATGGCTTGTTATTGCGCGTAATTCCAGCTTTGTCTACAAGGGGCGCCACGTCGATATTCGCGAGATTGCCAGGGAACTGGGAGTGCGTTATGTACTGGAAGGAAGTGTGCGCAAGGCCGGCAACCAACTACGCATCACCGGCCAGTTAATTGAAGCGGATACCGGAACCCACCTGTGGGCGGATAAATACGATGGCGACCTTGAGGATGTCTTCGCGCTCCAGGATAGAATCACGGAAAGTGTCGTGGGCGCTATCGAGCCCTCGCTGCGCCAGGCTGAAATAGCGCGCTCGAAACGAAAACCACCCAAAGATATCGGCGCATACGATCTCTACCTGCAGGCTCTGCCGCATCTTTTTGCAATTCGGCCAGAACCCAACGAACTGGCTTTAAATTTATTACATCGTGCCATCGAACTCGATCCGAACTATGCCCTCGCTCTGGCCTACCTTGCCTGGGGCTACGAAGAACGACTGACTCGAGCCTGGGGAGCCTATGGAGATGATGATGCGGAAACAGCGATTGCGCTGGCGCACCGGGCAATTGCAGCTGACAGAGACGATGCGATTGTGTTGGTGCTCGCAGGTTTCGTTCTGGTGATGATTGCACGTGACTATAACGAGGGTCTCGAGGCGGTCAATCGTGCCCGGGAGCTCAATCCCAATATTGCATTTGTCACCTTTCTGGTTGGCGCCGTGCAAAATGTTTGTGGGAATCCGGAGGATGGTCTCGCCTGTATTGAGCATGCTATTCGCGTCAGCCCAGGGGATCCCGGCGCATTCTTTTTCTATACCGCGGCGGCAATGGCCCATCTCATGTGCGGTCGTCCGGCCGAAGCCTGCGAACTGGCCACAAAATCTGCTCGCATGTATGCAGGTTGGGATACCACCTACCGGATATTAGCGCCCGCGTTGGTACGACTGGGCCGAATGGACGAAGCGCGTTCTACGGTCGCCAAGCTGCTGGAGTTGGCTCCGGCTATGACAATATCCGGGTTGCGCGCACGCTGGCCAATCCGCGATAAAGAAACTTTAAATGCAATTCTGGATGGGCTGCGTATCGCTGGATTGCCGGAATAAGCCACCACCTGGATTCGCTCGGTGCCAACTGGCAAAGCCTGCTCTCACCCAGAATTTCAAGCCGCGTAATCTAGAAGCATTCTCGCATAAGTTTTCGCTCACATTGCTTTCGAAAACCGGCTGGTCGCTTTCCCATGCAGTCGATACCGCATGCAGACAAAAAATGCCTGTAGTCACAGGTAATTCGAGTGTAGGCGCAGACACTCAATTAAAGTGATGCATAACAAATGCATGCAGTCGGACAAGTGCTCGCTAGTTTACGATTGCACGCGGACCTAAAAGTCCGAGCAGGGTCGATTCGACTTCTGAGAAAATTCGATCCTTACCGGAAATGCTGATAGCGGGCTGCCGGTGCATAGCCCTCGACGAGCTGCAGTACTAGGTCAGCAGACCTAATTCGATAAAGGATAGCGACACCCTGTATTCACTTTTTCCTTGTCACTATGGCAATTTTTGTTGAGAAAAAAATTCATTAATTATCAGTTGTCCGCTTCAGTAATTACCTTTTTTTCAGAACTTTAATTTGTGCTGCTTAATACAATTTGGTTGATTAATAATTCAGTGAGTGGTTTGCCTTGACCCATACTACTTAAGGATGTTTTAGTAGTTATGAAATTCACCCCGATAAACAGTATATAAGCCCTTGAACTTTAGAAAGATATTGTATTGATTTCAGCGATTGCCCCTGTTAGTGCGCTTTTTATTACCCTAATCTGTGGAATCCTTTTTCAGGGAGGAACACTATTCTGGTTTGGACCCGCCGCTGCCAGTTCAGTTTTACTATGTATTTATTACCTGCATAAAAGCTTCAAGAAACCAATTGATTTACCTGAATCACCTCTTAGTATATTACTCATTTTATTTACAGGTTGGTGCTTCCTTACTGTTTTCTGGAGCGACATTCCTGCCACAAGCCTCATACATGCCATTACCATAGGCGCTGCCATCACTGGTTTTTATTGTTATTTTGTAATTTCAAATACCGCATTATCCTGGCAACGTATATTCGAAACCATTATAGCAACGGGTCTCATTCTTGTTGCTATTAGTCTCATGCAGTTGTTCAGCGGCACAGGCAGACCTGCTTCGCTATTTATTAACCCTAATACCTTTTCGGCATATTTAAATCTTATCATCCTGCCAACAGCCGGTTATTTTCTGATATCAACAAAACCAGCAAAAAGTAAATTTCTAGCAGTCTCAATTTTGTTGCTGGTTTACAGTCAGGCTGTGACTGGAAGTCGGGGCGCTTCTCTAGGGCAATACATAGGCTTAGCGATGATTTATTTTATTGGGCGAGGAGAGATAAATACAACAAAGCTAAAGCAATTCCTGGCCATTTACCTATCTGCTTTTTTATTGGCCTACTTAACAACCAGTAGTTCGAGCAGTTCGAGCCGGCTTGTTTCTCAGGCAACTTTAAGCGGCAGCGGTGTTAGATGGGATATCTGGCAGGGCTCAATCAATCTTCTGAGTGATACACCGTGGTATGGCAATGGTGTTGGAACTTACTGGCTACTCTACCCACCCTACCGGCTCTTCAGCGATCCAGCCGGGGGACAAAATCCGCATAATGATTACCTCCAGTACCTGATAGAAGCGGGCATTCCTGGATTGTTGTTATTAGTCCTGTTGATGGGATTTATTGCCTATTCGTGGTGGAAGTATATTTCTAATCGCAAAAATGAATCTAACAAAAAAATCGAAGCCACAGCCTTGATGGCGGGAATCACTGCGATTGGATTTCACTCTCTATTTACCTTTAACCTCGGTATTTTTTCGATTCTTTTTCTCATTGGTCTGTTACTTGGCCGTTTTCTATTTATTATTGGACAAACAAAATCGATTATTTTTCTTAACCAGTTATCTATTAGAAAATCGATTTTTAGCCTGACTCTGGCCAGTGTCACGGTCCTCCTGATAAGCTATTTTACGCTTATCAGCACATCTGTTTTCTTTCACTCCAAAGCACGTACCGCCTATTCAGAAGGCAAGATGATACAGGCTGAAGAATTCAGTTCCATCTCCCTAGGCCTTTACCCTTATAACGACAGAGCGCATCTACTGTATGCTCTAATCTATAAAAATATAATTAAAAACATTGCAGAATTGCCGAAAGAAAAGCGCCTTCAATTCTTTAACCAGGCAATGGAACATATTAAAGAAGCTCGAAAGATTAACTCACTCAGGCCCAATAGTTATTTTATACAGGCTCAATTAATAGAAGAAGCGCCAGACCTGGCTGGATTCAATTGGCAAGCGGAAGCATCACAATGGTATCAACAAAGCCTGAAAGCTGATCCAAGATTTATACTGGCAATTAAAGGGCTTGCTAATTTCTATCTCTCTCAAAATGACATAGAACGGGCTGCTACTACGATATACGATGCCCTGCGCTACCAATACCCTGGCCACAAAGAGACCATCGAATTCTATCAATTTGCCGAATTGGTTTTGCAACAATCTGGCAATAAAGTATATTTGAAATTACTGAAAGAAAAGTTGCAACCATTGCGCTAAAAGAAATAGCGCTACCAAATACTTACAAGCTAACTAGTGTCAGCCGGCAAATTAATTCGATGTTAATAGAAATCTCGTAGTCACGATTAAACCGAGGTTTAACCGACGATGGCGAGGAGTACGCCGGCGGCGACTGCAGAACCGATGACGCCGGCCACGTTCGGGCCCATCGCGTGCATCAGCAGGAAGTTTTGCGGGTTTGCCTGCAGGCCGATCTTGTTGGCAACGCGCGCCGCCATCGGTACCGCCGATACGCCGGCGGCTCCAATCAGCGGATTGACCGATTTGCCGGTAACCCGGTACATGATTTTGCCCATCACCAGGCCGGCCGCGGTTCCAATCGAAAATGCGACCATGCCAAGCAGTAAAATACCCAGGGTTTCGGCGCTCAAGAACTTATCGGCGGCGAGCTTGGAGCCGACCGAGAGCCCGAGAAAAATCGTCACGATATTAATCAATTCGTTTTGCGCGGTGTTACTCAAACGATCGACCACGCCGCTTTCTTTCAACAGGTTGCCGAAGCAAAGCATCCCTACCAACGGGGTTGCCGAGGGTAATAGCAGTAGCGTTACCAACAACAGGATCAGCGGGAACAGGATTCTCTCCAGTTTCGAGACCTTGCGCAGCTGCGTCATCTTGGTCTTGCGCTCTTTCTCGGTAGTCAGCAACTTCATGATCGGTGGCTGGATGATCGGCACCAGCGCCATGTAAGAGTAAGCCGCAACCGCTATCGCACCGAGTAGATCGGGCGCCAGTCGCGAGCCGACATAAATCGCGGTGGGGCCGTCGGCGCCGCCGATGATTGCAATTGCGGCCGCGTCGGCCATGCTGAATTCAATGCCGGGTATCAGGTTCATGGCGATCGCGCCAAACAGGGTAAAGAAGATACCGAACTGGGCCGCGGCGCCCAGGATCATCAGGCTGGGCCGTGCCAGCAATGGCCCGAAATCGGTCATCGCGCCGACACCCATAAAGATCAGCAGTGGAAACACGCCGGTTTCGATTCCGGCCTGGTAGAGAATGCCGAGCAGGCCATCGGGGCCGGCAATGGCCGCAACCGGAATGTTGGCAAGAATGCCGCCGAAGCCGATCGGAATCAGTAACAGGGGTTCGAAGCCCTTGTGGATTGCGAGGAAAATGAGCAGGCCTCCCACCACGATCATTGCCACCTGGCCGAAGGTGAAATTGTACAACCCGGTCGACGCCCAGAGTTGCAATAGCCCCTGTTCCATCTGGCCTAGCCTATCGTCATCAGGGATTGATCGGCCTGTATCGCATCGCCTTTCTTGATCGCGATCGATTGTATTTTTCCGCTCGCGTTGGCGCGGATTTCGGTTTCCATTTTCATCGCTTCAACAATCATCACCGGGTCACCGTCGTTAACCTGGTCGCCTACTGCAACCAGGACGTCGATAACGCTGCCGGCGAGTGGCGCCCTGATCTCGGTGCCGCCAGTGCTGGGTGGTGTAGCCGCCGCTGGCGCAGCTACCGGAGCGGGTGCTGCAGCAACCGGGGTGACCTGGCTGATATCGGCATCCCCGGGGCCTACCACGACATCGTACTGGGTACCGTTGACGCTGACGCGGTAACTCTCCACCGTCGCTTCGCTGGCGGCCGGCGCTGAAGCCGCAATCGGCGTGATCGGAGTCTCGGCGGGCTCGGTTCCGGGCGCGGGCTCGAATGCATCGGGATTGCCCCGGTTCTTGAGGAAATTGATGCCGACCTGCTGGAACAGGGCGTAAATCAGCACATCGTCAATTTCGTTTGCCGCGAGTTTGATGTTTTCTTCCTTGGCGATATCGCGTAACTCGGCGCTGAGCTTATCGATCTCGGGCTCGATCAGATCGGCGGGCCGACAGGTCACCGGATCCTTGCCATCGAGCACGCGTGCCTGCAGTTCCTTGTTAACCGGTGCTGCTGTGGCGCCATATTCCCCGCGCAGTACGCCCGCGGTTTCCTTGCTGATCGACTTGTAGCGGTCGCCACTGAGGACGTTGATGACCGATTGTGTCCCCACGATTTGCGATGTCGGGGTGACCAGTGGCACGTATCCCAGGTCCTTGCGCACCGTCGGGATTTCCTTTAAGACTTCGTCAAGCCTTTCAGTGGCGTTTTGATCGCGCAGTTGATTTTCGAGATTGCTTAACATGCCACCCGGAACCTGCGCCGTCAGAATTCGTGGATCGACACCCTTTAGTGCACCCTCGAATTTCGCATACTTTTTACGGACTTCGCGGAAATAGAGCGAGATTTCTTCAAGCAAGTCGAGATCCAGTCCGGTTGCACGCTCGCTTTCTTCCATGATCGCGACAAAGGTTTCGGTAGGTGAATGACAGTAGGTCAGGCTCATCGAAGAAATCGAGGTGTCGATCATATCGACGCCGGCGTCGATGGCTTTCATCAGCGTCGCGGTCGACAGGCCCGTGGTCGCGTGGCTGTGTACCGTTAACGGTACTTCACAGCTTTCCTTGATACGACTGACCATTTCTTCCGCGGTATAGGGTTTGAGCAGGCCCGCCATGTCCTTGATGCAGATCGAATGACAGCCCATGTCTTCGAGCTTCTTCGCCATCTCGACCCAGAGATCGACGTTGTGTACCGGGCTCAAGGTATACGAAAGCGCCCCCTGGGCGTGTTTGTCGACCGCGATAGTAGCCTTGACTGCGGTTTCAAAGTTACGCATATCGTTCATCGCATCGAAGATGCGGAAAACATCCATGCCGTTTTCGGCGCAGCGCTCGACAAACTTTTCGATCACGTCGTCGGCGTAGTGGCGATATCCGAGCGCGTTTTGTGCGCGCAATAACATTTGCATCGGGGTATTGGGCATCGCCGCCTTGAGCTGGCGCAGCCGTTCCCACGGGTCTTCACCGAGGAAGCGAATACAGGAATCAAAAGTGGCGCCGCCCCAGGTTTCGAGCGACCAGAATCCAACCTGGTCGAGTTTCGCGGCGATTGGCAGCATGTCCTCGATGCGTACCCGCGTGGCCAGTAACGATTGCGAGGCATCGCGTAACACCAGGTCGGTAATCAACAATGGCTTTGACATATTTTACTACCTGTGTTTTCTATATTGATGAAGTGCTGCGGATATCGCGACGATATGATTATTGTCGACACTACTTTGAATCATCCCGGGTGGTGGTGTCACTTCCTCGGGGACAATTTTTGACACGATGGAAATAATCACGATCAGCAGCACCAGGATAATAAATACCGCGCCCATACCCAGGCCCAGTAGCTGCAAACTCTGCATTAAAAGTTGTTCAATTTCCATGGTTGCCCGATCGGTAAGCACAAAGACGGCGGATTATACTATATGGGGCAGTCATTTTAAGCCTTATAAATCAGCGGCTTGATCCTGGAACGACCGCCCGGTTTATTGAAATCCCTGCGATTCACTTTGCCTGCGCTCGCAAACTCTTAACGCTCGCGGTTGGCGTGAGTATGTCCGGATCGAGCATCACTTCGATCAGGGCCGGCCTGTCGGCCGCCAGGCTGCGCGCGAAGGCCGCTTCAAACTCTTCGGTTTTTTCAACCCGCTCGCCATGCGCTCCGTAGGCTTCGGCCAGTGCGACAAAATCGGGATTAACCATGTCGGTGCCGATTACCCGTTCCGGATATTCACGCTCCTGGTGCATGCGAATGGTCGCATAAATGCCGTTGTTAATGACGATGACGATGATATTAGCGCGGTACTGTATCGCGGTGGCGAGCTCCTGCCCGTTCATCATGAAATCTCCATCGCCGCAAACGGCCACCGCGCAACGCTCTGGATTGCGAAGTTTCGCCGCAATCGCCGCTGGCAGGCCGTAACCCATGGTGCCACTGGTCGGTGCCAGCTGGGTACGATACTTACGGTAGCGAAAAAAACGATGCAGCCAGCCGGTGTTGAGACCGGCGCCGTTACAGAGGATGGTGTCCTCATCGACCAGGTTTCTAACGCTGTGGAAGATATCTGATAACTGCACCGGGCCGTCGACACCGACGGAGCGGTTCCAGTCGAGATAAACCTGGTGCGCCTGCGTGACCTGTTGGCTCCATGCATTGGTGTCTGCCGGCTTCAGCCTGGCCCCGGCAAGTGCCGAGACAAAGGTCTCGGCACTGGCGTTGATGGCCAGGTCAGGCTGGTAGATATGCCCGAGTTCTTCGGCCCCCGGGTGGACATGAATCATTCGTTGGCCGGGACAGGGAATATCGATCAACGTGAATCCGCCGGTGGTCATTTCCCCGAGCCTCGCGCCGATCACCAGCAGGCAGTCGGACGTCTGGATGTATTGGGTCAGGTCGGGATTGACGCCGAGCCCGAGGTCGCCGATGTAATTTGGATGCTCATTATCGAAGTAGTCCTGGCAGCGAAACGAATTGACCACGGGAATCTGGTTGGCCGCGGCAAAATCCTGCAACTTGAGGCGCGTGTCCTCGTTCCAGCCGCTGCCTCCGACAATGATCAACGGGCGTTTGGCAGTTTCCAGCAGGCTGACGGTTTGCGCGATGTCGGCTGATGCGGGACTGGTTTTGACTATCTGCCAGGGCTTCGCATCCCTGGCGTCGGTTTGATCGGTCAGCATATCCTCGGGCAACGCGAGCACTACCGGGCCGGGCCGCCCACTGGTGGCCACACTGAAAGCCCGGTTTAAATACTCGGGGATGCGATCGGCATCGTCGATTTGCGCCACCCACTTGGCCACTTCGGAAAACATGCGACGATAATCGATTTCCTGGAAAGCCTCGCGCTCGAGATCCTTGCGTGCAATCTGCCCGACCAACAGGATCATCGGGGTTGAATCCTGCATCGCGATATGCAGCCCGCCACTGGCATTGGTGGCGCCGGGGCCGCGCGTTACGAAGCAGACCCCGGGCCTGCCCGTCAGCTTACCCTCGGCCTCGGCCATGTAAGCTGCGCCACCCTCGTTGCGGCATACGATCAGTGAAATTTCGCTGCGATCAAAAAGCGCATCCAGCGCGGCGAGATAACTTTCGCCGGGGATACAAAAGATACGTTCAACAGCGTTGATTTTGAGCGCGTCGATTAAGACCTCGGCGCCGCTACGTGAGTTGTCTGGTGTCTTCAAGTAACTAGTCGCAATTAATGGTGAATCGGTTTTCCCCCGAATAACAGTGTCAGACATAACAGTTTCGACGATGCGGTTCGGAGTATTTGTATCTTCGCCACGATGCGGATAAAAAGCAATGCCTTGATAGATCCCAACCCGGTTGATTTTTCGTCGGCCTTGAACTCACCGACCCGTAAAAAATGGATAGGCGAAAGCCGCGGATAAACTTAGAATCCCCTGCATGAAGTCGACACATGCAAAAGGTTTGCTGATAACCGCCTGCGGGGTTCTGGTAATTTCCCCGGATGGGCTGTTGACGCGACTGATCGCAACGGATCACTGGACCATGATTTTCTGGCGCGCACTGTTTTTATCTTTTGGCATGTGGCTGGTGGTCAACCTTGTCTATCCCAACCGTGCATGGCAACAGTATAAAACGGTAAGGGGCCCGGGTTTGCTGATGGTCGGGGCCTATTCGCTGGGTACAATATCCTTTATTTTTGCGATCACGCATACCAGCGTCGCCAATACCCTGATCATCCTCAGCACCACGCCGTTATTCGCGGCGATTATCGGTCGCTTGCTGCTGCATGAAAAAATTCTACCCAGAACCATGGTCGCAATTCTGCTGGTTTGCATCGGCATAACGGTCATGGCATCCGGTAGTGTCGATCAGCAGGGGGGTTTACTGGGGGACCTCGCTGCGATACTGGGTTCGTTTTTCCTCGCCTGTGGCTTTAGTTTCGTGCGCCGTTTCCCCGGGGTTTCGTCGTTTTCAGCGATATCCTGCAGTGGCTTGTTAACGGCAGTGATGATATTGCCGTTGGCATCGCCGTTTGCGGTGTCGCAGGCCGACATGGGGTACCTGCTGGTCATGGGTTTATACATGCTGCCGATCGGGACCGCGCTGATGTTTCTCGGCCCGCGCTATATCCCGGCACCTGAAGTTGGCCTGTTATTGCTACTGGAATCGATCCTGGGGCCGCTCTGGGTCTGGTTGGCACTGGGTGAAGAGCCCGGGATCAGCACGCTGCTGGGTGGGGCAATCGTGATATCGACACTCGCCGTCAATACCATCTGGGCGCTCAAATATCCACGCCTTGAACCCGCCGCAGTTTAAAAGCTCACAGGTTTGAATTCGGTTCGCAGAATAGTCTAGCGATGCTTCGAGCGGCGGTTGAATTTTAGTGCTCCGCGTGCACGCAGCTCGAGCGAACGCAGGCTGTAGAGAATAAATCGATTTAGTGGAGTTTCGAGATCCAGCTCGTAGGCAAGGCGAACGACCGCGCCATTCTGGGCATCGAGCTCAGACGGCCGGCCTGCGACCAGGTCGCGTTGCATCGAGGTTGTCGAGTTGGGAGGGATATCTCCCAGCGTGGCCAGGGTCTTGCTGACGCTATCCGCTGGCAGGTCGATTCCCCTGGCAAGCCCGAGTTGAAATACTTCTTCGGTTGCCTCGGTTAGCAGGTCTCGCGTTTCCGGCTGATCCAGCAAAACCCCTATTGGAGCGCGAGACACGGCCCCGAGACCGCTCCAGGGAGTGATCAACATGAATTTTTGCCACATTGCGACCTTGATATCTTCGGGAATGCTCGACTTGACGCCATTGCAATGATTCAGGATTTCGGACAGGGCATTGATGCGAGGGTCGGCGTGATTGTCCAGATGACCGAAACGAATCAGGGGGTTGCCACCGCTATGCTTGACGTGGCCGGGGTTTGCCTGAAAGGCGACGATTGCACAAAGTCCTCCCAGCACATTATCCGCGTTGAGTATGCCGGCAAGTTGACCCGGGGCTTCGATACCGTTTTGCAGCGGGACGATCAGCGTGTCGGGGCCCACCATGGGTTTCATCGCCCTGGCGGCTGAGGTAACCTGCCAGGACTTAACGCAACACAGCACGTAATCGACGATACCGACTTCGGAGGGGTTATTGGTAACTTTTACCCTTGCGATGCTGAAATCACCGGCGATACTGCCGACTTTGAGGCCATTTGAGCGCAGCGCCGAAAGATTCTCGTTGCGCGCTATAAAGGTGACATCCTGGCCAATCTGGGCCAGTCGTCCTCCGAAATAAGCACCCACGCCGCCGCTACCATAGACCGCTATTCGCATTCTTTCTCCATGGAAAAGATCAGGATTGACCTTACATTATGGCGCAGTGTCATTGTTTTGTAAGAAAAATTCCTGAACGGGCGTCACGCAACCGGCAGATTCAAGCAAAAAAAGTAGGTTACTTCATCTAAAAAGATTGCCGATGCCGGGAGGAAACGCTTAGAACCTATAATGATAATAATTTCCAAAATACGGAAATTATCAAATATTAATAAAAAATTTAGTCAATACAATAACTTAAGCAATTTTTATAATGGGTAATACCCATTTTGGAATATATTTTTAAAACAAAAATGTCGTTTTTGGATATGTTCAATGAATTCCGGGCTGTTAAATTACGCGTCATGAATAACCAGGTTACCAATTTTGCGCGCAAACGCGGCAGACCGCCCGGACCGAACAGTCGTGCCGGCGACGGCAAGAACCAGTCGTTGATACGCGCGCTGACTTTGCTTGAGCGCCTGTCCGAGACACCGACCGGTTTGCACCTGACCGATCTTTCCTACCAGTTAGGCATGCCCGCCGCGACCGTGCATCGTTTGCTCAATACCTTCGAGGAGCTCGATTTTGTCGAGCAGGACAGCGAGCAGGGATTGTGGTTCGTGGGCATTAAAGCGTTCACCGTCGGCAACGCGTTTTTAAGCCGGCGTGATTTCGTCGCCAGCGCAAGGCCACATTTGCACGCACTGGTGGAGCAATGCGGAGAAACGGTAAACCTTGGCGTGATCGATGATGGCGAGGTGGTTTTTGTCAGCCAGGTCGAATCGCGGGAAGTGATGCGCATGATCGTGAGATTGGGTAGTCGTTCTCCCATTCACGCTTCGGGCGTCGGTAAGGCGCTGTTGGCGAGCATGACGGAACAGCAGGTTGCTAACATATTACAACGTCGCGGCCTGGAGCGTTATACCGACCAGACCATCAATAACCCCTCCCAGTTACGCGCAGAGCTCGAACAGGTCAGACAGCTTGGATATGCGCTCGATGACGAAGAACACGCGGTCGGCCTGCGTTGCGTGGCGTCAGCAATCTTTGATGAAAACGGGCAGGCGTTGGCGGCGATTTCGCTTTCAGGACCGAAGGCCCGCATAGTGGATAACCGTTTGAGCGAACTCGGCAATGCGGTTCGTCAGACAGCCGATGAAATTACCCAGGCACTGGGCGGTCACAGGCCGACCTGAGCTGGAACTAAGGTGCCGCGTGAGCGCGGTGTAACGATTTTAAATTACGAGAGACAAGAAAATGTCAGCACAACCAGAGTTTACCCAGAAATCAGCAGAGGGCATTGAAATGTTCCCACAACTTGAAATTCCGCATACGCTGGCCGCCGGACCGGGACCGGGCAACACGGACCCACGCGTACTCGCAAGATTTGCCGCCGCCGGCGTTGCCGATCATATGCAGGCCGACGTGGTGCGTGGCATGAAAGAAGCCAAGGCCATGCTACGCGAAGTATTCGGCACCACGAATGCCTACACCTTTGGTGTTTGTGGTACCGGTTGGGACGGGCTCGATTGCGCGTTCTCGCCAATTCTTCCCGGCGATACCGTGGTCGCTTTCGTCAACGGAACTTTCAGCAGTATCGACGATTTCAATATCCGCCTGAAGGCCTCGACCCCGCAAGACCTGGCGGCGGATCCATTGAATCCAAAACCCGCTAACGTTGTAACCGTGAATGTACCCCACGGCGAATCGGTTACCGGCGACATTGTCGAAGCTGCACTCGCCGAGCACAAACCAATGTGGGCATTCATGGCACACTATGAAACCGGCAGCGGTCGCGTCAATGATATCGAGGGATTTAATAATGCCTGTGCCAAACACGATGTAATGGGAATCGTCGATGCGGTTTCCAGCCTCGGGATCGGTTACTTTAATATCGATGACTACCCGGCGGTAACCACCTGGGCCTCCTGTCCGCAAAAAGGAATACTCGGATTGCCCTTGACCTACGCCCCGGTCAGTTTTAACGACAGGGTTATCGATCTGCTCAAGCAGCGCGGTTGCTATACCTACGTGCACCATCCAATCCTGGAAGCGCGTCACTGGTGTATCGCCGATGGCGAGGATGTCGAAACCGCCACCTACCACCGCACGCATTCGGGTTACGCGGTTGCCTCTTTCCACGAAGCGCTGCGCCTGTTACTACTGCACGGTCGCGAAAAGAAAGCTGCCGATTACGTCTATTACGAAAAAGGCTTGAGCAACGCAATCGAAGCTATGGGCTGCAAGGTAACTTCGAATATGCCGAGCCTGGTGGTTTTCGATCTTCCTGCAGCGTTCGAAGGTAAGGAAAAAGAGCTGGTTACCGGCTGTCGCTCGGCCGGCTTCGCGATCTGGAACACGCTCTCCGAGCCGGCGCAGATTCGTATTGGAATCCTCAACCAGCTTACGCATGAAACCATAAACGATATCGTCGGTCGCTTTGCCGATGCGATGATTGAAATGGGAGTCGGGGTCGATAAGGGCCAGGTACTGGACGATTTGAATAGCTATCTTGCCAGTCGTTAAAATTGGCGAACAACCTGGAAACGCCGGCAAAAGCCGGCGTTTTTTTTGCCTGCCCGATTACTTGCAGCCCGGGCAGTGCTTGAGATCGACATTACCCCCGGTAATGACGACTCCGACGCGTTGTCCCTGAAATAGCTGCTTGTTGTTGAGCATGACTGCCAGCGGTACCGCGGACGAGGGTTCGATTATGATCTTCATGCGCTCCCAGGTCAGGTACATGGCGTCGAGAATTTCGTCCTCGCTGGCGAGCAGTACATCGTTAACAAAGCGGGAAACAAAATGCCAGGTGCGCGGACGCAGGTTGGTTTTCAAACCATCGGCAACCGATTGCTGCGCATCCCGGGTAACGATTTCCCCGGCCTGAAAGGAGCGGTGGGCGTCATCGGCCTGGGCAGGCTCGGCCGCATATATCTTCGTCTGCGGTGATAACGTCGATAATGCCAGGCAGGTTCCGGAGATCAACCCACCACCACCAATCGGGGCGACCACGGCATCGAGGTCGCCGATGTCCTGGTGCAGTTCCAGCACGCAGGTTGCCTGCCCGGCGATAACGCGCGCGTCATCATAAGGATGAACGACGTTGGCCCCCGATTGCGCAACCTCCTTTTCCAGGGTTGCCTCGCGCGCGGCCTGCGTAGGTTCGCATTCGATTATGTTGCCACCGTAACCGCGCACCGCGGCTTTCTTGGTTGCGGGCGCATTGTGGGGCATCACCACGGTTGCATCGATACCGCGCAGCGCGGCGGCAAAGCTGAGCGCTCCCGCGTGATTACCCGACGAGTGCGTGGCAACTCCGTTCGCGGCATCGGCGTCGCTCAGGCCAAACACCGCGTTACTCGCACCGCGGGCTTTAAAGGCGCCGACTTTTTGCAGGTTTTCACATTTGAAAAAGATCTCGGCGCCGGTTAACTGGTTGAGGTAACTCGAAGTCAGTATCGGGGTGCGATGAATGTAGGGCGTGATGCGCTCATGCGCTGCAACCACGTCGTCGAATGTCGGGATATCCATGTGCAGGCGGCCTCGCCGGTTGGTGAGCTCAGAAGGCTTTATAATGCCACAGAATCTAAACTATCTTGATATTGGAAACACGAATTCGAAAACGGTTGCCGCTTTGCATTGAAACATTCAGCTTGAGATTCATGAAGTCTGCATAAGATTTAACCAGCGAGAACCGGGCCAAGGGCTCATCGTTGTCGTCGATGTTATTACCATTATAGAAATCCTTGAACATGGTCTTCAGTTGGTCACTGGTAAGCGACTTCGACATCGGGTTTTCGATTTCAAGCGCACAGTATTCAGCCCCGATTTGAACCTCGATCCTGATTTCCGATCCCATCGGGCTTTGCGAAATCGCGTTCGTAACCAGGTTTGCGAGTAAATGCTCCATCCACTTGGCATCCACCAGCAGGGTCGGCAGCTTTTGCGCGGGTAACTGCAGCATGATTTCTTTTTGTTGCGCATCTTGCCCAAGCTTTGAGCATACCCTGTTAAGCAGCTTGGAGAATTTTATTTCGCTAATCACCAACTCGAATTCACCCTGGTCACACTGGCATTGTTGCAGCAGGTTCTGGATCAATCGATTCAGGTGGGTGTTCGAGTCGATACCCTCCTCGTGCTCGTCCATGGACAATTTTGGATTGATCCTGCGTTTTACCAGCGACTGGATTCGTGCGTGCAAATCGTCGCAGGAAAACGGTTTGACCAGGTAGTCATCGGCGCCCTGTATCAGGGCAGTTACCCGGTCATGGATTTGATCACGCGACGAAAGTATTAATATCTCAACCTCGCGATCCAGTTCTCGTATTTCATGCAGCACCAGCAGGCTGGATTCCTTCGGTAACATCAAGTCGAGAATAATGACGTCATAGTCGCGACTCGATGCATTGTTGATCGCCTGGGTGCCATCGGCTACCACATCGACCGCGTAGCCGAATCCCTGCAACCCGGAGCTCATCGAACTTTGTAACCTGGCTGAATCTTCTACCACGAGTACTTTCATGGTTTTGTTGTAGCGGACGAATCTGAAGATTGGCTTAAGATAGCTGACTAAATTCAGGCTAAATCGACCTTAAACCCGCGATATAGCTAATCTTTTCCCGTCAGAAATAAAAGGCCCGGAGATTTACCAATTCAGCTTTTAGCAGTCGGGTAGCTTCGCATCACGCTGATCCCGGCAAACAGTTGCAGCATTTCGGGATTATCGATGAACGATATATTGTATGGATGCTCGCAGATGATCTTGTCGTAATGATTGCTTGCAAGCATGGTTTCGACCAGCTTTGCGATCTTGCCCCAGAGCAGCAGCGTGACGCGGCGCGATGAATTGTTGGCGACCAGGGCAAGCAGGCGCTCGAGAAACTGTAGCCAGTATCGTGCTTCGTGTGCGGGTTTGCGCTCGGAATGCAGCACCGGGGTCGCGTTCAGCATTAAAAATCCGGCGTTTTCGAGATTCTGGAACAGTTCGGGCAGGGTCTGGATCAGGCCATGCTTGTCGAGCCTTGCGATCGACTCCTGCGTTATTTTACCTGCGCTGTCCTTTTGCAGATGTCCCTCGGCGACCAGGGCTGTTTTGACGATGTTGCGCAGCGAGGTGGCGCGGTTGACTGCCTTGCTCAAACCCTGTTCGCTCCACAGGCTGCCAACCGCGGCATCGTAGAATGCGATGCCGTTCGCCGATTCGCAGCGCGGGTAGGGTGACTCACCGATCAGCAGGTAACGCACCCCGGACCGATTACGTCGAAACGCGGCCAGCAGTCGATCGACACCGGGCAGCCAGCTGTCGTCTCGCAACAGGGATGCGAGGTATTCCGGTTCCAGGGTTAAAAGCGACTCTGCGAGTATTAGTCGCCAGTCATCGTGTACCCCTGAGCGTTCGATCAGGGTATCGATACTACTCATCTATCAGTGCGTCGATGCGAATGCGCGCAATCTTTTCGACCTCACCGATTGCGCTATCGAACTCCAGCTGATCCGGGTTTTCAAGCCGGTTTTCCATCGACGTGATAATTTGATGCTTGTCGAGCCCGGTCACCGCGATGATGAAAGGAAATCCGAACTTCGAATAATAAGCCTGGTTGAGCGACTTGATTTTCGCGAGCTCTTGGGCGCTGCACTGGTTCAGTCCAGCCCCGGCCTGTTCGCGTTTCGATTCATCGGTCAGGGTGCCTTCGCTGGCTTCTCTGCCGGCTAGTTCGGGATGGCTGCAGAGTAATTCCATGCGATGAACCTCCGGTGCGCGTCTGACCGCCGCGGCCATCGCCCGATGCAGTTCCGTGCCGGATTCAAACGGACGTTCCGGGTACACCAGCTCCGGGACCCAGGGAGAACGTTCAAAAATTCCGCCCAGCAATTCGACGAAGCGCTCCGCGCTGCTGCGGTTGATTTCGTCGATGCTGATGCCCATAACGACAATTATGCGGCTTGCGGCGGGTGCCTGTCTATCCAGTGCCTGGCGATGTCGATACGGCGACAAATCCATACCTGGTCGTACGCTTGTACGTAATCGAGGAACCGCTGCAGGGCGCGGAAGCGCCCCGGTCTGCCGACCAGCCGACAATGTAACCCGACCGACATCATTTTTGGTGTTTGCGCACCCTCGGTATAGAGCACATCGAAACTGTCGCGCAGGTAGTGGAAGAATTGCTCGCCACTGTTAAAGCCTTGCGCGGTAGCAAAGCGCATATCATTGACATCGAGCGTGTAGGGGATGACCAGGTGCGTCTTGTCTTCACCAGCGCTGGATTTGACCTGCATCCACAGCGGCAGGTCATCGCCGTAGTAGTCGGAGTCGTAAAGCAGGCCGCCCTGCTCGACCACGAGACGACGGGTATTGGGGCTATCGCGCCCGGTATACCAGCCCAGTGGTCTGCTCCCGGTGAGTTGGGTAATGATATCGAGTGCCTGTTGCATATGCTCACGCTCGACCGCCTCGTCAATATCCTGGTAGTGAATCCAGCGCAATCCATGACAGGCAATTTCATGCTTCAGCCGGGCCATTTCGGCCGCCAGTTCAGGGTGTCGCTGCAGCGCCATCGCCACGGCGAAAACGGTTAACGGCAGACCACGCGATTCAAACTCGCGCAATAGCCGCCAGACGCCGGCACGTGAACCATACTCGTATATCGATTCCATGCTCATGTGGCGATCCGGGTAGCTTGGGGCAGCAATTATTTCCGACAGAAACTGTTCCGAGCCCGCGTCGCCGTGCAATACATTGCTTTCACCGCCTTCCTCGTAATTGAGAACGAACTGTAACGCGATGCGCGCATCGCCAGGCCATTGCGCGCGGGGTGGATTAGGCCCGTAGCCGATCATGTCACGTGGATAATCGCTCATGCCGATTGCCCGACACTATGCGGGCGCAATAACTCGGCCAGGTCGGCGGGTGGTTTTTCCGGCTTATGCTTGATCTTGCCCTCGATATGCAGCAGGTGCTGATGCATCACTTTTTTCGCGGTTTTGACATCGCGCCGCGCGATTGCATCAACAATCGCTTCGTGTTCCTGGTTGCGGCATCGATTATGCTCGTCGCCCCCGAGGTGGGTCAGAATCACCAGCGGTGTGCGACGAATAATATCGTTCAGGTATTCCTCGAGTACACTGTTGCCGGCCATGCGTGCCAGTTCGCGGTGAAAATCGACTGACAGACCGAGTGCGCGTTCGGTATCGCCGCACAGGTAGGCTTTTTGCTCCCGATCCAGCATCCTGCCGAGCTGCTGAACGTGTTTTTCTTCGGCGTGACCGATCAGGGTTTCGAGAATGGCTGATTCGATGATCCTGCGAGTGGCGAATAAATCCTGTCCTTCCTTGACCGATGGCTTTGCCACCGTGGCACCCCGATTGGGTGTCTGATCGACCAGCCTCGAGTGCGCCAGGCGCGTCAATACTTTGCGAATCAGGCCCCGTTTGACACCGAACAGGTTGGCAAGCTGTACCTCTTTCAACTTGGTTCCCGGCACCAGACGGTGGTCAAGTACCGCCTGTTCGATCTGGCGTAGTACATCTTCTTCGCCGAATTTGGCCTGCCCGGATTTGATGTTTTTCGTTGCCATTTTGGTTCTGGTTGCTTAGCTCGTTAACGATCGAGTGTAGCATGATAACAAAATTGTTAACAATATTTTATCAAAGTGTTGACAATATTAACGATTAATGCGACTTTAGCGTATCTGCTACTGAGGGGTGTAGATATGGGGAGGCTAACAACGCATGTCCTGGATACTGCTCACGGCTGTCCAGCCGCCGGCGTTGAAGTCGTGCTTTACCGGGTATCCTCGGAACGTCAGGAGCTTGGTCGCGATAGCACCAATGCCGACGGGCGACTGGATAATCCGATCCTCGATGCCGACTCCTTTGTCCCCGGTGTTTACGAACTGGTTTTCCGGGCAGGCCGGTACTTTCGAGGCCTGAACCTCGACTTACCGGAGCCACTCTTCGTCGATGAAGTGGTATTGCGCTTCGGCATTGCCGATGTCGACCAGCATTACCACGTCCCGCTACTGGTTTCGCCCTGGGCTTACTCGACCTACCGGGGATCCTAGTGGACACGGTTCGCTTCATTCTCGATGGCAAGCTGGTCGAAATTGACGATGTCGAACCGACACGCTCGGTGTTGCAATACCTGCGTGAAGACCTGCGCCGCACCGGCAGCAAGGAAGGCTGTGCCGAAGGTGATTGTGGCGCCTGTACCGTGGTAATTGCGGAACTGACCGGCGACGGGATTCGATATCGCGCGGTCAATGCCTGCATCCAGTTTCTGCCGACGCTTGACGGTAAAGCCCTGTTTACCGTCGAGTCGTTGAAGGCGGCCGATGGCAGCCTGCACCCGGTGCAGCAAAGCATGGTTGATTACCATGGTTCCCAGTGTGGCTTCTGTACCCCCGGCTTCATCATGTCGATGTATGCGCTATACAAAAATAATTCTGCCCCGGGGCGTGGTGATATCGATGATGCCCTGTCCGGCAACCTGTGCCGATGCACCGGTTATCGTCCGATCATCGAGGCCTGCCTGCATATGGTTGACTACCCGGCCCCGCAGGACAATGACCAGGATTTGCGTAAGCAACTGCTTGGCTTGCGTCGCGCCGCAGGCCAGTCGCTGGAGCTCGAACGCGGGAGATACTATGCCCCGACCAGCGTTGATGAACTGGCGAGCCTGTGCCAGCAACACCCATCGGCACAAATTCTCGCTGGCGGTACCGACGTCGGGCTTTGGGTTACCAAGCAGCTGCGTGAACTGCCGGTGATCATCTACCTCGGCAACGTGTCGGAGCTTGGTCAGATCAAGTCGAGCCGGGATAACATCGAGATAGGTGCTGCGGTAACGCTAAGCGATGCCGGTGACGCGATCTGCGCGCAGTATCCGGAATTTAGCGAAATGTTCCGTCGTTTCGCGTCGGTGCCGGTGCGCAATGCCGGTACCCTGGTCGGCAATATTGCCAACGGGTCGCCGATCGGTGACTCGATGCCGGTGCTGATTGCGATTAAAACCTGGGTCAGGCTGCGTCACGGCGACGACGTGCGTGAAATGGCGCTTGAAGACCTGTATCTCGATTACATGAAAAACGTCATGCAAGCGGGCGAATTTATCGAGGCAATCGAGATTCCCGCGCGGGACGAGCATCTCGAGTTGCGCTGTTACAAGCTCAGCAAGCGTTTTGACCAGGATATATCGGCGGTCTGCGCGGCGTTCGCGCTGCGACTCGATGGCGATACGGTCAACGAAATTCGCATCGCGCTGGGTGGCATGGCAGCAATCCCGAAACGTGCGCTGTTAACTGAGAAACTGCTTACGGGCGGGAAATGGGATGAATCGTCGGTAACTGCCGCGATGGGCAAGCTGGCCGAGGATTTCACGCCGCTGTCTGATATGCGCGCGAGCGCGGACTATCGAGGTCGGGCCACGGCCAATTTGTTGTACCGTTTTTACCTTGAAACCAGGTCGCAACAACCGCTCGATTCGGAAGCGGTTAACGTCTTCGCGGTGCCAGGTTGATGGAAGACCGGGTTAAACAACAGGCCAGGGAAAGCGCGGCGGGTACTTCCGTGCCGCACGAATCGGCCGTATTACATGTAGCCGGTGAAGCGACCTATGTCGATGATATTCCAGAACTTGTCGGTACCTGTCATATCGCACTGGGCCTGAGTACGCAGGCGCATGCAAGGATTATATCGATCGACCTGGACGCGGTACGCGCCGCACCCGGAGTGGTCGGGGTTATCGTTGCCGCCGACATTCCCGGGCACAATGACTGTGGCCCCATTATCCACGATGACCCGATTCTCGCCGATGACCTGGTGCAGTTTGTCGGGCAACCGGTTTTTGCCGCGGTCGCAACCTCGTTTACCGCGGCGCGCAAGGCGGTCGGCCTGGCCCGCATCGAATATGAGTCACTGCCGGCAGTGCTTGATGTCGCTACCGGCAAAAGCCAGCAATCCTGGGTATTGCCGCCGATGCAATTACGACGCGGCGATGCCGAGCAGGCTTTGAAGTCGGCAGCGCGCAAGATGCAGGGCCACTTTTCGGTTGGCGGCCAGGAGCAGTTTTATCTCGAAGGGCAGATTTCCTACGTTGCACCGAAAGAAGACGGTTGTTTCCATTTATGGTGTTCAACCCAGCACCCGACCGAAATGCAGCAGGTGGTTGCGCACGCGCTCGACATCGATTTCAACCAGGTGCTCGTCGAAATGCGACGCATGGGTGGTGGTTTTGGCGGCAAGGAATCGCAGTCGGCGATCTTCGCCTGTATCACCGCGGTTGCCGCTTATCGCCTGCGTTGCCCGGTAAAATTACGCCTCGATCGCGACGACGATATGTTGATTACCGGCAAACGTCACGGTTTCGAGTTCGAATACGAGGTGGGTTACGACGACACCGGGCTGATCCAGGGGGCCAAAATTGAGATGGCGGCACAGGCCGGGTTTTCGGCCGACCTGACCGGGCCGGTGGTAACCCGTGCGGTTTGTCATTTTGATAATGCCTATTACCTCGGTGACGTTGCCATCGATGCTTACAGCGTCAAGACCAACACCCAGTCGAATACCGCGTTTCGCGGTTTTGGCGGCCCCCAGGGTGCGATCGCGATTGAATACATCATCGATAATATCGCGCGCGAGCTGGGTAAAGATCCGCAGGAAGTGCGCAAGGTCAATTTCTATGGCCAGGATGAGCGCAATACCACCCCCTACGGGCAAACGGTCAGGGATAACGTTATTCACGAACTGGTAGCCGAACTCGAATCCAGCAGTGACTATTACGCGCGCCGTCAAGCGGCCGCCGTATTTAACCAAACCAGTCCGGTGTTGCGTAAAGGTGTTGCGATAACCCCGGTTAAATTCGGCATTTCATTTAACGTGGTCCACTTCAACCAGGCCGGGGCGCTGGTTCATATCTATACCGACGGCACCGTGCTGGTCAATCATGGTGGTACCGAAATGGGGCAGGGTTTGCATACCAAGGTGTCGCAGGTGGTTGCGCTGGAACTGGGTATCGATATCGAGCGCGTGCGTGCCACCGCCAACGATACCAGCAAGGTAGCCAACACCTCGGCGACCGCAGCCTCGACCGGTAGCGATCTCAATGGCAAGGCGGCGCAGGATGCCGCGCGTCATATTCGCAATCGCCTGGCAACCCTGGTGGCCGAACAGCACGGGGTTAACGTCGCCGATGTCGAGTTTGCCGATAACATGGTTAACTGGGGCTCCGGGAAGATCCCATTCCGGGAACTGGTAGTGCAGGCCTACGAGAGCCGGGTACAGCTATGGTCCGACGGTTTTTACAAAACGCCCGGCCTTAACTGGGATCGCGATGCGATGCAGGGTAGCCCATTTTACTACTTTGCCTATGGCGCGGCGGTTTCGGAAGTGGTGGTCGATACGCTGACCGGTGAATGGAAATTGCTGCAGGCCGATATCCTGCACGATGCTGGTAACTCGATAAACCCGGCAATCGATATCGGCCAGATTGAAGGTGCTTACATCCAGGGTATGGGCTGGTTGACCAGCGAAGAACTTTGCTGGAACGAACAGGGCAGGCTGACGACGCATGCACCATCCACTTACAAGATTCCAACCATTACCGATTGCCCGCAAAAGTTTACTACCCGGCTTTACCGTAACCAGAACGTCGAAGATACGATATTGCGCTCCAAGGCGGTCGGCGAGCCACCCCTGTTACTGCCCTTCTCGGTATTTTTCGCGATTCGAGACGCCATCGCCAGCCTCTCCGATAACCGCATCAATCCGCCCCTGCGCGCGCCGGCAACCCCGGAAGCGATTCTCGATGCGATCGATGCCATTCGCGCGGAGGCAAAATGACGCTCTGGCAGGACACCGTGGCCGAATTGCGCCGCAACAAAACCCCGGCCGTGCTGGTAAGTGTCGATTCTATTGTTGGATCGACCCCGCGCGAAGCAGGCGCAAAAATGATTGTTACCGCCACGCAGCTGCATGGCACGATCGGCGGCGGTAATCTCGAGTACCAGGCCTGTCAAATTGCGCGAAACCAGCTCCAACAGGGTGCTGATGATGGGGTTCAGCGGTTCCCGCTCGGCGCCGGTCTGGGTCAGTGTTGCGGCGGCCTGGTGAACCTGATGTTCGAAAAACTCAGCGACGACAGTGACTGGGACAGCATCGCCGGCGAGGGCGATTATATAGAGCTCTACCTGTTTGGTGCGGGACACGTCGGCCAGGCACTAGTGCGTGCGCTGCGCGACTTATCAGTAAACATCAACTGGATCGATACCCGTGACGATATCCTGCCGCGGGAACCACCGCCCGGAGTAACGCCAATTTGTACTGACACGCCGGAAGCGGAAATTGATGCGGCCCCGGCCGGGTGTTATTTCCTGGTAATGACGCATGATCACGGTCTCGATCAGCGGCTGTGCGAGCAGATCCTCAAGCGGGATGATTTTACCTACTTTGGATTGATCGGCTCGCGCTCAAAACGCCGCAACTTTGAAACCCGACTGCAGCGTCGTGGCGTCGCGGTTGAAAAATTCGAACGCATGACCTGCCCGATTGGAATTGACGGTATCGGCAGTAAGCAACCGGCCCAGATCGCGATTTCGGTTGCTGCCGAAATCCTGCAGGTATACGATCGGGTGCATAACGATAAACAAACCATCCATAAAACAAATTACAAAGTGGGGGGGAGAGCATGACATCCGATTCGGATGGCGACCTGGCACCAAGGCTTGAGCTTCACGGCATTACCAAGATCTACCCGTCGGTAATCGCCAATGAAGACGTATCCCTGTCGGTTAAGCGTGGCGAAATTCATGCGGTGCTGGGTGAAAATGGAGCTGGCAAATCGACGCTGATGAAAATGATCTACGGCGTTGCCAAGCCCGATGCCGGCGAAATGAAATGGGAAGGCGAGGTCGTGCACGTCGAGAATCCGGCGCACGCCAGGAGCCTCGGCATCGGCATGGTGTTCCAGCATTTCTCGCTGTTCGAAACTTTAAACGTGGTCGAAAATGTTGCCCTGGCGTTACCCGGCAATCCCGACCTCAAACAACTCGCCGAACAAATCACCGAGGTTTCCAATCGTTACGGGCTGCCGGTCGATCCGGGGCGCCTGGTGCATGCACTTTCGGTAGGCGAACGCCAACGGGTCGAGATCATTCGTTGCCTGCTGCAAAATCCGAAATTGCTGATCATGGACGAGCCGACCTCGGTGTTAACGCCACAGGCTGTGCGCAAGTTGTTCGATACCTTGCGCCAGCTGGCCGACGAGGGCTGCAGTATTCTCTACATCAGCCATAAGCTGGACGAAATCCAGGAGCTCTGCCATGTCGCCACGGTATTGCGTGATGGCAAGGTGACCGGCGATTGTATTCCGTCCGAGGAAACGCCGAAATCGATGGCGAGCCTGATGATTGGTAAGGAGCTTCCGGTACCGGAGCACAGCGCGCCCGCTGAGTTGGGAGAAGTGCGCCTGCAGCTCAAGCGGCTCTCGAAAGAGTCGAATGATCCTTTTGGCACCCATTTGCGAGATATGGAACTCGAGGTGCGTTCCGGCGAGATCCTGGGTATTGCCGGGGTTTCGGGCAACGGGCAGCAGGAATTGCTGTACGCGCTTTCGGGTGAGATTCCGGTCGACGATCCGGATTCAATAGTCATCTGTGGTGCGCCTTCGGGTCGGGACCTACCCGATCAACGCCGCGGCAATGGAATGGGTTTTGTACCGGAAGAGCGCCTCGGGCGCGGCGCGGTGCCGCGCATGTCGCTGACCGAGAATGCGTTGCTGACCGCGCACCGCTCGGGAATGCTCAAGCGCGGCATGATCCAGTTCGACAAGATCTCTGCATTTGCGAGCAAGTGTATCGAGGACTTCAACGTCAAGTGCGGTGGCGCCGAGCACGCCGCGAATTCGCTCTCGGGCGGCAACTTGCAGAAATTTATCATGGGTCGTGAAATTCTGTTGACTCCGAAACTGCTGGTGGTAGCGCAACCGACCTGGGGCGTCGATGTCGGTGCGGCAGCCTTTATCCGCCAGCAACTGATTGATTTGCGTAACGAGGGCACCGCGATCCTGGTGATCTCGGAAGAACTCGAGGAGCTGTTTGAAATTTCTGATCGCATCGCAGTCATAGCCGAGGGCCGTATTTCGCCGGCCAAGAAACTCGCGGACACCAATATCGATGAAATCGGGGTATGGATGAGCGGCATGTGGGATCAGGCGGTACCCGCCGAGGTCGTTGCCCATGATTAGGCTCGAGCGACGCCCCGAAGCGTCACAGTTGATGTCTTATGCATCGCCCTTGATTGCAATCGCGCTGATGCTGATTGGTGGCCTGCTGCTATTTGCTTTCCTCGGCAAAAATCCGCTAGAAGGTTTCATCGTTTTCTTCATCAATCCCATCAGCGACTTATACGGCGTATCGGAGCTCCTGCTAAAGGCAACCCCGTTGATGCTGATCGCGGTCGGACTCGCGGTCGGATTTCGTGCCAATGTGTGGAACATCGGTGCCGAGGGGCAGTTAATCGTCGGCGGTATTGCGGCCAGTGCGGTCGCGTTGTACTTCTATGAATCGGAAGGAATCCATATCCTGGTTCTAATGGTGATCGCCGGCGCTATCGGCGGGATGCTGTGGGCAACAATCCCGGCTTTCCTGAAAACCCGGTTCAATACCAACGAAATCCTGGTGTCATTGATGCTCGTATATGTCGCCCAGCTAATGGTGTCGTGGCTGGTGCACGGCCCGATGATGGATCCGGACGGTTTCAATTTCCCGCAGTCCCGGATGTTCGAAGATCCGGCATTGCTACCCTTGTTAAGCGATGAAAACCGGCTCAATTTTGCTTTCGTAATGGCGATTGGTGCATTGCTGGTAGGGTATATTTTCATGTACCGCAGCTTTGCCGGCTTCCAGATGCAGGTCGCGGGCTATGCCAAAGATGCGGCACGCTATGCCGGTTTTTCGGCCAAAAAAATGATCTGGATCGGGTTGTTGAGCGGTGGCGGCATGGCGGGCCTTGCCGGTATGTCCGAAGTCGCGGGCCCGATGGGGCAGCTTACCGAGCACGTCTCCAATAACTACGGCTTTGCCGCAATTATCGTCGCCTTCGTCGCGCGCCTGAACCCGGTTGGAATATTCTTCGCCAGCCTGCTAATGGCCTTGCTCTACCTCGGCGGCGAACAGGCACAGCAATACCTGGCGCTGCCATCATCAATATCCAACGTGTTCCAGGGCATGCTGCTGATGTTCCTGCTGGGCTCCGACGTGTTTATCAACTACCGCATTCGCTGGAAGGAGGCCACGGCCTGATGGATGGTTCAATCATAAGTTCGATTCTGTTCGCCACCATTGTCGCCGGGACGCCATTGATTATCGTCGCGCTGGGGCAGTTGATCGCCGAAAAATCGGGCGTATTGAATCTTGGCGCCGAGGGCATGATGGCGATGGGTGCAATCGCGGGATTCGCGGTGACACTGCACAGCGGTAATCCATGGCTGGGCGTGCTTGCCGGCATGGCGGCCGGGATTGCGATGTCGTTCATATTTGCCGTCGTGGTGTTAACCTTGATGGCTAACCAGGTCGCCAGTGGACTGGCTTTGTCCATCCTCGGCGTTGGTCTCTCGGCCTTTATCGGTAAGCCCTACGAGTCAGAAATTCTGCCAACCGTGGAAACAATTCGCATTCCATTACTTGCCGACCTGCCGATTATCGGTGGACCCCTGTTTAATCAGCAGGCGCTGGTTTATTTTTCCTGGGCGTTGTTCGCTGGCATTGCCTGGTTTCTGTATCGCAGTCGTCCCGGTTTGATATTACGCGCGGTCGGTGAATCACCATCCTCGGCGCATTCCATCGGCTATCATGCGATTAATATCCGCTACATGGCGACGCTCTTCGGTGGCGCGATGGCAGGCGTCGGTGGTGCCTTCCTGTCGGTGTTTTATACACCACTCTGGGTCGAGGGCATGGTTTCCGGCCGCGGCTGGATCGCGATCGCGTTGGTGGTGTTTGCGACCTGGCGACCGTTTCGGGTACTGGTCGGCGCTTACCTGTTTGGCGGCGTCATGGTGGCGCAGCTATTCGTGCAGGGTTCAGGGCTCGAGATCAACATTCCGTCACAATTTCTTTCGGCCTTGCCTTATCTCGCAACAATCGTGGTGCTGGTGATAATCTCTCGTGACCAGAACACCGTGCGCCTGAACGCGCCGGTATCCCTGGGCCAGCCGTTCAGGCCGGAAGCCTGACAAATGAGTAAGATAGCGGAAGCCTGAGGAAAGGCCTTAAGCATGCGTTAATCAATGAAAGTATATAAACGGGGGTTTTAAAACCTGTAACCATTAACTTTAACAAGTGACCCTGGGAGGGTTCGGAAATGACACTAACAAAGATAACCATTAAGAAACTCGCGCTTACAGTGCTGGCCATGACGATGACCGGTATGAGCCTGGCGGCCGAAAACGTGGGTTTCGTCTACGTGAGCCCGATCGGCGACGCCGGTTGGACCTATCAGCATGACCTGGGTCGATTGCAGCTGGAAAAGGAAACCGGAGTCACTACCAGCTATGTTGAGAACGTGGCCGAGGGAGCCGACGCCGAACGCGTAATTCGCGAAATGGCCAAGCGCGGTGACAAGGTCATCTTCGCCACCAGTTTCGGGTACATGAATTATGCACTCAAGGTATCCAAGAGATTTCCCAAGACTGCATTCGTTCATGCTACCGGTTACAAGCTCGGCAAGAACATGGGATTGGTCAATGCGCGGTTTTACGAAGGACGTTATCTCACCGGGGTTATTGCCGGCGAGATGACCAAATCCAATATACTCGGATATGTCGCGGCCTTCCCGATTCCAGAGGTGTTGCAGGGCATCAATGCCTTTATCAAGGGCGCGCGCAGCGTTAACCCCGAGGCTGAATTGCGGGTCATCTGGGTAAATTCGTGGTATGACCCGGGCAAGGAACGACAGGCCGCGATTACCCTGATATCGCAGGGGGCTGACATGATTACCCACCACACCGATTCTACCGCGGTGGTACAGGCGGCCGAGGAGGAAGGCGTGTACGCCTTCGGTTATCACTCCGACATGTCCAAGTATGGTCCCAGGGCGCATCTGACGTCGACTACTCACCACTGGGGTGATTACTACGTGCAGACGATAAAGCAGGTTCGGGAGGGTACCTGGGCCCCGTCTAGCGTTTGGGGCGGATATCCACGCGGCATGATAAAGCTGGCACCGTTAAACGATGTCATCCCGGAAGCGCTGCAAAATCGTATCAGGACAATGGAAAGTCAGCTCAGGGAGCGCTCGCTGCATCCCTTCGCCGGTCCAGTGGTCGACCAGAGTGGATCAACCATCGTTCCCGAGGGCAAGAACATGACCGACGATGAGCTCAACAAGATGAACTATTACCTGCAGGGCGTTGTCAGCACGATCCCGAACTAGGCGTATCGGGTAGCGACGCTGCGGCGTCGCTACCCGGACTCATTTCCTGCTGAAAATTACCGATGGAAGCATACCTACTCGACTGGGCTAACCTGCTGATACGCTGGTTGCACTTTATCGCCGGCGTCGCCTGGATTGGCGCTTCTTTTTACTTCGTTATGCTCGACAGTTCGTTGAGCAAACCGGCACGCAAACAGGATGAGGAACGCGGTGTCACCGGTGAATTATGGGCGGTCCATGGCGGCGGTGTCTACCAGAGTCAAAAGTTCCTGCTCGGGCCGGTCGGTGAACCGCTCGCCGAAAACCTGCACTGGTCCAAGTGGGAGGCCTATACCACCTGGCTGTCGGGCATGGGCCTGCTCGCCGTGATTTACTGGTTCGGGGCAAAAACCTACCTGATTGATCAGCAGGTCATGGCAATGTCGGAGGCAGCGGCAATCGCGATCAGCATCGGCTTTCTGGTCGGTGGCTGGATTGTCTATAACCTGTTGTGCAAAACGTTGCAGGACAGGGACTCGTTACTGGCGGCGATCATATTCGTTCTGGTTTCACTGTCGGCGTGGGTACTGTTTCAACTGTTCAGCGCCAGGGGTGCCTTTCTGCATGTCGGTGCGATGATGGGCACCATCATGGCGGCCAATGTTTTCTTCCAGATTATCCCGGGACAAAAAAGCGTGGTCGCGCAAATGCGGGCAGGTCAGACCCCCGATGCAGAACCCGGGATTATCGGTAAGCAACGCTCGGTGCATAACACCTATTTCACGTTGCCGGTGTTATTCATCATGATCAGTAATCACTACCCGATGACTTACAGCCATGAGCATGGCTGGCTGGTACTGATCTTCATCATGCTGGCCGGCGTATTGATCCGCCAGTATTTCGTGCTGCGCCACAGCCACCGGGCGAGCCCGGCTTTGCCGGCCATCGCGGTACTCCTGTTGTTGTCCATGGTCTGGTATTTAAGTCCTGCCAGGATTGAAATTGACGATGCGAGCCGGGTCAGCGAGACGCAAATTTCACAGATTATGGAAACCCGGTGCGTTGCCTGCCACGCCAGCCAGCCAACCCAGCCGGGTTTCGTGGAAGCCCCACTCGGGATCGTGCTGGAGTCGCCGCAGCAAATTGTTAACCAGGCCCAGCGTATTGCCTCCACGGTGCAGACCAAGTACATGCCGATCGGGAATTTAACCGGAATGACTGACCAGGAACGTGCCACGGTAGCCCGGTGGTACGCGCAAATACAGCAACCATGAGCGGGGAGTGGCTGACCATTTTATGACTATCGTTCCCTCGTCGCTGGACAATGACTCGTGCGATACTGCGATCCGCGCGAGTTTTCTACATTTCAAATTCGACCCGGACAAGTCCAGTAATGCTCACGAGTACCTCGATGACGGCCTGCTGATCCTGAAACAGGGACGGGTAAAAATGCTGGTCGATGCGGCAGGATGGATCGATCATTTACCCGATGGCACCGACTTTTACGACTACAGCGGTCGCCTCGTCATGCCCGGGTTTATCGATACCCATACCCACTATCCGCAAACCGAGATGATAGCAAGCTACGGATTGCAGCTACTCGACTGGCTCGAGCAATATACCTACCCGACCGAAGCAAAATTCATCGAGCGCGAATACGCCGATAAAGTTGCCGAATTTTTCTGCGATGAAATGCTGCGCAATGGCACTACCACAAGCGCGGTATTCGCGACCGTTCACAGCGTATCCGTCGATGCCATTTTCGAGGCGGCACAATCCAGGGACCTGTGCCTGATTGCGGGCAAGGTCATGATGGATCGTAACGCGCCTGCAAATCTCTGTGACGACACACAGGAGAGTTACCGGCAGAGTTCCGAGCTGATAAAACGCTGGCATCTGAAAGGTCGGTCGCACTATGCAGTGACCCCGCGCTTTGCCCCCTGCTGCAGCCCACAACAACTGGAGTTGTGCGGGCAATTGTTGGATGAAAATCCCGATCTGTACCTGCAATCTCATGTTGCCGAAAATCTCGACGAAGTGCGCTGGGTGAGTGAGTTGTTTCCTCAAAGCCGCAGTTACCTGGACGTCTATGACAGCTTCGGGCTGCTTGGGCCGCGCTCGATTTACGCGCACTGTATTCACCTCGATGAATGGGACCGGGAGCGTATGGCCGCAAGTGGGGCCGCGATTGCGTTTTGCCCGACTTCTAACCTGTTTCTCGGCAGCGGTTCGTTCAGCCTCGACGCCACTCGCAGGCACGGCATACGGGTCGGAATCGCGACCGATGTCGGTGCAGGCACCAGTTTCAGCATGCTGCAAACTCTCAACGAAGCATACAAGCTCTGCCAGATGCGGCGCCAGAGCCTGACGTCGCTGAAGGCTTTCTACCTGGTGACACTGGGTGCGGCCGAATCGCTTTATCTCGACCACAGCATTGGTAATTTTGATATCGGCAAGGAGGCTGATTTCGTGGTGATTGATTTGCAGGCGACCGTGTTGATGCAAAAACGCATGGAGTCGGCGTCCTCTCTGGAAGAGCGCCTGTTCGCATTGATGATGCTCGGTGATGATCGTTGCATTCAGGCCACCCATGTCATGGGACGACGCCGGTACTCGCGGGATAGCTGATGTCCCTGGTATTAATCAACAACGCCGAAGTCCTGGTGACCATGGATGATGAGCGCCGTGAAATCAAAAATGGGGCCATAGTCATTCGCGATAACGTTATTGAGGTGCTGGGTAGCAGCGACCAGGTCCAGCGTGAATTGAGCGCACAAGCCTTGCAACCACAACAAACACTCGACGCCAGCGGCTGCATAGTGATGCCTGGGCTGGTTAACTGTCATCATCACCTTTACCAGACACTGACGCGCAGTATTGGAACAGCGGAGGGTAAATCGCTATTCAACTGGTTACAGACGCTGTACCCGATCTGGGGGCAGATGGATGCCGAGGCGGTTTATATCAGCGCCAAGCTGGGCCTGGCCGAGCTCATGCTTTCGGGCGCGACAACGGTTGCAGACCACCTTTATCTATTTCCCAATGGTGCCCGCCTTGATGACGAGATTCGTGCCGCGCGCGAACTCGGGGTTCGTTTTCATCCCACCCGCGGCAGCATGAGCCTGGGCCAAAGCCAGGGTGGACTGCCACCGGATGACGTTTGCGAAGACGAGGCCGATATTCTTGCCGATTGCGAGCGCGTTATCAGTGAATTCCATGACCCCGAACGCTATTCGATGCTGCGCATCGGGCTCGCCCCCTGTTCGCCGTTCAGCGTTACTCCTGAACTGTTGCGTAAGACCGCCGACCTGGCCCGCCGTCACCAGGGAGTCCATCTGCATACGCATCTCGCCGAAACCATCGATGAGAATCGTTTTTGCGAGCAGCAATTCGGTATGCGCCCCGTGGCTTACATGCAGAGCCTCGGCTGGAGCGGCAACGATGTCTGGTTTGCCCACATGGTGCATCCTGATAACGCGGAAATTGCTATGCTCGCTGAAACCTGTAGCGGCGTCTGCCACTGCCCGAGCAGCAACATGATCCTGGCTTCGGGTATCGCGCCGGTACGTGACATGTGCGATGCCGGGGTGCGGGTTGGTATTGGCGTCGATGGTTCGGCGAGTAATGATGGCAACCAGTTGCTCGGCGAGGCGCGCCAGGCGATGTTGTTGCAGCGGGTCGGCTGGCCCGGATTCGAATCCAGTGCCGATCGTTTTTCAGCCCGTGAAGCCCTTGAGCTTGCCACCCGGGGCGGTGCAGCGGTATTGGGACGCGACGATATCGGTAGCCTCGAAGTGGGCAAGGCGGCTGACCTGACGGCCTACCGGGTCGATGGTATCCGGCATGCCGGTTCAGGCGGTGACCTGGTTGCAGGCCTGCTGACCTGCGCCCCGGTGAGTGCATGGCTGGTCGTGATCAACGGTCGGGTCGTACTGGAGCGGGGTCAAATTACCGGTCTTGATCTGGAATCCCTGGTAATACAACATAACGCACAGGCCGAACGCTTATTGCAAAAAGCCGGCGCCACAGGATAGATTGAATGTCTGAAAAAACACCCGGGTTTATTAGCCAGTGGATCAACCTGGCACAGCCGCGGCTAGGGGCCGAGATTGTTTCCTGCAGCGACGATTTTTTCGCCGAATGCAGCCGCATGCTGAGTCCCGATGCACCGGTATTCATCGAGGGCAAGTTCGATGATAACGGCAAGTGGATGGATGGCTGGGAATCCCGGCGTCGCCGCGACGGTGGTTATGATAACGCTATCGTCAAGCTTGGGCTCGCCGGTGAAATCAAGGGTGTCGATATCGACACCACGCATTTCACTGGAAATTACCCGCCTGAGGCCTCGCTGGAGGCTTGCTACAGCGATACCGCCCCGGATAACAATACTAACTGGACGATGCTAATTCCATCGACCGGTCTGGATGGCAACAGTCACCACTACTTTGAAATTAGCGATAGTGAATGCTTCAACCACGTACGTCTTAATATATTCCCCGACGGTGGTGTGGCCCGGTTGCGGATACATGGCAGGGTCGTCAGCGATCTGACTGCCCTCGATAAGTCTGCTACTCATAACCTGGCTGCGGTAGAACTCGGCGCGCGCGCCATCGCCTGCAACGATGCGCATTTCGGCGTCGTCGAAAACCTGCTCAATCCGGGACCGGGAATCAACATGGGCGATGGCTGGGAAACCCGTCGCCGTCGTGAACCCGGCAATGACTGGTGTATTATCGAACTCGGCCAGCCCGGCAGCGTGGAACAGGTCATCATCGATACCGCGTTTTTCAAGGGCAATTATCCCGATCGCTGCTCGATTCAGGCCGCCATGGTTGAGGACGGAGCCGCCAACTCTATTGTTACCCAGAGCCAGTCATGGTCGGAGTTACTGCCGCCACAGAAACTGGAAATGGACAAGGTGCATGAATTCTCCGGGGAACTGCTGGCAATCGGGCCGGTCAGCCATATCCGCATCAATATTTTTCCGGACGGTGGTCTCAGCCGGGTCAGGATAATCGGCAAGATTAATGCTTGACGCACTCAGGGTACAGCCACTGACCAGTTCCGGGTTTGCGCCTTTCGGCGACGTTGTCGAGTTCGAGGGGCACGATTCCTTCCCCATCAACAAGGGCATGGCCGATCGTTATCATGCGCTTGCCGATGTTGAACTCGGTGGTGAGCAGGCGCACGCGATCATCAGCCTGGTGGATAGCCGCGAGTTCGATATGCCGCGCAAGGTCGATCACCTCGAATATCATCCACTCGGTAGCCAGGCCTTCCTGCCGCTTGATGCGAATCCTTTTATTGTCGTGGTAGCGCCAGCGGCTAACGAACCAGACCTCGGCAAGCTCGCCGCGTTTGTGACTAACGGCCGCCAGGGTATTAACTATCGCCTGGGTACCTGGCACCACGTCTTACTGACTCCCTATGCAGCGATGCGCTTTATCTGCGTCGATCGCACCGGCCCCGGCGACAACTGCATCGATTTCTTCATTCCTGAATCCGACCAGCTCCTCCTCGAACTTCCCTGAATATCTCCGACAGAAGCATCGCTCCCGAAAATTATTTCTACGGGTTGTGCTCGTGGGATTTTGACCGAATTGCCGCTCGAAATTGGTGCTGCGGTTTCTTACCTGTTGGCGACCTGCTCTTTCGAGGTCAATTACCTAGAACAGCTTTTTGGCAAAACCAGCCATTCCTTCGACGCCGCCTAGCGAGTCGAGAAGCGATCCTCCGCTGCTATTCTTGTTGATAAGCTCGGGGATCATGCCTGCCAGTCCTGAAGAAGCCTCGTCGGAGTCGATACCCAACTCGGAAGCAAACGAAGAAACCTTGTCAGCGCCCAGGACATCAGTGATATTTGCACCACCGATCTCATCGTTAGCGCCATCGCCCAGCCATGATCCAAGCATCGATGTCAGATCACCCGAACCAAATTGTGAAATCAGCGCTGCGATATTCAGGTCATTACCGTCACCGGGCAACAGGTTTTTTAGTGCATTGGCAACCGAACCGACGTCGAGGTCGTTGTTACCGCCACTCTTGTCCAGGAAAAGTTGTGCGGCCATTTGTAACATACTCATGAGTCATCCTTCCTTTTTACTTTCTATTAAAAACCATTGCCCGCTGGCTCAAGCCAGCGGCAAATGGTTAAAAAAACAGCGTTATGCGTCTTGCTAGTGACTCACCATTGGAGGTAACTTACTGGCTTGTTTGATCCAGTCTGACAGCATTTTTTGGCTGGGCACGGTTCGGGTAAGCTTCTTCGCTTTGTTGACTTCTTGCATTTTTGCAGCGAGATTCGCCGCATTACGATTTTTTAATTCTTTGACTGTATCCACGCCCGATGCTTCGAGTAGCTCGGCATATTGACTAGCGACTCCTTTAATGCGGAACAAATCGGCCATGTTGACACAGCGCAATATAATTGAACTGCTGATACCTGTTTCCTTGGCGATCTTATTTCTGCCTTTTTTTGTACCACCGTCTTTGAGCAGTCGCGCAGGGCTTGCGCAGCCAGCGGCGCGCAACTTCTTACCATATGCGGGTCCGATACCTTCAATCGCTTCAATAGATGTGCTCACTTTTTTCTCCTATTTTGGTTTTGTTGTCGATAAACATTGCATGACCAGATCTTTGCGATATCTCGCTTTTTAGACCGGCGGTCAATATAACGAACCATAACACAAAATAGGTCTCGATTTGTACTTCCAGGTGCTGGAAAAAAAGTCAAAAATTGTCAGGGTTTATGTCGTAACAATAGACGGTTATCTAGTACCGATAACCGGGAAACAGGCGCTTAGTGACTCGTGCAGTAGGGATAAGAAGCATTATGAATCGAATTAGTACCACAAGGTTAAATGCTTCGGCGTAAACAGGATACCCGCCAGACCAGGGCGGTGCACTGGCCTTTATAAACCTGTTAAATTTCAATAGTTTATATTCTTTCTTTGTCTTTTGATGATTGGCTAGAGAGCAGCCCGGACTATTTTGGACTATCTTTAAGGGGTTAGTTTTAGAGGGTATAGAGCGATGGATAAACGGCCTGAATCCGTGGTACAGGCACGGAGAATTATAAATCAGATGCAACGCGAAATAGAGCAGCTTGAAAAAGATCTTACAGGCTGCATAAAGTTAATTGCGAGCCAGGAGACCGAGATAAACCGGCTTTCAAGAGAGCGGGATTGACGGTCAACCTTTGAACGGGGTGAAAACCAACTGGATGCTGGTTGTGTTCGAGGGGTTGTGACAGAATTACGGCTTGATCGGGGGACCATTGTGAACAAGGTTTATATAACGGCTCAGGAGTTGCTCGAAGACTCGTTTCGACTGGCTCACCAGATTTACGAGGATGGATTCCATCCGCAATTTATTGTGGGTATCTGGCGCGGCGGCACCCCGGTTGGTATCGCGGTGCAGGAGTACTTCGAGTTCAAGGAAATCGAAACTGATCACATCTCCGTGCGCACCTCTTCTTATTACGGCATTAACAAGCAAGCCAAGAAAATCCGGGTACACGGCCTGCACTACCTGATCGAAAACGCCAATGCCGATGATCGACTTTTGATTGTCGATGACGTATTTGACTCCGGGCGCAGTGTCGATGCATTGATCAAGGCGATCAGGAAACAATCCCGTCTCAACGCCCCGGCCGAAATCCGGGTTGCCTGCCCTTGGTACAAGCCGTCAAAAAACAGTGTCAAGTTCGAACCGGACTACTACCTGCACGAAAGTGCGGAATGGCTGGTGTTTCCACACGAACTGGCTGGGCTCGATGTTGCCGAGATAGGCGAGGGCAAAAAAGACCTCGGCAATATTCTCGAGTTATTTGAATAGTCCGATTTACCCTGTTTTGATATTGACCGCGATAAACTAGTGCTGCAATAGCGCCATCATTTGCGTGACGCCGGTAATCTCGAAGGTCTGCTGATCGGCACAGATGGACAATATCTGCTCCGCCTTTTTGGCATTGATGTGACCGCGCAGGTAACGTTCGAACTTGGCCTTTAGCAGGGGTATGCCCTCGTCACGGCGGCGTCGATGGCCAACCGGGTAGTCGACCACAACTTCATCGCTCGAACTGCCGTCGTTGTAGAAAATCTGTAACGAATTACCAATCGCGCGCTTGTCCGGCTCAAGGTATTCGCGCGTAAAACGCTCCTCTTCGCTGACTTCCATTTTCTCGCGCAATGCATCGACTCGCGGATCGCCGGCCACGTTGTCTTCGTAATGCTCGGCCTGTAAATCGCCCTTCAGCAATCCGATCGCAACCATGTACTGAAGGCAGTGATCTCGATCCGCTGGATTATCGAGTGGCCCCGTCTTGTTGATAATCCGGTCGCCCGATTCCTGGGTCTTGATAACGATACGATCGATATCGTCGAGCCGTTTGACAACTTCAGGGTGCAGTATCACCGCGGCTTCGACCGCGGTCTGGGCATGGAACTCTGCCGGGAACGATATCTTGAACAGGATGTTTTCCATGGTGTAGGTGCCGTAGCCCTGGGTGAACTCGAGCGGTTTTTTGCCAAAGGCAACATCCTGGAAGCCCCAGGCGGGTGCCGTGATCGCGGACGGATAGCCCATTTCGCCGCGTTGCGCGGTAAACGCCAGGAACAATCCGCGCGACGAGGCATCGCCGGCAGCCCATGACTTGCGTGAACCGGTATTCGGTGCGTGCCGATAGGTGCGCAGCGAAGATCCGTCGAGCCAGGCATGCGAAACCGCGTTCAGGCACTCGTCCCGATTGCAGCCGAGCATCTGTGCCGCAACCGCGGTCGAGGCAATGCGCACCAGCATAACGTGGCACAGGCCAACGCGGTTAAAAGAGTTCTCCAGCGCCAGCACGCCCTGGATTTCATGCGCCTTGATCATCGCGATCATGACGTCACGCATCGATAGCGATGTCCCACCTTCGCTGACGCGCTTGCGCGACAGGTAATCAGCGAGTGCCAGTATGGCGCCGAGGTTGTCAGAGGGATGCCCCCACTCGGCAGCGAGCCAGGTGTCGTTGTAATCCAGCCAACGCACCATGGCACCGATATTCCACGCCGCGCGCACCGGGTCGAGCTCGTAAGCGGTACCTGGAACCCGCGCCCCGTGACCCGGCATGTCGGCACCCGGAACAATCGGTCCGAGTAACTTGGTGCAGGCCGGGTACTTCAGCGCCAACAGGGCACAGCCCATGCTGTCCATCCAGTCGTAACGCGCGGTTTGCATCGCCTCGTCGGATTGCGTGACGTCGTAGTCGAGCACGTAGTCGACGATATCCTGGATCACCTCATCAAATTCCGGGCGACTCGCGTCCAGTACAGCAGCTTTACTCATATCTATTTCCTTTCATTAATCGGAACAAAGTCCAGGTCTTCCGGGCCGGTGTAATTGGCGGAAGGGCGGATGATTTTGCCATCGATGCGTTGTTCGACCACGTGTGCGCCCCAGCCGGAGGTACGGGAAATGACGAACAGCGGCGTGAACATGTCGGTCGGGACGCCCATTTGGTTGTAGGAGACTGCGGAAAACCAGTCCAGATTGGGGAACATGTTCTTCAGATCCCACATCACTGTTTCGAGACGCTCGGCCACCTCGAACATCAGCCTATCGTCATTTTCCTCTGACAGGTTTTTGGCGACTCGCTTGATGACCTCGTTACGCGGATCACTGACGGTATAGACCGGATGTCCGAACCCGATCACGATCTCCTTGTTGGCGACACGCTCGCGGATATCGGTCTCGGCCTCATCAGCCGAGCTATAACGCGATTGAATTTCAAACGCCGCTTCGTTGGCGCCGCCGTGCTTGGGGCCGCGCAGCGCGCCAATCGCGGCGGTGATGCAGGAGAACAGGTCGGAACCGGTACCGGCGACCACGCGCCCGGTAAAAGTGGATGCGTTGAACTCGTGCTCGGCATAGAGAATCAACGAGATATGCATCGCCTTGACCCAGGATTCGCGCGGCGGTTCTCCGTGCAGCAGGTGCAGAAAATGGCCACCGATGGAATCGTCATCGGTAACCAGTTCGATGCGCTTGCCGTGGTGGCTGTAGTGATACCAGTAAACCAGCATCGAGCCGAAGCAGGCCATCAGGCGATCGATGATAGTGCGTGCCGCGTCGACGTCGTGATCGTCTTCCTCCGGTATCTGGCATCCCAGCGCGGAGCAACCAGTGCGCATGACATCCATCGGGTGCGTGCTTGTCGGCAATTGTTCGAGCACGGTTTTAACCGTGTTGGGGAGGTCGCGCATCGCTTTCAATCGTGCCTTGTAAGCATCCAGCTCATCCTGGGTCGGCAGTTTTTCATGCACGATCAGGTAGGCGATTTCCTCGAATTCGCAGGTTTCCGCGATATCGAGAATATCGTAACCACGGTAATGCAGATCATTGCCGGTTCTACCGACGGTGCAGATTGCGGTGTTGCCGGCCGCGGTTCCGGACAGCGCAACTGATTTCTTGGGTTTGAACCCTGACGCTTCACTCATGATGTTTCCTCGCTAAATAGTTTGTCCAGTTTTTGTTCGTAGTCGTGGTAATCGAGAAAGTCATACAACTCCATGCGAGTCTGCATGCTATCGACCACGTTTTGCTGGCTGCCGTCGCTTAAAATATGCTGGTAAACGTTCAAAGCTGCCAGGCTTGCGGCCCGAAATGCGCTCAGTGGATAAAGCGCGAGCTTGACTCCGACCGAGGCTAGCTGCTCGGTGCTGAATAACGGCGTGGCGCCGAATTCGGTGATGTTTGCCAGCACCGGTACCTGCACCGCTTCGACAAACTGCCGGTATTGATCCAGCTCGGTCATCGCCTCCGGGAAAATCATATCGGCACCGGCGGCGACACAGGCCTGGGCACGCTCGATGGCAGCCTCCATGCCTTCCACCGCGAGCGCATCGGTGCGCGCCATGATGACGAAATCGGCATCGCTGCGCGCGTCGACTGCGGCTTTGACGCGATCCACCATTTCTGCGCTGGAGACAATTGCCTTGTTGGGGCGATGGCCACAACGCTTCTGCATCACCTGGTCTTCGATATGGATGCCAGCGACGTTGGCGCGAATCATTTCGCGGATACAGCGCGCGATATTGAAAGCGCCGCCCCAGCCGACGTCGACATCGACCAGCAGTGGCAGGCTGCTGGCATCGGTAATGCGGCGGGCGTCTTCGAGCACGTCGGCGAGCGTGCTGATGCCAAGATCCGGGATGCCCAGTGAACAGGCTGCAACACCGCCACCCGACAGGTATAAAGCCTGGTGCCCACATTTCTGCGCCATGATTGCGCTGTAGGCGTTAACGGCGCCGACGACCTGTAGCGGATTGTTTGCGGCTACGGCCTGGCGCAGGTTTTTCCCAGGCGAGTTTGCTTCAGTCATTTTGATCCTCGAGAATAGTTTTAACGATTTCCCAGGCGCCGCTGATATGGCGGCGCATCAGTATTTCGGCCAGTTCTTCGTCACGCCGTGCGATCGCCGCGGCAATCTGGCGATGCTGATCGAGCGCGGTTTGCGCGCGCGACGGGAATTGCCCCGATTGATGGCGACACATACGTATCAGCTGGTATAGCTCGCCGTTTAATTTTTCCAGTATCCACTGGTTCTGGCTGGCGACCGCGATGCGGTAGTGAAAATCGATATCGCCTTCGCGCTGAAAATAAACCTTACCGTCGGTTTCACTGATGGCCGCCGCATGCTGGTCCAGCAATTTTGACAGCGACTCGATTTCAACATCGGACATCAGGCGCGCGGCGAGTCGTGCGGCCATGCCTTCGAGGGATTCACGCGCGTTGTAGATATCTTCCATCATCCTGGTATCAAGCGTTACCACGCGTGAACCGGCATGCGGAATTCGAACAATCAGCTTGATCCTTTCGAGGCGATGAATGGCTTCCCGCAAGGGCCCACGACTGATGCCGTATTTCAACGCCAGGTCGGATTCGACGATTTTCGAGCCCTGTGCAAGCTCACCGTTGATGATATCGGACTTGATGCTGTCAAAGGTGCGAAGCGCCAGTGTCGGCGATTCATGCAACTCTTCTGTATTAACGGTTGAGGCTGTTCCAGTCACAAATTGTCGACAATTTAAGCATTAACTTGTAATAATTGATGAAAATATGCATATTTTAGTCAATATTGTCAACAATAGTTTCGATAGAAATTGATTTTTTAAAATTGGAAATGGCGCAAAACCAGGTTTAATGCGGGCAACAAGAATTAATTTTCAGAATAAATAAACTTAATAATGGTCAACAGGGTTAGCGGGATAATTCAATAATAGGTATATTGAGCGCTTGCCGTTGTCCAATCGTCCCGGCCGCAAGGCCCGGATGGTGCCCGTCGACACTAAATTATTACAACACTTGAACGGGAACTGCCGACCTTTGAGGAAAATTTATGAGTACCGAAGAAACCGTTACTATTATCGATGATGCTACCGGTAAAGAAGTCAAGTTACCGCTTTACACGCCCACCGCCGGCCCCAAGGTGATTGATATCGGTAAGCTCTATAAGGAGCTGGGTTATTTCACCTATGATCCCGGTTTTATGTCCACCGCCAGTTGCTCGAGTGCGATTACCTTCCTCGATGGTGACGAGGGTGTATTGCAATACCGCGGTTACCCGATCGATCAGCTCGCCGAGCAGAGCTCTTACCTCGAAGTTTGTTTTTTATTGCTGACCAACCGGTTACCTAAAAAAGAAGAGCTTGAGGAATTTGTATCTACCGTAACCAACCACACCATGCTGCACGAGGCGATGATACGATTTTTTAGTGGCTTCCGGCGTGACGCGCACCCGATGGCCATCATGGTCGGCGTGGTCGGCGCACTGGCGGCGTTTTACCACGACCACATGGATATCCATAACGAAGAGCATCGCATGATCACGGCCCATCGCCTGGTCGCCAAGATGCCGACCATTGCCGCGATGAGTTATCGCTATGCCAACGGCAAGCCATTCGTTTATCCGAAAAACCATCTCAGCTATACCGAGAATTTTCTTTACATGATGTTTTCGATGCCATCGGAAGACTATACGCCCGACCCGTTGCTGGCCAAGGCACTCGACCTGATCATGATCTTGCACGCCGACCACGAGCAAAACGCGTCAACCTCGACGGTTCGCCTGGCCGGTAGTTCAGATGCCAACCCGTTTGCCGCAGTCGCATCCGGAATTGCGGCGCTGTGGGGCCCTGCGCACGGGGGTGCCAACGAAGCAGTGGTGCGCATGCTGATCGATATCAACGAATCCGGCAAGCCGCTGCAGGCATTCGTCGATCGCGCCAAGGACAAGAGCGATTCATTTCGCCTGATGGGCTTCGGTCACCGGGTTTACAAGAATTACGATCCGCGCGCCAAGTTGATTCGTGAAATCTGCCACCAGTTGCTCAATGACATGGAAGCTACCGGGGAGCAGCAGAAATTGCTCGAAACCGCGATGGCGCTGGAAAAAGTTGCGCTCGAAGACGAGTACTTCGTGCAACGCAACCTGTACCCGAACGTCGATTTTTACTCGGGTATTATTTTCCTTGCAATGGGCATCCCGATGAACATGTTCACCGTTATCTTCGCGATGGCACGCACCATCGGCTGGATTTCGCAATGGAATGAAATGATGACGGACTCCGAGGCGAAAATAGGGCGTCCGCGCCAGCTCTACAACGGTGCGATCGACCTGGATTACGTACCGATTGATAAACGCTGAAACGATGCCACTTATTATTATCTATTGACCAAAGAGAATACCGAAATGCTACAGGCATACCGTGAACACGTTGATGAACGCGCCAAACTGGGGATCCCTCCTGAGCCGCTGGATGCGCAGCAAACTGCAGAACTGGTGGAATTGATCAAGAATCCTCCCGCCGGCGAAGAAAATTACCTGCTCGAATTGCTGACTCAGCATGTACCGGCCGGCGTCGATGAAGCGGCTTATGTGAAAGCAGGATTTCTTGCGGCGATTACCCGCGGTGAGGCGTCGACCCCGTTAATCGATAAGGTCAGGGCAGTCGAAATTCTCGGCACCATGCTTGGCGGCTATAACATTGAACCGTTGATCACCTGTCTCGACGATGATCAAACCGCGCCCGCCGCGGTCAAGGCACTGGCGTATACCCTGCTGGTGTTCGATGCCTTCCACGATGTCGTCGAAAAATCCGAGGCGGGAAACGCCTATGCCAGGCAGGTGCTCGAATCCTGGGCCAACGCCGAATGGTTTACTTCCAGGCCCCCGCTTGCTGACAAGATTACCGTCTCGGTGTTCAAGGTTCCCGGCGAAACCAACACCGACGATCTGTCCCCGGCGCAGGATGCCTGGTCGCGGCCCGATATCCCGCTGCACGCCAACGCGATGCTGAAAAATCCGCGTGAAGGTCTGACCGACAAGCCGCTAGAAAAAATTGCCGAGCTCAAAGCCCTGGGTCATCCGATCGCCTATGTCGGTGATGTTGTCGGCACTGGCTCGTCGCGCAAATCGGCGACCAACTCGGTGCTATGGCACATGGGTGATGATATTCCGTATATCCCTAACAAACGTAATGGCGGCTATTGCTTTGGTAGCAAGATTGCGCCGATTTTCTTCAACACGATGGAAGATGCCGGCGCGTTACCGATCGAAATGGATGTCAGCCAGATGGAAATGGGCGATGTTATCGATGTCTACCCGCACGCGGGCAAGGCCACGCGTCACGACAGCGACGAAGTAGTTGCAGAATTTGAGCTCAGTACCAACGTGCTCCAGGATGAAGTACAGGCCGGTGGCCGTATTCCACTGATTATCGGACGCGGTTTGACCGAGCGTGCGCGTAAGGCCTTGAGTCTTGGCGAAGCCGATTTGTTTGAAAAGCCACAGATTCCCGAAGACACTGGCAAGGGCTACACGCTGGCGCAGAAGATGGTTGGCAAGGCCTGTGGTTTGCCAGGGGTACGCGCGGGCATGTACTGCGAACCGAGGATGACCACGGTTGGCTCGCAGGACACGACCGGGCCGATGACGCGTGATGAATTAAAAGACCTGGCCTGCCTCGGCTTCTCCGCCGACCTGGTGATGCAGTCTTTCTGTCATACCGCGCCCTACCCGAAGCCGGTGGACGTGGTAACCCATCACACCCTTCCCGACTTCATGCAGAATCGTGGCGGTATTTCGCTGCGCCCGGGTGACGGCGTAATCCATTCGTGGATGAACCGCATGCTGCTGCCCGATACCGTCGGTACTGGTGGTGATTCGCATACGCGGTTTCCGATCGGGATATCGTTTCCGGCAGGTTCCGGACTGGTTGCCTTTGCGGCGGCAACCGGCGTGATGCCGCTCGACATGCCGGAATCGGTGCTGGTACGCTTTAAAGGCGAGATGCAACCGGGTATCACCTTGCGTGACCTGGTCAACGCGATTCCATATGCCGCGATTCAGCGTGGGTTGTTGACGGTCGAGAAAAAAGGCAAGAAGAATGTCTTTTCGGGACGCGTGCTCGAAATTGAAGGCCTGCCGCAACTCAAGGTCGAACAGGCCTTCGAATTGTCCGACGCCTCGGCCGAACGTTCCGCCTCGGGTTGCACTGTTAAGCTCGACAAGGAACCGATCATCGAGTACATGAATTCCAACATTACGATGTTCAAATGGATGGTCAACGAGGGCTACGGCGATGTGCGTACGATTACGCGGCGCATCGAAGAAATGAAAGCATGGCTCGCCAATCCAGAATTACTGGAAGCCGATGCCGATGCCGAGTATGCCGAGATTATCGAAATCGATCTCGCCGAAATCACCGAACCGCTACTGGCCTGCCCCAACGACCCGGATGATATCAAGCCATTGTCGGATGTCGCAGGCAGAAAAATCGACGAAGTCTTCATCGGTTCCTGCATGACCAACATCGGCCATTTTCGCGCCGCCGGCAAGCTGCTCGATAAACTCACCGACCCGGTTGTCACCCGTCTGTGGATTGCACCACCAACCAAGATGGACGAAGCGCAGTTAACCGCCGAGGGTTACTACAATATTTTTGGTCGCTCGGGCGCGCGTACCGAAATGCCAGGCTGTTCGCTGTGCATGGGTAACCAGGCCAGGGTTGCGGAAAACTCGACCGTGGTTTCGACCTCGACGCGTAATTTTCCGAATCGTCTCGGTAAAGACGCCGATGTTTTCCTGGCTTCCGCGGAGCTTGCCGCAGTTTCCTCGATCCTCGGCAAGATCCCGACCATGGACGAGTACATGCAGTATGCCAACGATATCAATACCATGGCCGACGACGTCTACCGTTATCTCAACTTCAACGAAATGGAAAACTACACCGCCGCGGCCAACACCGCCTTCCCGGTCAAAGTCGCCTGATCCAAAAATGCCGCATCCGGCAGGTGTGACCCAAATGCTGTCATCCCGTGGCTTGACCACGGGATCCAGAAATACAATCAGATCAACGTAGTTTACTGGATCCCGCGGTCAAGCCGCGGGACGACAGTGCTTACCAGGGCAGGGAAAAGGTTTTGACGTTGGTATAGGAATTCATCGCTTCGATCACGCCTTCCTTGTAGCCGAGGCCGGAATCCTTGATGCCACCGAATGGTGACATCTCGATACGGTAGCCAGGCACCTCCCATATGTTGACGGTTCCAGTCTCGAGCTCGTTAATGAAGCGGATGATGTCATCCATGCGATTGGTGCAGACACCTGACGACAGTCCGAAGGCGGTTGAATTGGCGACCTCGATGGCGTGGTCGATATCGCGTACGCGGATGATCGGAATCGGCGGGCCGAAGGTTTCTTCGCGCACCAGCTCGCAGTCAAAGGGCACGTGATCGAGCACGGTCGGTGAATAAACCGCGCCCTTGCGGTCATTGCCGTAAAGCAGGGTGGCGCCTTTTTCGATTGCGTCGTTGACGCGGTTCTGGAACAGGATCGCGGCATCCTCGTTGATCACGGTACCGACGTCTGTGTCCGGGTCCATCGGGTCGCCGTATTTCAGTTTCGCCGCTTTTTCCGCCACCAGCGCGGCAAAATCATCGGCGACCGAATCGATGCACAGCACGCGCTTGACCGCGGTGCAACGTTGGCCGGAATTCTTGGTGCCACCGGCGACGGCCAGTTCGGCCGCCTTGTCGAGGTCGGCATCGTCCATGACAATTAGCGGCGCATTGCCGCCCAGCTCGAGTATGGTGCGGCGGTAACCGGCGGTTTCGGCGATGTACTTGCCGACCGGTACGCTGCCGGTGAATGAAATCAGGTCGATGTTTTTATTGGTCAGCATTTCATCGCCCATGTCCTCGGGCAGGCCGGTGACAATCGACAGCATTTCGGGCGGTAAACCGGCTTCATAGATAATGTCCGCCAGGATCAGTGCAGTCAGTGGCGTCTGCTCGGTCGGTTTGCCGACCATGCAGTTATTGGTCGCGATCGACGGTGCGATCTTGTGCGAAATCATGTTGAGCGGGTGGTTGAACGGCGTGATTGCCGAAATCGCACCCAGTAGCGGTTCGCGCTGGGTAAAAATCTTGCGCTGCTTGCCATGCGGCGTCAGGTCGCAGGAAAATACCTGGCTGTCATCGTTGATGCAAAGCTGTCCCGCCAGGCTGTACACGTCGAAGGCACGACCGACCTCGTAGAGGCTGTCTTTCTTGCTAAGACCGCATTCGGCGGTAATCAGGTCCGAGATTTCATCCTTGCGCTCGACGATGATTTCGGCGGTTCGCATCAGGATCTGCTGCCGTTGGTAGCGCGTCAGTTTCGGCTTGTAATTAGCGGCAATTTCAAATGCCCCGGCAATCTGTGCGCGGCTGGCGCGTGGCACGGTGCCGACCACCTCGCTGTTGTAGGGATTGAGAACCTCGATATTTTTACCGGTATCGCCATCGACCAGTTCACCGGCGATGCGCATTTTTTCGTGTCTGACAGTCATATCTGATTTCCGAGTTAGTTGGCTTGCTCAGTGGCGAGCGTAATTGAGTACAACGTTGAAGGCGTCGTAATTGTGCAACTGGCGCCCCTGGTCGAGCCCGCTCACCGGCTGGCTGATGATCAGCGGAACCACCTGCTCGGTGACGCCGCCGTGCGAGCGCAGCGGCACGTCGAGTCCGGACAGGTCGTGGCGCGCGGCGGTGGTACCGATAACGACATGCTTGCCCGAGACCAGGATCAGGTCACCCATGCGGTCCGGCGCCAGCTCGAAGCGTTCGCAACCCTCGCGATTGCCGTAGACGGCATCGATACCGTCGAGGTCCGCAAGCTGCATTTTCAACTGGTCGACATCGGCGTCGTCGGGCAGGTAGACCGTGGCATAGGAACCCAGTGCGCCGTGGTGAACGACGTAAGGGTCGGTAATCGGCAGGATGACGCGTGCCGCGCCAGGCGCAAGCAGGCGGTCCATTTCATCCTGCAGGTAAATGATATTGGGCTCGCCGGCAGCATTGTGCTTGGCGTTCATGCCATGATCGGCAGTCAACGCGATCACCGCACCGAGCGCGTCGAGCTGCGCCCAGTAACTGTCCATCATCGCGTAAAACGAATTGGCGCCGTCGCTGCCCGGGGCAAACTTGTGTTGAATGTAGTCGGTGGTCGACAGGTACATCAGGTCGGGACGTTGCGTTTCCATCAGCTTGACGCCGGCGGCGAAGATGAACTCGGACAGCTCGGCGCTGTACACCGACGGCACTTCCATGCCGACCATGTCGAGCACGTTGTCGATACCGTTTTCCTCGACGCTGACCTGGTCCGATTTTTCCGATGAAAAGCAGATCGCGCCATCGTCGCCGAAACTGAGCTCGTTGCCGAGCAGGCGGCGCAGCTTGTCCTTGGCGGTAATGATCGCAATTTTCGCGCCGGCGTCCTGGAATGCCTTGAAGATAGTCGGCGTGCGCAACAGCTCGGGTTCGTTCATCATGACTTCACGGTCGTTGGCCTTGTCGTAATAAAAATTACCGCAGATACCGTGCACCACCGGCGGCACGCCGGTGACGATCGAAATATTATTCGGGTTGGTAAAACTCGGTACCACGCAGTCGGCGCGCAGGTCGCTGCCCTGGCTCGAGACCACCTTTTGCATCCACGGCATCACCCCGGCAGCGACCGCCTGCTCGATGTAATCCGGCTCCGATCCATCGATACAAACCACCACGACCGGTCTGCTGGGCCATTGATAATCACGTCCATTGACGTTAACGCTGGTTTTTTGCGAGTTCATATCCAATCCGTCCTGTTTGATTCAGCATGCACAATAACCAGTTTATTGCATCAGGTTAAATCGATATTACACATGTTATCTATCGATTAAACCTATAGGTCTGCAGGGATACTAGTTCGAATCTTTCTGGCTGGCGCTAACCATCTCGAGAAAAGCCTCGTTGACGCGCAGACTACGCATTTCCTGCAGGCAGACGACATACTCGGCATGCGCCAGTTCGGCGTTGCTAACCGGTAGTGCGCGCAGCCTCGAGTCGGCGACCAGCTCGTTCTCGGCTACAATACCGGCTCCAAATCCGGCCGCGACCGCTTCGCGTACGCCTTCGCGACCGCCGATTTCCATCACGTCGGGTAACAGGTGGCCGGCTTGCGCAACCGCCTCTTCGAATATCGAGCGTGTACGCGAACCTTTCTCGCGCAGCACGATGCGTTGTGTGACCAGCTCCTCGATCGTCACCGAGCGCCGTTCGGCCCAGTCGTGGTCCCGGTTGACGAACACCACCAACCTGCCGGGCGGCAAGGGTATCGAGAAGAGACGCTCATCTTCCTGCGGGATGTTGGGCATGAAAGCCACGTCGCAGTTGCGCGCCACGATCCACGCCATCAGCTGTTGCGAGTTGCCGTACTGGATAGAAATCTGGATTCCGGGGTAGAGCCGCTGAAACTGCGCCAGCAGCGGGGTTGCGATATAGGGCGAATCGGCGCCGACGCGCAGCAGTCCCGAAGTCAGGGCACGGGCCGATTGCAGTAAATGTTCGACTTCTTCTTCGTGTCGAAATATTAACCGCGTAATATTGAAAGCGGATTTGCCGATATCGGTTAGCTCGATGCGTCGACCGTGGCGTATGAACAGCCTGGTGCCGTAGCGTTCCTCGAGTTCCTTGACCTGGCCCGACAGCGTTGGCTGGGTAATATTCAGCATCTCGGAAGCGCGGGTGAAGCTGCCATGCGTGGCAACCGCATGAAATGAACGTAGATGGGCGTGAGATATTGGCATAACCTATCTGAAGCATCAGTTATATCGATTTGATGAATAGTATGCATCAGCGGTATAAATGGCAACCAATCAACCTTTGAACAGGCAAAAACATGACTGACGACACCAATAATGTTTCCAGCACGCCGAGTGGCGACCCCTGGTTGCTAACCCCGGGCCCACTGACCACATCGCTCAGCGTCAAGCAGGCGATGCTGCATGATTATGGTTCGCGCGACGCGACCTTCATCGATTTGAACGCGCGCATCCTCGAGCGCCTGGTGGCCATCGTCAATGGTGCGGGCAATTATGTCAGCGTGCCGTTACAGGGTAGCGGTACCTTTGTCGTTGAAGCGATGATCGGAAACTTTGTGCCGGCCGACGGCAAGCTGCTGATCCTGATCAATGGCGCCTACGGGCAACGAATCGCGAAAATCTGCGATTACTACAAGCGTGATTATCGGGTGCAAGAATCCGCCGAAGACGTGCCGGTTGATACTGCTCAGCTGGATGCAACGCTCGACGCCAACCCGGATATCGGTCACGTGGTCGTGGTGCATTGCGAAACCACGTCGGGAATCCTGAATCCGATCAAAGAGGTTTCCGAAATTGTAGCGCGTCATAAACGCAGCCTGCTAATCGATTCGATGAGCGCCTTCGGTGCGCTGCCGCTCGATGCGCAGGAAATCGAGTTCGACGCGGTGGTCGCATCTAGCAACAAGTGCCTCGAGGGTGCCCCCGGTATGGGTTTTTGCGTTGCGCGCGAAACTGCGCTCGAGCAGACCGAGGGCAATTCGCCATCGCTGGTGCTCGATCTATATGATCAGTGGCGGGCGATGCAGAAAAACCGGCAATGGCGTTTCACGCCCCCGACCCACGTTTTGCTCGCCTTCGACCAGGCGTTGACCGAGTTCGAAGCGGAAGATGGTGTCGCCGGTCGGGGTGGGCGTTACCGCGCCAACTGCGATCTGCTGGTTGCCGGGATGCGCGCGATGGGATTTAAAACCCTGCTGCCCGACGAATTACAGGCCCCGATCATTATTACTTTTCATATGCCGACTAATCCTGAATTCGACTTTAATGCATTTTATGATGGCCTCAAGGATCAGGGCTATGTTATATATCCGGGCAAGTTAACCGTGGCCGACAGCTTCCGCATGGGTTGCATTGGTCGCATCGATGCCGAACAGGTAAACGGCGCTCTCGATGCGGTTGCACAATTGTTGACGCGGTTTGGTATCGAGCAGATTACATAACCAGTACCCGGAGAGTTTCCTGATGTCCGTGCAAATTCCCGAACGCGCCAGCGCCGTTGTCATCGGTGGTGGCGTCATCGGTTCCAGTGTCACCTACCATCTTGCCAAGCTCGGCTGGACCGACGTAGTGCAGCTCGAGCGAAACCAGTTCAGCTGTGGCACGACCTGGCATGCGGCCGGACTGGTTGGCACCATGCGCGCCAACGAATCGCAGGCGCGGTTGTGTGAATACTCGATGGCGGTGCTGACTGAACTCGAGGCCGAGACCGGGCAGTCGACCGGCTTCAAGCAGGTCGGTTCGCTTTCTATTGCCCATAGCCAAGCGCGTTTCGAGGAACTGAAACGCGTCGCGGCGATGAACAACGCGTTCGGTGTAACGCGCGTCGATATCATTACCCCCGATGAAATAAAGGCACTTTATCCCTATCTCGAGACCGGGGATCTGCTCGGCGGCAGCTGGGTTCCGCAGGACGGTACCGCAAGCCCGGTCGATGTCACCCAGGCCTTCGTCAAGGGTGCTCGCGGGCGCGGTGCGCTTTGCCTCGAGGGCGTGCGCGTCACCGGCATCAACCAGGCCGAAGGGCGAGTCACCGGTGTCCTCACCGACCAGGGTGAAATCAAGGCTGACTATGTGGTTAATTGCGGCGGTTTATGGGGCCGTGAAATCGGCCGCATGGCCGGGGTTAACGTGCCCCTGCACGCCTGTGAACACTACTACGCGCACACCGAGAAACTCGACGACCTGCCGGCCAACCTGCCGGTGATGCGCGATCACGATCGCTGTGCCTATTACCGCGAGGATGCTGGCAGTTTGTTGGTGGGCGCGTTCGAACCAAATGCAGTGCCCTGGGGACAAAATGGCGTTCCACTCGATTTCGCTTTCGAAGAACTCGAAGGTCACATGGACGAGCAGTTCATGCCGGTGCTTGAACATGCGATGCAGCGCGTGCCGATGTTGGCCGATGTCGGCTGGCGCAGTTTTTTCTGCGGCCCGGAGAGTTTTACCCCGGACGACCAGTTCCACATGGGCGAAGCACCCGAGTTAAAGAATTTCTACGTTGCCTGCGGGCTTAACTCGGTCGGTGTTCAGACCTCCGGCGGTCTCGGCCGGGCGCTTGCCGACTGGATGCACCTCGGGCACGCTCCGATGGATTTATGGGGCAACGATATTCGTCGCATGTTCCCGTTCCAGTCGACCCAGCATTACATTCAGCATCGCGTCACCGAGACCCTGGGCTTGCTTTATGACCACCATTATCCCTACAAACAAATGGAAACCTCACGCGACCTGCGCCACTCGCCGCTGCATGAAAGGCTGGTCGAGCGCAATGCCTGCTTCGGCGAGGCGGCTGGCTGGGAGCGCCCCAACTGGTTTGCTCCCGACGGTGTTGAGCCCAAATACGAGTACAGCTTCGGCAAGCAAAACTGGTTCGAACACAGTGCCGCTGAACACAAGGCAGCGCGGGAAAAAGTGGTTTTGTTCGATCAGAGCTCATTTTCAAAATACCTGGTACAGGGCCGTGATGCCTGCACCTTATTGCAACGTATTTCGAGCGCAAACGTTGACGTCGAGCCCGGACGCATGGTGTACACCCACTGGCTCAACGAACGCGGGGGCATTGAAGCTGATCTGACTGTCACTCGTATCGCCGAAGACGAATTCTGGGTCATCAGCGGTGCCGCGCAAACCATCAAGGATCTCCACTGGCTGCAAATGAATATTGCTGAAGGCGAGTTCTGTTGTGTTAGCGATATTACCAATGCCTGGGCCATGCTCGGCGTCATGGGACCCGATAGTCGAGCCCTGGTCAGCGATACCGTCGATCACGACTTCACCACCGAGAATTTTCCATTTGGCGATTTCCACGCGATTGAACTCGGTATGTCCCGCGCCTATGCGGCACGGGTATCCTATGTTGGTGAGCTCGGCTGGGAATTTTATATTCCGGTCGACCAGGCGCGGCATGCTTTCGACTACCTATGGGAAAAAGGTCAGTCACACGGCCTGACGCTCGCAGGTATGCATGCGCTGAATTCCTGCCGCCTCGAGAAAAAATTTGTGCATTACGGGCATGACGTTGCCGATCATGACACCCCGCTGGAATGCGGTATGGGTTTTGTGTGTGCAGTAGACAAGGCAGTATCATTTATCGGCCGGGATGCGATCCTTGAACAAAAAGAAAGCCGTAGTTTCATGAACAAGCGCCTGGTGCAATTTTTGTTACAGGATGCTGAAGCAATGCTGTATCACCACGAACCCATTATACGGGACGGTTTGATTGTCGGACATTTAACCTCGGGCGATTATGGTCATACACTCGGTGGAGCCGTGGGTCTCGGTTACATCGAAGTCGACGAAGAAGTCACCCAGGAATATATCGAGGCGGGCAGTTTTGAAATAGACCTGGGTGGCAAGCGTATCCCGGCTACGGCAAGTCTTGGCGCGTTGTATGATCCAAAAGCAGAACGCATGCGCACTTAAACCCGGGATGCTGAATCCGCAGTTATCAGATTGAAACAGCACCAGGACGGCGCCGTGCAATTTCCAGGTGCCGCTCGTAGGCCTGCACCTCGGCATCGATGCGCGCTTTGGACCAGCCTATTTCGGCGGATGCTGCCTCCGCCACAGGGCGCGCCAGTGCCAAACCCTGATCGCTCGACCAGCCGGCACCAAGCCGGCGCATCAGCAAATCGACCAGGCTACGCGATTGTTCTTCTCGCGCGCATCGCTTGACCGCTGCCCTACTGACACTGAAGGCATCGCTCTCGATCCAGGGCACGTTTTGTTCGCCTGCGCTATTAAGCCATTGAAAATTCAGATCCTGCGGTGAACCCGATGGAGCGACACGGCTCGAAATCGCGCCAAGCAACCGGATTGCCACGCGCCGATGGGTCATGATCGGACCGCCGGTCAGCGCCAGTATGCCGGGCAAACCATCGGCGGCCAGGTCATGGATCTTGATTTCGCGGCTCCCCAGCGGATCGTCGGGATCGCGGGTCAGCGGGTTGACCCCGGCCCAGCTGAACAGGATATCGTCGCGCGTGATAGTCAGTTGCGGCAGGCAACGGTTGGTTTCAGCGATCATCCAGTCAATTTCACGATCCGTGGCGGCTACATCCGCGATATTCAGATCCGTCAACCCCGCGTACGCGGGGGGGTCGTCAACAGGTGTGCGAGTGAGACCGATGTAATGTGTACCGTTCGATGGCAGGCAGTAAAGCGGCTGGCCGATACTGTTGTAAGCGAACAGGCCCCAGTCGGCGAATTCATCCGGCAGGCGAACGGCAATATGAATACCTTTAATGCCGGTGCACTTGGGTTCGACTGGTTTTCCTGTCCGGCTAATAATATCGTCGACCCAGGCGCCTGCAAGATTAAGCACCAGGTCGGCCGTCACTTGAGCCTTTTCACCGTTGAAGGATTGCTCTGATGGTTCACTGTGTGCCGTCGAAGACAGCGACAACCTCCAACGGCTTTCCGACTCTAATCGATCCAGATTCTCGACTCGCGTGTAATTATTAACCTGTGCCCCCATGCGGCGCGCGTCGAACAATGCATCGAGCGCGATCCTTTCCGGCCAGTCGAACAGGTACTCGCGAAACACGGCGACGCTTTTAAGGCGGTCGGAATCACGTAACCAGGGGGTGATGGGAACCTGGTCTAACTGTTTACGGTTATAACGCCGGTAATCGAGCGGCACGCCTCTCGGGCTCATCATGCGTAATACCGCAAACGCCGCATCCAGTTGCCAGGGCGTATAAGCGTCGTCGGTATAAATCGGCAGGCAAAAATGAATCGGTTTTAGGCGCTCGGGAATAGTGCGAACGATCTCGTCGCGCGCCTGCATGTCGGCACGAACCGTGCCCAGCGAGCGAACCAGGTAATCGGGGCGCAACAATGTCGTCCAGAAATTCGAGCCAGTCGCCAGGTGGCGCAGTCCACAATGCAACAGGCGGCTCGAGCGGCTGGTCGCGCCATTCGCGAAATCCCCCTGGTCTACGACCAGCACCTTGTAACCGGCAGCGCTCAAGTGTTGCGCCGCGCTGGCGCCGTTGATACCCGCTCCGACAATCGCCACGTCGAAATGTAGCCCTTCAAGCATGCCAATCTGTGGGGTCGACATATTCCTGGAATCTATGCAGTCATCCCGACTCGTCGGACCGCCGCATCGGTGTGACTAGCAAAGCGGGAATGACGTTCATAAATTCTAGTTACCGCGCCAGGCCTGGGTCCGGCGCACGACATTACGCGAAACGAACTGGTGAATCAGGCGCGCACCGACATTGGTATAGAAGATCATCATGCCCATCGCCGCGGCCGGGGCAACATCGCCGGCGTCATCCATGTTGAGTACCGCGACCGAGGCCAGCGTGGTGTCGGGTGAATACAGGAAAATGACCGCCGACACGGTCGTCATTGCGTTGACGAACAGGTAGATCGATATATCCAGGATCGACGGCAGGCACACCGGTACCGTCACTTTCGAAAACAACTTGTGGAATGGTTGTTTCAGCGAAGCGGCGACCGATTCGAATTCCCGATCCATCTGTTTCAGCGCGGTAACCGCGGTCAGGTGCGATACCGTGTAAAAGTGGGTGACGGTGCAGATCACCATGATCAGCAGGGTTCCATAAATGGTATTCAACGGGTTATCGGGATTGTTGAAAAAGAAGATATAAGCGAGGCCGAGCACCATGCCGGGAATTGCCATCGGCATCATTGCGAGGAACTGGAAACTCGAGCGCGTGGCGAAAAACCCGTTGGTCTTTTCGACCATGTAGGCGCCGATGAATACGATTACCGTACCCGCCAGCGCGGTATAGAGTCCGAGCTGAATCGAGTTGGTATAGGAATCCCAGCCGCCGCCGTCCATGACTTTGAAGTTATAGTTATCGAGGCTAAAGGAAAGGTTGTAGGGCCAGAACTTGATCAGCGCTGCGTACTGGCAAACCGCGATCAGGCCGACGATAAAAATCGCGATCAGCGAGCAGTAGCCGAGGCAGATCCGGTCGAACTGCTTGTGCGGCTTGGGTACGTATGGCACCGAGCGCGCCGACAACTGCGCCACCTGCTTCTTTTGCACGTAGCGGTCGATACCGAAAGCCAGCAGGGCCGGAACCAGCAGCACCACCGATACCACCGCGCCCATCTCGAAGTTTTGCTGGCCGATGACCTGCTTGTATATATCGACCGCAAGCATGTTGTATTGCCCACCGATGACCTTGGGCAGACCGAAATCGGTAATCACCAGGTTGAATACAACAAACGCGGCCGAGATCAGGCCGTAACGCGCGCCCGGAATGGTCACGGTCCAGAATGTGCGCCAACGGCTCGCGCGCAGTGCGGTTGCGGCTTCGTACAGGCGCCCGTCGGAAATCGCCAGCGCCGTGGTGATTATGATCAGTGCGTGCGGAAAGGTGAAAAACACCGATCCCATGACGATGCCGATGGGCCCGTAGATTGACTCGCCAAACAGCAAGCCCTTGATCATGCCCTGGTTACCGAACAGGTAAACCAGCGCGATCCCGGGCAGCAGTGACGGCACCAGGATCGGAATCATCGCGATCAGTCTGAACAGCCCCTTGAAACGCATCCTGCTGCGATTCAGCGCGTAAGCAAACCAGAATGCGAGGCTGACGGTAATGATGGTGCTCAGGATCGATATGAACAGCGAGTTTTCGATCGAGCGAAACAGCGCCGGTGTTGAAAAGTAAGTGCGGAAATTGTCGAGTCCGGTAGCGCCCGAGGGGCGTATCACGATGCGCCTGAAATCGTTCGAGCTGTACTCGTGCCAGTCGGTGTCGTCGACGCGCTCGGTGCCGAACAGAAAAGAGGTATCACCCCTGACCTGCCTGAGCTTGTAAAGTGTCGGGCTGCGGAAACTGAATTCGGGGAAGAATTCGGTTGGGGCGAGTCGGCCGTCGGAGCTGGTGACCAGGTCCTCGGGCTTGAACTTCTGTATCTTTTCGTTCTGCTCTGCTGCGTTAAAGGTCTCGCTCCAACCATCACCGGTATTGACCTGGAACTCGAAGTTGGTGAGATCGAATGCATAGGTCGAAAACGATTTCGACAGCATCGCGTAAAGCGGAAATGCGAGCGTAATCAACAGGTACAGGCAGATGACCAGGATAAAGCCGACCATGACACGGTCATCCTTACTGGTCCTGGGCTTGATAAGCGGTGCGGCGCCAGCCGCTATGGTTGCGGACTCCGTCATGAGGCTGGTTTAAGCGCTTCCGGCAGGCGGGAAAATCCAGAGTCTGTCCGCCGGTAGTTTCACGCGTATTGTCGAGCCCGTATCGACCTCGAGTCTGCGTGTTGCGTTGATCGACAGGTCCGCAATCAGGTTCGCGCCACCGAGCGCGCTGTTCTTCAACGAAACCCGCCAGAAGGAGCCGAGAAACTCCATATCCTCAATTTCCGCTTCGAGACTGTTTTCCGCACTCGAATCCTGACTGGAATAATCGCCGATCCCCTCAGGCACGATGTCCTCCGGGCGGATAGCCGCCACCACCGGGGCTTCTCGACTAAGCCCGTGACTACGCGATTTGAAACTCAATTCACCGATGGAAACGCTGTTATCGTCATTGACGCGTCCCTCGACCTGGTTCATTGCGCCGATGAAGTCGGCGACGAACAGGGTATCGGGTTCGCGGTAGATTTCGGTCGGCGTGCCGACCTGCTCGATGACACCCTGATTCATGACGACGATGCGGTCCGCCATGGTCAGCGCCTCTTCCTGGTCGTGGGTTACCATGACCGTGGTTACGCCGAGGCGCCGCTGCAGGGTTTTCATTTCGTGGCGCAGGTGACCGCGTACCTTGGCGTCGAGTGCCGATAGCGGTTCGTCCAGTAACAACAGTCCGGGGGAAGTGGCCAGCGCGCGCGCCAGCGCAATGCGTTGTTGTTGCCCACCCGATAATTGCGCCGGGTACTTGGGGCCCTGGTCGGGTAACCCGACGAGTTCCAGCAGTTCGTTGACGCGTTTCGTGACGGCCGATTTATCGAGCTTCTGGTTTTCCAGTCCGAAAGCGATATTTCGTTCGGCAGTCAGGTTCGGAAACAGAGCGTAGGACTGAAACACGATACCGAAATCGCGCTCGAAGGGCGGTAACGCCGAAATATCGACATCGGCCTGGCGTACCGTGCCCGAGGTCTGGATATCGAGGCCGGCGATGGCTCGCAGTAATGTGGTTTTGCCGCAGCCCGATGGCCCGAGAAAACAAATGAATTCACCTTCGTAAACCTCTAGCGAGACGCTATCAAGCGCAACAAAGGTGCCGAACTTCTTGGTCAGACGGTCTATTTGCAGATAAACTTTTGATGATTTATCTGGAGCCGCAGTCGGTTCTGTCATAGTTATCGTCAGGCGGTTGGACTAAGGTCTGCGAAGGTCGATATCAGTCATTAGTAAAACGGCCTGACCACAGGGTCAGGCCGTATTCTACCTGCCGAGCCGTTTTATTTGGCCTCGGATTTTGAATCGTAACGCTTCAGCCACTCGGCGAGTATTGCCTTACGGTTATTGGCGGCCCACTCGAAGTCGTTGACGATCATTCTTTCCAGCAACGTGTCCGGAAAGTACTTGACCGGCTTGGCCACGCCCGGCATGCCAACCACGGCGTAAGCGGTGTTATACATTTCCATCGCCGTTTTGGAAATTGACCAGTCGATCAGGGTTTGCGCGGCTTTCAGGTTGGGGGTGCCGGCAATAATTCCGGAAGCCTCCATTTCCCAACCCACTCCCTCTTCGGGAACGATAATTTCGATCGGCGCACCCTTGGCCTTGGATCTGGCGCCGCGGAAGGCGAAGGAAATTCCGATCGGGATTTCACCGGCAGCGGCCAGCTTGCAGGGCTTGGAGCCGGAATGGGTATAGCGTGCGATATTCTTGTGCAGGCGGTCCATGTAATCCCAGCCGCCCTGTTCCTTGCCGAACATCTGCAGCCAGCTGGATACGTCGAGAAACCCGGTACCCGAGGAGTTCGGGTTCGGCATGATCAGGTGGCCCTTGTACATCGGCTTGAGCAGGTCAGTCCAGGTTTTCGGCGGCTTGAGGTTATGCTTGGCCGCTTCCACCGTGTTGTAGCACACCGCGGCTACCCACGCGTCCATCCCGGTCCAGGAAGGCACGGGGCTCTGGTCGACAAATTTCGGGTCCAGCAACTCGACGCCCTTGGGCTTGTATGGTTCGAGCATGCCTTCGCTCTTCATCAGTAACAGCGAAGTCCCGGCCAGACCCCAGATCACGTCGGCCTGCGGATTATTTTTTTCCGCGAGTAACTTGGCGGTGACGATTCCGGTCGAATCCCGAACCCATTTAATATTGATATCCGGATGATCCTTGTTAAAAGTCTCGGCATAGCGCGCCAGATCTTCTGCCTCTACCGCGGTGTAAACCGTTAGATCGACCGCAAGCGCAGACTGGCTCATCACTAGCATCAAGGCGCCTGCCACACAGGTCATGACCCCGGATTTTTTAATCAATTTTGTAAACATGCTAAATCTCCTCCGATTGTTTTTGTTAGGACTATGGCGTCCCGAATTGTTCTTTTAATTTACAACTACCCCGGTGGACCCGGATTTGTACCCGGTTGCTCCAGCCGGAGGCCTCAACTGCGTACTCTACCCTAATCCGGGTATGTAAAAAACAGGTTAATTTTATAAGGAACTTAGATTGCATCGATATTTAGGCTTCGGGCAGGTTAATTGGTAGTATATCGGCTAAAGTAATTCCGGTTTCAAATCCGGCTACCTTGACCAGCAGATTAAGTAAATAACCTGTAAGGAGTTGCTTGCCCATGGCGATAACAACCACCTGTATCGGCGCCTACCCCAAGCCGGATTTTGTCAAGCTCCCGGACTGGTTCAATCATCCCGATGGACCAGACACCGCTGACCCGACCGCGCTCTGGGAGAAGGCGATGGATGCGCTCGGGCCTGATGCGCCGGATATTATCGCGCGCGGCGTTGCCCAGGCGATCGATGATCAGATCGAATGCGGCATCGATATTCCGACCGATGGTGAAATCTCGCGCGAGAATTACATCCACTACCATTGCCGACACCTGCTCGGGTTCGACTTTGTTCACCTGACGCGCAAGGAGGTTCGCGGTGGCACCTACGAAGCGAGTTTACCAACCATCAACGGTCAGGTTTCGATACGCGATCAATTCCTGGTGGCGGACTGGCAGCGTGCGCAGGCCAACTGCAAACGCCCGGTCAAGATCACGATGCCGGGCCCGATGACGATTTCGGACACCAATCATGACGCCTTTTACCATGATCCTCAAAGGCTGGGTCGGGATATTGCCGAGGCCCTGAATGTCGAGGTACTTGCGCTCGCCGATGCCGGCTGCGTGCATATCCAGATCGACGAACCGCTATTCGCGCGCAAGCCAGCAGCCGCGCTCGATTACGGCTTCGAAAACCTGGAGCGTGCGTTTCACGGTTGCCCGAACAACGTACAGCGCACCGTGCACATGTGCTGTGGCTACCCGGACAAGCTCGATCGCGATGATTACCCCAAGGCTGACCCCGATTCGTACCTGCAGATCGCCGATGCGATCGAGTATTCGAGTATCGACGCGGTTTCGTTCGAAGACGCGCATCGCCACAACGATTTATCGCTGCTTGAGCGTTTGCCGACGACCAGGGTTATTTTCGGGGTCGTCGCGATTGCGAAAAGCGAAGTCGAATCGGTCGACGATATCCGCGAACGCCTGGGCCAGGCGCTGCATCACATCGACGCCGAGCGCCTGATTGCCGCCCCTGATTGCGGTCTTGGCCTGCTAGGCCGCGATCTCGCTATGGCCAAGCTCAAAAATATGTGCAGCGCCGCCCACTCTCTCTAAGCTCGCTACACTCGACAGTCGTCCCGAGCACTACTGCTGTCATCACGTGACTCCATAATGTCATACCGCGAACCTCTAGCTACCATCCCACGAAATTCAACTGTCATCCTGTGCACCTCAGCTGTCATCTCCCGAAACTTAGCTGTCACCCCCTGAAACTTAGCTGTCATCTCCCGAAACTTAGCTGTCATCCCGCGGCTTGACCGCGGGATCCAGACCTACACAAACGATTGCAATCTGGATACCGCCGGTCCGACGCATCGGGTCAAGCCGCGGGATGACAGTTTCGAGGGATGCAGATAGTCCTTAACTTATCCCGGTTTCTACCGATAACACCTTATAGAGTCACGATAGCTAGCCGTGGCGCGTGGGCAAACCAGAGATCAATAGACACGCGCTATTGATAATAAAGAATTGGACTATGCAAATTAATCAGCGTTTTGGCCTGACCATGATTATCGCGACCCTGCTGGTCATGGTGGCGACGGTCTATATCCTTTTCGATTACCAGCGTGGTAATCGCGAGGAGCTGGCACGTGCGCAGGGTCTGGAGCTGGCGCGTTTGCTGAGCGGCATGTCCTGGAATGAACTGGTGCCGCAAGCCGGTAAGAAAGGACTGCTTGCGGTGCTCAAGCAGGGGCAGAGCAATCCCGATTTCGCCTACGGTGCGGTGGTCGATATCGATGGCCGAGTGGCGACCGAGGTAACCCGCTCCGGCGTCATTCTGCCGACTGGTGATATTGTCAATGAACCTACCGGCTGGCTGGGACAACGCGTTTTGCCCGCGAATGATACCGAAGCCCGGGTTGAATTCATCGAGACGCACGCCCCGGTATTCGACGAGGGTGTGCATAAAGGCTTTATCCGACTGGGTTATTTACGCCCTGGTCTTGGTTTCAGCTATTCAGAAATGCCTTTCCTGGCGACCGTCATGTTGCCGATATTCCTGCTGGTGCCTTTCTTTTACTTCATGCTGCGTCGTGAAATCAAACCGCTTAAAGACATCAGCCAGCGTTTTGAAGAATTAGCCGACCAGGGCGGTCTTGACCAGATCGCAACGCCTCCAAGCCAGGCCCTGAACGATTTCATGGAACAGGTCAGCGGCTACATCGATGCCACCCAGACCAAGCTCGAAGTGCTCAACCAGGAACACGAAGACTTGACGATGTCGAGCAAGCTACTGACCTACAAAAGTAATCGCGTCGAAGCCATCCTGCAGAATTTTCCGGATGCCGTCATGGTCATCGACGAAGCGGGCGAGGTCAGCTATGCCAATGGTAAGAGCGAACGCTTGCTCGGGGTCGACGCCAGCGCGTTGCTGGGCAAGAAAACCCGCGAGTGGTGTAACAATCCAGAGATCGTTCCACTACTGACCTTTAGCGACGTCAAGTCGAACCTGCAGGCCAACCAGGATACGGTCCAGGTCAGGCTCGATGATAACAGTGAAAAATCGCTGCAGTTCAGCGTATACCCGTTGTTTATGCCCAACAATGAAAGCAAGATCCTGGGTCGCCTGGTGGTGATTCGCGACGTGTCCGAATCTCACCTGATGCGCCAGCGTCAGACCGAGTTTATCTCGCACATATCGCATGAATTGAAAACCCCGCTGAACGTGCTGTCGATGTATAGCGAGTCACTGCTAACCGAGGGTGCCGATAACGAGGAGTATCGCATCGAGGCGGTAAACGTGATTCACGACGAGGTCGAGCGGTTGTCGACCCTGATCAATAACCTGCTCGCCATCAACCAGTACGAGCTAGGCGGCGTGGTTGCGCAACGCAAGCACGTGCGCATGCATGAATTTCTCGAAGACACTTTCACTAATATCTCCAAGGGGAAGCAAGAGTGCTGCGAATTCGAACTCGAGATTCCGCGTGAAATGAGCATGGTTTATATCGACAAAGACCTGTTTCGCATTGCGGTTAATAACCTGTTGACCAATGCCATCAAGTACAGCAAGCCCGGTGGCAAGGTCAGCATGAGCGCCAGTGAAACCGAGGACAGTATCGAGATCGCGGTTAGCGACGAGGGATACGGTATCGCCGAGAATGATCAAAAGCAGATTTTCAATAAGTTTTTCCGCTCAACGGACGACAACATAAGACAGCAGACCGGGCATGGCCTGGGCCTGTCATTGGCGCGCCAGATCGTGCGGATGCACCACGGCGACCTGACCTGCAGCAGTGAGCTCGGTAAGGGCAGCCGGTTTGTTATCCGGCTGGAGAAGATTTCGACACAGATTATGGATGCGGTTGCTTCATGAATAAAATTCTAATTGCAGACGATGAACCGCACGTATTGCGGGTACTGAAACTCTCGCTCGAGAAAGAGGGTTACGCCGTGGAAACCAGCAACAACGGGAAGGAGGCACTTGCGCGGCTCGAGCAGTCCCATCCCGACATTTTGATTACCGATATCCAGATGCCGTTAATGACCGGCGAGGAACTGTGTAAGCACATCAATGCGCACATGCCGGAACGCAAGTTCCTGATTTTCGTGCTCACTTCGCGCACTGAAATCGAACACCGCGAGTGGTCGCGTGATATCCAAAATTTACTGTTTCTCGAGAAGCCAGTCAGCATCCGCAATCTGCTGGATAAGATCGATGGCTATTTTGCGCAGGCGACAGACAGTTGGAAGGTGTCCTGATGCAGCAGTTGACTGCTAGCAGCGTACATTTCGATAACTATCTCGCCTTGCTGAAAGGTTTTGATCCGGCGGTTGAGGGCATGATCGTATTCGATCACGAAGGTGGTTTTGCCTGGCAGGACAAAGGCAATGTGCTCAAACCCGACGTGGTAATGCCGCGATTAAAGAGTTTTAACGATGGCGATCACGACAATGAACTGACGTCACTGGAAGATGGCTCCAACCTGGAGCTGGTGAATCTGCGCAATCAGCATGGCGAAGTGGCCTTGACCCTGTGTCTTTATCTCGGTGCTACCGATAAAACAGTTCAAGCGGTAGCCGCTAACGAAAAAATTGCCATGCTGAACGAATTTTTACTTACCGATTACGAGCAAAGCCAGGCACTCGCGAGTAAGGAAGACGAGCTCAATCATATGACCGACGAGCTGACCCGACGCTACGAAGAGCTCAACCTGATCTACAAGGCCGAGGATCAGGCACTCAATATTTATCACGGACGCGAGCTGTTGCGTCAGCTGGTCATGAATACCTCGCGTTTCCTCAACGTCGACATCCTTTTCCTTTACATCGCGGGCAAGAATATCGCGATGCATAAATTCAAGAACGATAACCCGCTGTTCGAGTCCGACAAGCTGTTCGATTACCTGAGGGACTCGGTTTACCCCTTTCTCGAAACGGAGCAGCAATCTCTCGTCATCAATCACGTCGAAGATGCGCGCAAATTTAATTTCACCCGCAACACGCCCTACAAGCATGTCGTCAGCCCGGTTGTGAACGCCGAAAACCAGGTCATCGGCTTGCTCGCGATCGCGAGCCAGAATTTCAGCGTCGATTTTTCCAATAGCGATCGCAACCTGCTCGACGTGATGTCGAAAAAGGCTTCCAAGATCGCCCAGTCGCATTTCGATCCGCTCACCGGGCTTGAAAACAGCAACAGTTTTGAACTAATCATCAAGGATTTGCTAAAGCAATCCTGGGGTACGGACGTCAATCACGCCATTGCCAACGTCGACATTGACCGCATGGCGGTGGTCAACGATATCAGCGGGCGTGATGCGGGTGATCAGCTGATCAAGCAGGTCGGACAGAAATTGGCCGGCATGGTGCGTTCACGTGACGTGGTAGCGCGTATCGGCAGCGACAAGTTTGGCGTGTTGCTGGAAAACTGTGACCTGCCGACGGCCCAGATCGTGATGAAGAAAATTTCCCATGCCGTTTCTTCGATTGACTTCGAATGGGATGGTAAGACGCACGAGGTCAGCGTCAGTATCGGCATCGCGCCGGTCAGCGCTGACACGCAGTCGGTCACCAGCCTGATGAATGCTGCTGAAACCGCGCGTAACGTAAGCAAGGAGCGCGGTCGTAACACCATCCATGTACTTGACCTTGAAGACAGCAACCTGCTCGAGCGCAAGGAGCAGATTCGCTGGGTCGGGCAAATCCAGTCCGCGTTGCGTGACGATCAGCTGATACTGTTTGCTCAGTTAATCAAGCCGTTGAAGACTAAAACCGATAAGCCGCATTACGAAATACTGGTGCGCATGCAGGATGATGATGGCGGTGTAATTCCACCGGGCAAGTTTCTGCCCGCGGCGGAAAGCTTTTACCTGATGTCGAGTATTGATTACTGGGTGATTGGCAAGACTTTCAGTGAGCTGGCCGAATATAAACAGAATTCTGGACAGACCTGCCAGGTCTCGATCAACCTGTCGGGGCAGTCGTTAAATGATCCGGTCGGTTTCGCAGCCTACATTGGTAATAAACTGGAGGAGCATCAGCTCGACGCACGGGATATCTGTTTCGAGATTACCGAGTCTGCCGCGATCGCTAATATCGACGATGCCCGTTTCTTTATCGACCAGGTAGGTACTTACGGTTGTCGATTCTCACTAGACGATTTCGGTACCGGTCTGAGTTCGTTTGCCTATCTCAAGAACCTGAAAGTCAACTTCCTTAAAATCGATGGCAGCTTTGTCACCGATATCTGCACCGACCCGGTCTGCGAGAGCATGGTTGGCGCGATTAACCAGGTCGGCCATGCGATGAAGCTGCAAACGGTTGCAGAATTCGTCGAAAACGATGCAATCGCCCAAAAGCTCAACGAAATCGGTGTCGATTATGGACAGGGTTATGGTCTCGGCAAGCCCGCTCCGCTCGCCGAAATTCTATCCAGCCTGCCGAGCACGAAATCGAAATCGGCGTAGCCAGTCGTGTCCGACGCAACTGCAGTCAGTATTGAAGAGGGGCTGAGCCCGGGTACGGTCACTAAAAACCGCGTCGGCGCCATGACCCACCTGTTTCCTCGCGGAAATCTTGACGATGCCGAATTACTCGACGCATTAAGCACCACGGTCGACGAATGCATTGCCGCCCAGGAAGTGCAGCTCATCATCGACATGGTGAGCGTATCCCTGGTGGATAGCAAGGCCCTGGAAACCCTGTTTAACCTGCGCCAGGAGCTTGCCAGGGTCGGGGGCTGGCTGAAAATCACCAACGCCAAGCCGCTAATTCGCGATATTTTCCTCGTCACCGGCCTCGACCAGGTCATCGATATTGTCAACAGTTTCAATATCGACAAGCCGGAGGTGACCAGACCCGATACCTCCAGCAGCGAGGGCATTCGTATGGGCGACCTGCTGGTGAGCAAGGGACTGTTGACCAAGGAAAAGGTCGAAGAGGCGATTCAGCTGCAAAAGAAAAGCGGTAAACGTATCGGCCAGATCATCGTCAGCAAGGGCTGGGTTAGCGAAGAGGTATTGCTGACCGCGCTGGGCGAACAGCTCGGAATTCCGCACATCGTCATGCGCCAGGGTCTCGTCGACCAGGAAGTATTTACCCTGCTCGATCTCGAGGTGTCGCAACGCCTCAAGGTGGTGCCGATGTTCCTGGTGCACGGTGAGTTGACGCTGGCGACCTCGGATCCGCAGGCGATCGCCAGCTTCAGCGAAATTGAAGAGAAACTGGATTGCAAGATACGTCCGGTACTGGTGCGTAAAAGTGACATCATCAAGACCCTGAACGAAGCGGGTTCCGACAGTCTTTATGACGCCGAGATACTCGAAGATCTCGATGACGATTTCGAGTTTATCGATAATGCTCCGCCAGATGACTACACCGGGATCGATGAAATGGCGGCCGGTAGCCCGGTCATCAACATGGTGAACTCGATCATCCAGCGCGCGGTGCACGACAAGGTCAGCGATATTCATATCGAACCCTCGCAAAAAAAGTGCCGCGTACGCTTTCGTATCGACGGCCTGCTCTACGAAGTCATGACGCCACGCATCGATTTGCATCCGGCACTGGTGTCGCGCCTTAAGGTTATGGCCAACCTCGATATCGCCGAACGTCGCATGCCGCAGGATGGCCGCATCCAGGTGCATACCCAGGGACGCTCGGTCGACCTGCGTTTCAGCTCACTGCCTGGTCTGCACGGGGAAAAGGTGGTACTGCGTGTACTCGATAAGAACCAGTCGATCCTCGACATCGATAAACTCGGTATGCAGGTGCCCAATGTGGACGCCTACAAACGCCTGCTGGATCGCAGCTACGGTTTGATCCTGGTTACCGGGCCGACCGGTAGCGGGAAAACCACGAGCCTGTATTCGGCCATCAACTATCTCAACAGCCTCGAGAAAAATATCGTCACCATCGAGGATCCGGTCGAATACCAGCTCGATATCGTCAACCAGAACCCGGTGCGCGAAAATATCGGCCTGAGCTTTGCCAAGATGCTCAAGCACGTGTTGCGCCAGGACCCGGACGTGGTCATGGTTGGTGAGATCAGGGAGCGTGAAACCGCGGAAATTGCGGTTCAGGCAGCGCTAACCGGGCACCTGGTGCTGTCGACGTTGCATACCAATGACAGCATCGGCGCGGTCACGCGCATGATCGATATGGGAGTGGAACCCTACCTGCTGTCCTCGGCGCTGATCGGTGTGGTCGCGCAGCGCCTGGTGCGCTCGATCTGCCCCAACTGCAAGACCGAGTTCCTGGCGAGCCCCGAAATGATCGAGAAATACGGCTGGCAGGACCAGGGTAAGGTTCGCCTGTCGAAGGGCCGTGGCTGTGCCGAATGCTACGACGCTGGCTACCGCGGGCGCATGGGTATCCACGAAATTATCGAGACCAATCCCGAACTACAGCGCCTGATCATCGCCAACGCGTCGCGCGATGATCTGACCGATTATCTTAACAAGCATGAAGTCAAGCTGTTGTTCGACGACGGCATTGATCGCGTGCGCGAAGGCCAGACCACGATCGAGGAAATCTGGCGCGTGGTCAATAGTTGATGGCAGGAATGAAGCATGGCGATTAACACCAAATCCCGGGCAGTCGTGGCGCAAGAATCCACGCCACTGGCAGCGTCGCTGCCAAAATTTCAGTTCAAGCAGGCAATCGGTGACAAGGAAAGGCGTTTCTTCACCGAGCAGATGTCGTTACTACTTGAAACCGGCACCCCGCTGCAGGCTAGCCTGCAGGCGATGAAAAAACAGGTCGAGAACCCGGCGATGCTCGAACTGCTTGATCAGTTGATCGACGATATCGGCCAGGGGGTGCAGTTTTCGAGTGCGCTCGCGAAACACCCCACAGTCTTCTCAACCACCTATACCAACCTGGTGGCGGCGGCGGAAGAGGGCGGTTTCATGCACGAAGTGCTGCAGCAGTTGCTCTTGCTGGATGAAAAACGCGAGGAATTGCGTAAAACAATGGTTTCCGCTCTGTCTTACCCGGTTTTTCTGCTGGTATTCGCGCTCGGCGTGGTGGTGTTTGTGCTAGTGGTCGTGTTTCCGAAATTCGCCGACCTGTTTTCGCAAATCCAGGACCAGTTGCCGGTCACGACCAAATTTCTGATGGCAAGCAGCAACGTGCTGAAAAATCACTGGATCGAACTAACGATCGGTTTGGTCGTTTCAATCGGCGGCTTCAAGCTATGGTCCTCGACCGAAAACGGCATCCGCAAGCTCGACTGGGCAAGGCTGAATTTCCCGCTGCTACGACACATTTTTGTTCAGCTTTACCTGGTTAACACGATGCGGGTCTTGAGCATGTCGCTCGGCAACGGCGTCGGTATGATGGATTCGCTGCAGGCCTGCAAATTTGTCGTCAACAACAGCCTGTTCCAGGACTTTATCGGGCAGGTCGAACGCCAGGTCGAAACCGGCAACGGCATCGCCGTGGGCTTTCAAAATACGAGCTTTATTCCCCCTATAGTCGAACAGATGATCAGCACCGGCGAAGAAACCGGAAATTTGCCTAAAGTAATGAGCCGGCTGGCCGATTACTTTGAAGGCGAGCTATCCAACAAGCTGCAAACCCTGTCGCGACTGGCCGAACCGGTAATGTTGCTGATCATGGGGGGTGTCGTGGGCTTGATTGTCAGTTCACTGATATTGCCGATTTTCAAGCTGACCCGAGTCGTTGGGTGACGAAATTGGATTAAAAATGTTAATTGAATCATGATTTTTAATAAATTAACGAAACTTTTGAAACATCGTAACTATATTCAGAACATAAGTTTTTATTGAATTTGAGAAGGAAGAGAACAATGCAACCAATCCGCAATGCAATCCAGAAGGGTTTTACCCTCGTCGAACTGTTGATCGTGGTAATCATCCTGGCGCTGCTGGCTGCCATCGTGGTACCGCAATTTGCTTCTTCCACCGATGATGCCAAGCTCGCATCGCTGGATACCACGCTCAGCAATGTGCGTTCTGCGATCGACCTTTACTATCAACAACATGGCGATTATCCCGGGGCAGCAACCGCTGTACCCGGTGCCTGTACCGGCACCGCTGGTACCGGTGACGCGTCCTCGGCCGCGGAACGCGCACTGGCATTTGCCTCGCAGATGACCCTGTATACCGACGGCAATGGCGGCGCCTGTAGTATTAAGGAAAACGCCTTTCAGTTCGGCCCCTATCTCAAGAAGGCAACGCTGCCGCCAAATCCGATCACCAACAACGCCGCGTTCGCAGTTGTTAACGCCGGCGACTTGAATATGCCTGCCGACGGCGCGAATCTCGGCTGGAAATACGACGTCCTGGTGGGCAAGTTTATTGCCAACGATAACACCGACATCGATGGTACCGGTCCGGGCACGGAAACTTACGCCGATCGATAAATAGAATCCGGTAAGGCTGAAGCAGTGTGTATTCGGAAATTATCCTCCCCGATTCGAGACACGGAGCCCAGTGCGGCTACAGCCTGCTTGAACTAACCATTGTTGTACTCATCATCGGGATCATGGCCGCGGCCGTAATCCCGTCTTTTTTTTCCTCGACCGATCAGTACAAGCTTGACCTCGTCGCCGAGGAAATCGCGCAGGCGCTGCGTTTCGCGCAAAACGAATCGCTGCGCACCGGTCAGCACTACGGCGCGACCATCAGCCAGACCACGCAGACGATCACGGTCAAGAAATGGGACGTCAGCGCTGACCCGGTCACCACGGAACTGGTGCCCTATCATCCGGTCAGCAAGCAGAGCTTCGTCTTCGATGCCGATGGTTTTTCGCTCGCGTCCGGGGTTGCCATCAGCAATTCCAGCGATGTATTTCTCTACGATTCCATCGGTCGCCGGCGCAGCATGATTTTCGATCCCGAGGGAAACCCGGTGTGGATCATGAACGCGGGCGCGAACATTTATCGCCTGCTGGACGGTAGCGTGACGCTGAGCGACGGCGATAACCAGCGCAGCGTCTTGATCGCCCCGATTACCGGCCGGGTGACGGTGCAATGAGCCGAAAGCGGATTCAAAGAACTCGTTGCGAGGCAGGCCTGAGTTACATCGAGGTACTGGTGGCGACGCTGTTGATCGCGATCGCACTGGTACCGATGATGGAGGCGCTTGGCCCGGGGTTGCAGGGGGCGCGGATTCATCGCGACCAGGCCGGGGTACATTACGCGCTCGCGGGCAAACTCGAGGATGTTCTCGCGCAGTCATTCGACGATCTCGACGCGGCCGCCACCGCGGCCGGGGATTACAAGATTGCGACCACCTATTCAGACCTGGCAGCCAGCATCCCGCAAGAGGTTTTCATCTGGCGCTACGACGTCGACGATGCGGATAGCGATGGTGATGTTTTCACCGGCGGCGAGGACGATATCCTGTGGATTCGCGTGGCGACGACCGATGCGTCGACCGACCTGCAAACCCTGCTCAGCCGTTACTGAGATCACGCATGTCGACACTAACATCACTTTCGAAGCGTCACTGCAAACAGGGGTTTACCTACATCGAAATGATGCTGTCGGTGACGATTATGGGCGTCATCATGCTGGCGTTGATGGGCGTGATTAATACCGCTACCGAGGCTGGCGGCAACGTGCGCAGCAGCAACGACCTGACCCGCCAGGCACGCTTCGCAATGCAGCGCATGACCCGCTTTGCCGGCCATTCCCGGCACCTGATGCTGCCGTTGCGCGACAAGCCGGCGAGCAACTGGCCGGAAAACATACGCGAGCAGACGATTCCGCCGTCGCCGCCGACCGGGGACAGCAGCTTCGCCACCGCGGTGCTCGCAGTCACGCTACCCGAATTCGTCGATCTCGACCAGGACGGTTTCCCGGACGCCGACGATGACGAGGACGGTCTCATTGACGAAGACCTGCCGAACGACAATACGCACGACTTCTTTCCCGGCATTATGGGGGTCGATGACGATGGCGACGGCCAGATCGATGAGAATCCTTCGTTCTGGTGGGACGACGATGAGGTCAATGGCGTTTATAACGAGGATCCGCTTAACGGCATCGACGACGACGGCGACAACAATATCGACGAGGATACTGCCAGCGACCAGAATGCGGATGGCTGTCCGGGAATCTGCGGTGTTGATGACGACGCCGACGGCACGATCGACGAAGGCAGTGACGACGATGACGACGAAGACGGCAACACCTTCGATGATCCCTACGACCCGGTGGTTTACTACCTCAGCGGCAATTCGCTGATCGAACGCATGCCCGCGCGCTGGGATACCGACGGCATCAGTGTGCCCGACGGTCCGGTCGACGGACGCGACTTCGAAGAGTCGGTGATCGCCGAAAACGTGACCCGGCTGCGCTTCGAACGCCTCGACGACGGCACCGCACTGGAACTGGTGGACATCCTGCTCGAACTCACCGATCCAACCACCGGCGAAACCATCAGCCTGCAAACCCGCGTTCGTATAGGCGGTGCTTTGTGATACTGAACAGAGTCATAACGAGCATCCGTCACCGTCTACAGTGTCGACCCTGCGGTCAGCGAAAATGGATGTCATCCCCGCGCAAGCGGGGATCTCCAAACGAATGTCGCGGCATGCGGCGCAAGATCCCCGCTTGCGCGGGGATGGCTCCAAATGATGCTCTCATTCGCCATTGCAGGAGTGGCAGGCAAACAGGCTACCTGCTGCTGCCGGTTGCGGTCGCGATCGCATTGATTGGCGTGATCGCGTTTTTAATCAGCCGGCAAAGCGCAATCGAAGTCGACCTGACCACTGGTGAATTCAATACTGCGCGCGCCGAATACGTCGCCCAGGCCGGGTTGCAACATGCGTTGAGGCAGCACGCGCAGCAGAAATGCGGACCGTATTCGGACCTGACCAATTACCCGTTCGGTAGCGATGAGTACAACACCAAGCTGGTCCACGATCTCGGCGGCACCGCGAACTTCAGTGCGTTGACCGACCAGGATAGCTGGATTGGTAGCGACAATCCGACCGCAAACAATGCCAGCGATACCAAGCTTGAAATCACATTCGAAAGCGGTAACATCGAGCGCCCGATGTACCGCTACGACCTGTCGTCGATTCCGGCGAAAGCGAATATCCTGTCGGCGCGTGCCTGGTTTTACGTGGTCAAGGAACACCCGGAGGGGCCGGTCGATATCCACCCGATTACCGCCGATTGGACCGAAACCGACGCAACCTGGGACAGCATGGGAGCCAGCCTGGACAGCGCGGTGCTGGTTAGCATCCCGGCGCAACCGACCCCCGGGATCTGGGTCTCGGTCAACCTGACCGCCCAGGTACAGTCCTGGATTAACGGACAGCTCAACTACGGCATTACGCTGAATTCGACCAGCGAGGGTACCCAGAGTGAATACGGCAGCCGCGAATCGGCCACCGAGTCCTATATCGAGGTCATCGTCGGCACGCCGCCAACCTCGCCGGCCAAACTCAGCTCGACCAGCAAGCTCGATGGCGGCGGCGCGGCTACGATCGTGCATGAAGTGACCCTGCTCCAGCAGCCGGGATTCTCCCAGCTGCAGCCCGATGCAGTAGACGGGCAAGACGCCGAAATCTGGGATCAGTCACCCAACAACAACTACGGCGCCTCTGCAGAAACCTGGGTATCGTCCGCCGCCAGCGATACGACGCGTTCGCTGCTGCGCTTCAACACGGGCGCGATACCGGCCGGAGCGCAAATTCTTCAGGCGACCCTGTCGCTGGAGCGCCAGAGCGGCTCCGGGGCGGATCAGCCGGTGTCGGCGCATCGTATCAGGAACTCGTGGAGCGAAGACTCGGTGACCTGGAATGAACGGGAAGCCGGCACCAACTGGGACATGCCCGGCGCCGATTTCGATATCGCCGCGATTGCGACGACCCCGGTCGGTCCGGCAAACCAGCGTTACGCATGGAACATCACGCCGCTGGTACAGGGCTGGGTTGACGGCAGTTACCCGAACCACGGTGTCGCGCTGGTCGCCGCGATTGCCGGCATGCCGGGAGAGCGATTCTACACCAGCGATGAAGCAGATCCATCCAGGTGGCCGAGCCTGAGCGTCACCTATGCCTGCGCATGCGGCCAGGTCTGCGCTCCTGTTCAGGGCAGCGGCAACCTGCTGATGGTCGTGATCAGTCCGACCGTACTCGCGGCAGAGGATCAAAAGGCCAAAGACCTTTTCGAATCCTGGGGTTACACGGTCTCGGTCATCAGTGAAAGCGCCAACCAGTCCACGTATGACGCCTTGATTGCGAACAACGATGTCGTGTTCATTTCCGAGACAGTCAATTCCAACTCTGTCGGCACCAAGCTGGTCAATGCCCCGATCGGCGTGGTCAGCCAGGATGGCGATTACAATCCCGATCTGGGCCTCGCCCCCGGCGCGTCGCTGAAAGTCGGCAACGCGATCGATATCGTCAGCACCGACCATTATATTACGCGGCCGTTTGCGGTCGGCGCCCACGAAATTTATACCGCTGACATGGAACAGGCCATCGTGACCGGCAGCCTGACAGCGGACCAGCAGACGCTTGCCGAAATCGGCGGCGACGGCTCGCTGGTCGTGCTCGATCAGGGCGCCGCGATGGAAGGCGGCGGCACTGCCGCCGGACGCCGCGTGATCCTGCCGCTCGGCACGCGTTACCGTTTCGACTGGGACTACCTTAACGCCAACGGCCGCCTGCTGGTGCAGCGTGCGTTCGAGTGGGGCATGAACAAGGACAAGGTCAGCAAGGGCAACCTGTTGCTGGTGGTGGTAAATCCGTCCAACCTGACCCCCCAGGAAAGTGCCAAGAAGACCTTGTTCGAATCCTGGGGTTACAACGTCAACCTGATCGACGAAAGCGATAACCAAACGGACTTCGATGCCGCGGTGGCGGTCAACGACGTGGTTTATATCACCGAGGATGTCACTTCAGCTAACGTCAATACCAAACTGGTCAACGCGGAAATTGGCGTGGTGACCGAGGAAGACAACCTGTCGGATGAATTTGGCATGGCTGCCGGTATCGCCTGGGAAAGCGGCACGCAAGTCGAGATCAATGACAACTCCCACTATATCACTTCACCATTCTCGCTCGGTTTATTGACAATTCTGACCGCCAATGAATCTTTGGCCTACGTGACGGGTGCGCAGTCACCCGACCTGGGACAGCTGGCGAGCTCTTCCTCGGGTTATGGAGTTGTCACGCTTGACGCTGGCGATGCCATGTTTGGAGGTGGTGCGGCTGCTGGCCGCCGTGCCCAGCTGCCCTGGGGTGGTGACAACTTCGATGTCAATCACCTGAACGCCGATGGTCTGACTATCCTGCAGCGTGCGCTCGAATGGGGCGCCGGCGCTAGCTCGCCGCCCTCATTCGACGTGTTGTTCGTGGTTGGCGACCCGTCCAGCCTGACCGTCGAGCAGCAGGACAAGAAAACGCTGATCGAGGGCTGGGGCCATCGCGTGACCCTGATTGCGACCAGCGAAGACCAGGCCGCGTTCGATACGGCCGCCGCGTCGGCGGACGTGGTGTACGTGCCGGAACTGGGAACCACGCCGATGTCCGAACTGGGCAGCAAGGCAAACGATCTGGGGGTCGGCGTGATTACCGAGGAAGCCCGGCGGGCGCTGTTGCTCGGCGGTTTCGCCCTGTCGCCATTCGTCGATACCGACTCGATTACGATCACCGATAACTCGCACTACCTGACCGAGACGCTGGTCACGGGACCGGTAACCCTCTCCACCGCCGTTCAATCGATGTGGGTTTTGAAGCCGACGCTCGCGCTCGATCTGCACGTGCTTGGCGAGCTGGGCGCGGCCGAACCGGGCCTCGCTTACCTCGAAATCGGCGAGCGGCGCAACGACGGAAGCCCCGCGCCGGCGCGACGGGTCAAGTTACCCTGGGGCTCATTCAATTTCGACGTCAACCTGCTGACGCCCGATGGCCTCGAAATTATGCGCCGCGCAATCGAATGGGGTGCAGGTATCGACCTGGATCTGGGCCCGCTGGCTCACTGGAAACTCGACGAAACGGCGGGCACCACTGCGGTCGATTCCGAGGGCGGGCACGACGGTACCCTGACCAATTACGCGACCCCGGCCTGGATCGCCGGCGTCATCGATGGCGGGCTCGAATTCGACGGCAGCGACGATTACGTCGACGCCGGAAGCTTCGACGTCACCGGCAGCGGCATCACGATGATGGGCTGGTTCAACGCCGATGCCCTGACCACCGCGGACGAGCGCATCGTATCCAAGGCGCAGGGCACGGCCGAGGACGACGCCTGGTGGCAGTTGAGCTCGAGCGATTCCGGTTCGGATCGCTTTTTACGCATGCGCATCAAGGCCGGCGGCACCACCACGACGCTGGCCGATTCGAGCACGAACCTGACCACCGGCGAATGGTACTTCGCGGTCGCGACCTACGACAATGCGTCCGGCGAGATGAAACTCTACCTCGACGGCGTCGAGGTCGCGAACCGGTCGCACGCGGTCGGCGGCGCGCTCGATACCGATGCGTCGGTGCCGGTCGCGCTCGGCGCCAACGGCACCGCGCAACGATTCTTCAACGGTATCCTCGACGATGTCCGCGTCTACGACCGTGCCTTGAGCACGGCCGAAATTAGCGACCTCTACGCCGTCAGCGCGCCGTCAGCGCCGGGTTATACAGAAATTTTCCAGAATTGGTCGGCCGGTAACGACGATACCTGGGAAACCTTCGACCTTGGCACTTTCGGTGTGCCGGCCAACGCCGTGATCGAGGTGGCCATCGTCAACGCCGATACCAGCAAGGAACAGTGGGCCGGGGTGCGCGCGGTCGGCTCGAGCCTGGAGCGACGGTTCCTGCTGCATGAGGCCGAGGGCGGTGGACTGGATACCCTGACCCTGCACGTGCAGGCCAATGCCGACGGCCGAATCGAACACTATACAAGTAAAAAAGGTGAAACCAGCTTTATCCTGCTCGGCTACTGGACCGGCGGCAGTTACGTCGAACTGTTCGATTCATTTACCGCTAATGACGATGGAACCTGGATCAACGAAAATCTTGGATCCGTTGGGCTTGGGCCGAACCAGGTTGCCGAGATCGTGATTTTAAATACCGACACTGGGGCCCAGCGTCTGGCCGGTGTGCGCACGCCCGGGCTGGGATTGCAGCGCCGATTTAATTTGCACGAAGCCGAGTCGGGGGGTGTAGATGGGGTGTCGATGATGGTCAACACCGACGGCAGCAGCCGGATTCAGGTATATGCACAGGTGGTTTCGGATATCGATTATTACGCTGTCGGATACTGGAGCGTCCCGCCTGGAACCTACACCGAGACCGGCGGCGTGCACGGGCAGGCCACTGATGGCTCGACCTGGGAGCAGGCGGACCTGACAGTCTTCGGAGTGCCCGCAGATTCGGTCGCACAATTTGTTATTTCCAGCGAAATTCCCAATTTCAATCGAGAACTGGGAATTCGGGAAGTGGGATCTGGACAGCTGCGCGTAGTCGATCTCCACAAAGCTGAGGCCGGGGGCTCGGAAGATGCCAGCCTGCACGTTAATGTTGATTCGGCTTCAAGAATTGAATGGTACTCCGCTTCAGGCACCTCGGATCGCTACTTCTACCCGGTCGGGTGGTGGGACTTGTCGCCGTGATTATTAATGAAATCGCGAATTCTGCCGATCTAGTGTCTTGATACCCGCATGGAAAGTATCTCGATGAACAAATACTGGGGCCAACAACCTTGAAAATAAAACTACCCAGGCACATACACTCGGTATGGTCCAGCTCGCGCTTCGATTCGCCCGAGTTAACCCGGTTCGCCCGACCTAAATCGGTCGAAGAGGCTCGCCGGGGACTGGCGGCGATGAGTATATTGATGATGGCGATTCTGCTCATCGAAGGCGTGCTCTACGTCACTTTCGCGCTGGATCCACTGTATCTCTATACCTGTGCGATCCTGGTACTGCTGTCGCTCAACATGGTGTTTGCGGCGCGCACGGTCGGTGATCCCCAGGCGTTACATTTACTGGGTATCACGCTGCTGGTGGTTTCGGGCAGCTCGTTCGTACTGCTGGCGCACTACCAGCAGGTATTTCACCCGATGCTGTTTGCCAGTGTGGCGATGCTGTTCATCGTCATCCCGATGATGTCCTGGGGCCTCGGCGAGGCGCTCGCGGTGACGCTGCTGGTCTACACCATGTTCACGCTGTCGACGCTGGACGCCAAGTTTGATTTTGCCGAACAGAGCCTGTGGACACTGCAGTTCATCATGCTCGGTGCCAGCGCGGTCAGCCTGTCGCTGGTGGTGCGCAACGTCAAGCTGCGCAAGCACGATATCTCGACCCAGCACGACCTGGTGGTCGCGCACGAACAGATTACTGAATTATCAAACCGCGACCCGTTAACCGGCGCCTGGAATCGGCGTTATTTCGACCTTAAATTCGAAGAATACCTTAAACAGTGTCGCCAGAATCAAAACCAGTTTCATTTCATGTTGCTCGACATCGATGATTTCAAGCTGATCAACGATGAATGCGGGCATGAAAGCGGGGACGTGGTACTGAAACACATTGGTATGGCCTTCGACAGCGTGTTGGCTGGTAGTGGCACGCTGGTGCGCATGGGCGGCGATGAATTCGCGGTGATTTTCGCCGACCTCGATCCCCGGGTCATTGCGATACGAGGGCTCAAAAAATTCTGCGAGCTGAACGCCAGGTGCAAGTATGACCTGATCCAGCAGGCGAGTCTCAGTATCGGGGTTGCCAGTGTACCGCCCGATATCGAGGTCAGCTACCGCCAGCTTTACAAGCAGGCCGATCTCGCACTTTACCGGGCGAAGAGTCTCAAGGATGCTGATCCGACACCGCCGAACATCGTCATCAGCGTGCTACAGGATCCCAACGACGTGCTCATCAGTACCCAGAGCCTTTGGAAAATGCCCGAGAGCGCGAACAAGGAAGCCAGCTAGCGTGGCGATTGGATCACCTCAAACATTAATGAAAATGGGCTATAAGCCGATCTAATGACTATTTACCGGAAACCGGAAGCATTCATATGAGCACTCAATGGGACAAGGTCAGCGTCCAGGCGAACCTGATTTCCTTGCCGGACATTTACTGGAAACTCAAGGAAATCCTCGATAGCCACGACTACTCGATGCAGGACGTGGCGCAGTTGATCGTCTACGATCCGGGGTTGACGGCGCGTATGCTGCAAATCGTTAACAGTGCTTATTTCGGATTTGCCGCGAAAATTGATACCGTCAACCACGCGGTTTCGATACTGGGCGTACAGCAGATCCAGGACCTGGTGTTGGCGACGTCAATCGCCGATGCGCTCGGTGATTACGAATGCGAGTATCTCGATATCAAGCAGTTCTGGCTGCGCAGCGTTTATCGCGCGATTGCCGCACGTAACCTGGCGGGCGCCTGCAACCTGATGGACGGTGAGCGTATGTTTGTCGCCGGCCTGTTAAGTGGAATCGGCCACCTGATCATGTACCAGTCGATACCGGTACTGGCGCAACAGGCACAACGAGAGGCCGACGCTGACGGGAAACCGCTGTACCTGGTTGAGCGGGAGGTGGCTGGTTTTGACCATGTGCAGGTTGCAAGCATACTGATGAAAAACTGGAAACTGCCTGACAGCCTGGTGACGGTGATCGAGCATCACCTGGAACCCGACCCCGATGCAGAATATCTGCTCGATAGCGCGGTTTTGCATGTCGCTGTCCTGTTCGCTAATGCGTTTGCACAAAATCGGTCGCTGGACGAGGTTCTGGCTGAAGCGGACGGTCATGCCTGGGATGCCACCGGGCTCGATATCGCGGGCTGCGAGACTTTAAATACCGAGGTGGCCGGGCAATTGAACGAGGTCGTTAACATGCTCTTCCCGAAGCAGCAAAAGGTCGCGGTATAGTCAATTTTGGTTGCACTCCTGGCTCGATCGGAAACGCAGTTTAGAGCGTAAAAAACCTTCAATAATCTGTGCTTCGGGCCGATACCCTCATATAAACCCGAGAAATTTTCCGCGCGCAGATAAATGACGATACTACAAAAGTTCAGACGCAAGAGTCCCTCCCCGGCAAAATCGGCTGGACCGGGACTTATCGGGCTCGATATCAGCGCCAACCAGATCCACATGTGCCAGATTCGTCCGCTCGAGAATGGACTGTTTTCGATCGTTGCCAAGGAAACGATCGAGTTTTCCGGCAATCGCGATAAATTGTTGGCCGAGCCAAAGAAACTCAAGCGCCTGATCGGACCGGTGCTGAGAAAGAAAAATTTCAAGGGCAAGCGGGTTGCGGCGCTGATGCCATGGGAACAGGCCAAGATAATTCTGCTAACTTACAAGTCGAACGTTAGCGATGTCGACAGCGAAGTTGTCAAAATGCTGTCCAAGCGTATCGAGGGATCGATCGACGATTACGTGGTCGACTATGTGCCGGTGCGCTCCAATCCGTCAGACGAAGAGCACATGGTGGTGGCCACGGTCGCTAAACGCGAAGCCGTGGACTCGATGTTACATGCACTGATCAGCTGTGGCCTGGAAGTGGATTCGCTCGATATCGCGCCGACCGCATTGCGCCGTATCGTCAGCGCTTTATATACCGGACACGCCGCAGATAACGTGTTGATGATCAACACCTATCAAGACGAGTCATACCTGACTGTCATATCGGGACGGAGGTTGCTGTTCAACCAGGCGGTACCCTTCGGTGAAACCATGTTGCTCGAAAACATCGCGCGCGAGCTCGATATCTCGGCCGAATCGGCACGTGCTCTAATTACCGACCATGGTCTCGCAAAGCAACCGCTGGCGCTGGCGATCGGTGCCGAGGCGGAAAGCGGTATTTCCGCAACATTGCTCGAAATCGTCAAACCCTGTTTCCTGGACCTGATCAATGAAATCAACCGGGTGCTGGTGTTTACCGCTTCCGAAACCCACGGCGTGCCGGTAAGTCGTATTTGCCTGCTCGGCTGTATTGCCCAGTGGCCCGGCGCGCAGCAGGTGTTGTTGTCGTTACTCGATTTCGACGCACCCGATGGTCAAACCGAGTTTAACCAGGTGTTTCAGGATGAAAATGAAGACACCCGGATTCCCTGGGAGGGTCTTTTCTCTGAAATTTCGATCGCGATGGGACTGTCATTAAGGGGACTGGTGGCAGATGAATGAGATAGACCTTTTTCCTGAAGACCTGCGCAAGCGCCTGCTGTTTGCGCGCTGGTTCAAATTAACCGGTTATGCGCTCGTCCTGTTAACGATCGTGTTTGTGGTCGCATTTGTATTGCTACGCGAGGCGAATGCACAAATTGATGAACAGATTCAGCACTTCCAGTCACAACGTGAAATCACCAATGCGAATCGTAAACAACTGGAACAACTCAACCAGCAAAAGAGCGATCTGAAGCAACAGCTGGACCTGCTGACCGGGTTGCGCAGTGGCGCCTCGGCCGAGCAGATGATCCTGATGATCGATCGTGCGCTGCCCGGGCCCGAGGTATGGCTCACCAACTGGAAATTTCGTCGCGCCGGTACCCCGGTGGGTGATGCCCGGGAAGAGGTAAATACGGGTTACTTTATCGTGATTACGGCCGATAACAGGAACAAGGAAGAAACCTGGAAGATCGAGACCAGGATGACGATCCAGGGCCAGGCCCTGGACCATGTCGCGATGTCGAGGTTTGTATTAAACCTGACGCAGCAGCCGGAGATCGAGAATGTGCGTATCGTCAGTTCGCGTCAGACCGAAGTTAATCGGATCAAGCTGGTCGATTTCAGTCTCGATATCGTGGTTTCGGCGAGGTACGGAAGCAGCTGATGCAGGATTTTTTTGAAAATGCGCAACCACGAAGCGTCGCCATGATGCTGATTGGCATCGTGCTGCTGATTGCCATGGCCGAGGCAACTTACCTGCTGTTTCCCCAGGTCAAGACTTACCGGGAACTTTATTCGAGCCACCAGGTGCTGCAGCGAGCGGTTAGCAATAACGATAGTCTCAACAACCAGTTGCAAAAGATCGATGGCGAGGTAAAGAACCTGTCCCACCAGCTGCATGGCGATATGGCGCAACTGCCGGTCAAGCAAATGGAATCATTTGTCATCGGACGCCTGCAAAAGGTTTCCTGGGCCACCGATGTCGAACTAATGAGTGTACAACCCGGAAGCGGTAGCCAGGTGCAGAATTTTCGCGAGCGCCTGTTCGAGGTCAAGTTGCATGCGCGCTATCACGATTTCTTCGAATGGTTGCAAATCGTCAATGACGAGCTGGGATACATCGTGGTGAAAAAGTTTGAAATCAATCCAAATGACCGCGACGCGATCAAGAATCCGAAGCTCGACCTGACCCTGACACTGGTGTCGTATCGCATGGAGCAAAAGTATGGCTCCTAAACTACCTGTTTACCTGTTAGCGCTGTGGGTACTCGCTACTGCTTCGGCATTCGGCGCAGAATCCGCGATTCTGGGTCTGCGCAATAATCCGTTCAGCCGGCCCGAGATATTCAATGCACCGCCACCACCTCCGGTCAGTCAGGCAGAGGTGTTGCCGCCCGAGCAAGTAGAGCTCAACCTGACAGCAACCATGGTGTCGGAAATCGCTCCGATGGTGGTAGTGGACGGGGAACTGTTGGCCATCGGTGACAAGATAGCAGGTCTGAAATTGATCATGGTCAAGGAAGGTGAGGCAATATTTACGCGCGACGGCAAGAAGTTTTCATTCACGATAAAAGACAGGCAATCGAACTAGGTGCCCGGAACCGATATGAAATTGATATCAAGAATTAACACCATCGTGACTTGCAGTCTACTAAAGCTGGCTATATTGCTTTCCCTGCTGGTTTCCTCTCCAGCCATCTACGCCGGCAAGATTTCGCTCTCCATTGAGGATCTCGATATCCGCGAGGTGATGCAGATGCTGTCGCGCGAGCAACGCATGAACATATTTGTTGCCGATGGAATCAGCGGTGATGTCTCGGTTAATCTTTATGACATGGACACGGCCGAGGCGGTAAAATTGATAGCCGAATCCGCCGGTTTCGTGGTCGAGCAACGTAATAACAGTTTTTTTGTTATCGAGCGCGAAGACGCCGGCAAACTGCGGCAAAGCGATAGCCTCGAAGTGCGCGCCTTCAAGATACAGTATGCCTCGACCAGCGAGGTCGAAACCATCCTGCAGGAATACGTTTCCGAGCTGGGCAACATCAAGGCATTGGCGGAAAACAATATGCTCGTGATCGAGGATTTGCCACCATTTCTGGACAGGCTGGAAACGCTGCTCGCTGAAATCGATCGCGAGCCTAAACAGATCATGATCGAGGCCAAGATCCTCGAGATCACGCTCACCAACAACCAGTCTTACGGACTCGACTGGGCCAAGCTGTTCGACAGCTCTGATGGTACCGGCAGTCTCGGTACCCAGGGACTGGCCAATCCGAATTCAGCTGGATTGTTTGCACAATACACCAACAGTAACGTCGAGCTGGTGTTGAATGCATTGAAAGAGCGCGGGCGCCTGCGCACGATTTCGACGCCGAAGCTACTCGCCATGGAAGGGCTCGAAGCGGAATCGGTAGTCGGAGCTGAAATCGGTTACCAGGTAACGACAACGATCAACAATGTTAGTACCGAGAGCGTCGAATTTCTCGAGACGGGCGTTATTCTCAAGGTGACACCGACGGTCGATCGCAGCGGTCGCATCTTGCTCGATATCCTCCCCGAGGTCAGTACCGGTTTCGTCAACGACGATGGCATTCCTTCCAAGTCAACCACGCAGGTGTCGACGCACATGCTGGTACCTGACGGTAAAACCGTTTTTCTCGGTGGCCTGATCCAGAACCAGGTTAATAATACCCGTGAAGGAGTTCCCGGTTTGGGTGATGTGCCGATTATCGGCGGGCTGTTTTCGAACCGGTCGCAGAACATCCTCAGTACCGAAATCGTGGTGCTGATCACGCCGCGCATCGTCGATTACGCCAACGACGAGCCCCGGGTACCGGCAATCGACCGCGTCGAACTCATTAACGAAATCATCGATGCCGAACTGCTTGATACCGAACAGGACCTGGCAAACACCTTTGACGGCAATTCTTCGGTTAACCCACCCGACAATTTCGGGGCGGGCCGCAGGTAAGCACGTCGCCATTCCCGACATATTACTTCGTCATCCCCACAAACCTACTGCGTCATCCCCGCGCAAGCGGCGGTCCGACGTATCGGGATCTTGCAATGACGGCGCGTTATGAGATTCCCGCTTGCGCGGGAATGACTTCAAATAATTGTCGTCCCCACAAGTTTCCTCCGTCATCCCCGCGAAAGCGGGGATCTTGCAACATTTTGACCTAACCCAGAATGTCTTGATAAAGATCCGTCCAATCCGGATTCCTGGATTCGATTAACTCGATCTTCCAGCCCCGATTCCATTTCTTAATTTGCTTTTCTCGAAAAATCGCAGCATAAATATCTGCATGCTGCTCATACCAGACTAAACGGTCAGCATTATATTTTTTGGAAAATCCAGCGACGAGCTTTTGCTTATGCTGCCAGATTCTGGATTTAAGATTTGAGGTTACTCCGGTGTAGAGGACACCCTGGGGTTTGCTGGCTAGCAGGTAAACACAGGGAAATTCGCGATCCATTTCTTCTTCCTTGAAGATTTAGGGACCATGAATACTAGCATGATATTGTTGCAAGATTCCCGCTTGCGCGGGAATGACTTCAGTTAATTGTCATCCCCGCACAGTTCTACCGTCATCCCCGCGCAAGCGGGGATCTTGTAACGGCTTGTTATTCAGCTGCCCTTTTGAGGGCGCATGTCGGCGGGATCGATGCCGGCTACTGCAACTGGTGCTTTCATCGCGTCACGGCGGAAGGGCTCGCCCAGTTCCTGGTTGAGCACGACTTCGATGTAGGTAGTGACATTGTCTTCCATTTGTTCTTTAACCGCGATCCCGAGTGCCGCAGTCAGGCCGTCCATGGTTTCGGCCTTGACGCCCTTGACGCCGCAGGCTTCGGCGATTTGCGCATACTCGACGCCGACGTTGAGCTCGGTACCGACGAAGTTATCGTCGTACCACAGCGTGGTGTTGCGCTTCTCTGCGCCCCATTGGTAGTTACGGAAGATGATCATCGTGATCGCCGGCCAGTCGTTGCGGCCGCAGGCGGTCATTTCGTTCATCGAAATGCCAAACGCACCGTCGCCTGCAAAACCGATCGCGGGCACGTCGGGACGGCCGATCTTGGCGCCGAGAATTGACGGCAGGCCGTAACCGCAGGGACCGAACAGCCCGGGTGCGAGGTACTTGCGACCTTGCTCGAAACTGGGATAAGCGTTGCCGATGGCACAGTTGTTACCAATGTCGGACGACACCATTGCGTCCGGGGGCATCGCTTTCATAATCGCCTGCCAGGCCTGGCGTGGTGACATGCGCTCGGGATCGCGGTTGCGTGCGCGTTCGTTCCAGGTGATGCCCTCGTCGGTGTCTTCTTCGTAAATCATTTCCGCCAGTTCGCGCTGCCAGTTATCCTTGGTTTCGGCGATCAGCGTCTTGCGCGCTTCGCGGCCCGCATCACCCGCGCTGTCGCTGAGTTGTGCCAGCAGCTGCTCCGCGACCTGCCTGGCATCGCCAACGATGGCGACATCGACATTCTTGGTGCGGCCGATACGACCGGCGTTGATGTCGACCTGGATGATTTTGGCGCCTTTAGGCCAGTAATCGATGCCATAACCGGGCAGTGTCGAGAACGGGTTCAGGCGTGTGCCGAGCGCTAGCACCACGTCGGCCTTCGCGATCAATTCCATCGCCGCCTTGGAGCCGTTATAACCAAGCGGTCCTGCCGAAAGCGGATGTGAGCCCGGGAAGGCGTCATTGTGCTGGTAGTTACAGCAAACCGGTGCGTCAAGGCGTTCGGCCAGTTTGACAGAAGCATCGATACCACCCGCGAGCACGACGCCGGCGCCGTTCAGGATTACCGGGAACTCAGCTGTGGACAACAGCGCGGCCGCCTGTGCGATCGCTTCTTTGCCGCCGGGTGAGCGTTCCAGCGTGATGGGACGAGGCAAATCGATATCGATGACCTGGGTCCAGTAGTCGCGTGGGATGTTGATTTGGGCAGGGGCGCTACCACGAAATGCGTTTTCGATAACGCGGTTCAGCACTTCCGCCATGCGGCTTGGATCACGTACTTCTTCCTGATAACAGACGCAGTTTTCAAAGATTTCCATCTGCTTGACTTCCTGGAAGCCGCCTTGCTCGATGGTTTTGTTGGCCGCCTGCGGGGTCACCAGCAGCATCGGCGTGTGATTCCAGAAAGCGGTCATCACCGGGGTCACGAAGTTGGTGATGCCGGGACCGTTCTGCGCGATAGCCATCGACATCTTGCCGGTGACGCGGGTGTAGCCGTCGGCGCTCATGCCGGCGTTGCATTCGTGTGCGCAATCCCAGAACTTGATGCCCGCCTCGGGGAACAGGTCAGAAATCGGCATCATTGCCGAGCCGATAATTCCAAAGGCGTGCTCGATGCCGTGCATCTGCAGAACCTTGATGAAGGCTTCTTCGGTAGTCATTTTCATTGCGCTGTCCTCGGTGAGGGTCTAATTTTTGTGGCCGGCTAAAATAAGCCAACCGCTTTTTTCTTGTAGTACCAGTTGGAGGGTATCGGTGATACCAACCGGTGCCTGAGTTATTAAGTTAACACCAACTTTCGGTACCTCATTCAGAAAAAAAATTGTTATCCATCAAACTTAAGGAATGTCATCCTGCCAGCTTGCCTTTCTGTCATACCGCGGCTTGACCGCGGTATCCAGCTAATAACTGGAGCATCTCTTGATACTGGGTCCCGCGGTCAAGCCGCGGGATGACATTCTTTGAGGCCGTGGTATGACAGCAAGGGAAGTCGGCGGTTAGTTCATGTCGTGGATGAGGCCGGCGAGCTTTCTGATACCGGGTTCGATCTGGCGCGCGCTGATCGACGAATAGCCGAGGCGAATGAAATTGAGTGGTGGTTTTTCCTGCATGAAATAGATGTCGCCGGATTCGATCAGGATGCCGGCCGAGCGTGCACTTTCCTTGAGCTTGCGCGTATCGAGTTTAGCGGGCCCTTCGACCCAGTAAGAGGTGCCGCCAAACGACGGGATGCGTGACGATTCCGGCAAATGTCGATTGAGGGCTTTGCCCATGACCTGCCAGCGTTCCTTGTAAGTCTGGCTGAGACGGTGGATCAGTGAATCGTGGTGACCCATCGACAGGAACAGGGCCACGATACGCTGATTGTTGGCCGGCGGATGACGTACCATCAAACGGCGTAACGCACGCGCCTCCCGGATCAATGCCTTCGGCGCAACCATGTAACCCAGGCGCAGGCCGGGTGCGAGCGTCTTCGACAGGCTGCCCACGTAAATGACTCTTTCGTTGCCATCGAGGCTTTTTAATGCCGGGGTCGGTTCTCCGATAAAGTTGATTTCGCTTTCGTAATCGTCCTCGATGATCAGAAAATCATGCTGCTCGGCCTGTTTCAGTAAATGCTCACGGCGTTCAAGCGGCATCGTTACCGTGGTCGGCGACTGGTGGCTCGGGGTGACATAGACAAATTCGCAGGAGTTCAGGTCAGCGCCCGGAATAACTCCCTGTTCATCGACTTTGAGCGGCACCACCTTGGGTGATTTGAGCTCGAAGATATTGCGCGCGTCCGGATAGCCCGGGTTTTCGATGCCGACGCGGGTGCCTTTCTGGATCAGCAGGTCGGCGAGTATATATAGTGCCTGCTGCGCGCCCATCGTGATCAGGATTTCGTCGCGAGCGGCCCAGACGCCGCGGCGGGGCAGGATGCGCGCCTGGATCTGTTCGATCAACAACGGATCATCGGTATCAATGGCATCGGGCGTGACATCCTGGATGTCGCTGACGCTGAGCGCCTGGCGGCAGCATTCACGCCAGTCTGCGACCGGAAACAGATCCGGATCTAGTTGCCCGAACAGGAACGGGTAGCGGTACTTTTTCCAGTCCACCGGTTTTACGATATTGCGCTGTTGCGACGGATGAAACTTGATGTGCCGTTTCCAGTCCGGTGGTTTATGTTCGCCCTCGAACTTGAGAGGCTCCACCCGCACGCGTCCGTCGAGAATGGTTTTATCGATGTAGTAACCGCTGCGCTCACGCGCGACCAGGTAACCCTCGTCGATCAATTGCTGGTAGGCGAGCACCACGGTATTGCGCGCGATACCGAGATGGCGTGCGAGTTCCCGCGACGACGGCAGCGCGATTTCGAGCGGCAGCTTGTCATCCAGGATCGCGCTGACAATCATTTCTCGCAGCTGACGCTGGTAGCTGATTTTACGGTCCTTTGAGATGCGAAATAACTGGTTCCACATCATGTGATCGCTTCGGTTTTGCATCGATTTTTAAATTGGTCTATACAATTGGCACAATCTGGCTCTATTGTAACTTGTTCGATAGCATTTAGCCTCTGTTTCCCCTGACCTGTTGTGCAGTCAGGCCCCTGAGCGGAGAGTGCGATGAAACCAGAAAACATTAATGAAATAGTCGGTAGCGACCGGAATCACCTGTGGCATCACCTCGTACAGCACAAACCCTGGCAGTCGACCGATCCCATGGTCATCGTCGAGGGCAAGGGACTGAGGGTTACTGATCACAACGGGCGCGAATACCTGGACGCGGTCTCCGGCGGTGTCTGGACTGTGAACGTCGGCTACGGTCGCGAAGAAATCGCCGATGCAGTGCGTGATCAAATCGCGAAGATGTGTTACTTCGCCAATTCCGCGGGCAATATACCCGGCGCCCAGTTTGCCGAAAAACTGATCGATAAAATGCCGGGTCTGAGCCGCGTCTATTACGCCAATTCAGGATCGGAAGCCAACGAGAAAGGTTTCAAGCTGGTGCGCCAGCTCGCCGCGCTGAAGAACAACGGCAAGAAGCACAAGATTATCTATCGTGACCGCGACTATCACGGCACCACGATTACCACCCTGAGCGCGGGGGGTCAGGCGCAACGCAAAGACCAGTATGGTCCTTTCACTCCGGGTTTCGTCGAAATCCCGCATTGCCTGGCTTACCGCGATCCACGTGGTGGCGATCCTGACTACGGCGTGCAGGCGGCAAAGGATCTCGAGAAGGTTATCCTTTCGGAAGACCCTGACACCATCGGTTCGGTGTGCCTGGAACCCATTACCGCGGGTGGCGGCGTGATCGTCCCGCCTGAAGGTTACTGGGAAACCGTGCAGGAAATCTGCACAAAGTATGGTGTCCTGATTCACATCGACGAGGTTGTCTGTGGCATGGGACGGACCGGCAAGTGGTTTGGTTACCAGCATTACGGCGTCAAGCCCGACATGGTCACCATGGCCAAGGGTGTCGCCAGTGGTTACGCGGCGATTTCGGTGCTGGCAACAACCGAGGACCTGTTCAATGAATTTCTCGCCGAGCCGAGTGACAAGCTGCATTACTTCCGTGATATCAGCACATTCGGCGGCTGTGCCGGCGGTCCTGCGGCGGCACTCGCCAACATGAACATCATTGAACGCGAAAACCTGCTCGATAACGTCAACCAGATGGGTGACTACCTGATGGATGGTTTGAACGGACTGATGGACAAGCACGAAATGATCGGCGAAGTACGCGGCAAGGGCCTGTTTGTCGGCGCCGAACTGGTTAAAGACCGCAAAACGCGCGAGCCGGTTGACGAGTCGGTGGCTGCCGCGGTGGTAGGCGACTGCCTGAAGCAGGGCGTCATGATCGGTCGTACCAATCGCAGCCTGCCCAAATACAACAACACGCTTTGCCTGAGCCCGGCGCTCATATGCACGCGTGATGATATCGATGAAATCGTGACCGCAATCGACATCGCGCTGGGTAATGTCGCGCAATAAGCCCCGATATCGACATGTTTAAAATCTGCCTGGTGAAGATAACCAGTATCTTCACTCTAGCGCTGTGCGCAATTCTCACGGGCCTGTCTGTTAACGCGGCCGGGCTCAAGCCAACCGAGATCACGGTTGCCTACGTTCAACAGTGGCCGACGCCAAGCCGGTTTGCACAGGCGAAAATGATTTACGATGAAGCACTCGGGCTCAAGGTTAACTGGGTTGCCCTTGCCGACGGCACGGAAATGACCGCGGCGATGGCATCGGGTGAGGTGCAGATTGCCTACGCGCAGGGTCAATTACCTTTCCTGCTCGGCATAAGCGGCGGAAACGATTTGAGCATGGTCGCTATCGCGGTCAGTTACCCGGAAAACGATAATTGCGTACTGCGCGACGATCTCGGTATTACCCGGGTCAATGCAATTCAGCTCGCGGGTCGGAAGATTGCAATCCGGGTTGGCGGTATCACTCATTACCGGTTGTTAAAAATCCTGGATCACCTGGGCCTCGACTCAACCGAAGTCAAAATATTGCCGATGCCCGACGACGCTGCTTCAGCCTATGCGCTGGAACAGGGCTATGTTGCGATGGCCTGTGCGTCCGGCAGCGCATTGCGCGGCATGTATGGATCAGGCAAGCCGCTGATGACGGGTGCCGAACTCGAGTCCATCGGGCTGAGATTGTTCGATGTCGTCACGGTGCCGACGCAGTTCGCGACCGAGCACCCCGAAATCGTGCAGGCCTTCGTCGACGTCACCGAGGCCTCCAACAAGCACTGGGTGAAGAATCCCGGGTCGATGCAAGCGGTTATCGCACACGCCGCCGGGTTGAACCTGGAGGACAGCAACCGGTTACTGCAGGATCTTGACTTTCCACTGGCCGAGGAACAGAAATCGATTGCATGGATGGCTGGCCTGGTACCGACTTATATCAGGGACCTCGCCGAGTTTTTCGTCGAGCAGGGCCAGCTCGACAAGTCACTGAATAGCTATGACCGTTTTATCACCACCCGATTTTTACGCTAACAGTTCGCTTGATACCCTGCGCGTGATTTGGTGATCGCAGCGGAGATTCCTGAATTGCAAATAAGCGATGTCGTTGCGGGTCTCGGCGCGAATGAATTTCTGTTCGTCGAATCCGAGCAGGCAACGGCTTTGCTGTCAGCAATCGCGGCAACACCGATCGGTGACGACCAGGTATTTCTCGACAGCTGGAGTCGGCTCGAGGAAGATCAATACATGGCCGACGGCGGCAGGTATCGCAAGCGTCGGCACGCGACCTACGCGATCTGGAACGCGGGCGAACGGGCGCAGTTGATGCCCTACCAGCCACACTATCAAACCGTTGATTACAATCCGCTGAACGGCGGGGTGGCACGCTACTTCGCGCCGATTCTGGATGACCTGCACCAGAGTATGACACTGGCCGCATTGCTTGAATTTGGCAACCAGGTTTTCAGCCAGCTATCGGGTAATCAACAATGGCATATAGAGTTGCACCAGTTTCGAATCGAGGCGCGTGACGGTCGACTCGGCAAACCAACACCGGAAGGCATGCATCGAGACGGCGTTGATTTCGTCATCGTGGTAATGATCAAGCGCGTCAATATCGATAGCGGAGCGACGACGATATTCGACACCGATAACCGGCAGATAGGAGAATTCCTGTTACGCCAGCCTTTTGATATGGCACTGGTAAACGATCGCCGTTGCTATCATGGAGTAACCCCGATTACGCAGATTGATGCGGGTGCCGAAGCCTTCCGCGACGTACTCGTGATCACCTTCAAAAACAGGGAATCGGTGTAAAAAACGTTATTTTGTTTGGCCATAACTGATTTATAATTCGCCGGCTTTCAAGTCGACCAACAGGCTAACCGAGGTTTATCGTGGAAAGAGAGGCAATGAATTTTGATGTCGTCATCGTCGGCGCTGGACCGTCGGGGTTGACCATGGGCATCCGCCTGGCACAACTGGCGCAGGAACAGGAACGTGAACTCACGATTTGTATCCTCGAAAAGGGTGCCGAAGTCGGTGCGCATATTCTTTCCGGGGCCGTGGTCGAACCGCGCACGCTCAGCGAATTAATTCCCGACTGGAAGGAAAAGGGTGCACCGCTGAACGTGCCCGTCAAGTCCGACCAGTTCAAATACCTGACTGCATCGGGTTCGTTTTCGATGCCGACGCCGCCACAGATGCATAATGAGGGTAACTATATTATCAGCCTCGGCAACCTTTGCCGCTGGCTCGCCGAGCAGGCCGAGGAGCTGGGGGTAGAGATTTTCCCGGGCTTCGCCGCGGCCGAGGTACTTTACGATGAAAGCGGTGCGGTGCGGGGCGTTGCAACCGGTGATATGGGAATTGGCAAGGATGGTGAACCCACCGAAAGCTTTGAGCCCGGGGTCGAATTAATCGGTCGCCAGACGATCTTCGCCGAGGGTTGTCGTGGCTCGCTCAGCGGTGAGCTGATGCAGAAATACAACCTGCGAGATGGGGTCGAGCCGCAAACTTACGGTATCGGCATCAAGGAAATCTGGGAAGTTAAACCCGAGGTACATAACGAGGGTGCGACCCTGCATACCATCGGCTGGCCGCTCAAGTCCGATACCTACGGCGGTTCGTTTCTCTACCATAACGAGAACAACCAGGTTGCGGTTGGATTCGTCATCGGGCTGGATTATCGCAACCCGCACTTAAGTCCATTCGATGAATTTCAGCGCTTTAAGAACCATCCGGATATTCGCCCGATCTTCGAAGGGGGCACCCGTGTTTCCTACGGCGCGCGCGCCATTTCGGAAGGTGGTTTGCAGTCGATTCCAAAGCTGACTTTTCCGGGTGGCCTGTTGATTGGCGATACTGCCGGTTTTCTCAACGTACCGAAGATCAAGGGCACCCATACTTCGATGAAATCGGCGATGCTAGCCGCCGAGGCCGTATTTGAACTGCTGCCGGCCGAGTACGACGAGGAAAACCCGGGCGCTGCGCTCGAGGCGACTGCCTATCCAGAGCAATTAAAGCAATCCTGGCTGTGGCAGGAGTTGCACCAGGTGCGCAACATTAGACCCGCTTTTCAGAAAGGGTTGTGGTGGGGCTTGATCAACGCGGCGCTTGAAACTTATATATTCCGTGGCAAGGCGCCCTGGACCATGGGTCATCACGCCGACCATGAACAGATCGGCAACAAGAACGACTACCCGGTGATTGAATATCCGAAGCCCGACGGAGTCATCAGCTTCGATCGTTCGTCTTCGGTTTACCTGTCCGGTACCTACCATGACGATAACCAGCCCGCGCATTTACGCCTGCGCGATGACAGCGTGCCGGTTGCGCTAAACCTCGAGAAATACGATGCGCCCGAGCAACGCTACTGCCCGGCCGGGGTTTATGAAATTGTCGAAATTGACGGCAATCCTGCGCTGCAGATCAATGCGCAAAACTGCGTGCATTGCAAAACCTGCGATATCAAGGATCCCAGCCAGAACATTCACTGGACCGTACCGGAAGGTGGTGGTGGGCCTGCTTACCCCAATATGTGACAAACCGGGGCACATTCCCGAGCATATTACTCGGGAATGTGCCCCGGTTTGTCATCCCGGAAGCGCCGCCAGGCGCTATCCGGGATCTTGCAACCTGTCGTCACTAACCGGTTTCCGTACCGGTAAACAAAAGCAACTAACCCTGCACGCGGGCTCGGTGCAGCCTCCAGGAAAAAGCACAGCTGGGAGTGGCTTTTTTCTTGCAACTAACTGTTTTTATAAGTTTTTTCCCATTCACAAAAAAAGGGAACTGACCCCACGCGGGGGCCAGCTCCCAGTAGTCTGTTCTCTTAGGAGAGAACAATGCCTCACTGTATTATAGATTACTCCGCGGAGGTTGCAGGACAGATCGATATCGATATCCTGCTCGATGCGGTGCACCAGGGCGCAATGGAGTCGGATCTGTTCCCGGAATATGACATTAAAATCCGCGCGCTCGCTTACCCACACCATCGCACCGGGCAAACCCATGATTCCTTTGTTCATGTTGCGCTGCACCTGCTTTCCGGGCGCAGCGACGTGCAAAAATCGATGCTCAGCGAATGCGTTCTCAACCGCATCGAGCCGCTGTTACCGCGAGTCGTCAGCGTCAGCGTTGAAATCCTCGATATTCATCGCGGGAGTTACCGCAAGCGCGTACTTGAATAGGTAGCAACCTGTCATCCCGCTACCTTACTCCGTCATCCCCGCGTAAGCGGGGATCTTGCAAGGGCGATACGTTATAAGATCCCCGCTTGCGCGGGGATGACGGGAAAATTTGGGCGGGGATGACGGGAAGATTTGGGCGGGGATGACGGGAAGATTTGGGCGGGAATGACGGGAAGATTTGGGCGGGGATGACGTTATTTAAGGTCAATCCGAACGACAGGCCTCGCGAAAAGCTTCCTGTGAATCGCTATAGGAAATATCCTGCAGCCTGCCAAGCAGGTCCCAGCTCTGCTGCTGGTCAATACTGAGGTAGTCGTTGTCGGGTTCAAGTCGGCGTTGATGGGCACAGATACAGACGCTCATGCACAGGCGCATACAGATCAGGTCGAAAAGCAGGCCGATCTCGGTTGCGGTCAGTGGCAGTGCCCGGTGGTAGCCACCCACCAGTGCTTGCGCGGCAGGCAGCGGATCCGGTTCGTCGAGCATCGCGTAGGCGGCGGCGATTGCCGGTTCTACCACCAGCCATAAATTCAGCATATCGCCGAAATCGATAATGCTGAGTACCTGCTGACCGCTGTTATCCACAATCACGTTTTGTCGATTGGCGTCGTTATGGATGACGGCACGTCTGAGCTCATTTTGTAGCGGCAGCACGCGTTCGCGAAAGCCATCTTCGAAATGTTCAACCAGTGAGCGTTCGGCGGTACCCGCCAGCAGGGGTTTATAGTCCTCGAGCACCGACAGTGCCGACTCCATGTTCCACAGCAGGGGTCGCTCCAGTCCCGGGTGCGAAAACCCGGTAAGTGCCTGGTCGAGTAGCGCCAGCCGCCGTCCCAGGTCCGCCAGCAACTCCGGTCTTGACTCGTCGAAGTCGGCCCACAGATGTCCGTCGATGAATGGCATTGCACGGCAGTAATGTTCATTATCCTGCGTGTCGCGTGCCGTTTCGATGAGGTTTCCTTTAACCGACTCAAGCGCCGTTGCGACCGTTGGAAATACCTGTGCCTCGGCCAGTCTTTGAAATGCCTGATGCTGACATTCGAGCATCGCCGGCGATTCCCGGGCGTTGGCAATCTTTAAAACGAATTTGCCGCGGGCGTCATCAATCAGGAAATTCAAATCGCGTTCGCCGTGGAGTTGCTGCATCGGCCCTTCAAGCGCAAACAGACGCCGCGCAATTTCGGCAACTTCGGTTGCATCGAACTCGGGTAACAAGCAGCTATCTGACATGACTATCGGATTTAAAAATGCTCATGGAAAACAGGTGCCTCAAGAAAGCAGGATTTTTTCGCGAGTGCAAGGCGGTCCGACGTTTCGGAGTACCGCGCGCAGAACCGCAGTTTACACGGGAGTAAATGAGGATTCGACCGGGCTGGCGCTCCAGCACGGTGCTTATGTACAGGACGTACGGTATGCCGATTTTGCAGGAGCAAAAATCGGCGACGCGGCAATCGCGGAAAAAGACAATTTCTTGAGGTACCGTGTCGCAAATGGTTAACTAGCGGTCGTGGACTGCCACATGTGCTAAATATATAGTCCGAAGGCTTAGAGTCCAATAATTTCTGGAGTTATCAATGTCGCTTCGTCTTGGGATCGACACCGGCGGTACCTTTACCGACGCGGTGCTGGTTGATGATAACAAGCAAATCGTCAACGCCGAGAAAAGCCTCACCACGCGCTTTGATTTGAGCCACGGTATCGGTGACGTGATTGCGAAATTACCGGGCGCCGCGCTTGCCGAAGTGACCATGGTCTCGCTGTCCACCACGCTGACTACCAATTCGGTCGTAGAAGATCTTGGTGCGCCTGTCTGCGTGCTGTTGCCGGGCTATACCGATGAACAGATCAGGCAAAGTGGTTTACTGGATATATTATCGGCGCAGATGGTGGTAACCCTCGAAGGCGGCTTCGACGCGGTTGGCCGCGAACACAGGCCGCTCGACGAAAGCGGTGCGCGTGAAGCGATTGAAAAGTTGCAGGACCAGGTCTCCGCATTCGCGATTTCAAGCATGTTCGGCACGCGAAACTCGAGTCATGAAAACCGTATCAAGCAACTCGTAATCGAGTTGACCGACATGCCGGTTATCTGCGGGCATGAGCTGGCATCGAACCTGGGTGCCCCGCGTCGTGCCTTAACCGCGGCCTTGAATGCACGCATGGTGCCACCGATCAGGGAGCTTATCGGTTCGGTGCAAAAAATTCTCGCGCACCACGAAGTCGATGCGCCATTGATGTTGGTGAAAGGCGACGGTTCCCTCGCCAGCCTCGAAAACGCGATCGAAAAACCGATCGGGACCGTGCTTTCCGGTCCTGCCGCGAGCGTGATCGGAGCCTGCCGTTTATCTGGCCTCGAAAATGCGATTATCGCCGATATGGGTGGCACCACGACCGATATCGCGATCGTCAGCAATGGTCAGCCACAGCTGTGCGAAGATGGCGCCAGGATTGGCGACTGGCAACCGATGGTCGAGGCGGTGCGCGTCAATTCAATCGGACTCGGCGGCGATAGCGAAATCCATTTTGGCGGTCACAAGGGATTGTCGCTGGGACCCCGGCGGGTTGTTCCAACCAGTTTGCTGGGCCACCTCTATCCCGAGATTATTCCGAAACTGGAATCGCAACTCGAGGGCATGGCCAGTGCCCGCAGTAATCGCTTCGTCATGCGCCTGGAAAACAACCAGGCATTGTTGCAACAGCTTAACGCGACTGAACTCGAAGCCTGGGAACTGTTATCGGACAAGCCGATTGAACTCGACGCAATCGTGCTGGAAGATCGAACTTATGCCCGCGCACTGGCCAAATTGAAGCGGCTCGGATTGGCAATCTATAGCGGATTTACCCCCACCGACGCGATTCATGTGCTCGGCATCAATTCACACTGGGACAAGCGCGCGGCTGAACTCTCGGCACGCATCTGGATGCGCCAGATGCGCTTCCTTTATGGTTACGGAAAATGGGACAGCGATGATGTGGAAACTGCCTGTACCGAGATTTACAACCTCGTGATCTCGACCATTCGGCGTTTGCTGGTCAAGGTCGGGTTGAACGAATTCGACTTGAACAGCAAATCGAGCAAGGCCGAAGGTATTGTCGACACCATTACGCGCATGGTGACAGACAGCCATGAATCAAAGGGGCGCAAGCCCCTGTTCAAACTGGATTTTGCCAGCGACTACCCGATCGTCGCGGTGGGCGCACCGGCTGCGAGTTACTACCGGGATGTTGCCGATAGCATGTTTATCGGCCTGCACCTGCCCGAACATGCCGATGTCGCCAATGCCTTTGGCGCTGTCATGGGAAGCGTGATTCAGCGCGCGCAGGTTACGGTAACGCAACCCCAGCACGGCACCTTCTGCCTGTTTCACCAGGATGAGCCAAAACATTTCGACAACCTCGAGGATGCCAGGCACGAAGCAGAACAGATCGTTTACCTGGTGGCACAACAAAAAGCGCTTGAGGCCGGGGCCATCGATCCAACCGTGACGCTCGAATTTGACGACATCCATGTGAAGGACGAAATCGACGGTGAATTGTTCCTCGAGTCGACCGTGATTGCTACCGCTATTGGACCCGCCTGCAACTGGCGCTCGGAAACCGGCGCGTGAATCCGTCGGCAGCCCTGCAGAAATACGGCTTGTTTGTGCGTGGCGTTACCACGCTAAGTGCAGCCGAGATCGAAACCTATCGATTCCCCGAGTCAAAGCCGGCGCTGGTCCTGGTGGGTAATATCGGCTCGAGTTACTGGCCCGTATTCAGCCAGTCGCCTGAATTCCTTGATGGTGAAGCTCACCCCCTCGATCGCTGGAGTCAGCGCGTTGCCGAGGCAATTGCGGCAGAGCTACCGGTAGAGCCGGTCTATCCATTTCAAGGGCCTCCCTACTACCCGTTTCAGCAGTGGGCGCAGCGCGCCGAGGCGCTCGAGCAATCGCCGATAGGGGTTATGATTCATCCCGACTACGGGCTTTGGCATTCGTACCGATTTGCGCTGCTGGGCACCGAATTCGAGGTGGATCAGGCCCGGTCACCGGGTGCATCCCCCTGTATCAGCTGTGATGCCAAACCCTGCCTGCATCGCTGCCCCGTCGATGCCTTTGATGCCAACGGCTACGATGTCGAGCGCTGTGCGAGCCACCTACGACAAACCCCGCAAGCCGAATGCCATTCAAGCGGTTGTCTCGCGCGTTATGCCTGCCCGATTGCGCCCGATCTGAGCTATGTGGCTGAACAGGGGCAGTTCCACTTGCAGGCCTTCTTGAACGCTCGCAAATAACTGAAAAAAAGTGTTTTTTTGAAGCTTTCGTTTATTTTTTCTCATCTATACTTAGATTGTTGATTCAACAACAAAATTTTCGGAAAAGATAGCGGATTGACTCGCCCGCAAGGTATTACTGTTCCATATGGCAAAAATCGGAAACATTTTTTTCAGCCGAACGCTCAACCAGTTTCTCGAATGTAAAGACCTCGATAGCAAGAAAGGTTTGTCGTTATTAGAGAAAATTCAGGGGTCGGTCGGCGATAACCTGGACAAGGTGCTGGAGACGATTGCGCAGGTCGAAGATCCGCATCGCGAGGTGCTGAAAAATATCTGTCTCGAGTCCGTCGAGGGATTCTCGGAAGATTACTTTCTCAATGCACTGTCTAATGACCAGACTGTTATGCGTGCCGCTGCCAGCGACATCCTGGCGAATAAACCTGCGGTAGATTCCACTAAACTGTTTCAGCGATTACACGATCCCAAGTCGTCCCCGGCCGAGGTTATCGAGGTGCTCGAGGCACAGAAAGATTCGTTAAAGCCGGAAGATATCATCAACCACTCGTTAAAGCTGGAAACTGACGATGCAATCCAGCTGTTAAAACTGGTCGAAGGCAGCCGCCAGCCGGTAGATTTATCGAAGCTGAGTTTTCAGCTCGACAAGATCGAAAGCCCGGTTTACAAAATAAACCTGCTGAACTATTTCGGTAGTATCAACGAACCCAAGATCCCGTTGATTGTTGTCCGCTTCCTCGATGACTCCAACAAGGTTGTTGTGCTTGAAGCGCTCAAGACCCTCGACCGAATGAAAATCGATTTCGATGCGTCGGCGTTGCTGCCTTATGCCGAATCGATGTCGGGTGTCGAGCAGGAACTCGTGCTCAAGATTATCGCCAAGCAGGCCGATGCCAGCCTGGTGCCTCACCTGTCGGCCTACTTGACGTTGAAGTCGAATGAGTTGAACGATTTCTTCGCAGGCATTGTTGTCGCCAACGCCGATAAGGAAAACTTTGAAAAATTACTTAAACGTCTCAGTATCGAGGACGACTGGACCCAGCAGCAGTCGGTCGCCTGTATACAAAAATTCTCCGATGAGCGCCTGTCCGAAGTGGCGCGGGAACTGACCAGCCACGAACAGGAATTCATACGTAATACCGCGCAGACACTGGTGATGAACCTGATCGGCGATGAGGATCTCGGAAAAATTGAGGAATATGCACTCAGCGAGAATTGGCAGGTGCGCGAACGCGCGATTCAGTCGCTGGCCAAATCTTCGAACCGTGCGGCAATCGGTGTTCTCAAAAAGATGGTCGATGCTTATCCCGATGATTTTGTGCTGGCGTTGCGCGCGGTCAAGCAGCTTGGTTTTGGCAAGGGTCTGGAAATCGCTTTCGAGGGGCTCAAGAATCCACAGCCCAACGTGCAGCGTGCTTCGCTCGAGACGATCGAGGCTATTACCAGCGAAAAGCACGCCGCCAAGGTGCGCGACAATATAATGTGGAACCTGCCGGTGTTGACTACCGAAATGCGGGAATTTGCCAAGATGCTGATGTCGGAGATCACCCGGGATTACGGTCTGCCTGAAATCCAGATCGACGAAAACACGACTACCAGCACCGGCGTCGTAGATGTCCCGCTGTTTGGTGGTGGTACCGGAACCTTGGTCAGGCCGGAGGAGCGACTCTCACCCCTGGACCAGCTTGCACCGGGATCAGTATGGATGGATCGTTACCACATCAAGAAAGAGATCGGACGGGGTGCGATGGGACGCGTCATGCTGGCCGAAGACGACATGGTCGACGAGTCATTGATACTGAAATTCATGCTGCCTGAGTTAACTGTCGGCCAGGAGTCGACCGAGCGCTTCAAACGCGAAGTAAAATACGCGCGCAAGATAAGTCACCGTAACGTGATTCGCGTTCACGATATTTTGCTGAAAGACAAGCTCTGTGCAATTTCGATGGAGTATTTCGAAAGCCGCGGACTCGAGTCGGTCCTGGGCGAAGTGAAGTGTTTCGAGACTCTCGACGGGCTCAAGATTCTGTACCAGATAGCGAGCGGCATGGCGGCCGCACATGAAGAGGAAGTTATCCACCGGGATCTGAAACCAAGTAACATCCTGATCGACGATAAATGGCATGTGAAGATCGTGGATTTCGGTATCGCCTCGGCCGGCACAGCCTCGGAAGCCACCCTGACCCAGACCGGTTCCATTATCGGCAGCCCGGCTTACCTTGCCCCCGAGCGTGCCGAAGGCAAAGACGCTGACGAACGCAGCGATATTTACTCGCTCGGGATAATTGCCTACTACATGTTTAGCGGCCAGTTGCCTTACAGCGGTAAACCGATGGAAGTGCTGACCAAGCATCGCGACGGTAACGCACCCCCGATCGTGAAAGTCAACGACGAAGCGGCGCCGGAAGTTTCACGGCTGATTGTAAAAATGATGGCGGTTGATCCGACGGCTCGCCCGCAATCGATGAAAGCTGTGCGTGACGAAGTCAAGAACCTGGTCGTCGAGTTCGAACTACCCGAAGAAATCGGCTAGCTCAATACCGGGTGCAGTCATCCTCGCGACTGTACCGAGGTCAGTGCGATCAGGTAGTAGACATCTTCGGGACTGCAACCACGCGACAAATCATTTGCGGGACGGCTGAGTCCCTGCAGAATCGGGCCGATCGCAACGGCTCCACCAAGGCGCTGGGTTAATTTGTAGCCGATATTGCCGGCATTCAGATCGGGAAAGATCAACACGTTAGCTCGTCCATCAATGTGTGAACTGGAAATCTTCTGCGCCGCAATCGCAGGCACAATCGCCGCATCCAGTTGAACCTCGCCTTCGACCGAGACGTCCGGCATCTGCTTGCGCGCCAGTTTTGTTGCCTCGCGAACTTTTTCTACCAGGGGATGATTGGCACTGCCATCGGTAGAAAAAGACAGCATTGCAACCCGCGGTTCATCATCGATCAACTGCCGTGCCGATTGCGCGGCTGCCACCGCGATCTCGGCCAGTTGTTCGGCATCCGGGTCGACGATCAGGCCGCAGTCGGCAAAAACCATCGCCTGTTTAGGCTTGTGATGTTCGGCTTCAAACAGCATCAGCATGAAACTTGAAACCGAGTTGAACCCCGGCATAACACCAACGATTTGTAATGCTGAACGAACTCGATCACCCGTTGTATAAACCGCGCCCGCAATCGACCCATCGGCGTGATTGGCGCGCAGCATCAGGTCGGCAAAACACAGCGGGTCGAGCGCCTGTTGCTCGGCCTGTTCCAGCGTCATGCCCTTGTGCTTACGCAACTGCCACAATTCCTTACTATATCTTTGGTGGTATTGTGAAGCGCCTGGATCTTCGATTCTAATACCGGTTAAATTGAACCCTGACTCAGCGGCCTGGTTGCGGATCGTATTCTCGTTGCCGACGAGTACGCAATTTGCGATTCCGTCATCGCTAGCCCGTTGCGCAGCCTCGATAATGCGGCTGTCTTCACCTTCGGCGAGCACAATCGTTTGCCGGCTAGTTTGGGCCTTGTGGATAATAGAATCCAGAAATTGCATGATCTAAATCGAGAAATTCCATGGTCAGGGATGAATAAGTGCAGCAGAATGATGCACGTATAAGGAAAGGGTGTCCACGAGAACTGCGCGAAGAGTGTTTTATATACAATATACAGGATCTTGATTATAGTCCGATCCGCGCAGTCTCGAATTCACCAATAATCAATTCACACAACCCGAGGGCATCGAGATCATGATGATCGCAATACCTGCAGAAATTCATAGCGGTGAGAAGCGTGTTGCCACTTCGCCCGAGGTGGTTCGAAAACTGATCGCAGCCGGATTCGAAGTCACGATCGAGTCGGGCGCGGGCGCGGGCGCCAACTTCAGTGACGACATATTCAGCGGAATGGGCGCTGCCATCGCAACAGACGCCGAGTCAGCCTGGGCTGCTGGTGATTTGATCCTGAAAGTGCGTCCACCTGAATTTAATGATGAACTCGGTCGACACGAAATCGATTTAATGTCCACGGGTGCACGCCTGATCAGTTTTATCTGGCCCGCCCAACACGAAGACTTGTTGTCACAACTTGCCGCAAAACAGGCGACTGCCCTGGCAATGGACAGCATTCCGCGCCTCTCGCGCGCACAAAAACTAGATGCATTGAGTTCGATGGCGAATATTGCCGGATATCGAGCGGTGATTGAGGCAGCGCATCACTTCGGTCGTTTCTTTTCCGGCCAGATCACCGCCGCCGGTAAAGTGGATCCAGCTAAGGTTATGGTAATCGGTGCAGGTGTCGCGGGCCTTGCCGCCATCGGTGCGGCCAAGTCGCTGGGTGCGATCGTGCGCGCCTTCGATACCCGTCCCGAAGTCAAGGATCAAATTGAGAGTATGGATGCTGAGTTTCTCGAACTCGAATTTGAAGAAGAGGGCTCGGGCGAGGGTGGCTATGCCAAGGTAATGAGCAAGGAGTTCATCGAAGCCGAGATGGCGCTGTTTGCCGAGCAGGCACGTGAAGTCGACGTCATCATCACCACCGCGTTGATTCCGGGCAAACCGGCGCCCAAGCTGATTACCAATGCGATGGTGTTGAGCATGAGGGACGGTAGCGTTATCGTCGACCTCGCCGCCGAGCAGGGCGGTAATTGTGAAGAAACCGTACCCGGCAAGGTAGTAACCAGGTACGGCGTACATATCGTCGGTTATACCGATCTGCCGAGCAGGCTGGCCAGTCAGTCAAGCCAGCTCTACGCGACCAATATTTACAACCTGATCATGGAGATGTGCCCCGAGAAGGACGGTAATATTATGGTCGATATGGATGACGACGTTATTCGTGGCGCTACCGTGGTGAACCAGGGCGAAATCACCTGGCCGCCTCCAGCAATCGAGGTAAGTGCGGAACGCAAGCCCAGCTTTGGTGGCCAGGCAATCAAGCACGAAGGCAAGGGTAGCAGTGACAAGACAAACGATGCCGCCATCGGAGCATCCGGGATTTCCCGATTCGCGAAGAGTATATGGATGCCGATGATCCTGGGCGGGTTGGCATTGTTCGGGCTTGGGCAAGTTGCGCCACCATCCTTCATGGCACATTTCACCGTGTTCGTATTGTCCTGTTTCATTGGTTACATGGTGATCTGGAACGTCAGTGCGAGCCTGCACACGCCGTTAATGAGCGTTACCAATGCGATTAGCAGCATCATCATACTGGGCGCACTGACGCAAATATCGAGCAGCAATAACCTGATTTATATTCTGGCAGGGATTGCTGCGTTCATTACCTGCATCAATATCGTGGGTGGATTTTCCGTGACGCAACGCATGTTGCAGATGTTCAGGGGGTAAGCGGCGATGTCTCCCAGCCTGATTACCGTCGCTTACCTCGCCTCCGCGGTGTTGTTCATCCTTGCGCTCGGTGGTCTCAGCACCAACGATACCGCGCGTCGTGGCAACCTGTTCGGTATGATCGGCATGGCGATCGCGGTGCTGGTGACCATCATCGCCTTCGTCAGTCGCAATCTCGAAATACTGATCGTGATCATGTTGGCCGGTGGCGCGATCGGTTTTATCCTCTCGCGCCGGGTACAGATGACGCAAATGCCGGAGCTGGTGGCGATCCTGCACAGCCTGGTGGGTCTCGCCGCGGTGTTGATTGGATTTGCTACCTTCATGGACTCCTCGATTGAATACATCGGGGTCGAGAAAACCATTCATGAAATCGAAATCTATATCGGTATCTGTATCGGCGCACTGACCTTTACCGGTTCGGTTGTTGCCTATGGCAAGCTCAGTGGCATGATCGGCGGCGCACCGATGATGTTGCCGGCGCGTCACTGGCTCAACCTGGCGCTGTTCATCGCCGTGGTGGTAATTGCCGTGCGTTTCGTTGGCGAACCCGACCATAACCAGGCCACGATGCTGTTACTGGCGATGACGGTGATCGCGCTGTTGTTTGGAATCCACATGGTAGCTGCGATCGGTGGCGCCGATATGCCGGTCGTCATTTCGATGCTGAACAGCTACTCGGGCTGGGCCGCTGCCGCTACCGGTTTCATGCTGTCTAACGATTTGTTGATCGTCACCGGGGCGCTGGTCGGCAGTAGCGGTGCAATCCTGAGTTACATCATGTGCCGCGCGATGAACCGGCATTTCATCAGTGTTATCGCCGGTGGCTTCGGCACCTCGGGCGGTTCTTCAGCCGGGCCCAGTATCGAGGGCGAAGTACAGACCATCGATACCGCGGCGATGGCAGACCTGCTCAATGGTGCGAAGCAGGTCATGGTGGTCCCCGGTTACGGTATGGCCACCGCGCAGGCGCAGCACGCGATCGCCGATATCACCAAAACCCTGATCGGGAAAGGGATCAGCGTGCGTTACGGTATCCATCCGGTAGCGGGGCGCATGCCGGGGCACATGAACGTGCTGTTGGCCGAGGCCAAAGTACCTTACGATATCGTGTTTGAAATGGATGAAATCAACAACGACTTTCCCGATGTCGATGTCTCGATCGTGGTCGGTGCCAACGACACGGTTAATCCGCTGGCGCAGGAAGACGTCGACAGCCCGATCGCCGGGATGCCGGTGCTCGAGGTCTGGAAAGGTCATACCACCGTGGTGCTCAAACGCGGCATGGCGGCCGGTTATGCTGGCGTCGATAATCCGCTGTTCGTCAAGGAAAACACGCGCATGCTGTTTGGCGACGCGCGCGAAAGCCTGGAAGCACTCGCCCGGGCGATATAAAGCCTTCCTGGGGTGAACGCCGCATAGTAGAAGTGTGCGCCAGTTCACATATTGACGAAATATCGCCTCTAAGCAGCTGAATTTAAAGCAATTTACCCTGTTTGGGTGATTCGTAAAACTGACTAAAACTCTAGTATTTCCGATGACATCAGTTGAACGATGTCTTGCGTTAACAAAGAAGACCTTGTTAATGCAGATGTTTCTCCGGTGCCGTTACCGTTCGCGGTATGTTGTTCTTCTCAAGGCTATAAGGTTTCATCGGCATGAGTAGACGCACCAGGGTTCAGGAAGTTTCTGGGCTCGAAATTTAAGCAGCCTTTAGGGCTGCTTTTTTTTACCCGCCAAACGACGCCGTATCCGAGCTTACAAATAGTCACTTTTTGTGATCTTTATCGTTGATGTATGGCGCTGCTAACGGTAGATTCGGCCTATGCTAAATATGCAATTTGAGCAGGCGGTGGTGGTCGACACCAACGAAATGGACTGGGAAGCGAGCCCGATGGCAGGGGTGTGGCGTAAACCGTTAGCGCGCGAGGCTGCCGAGCATGGACATACCACCAGCGTGGTGCGCTACGACGCGGGTTCTCATTTCAGCGCACACCTGCACCCGGCGGGCGAAGAAATCTTCGTACTCGAGGGTGTATTTTCCGACGAGCATGGCGATTACCCCGCGGGGACCTATATCCGCAACCCGCCCGGTTCCAAACATTCGCCCCGCAGCGACCCCGGTTGCGTGCTGCTGGTCAAGCTCGACCAGTTCGATCCTGAGGATGACACCACGCTGCGCATCGATACCAACAGCACTGCCTGGATGCCGGGTGAATCAAAACTCGAAGTCATGCCGTTGCACGATTTTGAAAACGAATCGGTGTTTCTGCTCAAGTGGCCTGCCGATGCGCGCCTGCGCAGCCACCGTCACTATCGCGGTGAGGAAACTTTCGTGCTCTCGGGAGCCCTGCTCGACGAGTATGGTCGCTATCCTGCCGGAACATGGTTGCGTAGCCCGCACAACAGCGAGCATTGTCCCTACGTCGAGGAAGATACGATACTCTGGATCAAGACCGGTCATCTGCTTCCTTAATCCCGGTCGAATCAGTTAAACTTTTCACCTCCTAAGGGACTCTAAATCGCGCATACTGCGTGCTGATCAATAATATCGTTCAGGTTGAGAGGTTTTGATTTGTCACAACAGGAAATTATCAATTTAAGACAGGCCGTGAGTGCCAAGATCGTCGGCCAGCAGGGGCTCATCGAACGCCTGCTGATCGCTATCCTGGCCGATGGCCATTTACTGGTTGAAGGTGCGCCCGGGCTCGCCAAGACACGTGCGATCAAGGTTCTCGGGGAGGGCATTGAAGGTGATTTTCATCGCGTTCAATTTACCCCCGATCTGCTGCCGGCCGATCTGACCGGCACCGAGATTTACCGGCCGCAGGATGGCAGTTTCAAGTTTCAGCGTGGCCCGCTGTTTCATAACCTGATTCTTGCCGACGAAATCAACCGCGCCCCTGCCAAGGTACAGTCGGCGTTGCTTGAAGCCATGGCCGAACGCCAGATCACGGTCGGTACCGAAACCTATGCGTTGCCCAGGATCTTTCTCGTCATGGCGACGCAAAACCCGCTCGAACAGGAAGGCACCTACCCATTGCCGGAAGCACAGCTCGATCGGTTCCTGATGCATGTCCGGGTTGGCTACCCCTCCGGCGAAGACGAAAAGGCGATACTTGCCCTGACGCGTAATGAAGCGCGTTCAGAAGCGAGCGCCGAACCACCGCCTGCAGCGGTGATCGGCCAGCAAAGCCTGCTCGAGGCGCGCGATGCCGTGCTCGATATCCATCTCGACAGTAGTCTCGAGGATTACATTATTGAAATCGTGCTCGCGACGCGCAGCGCAGAGCGCTACGGCGATGAACTCGCCGGCTGGATTCAGCATGGTGCCAGCCCGCGTGCGACCATGGCACTGGATCGTTGCGCGCGTGCCTATGCCTGGCTCAATAACCGGGATTACGTTGTGCCCGAGGATATCCAGCTAATCGCGCCCGATGTGCTGCGTCACCGTATCATTTTAAGTTTCGAAGCCGAGGCCGAGGGCAAAACTGCCGACAGCTGTATCGATGCAGTGCTGGCCCGGGTCGCCGTGCCATAACAAACCGTGGAAACAGGGGATGACATAGTCCGGGTAAAACTGTCGACGCTGATCGGCTTGAATCGGGATGCGCGCAGCCTGCCATTGATTTCGAACTCGGTTAAAGCGCAAATGGTGGGTGGCCACCTGTCAGCGTTTCGCGGCCGGGGCATGGAATACCACGAGTCACGTCCCTATCAACCCGGAGACGATATCCGCGCGATCGACTGGCGCGTCACCGCACGCAGCGGCCTTACCCACACCAAGATTTATCGCGAAGAGCGTGAGCGCCCGGTATTACTGTGGCTCGATTTATCACGTTCGATGTTTTTCGGCACCCGTAACTGTTTCAAATCGGTACTGGCGTCAAAGCTCGCCGGGCTGTTGGCCTGGAGCAGTGTGCAACATGGCGACCGACTGGGTTATCTGGTGTTTTCCGAGCAACAACATATCGAGTTTCGTCCCACCCGCGGCAAACGCAGCGCGCTGCAGTTCATCCAGCAACTGGTCGCACATCGTGCCTGGGATATGACCGACGACAGCGAACGCGAACATAAAGCCGGGCCCAAGGCGCTGGTGCGCCTGCGCCAGGTAACCCGCCCCGGTAGCCTCGTTATCCTGTTCAGTGACTTCCGCTTCCTCGACGACGATTGCCGTGGTCAGCTGGTCGAATTATCACGCCATAACGACGTGGTCATGATACATACCTATGATCCCTTCGAGCGTGTATTGCCGCCGCCGGGCTACTACCGCGTCACCGATGGCCGTCGCAGTGTCGATATCGATACCGCGAGCAACAAGGTACGCGAGCGCTACCGCGAACGCTATGATCATCACCAGCAAGCACTCGAGCGTCTATGTAACGAGCTGGGCCTGTACCTGATCGATATCGCGACCGATGACGATATGTTGGCCGAGTTGAAAATCGGCCTGGGGCTGCAGGGGCGATGAACGAACTGGAGCTTAGGGATATTCACCTGCCGGATGCCGGTTTATGGTGGCCACCCGCGCCGGGCTGGTGGGTCGCCGCCTCGCTGCTACTGGTATTGGGTTTGCTTACTCCCTGGTTGCTTCGGCGTTTAAGATACAAACCGGTCAAGCGCCTGTCGCTGGGTGAACTCGAAACCATCCGCAACGGTTTCCGTTCGGGACGGGGTAAACATGACGTGATCAGGGACACTGCTGCATTACTGCGCAGAACGCTGATTGCCTACCGCGGGCGGGAAGGTTTTGCCGCTTCGACGGGTAACACCTGGACTGTTCAACTGCAGGAAATGGTAGCGGGCGAAAAGTTCAGCCAGGCACAGTTGCAATTTCTTGGCCACCATCGATATCAACCTGATAGTGATTGTGATATCGACGAACTGTTGCAGGCCTGTGAGCGCTGGATGCGCGCCCTGCCCCGGAGCGTGGCCCATGTTTCAGCTTGAATGGCCGCTGGTATTACTGCTAACACCCTTGCCATTGCTGGTTTACCTGGCCTTGCCCGCGCGGGCGCAACAGCAACAGGCGGCATTGCGCGTGCCGATGATCGAAGATTTTCAGCTCGGTGGTGTACAGGCGGATGAAGTCAGATCCTACCGCTGGCGCCAATGGCTCTACTTGCTGGCGTGGTTGCTGCTGGTATTTGCGGCAAGTCGTCCGCAGTGGCTCGGGGAGTCGATCGCGATACCGATTAGCGGGCGTGACCTGATGCTTGCGGTCGATTTGTCCGACAGCATGCGTACCGCCGATTTCAAAATCGAGGGCAAACAGGTCAACCGACTGCAGGCCACCAAGCAGGTGGCAAGCCAGTTCATCGAACGGCGGCGCGGTGATCGACTCGGCCTGATCCTGTTTGGCACCCAGGCCTACCTGCAGACTCCCCTCACCTTCGATAGCAAGACCGTCAACCGCCTGTTGCAGGAATCGGCAATCGGACTTGCCGGCGAGCGCACCGCGATCGGCGATGCCATCGGGCTTGCGATCAAGCGCCTCGACCTGGAGTCGGATAACTCGCGGGTGCTGGTATTGATGACCGATGGTGCCAATACCGCGGGTGAAGTTACCCCGTTGAAAGCCGCGCAGCTTGCCGCCAGACGTGGGCTTAAGGTTTACACCATCGGTATCGGCGCCGATGAACAGATCGAATCCACCTGGTTTGGCCTGCGCCGCACCAATCCCTCGGCACAACTGGATGAAAAAACGCTGCGTGCAATTGCGAGTTTAAGTGGTGGACGCTACTTTCGAGCACGTGACACGCAAGAGCTGGCAAAAATTTACGGCCTGCTCGATGAGCTGGAACCGTTACCGAGAGACACGCAAAGCCTGCGCCCGGTGCGGGCCCTGTTCGTCTGGCCACTGGCTTTCGCGCTGCTCCTGGCGGCACTGTTGGTGGTACCTCGCCTGTGGAGACGACCATGATCGAGCAATTCCACTTTTTGCGGCCCGCCTGGTTGCTGCTGCTGATTCCGCTAGCGGCGGTGCTGTGGTTGTTGCTGGTACGGCGCTACGATAGTGGAAGCTGGCGCACGGTAATCGATGAGCGCCTGCGGCCTTTCGTGCTCAGTAGCAGTGATCAAAATCAGCGCGAATGGACGCGCTGGATTCCCGCTGCTGTCGCCTTGCTGGCGATCATTGCGCTTGCCGGTCCGACCTGGGAGAAGTTACCGCAACCGGTGTATCACAAGGATAGTGCATTGGTGATTGCACTCGATATGTCGCGCTCGATGAATGCCGCCGATATCAAGCCGAGTCGCCTGGTGCGTGCGCGCCATAAAATCGCGGACATTCTAAATCTCAGGCAGGAGGGACAGACGGCGCTGGTGGTCTATGCTGCCGATGCCTTTACGGTAACCCCGCTGACCAGCGACGTCGATACGATCCTGGCATTATTGCCCGATCTCGAAACCGAATTGATGCCGGCGCAGGGCACCCGCGCCGACCGTGCGCTAAAGCTTGCGCTGGAGCTGTTCGAGAATAGCGGCATCGCAGGTGGCGACGTGTTACTGGTTAGCGATGGGCTCAGCGACCTCGAACTTAGCCGCGTTGAAACCCTGCTTGAAAGCAAACCGGGTCAGCGGGTTTCGGTACTCGTCATCGGCACCCCCGAAGGTGGACCGGTGCCGTTAAAGAACGGGGGATTCCTGAAAGATCGCGGTGGCGAGATCGTGATTTCCAGTCTGCAGGAAGATAACCTGCGCCGAATTGCGCAAATCGGTGACGGTGTATATGCCACGCTGAGCGCCGACGATATCGATATCAACACGCTCGCCTACCTCATGGAATCAGCCATCGATGATCGTGATGCCCGATTGAGTGATCGCTCGGCCGACCTGTGGCGCGAGCTTGGTCCGTGGCTGCTGCTGTTTGCGTTGCCGTTCGCCGCACTGGTGTTTCGCCGCGGACTGATCTGGCTATTCCCGCTCTACATACTGGTGTTACCACCGGATGCGCAGGCGCTCGACTGGTCGGCCTGGTGGCAAAACAACGATCAGCGCGCGAACCAGTTGTTTGAACAGGGTGACCACGCGGCTGCGGCCGAATTGTTTGACGACCCGGACTGGAAGGCTTCTTCGAATTACCGCGCGGGTGATTACGCGGCAGCGCTTGGCAGCTGGGAACAACTCGAAAGTGAGGCAGCTGCCTACAATCAGGCCAACGCGCTGGCGAAACTGGGTCGTTTCGACGATGCGCTAGCCGCCTACGACAGGCTGTTGCAGCAAAATCCCGCTCACCAGGATGCGCTCTATAACAAGCAGGCAATTGAAGAGTTCCTCAAGAATCAACAGTCGCAACAACAACAGCAACAGGGACAGCAGGGCGAACAGCAGCAACAGCAGCAGGGAGAGCAACAGCAACAACAATCCGGACAGGGCGAAACACAATCGGAAGAGTCGGAACAATCAGCCGGGAGTAGCCAGGATCAACCCGAGACCGGTGCACAGAATCAGCAACAGGCACAGCAGCAAGACGGGCAGGACGATACAGGGCAACAGCAATCCACGAAGCAGGAACCGGCAAACCAGGCGGACCAGCAAGCAGCCGAGAGTGAGACCATGGCCGAGCTCGATCAACAAATGTCCGAGCAGGCCGCCGAGCAATGGCTGCGCAAGATTCCCGATGATCCGGGCGGATTGCTACGACGTAAATTTATCTACCAGTACCGCAAGCGCGGTGGTGTCGATGCAGAGGGCAAGCCCTGGTGAACACGACATTGATAAAATCTTTACTGATATCGGTCTTGCTGTTGCTGGCTGGATTGCAGCAGGCCATGGCCGCGGTCGAGGTGACGATTGATCGCAACCCGGTGCAGGTAAACGAATCTTTTCAACTGGTATTCTCACTCGATCAAAGCCCCGACGACGATCCTGACTTTTCTATCCTGCAGCAGCATTTCATGATCCTTGGTAATAGCCGTAGTAACAGCATCAGTATTGTCAACGGCGAGTACCAGCGCAGCGTCAAGTGGACGCTGCAGCTAATGGCCAAGCAGGTCGGTGAGTACGTGATCCCGGCAATTCGCTTCGACAAGGAGCGCAGCAAGCCCTTCCAGATCAAGGTGCTGCCCTCGAGCCTGGCCTCGGTGCCGCATGATCAGCTGGTGCTCGAGCTACTGGTCGATAAAGCGGAGGTCTACGTGCAGAGCCAGGTTATCGTTACCTTGCGGTTACTGAGTGCAAGCAGTATCTCCGCCTACAATTTCGGTGATATCTCGACGGATGACCTGGATGTCGTGATTGAACCGCTCGGCGACGAGCGCGATTACCGAACGCGCATTGCGGATAAATCCTACCTGGTGCTGGAAAAGCAGTTTGCACTGTTTCCGCAACAAAGTGGTCGACTTCGCATTGCGCCGGTCATGGCAGAGGTGCGTATACCGTCGGGTTCGACCTTCGACCCGTTCCGCAGCGGGGGCAAAATTCGTCGCCTGCGCTCGGAGCAGGTTTTTATCGATGTTGAACCGATTCCGCCCGAAGTTGCCGGTTCCTACTGGCTGCCGGCGACCCGGCTCGAACTGCGCGAAGAATGGCAATCTGATCTCGACGGACTGGTCGCTGGCGAACCGATCACGCGCAGCCTGACACTGGTAGCCGATGGTTTGACTGCGGCGCAACTGCCCGAGCTGACCATGCAGCAAGTTGACGGCATTAAACAGTACCCTGATCAACCGAGCCTACAGAACACCCGTTCGGACAAAGGGGTAACCGGAAAACGTGAGCAGAAGGTGGCGCTGATTCCGGGTGCGGAAGGCATCTACCGGGTGCCGGAAATCAGTCTGCCCTGGTGGAACCTCGAGACCGGAAAGCTCGAAACAGCCACGATTCCTGCCCGTGAACTGAGCGTTGCCGCCGCCACAACCGCGGTTGCACAGCCACCCGTAACGGAACCAGCAGTAACCGAGGCGGCGGGACAGGTCGCCTCGACTAACAATTTCTGGTTATGGTTGAGCCTGTTGCTCGCCTGTGGTTGGATTGCCAGCGGGTTTTACTGGTGGTTTAAATCGCAGCGGTCAGGTGTTCAGCCTGCGCCGGTGGTTGAACACCCCGGGTTGCGTGAGGCGCGCAGGCAACTGCACCAGGCCTGCGACGTGAATGATGGGGCGACTGCGCGCCATGCGCTGCTGGATTGGGGCAGGGCATTGCTGGCCCCGCGCGAAATTAACAACCTGCAGCAGCTTGGTAGTTCACTGGGCGATGATATGACACTGCAGATCGAGCGTCTTAATCAAAGCCTGTATGCCGGGGCAGTTGTCACCTGGCAGGGGGATGATCTGTGGCTGCTTTGCCAGCAACTCGAGAAAATTGCAGAGTCGGAACGCAACCGCGATGTCGCGCAATTGTCACCGCTTAATCCGACGTACTGAAAACCATCCCCTCCAGCCTCAATCTGATGTGAGCACCCGCGCGCTTTACTCGGACCGGATTGGTGCCTCGTATAATAAAACAAGGTCTCGCGACAAGATTCCATCTCGGTTAGACTGCTGCGATTGATATACCAACATTAATACAATGGAAGCGATCGAAAACGCTGATTTAGTCTGGATAATTATCGGACTTTCAGGCCTCTTGCTGCTGGGACTGCTGTACAGCTTGCGCCATTACCAGAATACCAACCGCGAGATGAAGGCCCGGCTTGAAACAACCCTGCAAACCGAGTACACATTGCGTGATCGTCTGCATGCAGCGGAGAAAGACACGCAAGCAGTACAGTCGCAGCTGGATACGGAACGTGCGCTCGGGGCAGAAAGAATCGCCCAATCCGAAAAAGATCGCGCACAACTCAAGGTCGAATTCGAGAATCTTGCCAACCGGGTACTGGAAGATAAGACGCGCAGTTTCGACAAGACCAGCCGGACTTCACTCGAGGCACTGCTGAAACCCTTTCGCGAACAGGTCGAGGGATTCCAGAAACGCGTCAACGATGTGCACAGCGAATCCATCAAGGGCAATACCAAGCTCGAAAGCGAGATCAGGAAAGTCCTCGAAGTCGGTCTCAAAATCGGCAGCGATGCGCAAAACCTGACCGATGCGCTCAAGGGCGAATCGCAGCGACGCGGCAGCTGGGGTGAAACCCAGCTCGAAAAAACCCTGCAGCTGAGTGGTTTGATCGAGCATGACCACTATGACAAGCAGACTTCGATGACGGATGCCGAAGGTAAACGCAAGCAAACCGATTTCCTGATCAAGCTGCCGGATAGCAAGCACATTATCATTGATAGCAAAGTTTCGTTGGCGGCCTACGACCGCGTGGTTGCAGCCGACAACGACGAGCAACTCCAGCTTGCACTGAACGAGCACGTGAAAGCGGTAAAGCGCCATATCGACGATTTGCAGGGCAAGAATTACACCAGCCTTGCTGGAATCCGCAGTCCCAGTTTCGTGTTGATGTTCATGCCGATCGAGCCGGCCTACATCGAGGCGCTTAAATACGAGAAGGATCTTTTTGCCTACGGTTACGAACGTGGTGTCGTGCTGGTGTCACACACCACGCTGATCCCGATCCTGACCACGGTGGCTAACCTCTGGGCCATGGAACGCAGTACCCGTGAAGCGCGGGAGCTCGGCGACAAGGCGGGCGATATCTACAACCAGGTGCGCAAGGTTACCCAACGCCTCGCCAAAATTGGAGGCAGTCTAGGTGCCGCGACCAATCACTTCAACGAAACGGTGACCGCGATTAGCGGGCGCCAGGGCTTGCGCGGCAAGGTTGAGCGATTTGCCGAAATGTCGAGCAAGGTGACGCAGTCGATCCCGGAAATCGAACCATTACACAACGATTTGCAAAGTGAAAAGCTCGAGCTTCTGGCCGAGCCGTTGGCGTCTGAAAACGAGCACAAAGAGGATAAAGACGAGGCCCCGACGACTTGAAAAACCCTACAAAATACCTATCTATTAGGGACATTAACCACCCGTTGTCGACGTGAAATACCAGGATTATTATCAAATTTTGGGCGTACCCCGTGACGCTGAAAAAAGTGATATCAAGAAAGCCTACCGTAAGCTTGCGCGCAGGTACCATCCTGATGTCAACAGCGAAGCGGACGCGGAAGAAAAGTTCAAAGAAGTCAACGAAGCCTATGAAGTACTGAAGGATTCCGACAAGCGCCAGGCCTACGATCGTTTTGGTGCCGACTGGAAACACGGTCAACAATTCGATGGCGGTGGATTTGGCGGCTTCCAGGATGGGGACTTCGTGGGTGGCGGTTACAGCAGCGGTGGTTTTAGCGGCGGTGACTTCAGCGATTTTTTTGAATCGATTTTTGGCGGCGATTTCCAGCAAGCGGGGGGATCACCATTTCAGCAGGGTCAGCGCCAGCGCCAGCGGCGTGGCGCCGATCTGCAGCTACAACTCGATATCACGCTTGAAGAAGCCTTCAACGGTGGCAGCAAGACGATCCAGTTTGCCAAAACACCGGGCTCTGCCGAAATGAAAAAGCTCAAGATCACGATTCCCAAGGGCGTGAGCCAGGGGCAGAAGATCCGCCTCGCGAAGCAGGGGCAGGCCTCCCCTCACGCCGGCGAACCCGGCGACTTGTACCTGGAGATGAATATCCTGCCGCATCGCCTGTTCCGCCTGGACGGTCGTGACGTGATCCTGCGCCTGCCCCTGACACCCTGGGAAGCCGCCGCGGGTGCCAGTTTAAAAGTGCCGACCTTATCAGGCTCGGTCGAGCTCAAGATCAAGCCCGGCATGCAGTCAGGGCAAAAAATGCGACTCAAGGGTAAGGGCCTGGCCGGGCCACCAGCCGGCGATCAATTCGTGGAAATCATGATTCAAACGCCACCCGCGGATAGCGATACGGCGAAGCAGTTTTACCAGGATATGAAAGACCAGTTCGATTTCAACCCGCGTTCGTTTTAGCGATTCCGTGATGAAAGTTGTTTGCCCGGGCCTGTTGCTATTGCTGTTGAGTATGCCGCTGCAGGCCGCACTGCCGGTTGCGGTAGACGGCATAAAGTTACCCAGCCTCGCGCCGATGCTCGAGCGCACCACCCCGGCGGTGGTCAACATCGCAACCCGCGGCAAGACGCGCCGGCGTGTCGAATTACCACTGCCGCGCGATCCATTGTTCAGGCGTTTTTTCGAAGTACCCAGTATCGAACGCGTGCAGGAAATCGCGAGTCTCGGCTCAGGTGTCATTGTCGACGCCAAAAATGGCCTGATCCTGACCAATTTTCACGTCATCAAGGATGCTTACGAAATCAACGTAACCTTGACTGACGGCCGTGAACTGCGCGCCGAAATTATTGGCCGTGACCCCGACACCGATGTCGCGGTAATCCAGGTTGTGGATGAAAACCTGACCCAGATTCCGATGGCCGATTCGAGCGCGCTGCGCGTTGGTGATTTCGTGGTCGCAATCGGAAACCCGTTCGGGCTCGGGCAAACCGTGACTTCGGGTATCGTCTCAGCGCTCGGCCGCTCCGGACTCGGTGTCGAGTCGATCGAGGATTTTATTCAGACCGACGCATCGATCAACCTGGGTAACTCTGGCGGCGCGCTGGTTAATTTGCGTGGCGAACTGGTAGGCATCAATACCGCGATTTTCGGCGCCGGCAATACCGGTAACATCGGCATCGGGTTTGCGATTCCGATCAACATGGCGCGTGACATCATGGTCCAGCTGATCGACTACGGTGAAGTCAAGCGTGGCCGTCTCGGTGCGCAGGGCCAGGATCTGACCGCGCAACTTGCCCAGGCTTTCGGCATTAACCGCAGCAACGGGTTTATCGTGACCCGGATCGAATCCGGCTCGCCGGCGGACAAGGCCGGCATCAAGGTCGGCGACGTGATTGTTGCGGCCAACGACAAAGCGATTCGTTCGGCGCGTGACATGCATAACCTGGTCGGGCTGCAGCGCCTCGGGCAGACCATCGAACTGATGCTATATCGCAACGGCGACGAGGTTGCCTTACCGGTGCTGATCCAGCCGATCGAAATCAATAAACTCGGCGGTGACGAGATTCATCCCAAGCTTGCGGGTGCGACCATTGGCGAAATGCGCGAACAGCACCTGCAGCGCGGGCGCGTCGACTACCTCGAAGTCATGAAGGTTGAACGAGGCTCCAACGCCGACGCCTCCGGATTCCGGGTCGGCGACATCATTTTCTCGATCAACAAGCAGCTAACGCGTACCTTCGATGAAGTCTTCGCCCTGGTCGAGGCCAACGGCAAGGCCATGATCATGAATATTCAGCGCGGCAATCGTGAGCTATTCATCCTGTTAAAGTGATAGAATTTCGGCCATGAGCAAATTAACCCATTTCAACCAGGCAGGCAAAGCGCACATGGTCGATATCGCCGACAAGCCATCGAGCGCCCGGCGTGCGATTGCTGCCGGTCGCATCGTCATGCAGGCCGAGACCCTGAAATTGATTCAGCAGGGTGGGCACAAGAAGGGCGACGTGCTTGGCGTGGCGCGCATCGCTGGCATCATGGCAACCAAGCGCACCGCGGACCTGGTGCCGATGTGCCATCCGCTAGCGTTGACTCATGTTGCGGTCGAATTTGAAACGGATCCTGGCGCCGGTGCAATCGAATGTACCGTCACCGCCGAAACCACGGGCCCGACGGGGGTCGAAATGGAAGCGCTGACCGGGGTGCAGGTCAGCTTGCTGACGATTTACGATATGTGTAAATCGGCTGATCGCGGCATGGTCATCAGCGATGTGCGCCTGCTCGAAAAATCCGGCGGCAAATCCGGCCACTGGAAACGCGACTAACCTGGCCCGTCATCCCAGGCCCTGTCATCCCGCGGCTTGACCCGATGCGTCGGACCGGCGGGATCCAGCAGATAAGGTGTGCTCTTCGAGCACGATTGTTGGACTGGATTCCGGCTTTCGCCGCGGTCCGACGTATCGGAATGACAGATAAGGTCTTCGGAATGACAAAGATGATCGTGGGAATGATGAAGTAGGTTGGTGAGATGGCCGAGTCGGTTAACCCTGCGACAGCAGGCTGCGTAGATCGATTACCGCGGCATTTGCGCGCGATATATACGAGGCCATGACCAGCGAGTGATTGGCAAAAATGCCGAAACCGCTGCCGTTGAGGATAATCGGGCTCCAGATCGCATCCTGGGTTGCCTCGAGTTCGCGAATAATCTGGCGCAGGCTGATCAGGGCATTCTTCTTTTGCAGCACCGGCTCAAAATCGATTTCCACCGCCTTTAAGAATTGCGCCAGCGCCCAGGAGGCGCCGCGAGCCTCGTAGAACACGTCGTCGATCTCGTCCCAGGGTGTTTTAACCTCGACCTGGGAACTGGTTCGTGTGGATTGCACGGCCTCGGCGTCGCCGGCGAGGTCGGTATTGAGTCGTACCTGCCCGACGCTTGCGCTCAATCGCTGCGACAGGCTGCCGAGTCGTTTCTCAACCTGCCCCAGCCATTCCTGCAGATTATCCGCACGCGCGTAAAACTGCGCGTTCGGGTCGCCGGGATTTTGCAGGCGCTCGAGGTAGCCGTAAAGTGCCGTTATGCCTTCCTGGTAGACACCTTCGGTGGCCGGTAAAAACCAGGACTGGTTATCGAAGTTGAACTTGGGCTCGGCAATGATCAAATCGACATCTTCGGCCGATTGCGATTGTGATCTGCTGAAGTCATTGCGCATCGAGCGCGCCAGGTCGCGTGACTGCACCAGCACGCCGAACTCCCAGTTAGGGATGTTATCGAGCCAGATTGAAGGTGGCATGATGTCGTTGCTGAGATAGCCGCCACGCTTGTTGAGCAGCGTCTCCATCGCGGTAATCAGTGCACTGGTGGTATAACTGCCGGTGGTGAGCCGTGATTCGGTCACCGGCGCATGTTCGGCCGCCGCTTCCTCGATATCGAACGGATCCGGTTCGTCGCTCCAGTAGATACCCAGCAATGTTAACAATAGTAAAATCAGCAGTACCGGTATCACTACCAGCCTGAGCTTGCTATCGTCTTTAGGGCCCCGTAAACGGTAGCCCGTAGCCCGGTCGGCCCAGTCAATCAGTTTATCGATCATGATCTTGTATCAAGTTCCATTTCGTGCCACATTGCGGGGCATTATTTCAGATCGAAGCCAAGGTATAAAGCTACTAACCCGTTATGAAGAAAATCATTCGTTATCTTATTATCGGCGTGGTCGCCGCGATTGCATTCCTGGTCGCTATGGTGGCCATATTTGTCGCGGTATTCGACCCCAATGACTACAAGCAGGATCTCACCGAACTGGTGCGTGAACAGACCGGGCGCGAGCTGCAGTTCCACGGCGACGTCGACCTCACCGTATTCCCGGCGCTCGGCATGAAACTGGGCGCGATGAGTTTTTCCAACGCCGAGGGTTTCGGCGCACTGCCAATGGTCAAGGTCAAGGAGGCCAGCATCAGCGTCGATCTTGCTTCCCTGGCCACCTTTGCCCCGGAAATCGATAAGCTGGTATTACGCGACCTCGAACTCAACCTGATCAGGAACAAGGCTGGCGTAACCAACTGGGATGACCTGGTGGCACAGACGGCGCCGGGTACCGAAACCGGTGCCACCGATGAGCCCGGCGAGGGTGAGTCTGAGTTCGAAATCAAGGGGGCTTTTGGTGGACTCGACCTGGAGAACATAAAACTGCTGTGGCAGGACAAGCAGGCAGGCAGCGAGTTCCGTATCGTCGATCTCGATATCAGCACCGGCCGCATCGAACCGAACCAGCCTTTCCCGATGACCCTGCATCTCGATGCCAGCGCCAGTGGTGACCTCGACATCATTTTCGATATCGAGGCCAACGTGGAGTATCTGATCGAGCAGCAACAACTGGCGCTGCGCGACATGGCGCTCAATTTAAACGAGTTCCAGATCGGGGGCAGCGTGCAGGTCGCCAATTTTGACAAACCCGCACTCAAGTTTGATCTCTCTTCTGACAATCTCGATGTTGACGCGCTCCTCGGAACCCCGCCTGCGACCGGGCCGGCTGAAGCCGATGCCTCGCAGGGTGACGCTGCCAGCGAAGACGTTCAGATTGAATTACCGATGCAGTCCCTGCGCGATCTCGATATCGACGGTACTCTCAAGATTGCGCAGATCAAGGTGCAGAATCTCAGGATGAGTGATCTCGATATCAAGCTCGAGGCTCAAAATGGCCTGGTATCGATGAAACCGATCAAGCTCAACACCTATGGTGGCAAGGTCGAGACCTCGGTCGTGCTCGACGCTAAATCCGATATCCCGAAATATGCTATCACCAAGTCGATCCAGGGCGTCCAGGTAGGCGACCTGCTTAAAGATTTCAGCGGCGAGGCAACGATCGTCGGCACACTCAACGCCGAGGCGAATCTGACCACACGGGGCGAATGGCTTAGCAAGCTCAAGCAAAACAGTAATGGAACCCTGAATCTCGCCTTCCTCGATGGTGCTGTCAACGGCTTTAACATTCGCCAGTCGATCGAGGCCGCCAAGGCTAAATTCAGCGGTAAGGAAGCACCACCGGCAGAAACGCTGAAGACCGATTTCTCATCACTGACCATCAGCGGAGTGATTAAAAACGGCGTTTTCTCCAGCGACGACCTGGACCTGCAGGCACCGCTGTTGCGCGTTGGTGGTAAGGGTAGCGCGAATCTGAATTCCGAAGAGATCGATTACCAGGTGAATGCCAAGCTGGTGGAATCCGTCGAAGGCCAGCAAGGTGGTAGCGCGGATGACCTTGCCGGACTCGAAATTCCGGTCGGCATCAAGGGCCCGTTTAACGCGCCGAAGATCGATGTGTTACTCGATGAAATGATGAAGGCCAAGGTGGATGCCGAGAAAGCCAAGATCAAGGCCGAAATCGATAAGCAGAAGGAAGAGCTCAAGCAGCAGCTTGAAGCGGAAAAGAAGGCGCTCGCCGAGTCGCAAAAACGCGAGCTCGAACAGAAAAAGGAAGTCGAAAAGGCCAAGGCCAAGAAAAAGCTCGAGGACAAACTTAAAAACCTGCTCGACTAAATGGATGCCGACGCGGCCAGCTTTGCAAAAACAGTGCTCGGTTGGTATCGGCGCTACGGACGGCATGATCTGCCGTGGCAGCGACAGGACGCTTACCGCGTCTGGTTATCGGAAGTCATGTTGCAACAGACCCAGGTCAGTACGGTGGTTCCGTATTACCGGGAATTTATCAAGCGCTTTCCCGATATCAGGCAACTCGCTGACGCCAGCATCGATGACGTGCTGCAGCAATGGCAGGGGCTCGGTTATTATGCGCGCGCGAGGAACCTGCATAAGGCGGCCGGCGTCATCCGTGACCAGCATGACGGCAGCTTTCCACAAACCATGGAAGCGGTCGAGGCGCTGCCGGGAATAGGGCGCTCGACCGCTGGCGCCATCTTGAGTTTTGCCTTTGGCCAGCACTGGCCGATTCTCGATGGCAACGTCAAGCGCGTGCTCGCGCGTTGCTTCCGCGTACCGGGGTGGTATGGACAAAGCGATACCATGAAACAACTGTGGTACCTGGCGGAGTCGGTCACCCCGGCCGAGGGAACCTCTGATTTCAACCAGGCGATGATGGACATCGGCTCGATGATTTGCCTTAAATCGAAGCCGAAGTGCGAGGCCTGTCCGCTTAAAAAAATGTGCTCGAGTTATCGCCACCACAGCCAGGCCGATTACCCGCAAAAGAAGCCGACCCGGGCCAAACCGCACAAACGCACCCTGATGTTGTTGCATCGTTTCGAAGACCAGGTTTTGCTTTGGCGACGGCCGCCGAGCGGTATCTGGGGCGGGCTCTGGTCATTGCCTGAAGTCGATGGTGAAAGGGACGTTGATCTCTGGCAGCAAAGCTTTCTGTCGATCAAGCAGGCGCCACAGAAAATTCAACAGGACGTTATTCGTCACCAGTTTACGCATTACAGCCTGGGTATTTCGCTGGCGATTATCGAGATTGATAAACTGCCCGAAAAAATCTTCGATGCCGATAATTATGTCTGGGTCGAGATCGAGGACCTGGCCAGCCATGGTCTACCGACACCGGTGCGTAAACTGCTGTCGTCGTTGCAGGATTAACCCCTGTCATTTCGCGGCTTCATCCGATGCGTCGGACCGGTGGGATCCGGGAGATTAAGGTGTGCTCTTCGAGCACGATTGTTGGACTGGATTCCGGCTTTCGCCGGAATGACAAGAAAAGAGCCGGAATGATAAAGGTGCTGTCATCCCGCGGCTCGACCGCGGGAACCAGTAGCGAGGGTTACTCGACGAGCAGGCCGGCCTGGCGTTCAAATTTTTTGACCAGGATGCCCTCGTCGCCGCAGCAGGATGCCGCACAAGTATTGACAGCATTGAGCGCATCCGCGTCGAGCTCCAGCCAGGCCGAGATCGGTTGATTCTCGGTCGCGCAATCGCAGGAAATATCGGTGTGCGCATAAACGTGCTGCAGGCCAACGGTGCGCGCCGCGGCCGCGGCCTGGTCGATAATCGCGTTATCGGTCGGTGGTAAATGCGAGAGCTTGTAGGCCGGAAAAAACTTGGTGACATGCCAGGGGCTATCCGCACCGAGGTTATCGTAAATCCATTCGGCGATGTGCTTCAATTCGTCGAGGTCGTCGTTCCTGGTCGGAATCACGTTAGTGCGGGTCTCGACATGGATGCCGAGCTCGGCCGCTTTTTTGATCGACCCCAGCACCTGTTCGACGGTGCCCACCGGACAGATCTCGTGGTAAAACTCCGCCGACAGGCTCTTGATATCGGAACACAGCACGTCGATGTGCGGTGCCATCAGTTCGAGTGCCTCGTCGGTGACGAAACTGTTGGAAACATAAACTGTAAATAACCCGGCCTCGTGGGCGAGCTTCGAAACATCGAGCACGTATTCGAGCCATACCGCGGGCTCCGAGTAGGTAAACGCAATGCCATCGACTTCGTGTTTCAACGCGGTTTCGACCATTTGTTCGGGCGTGACCCAGGCGTCGGTCGACTGCCCGCGGGCGAGCTTGTCGAGCGCTTCTACACCCCAGGAAATCTCGAGGTTATGGCAGCCCTTGCAACGGAAGTTACAGCCGTAACTGCCGATCGACATCACGCGGCTGTCAGGGCGGTAGTGGTAAACTGGTTTATTGCGAATCGACTCCACCTCGATCGCCGAAACAATGCCGTAGGAGAGGTTGTAAAGAATCCCGTTGCGGTTGACATGCGCCTGGCAGAAGCCGCGCTGGCCGTGTCGCAGGCGACAGCGCCACAGGCACAGGTTGCAGACCACGTCGCCATTATCGAGTGGCTGCTGTAGCAGGGTTTCTACGAGTTGGTAGTTTTCAGGCATCGAGGCAATGGCCGGGGACCGCAGGGACGCCCAGTGTAGCCGCTTGGCGATACAATTCAAATGCCTTGGCGGTGCGGGTGCCTAGTTCTTTTTCAGATATCGGGCCGCAAAATCTTCAGAGGTCAGCGGTTTGGACACGTAGTTACCCTGAATCGTGTTACAGCCAACTTCCTTGCACAGGGTCTGGTGCCATTCGGTTTCAACGCCCTCGGCAATGACATCGAGCCCGAAACCCTGTCCCGCCATCGTTATTGCCTGCATGATGGTCAGATCGTCCTTGCTGTTCGGTGCCGCGTGCACGAAACTTTCGTCGATCTTGATGCCTGCCAGCGGCAGCCGCTTGAGAGAATTCAACGACGAATAGCCGGTGCCGAAATCATCGATCGAGATATGAACCCCGGCGTTATGTAAAACGGTCAGCGCACTGATCACCTGGTCGGTTGACTCGAGCAGGATGTTCTCCGCGATCTCAACTCCGATCTGGCTGGCTTTCAGGTGATGGCGTTGAATGATTTGCAAAAACTTGTAAAGTACGCCGCGATTGGCAAAATCCTTGCGCGAAAGATTGATGTCGACGCGCACGGTCTCGTAACCCTGCTCCATCCATTCCCGGGTAACGCGACAGGCCTCGTTAACCACCCAGTTGCTGACCTCGACAATCTGGCCGGTGCGTTCGGCGATCTTGATGAAGTCACCCGGGTTGATGTTTTCGCCATCTTCCTGCGGCCAGCGGATCAACGCCTCGCAAGACTCGATCGCGCCGGTTTCGAGATTAACCTGGGGTTGAAAATAAAGCTTGAGTCGATTGTCATCGAGAGCCCGTCGCAGGTTGGTTGCAACCCACTGCGAATACTGCAACTCGAGGTTCATTTCCGAACTGAAGAACTGGTAGCAGTTGCGGCCTTCCGCCTTGGCGCGGTACATCGCGAGGTCCGCATTCTTCAACAACTCGTTGGGATCGTTGCCGTCTTCCGGAAAAATACTGATGCCGACGCTGGTGGTGATGTGCACGGTGGCGCCCGGCAAATCGAATGCCGGCACGAAACCCGCGATGATCTTTTCGACCACCTGGTTGACATCGAGCCGGTCGTCCAGGTTGGACATGATCATGACGAACTCATCGCCACCGAACCTGGCCAGCAGGTCGTAGTTGCGGGTCACTTCAGACATGCGTCGGGCAACCTGGTGGAGTAGCGCGTCACCGACCTCGTGACCATGAACATCGTTGACCTCTTTGAAATTATCAAGATCGAAAAACAGCGTCGCCAGCATTTTACCGTTGCGTCCCGATTCCTCGAGCTTGCGCGAGAAGTCAGCATGTAGCAGGTAACGATTCGGCAGGTTGGTTAGCTGGTCGTAGGCCGCGACCTGGTGCAGGCGCTCCTCTGCTGACTTGCGTTCGGCAATTTCGTAAATCAGGCTGCGCTCGCGTTCACGGATGCGTTCCATCAGGCGATTGGAGGTGAGCCAGGCGACCACCAGCACGAGAATGATGCCAAACATCATGAGCGCGAGATCATTGACAATGTCTTCGACCAGACGCTGGTAGAAAAACGGGTTTGCATAAATCTTGAGTATTGCAATCAGTTCCCCACTGTTACGTTTATATATTGGATTCTCGGTAATGATGCAGGATTTGCAGTTGGTCTCACCAACGTTGAAATTAACCAGGTCGTAGTCTGCGGGAAAGGCGTCGTAGTCGACCTCAAGGGAAATCCCGTAGTAGAGGTTCTCACCGGTGGTCGGGTCGTTGATTAACAGCATCTCGTTGATCGAGTTATGGATCACCGAAATATCGGTCTTGCCGGTTACATTCTGAAACTGCGATTCGATCGAGCGCGCGTAAGATGACGCGAGCACGCGGGTGTTTGACTGAGCCTCGTTAATCAGCCGTGGTTTGACGTCATAGTGCCAGTTCCACAACGTCATCGTGATGATGACCAGGCCGATGCCTAGAAATAACAACGAGGACTTGAGGTCCACCGTGTTAAAGAAATTCTTGAACAGGACTTTCTTATTCATGTTTCACCGCAATGCGCAAAAAGAACGCTTTCAGTTGTATTTTTGATTGTTTCAGAGAGGCCATGTTAACCAGTGGCAGCACCTTGTCGGTGACCTGGAAGCCGGTTGTGACGCCGAGTTCGACGTCGCCCTTGAAAGGAGAGAAAAGGAGAATCCGCTGCTGCTGCGCGAGCTTGACCAACTCGGGCAGGCGTTGATCCAGCGGTTCGGTAATAAAAACGATGCTCAGTGGCGCCGGCCCCCTGGCAAGTAACTCATCTAGCGACAGGGTCGTGATATCGAGCTTGCGCTTGCGAATCTCACCGACCTGGCGCAGGCCGGGTTCGAGCTGCTGCGCGAGATGCCGGTTTTCCCGGTACACCAGGTAAATCGGCAGGTTATTGCTGCCATCGTTCGCGGCCAGGCTCTGGTTGGCGGCAATGATGGCGGGCAGCAGGTTGATACCGATTTGCAGGCGCGGAGATGCCGCGTCCTGCGCGAGTGAAGGCAAGCCGACGAACGATGCCAGGCACAGCAACACGATGCTTCCGATTTTGCCGGATAACCTCAACATGAAAACCCGCGGTAAGAAGTGATCATGGCTGGTAGATAAACTGTGCCCACAACATGGCGCCGTCGCTGTAAGGATAGTCGTCCGGATAGGTGTCGAAAGGTGCCGGGTGCTTCAGATCATCGTCGAGGACGTTGAGGATGCCGGCACGGAAAGTGAGGCCGTCGATGTCGTTAAAGTTTTGCATGCGCAGGCTGAAATCCGCCTGCGTGGTCTGTTCAAAATCACCGCGCGTGTCGGCTTCTTCACGGTCACGGCTGCCGAAACTGTTGACCTGGAGATGTAGTCCGGTCAGTGGCATCAGTGCGTACTCGACACCGAGCTTCAGCATCCAGGGTGCCGCCCCCGGCAGTTTTTCATCGACATAATCCTGTAACGACAGACTGGCGTAGATATCCCATTCACTGCCGACTGATGTTTCGACTTCGAGTTCGTATCCGCGCAGGTCAAACGAACCGCTGTTGTAGTAACCAAACGGGGCAAAATCCTGGAACAGGATCAGGTTATCGAGCTTCGAGAAATAGATCGTGTTGCGCAACACCAGATCAGCGCCCTGGTAGATATGCCCGAACTCGAGCGTGTCGTTGGTTTCGGATTCGATTTCAACTTCGAGCGAACCGCTATCCTCGATCAACGACGGCGGTTTGAAGGCGCGCGCCAGCTGCGTCTTGAAAATATGCTGATCGGAACGGCGCCACACTAGCGCGATACGTGGTGACACACTAGAGTCGATGTCCTCGTAATCATCGTAACGCAGCCCGGTGGTCAGGGTGAGCCGATCGTCGATTCGATACTCGTCCTGCAGCACCAGGCTGACCGAACCGCGGTCGGCCGAATCATCGACCGGGCTTGGGAATTCATTCAAGGTCGGCGCGGGCGGGCCCGTGGGGGTTATCAGGTTGATGAACTGTTCAGCCTGCCTGACCTCGACCTCGGTAAACACCAGCGCCCCGAACAGCTTATGCGCCGAGATTTCGTATTGCAGGTTAACCTGTGCCTCGATGCGCTGCTCTTCGAGCAGGGAGTCGGCGATGATATCGTCTTCCGGGCCGAGGCCGCCGAAATTCTCGGGGTCCCCTAAGAAAAGCGAATTTTGCTCAGTTTCGTTATTTAGCAAATTGAGTGACCATGCACCGGTCAGGTCGGCATCGAGTTCGAATGACTGGCTGATATCCGCCGATATCGTCGTCTCTGAAATCACCGTTTGCCGATCATCGGGCGGCAGCAGGTTGTTGGTGCCTAAATGATCCCCGCGATTACCCTGTTGAATCTGTAGCAGGGCAACCAGGTCGCCGCTTTCGACGCTCAGGATGGCCGAGACGAAATCACGCTTGTTGTTGATCGGCCCCGGTGCATAGCTCGACCTTCCGACCGGTGAACGATCGATGCCCGAGGATATATCTTCGCCCTCGCTTTGACTGGCCGCGAAATTGATACTGGTTTTGAAGTCGCCATCAGGGTCTGCGTAGCTGTAAAGCGCGGAGAAAGCGTATCCATCACCGGATTCGATTCCGGCTGAATACTGTTCTCCCTGCTGCCGGGTAATGACGTTGACAACCCCGGCGAAGGCAAACTCACCGTAGATCGCGGAACCCGGGCCGCGAATAAACTCGACGCGCTCAATCTGCTCGATCGGGGTGTCGTAGAGGGTGCCGGTGGTGGCGCTCGCGGAAGCATTCAACGCCTTGCCGTTGAGTAACAGCTTGACCTTGCTGGGTTCGAAAATATTGCCGATGCCGCGTACCGTGAGGCTGCGCATGCCGGTTTCGTTCATCGTTGCCTGCACTCCGGGTAACGATGCGAGTGCCTCCCATAGCCTGCGAAAGCCGCGGCGTTCCATTTGTTCGGCGCTGAGCACGCTCAACATGCCGGGGACAAAGTCGGCATTGATGCGGGTGTTGGTGGCGAGCGAGGTTTGTTGCTCGAGCAGGCTCATGAACTGGTTCAGTTCATCCTCATCCGACGAGTCCTGCGCCTGTGCGCCGCCCGCAAAAGCGAGCGCTAGCAGGACAATAATATGGAGATATTTTTTTCCCAGGGTCACGCAGCCTTCCTAACAGATCGTGCTGTCTTATATATAGCCCTGAAATCGCTTCAGGGCTTGAGAAAAGTGGTATCGGTTACCAGGACTGAGACGTTTTGAATGCCGAAGAACTTGAGGGCGTCGTCATCGTTGTCGTCGCCATCATCACCGTCGTCATCGTCATCGAGAACTTCGGCGTCTGAGTTACAGGTGCATGCGATAGTGTAATCGCCCTCGGCCAGGAACGCAGCCTCGAAAATATAGAGTCCCGTGGAGTAGTCATACTGGATCATCGAGGTCGTCACCGGTTCGTTATTCGAAGGAGAATCTTCATCGATATCACCGGGGGTAACGTTGTGTCCCTCGTAAACGTAAACCGCGTTGTAGGTGTCAATGTCGCCGTCCGAGCAGCTTTTGTCGATTAGCAGCGACGGCGCAACGCTACCGCGGATAAAACCGACGTCGGTATCGACCACCAGTTTCATCTTCGCTTTGAACTTGTACTTACCGGTTTTCTTCTTTAGCTTGACCGACTTGCGCAGGTCAAAGTCCACCGTGAAGTTCATCTTGCGATCACTGGGGATGGTGAAATTCTGTTTGACCTTAAGACCCGTCGTGGACCCCTTGGGGACTTCCATCTCTTCCCAGGCACCGCCTTTCACCTTGACGCGGTTAGCCATCGGCGCGTCATCTACAATGAAGCGAAGCTGCTTGTAGTCGCCGGCTTCGATCGGCATGTTGATCAGCAGGTCGGCCGTGGTCAGCCCTTGCAGTGCCAGCAGGTCAATCGGCTGTGGTGCGGGCAGCGTGTATTTGGTCCAGGCACCTGACTGAAGTTTCATCTCAACCGCTGCAAACTGCAGCACGACGTTTTCGAGTCCGTCGATCGGCGCATCGGTTATGCGCAACGAAAAGTTCGAATTGGCCGAGCCGGAACCGCCGGATGTAGTGATCTTCACGCCCTGGGTCGAGGCAACATCGGAGCCGTCCGTGCGATCACCCGAACTGCTGTCCGTGCCGCATCCCATCAGGTAGCCGCAAAGCGCAAGTGTCATAAATAGTTTGATCGTCCTTAACATAGTATTCCCTTGAGTCCCAAAACCCCGAATCAGTTAATTTTCGCGAACTATTCGTTTATCGAATATTCAACAGAATCAATAATATACGTGCGTTATCGGTGATTAAGGGTGAACTGGTTCAAGAAAAAATCGATTTTTGTGTAAATAGCTCACATTACCCGGCGAAAGGGGCTCGAGAACGGAATTTCCGGGCAAACACCGGTTTTTAATATTTTCAGGCGAGAATCAGCCTTAATTATGGCGTACCAGGGCCTAAAGGAATAGCGTGTTGCTGGTCAACACGGTAACGTTTCGTGTGCCGAAAAATTTAAGATCGTCATTGCCATCGTCGAGATCTTCGTCATCGGCATTACAGGTAAAGGCAACCGTGTATTTACCGGCAGGCAGATAGGCCGCCTCGTACAGGTAGCCCATGATGGCGCTATCGTAGTTGATCGAGGTGGTCGCAAATGGCGCCAGGCTTTGGGGTGAACTCTGATCAATATCATCCGGCGTAACGTTATGCCCGGCGTAGACATAAACCGCGTTATAGGTTTTTGGATCCGAGTCCGAGCAAGCGGGCATTGAGTTGAGTGATGCCAGGTCGACGGTGCCACGAATATGCCCGGATTCTTGATCGCTGACGAGCCTGACCACCGGTTTCAGAATATACATACCCGAGTTACCAGCCATCGTGATCGACTGACGCAGGTCCAGATCCATAACCAGCGACGCAGGTCGATTTTCCAGCACGCTAAAGTCACTCTTGATTTTTAACCCGAAAGAGCTGCCGCCAGGGATCATCAATTCTGCCATGCCGCCAGCAACCAGGACATAGTTGGCCATTGGCGCAGCATCCACCAACAGGCGAATCTCGTCGTAGTTGCCGACGTCAACCGGCTTGTCGATCAGCAAGTCAGCCGTCTTTGTACCCTGCAGTTGCAGCATGTCGATTGACTTGGGGGTGTTGAAGATATGGCTGGTCCAGTTGCCATTGGTGTTTCTGAGCCTGACCTCGGTAAAACGCAGCACCACGCTCACGGCGTAGTCGATCGGGGCATCGGTCACGCGTAACGAAAAGCTCGGTCCACTGCCCGATGCAACGGTATTCTCGGATTGATCGCTCGAACCGGAATCGGTACCGCATGCGGCGAGGCTGCCGCACAGCAATAGTGCCGTCATTAAATTAAGGACAACCTTCATATTAATAGTCAAACACCTGTAATTACCGGATATCACAACACCTGGCTGAAAATCCTGATTTGCCGAATTCTCAACAAAATCAAACATATAGAAAAAAACGCAATGCGAATGTGAACTGCGTCAACCTGGAACTGGATTTCGGAATGAACGGTAGTATTTAGCCGATGAAAAGGGCTTGATGATCAGGAGCTTCCATTGATCGCAAGTTTCCAGAGAACAAACATAAACGAAACCATGGGTAAAATTGCATTCATACCCTATGCGAGGATATGTTAGCGACCAATGGTAGATCTTTATTGTGAAAGAATAGATCCTGGCTTTTGGGCGGAACCCGTCAACGCCTTTACCAATATCGGCTTTGTCTTTTCGGCGTGGATTGTCTGGCGTTTCGCGGTGCGCGAGCAGACGCATGACTCGAGTATCGCTGCGATGACCGGCATGATAGTGGCCATCGGTATTGGGAGTTTCCTGTTCCATACAATGGCAACACCGCTTACACGATGGCTGGATATCATTCCAATTTTCGTGTTCCAGTTGTTGTATATCGGATTTTATACTCGCCGGATTATCAATCTGCCCGTGGCTGTCATTAGCATCTTACTAATTGTGTTCGTAGCATCCGCTGTCTATGGCAGGCAATTCCCGGACGTCTTTAACGGTTCGTCGATATACGCACCTGCTTTGCTGACCATTATCATTCTGGGTTGCTACCACTACATAAGCCGCAAGGTGGAGCGAGGCCTGTTGCTCGGTGCGGCCAGTATATTTCTGCTTTCGATATTTTTTCGCTCTATCGATAACATGATTTGTCCCCAGTTCATATTGGGTACTCACTTCCTGTGGCATATCCTTAATGCCGTGGTTATATACCTGGCAATGCGCGCCCTGATTGCAAACCTGCTACCTGGATCCCGATAGGTTTCTGACTAACCAGTCCAGGCGTGGTTCCTTGATCTTTATAATTGAGATGGCTTATCGGGTGCTATCCACCAGGCAATCATCGACGCCGACATACAAAATCGGCGAATCCGCCCCACCGGACTTGACTCGAACCTCGCTCGACTATTTAATACGCGCTTCCGCATCCTAAGCCCAGGTAGCTCAGTCGGTAGAGCAGAGGACTGAAAATCCTCGTGTCGGTGGTTCGATTCCGCCCCTGGGCACCATTATTTTCTTTAAATTCAATAGCTTACTATTAAGCGCATACCGTATTGTTGGTACTTTTGCGGGTATATTGCGGGAGCGGCCCGCAGATTTGTTGGTACCATCACATTTGGGAGTATTGGATCTTTAATCCAAGGAAATTTTTAGTTGGTACAAGTGTTGGTACTTTGCAAAGTAACATCAAAGCAAATCACCTTTTTACAGTGACTTACGTGCAGAGTTCGATTCCACCCCTAGCAATCTAAATCAGACGCACAATTGCAATAATTTCTATAGAGCTCGAAACTATTAATTGAACAAATGATCTAACATGCCTATTAGTGTGGCTGTGATTTCCCTGGCTTTTCATTAAATGACAACATCTTTAGCAATGGTTGAATCGCCTTTTTTCGAGTAGCTTCATCGATGATAATTTCGTTATTCATCCCTTCTAAAGCGCTAGTTAAATTATTGAGGCTATTCATCGCCATCCAGGGACAATGCGCACAACTCTCACACGTAGCGCCTACACCGGCAGTTGGGGCCTCGATCAGCTGCTTATCCCCGGCTACCTGCTTCATTTTATGAAAAATCCCATTGTCGGTCGCAACAATAAATTGGCTATTTGGTAATTCAGTGACTGCCTGAATTAGACGCGTTGTCGATCCAACCACGTCTGCCTGCGCAACAACGCCCATAGGTGATTCAGGGTGAACGAGAACAGCTGCCTCTGGATAATGTTTTCTCAAATTTTCTAAAGTATCGGATTTAAAAGCTTCATGTACAACGCAGGCACCATCCCAAATTAACATGTCCGCGCCGGTTTTTTGTTGTATGTATTCGCCTAGATGTTTATCAGGCGCCCAAAGAACTTTTTCCCCTTTCTCACGTAAATGTTCAATGATGGCCACTGCATTGCTAGATGTGACTACCCAATCAGCTCGTGCTTTGACTGCAGCGCTAGTATTGGCGTAAACAACGACAGTTCGATCCGGGTTTTCATCACAAAAGCGACTGAACTCCTCGATTGGCGCGCTTATGTCTAACGAGCATTCTGCCTGCAGCGTCGGCATGATGACTGTTTTTTCAGGATTGAGTATTTTTGCCGTCTCACCCATAAAGCGCACGCCTGCGACGACGAGCGTTGAGGCTGGATGGTTGGTTCCGAAACGTGCCATTTCAAGTGAATCGGCAACGGTGCCACCGGTTTCTTCTGCCAGTTCCTGTATCTCAGCGTCCACATAATAGTGCGCCACCAGTACTGCATCCTTTTCATTCAGTAACTGCTTTATTTTCGCTCTGAGCTGCGTTCGTTCAGACTTTGAATATGAAGGAGGGGCAACACTGCCAGTGTCCAGCAAATTGGTTACTGGTTGTATCGATGTATTATTTAAAATGCTCATAGTCCATCTCCTAAACTGAGTGGTTCTGACCAACTAAAATATTAGCCTTTTGCTTAGCCATATATATGGTGGCGGTTGCACCTGAATTAAATGCCAAATAATCGGCTTCAATACCATCGCTGAAGATTACACCGTTATCAGCCATGTGTGAGGTGATCGTCAGTGGGTGCGACTTGTCAATCACACCAAATGTGATCTGTGTGCCGGTGACTTTACTTGGAAAAGGCTCTCGCACGGTGTAGATCAATTGATTCGTATCCCAGGGTAGGCGGCCACTGTTTACTGGTTCAATGACATGACCACCCAGAGCCTTTACTACACCTGATGCACCTGCATAAACTGATTGCAACCAGCCTGTGGAACCTGCTCCGGTAGATACGATAATTCCACTGGAGGATTGAAACTCATGGCTTCCTCTGTGCGCTATGTCGTATCTGGCTGATACATGAGAGCGTGTGCCGATAAACAAGTCATTAAAGCCGAGTAAGCTCTGACCATTGTTTAGTTTTGATTCGGCCATGGTTACTGCTTTGATTGGCTGCTCTTGTGCCAGGCTCTTTGCAAAAGCATCCGTGAAATTAAATGCATCGAACGGCAGTAATACGCCATCGATATGCTGTGGATCCGGATTCACCGGAAGAATAGGCTGGCCGTCCAGGTACTTTGCCGTATTAACCACCAGGCCATCGGGGCCGATAGCAATGATCATATCTGCCTCGCCAAATTTGAATTGAGGCAGGAATCCCCGTTCAATCACCTGGCTTTTAAGCCGATTTGGAATAGCCTCTCTAATACCACTGAGAACATCATGATATTGCTGATGTGATTGCGCGATAGTTGAAAAGTCCTGCCCTGCGTGCTCGAGGTAAAACTGGGCCTGCGGCACGGAGTTAAACCGTGCCGTCAGTTCCTCAAGCTCCGTTTTACGGGTGACAATGACCACTTTTTCATACGCGGCCTTGGTGTTACTTACTGCTCTGTTTGCTATCGCGACCATCGCGCTGTCCTCCGACCCAGTTAATAACCTGGCCTAACATATCGGGTGTGATATTTAGGCTGCCGATGCGCCCCGCATTACCGGCAAATTCCTTCAACGCAAGTCCGATCAGTGCCTGGGGTGCTAAATCAGCGTAGGGATTGAGTTTCATCTCATCGGCCTTGGCTTCGGCCTCAGCCAGTTTCAGGCTGTTTTCTGCCTGCATACCAACCAGGTCCTTACGGCGTTCCTCCAATTCAATTTCAGTATCCATTTCCCGTTGTTGAATTTTTCGCTCCTCTTCGACAGATGCAGCGCGACGATCGTAGATCGCTTTGTCTGCATTACGCTGTAAACCTTCGCGATATTCGGCTTCAAGCGCTTTTTGCATCTCCGGGGTGGGCGTTATTGCAGTGAAATACAAGCTTTCCACGACGACGCCTAACTTTTTAAGGCTGATCTCATCACTAACTGCCGCCAACACCTGATTCGATATTTCCTTGGCGCTGATCAATGCCTGATCGAGCGAAAACGTGTTAATGGACTTACGAGTGTGTGACTGTACGGCATTGATTACACGCTGGCTCAGCTTCTCCACATCTTTCTTACGGTATTCACCAGTTCTTGGTTCGATAGAAAAATCGAGATATTTCGCCGCTTCAAGCGGTGTCTCAAAACGGTAGGTCAGATGACCCTGAATAGCCACTTCTTGGAAATTGGCAGTAGATTCATTAAAGATAAATAATGCGTCTTGGGATACCGTGTCTACCACGGCAATAGAGGTATTAAACGGTATATACCAAAAGTCCAGGCCTTCTCCGTGATTGAGCACGCGCCCATTTTTATATCGAATAACATACTTGTTGGGCTCGCCTTTGAAGTAATTAATAAACATGACACACCTCCTACAAAAAAGTTACTAGTTGTTAACTAGATAGTGTTTTTACTACACTAACTAAGTTAGCGTACAAAATACACTAAGTCAAGGAGAGTTTGGTAATTATTTCAAGTTGCAGGCTCGGAACCCTGAATGCGGCTCAAAATAGAAGGGAAGGGAGATATAAAGCGGGATGAAGAGTTTGGTGGTTGCCTGAACGCAGATTTATTTAATTATTGTCACCCTACCAGGGAACTTCTTTTTAAAAAGTTTTGCGGGGCGGTGAGCACCACCAGTACTTTTTTCACCGGTCTCTTCAATCTGGCCTAAGCCCAGGATCCATTTTCTGAAATTACGTTTATCAGTTTCTTCCTGGAAGATAATTTCATAGATATTTTGTAATTCATGGAGCGTAAATGATTCGGGTAAAAACTGAAAAGCGACTGTTGAGTAATCCAGTTTGGCGACCAGCCTTTGATGTGCCATTTTCACGATATCTTCATGATCGAATGCCAGTTTTGGTAGCTCATCCATACCAAACCATCCAACTGCGTCTGCATCGGTTGCAGCCTGCAGTTGCATTTTGTCGGATGGGATCAGTGCGTAATAGGCAACGGTAATAACTCGTTCACGCGGGTCACGCTTCGGTTTGCCGAAGGTATACAGTTGTTCGAGATAGACGCCGGATACCCCGGTTTCCTCTAGTAGTTCCCGGCTTGCAGCTTCGTCCAGGCTTTCATTCATATTTACAAAGCCACCGGGCAGGGCCCATTTTCCCTTGTGTGGTGAGTAAGCGCGTCGGATTAGAAGCAGTTTTAGCTGGTTATCACGTATTGTGAAAACGACTATGTCAGCGGTAACCGCAGGATGAGGGTGATCGTAACTGTACATCTGCTTTCCCCCAGGGAACTTGAATTTAGTATGTTAGTGTACTGTATACACTAATACAAGCGCTCGTAACAGGTGTTACACCACGAAAGTGGAAACTACAGATGTTATTGGGCTCTCCAAATCAGACACTGTGAAATCCCTCATCAGAGGCGATCTTCGGCCAGGAGCGGACCTTTGCAGCAAGCGTGTTAATTGGTTTCTCGAGAGGATTCGCGATAGTATCTAGCGGTGTCACCAGTCTCCGGGGGTTCGCCTTCAGGTGAATGTTCGTCTTCCACGCAAATTAGCAGCTATTTTTTATGCTGATGTCGCAGGCTATAGCCGGTTAACCAGTAAAGACGAAGACTCGACTCATCGAATGTTGAGCGAATTCCTCGACCTTATTTCCGCCCGCATCCAATCCCATCATGGCCAAGTCATGCATTTTGCCGGTGACGCCGTGCTAGCCAAGTTTGACGCGATTGTTGACGCACTATCGAGCGCGATTGAAATACAGGATGAGCTTATTGCTCGTAACAAGTCGCTTACGGAAGATAGTCAGGTGCATTTTCGCATTGGCATAAATCTCGGCGACGTTATCGAGGACCGAGGCGATATTTACGGAGATGGGGTTAATATCGCTGCAAGGCTAGAAGCTCTGGCCAAACCGGGAGGTATATGCATTTCGGAAGCCGTACGATCCACAATCAAGGATACGCTAGATGTTGAATATGAGGAGATGGGCGAGCAGGCACTTAAGAATATAGAAAATCCGGTAAAAGCCTACAGCGTTCTTACAAGAGGTGCGCTAAAGAATTCGAAAAAAAGTGGCGACCAAAAATCCGAATCGGTTGCGCTGGATTTCAAGTCTCCCGATCGTCCGTCCATAGCAATCTTGCCGTTTAAATGTCTTAGCTCAGGACCAGATCAGGATTACCTAGCCGATGGAATCAGATTAGGCATTCAGGCGTCGCTGGTGCAATTAACGGGATTGTTTCTCATAAACGTACGGGCCCTGAATGCTTACAAGTCCAGAGAGATCCCCGCAGTAGAGGCCGGCAACGAACTAGGCGTGGCCTACATCTTTGAGGGAACAGTTCAGCAGGCCGGTGACCGGGTGAGAGCAACTGTACAGCTTACCGAGGTGGTAACAGGGCGGGCGATTTGGGCTGAAAATTACGACAGGGTTCTTGATGATATTTTCGATCTGCAGGATGAGATTACCCGGGAAGTGATCTCGTCTCTGAACATTAAATTACTAAGCGGAGAAATCGGTAGAATCTGGGCCAAAAAAATCACAAATCCGAAGGCACATCAATATTTTTATCGCGGCTTGAGTCACCTTTACGAGGGCAAAAAGGAAGATAATCAAATTGCAAGGGAAATGTTCGAAAAGCTCTACGAAATTGAGCCGAATTTTGTGGCTGGGCCGAGCAATATTGCGGTTACATACTGGAACGATGGCTTTTTTAATTGGACTAATTCCCAATCAGAATCTTATGCGCTGGCTGAAAAATGGGCGGTTAAGGCCGCCCAATATGAAGACAATAACGGTTTGGGTCACGCAGTCCTCGGATACCTGCAACTGTTGAAAGGCCGTCATGAGGAGGCACTGGATACGTGTACCAAGGCAATGGAGCTTCGTGCGAGTTGTCCTCTAGCAAATGTAATGCGGGGCTTGGTCTTAAATTACATTGGAGATTCTACGGCCGCCGTAAGAGATATAAGGGAAGCACTGCATTTGCAAAGAGTCTATCCGCCTTGGATGATAAACTTTCTAGCGACCGCCTACAGGGATTCCGGAGATCTGGATTTATCGATTTCGGCGGCAAAAGAATCTTTGCGTCTCGCCCAGGAGAGGAATGACGCTCAACTAATTTTGTGCAGCGACTACGAAATCTCCGCAGATCATCAGAATGCCGCGAGCGTCGCTGAAAATATAATCGGACAAGATCCCTCATTCAGTCTGGCAAAATATGCCGGAAGCCTCCCTTACAAAAATTCGGCAACTCTTGAGCGGGTTGTCGGAGCACTTCGCGAAGCAGGGCTCCCGGACTGATCGGTTTGGGCCAGTGATTACCGCTAAATCTTCAAAATAGAGCGCTAGTCTTCTCGGAAACGGACTCTCAAAAATTCCACGGTGATATGTATTATCGAGTCAGATACCTCATAATCAAGCTATTAGGCGGCCGCCATGTTTTTCGGGCATCAAACTAAAACGCGAGGGCTACGATCGTGATTATCAGAAAAAAAGAAGATATCTTCGGTACAAAAGGCGATGCGAGTGGAGAACTTTGGCACAGCTTTCGTTTACTCCACGAAGAGGATGGTATGCATGTCACGTTAACGGACTCAATACTCGAAGCCGGCTTCGAGATGCAGTTATGGCAGAAAAATCATTTAGAGGCATGTTACTGCATAGAAGGCGAAGGAACAGTTGAAGAAGTTGATACTGGCACAGTTCACGACATAGGGCCGGGGACACTCTATGCAATGAACAACCATGATCGACATCGAATCAAAGCAAAAACCCAGATGCGAATTCTCTGTACCTTTTATCCAGCACTTACAGGTCATGAAGTCCACGATTCCGATGGCTCACTCTAAGGAGATTGACCGCCTGACAAGCGCATGCAGTTAGGCCAAACACTTGTTGCGCCGACGATTTCTCCAAAGCAGCCGCTCAGCCGCGCCCGCTGAGCTTCGTTCTTCGGCCAATTTCTGACGCTGGTAGAAAACCTGGTTTTATTACTGGCCTTAGTTTTCAATTTTTTTTTGGATAGGATCGTTGCAGTTATGGAAATTTTACCTTTCTCATCAGCAGAAAGGCATTAGCATCGTATAAAAGCGCAGACCGCGATTTAAGTTACTCTGTCCCTAAAGACTCTGAAGCTACAGCCGCTTCCGACCGCAGCCTCAAAAAGAAAGCATAAGTCAGACTCGTAGAAATTCCCGACTAACGTAATACTACCACCGAGCAATCGGCATGATTGACCACCTTCGAGGTATTCGATCCGATAAAATATTCTTTCAGTCCCGGTTTGTGGGATGCGAGAATAATCAGGTCAACATTCATTTCTTCAGCCTCTTTCAGGATAGTGCTATAGGCATGACCCGTTCGAACTTCTACCTGTAGCGCTCTGTCGGTCGTTTCGGCAATCGATTCGAGCGCTTTGCGGGCTTTTAGCATCGAGTTTTCCTTGAAATCCTTCGGCAGATCGAGATCGGTCCAGTTGGGAATATCTTCCATGACATAGAGCAGAATAATTGCCGCGTCCGGGCTCGCTATGGATAGCGCGACTTCTAGGGTTTTATGCCCTTCATCCAGGTGAGCCACATCCACTGGTAATAAAACGGTCTTAAACATAACAATTCTCCACAACGAGAGATTTCAAGCATACACCCAGTGTTCCTCTATTGCATGGTTCCTCATAGTTTAATTCGGCGTCTGTCCTGGGTCGGAAATCGCCACTGAATTATCAAATCTAAGCGTCTGTTTTCCTGATAGCGGACCCTCAAATCCATAGCACCAGGGGCTTGAAACGGCCAGAAGCGGTCATTGGGATTTGCCGATAATTGTGTCCCTTTAATCCCAATCTGAACCATGTTAGGTTATCGCGACCATCCAGGATTGGATAAGTTACCTGAATAATTCAAACGCTGATTATTTTGGCCGCTCTGTGCCCGCTCTATACAGGATTTCTGATTATGGATGGAATTCTACGGGCCGGCATTTAATTATTTTTGCCGTTATATATGGGCTCGCGGTTTATCTCGGAAATGAGCTTTACTATCGGCCTCAATTTGTAGCAACTCTGTGGCCTGCAAGCGGAATGTTTATGGGCGCGCTGCTGGTGGTTGAATTGAGGGCCTGGCCCGCGGTTATCCTTACCGCTACCCTAAGTCAGATGGGAGTCGACTTACTGGTCTATGACAAGACCTTTTTTAATGCCCTGTTATTCGGAATAAATAATACTATCGAACCCATCGTTGGCGCCTGCCTGTTGATGCGTTTCTGCAATGGAATACCTAAGCTTAACCGATTAAGTCATATTATGTTACTGACTGTTGTGGGCGCACTGATAAGCACATTATTCAGTACGATTGGCGGGGCCGGATTGGTTGTATTCTATACTGGACTTGAATATTGGACGATATTTCGCGTGTGGTGGTTTGCCGACGCGCTCGGTGTTCTGGTCACCTTACCTGTCATTCTCGCCTTTTTTGAGGATGGCGCCCGCATAAACACTCATTCAATTTCAAGAATGCTGGAATCGATTATCACATTCGGTTGTATCTTAGGTTTGACTCAGTACATTTTTGGATCAGACCCGGGACAGTCCTTGTTCGTGCTTGACTTCCCCTACCTGATATTTCCAGTATTGTTGTGGTTAATAGTACGGTTCGATAAGCGTATGATCACTGCCTCCTTGCTTTGCATCGCCATAATAATAACCCTCAATACCGACCTCGGATACGGGCCTTTTATAAACGATAAAAAGCAAGCGCACGAAATTATCATTTCGGTCCAGGCTTTCACTACCACGCTCGCTCTGTCAATCCTGTTGTTTTTTGCGGTAATCAGTGAACGCAAACTCGTGCAAACAGAACTATTGGAGAATGAGAAAGAGCTCGCCGATACGGTAACGCGGCTCGAACGGGAAATGACAGTAAATGAGAAAGTGTCGACTGAACTTGAAAGTCGCAATGCTGAATTGGAACGCTTTTCTTACACGGTGTCACATGAATTAAAAACACCATTGGTTACCATCAAGGGATTTGTGGGATTTCTGGACAAGGACGTTGCCAGCGGTGATTGGGGGTGCGTAACCAGTGATTTGGAGAGAATTAGCAGTGCGACCGATACCATGGATGCGCTGTTAAGCGAGCTGCTGGAACTAAGCCGAATCGGCCAAGTAATAACTGAACCGGTTAGCTGCAAT
>CAMYLU010000002.1 GCA_947259485.1 uncultured Gammaproteobacteria bacterium | reverse complement strand
TAGGAATTTAAAATTATGTCAGTAGTAGCGAATCGCCGTTCGGTGATGAGTTGCTTTTCTTCTCCGATTGACCCGGAGTGTCACCGCGCACGTATCGTGCTGGCGGAAAAAGACATTACCGTCGAAATCCATGATGTAGATACCAATAATCTGCCAGAAGATTTGCTCGACTTGAATCCTTACGCAACTGTTCCAACCATGGTCGATCGAGATCTCGTTTTATATAATGCGAGGGTATTGATCGAGTACCTGGATGAGCGCTTCCCGCATCCTCCCTTGATGCCTGTTGATCCGGTTTCCCGTGCCAAGAGTCGACTGGCGCTGTTTCGTATCGAGAGTGACTGGTTCAGTTTGCTGAACGACATCGAGCGTGGCACGGAAAGACGCAAAACCCAGGCTAAAAAAGCGCTCACCGAAAGCCTGATTAATTCGAATGACGTGTTTGGCGCAATGCCGTATTTTCTTTCCGCCGAGTTTAGTTTGCTGGACTGCAGCATCGCTCCCATACTTTGGCGCTTGCCCCATTACGGGATCGAGTTGCCCAAGACTACCCGGAAGATTACTAGCTATATGAAACGGGTATTTTCTCGGCCTTCGTTTCAGGCTAGCCTGTCCGAGCAGGAACGGGATATGGTCGCCTAGGGATTCGGGCGTTATGTCGGTTGCTCTAAAATGTCCGGGTCTGAAAGGTGCCCGATGAAATCCAGTAAACCTTACCTGGTTCGGGCCTTATACGAATGGATTCTCGACAACGACACAACGCCTTACATCCTTGTGGATACCGGTATTGACCAGGTATTAGTACCTCCCGGGATCGCCAACGATGGCAAGGTCGTGCTGAATCTCGCACCGGCTGCGATCGAGGATCTCGAAATGACCAATGAGCATGTTTCGTTTTCTGCGCGTTTCAATGGTGTCGCCGAAAATATTTACTGTCCGATCGCGTCTTTGCTGGCAATCTATGCTCGTGAAAATGGCGAGGGCATGATGTTCCCCGCCGAAGAATCCGATGACAGCTCCGACGAGTCCGGCGCCGATGCGTCGGACCGCGCCAAACCCAAGGGCCCAACCCTCAAAGTCATCAAGTAACGTCACCCAAAGCGCTGTCATTACAGGTCAAAGGCAACCGAGGAAGTCCCTTGCTACTGACCGGGTGGCGTTGGGACAGATCCGTGAATTCCGATACTTCGGTTTGAGGGTTGAGGAAGCCTGTTATTCGGCGTAGAAGGCGTTTTTGATCCAGTTGAAGTCATGGATGTCGGCGGATTGCTGCTGGATCAGCAGTGCGTCAAAACGCAGTGCATGATGGGCGAGACGCTTATTTGCCGCGAGGTAGAAGAGGGCAGCCTTGATGATTTTACGCTGCTTGCCGCGGGGAATCGCAACCGCGGCACCGCCAAAGGCTAACGACCTGCGAAATTTCACCTCGATAAAACAGACGGTATCTCGATCAAGCATGATCAAATCGATTTCGCCAAAGCGGCAGCGGTAATTCGATTGTATCAACAACAGGCCGCGCTCCAACAGGTAGTCCCTGGCCCGATCTTCAAAACGCAATCCTTTGCGAAGATTAAGGTTCATCGAATTACGGAGGTAGTCCCGGAGCCAGGTTCTGGGTGTCTGGAACTTCCAGTAGCTTGGCTCGACCTTTTTCATAAGTTGCCATCATCAGCGATCGTTTCACCCGGCCGTTTTTATCAACTGATAATTTACCGGTGTTATGCGGTAGCGATTCCTCGGGATTAATCATCAGTCGGCGCAGCGAAGGAATCATTCGATAAGCATCGATCCCGAGTGCAAACAGGCGGCTGAAACGCTGGCTCTCATCTGGCCAGAGACGACTGATTTGCTGATGGTCGCGATTGGAGTGGTTGTCCAGCATCCACGGGATGTCGACAAAAAGAATTTCATCCAGGTCGCGATCATCGTCGGGATTGCTGTTGCTGGCAGAAATATGCGATGTCGAATATACGGGTAAATCCTGCGCATGGTGGAACTTGAGCTGCGGTTTGATCAGCCTGGCCTGTCTCGAGTTGCCGGCGATAAATATCATGTCGACGTCCTGGCGGCGGCGCGCATCGAATTTGACCTGTTCCTTGATCACCTGCTGCAAAATGCTTTTACGATGGTTGCTGGTGGTCAGGTTGAGCAGGTTCTTGATTTCCGTTGAATAATCGTTCTTTTTCGCCGGGTAACTGCTGCTGTCGACGACGTGGCCACCTAGCGACTCGAAGCGGTGACTGAACGCACGCTGGAGTCGATAGCCCCACTCGGTGTCGGGCACCAGCACAAGTGCGTGATGCCTGCCCTGGGCTAATGCGTAATCCGCAATCTGCACAGCTTCGTCTTCCGGACGCAAACCGAACTGGTAAAGATTTAACCGGGTTTCACTCTGATCATTGCCGTAATTCAAAGTCAGGGTCGGAACTTCGAGTTGTTCACGTTGTTGCAGCAGGTCAATCAGGTCCTTGGCTATCGGGCCAACTATAAAATCAGCACCGTCCTGAATTGCCTGCTCGTATTGCAGGTTAAATTCCGCGGGGTTGTTACTGGCATTGATAATCTCAAGGTCGGCAATCTGCTCGGGGTCCTGGTAATAAGCGTACAGAAAACCATTCTGGATCGCCTCTGCAACCTTTTCGAGACGCCCGGAAAAAGGCAACATCAGCGCGATACGCGTTGGATTAATATAAATACGCTTGCTTTCTTCGAGCAGGCTGATGGCGTATCTCGGCGCTGCGGAGTGATCGCCATAAAGCTGGTACCATTGGTCGATCCAGGGCTCCATTTTTACGGGGAGCATATTCGATCGGCGCGCTATCAGGTTTAATTCCAGCCAACCGCGCACCTCGTAAGTGATTTGTTCGGCAAGCGCCCGGATCATTGCAGGCTCGGAAATGCGGTTGAGCGCATCCCAGATAAAGTCATGATTTTCTTCAATTTCCTGCGGTGTTTGCAAAAACTGGCTGATTTGCATGCGTAATTTGGCGCTTTCCAGGGGTTTGCCGATCGCAAGTACCCCGCGCGAGCGAATCCTGAGTGCGAGGGCCTTGTAACGATAATCAATGATCTCTTCGATCTCTGGCAGCGCCGCCAGACTCTGGTAAATCTTGCCTTCTCCCAGGTAACCTCCCGCCCGGATCGTCTCGCGGTAATTCAGGTCCAGCTCTATGATGTCCTGTTCACCCAGTTGATCGAAATAAGGGTCAATTTCTTCGTAGAACCCTCCTTCGAAATACATCAGGGCTACCTTGAGCAGGTATGAGGAGCGTTCCGGTTGAGTGGCGGATTGTGCAAGCTTGTCATACAACACCGAGGCTTCCAGCCACTGCTTATCAACCTCGTATTGAAAAGCAGTGATGATATCCTCTTCGGTTGGCGTCAGAATCTCGCTCGCAGCATCCGGATCTCCCGGTGATGTCGTGCCGCTGCCATCCGAACCGAATTGACGACCTGATTCACAGGCGGCAAGTCCCAGGATCAGTGCCAGCAGAAACAGGATTGAACGGGTCGGTTTCATTAGATGGATCAACTTAGAATGGAAACGGAGGTCTGGCGATTTTCGTAACAGGCGAATAGTGTACACTCTTTTTGCATGACCGGCGTACTCTATATTGTCGCAACCCCGATTGGAAACCTGGATGATATCAGTCTGCGTGCAATCGCAACACTCAACGCGGTTGATTTGATTGCCGCCGAGGATACCCGCCACAGTAAATACCTGTTGAATCATCTCGAAATTGAAACCCCGATGATTTCCTGCCATGAACATAATGAAAATGCCCGTAGCGAGGTGTTGCTCGAAAAATTGACGGCCGGCAGTAATGTTGCACTGATTTCGGATGCGGGAACACCGCTGATTTCGGATCCGGGATACAGGCTGGTAGTTGCCGCCCAGCAGGCAGGTATACGGGTTTCACCCATACCAGGGGCTAATAGTGCAATTGCGGCCCTGAGTGCTGCCGGGTTGCCGACGGAAAATTTTTATTTTTGCGGTTTCCTGTCTTCGCGTACCAGGGAACGTGGTCAGCAACTGCAAGCTTTGCGCGAAATACCCGTGACCCTTGTCCTGTTTGAGTCGAGCCATCGTATCGAGCGCCTGATACAGCAACTGGTAGAGGTGTTTCCGCAAAAACAGTGTGTGGTAGCCAAGGAACTCACCAAGTTACATGAAAATTTCATGCGTGGTAGCGCCGCGGAACTGTTGACGCGGTTGCAAGATGATAGCGTTTTAAGCAAGGGTGAATTCGTGGTACTGATCGACAATTCAGCCGATCCAGCGAGTAAACAACTGAACACGGACGACGTTGAAATACTCAAGGTTCTGCTGGAGGAAGTATCCGTCAAAATTGCGGTAAAAATTGCCATGCGTTTGACGGGGAAGAAGAAGAATGAGCTTTATCAACAAGCGCTGCAACTGCGAGACGTGGCTGAGCCAAAAACAAAAAACTAGCCGCCGTTATTTCCTAAGAGCTTGATATTCAAGGCAAAAAGTATTCGAGAAACTTTTGCAGACCTCTTCTCCCGGCGCAAATTGCATTCCATGGCGGGCGGCATGCACCAACTTGGTAAGTTTCTTGCAAGGCGGCACATAGTGGTATTGAATGGTGGTGATGATTCAGCGATCATGGCGTTTCCCGAATAGTGAAATAATTTATATGGAAATAAATTTATTTTGCGAACGAAATTCACAGGTCATCGTCTAAAACTTTACTATGCTTAGTAAACATAACCACACAAAGAGTCAGAATTAAATTCATCAGGCGGCGCCTGGTCATATGAAGGGATTCGCTGGGTGCCGTTCCTGATCCGAACTTGGAATAGGTAGCCCCAATGAGCATTTTCGAAAGTTATCGTGAACGATTCGACCACCACCAGCAGGAAGAATATTCGCTGCAGGAATACCTCGAACTCTGTAAAAAAGACCCCCTGGTTTACGCGACCGCGGCAGAACGCATGCTGGCCGCAATTGGTGAACCCGAACTGGTCGATACCTCGCAGGATTCCCGGCTCAGCCGCATTTTTTCCAATAAACTGATCGCACGATATCCGGCTTTTTCCGAATTTTATGGTATGGAAGAGGCGATTGAACAAATCGTTTCTTATTTCAAGCACGCCGCACAGGGGTTAGAGGAAAAGAAACAGATTCTCTATCTGCTGGGCCCGGTCGGAGGTGGCAAGTCGTCACTCGCTGATCGTCTCAAGATTTTAATGGAGAAAATGCCGATCTACGCGATCAAGGATTCCCCGGTATTCGAGTCCCCGCTGGGATTGTTTGACGTGAATGAGGATGCCGCAATCCTGGAACAGGATTTCGGTATTTCCAAGCGCCACCTGAACAAGATTATGTCGCCCTGGGCCGCCAAGCGCCTCATTGAATACGGTGGTGATATCAGTCAATTCAAGGTGGTCAAGATGCAGCCTTCGATCCTCAACCAGATCGCCATTGCAAAAACCGAGCCCGGTGACGAAAACAACCAGGATATTTCCGCGCTGGTTGGTAAGGTCGATATCCGCATGCTCGAGCATTTCGCGCAAAACGATGCCGATGCCTATAGTTACTCGGGGGCTCTATGTCGGGCCAACCAGGGTTTGATGGAATTTGTCGAAATGTTCAAGGCACCGATCAAGGTGTTGCATCCATTGCTGACCGCCACCCAGGAAGGTAATTACAACGGCACCGAGGGACTTTCCGCGTTACCGTTTGAAGGCACCATCCTGGCACATTCGAATGAATCGGAATGGCAGGCATTTCGTAATAACAAGAACAACGAGGCGTTTCTCGACCGGGTCTACATCGTCAAGGTTCCCTATTGCCTGCGCGTTTCCGAAGAAATCAGGATTTACGACAAGTTGCTGCACAATAGCTCACTCTCGGAAGCTTCTTGCGCGCCGAGCACCCTCGAAATGCTGGCGCAGTTCAGCGTTTTGTCGCGCCTGGTGGCACCGGAAAACTCGAGTATGTACTCGAAGATGCGTGTCTATGACGGGGAAAGCCTCAAAGATACAGATCCGAAGGCGAAGTCTTACCAGGAATATCGTGATTATGCCGGTGTTGACGAGGGCATGAGAGGTTTGTCTACGCGTTTTGCATTCAAGATCCTGTCACGCGTATTTAATTTTGACCAGACCGAGGTCGCCGCAAACCCGGTGCACCTGCTCTATGTACTCGAGCAACAAATAGCGCGCGAACAATTTCCCCAGGATTTACACGATCGTTACCTGGAGCATATCAAGGCCTTCCTGGTGCCCAACTACGTCGAGTTTATCGGCAAGGAAATCCAGACTTCTTACCTCGAGTCATACTCGGAATATGGTCAGAACATTTTCGACCGTTATGTCACCTATGCTGATTTCTGGATCCAGGACCAGGAATACCGTGATCCGGAAACCGGCGAAAATTTTGGGCGCGCCTCACTCAATGAGGAGCTTGAAAAAATTGAAAAGCCTGCGGGCATTTCCAATCCCAAGGATTTTCGTAACGAAGTGGTTAATTTCGTATTACGTGCTCGTGCCCAGAACGACGGTAATAATCCGGAATGGGTGAGCTATGAAAAATTACGCACCGTGATCGAAAAGAAAATGTTTTCCAACACCGAGGAGTTATTACCGGTCATTTCTTTCAGCGCAAAAGCTTCCGAGGAAGACGAAAAGAAGCATGCCAACTTTGTTTCGCGTATGGTCGAGAAAGGTTATACCGAGAAACAGGTACGCCTGTTATGTGAATGGTATCTGCGCGTCCGAAAATCTTCTTAAGCAATGGGTCCGATTCCGAGAAGACTGACATGGCGCAACTCATTGACAGACGGCCGAACGCAAAGAACAAGAGCACGGTAAACCGGCAGCGATTTTTAAGGCGTTATAAAAAGCAGATTAAAAAAGCGATTTCGGAACAGATCTCGGAGCGTTCAATCACCAATATCGACGGCGGCGAAAGCGTGTCGATTCCAACTCGTGATATTTCCGAGCCCACCTTCCGTAACGATAAGGGTGGTGTTCGCGAAGGGGTTTATCCCGGTAACAAGGAATTCGCGCAGGGCGACAAGATCAAACGCCCGCTTAACCAGGGTCAGGAAAAGGGTCGACGCGCGAGTGATAGCGGTGAAGGCGAGGACGAATTTGCCTTTGAAATCTCGAAGGATGAGTACCTCGATATGCTGTTTGACGATCTCGAGCTGCCCAACCTCAAAAAGAACCAGTTGCGCAAGATGACCAAGAGTAAAACCGTGCGCGCCGGTTTCACCAATGACGGTGTACCTACAAACATCAATATCGTGCGCTCCCTGCGCTCGGCATTGTCCAGGCGCGTTGCCATGGGAGCAGAGCCGAGGCGAGTTCTGCACGAGCTCGAAGCGGAATTGGAGGTCCTCGAGCAGGAAGTCGGTGGTGACGAAGCTAAACGCCTTGCACTGCAGGAAGAAATAGAAGTTTTACGCGGGCGTATTCGCAGAATTCCCTTCATCGACACTTTCGATTTGCGCTTCAATAATTTTGTTCAGCGCCCGGAACCTACTTCCCAGGCCGTGATGTTTTGCCTGATGGATGTGTCGGGGTCCATGGACCAGGAAACCAAGGATATCGCCAAGCGCTTTTATATCCTGCTTTATCTTTTCCTGACTCGTAGCTATCGCGACGTTGACGTGGTTTATATTCGTCATCACACCCAGGCCAAGGAGGTCGACGAAGAAGAATTTTTCTACTCGCGTGAGACCGGCGGTACGATCGTGTCGAGCGCGTTGGAAATGACTCGCGATATTATCGCCCAGCGTTATCCGCCGACCGACTGGAACATTTACGCCGCGCAGGCTTCTGATGGTGATAACTGGAACGATGACTCCCCGGTTTGCGAACAGATCCTGGCCAAGCAATTGTTACCCCAGTTGCGCTATTACGCTTATGTTGAAATTACCAAGCGAGATCACCAGGGTTTATGGGATCACTATTCCCGCCTGCTGGAGAGCAATGATAATTTTGCCATGCAACATATTCGGCAGTATGAAGATATTTACCCGGTATTTCGTGAATTTTTCAGGAAGCAAACCCAATGAGCGAACCGATCTCGACCGGAGCCGAATGGACCTTCGAATTGATCGAAGAATACCACGCCGAGATTGCCGATATCGCCGAAGAATTCAAACTCGATACCTATCCTAACCAGATCGAGTTGATTACCGCCGAACAGATGCTGGATGCCTACGCCAGTATCGGTATGCCGATCGGCTATAGCCACTGGTCGTTCGGCAAGCATTTTATTCGTAACGAACAACAGTACCGCCGCGGGCATATGGGTTTGGCCTACGAAATCGTAATTAATTCAAATCCCTGCATCGCTTATTTGATGGAAGAAAATACCATGATGATGCAGGCATTGGTGATTGCACATGCCTGTTTCGGCCACAATTCATTTTTCAAGGGCAACTACCTGTTCCAGGCATGGACCGATGCCGAGGCAATCATCGATTACCTGGTTTTTGCCAAGCGCTATATCAGCGACTGCGAAGAGCGTTACGGTATCGATGAGGTTGAGAACCTGCTTGATTCCTGCCATGCGCTACAGAATCATGGCGTCGATCGTTACAAGCGACCCAACCCGGTATCAATGCGCGAAGAAAAGGAACGGCTCAAGGAACGTGAAGCCTACCTGCAGTCACAGGTCAACGACCTCTGGCTCAAAACAGTACCGCAAAAGGAGGCTGCGGAAGAAGATACGACGCAGCCTAATTTCCCGCAGGAACCGCAGGAAAATATCCTTTACTTTATCGAGAAGAACGCACCCCTGCTAGAACCCTGGCAGCGCGAAGTGGTGCGCATCGTGCGCAAGATCGGCCAGTATTTTTACCCGCAACGTCAAACCCAGGTGATGAACGAGGGTTGGGCCTGCTTCTGGCATTATCACATTATGAATGCCCTGTACGATCGGGGCAGGGTTACCGAAGGGTTTATACTCGAATTTCTGCAAAGCCATACCAACGTCGTCGCACAACCGGAGTTTGACAGCCAACATTTTAGTGGAATCAATCCCTATGCGCTGGGTTACGCAATGATGACCGATATCAAGCGAATTTGTGTTGATCCGGACGAGGAAGACCGTACCTGGTTTCCCGATATCGCGGGTTCGAACTGGCAGGAAACACTTGATTTTGCAATGCGTAACTTCAAGGACGAAAGCTTTGTTTCACAATTCCTGTCGCCGCGGCTGATCCGCGAGTTCAAGCTGTTTTCAATTCTCGACGACGAGCAGCTCACCGAACTCGAGGTGACCTCGATTCACAATGATGCGGGTTACCAGTATATACGCCAGGCATTGTCCAATCAGTATAACCTCAGCATGAACGAGCCCAATATCCAGGTTTATAATGTCGACACCCGGGGCGATCGCACGCTTACCCTGCGACACGTGCCGCACAAAGATATTCCGCTGGCTAAAAACCGCGAGGAAGTGTTGAAGCATTTGCGCCGGTTGTGGGGATTTGGCGTCAAACTTGAAACGCTCGACGCAGAGGGTAAGGTCAAAAGTACCGACGAATGCGCCGCCTGACAGGCTTCAGCCGCCCTTGATCGGCGGAAGCAGCACTACCTCGTCATCTGCCTGAATATTGATTTCGTCGAATTGATCGCTGGCGACCTTTTCGTCATTCAGAATGACCATGTAAGGTTTATCGGGCGGAACCGGAATTTTCTGCAACAGTGCTGCAAGGCTGCTGCCCTCGTCGACGTCGATCTTGCACTTGTTGAAGGAGCTGCCGGCGGGCAGGTAGTGTCGTAGCCCGCCGAACAGGGTGACCGATATATCCATCACACGGCAATCAGGTAAGCATTGTCAATCGATACCGAGACGATTCAGCGTATCCCTGGTGGGCACGCCTTCCGCGTCCCAGCCATTGATAGCATAGTACTCGGGTAGCATTTCATCGAGCCTGCATACCAGGCCCTTGCCGGTGCCGACATCGGCCGGTTCCTCGAGGATGCGTTTGGGCAGGGTATCGTCTTTCTTACCCAGGCCAGCCTTCAGGTTGAACAGCTTTTCCAGGTTCCAGATGCGTTCACCGGTTTCAACCATCCGTGCCTCGGTATTCCAGTCGCCCTCACAGACCAGGTCGACCAGTTCACAGTAGTCTTCGGTGCCCCAGCCGCAACCGGCCGGGAACAGGCACAGACCACTGGAATCCATGAATGCAACCAGGCGCTGGCTCTCGGCAACGACCTGCGCTTTGCCTGCGATTTCGGTGGTGTCAAAATCATGTTCGTACGGATCGGCGCGCAGGTGACAGGCACCGCGGTTACTGGTTGCATAAGCCAATCCCATGCCCTGCATGGAGCGGCCATCGTAGGCAGCGAATTCCTGGCCCTTGACCGTCATCGACAAATCCGGATGGCCGTATTTCTCGCACAGGCGTTTCGAGCCCATCGCGATATCGGCGCCAAATCCTTCGCCCTTGCCGGCGAGCTCCGAAATCTGGCACAGAGCCTCGGCATTGCCGAATTCGAGCTTGATACCGCCGGTGGTGCTTTCATCGATAGCGCCGATGTCGAACAGCTCCATTGCGGCGGCAATTGAGCCACCGAGCGAGATCGGATCCATGCCGTATTCGTTACAGATGAAGCCAGCGAAAGTTGCCGCGTCAATATCGTCTACGCCACAGGCCGCGCCAAGCGCATAGGCGGTTTCGTATTCGAGGCCGCCGGAGGCGCCCTGGTATTCGGGGCGGTCCTTGACTGACCAGTGGTTCGGATCGATCTTGCAGATGCGCCCGCAGCCGATGGTGCAGCCGAAGCAGGCGCCGTTGGTAACGATATTGGTGTGACCGTCAGGGTTGGGTGTATGCATGGCCTCGGGATTGAGTTTGTTGGCGCCCTCGAAGCGCACGCTGCGATTGTTGCGCGTCGGCAAGCTGCCGAAGCCGTTGGTCACATCCATCATCGCCAGCGTGCCGTCACGCGCCATGCCCTCGCGGTCGTTCATGCGTGCGTTGATTTCGTTGATCTTGTGGTAAACCTCTTTGCTGGCCGCAGGTGTACCGACAGTACCGCGCACCGCGATGGTTTTGAGGTTCTTGGAGCCCATTACCGCGCCCACACCGGAACGTCCCGCGGCGCGATGCTTGTCATTGACCACGCAGGCGTAACGGCACCGGGTTTCCCCGGCCTGTCCAATGCCGGCAAAGCGCATTAGCGGATCGCCGTACTTCGCCGCGAGGATATCCTCGGTCTCCCATACGGTCTTGCCCCAGATGTCGCCGGCGTCGCAGATTTCGACCTTGTCGTCTTCGATATGCAGGTAGACTGGTTTGTCGGATTTACCTTCGATGATTAGCATATCGTAACCCGCGTTTTTCAGCTCCCCGCCGAATTTTCCGCCCGAGTTGGAGCAGGCAATGGCGCCGGTTAGCGCGCCCTTGGTGACTACCGTGTAGCGGCCGCTGGTCGAGGCCATGGTTCCGGTCAACGGGCCGGTGGCAAAGATGATTTTATTCTCCGTCGACAGGGCATCTACCGCCGGATCCATCTCTTCGTAAAGATACTTGCTACCGAGTCCTCGTGAACCCAGATAGGCATTAGCCCAGTCCATATTCAGGGGTTCAAAGTCGCAGCTGCCTTTGCTCAGGTTTACGCGCAAAATGTTTTGTTGCCAGGCCATCTGGATTCCTCCGAGAAATTATTGTGTTATAGGCGCGATTGTATATCCTGCTGATCTGTTTTAACACATGTCAGCGGCCGGAAAGCGGTCATAAACCAGGTGAATATTAATGATCAGGGTAATCATCGAACGCGAAATAGCGGAAGGTCTCGAAGAATTTTACGAAGCTGCGATTGCAAACCTGCTGGGTGTAATGGCCAATGCCGAGGGATATGTATCGGGAGAGTCATCGGTTGAAATACATCGTCCCAATCGATACGTGGTGATAACGCGATGGACTGACGAAGCGGCCTGGAACCGCTGGTTTCAATCCAGTGAACGGCAGGAGTTGTTAAATGCGATCCGGCCATTTTTAGCCAAGGAGGAAAAGTTTACCTTACTAAAACAGCTCAGTATGCACCGCGACCAGTGGAGCAAGTGAACTTCGGTGCACTATCGCCTGGAACAGAACCCCTGACAATGTATCCCTGAGCGGATTTTTGTTCATCCCGGTAGCGGGTTTTCGCGGTGGTCCGACCTGTCGCAACAACGCAATACTTGTTTTTTGAGTGTCATGCGGGTGGCGTCCTGTTGTTAGCATGGTAAAATTGTCGCCAAGTCAGCTGGATAATCGCTGGTTCGTGTTACGAGCTGGAGGAAAGTCCGGGCTCCACAGGGCAGAGTGCCAGATAACGTCTGGGGGGCGTAAGCTCACGGCCAGTGCAACAGAAAGCAAACCGCCAGCTACGGCTGGTAAGGGTGAAAGGGTGCGGTAAGAGCGCACCGCACTTCTGGTAACAGAAGTGGCAAGGTAAACCCCACTCGGAGCAAGACCAAATAGGAAAACAATGGCGCGGCCCGCGTCGTTTTCGGGTTGGTTGCTTGAGGCTGAGAGGCGACTTTCAGTCCAGATGAATGATTATCCTCGACAGAACCCGGCTTACAGGCTGACTATCAACTTTGAGGGGGCGCATCCCATTGCGCCCCTTTGTTTTGAAACCCTGAAAATTGTGTAAAACTGCACAAAATCCGCCTCAACTTAATATTTCACTTTAACTATTAGATCTAAGTATCGGTTTTGGCTGCTTATTATTTCCTGAGCTTTAAGTTAATAGGCTAAGTTATTGACGCCATTGAGAAAAAACCAGTATTTGAAGCCCAAATTTACTTGACTTGTGGTCAAAATAAGCCATATTGTGTCCCTAAGTGGGAAAAAGTGGCACAAAGTGTCATAACAACGGGTTAAGCGTGCATAAATTTCGAGGGGTTTCCAATTTATCTTTGGATGCGAAGGGCAGAATTGTTCTACCCGCGCGTTACCGCGAACGGCTGCTCGAAATCTGTCAAAGCCAGCTGATCGTTACTATTGATACCGATCAACCCTGCCTGTTGATTTACCCGCTTCCCGAATGGGAATTGATCGAAGAAAAAATCGAAGCCCTGCCAAGCTTCAATCCCACCACCCGTCGTATTCAGCGTTTGTTGATCGGTCATGCTACCGAGGTCGAGGTCGATACCAGTGGTCGAATGCTGCTGTCTAACCCGTTGCGAGAATACGCCCAGCTCGGCAAAAAGGTGGTGCTCATCGGGCAGGGCAAGAAGTTCGAGCTTTGGGATGAAGCACTCTGGGCCGAGCGTATGGAGTCCTGGTTGGGCGATGGTACCGGCGATGATATGCCAGCGGCGCTGGCGGAATTGACGTTGTGAATCAGCACCATGCACCGGTGCTGCACGCCGAGGTCATGGCAGCAATCGAAATCAAGCCGGATGGTCGTTATGTCGACGGTACCTATGGTCGAGGCGGGCATGCGCATTCGATCCTGGCTGAGCTTGGCGAGCACGGCCGCCTGATTGTTATGGATCGGGACCCGCAGGCAATTGCAGATGCCCATGAGACAATTGGCTCCGACTGCCGGGTTACCATAATCCACGATGACTACGCCAACATGCGCAGCCGGATTGATGAACTCGATCTGCTGGAGCAAATCGACGGGATCCTGCTCGACCTTGGTGTTTCCTCACCTCAACTCGACGATGCCGGGCGCGGTTTCAGTTTTCAGCATAATGGACCCCTCGATATGCGTATGAATCCCGGCCAGGGCGAGTCGGCGGCAGATTGGCTCGCGCAGGCTGATGAAGCGGAGATCGCGAGGGTGCTGTGGGAATACGGCGAGGAACGTCATTCACGCAGGATCGCAAAAAAGATTGTCGAAGTGCGCCAGTCCCGCAAAATCGAGGATACCGCAACCCTGGCCGCGATAATCAGTGAAATAGTGCCGCGCCCCAAAAATAATCGGCACCCGGCAACCCGCAGCTTCCAGGCCGTCAGGATTCATATCAACCAGGAGCTCGAACAGATCCAGCGCCTGCTTGAATCGGTGCTGGATGTATTGAAAATCGGTGGGCGCCTGTTGATCATCAGTTTCCACTCACTCGAAGATCGCCTGGTAAAACGATTTTTTAAATCACAGAGTACTCGCAGCAAAATCCCCCGTGGCCTGCCACTGCGCGATAGCGAAATTCCATCCAACATCCGTCTCAAGTTAAAAACCAAAGGCATCAAGGCAGGAGCCGGGGAGCTGGCCTTAAATCCACGTGCCCGTAGTGCGGTACTGCGCATAGCAGAGCGAGCGGCCTGATGAACAGAGCCTGGTTTTCGCTGCTGCTAACACTGGTTCTCGGCAGTGCACTGACCGTGGTATACGTGAAGCATCAAAGCCGCGTTCTATTCGCCGATTTACGTAACATCCAGAAACAACAGGACCAACAGGTTATCGAGTGGGGGCGTTTGCAGTTGCAAAACACGACCCTGGCGACGCATAGCAATGTTGAATCCAGGGCGCGCAAAGACTTAAAAATGCGCTTACCCGAAAACGTCGAACTGGTGCGTTTGCAATGAAACGTAGCGACCGCGTTAACAAGGGTGACGGCGGGGCGGTTTTCCTGGGTATGCGTCATAGCTTTGTACTGCTGGTATTGATTTCATTGCTCGTCGGTTTGATCACACGGGCTTTGTATCTACAGGTCGTTGAGCAGGACTTTTTGACTGACCAGGGAGTGCAGCGACAAATCCGTACCATCGAAACCCCGGCCTATCGAGGCGCTATCCTGGATCGTTTTGGTACACCTTTGGCAATTAGTACACCGGTCGATTCGGTTTGGGTCAATCCGGATGAAATTCTCGGAAACCTCGCAGCCCTGAAACAGGTAGCGGGTAAGCTGAAACTCGATTACCGCGATACGGTATCCATGCTAAAGCAACGCGCGGATCGTGAGTTTGTTTACCTGAAGCGCCAGCTTGAGCCAGAATTTGCACGCGCTCTCGCAGCGGGAATAGAGGGCGTGTACCTGCAGCGCGAGTATCATCGCTACTATCCTGCCGGAGAGGTGGTATCGCACCTCGTGGGATTTACCGATATTGATGACAAGGGCCAGGAAGGACTTGAACTGTCCTACCAGGACTGGTTGCGTGCTGAGCCGGGTGTGCGTCGGGTTATCCGCAACCGTCGTGGCGAAGTTGTTGAGGAACTGGCGCAGGTCAAGCCGGCCGAATCGGGCAACGATATCTATACCAGTATCGATATGCGCTTGCAGTACATCGCTTATCGTAGCCTCGCACGAGCGATCCAGTATCACGCCGCCAAGGCAGGTTCAGCAGTATTGCTGGACGCTCGCAACGGCGAAATTCTGGCAATCGTAAACCAGCCGTCTTATAACCCGAATCGACGCAGGACGACGGCTACCCTGAAACTGCGTAACCGGGCTCTCACCGATGTGTTTGAACCAGGTTCCGCGATTAAACCCTTTACCCTGGCGGCTGCGATTGATCGCGGTCATTACCACCGTGGCAGCAATATTGATACCTCACCAGGCTACATGATGGTCAGCGGACATCCGGTTAAAGACATTCGCAACTACGGCGTACTCGACCTCTCCGAAATCCTGAGCAAATCGAGTAACGTTGGCGCATCGCGCATTGCCATGTCGTTGGAAAAAAAGCAGCTATGGGAGAGTTTTAAATCTTACGGGTTTGGCGAGTTATCCGGTGTGTCTTTTCCGGGAGAATCGTCCGGATATTTCCGTCACTACAGCCAGTGGCAGTCGCTGGATCACGCTACCATGGGATTCGGATACGGAATGTCGTTATCGATCACCCAGCTCGCGCGCGCCTATGCGGTGATTGCGAACCGGGGACGATTGGTCGATCTCAGCCTGATTCGCAAGGAACCGGTTCGCAGGCCGATGAATGAGATCTCGCGACATGTCATGAAAGCCTCGACCGCGCAGCAAATGATGAAGATGCTGACCGAGGTGGTTGGACCCAAAGGCACTGCGCAGGCGGCCGCAGTCGACGGTTACCAGATTGCTGGCAAGACCGGGACCGCCAAAAAAAGCATAGCCGGTGGCTACCAGGAAGACGATTATGTTGCCGTGTTTGCGGGTATCGCGCCAGCCAGCAATCCGCGCCTGGTGATGGCGATCATGATCGACGAGCCTACGCAAAACGGATATTACGGTGGCCTGGTTGCAGCTCCTGTATTCCAGGAAGTGATGTCAAATGCCCTGCGTATTCTCGATATTCCACCCGACGATTTGCCGACGCTGGCACGCAGCAAGGGACAGGGGGCATGATGGCAAATACCAATATTCCGGGAATGGCATTGTCGGAACTGTTATCAGGTTTTGCACTTCAGGATACTGTGCCGTCGATCCAGATTAGCGATATCGTCAGCAACAGCGCCAATGTAACTGTGAATTCAGCATTCATTGCCTTGCCGGGTATCAAGTCCAATGGAATAGATTACGCCATAGATGCGGTTAAGGCCGGTGCAGTGGCGGTGATTTATGACGCATCAGACGATTACAGCCTGCAACGAATTCCACTATTGAGCAAGCAGGTCGAAACCCACTGGATTGGCGTTGATCAGCTGGAACGTGCCAACGGCCATATCGTTAGTCGTTTCTTCGGTGACCCGGGACAGGCAATGACTATCATTGGAATTACCGGCACCGATGGAAAGTCAAGTGTCACCCATCTCGTTACCCAGGCCTTGACCCGAATCGGTAAGTCATGCGCCAGTATTGGTACTCTCGGTTACGGCATAGGAAATAGCCTGACGCCAGACTCATTGACCACACCAGACGCAGTAAGCCTGCAGTCACGCCTGCACCAGTTCCAGTTGCAACGCTGCGAATACGTGGTCATGGAAGTGTCTTCGCACGCACTGGAGCAGTACCGCGTCAACGGGTGCGATTTTGATATAGCCGTGCTAACCAACCTGGGAAGAGATCATCTCGATTATCACGGTGACCAGGGCAGGTACGCGGCTGCCAAGGCGCGACTGTTTCATGACTTCCAGCTTTCCGGGCGTGTGGTCAATGTTGACGATAGTTTCGGACAGCAGATAAGCGAGTCGGTTGAACAAAAATCATTGCTACGTTACTCGGTCGAATCCGGGGGCGAGTGCGAAGCCGAGATAAAATTAATTGCCAGCGAATTGAGTGCAAACGGACAGAATATCCGCGCTTCGACCCCGTTGGGAGAAGTGACAGCAGTCACTGCTTTACTGGGGCATTTCAATGTCGAAAATACGCTTGCCTGTATAGCCACGCTGGTGGCACTGGGTCTCGATTACAATCAACTCGAGCTCGCGATTAAAGACTTAAAGCCGATTCCCGGTCGCATGGAGAAATTCTCTGGCAAGCCTGCTGGCGCTGCAGCGGTGATCGATTTTGCCCATACCGAGCAAGCCTTGCGCGCCTGCCTCGGTGCCTGTCGAGAACATACCGGCGGATTACTCTGGTGTGTATTTGGATGCGGTGGCGATCGTGACCAGGGCAAGCGTAGCGGCATGGGACGTGCCGTGGAAGAACTCGCCGACCGTGTGATTGTTACCGATGATAACCCGCGTAACGAATCACCTGAAAAAATCGTCAGTGAAATTCTGGCCGGTATGAAACGGCCCGGGCAGGCCTGCGTTGTGCATAATCGCCAGGCGGCTATCGAATATGCCCTGTCGCAGGCGGCTGCCGAAGATCTCGTGGTAATTGCTGGCAAGGGGCACGAACAGGAGCAAATAGTCGGTAACGAACGCCGTCCGTTTAGCGATCGTCATGTAGTTAGCCGAATTCTGCAGGTGAGTCATGATTAGCATGTCTTTAGCGGCTTTGGCTGAAAACCTCGGGGTCGGTGCCGAGGGGCTGCCGGATATAACTTTTTCCGGAGTCACGATCGACAGTCGCAAATCCTGTGACGGGAAACTGTTTGTTGCCATTAAGGGTAGTAATTTCGATGGCCATAGCTTTGTTGACCAGGCCTATCAGAGTGGTGCAGTTGTAGCATTGGTCGAACAACGACAGCAGTGTGATATTGCACAGATCGAAGTAACCGATTGCAAGCAGGCGATGGCGCGGTTGGCAAATTACTGGCGTCGACAATGCAATCCCTGCATGGTTGCGCTTACCGGCAGCAACGGTAAAACCACCGTCAAGGAAATGCTGTACCAGATTTTATCGAGACAGGCCTCGACACTTGCCACTCGCGGAAATTTCAATAATGACATCGGTGTCCCGCTGACGTTGTTCGAACTTGAACAGGATCACGATTTTGCCATTATCGAGATGGGTGCTAACCATCGCGGCGAAATTGCAAATCTTGCCGAAATTGCCGAACCCGATATCGTCTACGTCAATAATGTAGCAGCTGCACACCTGTCAGGGTTTGGCGATGTGCAGGGCGTAGTCGAGGCCAAGGGAGAACTCTACGCTTATTGCTCCGATCAGCAGAAGGCGTTGTTTAATGCCGATGAAGTGGCCAGCCATTACTGGCAAGACCTTTGTGCTGCGCAGACGCGACTTAGTTGCGGCCTGCAAAATGAAGCCGATGTCAGCGCCACCTGGTCGGTTGAAACAGAAGCCCTGAAAATTGTATTTTCTTATCAGCATGAAACCCGTGGGTGCGAGCTTGCGGTCATCGGTGAACATAATGTTCGCAACGCGCTAGCGGCGGTATCGCTGGCGATTCTCTGTGGCAGGGATTTTGCTACGTCGGTAGATAGCCTGGCTGGATTTTCCGGGGTGAAAGGCCGGTTGCAAATGTTACCCGGTCCCTGCGGTAGCCGGCTGATAGACGATAGTTACAATGCGAATCCCGATTCGCTGGAAGCGGGTATCAAGGTGCTGTGTTCATTACAGGGTTCTGCCTGGTTGGCGCTTGGCGACATGGGGGAACTGGGCGCGGCAGCAGAGACATTGCATCGCGAAGCCGCGCAGATTGCGCGCAGCAATGGCGTAGAAAAACTTTTTGGCGTTGGCGAAATGAGCTGCATCGCCAGTGAAGAGTTTGGTAATGGTGGCTATTGCTGTGAGCGCATTGATGAAATGGCGGAAACCATCCTGTCGCAAATACATCAGGGCGTGAACCTGCTGGTCAAGGGTTCGCGCGCCGCCGGAATGGAGCGACTGATAACCATGCTGGGTCAGTCCATGAACGGGGGCGACGTCAATGCTGTATAGCCTGTCGGACTACCTCACGCAGTTTCACAGCGGATTCAATGTATTCCAGTACTTGACGATGCGCACCATTCTGGGTGTGCTCACCGCGCTGGTGATTTCCCTGATTGTCGGGCCGGCAATGATCAGTTACCTGAGCAACTCCAGGATAGGACAGAGTGTGCGTGACGACGGCCCCGAGAGCCACCTGTCCAAGGCGGGTACGCCTACCATGGGCGGTGCGCTAATCCTGGTTGCGATAGTAACCAGCACCGTGTTGTGGAGTGATTTGTCTTCGCGTTTCGTATGGATAATCCTGTTTGTCACGATTGGCTTTGGTGCAATTGGCTGGATCGATGATTACAAAAAGATCGCGTATGGCAACTCCAGGGGTTTGTCGGCAAGAGTTAAAATTCTCTGGCAATCGGTAATCGGACTGAGCGCCGCGTTAGCGCTGTTTCATACCGCGCAGTTTCCCATCGAGACGCAATTGATCGTCCCCTTTATCAAGAATATTCTGATTGATCTGGGCTGGTTATACGTGGTGCTGGCTTATTTTGTGATCGTTGGCAGCAGTAACGCGGTCAACCTGACTGATGGACTCGATGGTCTTGCGATACTGCCAACCGTGCTGGTTGGAGGCGCCCTCGGTGTTTTTGCCTACCTCACGGGGAACTTTAACTTTTCCAATTATCTTGGCATTCCCTATGTACCGGGGGTCGGGGAAATGGTCGTTTTTTGTGGCGCACTGGTCGGGGCCGGGCTGGGATTCCTCTGGTTTAATACTTACCCGGCCCAGGTCTTCATGGGCGATGTCGGCGCGCTCGCGCTAGGGGCCGCGCTGGGCACACTGGCGGTAATCGTGCGCCAGGAACTCGTGCTTTTTATCATGGGCGGCATTTTCGTCGTGGAGACGGTTTCAGTGATGCTGCAAGTCGCATCATTCAAATTAACCGGGCGTCGAATATTTCGTATGGCGCCATTGCATCATCATTACGAACTCAAGGGTTGGCCGGAGCCACGCATTATCGTGCGTTTCTGGATTATTACCGTGGTGTTGGTGCTGATTGGCCTGGCGAGTTTAAAGATCCGGTAATGTTAAACGTGAACCAACAAAAAACAGCGTTGCAAGATATCAACTACCTGGTAGTCGGACTCGGCGTAACCGGGTACTCGGTTGCGCGCTATTTGCTTGCGCATGGGTATCGATGCAGGATGCAGGATACGCGTGAACTGCCGCCTTTTCTGGGTAAACTCAGTGCCGAGTTCGGCGAAATTGAATTTAGAGCCCAGCCGCTCGATATCGATTTAATCGGATGGGCCGATGCGTTAGTGGTCAGTCCCGGGATATCGATTCGGCAGGACGCAATCCAGCAGGCCCTTGATCTGGGCAAGGTCGTGATCGGCGATATTGAATTGTTCGCGGGTTTAGTAGATAAGCCTGTTATCGCGATCACCGGGTCCAATGGCAAGAGCACGGTTACGACCCTGGTCGGCGAAATGATCAGGCGCGACGATAAGACGGTTGCGGTCGGTGGCAACATCGGTACCGCTGCGCTCGATTTGCTTGAACAGAATCCTGATTTCTACGTGCTGGAGCTGTCGAGCTACCAACTCGAAACGACAACTTCGCTGCAACCCCGGGTTGCCGCCCTGCTTAATCTCTGTGAAGACCATCTCGATCGTTACGCGGGATACGCCGAGTATATCCAGACCAAGTTAAGAATTTATGATAACGCCAGTGTCTGTGTCAGCAATCTTGACGATGAAGTAACCCGCCACGATGCCGGGGATATCAGTTTCAGCCTGAATTCTGACTCGGATGCTGATTTCAGGTTGCTCGAGAAAAATGGACTCTGGCTGGCACATGGTGATGAGTGCTGGATAGAGGTTAACGATATCAAGCTGAGCGGGCGCCATAACTGGGCTAACTGCCTGGCAGCGATGGCGATCGCGCACAGCGTTGGCGTATCCAGGAAGGCCATAGTTTCCGCAATGGAAGAGTTTGCCGGCATTCCCCATCGCGGTCAGTGGGTTGCTGAAATCGATGGCGTCGAATGGATCAATGATTCCAAGGCAACCAATATTGGCGCTGCCCAGGCCTCGATCGAGGGACGCGAACGCCCGGTTATATTGATCGCCGGTGGCCAGTCGAAGGGTGCCGATATGGCGCTCATGTCCGAGACGATAAAACAAAAAGTCAAATTGGCATTATTGCTTGGCGAGGATGCGTCCCGACTGCAACTCGCCTGGCAGGATGCGACCCGAATCGAGCGGGTTCGCACCATGCAGGAAGCCGTGCAGCGTGCTCACGAGGTTGCCAGCAGCGGCGACTGTGTGCTGTTGGCACCGGCCTGTGCAAGCTTTGACATGTACCCGAAATTTGAAGCTCGCGGCGACGATTTCATGCAACGTGTAAAGGAGTTGAGCGATGACTAGTCAGGCAATCAGAAGCAACAACGCAGTTGTAAAACCCGGGTTTGATCTGGCACCGGAATATGATCGTGTCACGATTTTGCTTTACGTGACGCTGATCAGTATCGGCCTGGTGATGGTGGCTTCGGCATCGATAGGTATTGCCGATCAGCAAAACCACGATCCATTCTATTTTGCCAAGCGCCAGTTCTTACGAATTTTGTTGAGCGTCGCCCTGATGTGGTTTGCCTGCAAAATCCCGCTAGAAGTATGGAAGAAAAATGGCATGATTCTGATGCTGGGTTCGATCGTCCTGCTTGCCTGCGTATTGATTCCCGGAGTCGGCCATACCGTTAATGGCAGTACACGCTGGCTCAATTTTGGTGTGTTTACCTTCCAGGTCTCGGAAGTCGCCAAGCTGTTTCTCATTATTTACCTCAGCGGTTACCTGGTTCGGCGCAGCGAAGAAGTGCAGACCAATACCATGGGATTTATCAAGCCGATGCTGATTCTCGCGGTGGCCAGTGGTTTACTGGTATTGGAGCCCGATTTTGGCGCAGCCGCGGTGCTGCTGATGACCGGACTCGGATTGATGTTTCTCGGGGGGGTGAGATTTTTTCAATTCATCCTGTTCGTCATTGGTACGCTTTGTATCATGGGTCTGCTGGCGGTTTCCTCGCCCTATCGGCTCGCACGTATCACATCGTTTATCGATCCCTGGGCCGACCCCTTCAACAGCGGGTTTCAATTGACTCAATCTCTAATCGCCATCGGCAGCGGGGGCTGGTTCGGAACGGGTCTCGGCGGCAGTATCCAGAAGCTGTTTTACCTGCCCGAGGCGCATACCGATTTTATGTTTGCAATTTTTGCCGAAGAATTCGGCGTTGTCGGGCAGGTCTTTTTAATCAGCTTGTTTGCCCTGCTCGCCCTGCGTTGTTTTTCGATTGCTAAAATGGCGTTGCATAAAGATAAGGCATTTGGCGCCTACCTGGCCTACGGGGTTGGGCTGCTGATCACGCTGCAGGCGGCAATAAATATCGGTGTCAATATGGGAGCCTTGCCGACCAAGGGATTAACCTTACCTTTTATCAGTTACGGCGGTAACTCCATTCTGAGCATGTCGTTTGCGGTCGGACTGGTGTTACGTGTCTACTATGAATGCCGGGTTGGCGACGGTGGCAAGAAGCTGCGTCGGCGAGCAATGGACCGCCCATGAACCAGGGTTTGCAAAAACCGATCCTGGTCATGGCGGGTGGTACCGGGGGTCATGTTTTCCCGGCGCTCGCGGTCGCTGAAAATCTACGCCAACGCGGAGAAAGTATTATCTGGCTGGGTACCCGCTCCGGCATCGAGGCGCAGGTCGTGCCAGCCGCAGATTTCGCGATTGAGTGGCTGAACGTGCAGGGATTGCGTGGCAAGGGAGTGATGACGCTCATCATGGCGCCTTTTCGATTGTTGCGTGCCTGCTGGCAGGCGTTGCGTCTATTGCGCCGTATTCGACCAAAGGCAGTGCTGGGTATGGGTGGATTCGTTTCCGGGCCGGGTGGTTTGATGGCATGGTTTCTTGATATTCCGCTGTTCCTGCATGAACAGAATTCGATTGTCGGATTAACCAATCGGATTCTGAGCCGTTTTGCGACTCGTAACTACGCCGCTTTTCCGAATGTTGCCGGCTCGGTTCCGCGCTGCGAGTGTATCGGTAACCCGGTGCGCTCCGGCCTTGCCGAGCTGGAGGAACCGGGTGCACGTTTGCAGTCGAGAATCGACACGCCCATGCAGTTGCTGGTCATCGGCGGTAGCCTGGGCGCAGTCGCATTGAACCGCATCCTGCCGCAGGCGATTGCCTGCCTCGATCGTGACCAGCGTCCGCAGGTCAAACATCAATCTGGTGACAAACATTTACAAAGTTGCCGGCAAAACTATGCCGATGCCGGTGTCGATGCTGAAATAATCAGTTTTATCGAAGATATGCAGCAGGCCTACAGTTGGGCTGACCTGGTGGTGTGTCGGGCCGGAGCCCTCACCATAGCAGAATTAACCGCGGTCGGTTTGGCATCCCTGTTGATTCCGTTCCCTTATGCGGTCGATAACCACCAGTACCACAACGCGCTTTTCCTGGAACAAAACGGAGCCGCGCAAATTCTCGAGGAAGCGGATTTAGGAGCAGAAAACCTGGCGCTCAAGTTGCAGTTCTTTCAGCAGAATCGACTCGCACTGGTGGAGATGGCGATCAATGCCCGTGCCCAGTTCAAGGCCGATGCTACCGATCGCCTGGCTGCGGGGATACTGGCGGGAGCGATATCGTGACAGTGAGTTCAAAGCACTTCATGCGACGTATTCGCAACATTCATTTCATTGGTATCGGTGGTGCCGGAATGAGTGGCATTGCCGAGGTATTTCACAACCTGAATTATCACATCAGTGGTTCGGATATCGCCGACAACGCGATGGTCAGGCATTTGCGTGACCTCGGTATCGATATCACTATCGGGCATAACAGCGAAAACGTCGCTGAAGCCCATGTCGTGGTGGTTTCTAGCGCGATTGATGAAGACAATCCGGAAATCGAGGCCGCACGCGAAAGGCGTATCCCGGTAGTCAGGCGTGCCGAAATGCTGGCCGAGTTGATGCGCTTCCGGCGCGGTATCGCGGTGGCAGGCACCCATGGAAAAACCACCACCACCAGCCTGGTAGCAAGCGTGCTCGCCAGCGGCGATATCGATCCGACCTACGTGATAGGTGGCAAACTGATCAGTTCTGGCAGCCATGCCCGGCTCGGTCTGAGCGATTACCTGGTTGCCGAGGCGGATGAAAGCGATGCCTCGTTTCTCTACCTGCAGCCGATGATGTCGATTATTACCAATATCGATAATGATCATCTTTCTACTTATGAAGGTGATTTCGAGCGACTCAAGCAGGCCTTTATCGAGTTTCTGCATCACTTGCCGTTTTATGGACTTGCCGTGCTGTGTCTTGATGATCCGGTAGTGCGCGAAATAATGGCCGACATTGCGCGCCCTGTTCTGACCTACGGTGAGTCCGAAGATGCCGATGTCCATATTACCGATATTGTCGCCAAAGGTGCCAGGACCTGCTTCAGCGTCAGACTACCCGATGAGCCGGAGTTGCTGAATATCGAACTCAACCTGACGGGTAAACACAACGTGCTCAACGCCACCGCTGCAATCAGTATTGCCTGGGAGCTGGGAGTCTCGCCGGCGGCGATCGTCGAGGCACTGGCCGACTTCTCCGGAATAGGTCGGCGCTGCCAGATTAGCGAAAACCTGCAAGTTGCCAATGGCAGGATTATGCATATTGATGATTATGGGCATCATCCCAATGAAATTGCCGCAACCCTGGCCGGGATTCGCGCTGCCTGGCCGGAGAAAAGACTCACCGTTTTATTTCAGCCACATCGGTTTACCCGTACGCGTGATCTGTTCGAAGACTTCACCCAGGTGTTGGCCGACGTTGATCAATTGATATTGCTCGAGGTTTATCCCGCGGGTGAGGCCCATATCAAGGATGCCGACTCGCGCGCGCTGGCGCGTTCAATTCGAAACCGTGGCAAGGTCGATCCGGTGTTTGTAGAAGAGCTAGAAGGCCTCGACGAAGTCGTCGACAAGGTTTTACAGGATGAAGATATTTTCCTGACTCTGGGTGCCGGGAGTATCGGGGCCTGGTCGGCGGAGTTTCTGGCACAGCATCAGCCAGCAGGAAAGGGGAAATGAACGTGGCCAGCAATCGTTCAATCAAAGGTAAGTTGATGTTGGACGAACCCATGTCAAAGCACACCAGTTGGCGCCTGGGCGGACCTGCGGATCGTTATTATATTCCTGCCGATTTGGTCGATCTGCAGTATTTTCTGGCTGGCCTTGAGCCGGACATCGATATTCTCTGGATCGGTCTTGGCAGTAACCTGTTGGTGCGCGATGGCGGTTTTCGTGGGCAGGTGATTGCACCGCTCAATTCTCTGAAAGAAATCCGCCTGCAGCCAGATGGACTGCTTTATGTGGAAAGCGGAATCAGCTGCGCCAAACTCGCCAAGTTCTGCCAGAAACAGGGGTTCGATGGCGCTGATTTTTTCGCCGGAATTCCCGGTACCATCGGTGGCGCCCTGGCGATGAACGCGGGCGCGTTCGGTGGCGAAACCTGGTCCATGGTAGAGCAGGTGGTGATGATTGATCGAGCAGGAAACCTGGTCGAACGGAGTCCTGCTGAATTTGAAGTAGACTATCGGCACGTCGGCTTGCCGCAACAGGAATGGTTTGCCGCGGCTAGGTTTCGTCTGGCAGCTCGAGCGCCAGGTGTACCTTCCAATATTCGCCATTTATTGCAGCAGCGCAATGCCACGCAACCCATAGGCCTGCCTTCCTGTGGCTCGGTTTTCAAGAATCCTGAGGGAAAGCACGCCGCTCAGCTAATCGAGGCAGCGGGCCTAAAGGGATATTGCCTGGGTAGCGCCTGCGTCTCGGAAAAGCACGCCAACTTTATTATCAGCAACAGCGATACGACGGCCAGCGATGTCGAGGCACTGATCGGGCATATTCGTGACACGATTGCGTCGCAATTTGGCGTCAGTCTCGAAGCCGAAGTTCGCATCGTGGGGGAAACCCTGTGAGCATTGTGCTGCAAAAGCCGTCGCCTGATACAGCCGCAAAATGCGGTAGGGTGGCAGTTCTAATGGGCGGGCAATCTGCAGAGCGCGAGGTTTCGCTCAATAGTGGTAACGCGGTTTACCAGGCCTTGCTTGCCGCCGGCGTCGATGCCATATCAGTTGATTTAGAGGCGCATGCTTTCCACCAGCTTGCCGAGCTCGAGGTTGATCGTGTTTTTAACGTATTGCATGGTCGTGGTGGTGAGGATGGCACCATTCGAGCAGTTCTCGATTTTCTCGGTATACCCAGCACCGGAAGCGGCGTATCTGCAGCCGCGTTAACCATGGACAAGGTGCTGACAAAAAAGGTAATTCGCTGTAGCGGTATTCCAACTCCAGATTTCATCGAGCTGCGCAATGAAGCCGATTGTGAGCGCTTGCTTCGCGACCTGGGCCTACCGGTGTTTGTCAAACCTGTGCTGGAAGGGTCAAGCATCGGCATGACCCCGGTGCACCATGAAAACGAGTTGTTTCCGGCCTGGGAATCCGCACGACGCTTTGGCGCAGTTTTCGCCGAGCAATTCATCGACGGTATCGAATATACCGCCGGATTTATCGGTGATGAAGTTTTACCGCTGATCAAGCTGGAAACGCCACGAGAGTTTTACGACTACGAGGCCAAGTATTTAGCGGATGACACCGTTTATACCTGTCCCAGTGGACTCGGCGATGACAGCGTCGCTGCGATTAACGAAATAGTGCTCGAAACAATCCGCGCCACCGGAGTCGGTGGCTGGGGCAGGGTGGACCTGATGCTGGATCAGCAGCAACGACCCTGGGTGATAGAGGTTAATACGGTACCGGGAATGACTGATCACAGCCTGATACCGATGGCGGGCAGGGCAGCCGGTCTGGAAATGCCTGAACTGGTGGTAAAGATCCTCGAAGCAACGCTGACAGGAGACGATCACGATGGCTAAGGTCCGCAAGCAGAGTAAACAGGCGAAACGCAATACGTCGGCATCGGCGTCAAAATCATTTCGCTGGCGCAAATCTTACAACTGGGTATTTCTGCTATTGCCGCTAGGCCTTGGTGGTTTCTATCTCAGCCAGTTAGAACAGATACTTCCAATTCGAACGATTCAGCTTTCCGGAAGCTTTAAAAACCTCGATCAACAGGAGGTTGAATCGACGCTGCAACAGTATCTTGGCCAGGGATTCTTTTCATTTGATATTCACCATCTGCAGCAAACCCTGCATGACGATTCATGGACACAGTTGGTCTCGGTGCGCAGGATTTGGCCGGACAAACTGAGGATCGCGATCGAAGAGAAAAAACCGGTGGCTCGCTGGGATGAGCAACACCTGCTGAGTGATTCGGCCAGTGTTTACCGGGCGGATACAGGGGCTTTCAGTCACCTGCCCATCGTCCATGCGGCTAACCATCCGCCGGCCTGGGCATTGCAACAGTTTTATCGCCTGCAAGCCCGATTCAATGCTGTCGATGAACGCTTGATGGCCTTGCAGGTAGATAGCCGTGGCGCCCTCGACGTTGAATTGATCAATGGTCTGAAAATCAAGCTGGGGCGGAAAGATATCGATCATAAGATCGATCGCCTGGTGAGCATTTACATGCAGCAGATTCTGCCCCGACGTGGGCAGATCCAGCGACTGGATTTACGTTACAGCAATGGTTTCGCTGTGGCCTGGAAAAAGGAAGCCCTGCAGGGCAGCGACATAGTATCAATCTGGAGTAATGGAAATGTCTAAAAAGACATCGGGAAACCTGATCGTAGGGCTTGATATCGGAACCTCCAAGGTGGTTGCGATCGTTGGCGAAGTTACGGTCGAGGGCGATATCGACATCATCGGAATCGGTACCCAACCCTCGCGTGGTTTAAAGAAAGGTGTAGTGGTCAATATCGAATCAACCGTGCAATCGATTCAACGCGCGGTGGAGGAAGCGGAATTAATGGCTGGTTGTCAGATCCGCTCCGTCTATGCGGGTATTGCCGGCAGTCATGTTCGCAGTATCAATTCGCATGGCATCGTTGCGATCAAGGAAAAAGAAGTTACCCCGGCAGATGTCGCTCGTGTTATCGACGCTGCCAAGGCGGTTGCAATCCCGGCCGATCAACGAATTCTGCACGTATTGCCGCAGGAATTTGTAATCGACAATTCCGAGGGAATTCGCGATCCGATCAGTATGTCCGGGGTACGGCTCGAGGCCAAGGTGCACCTGGTCACCGGCGCTGTCAGTGCGGCACAAAATATTATCAAGTGTGTGCGCCGATGCGGCCTCGAGGTCGACGATGTGATCCTGGAGCAGCTCGCCTCGGCCAGCTCGGTACTGACCGACGACGAAAAGGAACTGGGCGTATGCCTGGTCGATATTGGTGGCGGAACCACTGATATAGCGGTGTTTTCAGACGGTGCGATTCGTCACACCGCGGTCATCCCGATCGCCGGCGACCAGGTAACCAACGATATTGCGGTGGCCCTGCGTACACCGACCCAGTATGCCAACGACCTGAAGGTCAAGTATGCCTGCGCCTTGCGTCAACTGGCGGCGGACACCGAAACCATCGAGGTTCCCAGCGTTGGCGATCGCGAACCCCGACGCCTGGCCCGGCAAACCCTGGCCGAGGTGGTGGAGCCGCGTTACGAGGAACTATTAAGCCTGGTGCAGGCGGAATTACGCCGCAGCGGGTTCGAAGAGATATGTGCCGCCGGGGTCGTGTTGACCGGCGGCAGTTCGAAAATGGAGGGTGCAATTGAACTGGCGGAAGAGATTTTCCATATGCCGGTTCGACTGGGCTATCCACAGTATGTGTCGGGATTGGTCGACGTGGTACGCAACCCGATTCATGCGACAGGTGTTGGATTGTTGCTATTTGGAAACAGGCAGCAATCCGGCTTGTCCGGTTATCAACTGGACGATCACAACGAAGCCGGTGTTTTGGCGAGAATGAAAAGCTGGTTTCAGGGTAATTTTTAAATTAAAGCAAGAGGACAAAAACATGTTTGAACTGATGGATTCACACTCCAAAGACCCGATTATCAAGGTCATAGGTGTCGGTGGAGGCGGTGGCAACGCCGTCCAGCACATGGTTTCGGCGGGTATCGAAGGCGTCGAATACATGTGCGTTAACACCGATGTACAGGCACTCAAGAAGATGGATGTGCGATCGTCGATGCAAATTGGCGCCAGCATTACCAAGGGACTCGGCGCCGGGGCAGACCCCGGTATCGGCAGGCAGGCTGCGCTGGAAGATCGAGAGCGTATCCAGGAAATGATTGAGGGTTCGAATATGCTCTTTGTTACCGCCGGCATGGGTGGTGGCACGGGCACCGGGGCAGCGCCTGTTATCGCCCAGATTGCCAAGGAAATGGGTATCCTGACGGTTGCCGTGGTAACCAAGCCATTCGGATTTGAACGTACCAAGCGGATGTCCCAGGCTGATGTCGGGATCAAGGAACTTTCCATCGTGGTCGATTCGCTGATTACGATCCCGAATGACAAGCTAATGCCTGTACTGGGTAAGCAGACCTCGTTGCTGGAAGTGTTCGGCAAAGCGAACGACGTGTTACGAGGTGCCGTGCAGGGTATTGCCGAGTTGATAACCTGCCCGGGTTTGATCAACGTCGACTTTGCGGATGTGCGTACAGTCATGTCGGAAATGGGTATGGCAATGATGGGCACGGGAGCCGCGACAGGTGATAATCGTGCCAAGGAAGCAGCCATGGCGGCTATCTCGTCACCACTGCTCGAGGATATCAATATCTCCGGCGCGCAGGGGATCCTGGTCAATGTCACTGCAGGGCTGGATCTTGCGATTGGCGAACTCGATGATGTCGGTACCGCGATAACAGAACTGGCATCGGCCGACGCAAACGTCGTGGTCGGCACCGTGATCGATTCCAATATGAAAGACGGTGAACTGCGAGTCACCATGGTCGCGACCGGACTCGGTGAGGACAAGGTTCTAGCCGATATCCCGGTTCCCGCGATTCAGCCGGAAAGCAACGGCGAGGTCGATTACAAGAAACTGGAACGACCCACAGCAATTCGCAAGAAAATAGTGGGTGATAGTGTCGAGATGCCGGAAGACAAGGAAAGCATGGAATACCTTGAAATTCCTGCATTTCTGCGACGCCAGGCAGATTGAACGGCAATTCCTCTTGCCAGGAGATGGGTTCAGGGACGAACCACATGCTCCTTTCCGATAACGCTTTCCCTGGAAGCGATACGGTTCCGCTGTCTGCGCGGTTACTGGTGGCCGAAGGCGCCTACTTCAAATGCTTCCGACATCCAGCCAAAGCGTATTATTGCATCAAGATTTTGCGTGCGGAACACCATCCGCGTTATTTCAGGCGTCGCGTAAATTATTATTCGAAACTGCAACGACGCGGAATCTATATGGAGCATATCGCCGCATTTCATGGACTGGTTGATACCAGCCTGGGTAAAGGTGCGATCTTTGAAATGGTGCAGGACGACGATAAACGGATATCTAAATCGCTGGACTATTATCTTGCACAAAATGATAAACGCTTTAATAGCTGGGCCATTGAAGAGATAGAAGCCTTAAAGCAGTGCCTCTATGACCATTGGGTTACCTGTTACGATCTGAATCCAACGAATATACTGGTTCAACGCCTCGGCTTCGATGAGTTTCGCCTGGTGGTAATAGACGGAATCGGCCATAACCAGTTTATTCCGCTGGTTAGCTATAGCCGCATACTGGCGCGTAAAAAACTCATGCGGGTCTGGAATAGAAGCTATCAGCAATGGTATGCCGCCTACCCAACCGTACTCAGACGCTTAAAACCATACCTGGTCGTCTAACGCCTACTAGTGTTTGCCGATTGAATTTTCCGGAATGCCAGCCGCTCGGCAACTAATCATCATTGCCAAACTTTGACTTGAACCAATGGTCGATCGAGAACAGTCCACCACCGTAAAGAATACTGACCAGTAACATGGTGCCATACAGGTAATGCCATACCAGGCCGGCTCCCTTGGCCAGGGTTGCATAGTAGGAAACCACCGCGATGATATTAATAAACGATATTGCGATGGCGGTAAGCCGAGTGCCGAGACCGGCGATTAAAAAGATCGGGAAAACCAGCTCTCCGAAAGTCGCAAGGTAAGCGGCGAGTTCGAAATTCAGCAGCGGTACCTGGTATTCGTATTCGAACAGCACCAGGGTGGTTTCCCAGTCACCGATCTTGTGCATACCGGACTTCAAAAAGACCCATGCGACATACAGTCTGACAAACAACAGGAACGGCGATTGCAGCTTCGACAATAAACCGTTGATCGTTTGCATCGGCATACTTAACTTTTCAATTAACCCCATTTGTCGATTCCCCAGAATTTTATTTACCTTTGTAGCTGGTTTGAACCGTAGCCGATAAAAAAGTTCACAATACCTGCGGTGATTATATTGCCGCTATCCTTTGCGCCTGTGCGCGCAAGCTCCCAAGCGCCGACTCGGTATCTGCGAGTTTACTCTTTTCCTTGTTGACCACGTCTTCCGGGGCACGTGAGACAAAATTTTCGTTCGCCAGCTTCGCGTTGATACGCTGTGCATCCTGCTCCAGTTTTTCAATATTCCGTTGTAAACGCTGGAGTTCGGAGTTTTTATCGATCAGTCCGGCGAGCGGAATCAATAGTTGCATTTCTCCCACCAGCGAAATGGCGGATTCCGGGGCCTGGGCATCCTGCTCCAGCCAGTCAATGGATTCCAGCTTTGCCAACGACATCAGCAGTGAACGATTGGCTTCGATGCTTTGTCGATCATGTTGATCGCCATTGTGACAGATTACCGGCAACAGCTTGCCCGGTTTTATATCCATCTCGGAGCGAATCTGGCGTACGCCCATGACAAAAGTTTTTACCCATTCCAGTTCAGCCAGCGCCACTTCATCAATTAGTGCCGGGTCGGCCTCGGGGTAGGGTCGGCGCATTATCGTTTCACCCTCAATCCATGCGAGCGGTGCGACACGTTGCCACAGTTCTTCGGTGATGTAGGGCATGACCGGGTGTAACAGGCGCAATATGGCTTCGAGCACCGTAACCAGCGTGTGGCGCGCGGCTTTCTTTGCGCCGACCGGGTAATCCTCGGAATAGAGCACCGGCTTGGATAGCTCGATGTACCAGTCGCAATAGTCATTCCAGACAAATTCATACAAATCACGCGCGACGTGATCGAAACGATAATTTTCTACGTGTTTGCCAATACCCTCGCTGACCTGCTGCAGGCGGGCGATGATCCATCGATCTGCCAGTGTTGGAGTGCCCGCGGTGCAGTCCTCGCCTTCTGTATTCTGCAGCACGTAGCGTGTTGCGTTCCATAGCTTGTTACAAAAATTACGGTATCCCTCAATGCGCCCCAGGTCGAAACGGATATCGCGCCCGGTTGAAGCCAGCGCAGTAAAGGTAAAACGCAGCGCATCGGTGCCATAGGCCGGAATGCCGTCAGGAAAATGTTTGCGAGTGGCCTTTTCGATGCGCGGTGCCATTTCGGGTTGCATCAGCCCGGTAGTGCGCTTCGCCAACAGGTCTTCGAGCGTAATGCCGTCGATCAGGTCCAGCGGATCGAGCACATTACCCTTGGACTTTGACATCTTGTTGCCCTCGGCGTCGCGTACCAGGCCGTGCATGTAAATTTCTCTAAAGGGCACTTCATCCATAAACTTGAGACCGAACATGATCATGCGTGCGACCCAGAAAAAGATGATGTCGAACCCGGTAACGAGTACGCTGGTCGGGTAAAAGGTTTTTAACGCCGGGTCATCACGATCGGGCCAGCCAAGCGTGCTGAACGGCCATAGTGCCGATGAAAACCAGGTATCGAGAACGTCCTCGTCCTGGGTGAGTTCGATATCGTCGGCGAGCTCGTACTTGTGGCGGACCTCATCGATGTCGGTGGCGACATAGACGTTGCCGTAGTTATCGTACCACGCGGGAATTCGGTGGCCCCACCAGATCTGGCGCGAGATGCACCAGTCCTGGATGTCTTCCATCCAGTTGTAATAGGTCTTGCTCCAGTTCTCCGGAATGAATCGAATACGCCCGTCCTTGACGGCTTCAATAGACGGTTTTGCCAGCGGTGCAGCGCGCACGAACCATTGGTCAGTCAGGTAGGGTTCGATGACGACACCGGATCGATCACCGTATGGGCGTTTGTAGACGTGGTCTTCAATTTTGACCATCAGTCCTGCTTTTTCGAGGTCCTTTACGATCTTGTCGCGGGCCTTGAAGCGATCCATTCCCTGGTAAGCCGATGGCGCGTTTTCGTTCATGATTGCGTCGATGGTGAACAGGTTGATCACCTCCATCTCGTGGCGTTGGCCTACCTCGTAATCGTTGAAGTCATGCGCTGGCGTAATCTTGACGCAACCGGTGCCAAACTCCGGATCCACATAGTCGTCAATGATGATCGGGATGATTCGGGTAGTCATCGGTACCTGTACTTTTTGACCCACAAAATCCTGGTAACGCTCGTCATCAGCGCTGACCGCGAGTGCGCCATCGGCAAGAATGGTCTCGGGTCTCGTGGTCGCGATTTCAAGATGGGTGACACCGTTGATGGGTCCGTCGACCAGCGGGTAGCGGACATGATACAGAAACCCTTTCTCTTCCTCGTTGATGACTTCGATATCAGAGATGGCGGTATGCAGTACCGGATCCCAGTTTACCAGTCGCTTACCCCTATAAATCAGGTCATCCTCGTAAAGCTCGATAAAAACTTTTTGCACCGCGGCCGACAGTCCTTCATCCATGGTGAAACGTTCGCGTGCCCAGTCGGGTGACGCACCCATGCGTCGCAACTGGCGCGTAATTGTGCCGCCGGATTCCGCTTTCCATTTCCACACGCGATCAGTGAACGCGTCACGACCCAGGTCATGCCGGGTCTTGCCTTCTTGCACCAATTGCCGTTCGACCACCATTTGCGTCGCGATACCGGCGTGATCCGTACCCGGTTGCCACAGGGTATTGTTGCCCTTCATGCGGTGATAGCGGATCAGCGTATCCATGATCGTGTCCTGGAAGGCGTGACCCATATGTAGACTGCCAGTCACGTTGGGTGGCGGGATCACGATGCAGTAGGGATCACCGTCTCCGTCGGCAGCGAAGTAACCCTTATCTTCCCAACGTTGGTACCAGGTTTCTTCTATTGAATGTGGGTCGTAGGTTTTTTCCATCAACTCGGTGGCGCAAATCAAAGGGCGCGATTATACCGTGCCCCCCTTCAAAAATGCACTGTTTCTATTACCACGCTGCTTTGGGGGAAAGTCTGCAAAAGGCGCTCTCAAACGGCGCAAGCGCCGTTTGGTCCATCCATGGAATCGCTTGGAGCTCGGCGTCCTGCCTCGCTACACTTTTGCAGTCTTTCCCCCAAAGCAGCTTCTTTAATAATTGCTTGTCAACTTAACTTTTGAGGATTACTTCCTGAAAGTAACGAATACCTTAACGGGCGTGGCGGTCAGGATGTCTTTTCAGAACGCTGCGCGACAGGGATGTCGCGCGCGAGCCTACATGGACGTATTTACGGCGTTTCTGAAAAGACATCCTGATCGGCATGCCCTTACTGGGACTTTATTGAGGGAGGAGTCTCAGAGTTTGTCGAGGTGGCGTCGGATTACGAGCTTGATTTCCTGCCAGGCGAGTTCCGTATGTTCATCGAGAATTCGACGGATGGCTTTTTCGAGTGCCGGGTTATCTTCGAACGGGTCCATGGCCTCCGCTTCAGAAGCGGCGATATCGGTTTCGGAATTTACAATGAATGGTTCTGCAGTTCCGCCATCCGGGCTTTCGTCGAGGCCCAGATCCGACATCTTGATCTCGATACCCTTTTCAATCATGTCGGTTAGAACCGGAATGTCTTTTTGATCGCTCATAGGTTGATGTGGTTAAGTGGATAACCACGCTCCTTGTAGTAACTGTAGTGTAAACGCGCCTGCGTCTTGTTTTCCTCGGTCACCAGTTCAATGACGCGCTCAAATTGAGCGAAGTAGGCCGGTACCGAGGCGGATAAATTGATAAGCAGTTGACGATCGCCACCCGGATCGGGATTGTCATGGATCAGAATAGGGGTTACGAGACCATCTGTTTCCTCTCTATCGTGAGGTAGAAAAGTTTCGTCAGAGTAAGTCCAGAGTCTTTTATCGAGATGCTCGCTTTGCTGCTGGCTTTGCGTCAGTAACAGGGTGAGCTGCTTGTTTTCATAAGCCTTCTGGCACAACTGGCAAACCACCTGGTCGTAGCGACTGCGCCCGGGGTTTAACTGGTAGAAATCAATCCGCGTCATTACTTGACCTGGTTGAGTATGTACTGGGTGAGCAGCGGAACAGGACGACCGGTAGCACCTTTATCTTCTCCCGATTTCCACGCGGTCCCCGCGATATCCAGGTGCGCCCATTTGTAATCCCGGGTAAAACGTGACAGGAAACAGGCCGCGGTTATGGTGCCGGCATCGCGACCGCCGATATTGGCCATATCGGCAAAATTACTTTTGAGCTGGTCCTGGTATTCGTCCCACAGCGGCAGCTCCCAGATTTTATCTTCAATTTGTTGTCCGCTCTTTATCAGGCCGTCGATTAATGAGCGATTATTACCGAGCACCGCCGAAGGAACCTTGCCGAGGGCAATTATCGCGGCACCGGTTAAAGTAGCAATATCGATAACACAACGGGGCTTAAATTTGGCTGCGTAGGTCAGGGCATCACAAAGAATCAGGCGACCCTCGGCATCGGTATTGAGAATCTCGATGGTTTGTCCTGACATGCTGGTGACGATATCACCCGGCTTGGTGGCGAGACCATCGGGCATGTTTTCGGTGGCCGGAATAATTCCGACCACGTTTATCGGCAACTGCATTTGTGTGACGGCCTTTAGAGTCCCGACTACCGATGCCGCACCGCACATATCAAATTTCATTTCATCCATCGCGGCGCCGGGCTTTAGCGATATCCCGCCGGTATCGAAAGTAACGCCTTTACCCACCAGTGCTATCGGCTGTTGTTTGGCTGCGGCACCACGGTATTCCATGCAAATCAATTTGGCCGGCTGTCGGCTACCGGCACTCACCGAGAGCAATGATCCCATTTTCAGCCGCTTCATGGCAGCCTCGTCAAGCACATTGACACGCAGCCGTTTCTCTCCCTTGGCTACCAGCCTGGCCTGCCTGGCTATGTAGGTTGGAGTGCAGATGTTTGCCGGCAGATTGCCGAGGTCCCGGGCGATACTCATGCCCGCGCTGATCGCCTGCGCTTCGCTGATCGCCTGCTTTGCCTTGCTTGCATCACTCCTCGGCAGATTGTGGTTTAGCCTGCGCAAACCCTTGCTTGTCGAGGTCTTGCCGCTTTTTAGCTGATCGAATTGGTACTCGCTATTGTTCATAAGCAACGTCGCCTGGCGGATTTTCCAGGCCAGGTCGCGTCCCTTTAAGCCAATGTCCCCGGGATAGAATTCCGCATCACGGGCGCCGCAAGCGGATAGCGCACTCACGATCGAGCTGATCAACCTGGTAAAGTTGCGCTCATTCATGTCGCTTTCCTTGCCACAGCCAACCAATAAAACGCGTTGAGCTGAAATTCCGGAAACGTCGGGCAGCAGCAGCGTTTGTCCCAGCTTTCCTTCCATGTCGCCACGCCTGGTGATCGAAGTCAGGAATCCCTTGCTGGCCTTGTCGACTCGCTGGCCGCTGCGGGATAGTTTTCGCGCCTGGGAAACAGTTATAATTTGACAGGCGCTGCGCGCATTTTCAGGTGCATTGTGTTTAAGACCGAATTCCATGACTTTCCAGGTGTTGGTAGCTTTAATTACGCGATAAGATACGTGAAGTGCTAAAAAAAACCAGTCGTATATATAAAAACCCTGCAATTATTCAGCCTGGTTTAAGTAACCGGCATTCAGACTGATACAGGTTTAATGAATCGGATCTCTATTCAGCAATGAATAACATCATAACCACATACCTGTCGCGGGAAATTATTAAAACCAGCGCCGCCACGATGCTGGTTTTATATATTATTCTGATGAGTAATGCCCTGGGCAGGGTATTGGCTGATATTGCCGACGGTGATATCCCCCGACAGGCACTGTGGCCAGTCATGTTGAGCCAGTCGGTCAACATGTTGGTCTTGTTGCTGCCGATCAGTTTTTTTCTGGGTACTATTTTTACCTTTGGCCGCATGTATAAAGATCACGAAATAGTGGTAATGAACGCCTGTGGTATTGGGTATCGTGATTTTTATAAGGCCGTCGCCATTGTACTGCTGCCGTTGCTCTTGCTCACCAGCTATGCCAGCCTGTCACTCAATGCAAAAATGCAGAGTAACGCACGGGCGATTATTGACCAGGAAAATAACCAGCACGAGTTTCATCAAATAAAGCCAGGACAATTTAACCAGAGCGAAGCTGGCGACACGGTTTTTTTTATGGAAACGTTAAGTGCCGACAAACTTGAATTGCAGGATGTAATAATCGGCCAGACTGATCGGGATGCGATGATCCTGGAGACTGCGAAATCTGGTCGTCAACAGCTGGATGAACAGAGTGGTGATTTATTTCTGGTTGTAGGGCCCGGCCAGCGAGTCGAAGGCGTGGCCGGACAAAAGAACTTCAAGATTATCGACTATGACCGGCACGGGATACTAGTCAAGAAGCAAAACAAGGCAACAGACTCCCGTGTTCGCAGTATCGAAAAAACGGTAGCGGAGCTCTGGACGTCCAAACGGATCAGAGACCGGGTTGAGCTGCAATGGCGGATTACTATTCCAGTTTTACTCACAGTTCTGGCATTGCTTGCAGTGCCGCTATCGTATATTGCTCCTCGTCAAGGGCGCTTTGGAAAAGTAGGAATTGCGCTTCTGGTTTACATCGCTTATCTCAATTTGATCGTGGTAACCCGTGCTCAATTGGAAGCAGGAACGATACCCATGATTGTCAATTTTTGGTGGGTACATCTATTGTTTATCGCTTTTACCTGTGTACTACTGTTTCGACGTAACAAGGGCGTGATGTTTTTCAGGCCCGGTTCTGCATCATGATAATTAGTCGATATATTATTCGCACGATTCATCTGGGTACCTTTACTGCATTGCTGGCGTTAGTTGGTCTCGGCCTGATTTTCCTTTTTGTCGGCCAGCTTGATGATCTTGGCGAGGGGCAGTACGACATCCTGCAAATAATTAAATTTGTGGTTTTGAGCGTACCTGGGAAAGTAGTTGAATTTATGCCGTTGGCTGTCCTGCTGGGTAGCATACTGGGTTTGGGTGCTCTGGCCAGTAATAGCGAGATCATCGCTATGCAGGCTTCCGGGGTTTCCCTGGCAAAATTAGTCAGTCCGGTTATTCAGGCAGCAGCGATAATAGCTGTACTTAATTTTCTACTCGCTGACTGGGTGGTACCGGACAGTGAAACTTACGCACGCAACGTTAAGAGTCTCGCGCAGGAAGAAACATCGGCACTAATTGTCCGCGAGGGGCTGTGGACAAAGGACGAATCAAGAATATTGCATATTGATCAACTTCTACCAAACGGAGTCGCACGCGATATCGAAATATATGAACTGGATAAGCAGGGGAAATTACACTCTGTTTTAAAAGCCGAGCGAGCTATTCCGTTAGAGCAGGGCTGGGAGTTACAGCAGGTCAACAAATCAGTAATCAGCGACAGGAAAATGGAGACGGTTAGCTACGATCAAATATTATATGAAGGTAACCTGTCGCTCCAATTGCTCGAAGTACTGATGATAGAACCCAGGCAGATGTCTACCAGTGATTTACGCGCCTATCTTAACTTCCTTGAAGAAAGTAAACTGGATGATGCGGTCGAGCGCCTGATATTCTGGCAAAAGCTGTTCGCACCATTGAGCATTATTGTAATGTGCCTGCTGGCATTTCCGTTTGTGCTCGGTTCTCAACGACAGGGCAGTTCGGGTCAGCGCCTGCTGACCGGGATATTGTTGGGCCTGGCCTTTGTGGTGGTAGACCGCCTCGTGATACAACTGGGAACTCAGTTCGAAGTCAATGCACTGGTAATTGCCCTGTTACCTATCATGACATTTCTGGGACTTGCACTCTACATGTTGGCAAGAAAACAGTCTCAAGGGCCTGGCGGCGAACTATTTTTCAAGCGAAACCAGGCTTGAAACGTCGATAACCCTGGTCTGACTGAGTTTGTCGTGCCAGGTATATGGCTTGAAAAGCCGCCAGAAATACCCAAGGCCCAGACAAAGTATCGAAAGTAAAGCAAACACAAGGCGAAGGTAGCTAGTACCCCAACCGGGGTTGCCGCCAAACTCTGAGACAATACGAATTTTCCACACCCGCATGCCGAGGGTTTGCCCCGACTTGTGCCAGAACCACGCGTAAAAAGAAAACAAAATAAACAGCAGGTAAAGATTGAACAGCGGGTTTGATTCGATCGCTCCACCCTGGTTGAAGATCAACGCGATTGCAGCCGCAAAAAAAAGCACCGCAAAAATTAACAAGCTGTCATACAACATGGCAGCGAACTGTTTGATCAAACTTGCCGAGGGACAGTCACGGTAATAACTTGTAGTCATAATTGAGATGATTTTTTAATCTGTATACTAGTTTTTTATAAAATTATTTTGTGCAAAAATTATTTTAAAAATGCGTACAATTTTTTATCAACGCAACTATAATACACGACGTAACTCAGTGCGTAGCGTTCTCAATTTATTGCAGACTTACTCTGGTATAATTGTTAATGCTTTTTATATTCACATTCGTAAGTTAACGTGAGGAGATTGGACGATGGCGACAGCAAAGAAAGCAGCAAAGCCGAAACCAAAAGCTAGAAAACCCGCAGTAAGGAAAAAGGCTCGCAAGCCTGCAGTAAAAAAGAAAGTAGCTAAAAGACCCGCGGCTAAAAGAAAAGTAGCGAAAAGACCCGCAGCTAAAAGAAAAGTTGCGGCCAAGAAAAAAGCAACCCGACCGGCAGCCAAGAGAAAAGCAACTCGGCCCGCGGTCAAAAAGAAAGCGGCCAGGCCAGCAGCCAGGAAACGGCCCGCAGCTAAAAAGAAGTCTTCAGCCAGTTCAGCTGCTAATGCCAAGGTAAAAGCATTGCAAAAGCAGGTTGCTGGGTTGAAAAATGAAGTTCGTGCCGCCAATAGACGCGCGGATGCACTGGGTAAACTATCCGCAAAACGGGGTGCAGCTATTGCACGCTTTGTTAGTGGATGGGACAGGAAAGCTAACTCGGCTGCTGCCAGGTCGGCAAAACCCAGGAAGAAAAAGTAACGGATTTTCATGTTAGTGACTGATCGAAAGGCACAGCTTGCTGTGCCTTTTTTTTGCCTGTGAAAAAATCGCCGCCTCAACCCGACGATCCGGAAATCGACCGTTATATCGACAGCCTGTGGTCGCAAAAGGGTTTGGCGGATCTAACCTTACGTGCTTACCAGCAGGATTTGCGCCAGTTCTCACGTTGGTTGGGACTGCGAAATCAAAAGCTGGTTAGCGCCGACCAGTCCAGTATCCAGGATTTTTTAGCCGAACGGTTTGATGGTGGTGCGTCAGCACGCTCTAATGCTCGTTTATTGTCCACCCTGAAGCAGTACTATCGACATTTAATCAAGCTCGGTAAGCGCCAGGACAATCCCACTGCATTGATTAGCGCGCCCAGGATTCATCGCACCCTGCCGCAGTCGCTCACCGAGAGCGATATCGAAAAGTTGTTGTCGGCTCCCGACCTGGAAACTGACTTTGGCATGCGAGATCGTTGCATGCTAGAACTCATGTACAGTTCCGGATTACGCGTCAGTGAATTGGTGGGTTTGCAGATGAACCAGGTCAACACCAACCTCGGCCTGGTGCGGCTCATCGGCAAAGGCAGTAAGGAACGTGTTATTCCTGTCGGTGAAGAGGCATTGCACTGGTTGGCAAAGTATGTGAAGCAATCACGCCCCGGTTTACAACGCGAGAAAGTGCCCAATGACGCACTTTTTTTATCGAGTCGCGGTACCGCGATAACGCGCCAGGCGCTTTGGCAGAATATCAAGAAATACCTGCTCAAGGCCGGTGTGAAAACGGTATTCTCGCCACATTCGTTGCGTCATGCTTTTGCCACGCACTTGCTAAATCATGGTGCAGATCTACGCACCGTACAAATGCTGCTCGGCCACAGCAGTCTTTCAACCACGCAAATCTACACCCACATCGCCCAGGCCCGCCTGCAGTCGATCCACGCCCAGCACCACCCCCGCGGCTAACCAAATATTCGTGAGCGGCGCGGTCGTCGGAATCTATTTGCGGGATCGCCGTAAATACATCCATGTAGGCTCGCGCGCGACGTCCCTGTCGCGCAGCGTCCCGCAAATAGATTCCGACGCCCACGCCTCATCGATTGCCAGCCGTCACGGTTGAAAGGATGCAACTTGATAGTCAGTTAGTTTGGGGAATTACCGCAAAAGTGTAGCGAGGCATGGATGCCGAGCTCCAAGCGATTCCATGGATGGACCAACCGGCGCTTGCGCCGGTTGGGAGCGTCTTTTGCGGCTATTACCCGAGCTAACTGACGGATCGATGCCGCGGTCGTAAAAAGTAGTACGCGATTTTCTCGAAGACGTGCGGATGGCTGCGCCGTTTACCAGATTTAGACTGCTGTAGTCCTGGTTGATACGAATTAGTGGAGCAGGGTGAAGAGTTTGCGGCGGTATTTTTGTACGCTGGGGTGTTCACCGCCGAGCAGATCAAATAATTCGAGTAGACTGGTGCGGCCGGCGTCATCTTCGTAGCTGCGATCGGTGCGCATAACCGTCAGCAGGCATTCCATAGCATTGTCGTAATCTTCCTGGACGGTTAAATGCCGGCTTTTCTGCAACAGGGCAGCGAGATCGTTGGGATTCTGGGACAGTCGTTGCTCGATATCGTCGAGGTCCGGTAAATCGGCAAGCTGTTCCGCCAGCTTGATTTCGGCGCGCAGCTTGATTGCTGCGTCCAGATTATTGCCCTCGCTATCGAGGCTATCCAGTAACGCTAAGGCGCTTTCACCATCGCCTTCGCCGTAAACTATTTGAGCGATCGTGACCTTCAGTTCGGCATTGTCCGGATCTTTGGCGAGAGCGTTATTCAGCACTTCGAGGGCTTCTTTGGTATGGCCCTGCTGGTAGGCCATCATGGCAGCCTGCACCAGTTGGTCAGATTCCGACACGATATGCTTGTCGATCATTGCACGGACATCCGATTCGGGTACCGCACCCATGCGTTCATCGACGATTTGTCCCTGGTAAAACAACTTCATCGTGGGCAGGCTCTTAATGCCGAAATGCGCGGCCAGTTCCTGTTCCTGGTCGGCATTTACCTTGGCCAGCTCGAACTTACCGTCGTATTCTTCCGTGAGCTTGGCAAGCATCGGCATGATGGTTTGGCAGGGTTGACACCAGTCTGCCCAGAAATCCACCAAAACAGGCTTATTAATCGAATTTTCCAGCACCAGATTCTGGAAATTCTGCATACTGACATTGTGAATATAAGGTGACTCGCTCATAATAGAGAACCTGAAAAAAGATGCGCATTATATCAGGCCGAAGGTAATGAATTTCAAGGATTTGAAGCAGCGCGAGCGATTTAAACTCAGGAACCGCCTCATTTGAAAAATCAGTACGATGCTGCCTCGATCGAAGTCCTAACGGGGCTCGATCCGGTCAAGAAACGTCCGGGCATGTATACCGACACTACCCGTCCCAATCACCTTGCCCAGGAGGTGATCGACAACAGTGTCGATGAAGCCATTGCCGGCTTTGCTACGCAAATCGGCGTGATCTTGCACGCCGACCAGTCGCTCAGCGTTATCGATAACGGACGTGGTATGCCGGTTGATATCCACCCGCAACAAAAAATCCCCGGGGTCGAGGTAATTCTCACCAAGTTGCATGCCGGGGGTAAGTTTTCGGACAAGAATTACCAGTTTTCAGGCGGGCTTCATGGCGTTGGCGTTTCGGTAGTCAATGCGTTGTCCAAACAACTCGATGTGCGGGTGCGGCGTGACGCTAAGGAATACACGATCGGCTTCGTTAACGGCGATAAAAAAGACGAGCTGAGGCAGACGGGTACCGTTGGCAAGAAAAATTCCGGTACCAGTTTACGTTTCTGGCCCAATCCGAAATATTTCGATAGCCCGGTTTTCTCGGTAACGCGACTGAAACATGTGCTACGCGCCAAGGCGGTGCTTTGTCCCGGCCTGAAGGTAAAACTTTATATCGAAAAGACCAAGGAATCGTTCGAATGGATGTACGAGGATGGGCTTTCCGATTATTTGCTCGCGTCACTTACTGATTACGAGTTATTGCCTGCGCAACCCTTCGTCAATTCGCTCGAGGGCGAGCACGAGGCGGTCGACTGGGCGGTGCTATGGCTGCCGCAGGGCGGAGATTCGATCACTGAAAGTTACGTTAACCTGATTCCGACATCGCAGGGCGGCACCCATGTTAACGGGTTACGAACCGGTATTACCGATGCCATTCGCGAGTTTTGTGAATTTCGCAACCTGCTGCCGCGAGGCGTCAAGATTGCGCCGGATGATGTCTGGGACAAGGTTAGTTATATACTCTCGGTTAAAATGGAGGAGCCGCAGTTTTCGGGGCAAACCAAGGAACGATTGTCATCGCGGGAGACGGCCGCGTTTGTCTCCGGAGTGGCCAAGGATTCTTTTAGCCTGTGGCTGAATCAGCATGCCGATATTGGCGATCAGCTGGCGCAACTGGCGATATCCAGCGCGCAAAGTCGATTGAAAAGCGCCAAGAAAGTGGTGCGCAAGAAAGTCACCAGCGGTCCCGCCCTGCCGGGTAAACTTTCGGATTGCAGCAGCCAGGATGTGGGCCGAACCGAAATTTTCCTGGTCGAAGGAGATTCGGCCGGGGGCTCGGCGAAACAGGCCCGCGATCGGGTGTTTCAGGCGATCATGCCGTTGCGCGGCAAGATTCTGAATACCTGGGAGGTACCGGCCGACCAGGTGCTGGCTTCGCAGGAGGTGCACGATATTTCGGTCGCAATCGGCGTAGAACCCGCATCCGACAATTTGTCCAACCTGCGTTATGGCAAAATCTGCATTCTTGCCGATGCCGATTCTGATGGCGCGCATATCGCGACGCTGTTATGCGCGTTGTTTTTGCGGCATTTTAGACCCCTGGTTGAAAAGGGACATGTCTACGTGGCCAAACCACCCCTTTATCGAATCGATATCGCCAAGGACAAGTACTACGCGCTCGATGAGGCCGAACGCGATGGTATTCTCGATCGTATCACCGCGGAAAAACGCAAGGGCAAGGTAACGGTAACCCGCTTCAAGGGGCTCGGGGAAATGAATCCGATGCAGTTACGCGAAAGTGCAATTGCGCCTGAAACCCGGCGCCTGGCGCAGTTGACGATAGCTCCCGGGGACAAGACCTTCAAGATCATGGATATGATGCTGGCCAAGAAACGCGCATCGGATCGCAAGGATTGGCTGCAAACCAAGGGAGACCTTGCCGAAATATGAACGAGAACCTGGAACTCAATTACGAGGGCGTTGAGCAACAGCCGCTCCATGTTTTTACTGAAAAGGCCTACCTCGATTATTCGATGTACGTCATCCTTGACCGTGCGCTGCCGCATATCGGCGATGGGCTGAAACCGGTACAACGCCGCATTATCTATGCAATGTCGGAACTTGGCCTATCGGCGAACTCGAAGCATAAGAAATCGGCACGTACCGTGGGCGATGTGTTGGGTAAGTATCATCCGCATGGCGATAGTGCTTGCTACGAGGCGATGGTGCTGATGGCGCAGGCGTTTTCTTACCGCTACCCGCTGATCGATGGACAGGGTAACTTCGGTTCTCCCGATGATCCCAAGTCGTTTGCCGCGATGCGCTATACCGAATCGCGGCTGTCTGATTTTGCACGCGTATTGCTGTACGAACTTGGTCTGGGCACGGTCGACTGGGTCCCGAATTTCGATGGCACCATGGAAGAACCCTCATTATTGCCTGCACGTCTGCCGCATATCCTGCTCAATGGCACTACCGGTATTGCGGTCGGCATGGCCACCGATCTGCCACCACATAATCTGCGTGAAATTGCCACGGCCTGCATCATGTTGCTGGACAAGGCCAGGACCACGCTGGATGACTTGCTGAAGAAGGTGAAAGGTCCGGATTATCCAACCGAGGCGGAAATTATTACCCCGCAGGACGAGTTGCGTAGCTTGTACGAAAGCGGCCACGGATCGATACGTATGCGCGCGGTATACGAACGTGAAGATAGCGATGTTATCGTTACCGCGTTACCGCACCAGGTTTCAGGTGCACGCGTCATGGAACAGATCGCGCAGCAGATGCTGGCCAGGAAATTACCCATGGTGGACGACTTACGTGACGAGTCCGATCATGAAAATCCGACCCGACTGGTTATCGTGCCACGCTCTAACCGCGTTGACGTGGAAGCCTTGATGGGACATCTGTTCTCGACCACCGATCTCGAGCGCACCTATCGCGTCAATATGAACATGATCGGTACCAACGGTCGCCCGCAGGTGAAGAACCTGAAGCAGATTCTGCAGGAGTGGATTGCTTTTCGAATAACCACGGTACGCCGGCGTTTGCAATGGCGACTCGATAAGGTCGATAAGCGCCTGCATGTCCTCGAGGGCCTTTTGATCGCGTTTTTGAATCTCGATGAAGTGATACGAATCGTGCGCTACGAGGATGAGCCCAAGACAGTGCTGATCAAGACCTTCAAGATCAGTGACATCCAGGCCGAGGCGATTCTCGAAACCAAGCTGCGCCACCTGGCGAAGCTCGAAGAAATGAAGATTCGTGCGGAGCAGGAAGAACTCAGTGCCGAGAAAAAAGAGCTTGAAACATTGCTTAAATCCGATCGTCGAATCAAGACCTTGATCAAGAAGGAAATTCAGCAAGATGCGGAAACCTATGGCGATGACAGGCGCTCCCCGATTGTCAGTAGAGAAGCAGCACGGGCCCTCGATGAGGCTGACCTGGTACCGTCTGAAGCGATCACTGTCGTGCTATCCACCAGTGGCTGGGTGCGCGCAGCCAAGGGGCATGATATCGATGTGCGCGCATTAAATTACAAATCCGGTGATGGTTTTCAGGACATGGCGCAGGGTAAGAGCAACCAGAACGTGGTGTTCGTCGATTCCTTCGGTCGGGCCTACGCTTTGGCGGCGCATTTGCTGCCCTCGGCACGCGGACAGGGCGAACCGCTTACCGGGCGTTTCAAGCCGGCAAGCGGGGCCGAATTCAAAAGTTGCCTGATGGGCCGTGATGACGATCAATTCCTGATGTCGTCATCGCATGGCTATGGTTACATCTGTCAATTCGAGAATATGTTAACCCGCAGCAAGAATGGCAAGGCCCAGATTAGTTTGCCCAAGGGTGCGCAACTGCTGCCAGTAGTTGCGGTATCCGACTATCAGAGCGGAGAGATCGTGTCGATCACCAGTGATGGTTATATCGCGATGCTCGAGGTGAAATCGGTTCCGCAGTTGGCCAAGGGTAAAGGCAATAAAATCCAGGGGATTCCTCCCCGGCGCATAAAGTCCGGGGAAGAGGAAGTTGCATTCATTACCTGCCTTGCCGGTAAACAAAAGCTGGTTATCCATTGCGGCAAGAAATATAAGACGATGAATTTGAAAGAACTCGAGGATTACCGAATCGAGCGTGGCAAACGCGGACGCAAGCTACCGCGCGGTTATCAAAACGTCACTGCGATCGAGGTCGTTGATTGACACGAGGTTTTGATCCATCGTGCTTTTCAATTCAGGCACTGTGTTTTATATCTTCAAAATCCCTGCGTACCTGCTGAAGTGTTTTTTGATAATTCTCACTGTCGCCATAGGCCAGGAATTTGTGATAGCGGCTGTGGATCGTGGATAACTTTCTTGCATGCTTGATTGGGCACCAGTATTGCTCGGTTCTGGCCGCAATTTCCTGGACCCAGGCAATCAGCCCGTTAAAGTAACTGCAGAAAACGCAGTTCACTTTTTCGATCCAGTTCAGATACTCGAGGTTTTGGTGGTCGATGACGATATAGTCGCTGCGCCTGACTCTGGGAATGCCATATATCCTGAAACAAATTGAGTGATAAAAGGACACAACGATATCTAAAAAAAGCGCAGGAACCAGGCAAAACCAGATGATTGGCAGAGTTAATATGTTAGTTATTGATGCGTTCGCAAAATAGGTGTGTATTTTAGTAGCAAGTGTCCGATGATAACGTCGGGTTTCTGCTTCGAACTTGACCCGTTTGCCATCGATAATATAAAGGTACTCGTCCTGCTTTATTTGCAGTTCCTGTAAAAGCTCCTGCTCCAGCTGCTTGATTTCGGTGATTATCTTTTCGAGCTTGCTCATGACGACTCCGATCAGGTCAGAAGAAGGAATGGATTACATGACATTATGACCTGTTACGGCAGAGTCGGGTCACATATTAGGTCGAGCCTACATGGAGCTGAAATCGTAGTTTAATTCCTTGCTCGGTGGCTGCAGAAATTCACCCTGGACGAAGTCGACATTCAATGTCCACAGGACGCTTAATACTGCGGCGTCGGTTACCGCCGGTGTTATCGTATTAATTTCCAAGTCTCCGGCCTGGTAGGCAAGTTCGCGGATACTGTCCTGGTTCTCTTCATTTTGCGCCAGGTTATCCATGTAGGCGTGGTTGACGCGCACGTAGTTTGCGTTGACGTGCTTAACCAGCTGGAATGGATTCAGCCCGGTGCCAAATTCGTCGATCGCGAATTTGCAGTGAATCTGTTGCAGGCCCTTGGCAAGGGTTTTAGCACCTTTCAGCTGATTTAGCGCCTCCGCTTCATTGATCATGAAAACCAGTTGCTCGCCGCTAACTTTAGCCTTGGTAAGATTTTCGGATATCCAGACCGCAAGACCGGCGTCCTGGATCGAGTCGGCACTTAAGGGCACGAAGAATTCGATTTTGCGGCCTCGTTGACCGGTATCAGAAACCTTTTTAATTGCGTGCAGTATTTTCCAGCGATCGAGCATTTTCGCTGTGCCGGTGCGTTCCGCGGCATCCTGGAATTCGTGCTCGTAAAGTATTCGCCCATCTTCTGACTCGATTTGCAGGCTCGAAACGTATCGTTCCCCGTCCTGTGCCTTGACCCCTACGATAGGCTGGTACAATCCACTGATACGGTTATGGTTTAGCGCATCCTTGATCAGGCTTGCGGTAATTCCGTCTTCTTCATCCTGGGTCATTTCACCCGCTTTCGGAATATAGGTCTTTGATTGATTGCCGCCGAGAGTCTGGATTTCCTCGCAGGTTTTCTCGGCACGGGCGATGATTTCGTTTGCACTGTCAGGTGAATTTTCATCGATAAATACGACCGATGTACTGCAAGTAGTGCTTATCGACTGATTCCCGATCTCCGATATATGATCTTCAACCAGTTTGGGTATTTTGACAGCCATTTCCTCAACCAGTTTCCTGCTCTTGATTTTACTCAGGCAGGTATAGGAATAGGCGCCGAAGCGAGCAATAATATCTTCTTCGGCAGTGTTTTCGGTCAGTATTTTGGCGATATCGTTAATTAATGTATCGCAACCGGAAATTCCAACCCTGTCGCGAATCGACTGGAAATTGTCAATGGCGATATGAACAAGTGCCGACTGATGTTTGCCATTGACCGCTTGCGTGATCGAGGTTTTTAGCTCGTCCATGAAAAACTGGCGGTTATACAATCCGGATATCAGGTCGTGCTGGTGCAGGTAGTTTATCTGTTCCTCCAGCTCCGAAGTATCTGCGCTTGAACGAATTAAAATCTGGGTACAGGGTTCGCCGTCATAACTGGCTCGAGAAAATTCAAGCGTTGCCGATATGCGCTCGCCACTGCTGTGAATCAGTTGTAACTCGAGTTCGTTGCTGGCGTTTTCGTTTTTACTGAGTTCACGAAGAAAGGTTTTCAGTTGACTCTGTTGCGAGGCGTCAACCATGTCAATTATCGGAGTGCCCTCGAGTTCATCGAAATCTGCATTACCGAACAGTTCCATGTAAACCTGGTTGGCAAAAATATGCATGCCTTCGTGAACATAGGCAACCGCGTCCTTTGAATGTGCCAGCAGGTTTTGACATCGTTTCTCGCTTTCCTGGAATTCAAGTTCAAGCCGCATCGCGCGTCGCCAGATAGTGATATTATAAGCTTCGCGTTTAATTACCTGGATCAGGTGTTCAAGGCTAACGCTGGCGACAACATCCTGTGCGCCTTCGTCGATCGCGCTAACGATTACGTCTGTGTCGACTTTTTTAGCCATTGCGATTAGTGCCACGTGACGTCCGCACTCACGGATCAGGTGCTGGCCCTGGCTCAGCGTAAACCCTGGCAGATCGACTGAAAACAGCACCAGATCGAGGACTTTATTTTCCAGGATATCGCACATATCTTCGCTGTTTTCGGCAAACTCAGCACGTACATGCATGCCGGTAGCACGCAATGAGCTGGTTATTTGTTCGGCTTTGTGAAACCCCTCGTCGACGATCAGCAGGCGAATCAGTTTTTCTTCGTTTTCCATATACTTCGGCGGTGATATAAAACTATTGTGCTAGTCATCAATAATAGACGATAACTACGAATCAAACATAGATTCCGGTATGATTGGCGTTTTTTCGATCGGGACGGAAATGGCAAGCTACAGCACTAATGAATTTCGCAGCGGATTGAAGATAATGCTGGACGGTGATCCCTGCGCAATTATCGAAAATGAATTCGTCAAGCCGGGAAAAGGGCAGGCCTTCAACCGGGTCAAAATCCGCAACCTCAAATCGGGGCGGGTGCTGGATAAAACCTTTAAGTCGGGTGATTCGGTCGACGCAGCCGATGTCGTCGACACCGAAATGCAATACCTCTACAACGACGGCGAGTTCTGGCATTTCATGGACCCACAATCCTACGAACAACAGGCCGCTGATGCCAATGCCGTTGGTGACGCCCGGCAATGGCTTAAAGCACAGGATAATTGTGAGGTGACGCTTTACAACGGCAGTCCGATCGGGGTTACACCGCCTAATTTTGTTGAACTTGAAATCTCCGACACGGATCCTGGCTTGAAAGGTGATACTGCCCAGGGAGGTACCAAGCCGGCTACCCTGGAAACCGGTGCCGTGGTCAAGGTACCTTTGTTCCTTGAGATCGGCGAACTGGTAAAGGTTGATACGCGTTCTGGCGAGTACATGTCGCGGGTAAAGAAGTAGCTGGAAATCTATTTTCCTGATGAATTGGCAGCCATCTGCAAGTCTGCAGGTCATTCGCGAAAGAGCAAGGATTTATCGTCAGATCCGCTCTTTTTTCAACACTCGTGGTTGCCTCGAAGTCGAAACTCCCGTGTTGGCCTCGACTACCAACACCGATGTACAGGTCTCTACAATTGAAGTGCCTGGATTCGAAATTCCATTTTATCTGCAGCCTTCCCCCGAATTTGCAATGAAACGCCTTTTGGCTGCAGGCTGTGGCTCGATCTTCCAGATAACCCATGCCTTCCGACAGGGCGAAGCAGGGCGCCTGCATCACCACGAGTTCAGTTTGCTGGAGTGGTACCGGGCTGGATATGACTACCACCAGCTCATGGACGAGATGGAATTGTTGATTACCACGTTGAGCCTGCATCAATGCAGCTTTACCCGGATTACCTACAAGGATTTATTCAGGCAGGTAATGGACCTCGGTGTTGACGAGGTCACGCTGGAACAACTCAGGGGTCATTGTAATAAGTCGGTTCCGGGCACCAACGTTGCGCAATTGGATTTTGACCAGTGTCTCGACCTTTTACTGGGAGTGGTTATTGCCCCGACCATGCAAGGCTACCAGTTTGTTTACGATTACCCGCTATCTCAGGCCGCATTGGCACGTGTCAGGGAGGATGACAACAACCTAGCCGAGCGCTTCGAGCTGTTTTTCGATGGCATCGAACTCGCCAACGGTTTCTCCGAACTCACCGATGCCGATGAACAACGTGCGCGTTTTGAACAGGACAATGCAGCGCGCGCGCAAAAAGGACTGCCGCAGTACGCGATCGATGAACGCCTGCTGGCTGCACTTGAATCAGGACTGGAGGATTGCGCCGGGGTCGCGCTCGGCCTCGATCGATTACTGATGGTGTTACTCGAACTCGATTCCATCGACCAGGTCCTGACCTTTACCGACTAAACCTGCCAACGGCGCAGGCATGGGGATGTATTTACGGCGATCCCGCAAAATGATCCCGCTGCTCGTGCCGACAACTGGATTACAATAGGAGCGCTGGGAGGGAACCGGGATTGACGTGTCAGGTTGGGAATTGGCCGATGGGCTGACCCATCTTGAGGATTTGGCCCGGCTTGATACTAGGTGACCATTCGACATTTTTTCCGGTCAGCAGAATCACGGTTGAGCCCATGTTGAAGCGACCCATCTCGGCTCCCTTGGATATTTCCTTGCGCGTATGACTATAGTCAAACTCGCTGATTTTCTTGCCATGTGGAGGCGTCACCAGGCCGCTCCAGACGGTTTCGATCGCGGCAACATTGATTGCCCCTACCAATACCATCACCAAGGGGCCAGCCGCGGTTTCAAAGTAGCAGGCCAGTCGCTCGTTACGCGCGAACAGGCGCGGAATTTCTTCGACGGTCCACTGCGCCACGCTGAACAAACGACCGGGAACATGAATTATTCGATTCATATTGGCGTCAATCGGCATATGTACGCGGTGGTAATTGTAAGGCGCAAGGTAAATGGTTGCGAAGTTTCCATCGGCAAACTCGGCCGCCATGGTCTTGTCACCACCTAGCAGTTCGAGCGCGCTGTAACCACGACCCTTGGCCTGCATGATGGCGCCCGCACGAATCGGTCCCGCTTGCGATACCGTACCATCACAGGGGCAGGCGAGCGTATTTTCACCGGGTGCAATAGGTCGAATGCCGGATTTTAAGGGTCGGATAAAAAACTCGTTGAATGTCTGGTAGTAACCGACTTCAGGCTCTTCTGCTTCGTCCATATTGACGCCATATTTGTTTATGAACCAGCTGATCATCGGCGCCACTTGCGGACCCTGCAGTCGTGTGAAAAAGTAAACCACACGTGATACCGCATGGTGCGGCATGACGTAGAACAGCGCCTTTAGAAACTTCTGTTTTTTATTTAACTCGGCCATCGCTATCTTATCACCTGCATTTCGACTCTTTGTTCAGAACCGTCATCCAGCACGATTACAATCTCGAGCAGATCGCCCGGTTGTGTCGGCTCGCTCGGATTCATCATCATTAAATGTAGTCCACCCGGTGCGAGTTGCACGCTTGAATTGGATTCGATTTTTAAGCTGGTCACCTGTTCCATGTGCATCATGCCATCCTGTTCGATGGTCTGATGAATTTCAATGCTGGTAAACGCTTTGCTGCGCAGCGATACGATACTGACTGCTTCCGATAGCGGATTAAGGATGGTCATATAACCTGCACGAACCGGAACCGACGCTGGCAGGTTTTTAATCCAGGGATCGCGAAACTCGAGTTCGGCCAACGCAATCGGCGAAAATATCAGCAACAGAACCAGTGACAAGCGGGAGGTTATCATTGAATGGGATTAGTTATATTCAACGATTCGTGTCAGGTCGCGTGCCATTGCCAGCGCGTCATGCGGTGCGCCAAACAAGCCTGCAAATTCAGCATTCGGGTTGATAAGAACAATTGCCGAACTATGGTCGACGTCGTAGCCCGGATTACCTTCGACCTTGTTACGAATATCATGCGCGATGCCGAGTGAACGAGTCAGCGGGTCCAGTTTTTCCATTATCGCGGTGGCACCTGTGAAGTCGGGATTGAAATAAGTGACGTAGCTGGCAAGGACCTCGGCATTATCGCGATCCGGGTCCACCGATATGAAATAAACTCGCAGCGCAGCGGCGACATCGGGGTCTTCAATCGCCTGGACCATGTCGCTCATGGTTTGCAGGCTGGCAGGACAGATATCGGGGCAATGGGTGTAACCAAAAAACATCAGGCTCCATTTACCAGTTAAGCTGGTTCTGTTTAAAACCTGTCCGTTGTGATCAACGAGCTCAAATTCTGGCAAGGCACGTGCCTGCTCACCAAACCAGAGGCCGGCTTCCAGCTCGATCGGTTTGTTGCTGCTAATAACCCAGGAAATCGAAAATCCTCCGATCAGGGCTAGCAAGGCTACGATTGCGATACTCGATTTATTCATCGTCGTTATGGTGTAAAATCCGCGGCATTATATTTCAACTGCTAGTAAACACAACGTGTCGATTCCGGAAAAATTGCAGGTCCTGACCACGATTCGAGATTTCATTCGCTGGGGAAGTAGCGAGTTCCTGCGGCACGAATTAACTTTTGGTCACGGATTTGTCAGCGCTTTCGACGAAGCCAGGTATCTTGTCCTGCATGCACTGTCCCTGCCTTATGACTGGCCCGATGATTATCTTGACACGGTGCTGACGCTGCCCGAGCGCGAACAGGTAATCGATACCCTGCAACTGCGGGCTAAGTCGCGTCAGCCGGCAGCCTATATCACACGGGAATCCTGGTTCTGCGGGCTCAAGTTTTACGTGGATGAGCGTGTGCTGGTGCCTCGCTCCCCGATCGCAGAACTTATCTCCAATGGATTCGAGCCCTGGGTGGATAGCGGCAGGGTAGAGCGCATTCTTGATCTTTGCAGCGGCAGCGGCTGTATCGCGATTGCCTCGAAATACCAGTTTCCCGGGGCCGAGGTTTGTGCTTCTGATGTTTCGCGCGATGCGCTCGAAGTCGCCAGGATGAACCTCGAATTGCACGATTTGAGCGACGCTGTAACACTCTATGAATCTGACCTTTTTGACGCGATTCCGCAGCAACAGTTTGATGTGATCGTCTGCAACCCACCCTATGTTGATGCAGGAGAAATGGAGAGCTTGAGCGATGAGTACCGCTACGAACCAGAGATAGGTTTACGCGCCGGTGACGACGGATTGCTGATGGTCGATCGCATTCTTGCGCGGGTCGGTGAATATTTAAGCGAGCACGGCGTGATCTTTATCGAAGTTGGAAATTCCCAGCCAGCGATGGAGTGCAAGTACGACTTTTTGCCGATGACCTGGGTCGAGTTTGAATTTGGCGGTGGCGGGGTATGTTGTATTCAGTCGGAAGACCTGAAGCAGCAACAGCCGGCAATTGTCGCCATCGCCAGCTAGCCCGGGCAATCAATATGACCTCAAAAGTAGATTCGAAAGAAGTTGGACTGGTCGCTGGGTTAAACCTGTTTCATTTTTTTCTCGGCAGCCGCGATTTGCATTACGGCCTGTGGCAGGATGATCTCGAAGTCTGTATCCAGAATTTGCCGGAGGCGCAGAAACGCTATTCTGACTTTCTGCTCAGCCATATTCCGCAGGGTGTTAAACGGGTTCTCGACGTCGGTTGTGGTGCGGGTGGCGTTGCCACGGAACTGCTAGCACGTGGTTACCAGGTAGAAGGAGTTTCGCCGAGTCCGCTGTTGTCGGAAGCCGCGCGGCAGCAGGCAGGCGAGGATTTTAAAATCCATAAGGGTCGTTTTGAAGAGGTCTCTTTCAAAGCTGATGAAAAATTTGACCTGGTGATGTTCAGTGAAAGCTTTCAGTACATTACGCTCGACACGGTGCTCGAAGATGCCCAGCAACGTTTAAATCCTGGTGGCTACATACTGATCTGTGATTTTTTCAAGACCAATGCCGCTGGCAGGTCGGTGATCGGTGGCGGGCATCCGATCGACAAGTTTATGATGGCGTTGGAAAAATCGGGACTGGAGGTGCTGGAGGATAAGGATATAACCCGTGAAACTGCACCCAACCTGGATATAGTCGATCAAATGGGCCGCGAACTGTTGCTGCCAACCTTCAAGTTAGTGGGTTATGCCTTCGGTAGCAACCATCCCTGGTTGAACAAGCTGCTGCGATGGAAGTACCAGAAGAAGATTAGAAAAATAAATCGCAAGTATCTTAGTGGTGAACGCAACGGCAAAAGTTTTGCACGTTTCAAGGTCTATCGCCTTTTGCTACTGCGTAAAACGGAAAATCAGGAGAGCTAAGCATGGCCTGGTGGGGTAAAGCGCTCGGAGGCGCATTCGGATTCATGATAGGCGGGCCGCTCGGAGCCCTGATGGGTATCGCCTTTGGCCATAGCTTCGATCGCGGCATGACCGGGCTTGGCGCAGGCGAAGTGGGTGCCGATCAGGAGCGCACCCAGGCGGCATTCTTCACCGCTACTTTCTCGGTAATGGGTTACATCGCCAAGGTGGATGGGAAGGTCACGCGCGATGAAATAGACCTCGCCGAGGCAGTCATGGATCGCCTCGGTCTCAGTGCTGAAATGCGCAGTTCGGCAAAGAAACTGTTCAGTGAAGGTAAGGCCAGCGACTTTCCCATCGATGAAGTCATGGAGCAGTTCCGGCGCGAGACGCATCGACGCACAACGCTGATCCAGATGTTTCTCGAAATCCAGCTTCAGGCGGCTTATGCCGATGGCGTTATGCATCCCGCGGAGAAAGAGGCGCTGATCGGAATCTGCGAGCATCTTGGGATCCCTGCCGCGCAGCTGGATCGCCTGGAGGAAATGTTACGGGCCGGTTTCGGGCGCAGTGATTATGATCCGGCGACAGCCAGGACATCGCTAAAGGATGCCTATCGACTGCTCGGAGTCAACGACAGCGTGAGCGATGCCGAACTGAAGAAGAGTTATCGTCGTTTAATGTCGCAACACCATCCGGATAAACTGGTGGCGAAAGGCTTGCCCGAGCAAATGATCCAGGACGCGACCGAGAAAACCCAGCAGATCAAGGCTGCTTACGATCTGGTACGAAAAACCCGCAATTCATGAAAAAAGTTTACACGCATGAAAATCGCATGATCGTGTTCAATATGAAAAACGTGTTGCAGGGGGAGGGCATCGAAACGGTCGTGGTCAACGAGTTTGCCGCGGGTGGTGCAGGAGATCTGCCCACTTTCGATACCTGGCCCGAGCTGTGGATTGAGGACGAATCAAAACTGTCCCAGGCACAGGCTATTGTGAAAGATATTCTTGCAGGTGCTGAAACAGACGCCTGGTTTTGTAGTAAATGCGGAGAGAAAAATGATGCGACGTTTCGAATTTGCTGGAACTGCGGTCACGCCTGTGAGTGATGGAGGAACATGCCGATGAAGAAATTAATTGCGGGATTCTTGTTGCTGTCTTCGAGTAGCCATGCCGGCCAGGTCAGCATTCTCGAAGTCAGCGTGGAATGCCCCGGTAGCTGTACTTTTACGGTAACGCTCGAGCATGCGGACCAGGGTTGGAATCATTATGCCAATCAATGGGATGTGGTTACCCTGGAGGATAAGGTTTTGAAATCCCGGGTACTGCATCACCCGCACGATAATGAACAACCTTTTACCCGGTCGCTGTCAGGGGTTCTGATTCCGCAGGGTATTAACAAGGTTAAAATACGGGCCCGGGATTCGAAGCATGGTTACAGCAGCGAGGAATTTATCGTCGATATCCCGGGGCGTAACTAGTGCTCTTTCAACATTATAATTGCGAGTTCAGTAAGCTTGTCAACGTTCACGGCAAGGGAATGGCCCTTGCGCTTCGCACTGCGCCTTGCTGCGGAACAGCACAGGGACGCTGAATCCGCAATTATAATATTGAAAGAGCACTAATTTTCCTGCCACAGCAGGCGCAAACCCAGGAAGATTAAAACGCTGCCCGGTATCCAGCGCTGCAGCCATTCCTGGGATCTGCCCTGCGCACGGGTAGTCCCGGCGGCAACCAGCCAGGCAAGCGATCCATTAACGACGGCACCGGTGACCAGGAATACCGAGCCCAGCGCAAGCGATATGAGGAATCCCGGGTTTTCCACCGAAGTTAAAAATTGCGGGATAAAAGCGAGAAAGAAGAGTGCTATCTTGGGGTTGAGCGCATCGACCAGTAGGCCGCGGCGAAAGTATTGCCAGCTGTTTACGCCGTCCTGGTAAAAAGCTGTTTTCGCGATTTCTCGTTTGCCCCGGAACAGGTCGATGCCAAGATAAATCAGGTAGGCCGCGCCCAGGTATTGGACTATGGTGAAAGCAAGCGGTGCCGTTGCAAGCGCAGCGGCAACACCACTCGCGGCCAGTACCACGTGAACGAAAGCACCAGCTGTCATTCCGAGAACCGCAAACACGCCCGCCCTAAACCCACGCGCTGCACTCAACGATGTCACCAACAGTACCGAGGGTCCGGGCGTCAGGTTTACCGCGAGACAGGCGACTACCAGTAAAATAAAGCTATCCGGGCTCATACCGAGGTGCTGCGTGCCTGCTCGCGTGCTTCTACGAAAGCCCTTACCGAGCGCGAAACATCTTCCGGCGTGGTCGCCCAGGAGCAAACACTGACGCGAATGACGCTACGTTGCTGCCACTGGGTGCCACCGACCCAGCATTCACCGGATTGTTGAATATTGTGTATCGTTTCAGTCGTTAAGGTATCACTCCCGCAAGCCACCAGTACCTGGTTGAAGACGACATCATTGAGAATTTCAAAGCCTTGTTGTTCCAGTTCCCGGGCGAATTGTCGAGCGCGCAAGTGAAATCCAGATACCAGCTCGTCGATACCGGACCTGCCCAGATATTTCAGCGCTGCCCAAAGTTCGCAAACCCTTGCACGGCGAGACATTTCCGGTGTATGCAACATACCATCGCGGTTGTCGCTGTAGACGATATAAGCACCCGAAGCGTGTAACGCGTTTACCAGGGCATCGCGGTCGCGACACATGATGACGCCGCTATCGTAAGGTGTGTTCAGGGTTTTGTGGCCGTCGAACGACCACGAGTCTGCGAGTTCAATGCCCGCGGTCAGGTGTTTCAGTTGTTGGCTGGCCGCCGCCCACAGGCCGAATGCGCCGTCCACATGTACCCAGGCCCCGGCCTGCCGGGCTTTAGCGCACAGGGTCGAAAAATCATCGAAAGCACCTGAGTTCACGTTACCGGCCTGTAAGACCAGGATGGTCGATTGATCAAGTTCGGGAACGGCGTCGCTAGCTATTCTGCCCTGGTCGTCGGTATTGACCCATTCGACATTGTCGATACCGAAGCCAAGCAGCGCTATTGCTTTCGATACGGTGCCGTGGGCCTGTTGGCCGGTGATGACACGTAATCGCGGCGCATCAGCAAAACCCTTGCGGTTTATATCCCAGCCCAGGTGTTCAAAATTCCTCTGCCTGGCCGCCGCCAAGCCACAAAAAATCGACATCGACGAACCGCTCACATAACCGGCAACAGTCGATTCTGGTAAGTCGAAAAGTTCCCGCAGCCAGGCTTCGGTGATTTCTTCCAATCGCGATGCAACCGGCGATGACAGGTACAGCGGTGTATTCTGATCCCAGAAATCCGTCAGCCAACGCACCGCGAGTGTCGCTGGTATTATGCCGCCGTTAACCAGGCCGAAGTAACGCCCGCCGATCTGGGCCACGGTGGCGGGTGATCCGAAGGCATTGAGTTGGTCCAGGATTTGGTGCGCATCACCTGGATCGTCGGGAAGTGGCTGATCAAAGCGAGCCAGATTCTCGATTGCCTCCGGGGTTGGAAAGACGTTGCGCTGCAGGGCCTGGTCGGCATAGTTGTAGGCGGCATCGCGGGCCTCGTCAAAGATGGTTTTCTGTTCCATTTCACGAAACATGCGCTTGCGAATTTCATCACTCATCGATTTGGCCTTTCAACACTTGTTTTATCCGGGTTTTCAATTCCGGCAGGACCTCGGTTTCGAACCAGGGATTCGTTTTAAGCCAGCGATTGTTCCTCGGGCTCGGGTGCGGTAGGGGTATCATGGCGGGCCAGTAATCCTGCCAGGACTTCACCAGTTCGGTTAGCGAACTCGAACCCGGGTCGAAGTGGTACTGTTGCGCGTATTGCCCCATGACCAGTGTCAGTTCGATTTGTTTCATTTGGGCAAGCAGTGATGTACGCCATTGGGGCGCGCATTCGAGACGCGGTGGCAGGTCGCCTGATTTACCGGTACCGGGATAGCAAAACCCCATCGGTAGAATGGCAATCTTGGCAGCATTATAGAAAGTTTTGCGGCTGATCCCCATCCAGTCACGCAGTCGATCTCCACTTGGATCGTCGAAGGGAATACCGCTGGCATGTACTTTACTGCCGGGTGCCTGTCCGGCGATCAGGACTTTGGCAGATGTCGAGCACTGCAGTACCGGCTTCGCTCCGAGGGGTAAACCCGGTTCGCATATCCGACAACTGGCAACTTCCGACAACAGCGCTTTTAGTGGTTTCATTGGTTGGTTCAATGGGTTATAAAAACACCGTTTCGTATGCCTGTTGATGTTTTGTCATGCCAGCCAGGCTTGCCATATTCCGCTCACTGTAAATAGATACAGGGCAGGGTTCAAGCGACAAGACGAAAGCCGGGTAACACTTTCCAACTTCTTGTTACCCGATTCTGAAGCACAAAACCTGGGATCTGAACGCGTTGATTTACGGGCAGGCTTGCTATGTTCGGCCAGGGCAATCCTTGAAATCGGTCCGACGGAAAAATCCAAATCTGCCGCCTGGACGTATAATATGGCGGTACAAAAGCCTGGTATCGAGTCATGGACCTGGTTCCCCCGGGTGAGATAAGCTCGAAAGCGGGAAAGTCTTTTTCGGCGCAAACCTGGAAATACGCATGTTACACGGGACCTGAATCATGAAAGTTTTAATGTTAATCGCACACGGCAGTCGTAAGCAGGCCGCAAATGACGAGGTGAGCCGACTTGCCGAGCAAATCTCGAAACTTGAAGACAGCGAATATGGTGCGGTAGTTCCGGCTTTTCTCGAGTTTGCCGAGCCCGATATCCACCAGGGTGTCGAACGCTGCGTTGAGCTGGGAGCGGACACGATCGTCGCAATGCCTTATTTTCTTGCCGCGGGCAGGCACGTTGCGGAAGATATTCCGAAAGAAATTGAGTGTGCCAGGGCGGGTAATCCTCAGGTTAACATCGAGATATCCCAATACCTGGGAGAAAGTCAGGCCATGGCCGGGCTGGTGGTACAATGCTCGCACAATACGGGGCAGGCTGACGAAGCGGTTAAACATTAGGCCTGGGTGTTCCCGGTACTTCATTGCCAGGTCCGTGGTAGCAGGATGTGCGACAGTATCGTGTCCAGCAAAGTGTTCCACGATTAACGGTAATCCAGGAGAAAAAATCGTCGCGGTGTGGGCTGTCGGTATATCTCGCTAAAATTTCTTGTAGTAATCCTTCAAAGCGGGTTCCATCAATCTGGCGAACCCCTATAATACAGTTCTCGTTGCGTCCCCAGGGCGTCGTCGAGTTTAATTCCGCAAAGAGACTAATCCTATGAATGCCCCACTCAGTAATAGTGCCTTTATCGAAAAAGATCAGGAGCATATGATTCATCCGCTGCATCACAACCCTGCGCATGCCGGTGGACGGGTTTGGGTGAAGGCCGAGGGGTCTCACCTGATCGATGCTGACGGCAATCGTTTCATCGACGGCCTGTCCTGCCTGTGGAATGTTAGCTGCGGCCACGGCCGCGAGGAACTGGCGGACGCTGCATCGCAGCAGATGCGGGAGATGGCATTTTGCTCAAGCTACAACGGTAGTTCAAATCCTCCCGCGATCGAACTTGCCGACCGGCTTGCTGCCATGTGTTATCCGCAAATCAATAATTTCTATTTCACCTCCGGCGGTGGGGAATCCACCGATAGTAATTTCAAGCTTGCGCGATATTACTGGAAGGCCAAAGGCAAACCGGAAAAGACCAAGGTAATCAGTCGAATCTGGGGTTATCACGGGGTAACCTTCGCGGCGATGTGCGCCACCGGGATAGCCGGTTATTGGCCCTCTTTCGAGCCCCGGATTCCGGGTTTCAGCCATATTCCGGCGCCCGATCCCTATCATTACCCAGTGCCGGAAGACGGTTCTTCGCTGGGAATCGCCGCGGCCAATGAATTGGAAAAGGAAATCCTCGCGCAGGGACCTGAAACCGTGGCAATGTTTATTGCCGAACCGGTGCAGGGTGCCGGTGGCGTTATCGTGCCGCCGGACGACTATTTTCCGCGCATTCGAGAAATTTGCGATAAGTACGAAGTGCTTTTCGTCGCCGATGAAGTCATAACCGCCTTTGGACGAACCGGAAAGATGTTCGCGCTTGACCACTGGGGCGTGCAACCCGACCTGGTACAGTTCGCCAAATCGATTACCTCCGGCTATTTACCGCTCGGCGGCATCGGTATCAGTGATGAAATTGCCGAAACTATTCGCAGTAGCGACAAGCCGTGGATGCACGCCTATACCTACAGCGGCCATCCAACTACCTGTGCAGTCGGGCTGGCAACACTCGACTTTATTGAAAAACATGACCTGCCAGGGCAGGCGGCCAGCAAAGGCGAGTATTTGCTGGAGAAGTTACACGACGAGCTGGATGGACATCCGCATGTCGGTAATGTGCGCGGTAAGGGCATGATGTGTGCTGTCGAACTGGTCGAAGACAAGGCGAACAAATCATGGTATCCGCCCGAGTGGGGCGTCGGCCCGAAGATGACCGGGGCAATGATCAATCACGGCGTGTTTACGCGTATGCGCAGCGAAGTGGTCTGCATCGCGCCACCGCTGACCACCGACGAAGCCACCCTCGATGAGCTGGTGGCCGGCGTACGCAATGCCGTTGTCGATGTGTTTGGAGAGTAAATCCGGCGTTTAAATCCGGATTTCTGGAGCCTGGCTGACGATGTACTTTTTGCTGGCCGGCGTTGCCCTGTTATCGACGATACTCGGCCTGTTCTGGCTAAAGGACCGGCTCGAGAACCCGGTACTCGCTCGTATTGCATTTTCCGAACCGGTAGCCCGCCTGGCGGTGATCGCCGCGGCCTTTATCGTGCTGGGTCTTTTGCTTATTCTGTCTAAGTTGATCAGCGGCGGGTCGGGGTGACGGTTATTCCTCTGACGGCATTTGCTTGATGTACAGGTCGTGCTTGGAGTAGGGAATCTCGATCTTTTCTTCGATAAAGCGCTTGTAAACCTTACTGTTTAAGATGTCGAGTACGCGGCCGCGCAATACCGGTTGCTCGATCCAGCAGAGTAACTCGAAATCGAGGCTGGAAGGGCCGAAAGCGCGGAATCGAACCCTGGGTTCCGGGTCCTCACAGACCCCCTCGTCGCTCAGTGCAATGTCCATCAGGATGTCGCGCACCTTGTCGATATCGGATCCGTAGGCAACACCGACCGCGACCCGGATTCGATATTTCTCATGGGGACCGCCGGATTCGTTGATAATCATGGTATTGCCCATGACCGAATTAGGCACCGTAATTTCGATATCGTCGCGGGTTCTCATGCGCGTGCTGCGAATTCCGATATGGGTAATCTCACCTCGCTCGCCGGTCTCCAGAACCACGAAATCGCCAATTTTGTAAGGCGCGTCAGCCATGATAAATACCCCTGAAAACAGGTTGGCGAGGGTGTCCTTGGCGGCGAAACCAACGGCGATGCCGACGATGCCGGCCGATGCCAGCCACGCGGTCATGTCGATGTTCCAGGCCGAGAATATGACATACACCGCAAGCACGACGATGATGATCAGGGCGATATTTTCAAACAGCGGCAGGGTTTGGGAATGCAAAATCGAGACGCGTTTTTCGCTGGCCGCGACAGCTCGCAATGTGGATCGCACCACCCGGATCAGAAACACGCTCCAGATGATAAATGCGATGGTTTTAATGCTGGAATAAATGATGGCCGCCAACGGAGCCTCGAGCGCCAGCAGGTTGACCGCAAGAGCCAAACCGATCAGTATCACGCTGACATGGATCGGTTTGTGCAAGTTATTGATTATTTGGTCATAAAGCGTAAAACGGGTGCGCGCCGAAAGTCGTTTAAGCGTGGCGATAATCACATGGTCGAAAATCCAGGCAAGAATGAGAAAGACAAAGACAACTGTCACGGCCTTGAGCCAGGGATGATCGCCAAACACCTCGAGATAAGGTGCCATCCAGGTTTCCAGATCGCTCAACATTCGATGATATTCACTGCGAGACCGCCGCGCGCGGTTTCCTTGTACTTGGTTTTCATATCGGCACCGGTTTCACGCATGGTTTTGATGACCTTGTCGAGCGATACGAAATGCTGGCCGTCGCCGCGCATCGAGATACGTGCGGCATTAATCGCCTTGACCGATGCCATTGCATTACGTTCGATGCAGGGCACCTGTACCAGCCCGCCCACCGGATCGCAGGTCAATCCCAGGTTATGTTCCATGCCGATCTCGGCCGCGTTTTCAACCTGTTCCGGGGTGCCGCCGAGGACCTCGGTCAATGCCCCCGCCGCCATCGAGCAGGCACTGCCGACCTCACCCTGGCAGCCGACCTCGGCACCCGAAATGGACGCATTTTCCTTGTACAAAATGCCGATCGCACCCGCGGTCAGTAAAAAACGTACGATACCATCTTCTTCGGCCGCCGGGTAAAAGTGCTGGTAGTAGTGCATGACCGCTGGAATGATCCCCGCGGCACCGTTGGTTGGTGCGGTCACCACGCGCCCACCGGCCGCGTTTTCTTCGTTTACTGCAAGCGCCCATAGATTGACCCAATCGAGCGTCACCAGGGGATCTTTATAGGTAATGCCGGGTTGTCCTCTCAATTTGCGATGCAAATCTGCAGCGCGTCGCTTGACCTTCATGCCGCCCGGTAAAATGCCCTCGTTACGACAACCATTGTTGACGCAACTGCGCATTACTTTCCAGATCTCGAGCAGCCCGTGGCGAATTTCTTCCTCGCTACGCCAGGCTTTTTCGTTTTCCATCATCACGTCGCTGATCGACATATCGTGGTTGGCGCAATGAATCAGCAGGTCGACCGCGCTTAAAAACGGATAAGGCTGTTTAGTGTCGTCCTCGACGATGCGATCGCTGCCCTGTGCGCTTTCGTCTACGATGAAACCGCCGCCAACCGAGTAGAAAGTGGAGCTTCGCAGCTCCTCATCCTTTGCATTGAAGGCGCTAAAAGTCATGCCGTTGGAGTGGAACGGCAGGGTTTCGCGACGATGCATGACCAGCTGTTTTTTCTCGTCGAACTTGACCGGGTGCTCGCCGAACAGGTTCAATTGCCCGCTTGTGCGGATTGACTCCAGCCGCGATTCGACGCTGCCGGTATCGACCGATTCAGGCAGCTCACCCTCGAGACCCAACATCACCGCCTTGTCACTGCCGTGCCCCTTCCCGGTAGCACCAAGCGAGCCATACAGGTCGGCTTTAACCTTCGTCACCTCGCCCAGCAAATTATCCTGCTTGAGGCCCTCGACAAATTTTTGCGCGGCACGCATCGGCCCGACCGTGTGCGAGCTTGACGGCCCTATACCAATTGAAAACAGATCAAAAACGCTAATCGCCATGGGGCAATCCTATCTCAGTGCAAGGCCGGAGTATAACGCCAGAGCAGGGCATTAAATGCACCAGTATGCTTGCCGGAAACGCCGCGCTGTTGCCTGGTTACGCTTCGTCGTCGGCGTAAGCCGACAGCGGTGGGCAGGAGCAGATCAGGTGCGTGTCACCAAAAACATTATCCACCCGGCCCACGGGCGACCAGTACTTGTAGGCACGCAGCGAAGCCAGCGGGTAAGCCGCCTGTTCGCGGCTATAAGCGTGAGTCCACTCGTCTGCACAAACCATATCAACCGTGTGCGGTGCATTTTTCAGAGGATTGTCTTCGGCATCCATGCTGCCATCCTGGATTTCACGAATTTCATTTCGAATCGAGATCATCGCCTCGCAAAAGCGATCGATTTCCTCCTTGGATTCCGACTCGGTCGGCTCGATCATCAAGGTGCCGGGGACCGGGAATGACATGGTCGGGGCGTGAAAACCATAGTCGATCAGGCGCTTGGCGATATCATCCACGGTGATTCCGCTATCCTTGACCACGCGAGTATCGATAATACATTCGTGTGCAACGAGTCCATTGGGCCCAGTGTAGAGTATCGGAAAATGGTCGTTTAAGCGCTTCGCAATATAGTTCGCGTTTAAAATTGCGGTTGCGGTTGCCTTGGGTAAGCCGTCACGTCCGAGCAGCGAGATGTATGCCCAGCTGATTGGCAGGATACCGGCGCTGCCAAACGGGGCAGCAGAGACCTTGTTTATACCACCGTTGTGGTTCTGGCTGGTGGATGGCAGGAATGGTTTCAAATGTTCCCTGACACCAATAGGACCGACGCCGGGACCCCCACCTCCGTGCGGAATACTAAATGTCTTGTGCAAATTCAGGTGCGAAACGTCGCCACCGAACTTACCTGGTGCACAAACTCCGACCATCGCGTTCATGTTGGCGCCATCGATGTAAACCTGGCCGCCATGCTGATGAATGAGTTCACAGACTTCGGTCACGTCGTCTTCGAAAACACCATGGGTCGACGGATAGGTAATCATGATTGCGGCCAGGTTTTCACTGTGCTTCTCGCACTTGGCCTTGAGGTCGTCCATATCGATGTTGCCTGATTTCGCGCTGCCGACGACGACCACTTTCATGCCTGCCATTTGTGCCGAGGCCGGGTTTGTGCCATGTGCCGAGGCCGGGATCACGCATATATTGCGATGTCCTTCGTTGCGACTCTCATGGTAGGACTTGATTGCAAGCAGGCCGGCATATTCACCTTGTGCACCCGAATTGGGTTGTAGGGAAATGGCGTCGTAACCGGTACAGGCGCACAGCATCTGCTCGAGTTCGGTGATCAATTGCTGATAGCCCTGGGCCTGGTCAAGCGGAACGTAAGGATGGATACGACCAAAGCCGGGCCAGGTTACCGGGATTAATTGTGTTGCCGAGTTCAACTTCATGGTGCAGGAACCGAGTGGAATCATGCTGCGATCGAGCGCGAGGTCCTTGTCTGCGAGCTTGCGCATGTAGCGCATCAGGTCGGTTTCGGAGTGATGACTGTTGAATACCGGATGGGTTAAGAATTCACTGCTTCGTACCAGTCCCGGTGGCAGACTGCTGCCGGCCTTCTCGTCCAGTGCGGTAACCGTGACCTGATCGCCGTGATCGTGAGTAAACACGTTAAACAGGGTTTTAATATTTGCCCGAGTGGCAATTTCGTCCAGCGAAATACCGATGGTAGCGCCGTCAACCTGGCGCAGGTTAATTTTTTCTGCTCGTGCCGCGGCCATGATGAACTCCGTTGCATTCCCGGTTTTTACGGTAATGGTGTCGAAGAAATGCTCGGTTTGAACGTCCAGTCCCAGTTCGCGTAATCCTGCCGCGAGCAATACCGTCAGACGATTGATGCGTTGGGCGATGCGACGAAGTTCTGCGGGCCCGTGGTATACCGCGTACATGCTTGCCATGATTGCGAGCAAGGCCTGGGCGGTACAGATATTGCTGGTCGCTTTTTCACGGCGGATATGCTGCTCGCGGGTTTGTAGTGCGAGCCGCAATGCCGGTTCGTTGCGACTGTCCTGGGAAACCCCGATCAGGCGGCCCGGCAGCGACCGTTTATAGGCCTCGCGCGTTGCCATGAACGCCGCATGGGGTCCGCCATAACCGAGCGGTACGCCGAAGCGCTGTGAACTACCGACCACGATGTCGGCGTCGAATTCCCCGGGCGGAGTCAGTAGTGTCAGGCTGAGCAAATCCGCGGCCACCGCGACCAGCCCCTGCTTTTCATGGATCTGCTTTACCAGTTCACTGTAATCGTGAATTTCGCCGGTGGAGCAGGGATATTGCAACAGCACACCAAACAACTCAGGGTTCTGGGCAGCGTCGAAAGCATCACCGATAACACACTTGATGCCCATGTGCTTGGCACGATTGGTAACGACTTCGATGGTTTGCGGGTGGCAGCTGTCGGCGATATAGAAAACATCGCTTTTGCTTTTCGACAAACGGTGGCACATGGCCATGGCTTCGGCAGCCGCGGTAGCCTCATCGAGTACCGAGGCATTGGCGAGTTCCATCCCGGTCAGATCGCTGACCATGGTCTGAAAATTCAGCAGGGCTTCGAGTCGGCCCTGGGAAATTTCAGCCTGGTAGGGGGTATAGGCCGTGTACCAGGCTGGATTCCGTAACAGGTTTCGTTCGATTACGGTAGGCGTATGCGTATTGTGATAACCCATGCCGATAAATGTCTTAAACAGCTGGTTGCGAATCGATATCTGGTAGAGCCGATTCAGCACCTGGCGCTCAGAGAGACTGGCCTTGACTTCGAGCGGTTTGCGTCGGCGAATCGATTCAGGAACGACCTTGTCGAGCAGTTCGTCGACACTTTCCATACCCAGTTCGGCGAGCATCGCGGTTTCGTCTTCCGCTCCGGGGCCGATATGGCGGCGAATGAAACCGTGGAAAATATCGAGATCCTTTAACTTGAGGTCAGGATTTGGCATGGGAAGCTTCCTTTGTTCAGCGGCTTATCAAATTAATCTTATTTCCAGTTGCTTACTTCGTTGCCCTGGTTCAAGCCTCATATTAACACTAAAAATAGGGCTCCACGCTAGTCATTGTCGAGGTTTAAAACCAGTTGATCGCCCACCCATTGTTTAAGAAACCCCGCCGCTACCATGGCGACCTGCTGTTCATCAATCCATTCGAGCAGACCTTCACAAATGGCGGCAAAGTTTGCGCCGCTGGCTGCCTGTTCGATGGCCCAGGCCTCGTGAACTTCGAGTGAGCGCCACTTGATTTTTAGTTCGTGGCGCCACAGCATCCAGCGACGCGGAAAATCTTCTCGCTGTTTTTGTGGTAACTCGGTACCCGAATTCAGTGCGTCTTCGATTAACGGCACGTTCCAGAACAGATCGAGCCAGAGCAGTGCTGGTTTGAATTTCAAGGTAAGGCCCGGCCAGGCATCGGCCGGAACTGCTGCCATATCCTCGAGCTGGAGTAACTGCGCGCTGTCGGCTGCGTCGAAGACCGTGGTTTGTGCCCATTCGTAACGTGCTAATTCCTCCAGGAACCCGGCCTCCTTGCCGCTATAAATGTCGCGTAAATAGGTTGGCAGATTTTCACCGAACCAACGCACCGAGGGATGGCAAGACGGAAAGTGTTTCAGATAATCCAGCGCCATGTTTTCAAAGGCTTCCCGGCCGAGGTATTTTTCCAGCGCGGAGTAGTCGACGGCAAGGCAGTCGATCAGGCGAATTCGAAAGGCGTTGTAGTAAGTACCGAGTCGGTGCTCCGCAATCGCATTCTCGGTGCTGATAATATCCTGTTCGATATCTTCCGAACCATCGATCAGGTAATCCTGGAAGCGCAGTTGCAGGTCACGTAAATGAGACATCGTCAGACCTGGTAATATGGTTCGGCGATTCGACGAGCCTGGTCCAGTTCGGCCAGTACCTGGTCGAGCTCGGGGATATTGCCATCGCGTTCAATCATGGTTGAAACCGGGCCGAAACGCTTCGCGGTTTCTTCGTAAAGCGCCCATACTGGATCGATAATGTCGTGATCGTGGGTGTCGATGATCAGGTTGCCATCATTGGTATGGCCGGCGAGGTGGTGCTGCCATACCCGGTCGACTGGCACCCCTGCGAGGTATTCGACCGGATCGTAGTGGTGGTTGTAGCTGCTCACGTAGATGTTGTTGACATCGAGCAGCAGGTAGCAATCTGCCTTGTCTGCAATAGCTGCCAGAAATTCCCATTCGGGCATCGCGTCTTCACAATAAGTGATATAACTCGACAGGTTTTCGATCAGCATTTGTTGGCCCAGAAAATCCTGTACCCTCGATATACGCTCGGCGACATGATTTATGGCTTCCTCGGTATAGGGCAATGGCAGTAAATCGTGCATATTTTTATGGTCGACACCGGTCCAGCAGAGATGATCGGAAAACCAGCGCGGCTCTATCCGCTCGATTAAAGCCTTTAATTGCTTCAGGTATTCAAAATCAATCTCGTCGGTAGTGCCTAGCGACATCGATACACCGTGCATGACCATTGGGTAGTCCTGACGGATTGCATCGAGGAAATAGAGCGGCTTGCCACCATCGATCATGTAGTTTTCGCTTAAGACTTCAAGCCAGTCGATATTTTTCGGCCTGCGTTCGAGGATATCCTGGTAATGTTCAGCTCGCAGGCCCAAACCGAATCCGAGAAAAGGTTTATCCGAGGGCTGTGTCATGGATGGAGGTCCGGGCTTGAAACGGGTTTTATTGTATCCAGCGGGCAAAAAAAATGCACCGACGCGGTCGGTGCATTTTTAAAAGCTGAGAAATACAGCTTAGGCTTCGAAGTTACCGCCCGCTGCTTCACATTCAGTCTTGGTGCGCTTAACCCATCCCTGTCCTGCACAGGAATTTTGACCCGCGCAGCTGCTGGTCGCTGTTGCACAGGCGCTGGTGCCTTTACAGGAATTGACATTGAAGCACTTGCCGGCTTTTTCGGCAGCGGAAGCACTCATTGGTGCAACCGCGAACATGGCAGCTGCGGCTGCAGCAAGGGCGATTCCGGTTGTTTTCTTAGCTGTATTCATTAATTTATCCTCACGTTTAGATGGTTGGTTGTACTGGTTTTTTTCCCCATTACGCGAGCTTAGAGGAACCGATTTTCGATAAAGTTCAGAAAATTTGGCAGTTTTTTGAAAAAATTTACTTTTGCGATGTTTAGCGGAACTTTTATTGATAACGCCGAATGATCAGTTCATTGCCTCTTTGTACCAGCTCGAAGTGCTTCAAAACGTTCATTCCAAGTAGAATTTCGTCGACTCCCATTCCCGGAATAATGCTGGCATTGACGTCGAAAAGCTCGATATCTCCGATTGAGAGTTGATCGAGCCGGGTCAGGTATGCGGTAGTGAGCCCGTTGGCCGTTGATACCGAGGTTGCAGGACCCGCTTTCAATCCCAAGTCCCGCTGCAGTTCTCCGGGTATTGCCGTAATCGTGGCACCGGTATCTACCAGGAAGGTCACCTGGTGGCGGTTAATCTCGCCGTCAAACTTGTAGTGACCATTGCGGTTGCGTATCAGCACCACTTCCTGGAAGTCAGCTGTCTGCAGGGTTGAAATTGACTGGTTAGGATTGCTTTGCCGTTCAAGAATTTTAGAAAAAACCAGCGCGAGCAGTAAAAATCCAAGAATCCACGCTGCGGCAGTGAACATCATGCCGAGTTTTTTAGTAGAATGGGGCATTGCACTATAACTTAGTGCCAATTCCTTGAAATTCAATATAGGGCGGGTTTAATGTCGGGAAACAGTTTCGGCAAATCATTTGTAGTGACATCGTTCGGTGAAAGCCATGGCGCTGCTATCGGCTGTATCGTAGACGGCTGCCCACCCGGGCTTGCACTCGAGGAATCTGACCTGCAGACCGATCTCGATCGACGCAAACCGGGTACTTCCCGACACACCACGCAGCGGCGAGAAGATGATGCAGTACAAATTCTGTCGGGTACCTTCGAAGGCAAGACAACAGGCACGCCGATTTGCCTGCTGATTCACAACCAGGACCAGCGCTCGAAAGATTACAGCGCCATCATGAACCAGTTTCGTCCTGGTCATGCCGACTATAGCTATAACCAGAAATATGGTTTTCGGGATTATCGTGGCGGGGGCCGATCCTCGGCCCGGGAAACGGCGATGCGCGTCGCAGCTGGCGGAATCGCCAAGAAGTACCTCGGTGCGCAATGTGGTATCCAGGTGCGGGGCTATTTATCGCAACTGGGTCCACTGAAACCGCTCAACTTTGACTGGGAAGAGATCAACAACAATGCTTTCTTTTGTCCGGATGCCGAAATGGTTCCGCAGATGGAGAAATACATGGACGCGCTGCGCAAGGAAGGCGAATCAATCGGGGCCAGAATTTCAGTGGTCGCAAGCGGAGTACCACCGGGCCTGGGAGAGCCGATCTTCGACCGCATTGACGCGGATATCGCGCGCGCGATGATGAGTATCAATGCGGTCAAAGGGGTCGAGATCGGGGCCGGTTTTGGCAGTATTGAACTGAAAGGTACTCAGAATCGCGACGAAATAACGCCAGCCGGATTTTTATCGAATAATGCGGGCGGCACCCTCGGCGGAATAACCTCGGGACAGGATGTCCTGGTTAGCATTGCGCTAAAACCGACTTCGAGTATTCACTTGCCTGGAAAAAGTGTCGATGTAGATGGCAATGCCATCGAGATTCGCACCAAGGGTCGGCACGATCCCTGCGTCGGCATCCGCGCCACCCCCATTGCCGAGGCCATGCTCGCGATCGTGCTGATGGATCACTACCTGCGCAACCGCGCCCAAAACGCCGACGTCGTCAGCAAAACCCCGATCATCCCCGCCAGCCCCGAATAGCACGAACCCCTTCGTTACGAACATAGTATTTATTCCAACGACGGCAACCGATGAAGGCCCCTGTGACTGGCTGGGTGGCCTGCGGCTTCCCGAAAAAGCATTAATTTTAAAGGGCAAGGCGAGACTCGACGTCCTTGTCTCGACTCGCCACAGGCGGCATCCATGCCGCCTGACCCTTTAAAATTAATGCTTTTTCGGCACCCAGCCTTTACGTCACAGGGGCCTTCATCGGTTGCCTCACGAGTATTCAAACATTTCGGAGACCATGACTGCTCAATACATTTAAATTGGACCTGGTGAACTTCGTGTTTCTGGGAAAGGAATTTCTTCAGGGTTACTGAATATCTGAGCCGTGGACGTTGGGACTTCTTTGTGGGACGCTGCGCAACAGGGATGTTGCGCGCGAGCCTACATGGATGTATTCACGGCGTTCCCGCAAAGAAGTCCCAATGGCCGCGGCTCCTGTCGGCACGTTTGTAAAGCTGGTGTTACAGGTTGTGCGATTGCACGGGAATTCCGACAGGATTACGAATCGAGGGCGTGCTTGATTTCTTTGTAGATCAGGCGGGAGTGCTGGGTGCGCTTGGCGTCGGTGGTGGCGTTTTGATGGTTGCGCCATAGCTGGCGCAGTTTCTGCCGGTCTGCATGCGTAATTTCGGCTACCAGGGCTTCGATTGCATCGTTACCCTGGTCTATGATTCGGTCGCGCCAGCGCTCTGCACGGTGATGGTGCTGGATGGATTGTCGACTTTCGTTATCAATTTCGTTAAGCGCGGCAAAAATCGGGTCGGTATCGCGCGCGCGCAGTAGTTTGCCGAGAAACTGGTAATGACGCTTGAGCGCGCTGCGCTTGTTTTGAATGCGCCTTGCGAGCGCTATTGCCTCGAGTACCGGTTGATCCAGTGGTATTCTGGCCAGCTGATCGGCCGATAATGCAGCCAGTTTCTTGCCGAGATCCTGAATTGCATGGCTTTCTCGTTTTAGTTGACTCTTGCTGACATATTCGATTTCATCAATCTGTGCTTCGTTTTCCATAACCGTCTGGGATAAAATGATTTAATGGACCTTGAAAAAAATAGCATATTAGCATTTCCGCAAGCGGATTCGTTTAAAAACATCGTCGCTGATGCACTCAAAATGGCGGCAGCCAGTGGCGCGACCCAGGCCGAGGCCGGCTTATCGGTATCGCAGGGGCTTTCGGTGGCCACGCGGATGGGCTCTGTCGAAACCATTGAGCATCAACAGGACAATGGTCTCGGCATCAGTGTATACATCGGTCAGCACAAGGGCAGCGCCAGCACCTCGAACCTTGATCCCGAAGCAATTCGTAAAACGGTTGAGGCAGCTTGCAACATTGCCCGTTATACGTCAGAGGATTCCTGTACCGGTCTCGCTGATGCGGAGCTGATGGCGACCGAGATGCATGATCTTGATTTATATCATCCGTGGAACCTCGAACCACAGGCAGTTATCGATCTGGCACTGGAATGTGAAAACGCCGCACTTGAATACGATCAGCGTATTGTTAATTCTGAGGGCGCGTCAGTCGACTTGAACGCCGGGCTTGCGGTGTATGGCAATTCACACGGATTTTTACAGGCCGAGCGCAAGTCCCGACACAGTATTAGCTGTTCGGTTGTGGGTGAGTCAAACGGAAAAATGCAACGCGATTACTGGTACGATATCAGTCGTCATCCGGATCATCTGGCAAGCGCTCGCAGCGTTGGTGAAAAGGCGGCCGAGCGCACCGTACGCAGACTGGACGCCACTAAACTCAACACCCGGCAGTCCCCGATCCTGTTTGTACCCGAACTTGCGCGAGGCATCATCGGCAGTTTTACCGCCGCAATCGGCGGTGCTGCCCAGTATCGTAAGGCAAGTTTTCTACTGGATGCCATCGGTGAGCGTGTATTCCCCGAATTCCTGCAATTGAAGGAGGATCCTTTCATCCCACAAGCCCTGGGATCGGCGAATTTTGACGCGGAAGGCGTCGCCACGCGGGTTAATTCACTGGTTACCGACGGTGTGATCCAGAATTACCTGTTGGATAGTTACGCGGCGCGCAAGCTGGACATGACTTCAACCGGTCATGCGAGCGGCGTGCATAACCTGACGCTGAACGATACCGGTAAAACCTTCGATGAATGCCTGGCTGCGATGCACCGGGGACTGCTGGTAACCGAACTGATGGGTCACGGGGTCAATAATGTTACCGGTGATTATTCGCGCGGTGCCGCCGGTTTCTGGGTGGAAAATGGCAAACTCGATCATGCGGTGGAGGAGGTGACCATCGCCTCCAACCTCAGAACCATGTTTAAAGGCATTGCCGAGATTGGTAAGGACATCGATTTTCGCGGTAGCATTCGTTGCGGTTCCATTTTGATCGACAACATGACGATTGCCGGAACGGATTAGCATGGGTCTGCGCTTGCCTTCAAGTTTGGTATTGCTGATAGCGCTGTTGGCTACAAGCTTTTATGCGTTAGCTGAACCCAAGAATTCAGGATACGTATTCAGCGTTACCGTTAATTCGTCGCAGCAACTCGATGTGGTACTTGATCGTGCCGAGGACCTGCGGGCACTTTTTAAACCGGATGAGCATGGCAAAATTGCTATTGTTCTACACGGTGATGAATTGCAGTTGTTTCAGAAAAACAACTACGCTTTAAACCAGTCGACCGTTGAGCGCGCGCGCCTGCTGGACCAGGACAATATTATCGATATCAAGGCCTGCCAGACAATGATGCAAGTACTCGATATCGAGCAGAACGAGCTTCCCGGTTTCATTGAACAAGTACCTTTCGCACCCGCAGAAATTGAACGCTTGCAGAACCAGGAAGGTTATACCCGGCTATAGGTCCCAGCTGACCTCGCGCAATGACAGGGTTGTCGGGCTTTCGCCAGATTCCAGCTTTTCTATTCGCAGGGGCAGCAGTGGATTGTTTGCGTCGTAGTAATACCTGATCTTCGAGTTTGATTTAACCATCAGCTGTTCATATACCAGGGCGTTGATGGACTCCCCGTTGATATCAACATTTTCCTCGCCACTGTAAACCACCCTCGATTTGACCAGTTTTCCCTTCAGGTAAAAGTCGATGGTGGTGTTTTTCAGTTGTTGCAGGTACATCGCGGCTGTAAGCAAGTGGATGCTATTGTAATCATAAACTTCCGCGGTTAGCGGCAGTTGATTTTGCTTGCCTCGTCTAAGTACCGCGACGCTACCCTTGTCCCAGTCGAAATTAGCAGATTCGTGTTTCTTTTTATCGGTTGAGTCCCTGATTACGATTTGTTGTAGCTGGATGTCATTATCGTTCTGCGTGAACGCGGTCTCGGAGTAGGGGCTTTTGCTAATGAAAAGTGCAAAGATGCCGCGTGCCTTGGTTGTCATGCGCCAACGCCAGAGTTTATCCGAGCCCTGCAGACTAAGTTGGGCAACGGCGATATATCTACCATTCTGTAACAGATCGTAACTGGCGATAAAGGTCCGCAGCGGAACCTCGGCAGCCAGCCTGGGTGAGAATAGCGAAACTGCCAGAAGTAACAGACTAGTGATCGAACTGAATCGGCTGTTCAAGCAAAGCCTGATCATAAAATACCTTTCCTTCTTTAATGGTTAATCGTTTATCGCTCAACCAGCTCAATACCTGGGGAAACATTTGATGTTCCAGCTGGATACCTCTTCTTTGCAGGTCTTCGACACGGTCTCCTGCTTCCACGGGATAACTGGCCTGCAGGATTATCGGGCCGGCATCGAGTTCTGCGGTGACTAAATGAATGCTGACCCCGTGTTGGGTTTCAGCATTGTCAAGCGCGCGCTGGTAGGTGTTCAGGCCTTTATAGGCTGGCAGCAACGAGGGATGAATGTTAAGGATTCTATGCTCGAATGCGTCGATGAAGCCGGGACTCAGAATACGCATGAAGCCGGCTAAAACGATGTAGTCCGGGTCGATGGTTTCGAGATAGTGCCGTAATACTTCGTCATAGTGCTTGCGGCTGCTGTAGTCCTGGTCATTGATCACCCAGGTATGGAGATTGTGCCGGGTTGCGCGCACCAGGCCATAAGCCTCCGGATTATTGGAAACAACGGCCTTGATTTCTGCATTGAGTTGCCCCGTTTCGATAGCCTCGATAATTGCCTGCAGGTTAGAACCATTGCCAGAGATCAAAATCGCCAGCGTTATTGGTATGGTCATGTAAAGATAACCGCGGCCTGGTTTTCGCGGGGGATAACCTCGCCAATCACCCAGGCTGTTTCGCCTAGAGCATGCAACTGCTCCAGGCAATGCCGTTCCTGCTCCGCATCGACCGCAAGTACCATTCCCACCCCGCAATTAAAAGTGCGCAACATTTCCAGCTGTTCGACGTTACCGGTTTGTTGCAACCAGGTGAAAACAGGCGTTAGTTGCCAGCTCGATAAATCGATTCGAGCACCCAGGTGATCCGGCAGCACGCGTGGAATATTTTCTACCAGGCCACCCCCGGTAATATGTGCAATCGCATTTATTGGGCAGGCTTTGGACAATGCCAGCAGGTTTTTAACATAGATCCGGGTCGGCGCAATCAGTGCATCCGCAAGCGACTGTTCACCGCATTCCTGTGACAGTTGTGCACCTGAAACTTCGATAATTTTGCGCACCAGCGAATAGCCGTTAGAGTGGACGCCCGACGAGGCGAGGGCGATCAGGCGATTGCCCGTATCCACGCGACTACCGTCAATAATGCCATCTTTTTCCACAATCCCGACGCAGAATCCGGCCAGGTCAAAATCACCGGGTTGGTAAATACCCGGCATTTCGGCAGTTTCGCCACCAATCAATGCGCAGCCGGCCTGTTTGCAGCCCGTCGCTATTCCGCTGATAACTCGTTCGGCCTGTTCAAGCTGCAGCCGACCGGTGGCGTAATAGTCGAGAAAAAATAGTGCCTCGGCCCCGAGTACCGCGATATCATTCGCACACATGGCGACCAGGTCGATGCCGATGCCGTCAAGGCTGTCGAGTTCGATGGCGAGCCTGAGCTTGGTACCGACACCATCGGTGCCCGATACCATCAGTGGATTGCGGTAACGTTCCAGTGGCAGTTCGAACAATCCCCCGAATCCACCGATACTGCCGACGCTGCCTTCTCGCCTGGTGGATTTGATCGCAGGTTTGATGCGTTCTACCAGTTCGTTGCCGGCATCGATATCGACGCCGGCGTCACGATAGTTCAGAGATGGTTCGGGATTCATGGTTTGTTGGTTCAGGAAACAATAGTGGTGTGTTATTTTACACGCCTTGAAAGCAAATGTCCGTGGATGACAAAAGGGAAACGATGAAGTTGCACAAACTTTTGGCACTGTTATCAGTGTTGCTGGGGATGGTGAGTCTGCCGGCGAAAGCGGTGACTGTAGAAGATCTGTTCACAATCGAGTTGCCGGTTGCCGATCAAACCACGGGTTTAAGGCTTGAATCCTTCAGCCAGGCTTTCAGGCAGGTGGTGGTCAAGGTGAGTGGATCGGATGACGCCCTGCGCAGTCCAGCCTTCGAACGGCCTATTGAAAGCAGTGCACGTTATGTCAAACAGTTTCGTTATATCAACCGTAGTTTGCCGGAAGCCGATGAATTTGATGCAGAGCGCCTGATCCTGCGCATCGACTTCGACCAGCAATTGATAGAAAGCTTGTTGCGCGAGAATAATTTTCCGGTTTGGGGTCGCGAACGTCCCAGCAGCTTGTTGGTGATTTCCTACGATGTAAATGAAAACATCAAGGTGGTAACACAAGACTCAACCCCTGGTTTGATCGACGCACTTGACCAGGCAGCGTCGATTCATGCAGTTCCGGTGTTATTCCCGCTAATGGACCTCGAGGACATAGGATTGGTCAATATAAGCGATATCGTTTCGCGCGAATTCGGCAAAATTCAGACCATGTCAGTGCGCTACGCGCCAGATGCACTGCTGGTCGGCCAGATCCGGGGACGCAGTGGCCAGGGGTGGCAAGGCGACTGGGAGGTGCGCTTCGCGGATCAGATTTTCAAGTGGAAATTCAAAGCCTCTTCAAGAAAGCAAGTCATCGAACAGGTTATCAGGCATCTGGCAAAGATCCTGGCGCTCGAGTACGCGCTGGAAGACCATCGGCGTGTCGAACAATCGCTATTGTTGAGCGTTTCGGCACTGGAGGGTATCGATAATCTTATCAAGGTGCAGAAATATCTGAAATCGCTGAACGTTGTCGATAGCGTGCACGTCGCGATGATAAACAAGGATGTCATTACCTACCGCCTGAGACTGCGCAACGACCCGGAGGACCTGCAAAGGCTGATCGATTTTGGTGAGGTACTTGAACAGGAGGATTTTCCGCAGCTGAATACCGGGATCGAGGAACAGATTATCCTGAATTACAGCTATATCGATCGTGGAGTTGGCAATTAAACAGATCGCGTTACCGCTTTCGCTTGACCGCCAGTTCAGTTTCGAAAATTTTATTTCTGACCGGGCAGAGTTAATCCGGACCAGCCTGAAGTCACTCGTGCTCGGAGAGGGTGAAGCACAAATCGGGCTATGGGGAGCAGCTGCCAGTGGCAAAACGCATTTGCTAAATGCCAGTGCCGAACTGGCCCGGCGAAATGGTGTAGCGCTGCAAATCTACGATGCAAACCAGCTACTGCGATGCGATGCAAGCGAGTTCGAAGGTTTTGCCAATTGCGATGTGCTGGCAATTGATAATCTGGACGCGATTGCGGGTCACCCGGCCTGGGAGGCCTGTTTTTATCAGGTAATAAACCGGTGTCGTGATGGCGATTACCGGTTCGTATTCGCAATGACGCATAAACCGGATGACCTGGTAACAAGCCTGGATGATTTTCGTTCCCGCTTGCAATGGGGTCTGATGTTGCATTTGCCCACCAGCAGCGATATCGAGATTCGTGAAATACTGCGCCGGCGCGCGCTTTTGAATGGCATCGATCTATCTGACGATGTGATTTCGTACCTGATGAACCATCATGCCAGAAACCTGTCAGCACAAATGGAGATTCTTCGGCATCTGGACGGTGCATCGCTGTCACAGCAGCGAAAAGTGACAATTCCTTTGGTCAAACAGGCCCTGCAGGAACAGAATCGCTGAGTTAGCGTTTTGCTTCCAGTCCCAGCAAGCGGGCATAGTAAATAACCGACAAGTATAGTGTTGTGCTGAATATCGTGGTGCCGAAACCATAGAAGCGTAATTGCGGATTCGAAACCAGCTCGCTGATGCCGATACAGAAATAGGCCATCGTCATAAAACCAACCCATCGGTAGGTGTAACGCTGATTAAACAGCAGACCTTTAATCGGGAATAGCAGGGGTATGGCCAGCAATACTACCCAGTAGTAGTCAATGCCGTGCCCGGGCCACAACAGGTAAAGCTGGAATGACAGTAAGCTGAACCAGGACAGCAGGCTGATTGCTTTTAACGGGTGCATATTGGTCAGTTTCGATTTATTCAAGTTTGCAGGCAAGTTCGGCAATGCGCTTACCCAGACCCCTGCAGGCCGAGCGTTCATGATCACTCAGCTCCTGTCCGTGCTGGCCCGCCACATGGCTGGCACCATAAGGCGTTGCCCCGGTCCTGGTCTGGTTTAAGGCAGGTTCGGAGTAGGGGATGCCGGTAACCAGCATGCCGTGATGCAGCAGCGGCAGCATCATGCTGGTTAACACGGTCTCCTGTCCGCCATGCATGCTGGAGGTTGCGGTAAACACGCCACCCGGTTTGCCGATCATCCCCCCAGCCAGCCACAAAGCGCTGGTCTGGTCGAAAAAATACTTCACTGCCGCGGACATGTTGCCGAAATATCCGGGACTACCGACAATCAGTCCGGCGCAGGTTTCCAGGTCGGATAGCTGGGCATAGGGCACACCATGATCGGGGATCGTTGCCTCGGTTTGTTCGATCGACGGTGATACGGCTGGCAGACAGCGCACGACCGCTTCACAGGAATGGTTGGACTCGACTCCAAGACTAATTTCTTCCGCCATGCGTGCGACGCTGCCATGATGGCTGAAATAGACGATCAGAATTTTATGCAATGATTTCCAGTACCCTGGTCGGTGGCCGACCAATAACTGCCGTGTCACCCGAAATTACGATGGGTCGTTGCAATAATGCGGGGAACTCACAGATCGCTTCGATAATTTCATCTTCGGTCAGGGTGTCGTCGTCCAGGGCAGCATCTTTGTAAACCTGCTCCGTGGTACGCAGTAGATCCCGTGCCGAGACACCGAGCATTTTGATCACGTCCTTTAATTCCTGCGCGGTGGGAGGTTGTTTGAGATATTCGATGATATCGGGGCTCATATGATTATCTTGCAGAATCTGCAGTGTTTCCCGAGATTTACTGCAGTTGGGATTGTGATAGATGACAAGCCTGGATTCATTCATTCCCGAGCTCCCTTGAAACCCAAATTGCCGCAGTTTTACAATATCGATGCTTTATTAGCAATAGCGGAAGCAAAGGGTTTAAAAAAGGGTCTTTACGGGACAATTTTGTCGTTATGCTGAAAACACTGAAATTTAGTCTATAATCCCCGCTAATTGAGTAATATTTACATTAAAAACTTGCTCTAAGGGCTTGATCGATGTAGTCTTCTGGGCAAAATGGGCTCTCAGTAATTACCTAATCCCTAATTCAATAAAAGTTCTCGGAGAATAGAATAGATGAAACCAACAGAACTCGTAAAAGTTGCCGCTATCGCGCTGTTGACATCTGGCATTTTAGTCGGTTGTCAGCAATCTTCTGATGAGATGACCGAGGTCGCCATGGAAGAGGAATGCCAGGGCGCGACTCCTGAAGTGCGTAACGCAATATATGCCGCCAAGCTGAAAAATGCTCGTGCCAGAAATCTTGGTGCCGACTGGGAAGAAAACGCGAAGATAATCGAGGAAGCAGAACAAGCGGCCGCAGATTGTGAAAACGTTCGCGCCAAGATTCTTGCCAACAAGGCAGAAAATGCAGCAGCAGCGGCAATCGCCGCCATGGCCCAGCCGATGGAAGAGGAGACCGAAATGGTAGAAGAGTCACCGTACCTCGGTGGATATCTTGTTGTCAGTGGTGATAATCTGTGGAACATCGCCGGTCAGGACACCATTTATGGCAACCCGTTCATGTGGCCCCTGATTTACAAGACCAATTCAGGTCAAATAAAAGATGCCGACCTGATTTTCCCGGGCCAGTACTTTTATATTCCTAAAGCCAAAGGTCCCGAGCGTGCAGCAGCAATAGAGCATGCCAAGACTCGGGGTGCCTGGACAATCGGTCAAACCGAGGCGTCCGATCTGGATTACCTGGCTCAATAGAACATCACTGGTTGATAGAAAAGCCCGCAGTAAGCGGGCTTTTTTTTGTTTTTAGATAGATCTTCCGTTAGATCAGGGAGTTTTTAATGGAGCGGAATTTCAACCCGAACTGAATGGTTCTGCTTCCACCCGGATATACTTGCCGGTGCTGCGGCCGCTTAAGCCCTGCAATTGAACCAAATCCTTAAAAATCTCTCCTATTCCTAGATCTGGATACAAGTGGCCTGGCCGAATTTATGAAGCGTATTTTATTAACACTGATTTTATTAGTTTCCCTGCCAAATACCCTGTTGGCGGTCGATATGTCACTGACCGATATTCATGGAAACAAGGTAAATCTCAACAGTTATCAGGGGCAATGGGTTGTCGTTAATTATTGGGCCACCTGGTGCCCTCCCTGCATTGTCGAAATGCCCGAACTGCAGTCATTTCATGATGATCATGCCGGCAAGGATGCATTGGTTCTGGGGATTAATACAGAACTGATAGGCAAGCAGCAGTTGGCGGAATTTCTCGAAGATTATTTCATCACTTACCCGGTTTTTACCTCGAAACCAATCCAGCAATCGGAACTGGGGCTGATTCCGGGTTTACCGACGACCTTCCTGGTTGCCCCGTCTGGAGAAGTCGTGGCGAGACAGGTGGGTCCGGTTACGCGAGAGATGATCGAGCAATTCATTAAAAACTGGCAGGCGGAGTAAATCCCTGCGCATTAATGGGCAATGCAACTCTGCCAATTCCTGCTAATATGAAGTAAAAACCATCTTAAGACTAAACCGTGACTAAACCCGTCTGTACCCTGGAATGGATACTCGAGCAACTAGTATCCCAGGAGATTGTTGAGCAGGATAAGGCCAGTATGGTCACATCGCTGGTATCCGCGCAGGACAGAAAAAATCTCCATCCGCTGGAAATTATAGCCAGCCGACAGTGGACTCATAAATCTCACCCTGAACAGGTTCTGACGCTCGATATGCTAACCAATTGGCTGGTCGAGAAGTCGGGTACAACCCGCTATCATTTCGATCCCTTGAAAATGGACGTTGGCTCCTGCACTTCGGTCATGTCCTACGCTTATGCCTCGCGTTTTAAAATTCTTGCGGTCGAAGTCGACGAAGATAAAGTCGTCATTGCGGTTACAGATCCATACGACCTGGAGTGGATGGAAGAAGTCGAGCGCATAGTCAATAAAGAGATTACTACTGTGCTGGCTGATCCGGCTGAATTGAAAAACTACCTGGTTGAGTTTTACAGCGTCAGCAAGGCCATGGAAGGGGCTGGTAATAAGGGTCTTGGAGAGCTGCCGGGTAATATCCAGAACCTCGAACAACTCATCCAGCTGGGTAAATCAGGCAAAGTCGACGCCGAGGACCAGCATATCGTCAGTATTGTCGACTGGCTGATGCAGTACGCGTTCAATCAACGCGCCAGTGACATTCATATCGAACCCCGACGAGAGCAGGGCAACGTGCGCTTCAGGATCGATGGTGTCATGCACCAGGTTTACGAAATTCCGGCCAATATCACCGCTGCAGTGGTAAGCCGGATTAAAATTATGGGGCGCCTCGATGTTGCTGAAAAGCGCAAGCCCCAGGATGGCCGTATCAAAACGCTTTCCCCCGATGGCATCGAGATCGAGTTGCGCCTCTCCAGTATGCCCACCGCGTTTGGCGAGAAACTGGTACTTCGGATTTTCGATCCCGAAGTACTGGTCAAGAATTTCGCCGCACTGGGTCTCGAAAAGCGGGAATCGGATATATGGAACAACATGATTTCGCGTCCTTACGGGATTATTCTGGTTACCGGTCCTACAGGTTCGGGCAAAACCACCACGCTTTATACCAGCCTTAAGCACCTGGCAAAGCCGGAAGTGAATGTCTGTACGATCGAAGATCCGATCGAATTGATTGAACCCAGTTTCAACCAGATGCAAGTTCAGCATAACATCGACCTGGATTTTGCCACCGGGGTTAAAACCCTGCTGCGCCAGGACCCCGATATTATTATGGTAGGTGAGATTCGTGATCGGGAAACCGCGGAAATGGCGGTTCAGGCGGCGCTGACTGGACACCTGGTGTTGTCGACTCTGCATACCAACGACGCACCATCTGCTATCGCGCGTCTCGCAGAAATAGGGGTGCCGCCTTATCTGATCACCGCGACCCTGATCGGGGTAGTGGCGCAACGCCTGGTACGTACCTTATGCCCGCATTGTAAACAGGAATCCAGCCTCGAGCTGATCGACTGGCAGGCTTTGATCAAGCCCTGGACTACATCTGCACCGGAAAAAATTTGTGCTGCAGAAGGTTGCCTGGAATGCCGTCAGACGGGTTTTAGCGGGCGCATAGGCATCTACGAAATGATGCCGCTGACCGATGCATTGAAACACGATATCAGCGATAATTTCGATCTCGTAAAATTTCGTAAGACCGCTATCAAGGACGGCATGAAGCCGCTAAATCTCGCTGGTGCGCAAAAGGTGGCGCGTGGCCTGACCACGATCGAGGAAGTTCTCAAGGTAGCCCCGCCACGCTACGATCTTTAAATCGGGTATCGGCATGAAGTCATTCAGCCAAGTTCTTTGCCTGGTGTGGGTGATTATTCTGACCCAGTCCTGCAGCGATAACGCTGTCTCACCGCAAGACGAGATTCGTGCTTACATCGACTCGGGAGTCAATGCGGCGGAAAGCCGTGATACGGATGCGCTTGCTGAACTAATGCATGGCGACTACTCCGATCAGAAAAGTTACAACAAGAAACAATTGACCGGATTGCTGCGCGGCTATTTCTTCCGGCATAAAAATATTCATTTGTTCACCAAAATCGACGCTATAGAATTGCTCACTGAAAATGAAGCGATCGTGCGGATGCATGTGGCGATGGCGGGTAGCACGATTGCTGATGTCGATGCGTTATCCTCGTTAAGGGCAAGAATATATCGCTTTGAATTGCAGTTGGTTAAACAGGATGAATGGCTGCTGCGTCATGCGCTTTGGGGGCCTGCAAGCATCGGCGATTTCGAGTAGAGTACTTGGCAGCGAAAACTTTACTATTTCAGGCGGTCGTTTGGGTACCAACTATAAAATAAAACTCGCAATCGTCGCCTTGTTGGTAAGCCTGGGCCTGGCAATGGAGATCGCCGGATTGCTTGATGCCGGGCAGATACTGATTTTCGCAAGGGAATATGCCCGGCATTGGTGGCTGATCGTGGTGTTGATACTGGCACAGGCGCTGCTGTTTACCTTTGCGCTAGCCGGGTCGATATTTCTGTGGGTTGCTGCACCGCTTTATACCCCGCCGATGGCGACTTTTATCCTGGCATCAGGTGGTGCGCTGGGTGGTCTGGGTGCTTACTTCTTTTCAAATTACCTGTCGCAGGAATGGAAGGCAAAAGTTCAGAATTCACACAGTTACAAATTACTACAGGCCCAGGAAAATTTTTTTACTCTATTTGCAATGCGGGTTTTCCCGGGATTTCCTCACGCATTGGTTAATTACAGTTCGGGAATCTTAAATGCAAAACTAAGCCATTTTATTGGCGCGGCAATCCTGGGTATTTCCATCAAATCGTACATTTATGCCCGTGTTATTCACAGCGCCAGCAGTTCACCATCACTGGAAATATTACTCGATATATCAGTTATCGGACCACTGGTGCTATTGTCTGCAGGCTGTGTCGTAGCTGTGTTTGTAATGCACAGGATGACTGGAAAGTAGCACCGCATGACCGGTGATTTCGCGTGGCTAATCAATCCGTGTTACAAGTTGATTCAGGATTGCCCGGAAAGAAAATTTGTACCGAAGATCAATACTGCAATCGGTATCGGGGCCACCGATAACACAATCGTGATCAAAAATCCGGGCACCGAATAGAGTCGACTTACGCCGGCAAACAGTGCAATACCGCCACCACCACCAATTAGATAATTGCCAGGTATATTTAAAGCAACTGCCAATGCCAGGTAGCGATAACGTAACAGAAATGGCACAAAACGTTTGGGTGCTTTCTGGACAAGATAGGAGAGCCTTTGCTTTTTTTTAAGCGGCGCAATTGCTGCGAGTAATTTGCTGGTCCGTTCGAGCCTGATGTCTTTGCTAAAACGCACCAGTACGGATAAGGGTATTAAACGGCCTATCGTAAAACTCAGCGAAAGGCCGACTACCGTGCACAGGTAGACCAGCAGGGCAATCGGTGGACCCAACATCACCAGGAGCCCTACGCCAATCTCGGCTCCAGGTACAAACGGAACCGCCAGAAGCAACGCATACAGGGTGGCCGATACCATAATGGTTCTATGCACCGCGTCTTCGTTGCCTGGACGAATCGGGAAGTGAAGCACTTCCATATAGTCACGGGCGAGAATATTGGCCCCAATCAACAGCGCAATTAAGCACACCACTTTTGCGATTGCACCCCAGCGAATAGTGGTCGGCAATTGTGCTCCGGGCATACTATTCAGTGCTTACGGCCGCAGCAGGTTTTTTAGCAAGCTTGCCCTCAAATTCGAAGTTGTTCTCGACGGTCCAGTACCAGCGTTTGACCACCCAGGTGGATTTTCCCTTTATCGTGTCCCCTTCTATGGTTCCCCGCCAGGTAATTTTGGCATCTTTGTAGGGGCATTTTGTCTCGCTGATAAACTCGATCCGGTCGCCATTTGTACGCACAAAATAAGGCCGTGCAGGATACTTGCACCTGAGTTCACATTCCTTCGAAACAAAGGTGCCATTCTCGAATACGAATGAATCCGGGATGTCCTTGGGCTTACCGTCGGGGCCTAGAGCGCCGTTAAAAGTCATGCCGTCGAGTGGGCCCGGTATAATTTCCTCCTGGGAGGCCGGATTATTTACTGAACTTGAGTTGCTCGCGCTGGATAATGAGGCCGCGGTGGCTAAAACCAGTATCGCGATTGAAATGAAGCAGGTGGTAAAGGTTGAGCTATTCATGTTATCGCTCGCGTCTCAATGAACCTGGTTTATAGACAGATCTTGCCTGTCAAAATACTAATTTTTATACATGCAGCTAGCACATTACTCCGATCAGCCCGAAATTTCAAAAACCGCGGATCGTCAGTATTGATAACTGATTATCAGATGAAAGCAATAATTATTGCTTGAACCAGTTTGCGTGTAGCGCGTTGATCACCTTATTGGGATAGATGGTTCTTCCAAGGCTACCGTTGTAGCGTGCCAGTGCGCGTCCGAGGTCATGGGGTTCCATGTCCATGTAATAGCGTAAGATCGTGCAACCCATTCGCAAGTTAGTGCGTATTTTGAAAAGATTCTGATCCGAAATCCCGATTTCGTTAAGCCAGAAGGGCATGACTTGCATCAGGCCGCGCGCACCGGAAACCGAAATTGCGAATTCGTCAAAACGACTTTCCACTTCGATCACGGCGAGCACCAGTTCCGGTTCGATACCCACTCGTCGAGCCTCGTAGTGAATCAGTTTCAGTAACTCGATGCGTGATTTTGGTTCTTTGACAAACTTTTCCAGCCGGCCTGACATATCCAGTAGCCAGACTTCTGCGTCGAAGCGATCTTCAAAACCGGCATCGGATTCGATGGCCTCTTTCAGCAGCTGTCGGAGCTGGGGGTCGGACGAGGCACGAGCGAGATCGACCGCGGCAATTGCCAGCAGGGGCAGAGTAACGATTGCCGCGAGCTGGATTATCCCGGGGCGCATTGATCGGGATAAAGTTTATCAACAAAGGTCTTAAGCTCGTCGAGCGGTAATTCCTGCGCGCTATCGTCGCTTCTGCCCTTGTATTCGAACTGTTGTGCCGTGATTCCGCGCTCGCTCAGGACGATGCGGTGTGGAATTCCGATCAGCTCCATGTCGGAAAATATAACCCCGGGGCGCAGAGCTCGATCATCTAGAAATACTTCGAGGCCTCGCGTAAGGCATTGCTGGTAAAGATCGTCGGTTGCCTGTTTAACGACTTCCGATTTATGGTAATTAATTGGGCAGATTGCCAGTTGGAAGGGTGCCAGCGCTGCCGGCCAGATAATTCCCTGCGCATCATGATTTTGTTCGATGGCCGCGGCAACCACGCGGGTGACGCCAATGCCATAACAGCCCATGAATGGAGCTATCCCCTTGCCATTTTCGTCGAGAACAGCGGCCTGCATGGATTCCGAGTATTTCTGGCCGAGCTGGAAAATATGTCCGACTTCGATGCCCCGCAGAATTTTTAATTGCCCGGTGCTACCCGGGCTGGGATCGCCATCAACCACGTTGCGGATATCGGCCTTGACGGGTTCTTCGCAATCCCGTCCCCAGTTAGCATTGATAAAATGTTTATCATCCTGATTGGCGCCGCAGACGAAGTCGCCCACCACTGCGGCACTGTGATCAACAATGGTTTTTAAATTTAATCCGATAGGGCCGATAGAACCGATGTCGCTACCCAAAGTAGCGGTGATTTGCTCACGCTGGGCCAGGCGCAAGGGGCTGGCAACGCCATCGAGCCTCTCGGCCTTGAGCGCGTTCAGTTCGTGATCGCCGCGCAATACCAGTGCAACCAGGCCCCCGTCCTCGGCTTCGACGATGAGGGTCTTCATGCATTGCTGCGCGCTTACGCCGAGACCGTTGGCGAGGTCCTCAATGGTATACATGCCGGGAGTATCGACGGTTTGCATTTCAGCGCTGGCCGCGCTGCGTTCGATGCGCGGTGGTAATGCCTCGACGGTTTCAATATTGGCGGCAAAATCGCCCTGCTCGGAAAACGCAATTGCGTCCTCTCCGGAATCGGCAAGGACGTGAAATTCCTGCGAGGTACTACCTCCGATTGCGCCTGAATCTGCGCTAACCGCTCGATAATCAAGCCCGAAACGATCAAAAATATTAATGTATGCCTGATCCATAATATCGTAAGAGCGCTGCATGCCTTCCTTGTCGATATCGAAGGAATAGGCGTCTTTCATTATGAATTCCCGGGAGCGCATGACACCGAAGCGGGGCCTGATTTCATCGCGGAACTTGGTCTGGATCTGGTAAAAATTGAGCGGTAACTGGCGGTAACTGTTAACTTCGCGCCGAAATATATCGGTCACGATTTCTTCATGCGTGGGCCCGATACAGGCATCACGATCGTGCCGGTCCCGGAGGCGCAGTAATTCCGGGCCGAACTGATCCCAGCGCCCCGATTCCTGCCATAATTCTGCGGGTTGAAAGGAAGGCATCAGCAATTCAAGTGCACCTGCCCTGTCCATCTCTTCACGAATGATCTGCTCTACCTTTCGCAGTATTCGCAGCCCAAGCGGTAACCAGCTGTAGATTCCGGCAGCATGCCTGCGAATCATGCCGGCACGGAGCATGAGCTGATGGCTGATAATTTCAGCATCGACCGGGGTTTCTTTAAGTGTTGCCAGGTGGAAGCGGGAAGCTCTCATAGGTATTCATACGCGGTGCTGATGCACCTTACAATTAATTCGGCGCATTATAGAGGTTCCACCAACGGTTAACAGAAAATTAAGTACAAAGTCCCTTTACTGGCAGAAGCGCTCAACGTCGGCTTCGCTCTGGATTTTGCGTTCCTCGATTTCCTCGGTCGTCATATAGCGTGTGCTGCCGTCGGCAGATCGCAGCTTGACGCGATCACTATTACTTATGACCTTGAGGTCTTCTTGCGCCTTTTCACAAGCGAGTCTGGCCTGGTCTTCAGGGATATTATTGTTATCGGCAGCTGCGGTTGTGCCAGTTCCGGTGTTTTCGGAACTTTTTGGCGCGGATAGCCGGGGAAGTGCCTTACCGGGATTGCTCGGGGCTGACTGCACGCGCACGCCCTCGGTTTTGGCGGCAACTGGCGGTGCATCACCGTAGTGGACATTGCCTTCCTCATCGACCCATTTGTGAATCGTACCCGCATTCAGAGTCATTGAGGCCAGGAACATCAGGTAAATCAAGTAGCGCATGGTTTTCCCTGTTTTCGCCGTGTTCTTTAGTCTATGAACCCAAAGAATAGTTGTCATCCCAATATTTACAATCTTTTTTTAATGTTATCTCTATAATTTCCGAAGCATTTTTTGACGTCAATCATCAATCAAATTTATCTATTCTGTAGGTATCTATAAAAACAATATATAATGTTACCCCGGATAAATGGGCTAACGCACGCAATGAGCGATCGCAGACTCAAGGTTTTCCACACCGTTGCCAGGTTGCTAAGTTTTACCAAAGCGGCAGAAGCGCTGCACATGACCCAACCCGCCGTAACCTTCCAGGTACGTCAACTCGAAGAGTATTTCAATACACGCCTGTTTGATCGCACTCATAATAAAGTCAATTTAACCCCGGCCGGAGAACGTGTTTCCGAATTTGCCGAACGCATCTTTGACCTGTATTCCGAGATGGAAAATACGGTTCGTGATTTGACCGGTGAAATCAGTGGTGCACTGACCATAGGCGCAAGTACCACGATTGCCGAATACATGCTGCCAGCCTTGCTCGGAGAGTTTAAGATTCGCTACCCGGACATTAACCTGCGACTCAAGGTTTCAAACTCTGAAGGTATTGTATCGATGGTTGAACACAATGTGATTGACCTTGGCGTGGTCGAGTCGCCGGTGAGCAACAAGAACCTGATAGTCGAAGTGTGTCACGATGATCAACTGGTTGTGATTGCCGCGCCCGATCACGAGCTCGCCAGACGCGGTGGCAAGGTAAAGGCTTCCGATATAGTGAAGTATCCGTTTGTCAGCCGCGAAGAGGGTTCCGGTACGCGCGATGTAATCATGCAGTACCTGGTTGAGGAAAAGATCAATCCCAACGATTTGAACTTCAGCCTCGAGCTTGGTAGCCCGGAGTCGATTAAAGGAGCCGTTGAAGCAGGCATGGGTATCACCATAATTTCGCGATCGATTATCGGCAAGGAATTAAAATTGAACACGCTTTGCGAATTACAACTCGATCCGCCGTTGAGTCGGCCTTTTTCGTTCGTTCGTCAACGACAGAAATTTCGGGTGACGGTAATGGAAAAATTACTCGAGTTCGCGCGTTCTTACTTTAAGAATAACAAGTAGCTTTCATTTACGCCTACGATGAATAAAGTTTCGCATCATGTTTGAGATTCTGGAGCAGTGGTACCGTCGCCATTTCACCGACCCACAAACGGTGATTTTCGCCTTTATCCTGATCGCAGGCGCGTTGCTGATTTTCGTACTGCATGCTCATTTACTGCCGATTCTGGTCGCCATGATTATTGCCTACCTGGCCGAAGGCCTGGTGATATGGTTGCACAAGATTAATCTCGGGCGCACGGTAGCGGCGAGCGTTGTCACCACACTCATGATTACCGCGATAATTCTGGTGTTCTTCGTGTTATTGCCATTGCTCTCAAGGCAGGTCACCGAGTTGTTTCGCGAAATGCCGAGTATGTTAAGCCAGGGACAGCAGTTATTGTTGCGACTACCCGAGGAGTATCCTGACTATGTCTCGGCCAGGCAAATTGAGGAATTACTGACCCTGGCACGCACCGAATTGAGCAATTTCGGACAACGTGTAGTGAGCTTATCCCTGTCTTCGGTCGTGGGAATAATCACCTTTCTGGTTTACATGATACTGCTGCCGTTGATGGTCTTCTTTTTTCTAAAAGACAAAAACCTGATTCTGCGCTGGCTTGCTGATTTTCTGCCCGAAGAACGCAGATTGCTGCGCACCGTCTGGGCAGAACTCGATATCAAGATTGCCAGTTATGTGCGTGGCAAGGTGATCGAAGTTCTGATCATCTGGTCGGCAAGTTACGTTGCGTTTGCGATTATGGGGCTGAATTACGCGATGCTGCTGAGCCTCGCGGTCGGTCTGTCGGTTATTATTCCCTATGTCGGGGCCACCGTGGTGACGATCCCTGTCGCGCTGATTGCTTTTTTCCAGTGGGGCTTCACTTCGGAGTTTGGCTGGTTAATGGCTATTTACGCCTTTATCCAGTTTCTGGACGGTAACCTGCTGGTGCCTTTACTGTTCTCTGAAGTGGTCAACTTGCATCCGGTTGCGATCATCGTCGCGGTTGTATTCTTCGGCAGTCTCTGGGGGGTTTGGGGTGTTTTCTTTGCGATTCCGTTGGCGACACTGATCCAGGCTATTATCAAGGCCTGGCCTTCCGATGAGTTAATAGCTGAATAAGCAGCATTTTCTTGTACATTCATAGCAGTCTTTATAACATACGCCCCTTAATTGGCCATGGGAGAACAGGGTTTGTCCATGTTTAAAGGCAGTATCGTAGCTTTGGTGACACCAATGCTCGGCAATGGTGACGTTGATTTTTCGCAGCTGGAAGCGCTGATCGATTTTCATGTGCGTGAAGGAACCGAGGCGCTTGTGATTGCCGGTACGACTGGCGAATCGGCAACGCTTAGTCCCGACGAGCATTGCGACCTGTTGCATAAAAGCTACGAGATGATTAAGCAACGCTTGCCGATGATTGCCGGCACCGGTGCCAACTCGACCTCGGAAGCTATCGAACTCACCAAATGCGCAAAATCAAGCCGCGCTGAAGCGGCGCTGTTGGTAACGCCTTATTACAATAAGCCAACACAAAAAGGCCTGGTATTACACCATCAGGCAATAGCCGGTGCAGTCGATATCGCGCAGATTCTTTACAACGTCCCGGGGCGTACCGCCTGTGACATGCAGGCTGATACCGTCGCCGAACTGGCGAAAGTTGGTAATATCGTGGGCATCAAGGAAGCGACCGGCAGTATGGAGCGACTTGCCGATATCAAGCGCCAGGTCGATGACGGTTTTGCCTTGTTAACTGGCGACGATTCCACCACCTGTGAGTTTATTTTAAACGGAGGTCATGGTGCCATTTCCGTCACCGCCAATGTAGTGCCTTCCAAAATGGCCAATATGTGTCAGCTCGCTCTGCAAGCTAAAGCTGCCGAGGCCAGGGAAGCCGATGCGGAAATCGCTGAATTACATCGGCTATTGTTCATTGAGTCGAACCCGATACCGGTCAAATGGGCCGTTTCCCAAATGGGCTTTGGCGAATTGAATCTGCGCTTACCGATGACAGTTTTAGACGAGCAGTATCAACAACCGCTCCGGCAAGCTTTAGCTGAATGCGGGGCACTATGAGATTTATCCGGGCTGCATCTTTTTTGATACTTGCAGTATTGCTTGTGGCTTGCAGCACGGGTACAGATAAACGTTACCTCGACGCATCACTGGGTAATGATCTGGAATTGCCCCCAGACCTATCCGATTTCAACCAGGAGTCTGAATTTGAATTACCCGCTGGATTTTCCGGCGCTGACTCAACCGCGAAGAACAAGGTCCCGGTGCTGGCCAGGGTAGATTCACTTCGGCTTGAGGGAAGTGGAGATTTTTACTGGCTTAGCGTTGAAGAACCGATCGACAATCTGTACCAGTTGATTAAGAATTTCTGGTTCTCGGAAGGCTATCGCCTGATGGTTGATGAGCCCGTCATCGGGATTATGCAGACAGAATGGGTGTTGACGGAGCAGGGTCCCAGCGATGCAAACAGCTCGTGGTTTAAAAGTTTGTTTGTCGGTGAAAATCTTGCTGTCAGCCAGGACCAATACAGGACCAGGGTTGAGTTAGATCAGACAGAAAATATCAGTCGTATCTATATCGCTCATCGAGGTACTGAGCTCGGGTACGAAGTGGAATTGGGTGAGAGTCTAAAGCGAATTGCAGATGAGCAAATTGATGACGATGATAATCAATGGCGCTTTCGGCAGCCTGAACCTGAACTCGAAATCGAAATGTTGTCACGCCTGATGATATTCCTGGGCTTGCAAAAGGCCGAGGTAGAGCAGCAGGTCAGCAGCGCTAAGTTGTTCAGTCCGCGGGCATTCCAACGCATTGATTCGAGTCAACAATCTCCGTACTTGATAGTAAAAGATCCTTACCGGATTGCCTGGAACCGGGTTTACCATCAGCTTGAACGAATGAATTTCGAAATCGAAAAGTCGGAGTTCAAAAATCGCCTGTCGGGTGAGGGAGCTATAACTATCAACGCTCAGGTTACCGATAAGACGGGCGATAAAGGGCTGTTTTCGTTTTTTTCCAAGTCTAGTGAAACTGTCGAAAAGCAGATCGTCGTGGTTCTGGCTGAAGTAACCCATGAACTTACTCGAGTAATGATCGAAACGAGATCAGGAAATGTTGATACCTCTCCAGCCGGAGCGGCTTTCCTGGACTTGCTGTATAAGAAAATCAGATAGTATGCGTATCGCATCGTTGGGAAGCGGCAGTCGGGGCAACGCCACCCTGGTTCAGCATGAAGATACCACGCTGCTTGTCGACAACGGTTTTTCATTAAAACAATTCACGCAGCGCCTGGACCGATTCGAGATAGAAGCGGGTTCAATAGACGCGGTGTTGCTCACCCACGAACACGGTGATCATAGTGGTGGTATCGAACGTCTTTGCAGAAATCACGATATTCCACTTTGGACTGCAGTCGGTACCGCGCGCGCCGCGCTGGCAGCGAATTTTCATTACCACAGGTTGGTCGCGGGACAGGCCGTAACTATTGGCGGAATCGAGGTTATGCCGATCACGGTACCCCATGATGCGAGCGAGCCGTTACAGTTTATTTTTCATCAGCTGGATAATGGCAAACGCCTCGGCATTCTGACCGATACCGGACATGTAACCCGGCATATCATAGAAGCATTTAGCTGTCTCGATGCGTTATTGCTTGAATTTAACTATGATCCCGACATGCTGGAATCAGGGCCATACCCGGATATGCTGAAACAGCGCGTCGGAGGAAATCTCGGGCATCTGTCGAACCATCAGTCGATAGAATTATTGCAACAAATCGATACCGCGAGACTGAACTGCCTGATTGCCGCTCACATTTCGGAAAAGAACAATGCCCCGGTGATAGTCGACCGGTTGATTCGTCAACTGGATGACGTGCCGGCTCCGGTGCTCGCCAATCAGAATGATGGATTCGACTGGATCTCTATTTAAACTTCGTTAGCGGCGTCTTTGTCAAACTCGATCAGGGCATAGGCCGAGTGATTATGAATCGACTCAAAGTTCTCTGATTCGAGTACGTATTGCCGAATACGATCGTCCTTGTTCAATTCACCCGCTATATCTCGAACCATGTCTTCAACAAACTTTGGATTGTCATAAGCTCGTTCGGTTACGTATTTTTCATCGGGGCGCTTAAGCAAACCGTAGAGCTCGCATGAAGCCTGTTTTTCGACGATATCGATAAGTTCTTCAATCCAGATAAATCCACTGGTCCTGGCGTCAAGTGTTACGTGGGAGCGCTGATTATGAGCGCCATAGTCCGAAATCGACTTGGAACAGGGGCACAGACTGGTAACAGGTATCTGCACCTTGATTCGGGTGCTGGTAACACCAGCATTGATTTCTCCAACCAACGAAACCTCGTAGTCAAGCAACGACTCAACCCCGGAGACCGGCGCTTTCTTGTTCACAAAGTAGGGAAATTTCATTTCGATATAGCCCGACTCTGCCTCGAGCAGTTCGGCCATTTCCCTGAGCATATCGTTAAACGAGGTATAGGATATTTCCTTCTCGTGATCGTTCAGTATGCTGACAAAGCGTGACATGTGAGTGCCCTTGAACTGATGTGGCAGGAAAACAAACATGCTAAAGGTGGCAATGGTATGTTGTTGACCATCAGAGCGGTCTTTGACAATTACAGGATGGCGGATATCTTTGATGCCGACTTTGTTGATAGCGAGTTTGCGGGTGTCCGCAGATCCCTGGACGTCGGGAATCGTCGAAATCGTTGACTGAGCTGGTTCACCATTCATGACTTGATCCTTGAGCAAAAACTATGCGTATCGAAGCAGACCATTGAATGCGTGACACACCGAGCGAAATTTACTGGCATCGCAATAACTGAGTAAAAGGGTTGGTTATTATACTGAGCAACCGGGGTAAGGCAAATATTCATGACGCCAATTATCCCATTAACATTGAGCAATGGCGATAGTGGGCCTGCTCTGAGCTTCCTGATTATTGGACAAAATCTCGATCCTAACGAAATCGATAATTTCGCCGGTTGACTGAACCTGTCTACTAGAGACTGGAATCAGGGATTGAGGTATATATCTATTGTTATTTTTATATATTAAGCGGGTGCAACGTCTTCGGCCTGTGGGCCCTTAGCACCATCCGTAACTTTCATCGTTACGGCCTGACCTTGCTGAAGTGTTTTATGACCCTCAGACTGAATGGCACTGTAATGAACAAAAACGTCTTTTCCACCCTCTTGCGAAATAAAACCATAGCCCTTGGCATCGTTAAACCATTTAACTGTGCCGGATACTGTTTCAGACATAACTTTACTCTGTAGCTTGTTGATATTTATGTCGATTTTTACTACTCGACAAGGTGCATTGTAGGATAAAGCTTATGCGGACGCCATTAATTAAACTGGACCGTGCACCGGGTTCACGGCAGTGATAAATCCGGGAGCCTCAAACATGGTTCGGATTTTTGCGCTTACCTGATTAGTTACGGGTGAACTCGACGATAGAACTTCGTATCGTGGCGCTATCTATTCCGTAATCTTCAAGTACCTGTTCGCGGCTGCCCTGGGACGGAAATACATCGCTGAGTCCAAGGCGCAAAAGTGGAATATTGATCTGTTGCTGACTAAGGTACTCGAGTACAGCCGAACCCGCACCACCAACAATACTGGCATCTTCCAGTGTGACCAGGTAGTCGTGGCTGGCCGCCAATTCTTTAATCAGGGATTCGTCAAGCGGTTTGATAAAACGCATGTTGACGAGGCTTAAATCCAGTTCGTCGGCGATTGGTTGCGCGATGCTAAACAGGCTACCGAACACCAGTAATGCAGTTTGTTTTCCAGATCTTGTCTGGATCGCCTTGCCGATTTCGGCACAATCGTCAACGGTCACCACCGCGGGTTGTGCAACACTGTCCCTGGGGTAACGGACCAGGGCAGGTCCGGGATATTGATAGGCAGTATTCAGCAATTCGAACATGTCCTGACCGTTGGCCGGGGCCATCATGATAATGCCCGGAATGCATCGGCAAAAAGCAATATCAAAATTTCCAGTGTGAGTTGCGCCGTCAGCACCGACGACTCCTGCCCTGTCAACCGCGAAAGTTACATCAAGACCCTGGACCGCGATGTCGTGTATAAACTGATCGTAACCACGCTGCAGGAAGGTTGAATATATCGCGACCACGGGTTTGAGGCCCTCGCATGCCATCCCGGCCGCCAGGGTTACCGCATGTTGCTCGGCAATACCGACATCATGGTAACGCTCCGGCATTTCCTGTGAAAATTTGACCAGCCCCGAACCTTCACGCATTGCCGGGGTTATGGCATGCAAGTTTGGCTCCTTATTACCTTTTGCCACCAGCCAGTCAGAAAATATATTGGTATAAGATTGCATGCCTGGTTTGCTGGAAGATTTAACTTCACCGGTCTCGGGATTGAACGGGCCAACCCCGTGAAACTTGCAGGCATCTTCTTCGGCCGGAGGGTAACCCTTGCCTTTGCGGGTGACGATGTGAAGCATTCTTGGACCTGGTAATTGCTGTAGATTGTGGATCAGCGATAACAGATCTTTCAGGTTATGACCGTCTATGGGCCCAAAATAAGAGAAACCGAGCTCCTCGAAAAGCGTCCCCGGCGTCACCATCCCCTTGACGTGTTCCTCGGCGCGTTTAGCCAACTCCCAGGCGCTTGGAATGCGCTTTAATACTTTTTTACTGCCCGAGCGCAGACTGGAATAAATCTTCCCCGACCAGATACTGGATAAGTATTTGGACATGGCGCCGACATTGGGCGAAATAGACATTTCGTTATCGTTTAAAATAACCAGTAAATCGTTATCGATGGCGCCGCCATGATTGAGCGCCTCGTAGGCCATACCGGCGGTCATACCACCGTCACCGATGATAGCCACTGTCTTACGCTCGATGTCTTTCGAGTTTGAAGCGATCTCCATACCCAGGGCGGCACTGATAGACGTGCTGGAATGACCGGCACCAAAATGGTCGTATTCCGATTCGGTTATTTTAGGAAATCCTGAAAGGCCGCCTTTTTGCCGCAGTCCGGTCATTTGATCGCGTCGACCGGTTAGTATTTTATGCGGGTAACACTGATGTCCAACATCCCAGATCAGGCGGTCATGGGGCGTATCGAACAAATAATGCAACGCAATCGTGATTTCCACCGAGCCCAGTCCGGAGGCAAGGTGCCCGCCGGTGCTTGACAGGCTCTGCAACAGGAAAGCTCGAATCTCTTCCGCCAGTTCGGGCAACTGGCCTTCGTCGAGTTCGCGCAAATCCATGGGACTGTCGATCTGCGCCAGTATTGGAAAAGTTTCGCTAATCTTAGTCAATGAGTTGTTATCCAGCACTAGTGCTCCTTGCTGCGTAACGTCACAGGGAAGCTGAACCCGTGATTATAATGTAGAAGGGGCACCTAGTTTTTCCGCTCGACAAACCAGGCCGAAATATACCTTAAAATGTCGACCTCCTCACCAAATATCGTAAGTGCCTGTAACGCATTCTGATGCAGTTCCTGGGCTTTTTCATGAGATGCCTCGAGGCCGATAATTGCGGGGAAGGTCGGTTTATTGCGGGCACTGTCGGAGCCCTGTGTCTTTCCCAGGGTCGCGGTATCACCGGTGACATCGAGAATATCATCCTGAACCTGGAACGAGAGACCAATATGCTTGGCATAGGAATCAAGCGCCTTGAATTGTTGCCGTGTCAGGTTGCTGGTGCTGAGTGCTACCAGTTGTATACAGGTGCGGATCAAGGCGCCGGTTTTATGAATATGCATGGTCTCGAGCTCGGCTATATTCAGCGTTTTGCCAACCGCGGCGAGATCGATGGCCTGGCCTCCGGCCATGCCACGCGACCCGGAAAACAGGGCCAGCTTGTCGATCATTTGAAGACGAGCTGCCGCATCATCGGTCATCTGTGGGTCGTGGCTGATGATGTAAAAAGCCAGCGCCTGCAAGGCATCACCCGCGAGTATGGCCGTGGCTTCATCGAACTCGCGATGACAGGTGGGTCGGCCGCGCCTCAAGTCGTCATCATCCATGGCCGGCAGGTCGTCATGGATCAGTGAATAGGCATGAATGATTTCAACTGCAGCGGCGGCGCCATCGACCCTTTCCAGGTCAATGCCGAGGGCCGATGCAGTTGCGTATACCAGGACCGGCCGCACTCTCTTTCCGGGAGCGAGTACCGCGTATCGCATCGCCTGGTGCAATCGCAACGGGTAAACATCGGCTTGTGGAAGCCAGTGATCGAGCGCTTTGTCTACTCTTTGCTGGAATTCTTCAACCAGGGACTCGAAGACCTGGGCATCAATCTTCATCAAGGTCTTCGAAGGGAACAGTCTGCTGCAAACCGTTTTTTTCGATCAATTGCTCAACGCGTATCTCAGCATTAGCGAGCGTATCCTGGCAGGTCTTTGCCAGCTTGATACCTTGTTCAAATTGCTCGAGCGACTCTTCCAGTCCCAGTTCACCCGATTCCATATTGCTGACAATCTTTTCCAGGTGCTGCAGGGATTTTTCAAAATCCTTGAGTTTGTCTTTGCTTTCAGCCATGTCGTTACTCGCAGTCGAATTACCGCCATTATAGTGTATCTACGGTATCAGCTAAATGACTGACCGGAATTAACTTGAGATCATTAAAGCTGCCTTTTTTGGGCATATTGGCCTTTGGAATTATCGCCGTTTCGAATCCATGTTTACTGGCCTCGCGCAGCCGTTCTTCGCCGTTGGGCACGGGCCTGATCTCCCCCGATAGCCCAACCTCTCCGAAAACCAGGGAACGCTGGTTTAACGGACGATCACGATAACTGGAAAGAATAGCCAGCATGATTGCGAGGTCTGCTCCCGTTTCGGCAATTCGTACTCCACCCACCGCATTTATAAATACATCCTGGTCGTAGAGCGGGACACCCCCATGGCGTTGCAAAATAGCGATCAGCATTGCCAATCGATTAGATTCGAGGCCGACGCTCAGGCGCCGTGGATGACCGCCATGGCATTCGCTCACCAGTGCCTGAATTTCGACTAGAAAAGGTCGCGTACCTTCACGTGAGACCATGACCACGCTGCCCGATACCGGTTCATCGTGTTGGGCCAGGAATATCGCCGATGGATTGCTGACCGGTTTCAAGCCTTCATCGGTCATGGCGAAGATACCGAGCTCGTTGACCGCGCCGAAACGGTTCTTAACCGCTCGAATTACGCGGTAACGCGTCGATGCATCGCCTTCGAAATAGAGCACGGTGTCGACCATGTGTTCAAGCACCCGGGGGCCAGCTAGCTGGCCTTCCTTGGTAACATGTCCGACCAGAAAAATCGCGACGTTGGATTGTTTGGCGAACCTGACCAGCATCGCCGTGCTTTCTCTGACCTGGCTTACCGAGCCCGGGGCAGACTGCAGGCTGTTGCTGAATATTGTCTGGATCGAATCGATGACCATTACTGCCGGCTTGATTGCATCGGCCTGCAAGATGATTTCCTCGACACAGGTCGAGCTTAATAATTTCAGGTTATCGCCGGGAAGATTGAGACGACTGGCGCGCAAACTAACCTGCTGCGGTGACTCTTCCCCGGTAACGTAAAGTGCATCCCGGTTTTGGCTGACCAGGGTTAGACACTGCAGCAGGATGGTCGATTTTCCAATTCCGGGATCGCCTCCCAACAGTACGACCGAGCCTTCCACCAGGCCACCTCCGAGTACACGGTCGAGTTCGTCGATGCAGGTTCCAAAACGAGGTGTTTCACTGGTCGGAACCTGATCGAGGGTAATCACTTCGTCTCGTTTTGCGCCCCCATGCCAAGTGGCCCTGGTGCCGGGGCCCGCGGGCAGGGTTGGTAACTCTTCGATACTGTTCCAGCTCTTACAATCGGGACATTGGCCCGACCATTTCGGCAACGCGATAGCACATTCCCGACACTGAAACTGGGCACTTTGCCTGGCCATTTCAATCCGGCTCAGACTGTATTTCGGTGCTTTCCCGATCCTGGAACAGGGAAATGCGTGCCGTCTTCACCATGTTGTTTTTGACCTGCATGATTTCGATCGGATAGTCGTTTATTTTTAAGCTGGTGCCAGCCTCGGGAATAAATTCCATGTGCTCCAGGATCAGTCCGTTCAGGGTTCGAGGACCCTCTACCGGCAGCAGAATTTCAAGGTTACGGTTAATGTCGCGTACATGGGTCGAACCGTCGATCAGGAAACTGCCATCTGCGTCCTGGAAAAAGTCCTGGTGCAGGGCGCTGGGATCGGTAGTGAATTCGCCAACAATTTCCTCAAGGATATCCTCGATCGTTACCAGGCCCTGGATATCGCCATACTCGTCGACGACAAAGCCAATCCGTCGCTTGTTTTTGCGGAAGTTTATTAATTGCGTGGTGAGTGGTGTTCCCTCGGGAATGAAATACCCCTCCCGGGTTAACTCGACCAGGCTGTCCGGATTGAACTCATCATTCAATATCAACGGGAGAATTCTACGCACCAATGCGGTTCCTACCATGTTGTCGATGTTACCCGAGAAAATCGGGATTCGGGTATAGGAGAGATTGGTTATCAGTTTAAGGGTTTCATGCCAGTCGTCCTCGAGGTCAATGCCGATGATTTCGCTGCGTGGCACCATGATGTCGTCGACCGTTACCTTTTCCAGGTCGAGTATGCTGAGCAACATATCGCGATGCGAGTCAGGAATTAATCCACTGGTTTCATGAACCGCGATACGCAATTCCTCGGAATTGAGTGCGTCCTGATCCGAGCTTTTAGCGGAAATCAGGAACAGCTTTTGTACCAGTTTGGCCAACCAGTTGATAACCACGACCACTGGAAAAAAAATCTTGGCCAGAGGTCTGTACACGTAGGCGGCGGGCAAGGCGATTTTTTCCGGATTAGTCGCCGCCAGGGTCTTGGGCGTTACCTCGGCGAACAGTAATAAAATCAGCGTCAACAATCCTGCGGCAAGTGCAATGCCGGCCTCGCCGAACAGTCGATAGCCGATGTAGGTTGCCAGTTGCGTGATCAGGACATTGATGAAGTTATTACCTAATAAAATCAGCGTAATCAGCTTGTCGGGGTACTTCAGTAACTCCACGGCACGCTTTGCACCCCCATGGTTTTTGCCAGCGAGGTGCTTGAGTCGATAGCGGTTCAGGCTCATAAGCCCGGTTTCCGAGCCCGAAAAGAAGGCTGACATCATGATCAAGGCGATGAAAACAATAAACAGCCAATATAACGGGATTTCGCTCAACTAATAATTTCGCTGAAGGTTAAAGGATGAACTCGAGTACCAGCTTGCTGCCGAAAAAAGCAAGCATCAGGAAAACGAATGCTGACAGGGTCCAGCGGATTGCGATTTTGCCACGCCAGCCAAACTTGAAACGGCCAAATAGCAAAACCCCGAGAATAACCCAGCCGACAATCGATAATACGGTTTTGTGCACCAGCTGTTGGGAAAATATATCTTCGAGGTAGACGAAACCGGTCAGCAGCGAGGCGCTAAGACAGATAAAGCCAAAACCGAGAAACTGGAACAACAGGGTTTCCATATCGTGTAATGGCGGTAGAAACCGGATAAAACCACCCGGATGATGCTGCCGGATCGAGTGATCCTGGTAAGCGAGTAATGCTGCCTGGAATGCCCCCAGTGTGATCAGGCTATAGGCGATTATCGATACCATGATGTGGCTCTTGATTTCGCTATTGCTTACGATGATCAAATGGTCGGCAAAGTGCAGGCTGGCGATTAAACTGGCGCATCCACTTATTGGAAACACGACGATACCGAGACTTTCGATGCGACGATAAACGCTACTCAGTAAAATCTGGATCGCGATCAACCATCCAATCAGAGAAAAAGCGGCGAAAAATCCAAGATTGAGGCCCTCAGCCTGGATGATTACGGTGTTCAAAGCTACCGCTTGCAGCAGCATCGCCAGAATCGCCGGTGCCAGTGCAACCCAGCGTTGGCGATGTTCCGCCCCCAGCTGTTTGAAAATTAAAAATGCGGACAAGCAATAGAAGAGGACGGCGAGCGCGCTTGCGGTGGTGGGGGACATTGTTTTCGATCAGTGACTCAAGCTTTAAAGTGTAACTGAAAATCGGAATAACCGCACTAGCGTACCTTGCCTTATCCGATGTCTCGCAGGACCTGCATGTTGTTGCATCATTTACGCAGGCAAATAATTGCACAAATCCCGTAACCCTTTGCTATAAATTCAGCGGTACGGCTGAAAGTTTCAGCGTTCGTTTCAGATAAACTCTTTATTAAATATATGCAAATTAAAATACTCGGGTGGGCAGGAGGAATCGGTGCAAACCTGCGAACGACCTCCTTCCTGGTAGATGACGATATGTTAATTGATGCAGGCACCGGTCTGGGCGATCTGCCGCTTAACGACATGACCGGTATTCGTCATATTTTTCTGACGCACTCTCATATGGATCACGTAGTGGGATTGCCGCTGCTCGCCGACAGCATGTATGGCGTGCATGATGAAGCCATCGTGGTGCATGCGCAGGAGAAGACCATCGAGGCATTGAAGGAACATATTTTTAACTGGGTCATCTGGCCTGATTTTTCAGAGTTACCATCTAAGGAACAACCTTCGATCAAATTTGAGGTCATGAATCCGGGCGATAAGGTGAATATCAGGGCACGTGAAATCGAAATGATACAGGTCAATCACACCGTACCCGGGGTGGGTTATTGCCTGTCAACCCCCCAGGCGAACATAGCCTTTAGTGGTGATACCACGACCAATGATAATCTCTGGGATGTTCTCGATGGCTACAATCATATAGATTTACTGTTTGTCGAGGCGGCTTTTGCGAATAATGACATCGAAATCAGCAAGATATCGAAACATTATTGTCCCCAATTGTTAGGTGATGATGTTTTGAAAATGAAACATCGCCCCGATGTCTGGCTGACCCATTTCAAGCCCGGAGACGAAGACCAGATTTACCAGGAATGTGTCGATGCAATGCCGGACTTCAATGTGCACCAGCTTAAAGGTGGCGAAATATTCAAATTCTGACGGGTCTCAAGATAAACCCGCTGTTATAATTCGGTCGTTTTTTAGTTACCAGAGCATCCGATGTTTGAAAACCTGACCGATCGATTATCCAAGACACTGCAAAACCTGCGCGGCCAGGGCCGGCTCACTGAAGATAATATTCGGGATAGCCTGCGCGAGGTTCGCATGGCACTACTGGAGGCCGATGTCGCACTACCGGTGGTCAAGGAATTCATCGAGGCTGTGCGGGTAAAGGCTCTCGGCCAGGATGTTATTGCGAGTCTCTCCCCCGGCCAGGCCTTGATCAAGGTTGTTAATGATGAACTTGTCTCGATCATGGGGGAATCCCAGTCCGTTATTGACCTTAACCGTAAACCCCCGGTTGTCGTGTTGATGGCGGGGCTGCAAGGGGCCGGTAAAACTACCACGGCCGCTAAACTGGCGCGCAGGTTGCGCGAGGTCGAGAAAAAGACAGTTATGGTGGCGAGCGCTGACGTGTATCGTCCCGCCGCAATCGAGCAGCTGGAAACACTGGCCGCGGAGGTTGGTGTCGAATTCCACCCCAGCAGTAACCAACAGAAACCGGTCGCCATAGCACGTGAGGCGGTATCAGCGGCAACCAGGTCCAGTGTTGATGTTCTGATTCTCGATACTGCCGGACGCCTGGCCATCGATGAGCAGATGATGGATGAAATTCGCGCTGTTCACGACGCGGTAGATCCGGCTGAAACCCTGTTCGTGGTTGACAGCATGACCGGCCAGGATGCCGCCAATACCGCAAAAGCCTTCAATGATGCGCTGCCGCTCAGTGGCGTTGTACTCACCAAGATCGATGGCGATGCCCGTGGCGGCGCGGCTTTATCGGTTAGGCATATTACCGGCAAGCCGATCAAGTTTATCGGTTCCGGGGAAAAAACCGATGCACTTGAAGCATTCCATCCTGATCGTATTGCATCGCGCATTCTCGGTATGGGAGACATCCTGTCACTGGTGGAGCAGGCGCAGGAAAATGTCGATCATCAAAAAGCGGAAAGACTTGCGCGCAAAGTTAAGAAGGGCAGGGGCTTTGATCTCGAGGATTTGCGTGATCAATTCACCCAGATGGAGAATATGGGTGGTCTCGGTAATCTTATCGACAAGTTACCGGGAATGGGCGCCGGTGTCTCGCAGGCGATGCAGAACCCACAGCATACCAGGCAGATGAAACGCATGGTTGCCATCATCGACTCGATGACACCAATGGAACGACGCAAGCCCGAAGTTATCAATGGATCGCGCAAACGCCGGGTCGCACAGGGTTCCGGAACCCAGATTCAGGATGTCAACCGACTGCTCAAACAGCATAAACAAATGCAGCGCATGATGAAAAAAATGGGCAGCAAGGGCGGTATGGCGAACATGATGCGAGGTATGAAAGGCAGACTCCCCCCAGGATTCCCGATGTAAGCCCTGAAAGACCTGAAAAACTAGAAAAAACAGGGCTTTCGGACTTCACAGGCGGGTTTATTTAGGTACAATACGCGGTCTTCTGATCTCAGGGTCAGTGGCATACTGTTGTCTTATGACAGACAGCAGGTGTTATGGCTCTCTGGGGTCGATGGTTATTGGAGATTTTTTATGGTTTCAATTCGATTGGCACGCGGCGGCTCTAAACGACGCCCGTTTTACCACGTCGTGGTAAGCGACAGCCGTTGCCCGAGAGATGGCCGCTATATCGAGCGCGTCGGTTTTTTCAATCCTCAGGCCCGTGGCCAGGAACAGGAACTGCGTCTTGATGATACTCGTATCGATTACTGGATTTCCAAGGGCGCGAAACCCAGCGAACGGGTCGCCCATTTGATCAAGGGAGCGCGCAAGGCCGCGGCTTAACCGGGCATGAGCCAACACGATGATGATTTAATCTGTGTTGGGCATATCCTCGGTTCGCAGGGAATAAAAGGCTGGGTCAGGGTGTTTTCAAATACCAGCCCACGCGAGAACATAGTAGGTTACGGCCCCTGGCTATTAGAGCTGGGAGATGAGTTTAAAACAGTAGCGGTGAGCGGGCGTTTGCAGGGTAAGAACGTGGTTGCCAGCATCGAAGGGATCGAGGACCGAACCCAGGCCGATGAGTTAACCGGCTGCCGGATTTTTATAAAACCGGAGCAATTACCCCGGCTGGAAGCCGGAGAATACTACTGGTCCGACTTGATTGGACTGTCGGTGGAAACCTTGCAGGGCGACCCACTCGGAGAGGTTGCCTCGATGATGGAAACCGGGGCCGACGATGTAATGGTTTTAAAAGGCGAACGTGAACGCCTGATACCATTTGCAGTCGACCATATTGTCAGGGAGGTCGATCTCGTAAACCGACGCCTGGTGGTTGACTGGTCGACCGAGTATTAAAATGCGAGTTGACGTAATCACGCTGTTTCCCGAGCTGGTCGAACAGGTGATAAGTTGCGGGATTGTCGGCCGTGCCGCTGAGCAGAAATTGCTCGAGCTACACTGCTGGAATCCGCGAGATTATACCCGGGACAGGCACCGCACGGTCGATGATCGGCCCTATGGTGGTGGCCCCGGAATGTTGATGAAGGTGCAACCACTACAGGACGCAATTCATGCAGTGCGAGAACAGAGTCGCGATGCGCGCCTGGTGTATCTCAGCCCGCAGGGACAATTGCTTACCCAGAAAAAACTGGCGCAGCAGGTGGACCTCGGGTCGGTAATTTTTTTATGTGGTCGTTACGAAGGTATCGACGAACGTCTAATCCAGCAGGAAGTAGACGAAGAATGGTCCATTGGTGACTATGTCATCAGTGGGGGTGAGCTCGCAGCGATGGTTTGCATCGACGGGATGACCCGGCTGATCCCGGGTGCCCTCGGGCATGACGATTCGGCACAACAGGATTCGTTTAGCCAGGGTTTGCTGGATTATCCGCACTATACGCGGCCAGAGGAATACCTGGGTGAACGTGTTCCCGGCGTGTTGATGAACGGTAATCACCGTGCAATCGAGGACTGGCGTGAACGGCAGTCACTCGGACGCACCTGGCAACGACGGCCGGAACTGCTGAAGCAGGTCAGGCTTGATACCAGGCAGCAGGCCTTGCTGGACGAATTTATTGCCGAGCATGAGCGGACTCGGAAGCGGTAAAAATACCGCGTTGAAATTGAGTTTTTTGAGGAATTGACATGAGCAACATAATTGCACAACTCGATGCGGAACAGATGAAATCCGATGTTCCCGCGTTTTCGCCAGGGGATACCGTGATCGTCCAGGTACGCGTGAAGGAAGGTACGCGTGAGCGTCTGCAGGCCTACGAGGGCGTCGTTATCGCCAAACGAAATCGCGGCATTAACTCGGCCTTCACGGTGCGCAAGATTTCTCATGGTGAGGGCGTGGAACGTGTTTTCCAGACCCATAGTCCCATGATTGCCGAAATCAAGGTTAAGCGACGTGGCAAGGTGCGACGCGCGAAGTTGTATTACCTGCGAGGGCGGACCGGTAAAGCAGCGCGTATCCGGGAAAAACTGTAAGCGCTTCGACAACGAAATTGCTAGATTAAAAAGCGTGTATGCCCGGGCTGCACGCTTTTTTTTTGGGACAACCTTGGAAAGTGACAGCCGTTAAAAAAATATTACTAATGCTTGTTGTAGGCCTGGGAACGGCGTACCCCGCAAGTGCCGATGAGCGCCTTGATCTGCTCAAGAAAATTTCGACTGCCGGGGCTCCAGGATTGACTCTGAAGATGCTCGATCAGGCCCAGCCCAGTATGGATGATGACTTATACGAGTGGATTCTCTGGGAGCAGGAGCGCCTGGCAATTCTGGCGCAATGGAAGCAGTGGGATCAATTGCTGATCCGGATCGAGGGATTGCCGCATGACATCCCTAATCAATTCAAGCAGCAGGCCGCAACTTACCAGGCCAGGGCCTTCCTCGAGCTTGGCCAGACCTCAACCGCGCGCCAGATACTCAGGCAACAGCTCTGGCAAGGTGTAGCCAGCGAATCCGGGGAATACGAAACCTGGCGACGACAGGTCATTGAATCCTATATCGAAGACGGGCGTATCGAGGATGCGCGCGTGGCCATGCTGCGTTTTGACCAGGATTTCAACAGCATCGACCTGGCCTGGTTACTGCTACGCGCACGCGTACTGATTGAATCCGGTCGCTACGAACAGGCGATCCGGATCCTGCGAGAACAGGATGCCTGGCAGGCAAGGCTGACCAGTATGCTGGCGAGTTTTAAATTAAATCAGATCGATAAGGCTGAACTCTGGCAGCAGGTCAAAAAGCGCAGTAAAAACGAGGCGGTAAGCGCCGAAGAGCGGGCGACACTGTGGGCCCTGGGATACTTTGTAGCCGAGCAAATGTCGCCGGTCGATCGTGTGGTTGCGCTGGAGTCGTTATTTCGGGGGGGAATTCAGTCACCATTGCAGCTTTTCCAGATACCCGTTGACAGGCTGTGGCAGGCGTACCTTGAGTATGCCAAGCTGGTGGGGAATCAATCTGAACTGTTGCTGGGTGACGACATTAAATGGCTGGAATTGGCTAGCAAGGCGAGTAAGAGCACCCCGGTCAAGTCACGTTCACTGTTTGCGATGCTGATTTTGACATCTTTCGAGAGCGACACAAGAAATCGCTCGGCGGCCGGGTATATGGAAACGTTTGCCGAGGTTGATGAAGCCGAGCGCAACCTGCTGGAAAACCTGTTCAATCGCAGTGAGACTTTTTCCAATGCGCGCAAAATCCCACCCGGGATACGTTATCAACTTGTTGACCTGGCGCTAAGATCAACCGATATTGAAGAGGCAACCCGCTTGATGTCAGGTCTGAATACCTTTCCTGAAGGTACGAGTCGGTTTGACTGGCAATTGCGTCAATCCCGGGTGCTGATACTGGGAGGCCGTTACGAAGAAGGAAACCAGGTGCTGCAAAACCTGATTCGTGAATACCGCGAGGTAAAACCGGAAGCTACAGATCGGATACTGCAGGTCCTGTTCGACCTGCAGACGGTTGACTTGCACAACGAGGCAATCGCACATTTCAATCAATTGCTGCGCCTGGAAATTGAAGCCAAGCAACGACGCGAAATTTTATTCTGGATCGCGGACTCGTACCGGGGTCTCGAGCAGTTCGAAAAAGCGGCTTTACTTTACCTGCAATCCGCTATGCTGCCGGCACCGGATTCGATGGATCCATGGGCCCAGACCGCCAGGTTCAACGCCGCGGAAAGCCTGCAGATATCCGGACTTGTCGACGATGCGCGCCGAATTTACGAGGAATTACTGGACATCATTGACGATGCCGCGCAGCGTTCGGTTCTAAATCACAAGATTCAGCAATTGTGGCTAAACCAGAGTATCCAGTAGGCCGGATAAGCTGAATTTTCCACTAGAACCCGTACCAGTACGCTTGAAAATCGACGCCAAGAACCGCATATAGCAGCGTTAATTATTACTTTCCTGCCGGAGAAAACGAACCATGACAGCAGCCGCAAATACCGAAACCCGGGGCTTTGAAACCGAAGTTAACCAGTTACTGGATCTGATGATCCATTCGCTGTATTCAAACAAGGAAATATTCCTGCGTGAATTAATATCCAACGCCTCCGATGCCTGCGACCGGTTGCGCTTCACTGCGATCTCGGATGCCGGTCTGTACGAGGAAGATATCGAGCTCAAGATCAAGATCAGTTATGACAAGGACAAGCGCAGCATAACCATCAGCGATAATGGTATCGGTATGACGCGCGAAGAAGTGATCGATCATATTGGCACCATCGCGAAATCAGGAACACGCGCATTTCTCGACTCGATTACCGGTGATGAGAAAAACGACGCTAAGCTTATTGGCCAGTTCGGGGTTGGATTCTACTCGTCATTTATCGTTGCCGAAGAAGTCACCTTGCGCACCCGCAAGGCAGGCACGGAGAAGGACCAGGGCGTTGAGTGGGTATCACAGGGAAAGGGCGAATATAGCATTGCATCGGTCGAGAAAGCCGGGCGCGGCACCGAGATAACCCTCAAACTGCGCGAAGGGGAAGACGAATTTTTAAACGACTGGAAACTGCGCTCGATTATTACCGCCTATTCGGATCATATCGATTTCCCCGTGGTTATGGATAAATCGGTTGAGCCCGAAGAGGAAGGTGGAGAAACCGTGATCGAAGAGGAGATGGTCAACCAGGCCTCGGCCTTGTGGACTCGTGCCAGGTCCGAAATCAAGGAAGAAGAATACCGGGAGTTCTACAAGCATGTTGCGCATGACTTCGAGGATCCCATTGACTGGAGCCATAACCGTGTGGAAGGCACTAATGAATATACGTCGTTACTCTATATTCCGGCGCGCGCACCGTTCGACCTCTACGACCGTGAATCCCGCTCCGGTATCAAGCTTTACGTGCAACGCGTTTTCATTATGGAAGATGCTGAAAAGTTGATGCCGCGCTACCTGCGATTTGTTCGCGGAGTGATCGACTCAAACGATTTACCGCTAAACGTGTCGCGTGAAATATTGCAGGGCAGTAAAGTGATCGACAGTATACGCAGTGGCTCGGTCAAGAAGGTTCTGGGTATGCTCGAAAAAATTGTTAAGAATGATCCTGAAAAGTATCAGAAATTCTGGAAGGAATTCGGCAGGGTTTTGAAGGAAGGTCCGGCCGAGGATTTCGCCAATCGCGAAGCGATTGCAAAGCTGCTGCGTTTTGCGACCACGCATACCGATGATGAGGAACAAAATGTTTCGCTGGATGACTATATCGGACGCATGCAGGAAGGGCAGGACAAGATCTATTACATCGCAGCCGACTCCCACGCGGCGGCAAAAAATAGCCCGCACCTGGAAATTTTCCGCAAAAAGGGAATCGAGGTGTTACTGCTCTCGGATCGTGTCGATGAATGGCTGACTGCGCACTTGATGGAATACGAAGACAAGAAGTTGCAATCGGTTGCAAAGGGCGAACTTGATCTTGATAACGATGAAACCTCGGAAAAGGAACTCGAAAAGAAGGCGAAATCGGCCGAGAAACTGCTGAAAAGGATGAAGGATGCGCTCAAGGAACAAGCCAGCGATGTTCGTGTCACCAACCGGCTAACCGATTCGCCGGCCTGTATCGTGCTTAACGAGCAGGATATGGCGATGCATATGCAGCGTATTCTCAAGGAAGCAGGGCACGAGTTGCCGAGCACGCTGCCCATTCTAGAAATCAATCCTGATCATCCGATTGTTAAGAAACTCGATACGGAAAAATCGAAGAAGAAGTTCGCAGACTGGTCTAGTATATTATTTGATCAGGCATTACTGGCTGAAGGTGGTCAACTCGATGACCCGGCTGGTTTTGTCGCGAAACTTAACAAAATGTTGGTAACCATTGCCAGATAACACGACGATTCGAAAATTTATCCGCCACCCTTCAGGGGTACCCATACAGGTAACGCTGGACTGGGCGGAAGATGAAAACGACGAGACTGTAGACCAGACCATAACCAATGTCAGCCTTGGTGGTCTCGCGTTCGTTTCCCATCAGCCGCTCGAACTGCTGGAGCGGGTGCGGATCTGCATCCCCGTCCTGGACCAGGACAATTACCTGGTTGGCAATGTCGTCTGGTGCGAAAAGGCAGGCGCCGGCTATGAAATTGGAATCGAGTTCGAGAAATCCAAAGATGTATTCCGTTTGCGCATGATTGAACAAATCTGCCATATCGAACACTATCGTAAGGAAGTCGAGAAGACGGAAGGCCGCGAGCTCAATGCCCAGGAAGCAGCCAAGGAGTGGATTTCCAAGTTCGCCGGCGAATTTCCGGCGCTTTAAGCAGCAGGTGAAAAAAAAGCCATCAGTCGCCATTATCGGCGCAGGTTTGGCAGGACTTACCTGTGGCACTGCGCTAAAGGGACTGGTCGAAGATTTAAGAATTTTTGAAAAGAATGTAACGCCCGGTGGTCGAATCGGTTGCTTTCGTGCCGGAGATTATGAATTTAATCACGGCGCCCAGTATTTCACTGTAAATAACCCCTTATTCTGGAACATAGTTTCGGCCTGGCAGACCGAAGGTATCGTTCGTCCCTGGGACGGCTGGATCGTCGAGTTGCAAAAAGGCCAGGTCACTAATAGCGACATGGCGACACAAAGATTTGTCGGCGTACCGCGAATGTTAAAGGTCGCGGAGCAGCTGGCGCTTAGCTGTGACCTGGTTACTTCTGTAAATATATCCGAGATGGAACAGCAAGCTGGCAAGGGTTGGCGGCTTTTCAACGATCGCGGTGATTACCAGGGTGCTTACGATATCGTTATAATCGCAACTGCAGCGCACCAGGTAGCCGACTTGTGCCGCTCGATTCCGATGATTTCAAAACCTGCTGAAAATGTAGACATGACGATATGCTGGAGTGGTATGTTCGCTTTCGAGAAAGCACTTAACATTCCGTATGACGCGGCGTTCGTTTTAGACTCCCCGTTATCATGGATTTCACGATACCAGGTTGCCGACGCTGCCAATGATGCAGATTGCTGGGTATTGCAGGCTTCACCCGAATGGTCACAGCAATATGTGGCCACCTTTCGTGGCCGCGTCATGCACGCCCTGCTCGATGCCTTCTGGGAAGCTACTGATTTAAGTGCCAGCAAACCGGTTTCCTCGTCGGTGCATTGCTGGAGACACGCGTTACCGATTAATCCGATTAGCGAGGATTCGTTGTTTGATGAGTCGACTGCAATTGGGGCATGCGGAGACTGGTGTACCGCACCTCGCATTGAGGGAGCCGTGCTAAGTGGTTTTTCGATGGCGGACAGGGTTATGAAATATGTCCATAAGCATTATGATTAGCGAGAAAACTGGATAAGCGGAGAGCGGATGAATCAAAGCAAAGAGTCCGTCCGCCTGGACAAGTGGCTGTGGGCGGCACGCTTTTTTAAAACCAGGGTACTTGCCAGCGAGGCCGTCACCGGGGGCAAGGTGCATTTGGCAGGAAATCGGGTAAAACCCTCACGCAAGGTCAAAATCAACGATTGTTTTGAGATTCAGCGAGGCTATGAACGCTACCAGGTGATGGTTACCGATGTCACCGACCGTCGTGGATCGGCTTCCAGCGCGCAGAACCTGTACCGAGAAACCGAAAGCAGCATCGAGCGACGCGTTGTCGAGGCGGAGAAACGCAAGTTGGCGATGATGCAGCGTCCCCGTTCAAGTGCCCGTCCGAACAAGAAGCAACGGCGAAAAATACGTCAGTTTAATGAAAAGTTATGAATCGAGTATTTGTCTATGGCACCTTGAAAAAAGGCCATCGCAATAGTCATTTCATGCACAGCGCCGAATTCCTCGGTAGTTTCACCACTGATCGCATTTACTCGATGTACGAGTTCGAAGACTATCCCGCGGTGTGCCTGCGTGGCAGGCATGCAATCGAGGGTGAGGTTTACCAGGTAACCGATCACCAGTTCAGAATGCTGGACGACCTCGAATGGTACCCACACTTCTACCAGCGAATCGAAATCCCCACGCACTTTGGCGATGCCTGGATGTACATCGTCAAGGCCAATCTCTGCCACGGCAAAAAACAACTCCCCGGCACCTGGCTCTAACCTTCAGTATACGGACCCTCCGTTGCCACCGTGGGTGAATGCCCACAAAAGACGCTACCAACCGGCGCAAGCGCCGGTTGGTACATCCATGTATTCGCTTGGAGCGCGGCATCCCTGCCGCGCTACACTTTTGTGAGCATTCACCCACGGTGGCAACAATCATCCCGGTACTCGTGAGCACATGTAACTTTTCTGTTTGCCCCCGGAGCGAGGGGCGTGGAATTTATAACAACAGTGCTACTAGTGAATTTCTAGTTCGGACGATGCTGTTTATTGAGGGGCGGCTTTTACGAGGGAGAGGATGCTGCTGCGGACTTCGGTGCTGAGCAGGTTGCGCAGGTCGAGGCTGACGTAATCGAATTCCGTCGCGAATTCGAGCTGCTCTTGATCGTTTTTTACCAGGTATTCGTTTTCGAGCATGGTCTCGATGAAGTCCCGGAACAACAGTCGGTCAAAAAAGTCGGGCGAGTTAATGCCGTAAATCATCGAGATCTTTTGCGCGAGCAAGTGGCAGCGATGTTCCAGCGCTGCTTCGGGCAATGGTTCGGCGGAAGTCTGCCATAACACGATAAAGGTCATGTAGTAACGTTCGAGGATCGGCTGAACGATGTGGGCCAGCCTGTTCAATTGTATGAACTCGTGATTACTGCGTCGCGGTCGCCGTAAATCCTTGTCAACCTGTTCGAGCAGGGATGCGTCGATAAGACAGGAAATGCACTCATCGATAATTTCCTCGAGACTGGAATCCTGCCACTCGAGTTGCAGTTCCGATTTCAGGAAAGGGTAGAGCAACCTGATTTTGCGTAGCACACTTGCGCGCGGGACGCGTCGGACATTAACAAAGCAACAGGCGATCAGGGCCGGAATAACCAGGCTATGCAGGCTATTGTTTCGATAGTAGCCAATGAGGACCGAGTCTTCGGGCTTGAGATAAACAATATCACCCAGTTCGTGCTCACGGATGTGAATAATCTTCTCGCGTGCAATGCGCATGATTTGTTTCTTGTTAACCTTGCCCTCGATGCGAATAGACGCCAGGCAATGAGCTCCGCGGATGAGCCGGTGATGTAATTTGGCCTGGCTCACGAGTTCCTCGATTTCGATGCTTTGCCTGGGCGTTGCCAGCAAAATGGTTGCGATTGAATTCACCGGATTGATGACACAGGCGCGATTAATACCATACATGATTTCCTGCGCGAGATGTTGCAGGCTGGCGATATACCAGTCAGGCTTGTGCGCGATATTCGCAGCTCGAGTTGACCAGTCACTGCAGTGTTGTCCAAGTAACCCGCCTAGCTCGATCGGTTCACCGAAACTTGCAGTTACCTTGCCGTAATGTCCTTTAAGCCTGAATATCGCCCGTAAAGCTCCCAGCGTTGATTCACGTTTCTTTTTGTGTCCGTAGAGCTCACCCAGGTAAGATTTTCGTTCGACAAGTTTTTCATACCCGATATAAACCGGAACAAAGGCGAGCGGTCGAACCTGGCTTTTAATATAGGCGTCGACCGTCATGCCCAACATGCCGAATTTGGGTTTTAGCATTCTGCCAGTGCGACTGCGACCCCCCTCGATAAAGTACTCAAGCGGCACCCCGAGTTTGATCAGCTGATTTACATAGGCGCGCATGACCGCGTTGTAGATTCGATTATCCTTGAAGCTGCGACGGATAAAAAAAGCGCCGCCGCCACGCAGAATGCGCCCGATGAAGGGTATATTAAGATTATCTCCCGCGGCGATATAAGGTATCGCCAGGTTTTCGTTGTAAATGACGTAGGAGAGCAATAGGTAATCGACATGGCTGCGATGGCAGGGCACATATACCAACTGGTGGGTCAGGGCGGCTTCACGAATTCGCTCGGCATTGTAGATATTGATGCCGCTGTAGAATCGATTCCAGAAGGCGCGCAACAGGCGCAGCATGACTTCAATTGTGAGTTGAGTGCAGTCAGCGAATATCTCGCGGCAATAGCGGTGTGCCCTGGTTAAAGTTTGCTGGGTACTGTCAGCCTCTTCGAATATCAGTTGCTGAACAATCTGGTCTTCGATTACCTGCGCTGACATATGTTGGTGGCTTTTAATCTGGGGTCCGAAAGTCGCCTCGCGCTGTTGACGCAATGTGGTAATCAGCGATTCCTGTAAATCCTGCTCATCATTGCCATTCTGCTCAACCAGGTCTCGAAAATCGAGCGCCTGCGAAAAAATCAGCCGCGCATTACGACCATGAAACAAAATCGTAAAAAACTTGCGTGTGCGCCCGGCAAGCGACCAGGTATCCGCGAACAGTACTTGCAGCCAGTTCTTATGTCGGGCCAGGGGACGGCCCCAGAATACCGATACCGGCACGACCTGCAGGTCGAGGTTTTCGTCTACAACGAATGCCTGCATCAGATCGTTCAGCATTGCCGAGTGTTTGCGCCGACGTTTGATCCAGTCGATGAGCGGGTTACGCGAGGCGATGCTGTAAACCGAATGATGATGGCTCAAGGCGTCGATCGGGATACGTGCAATCGGCTCGGGAAGGCCGCATTGGTGGCTGATCTGGGTCAGAACCAGTAAATCGCTGATGCCCCGATCGGCGAGCACATAAAGCGTTGGCCGCTCGGGATCTATGATTGAAGCCGGATTGTCTGCAGGAAAAACCTCGACTTTTACCCAGCGAAACAATATCCAGCGTAGAAATCGATTAAACTGCTTCTTCAACGGGAACCTGTCGCTTTACCCTCAGTCACAGAATAATAACCCCTTGGAGAGCATCTGATGAAAAAAATAAAGCTGGAATTCGACAATTCCAATGGTGAAAAACTGGCAGGACTGCTTGAACTGCCTGAGCATACAGAAGATATTTCCAGTTATGCGTTGTTTGCGCACTGTTTTACCTGTGGCAAGGATATTGCTGCCGCGTCGAGAATCAGCCGCGCCCTGGCAGCGCAAGGCATAGCGGTTCTGCGTTTTGACTTTACCGGATTGGGCAACAGCGACGGTGATTTTGCCAATAGCAATTTTTCTTCAAATATTGAAGATTTGATTCTCGCTGCAAAGGCACTCGAAACGCAATATCGAGCCCCGCAAATTCTGATAGGCCATAGTCTTGGTGGTGCCGCGGTTTTAGGTGCGGCAGCAAACCTGGACTCAATAAAAGCGGTGGTAACCATCGGCGCACCTGCAACCGCACAACATGTTTCGCACCTGTTTCAGGATAAGGCCGACCTGATCCAGCAACAGGGTGAGGCGGTGGTTAAACTGGGTGCACGCGAGTTTTCCATCAAAAAACAGTTCCTCGATGATATCGACCGGTATTCGTCGACCGAGAAAATCCGGGATCTAGATGCTGCACTACTGGTGTTTCATTCTCCTGTCGATGCGATCGTATCGATCGATGAGGCGGCCAGTATTTACCAGGCGGCAAGACATCCCAAGAGTTTTATCTCGCTTGACCGGGCTGACCACTTGCTGAGCAAGGCTGCCGATGCAGAATATGTCGCAGCTACGATCGCCTCCTGGGCCAGCCGCTATCTTGATCTTGAAATAGACGAGGAAAGTTCCGAAAAACCTGATCTTGTTGACGGCGAGGTTCTGATCTCTGAACTGAATCAACAGTTTTTACGTGGCATGTACAGTACCAGTCATTTCCTGCGAGCTGACGAACCATTGAAGTACGGGGGCTCGGACCTGGGTCCCACGCCTTACGACCTGTTACTGATGTCGTTGGGCGCCTGTACCTCGATGACCTTGCGCATGTATGCCAATCGCAAGAAGCTGCCACTTGAGGATGTGACGATCCGGCTGTTACACGAGCGTGTGCATGCCGAGGATTGTATCGATTGTAATGACAAGATCGAGCGCATCACGCGCAGGGTTACACTGGTAGGTGATCTCAGTGAGGAGCAGCGCGATCGTTTGCTCGAGATTGCAGATATGTGTCCGGTGCATCGAACCCTGGAAAGCGATCCGCAAATCGTCACCCGGCTCGAGGATTGAGGTGGAATCAGAAATTCCTGATTAGTCGGGCACCAAAAGTGATGTCCGGTGCGGTACCCACCAAGATATCTTCGGAGAAAAAAAGGTCGAGCCGATGATTTTCGAACAATTGCAGGAAGCCGAGGCCGAGCTGAATCTGGAGCGAGTTGCCAAATGCTTTCAAGTCACTGTCTTCAATCGTTTCGGAGTGAAAATCAAGCTGTACGGTTCCGATTAAATTGTCATTCAATCGGTAATCGAAGCCTACCTGGGCAACCCAGATTTCATCGACGATTAATCCTTCCAGGCTACCGTCGTCACCAGGAAAACTGAGTCCAAGTAAGCCATAGACGGTCATCTCGGCATCGATCTGTTTCTCATGGGTGACCCAGATTGCCAGGTCGATCGCTTCATTACCGCTGTAATCGGATTCCGAACCGGTGGGTAACTCGATGCCGACGAAATACGCGGGCCCGTCAGTAAGCTGATGACCCAGTGCGATTGAAAGATCTCCAAGACCGCTACTGGACTCGTCCTGCGAATATTCGACGACGCTATCGCGCACATATTCAATGTTTATATCGTCCTTGGGAAAGTCATCTCGATCACCCTCCGGTAATCCGAAAAAGTCGTGCCAGCCATCGATGAGTCCATCGAGTTCACCGCCACTGTTAGCCATGAAAGGAATGTTTACCTGTGTTAACCAGTTGTCCTTGCGGTAACTGAGGCCAAGTTCGTAGCGATAGTTTTCCGCATCGATAACGAGACTCTCGCCGGTCTTGCTTTTTTCCTGGAGCGTGTTGGTTATATAAAGACTGTGAGCGATCAGCCAACCGTTCTCTTCCTTGACCGGTGCCAGCGTAGGTAAATAGATGGGTTGCAATACAGGATTGAGGTCTCGCGTTGCGAGACCTGCAGCCGCGACAGCGAAATGACTGGTAGTGAAAACAACAATACCAGCGGCAACAACGAGCCACCTAGTCTGTTTCATAGTCGCCGTGCTCTCGTGTTGCAAGAAATTCGATCTCAGGCCAGCGCTCTTCCGTCATCGTCAGGTTGACTCTTGATGGGGCGACGTAGGCAAGATCGCCGGCGTGATCAAGCGCCAGGTTGTTTCGCATCTTGCTTTTAAATTCCTCCAGCTTCTTATCGTCGCCAGAGGAAATCCAGCGTGCGGTATTAACATTAACCGCTTCAAACTGGCAGTCGACCCCATACTCATCCTTGAGACGATGGGCAACCACGTCGAACTGGAGCACTCCGACCGCGCCGAGAATCAGGTCGTTGTTAGCAACTGGCCTGAATAACTGGGTTGCGCCTTCCTCGCATAACTGGGTCAGCCCTTTGAGCAGGGCTTTCATTTTAAGCGGGTCTTTCAACCGGGCACGTCTGAATAACTCGGGCGCGAAATTGGGGATGCCGGTGAAAGCAAGTTGCTCGCCCTGGCTGAAGCTGTCACCGATACGAATAGTGCCATGATTGTGAATGCCGATGATGTCGCCAGTAAAGGCTTCCTCGACGTGACCACGGTCTGCGGCAAAAAAGGTCAGGGCGTCCGCAATTTTCATGTCCTTGCCGATACGGACATGCCGCAGTTTCATACCGCGCGTGTATTTACCGGAACAGATACGCATAAAGGCAATCCGGTCACGGTGTTGCTTGTCCATGTTTGCCTGGATCTTGAACACGAATCCGGTGAGCTTGTCTTCCTCGGCGGCGACATTGCGGCTCCTTGCCGGGCGCGCCGTGGGATGCGGAGCATACTTTTTGAAGGCATCGAGCAGCTCAGCCATGCCGAAATTGTTGATGGCCGAACCAAAAAAGACCGGGGTTAGTTCCCCTTTCAGATAACTATCCAGATCGAATTCGCTGGACGCACCGCGCACCAGTTCGATTTCTTCGCGCAACTCGTCTGCCATCTCGCCCAGGACGTCGTCAATTCTCGGATTATCCAGACCCTCTATGACTTCACCGGATGATATCTTTTCCGCATCACTTGCCGAAAACAGGTGCACCGAGTCGTTGAGCAAATGGAAAACGCCTTTCAGGTTTTTTCCCATACCGATGGGCCAGGTGATCGGCGCGCATCGAATCTTGAGCACGTCCTCAACTTCGTCCAGCAAGTCGATCGGATCACGACCTTCGCGATCGAGCTTGTTAATGAAAGTGATTATTGGCGTATCGCGCAGCCGACAGACTTCCATCAGTTTGATGGTGCGTGCCTCGACCCCCTTGGCGCAGTCAATGACCATAAGGGCGGAGTCAACCGCGGTCAGGGTTCGGTAGGTGTCTTCTGAAAAATCCTCGTGGCCGGGTGTATCGAGGAGGTTGATAATGATGTCGCGATAGGGAAATTGCATGACCGATGAAGTGACCGAAATGCCGCGCTGCTTTTCGAGCTCCATCCAGTCGGAAGTCGCGTGCCGGGAAGCCTTACGGCTCTTTACGGTTCCCGCCATCTGGATCGCCTTGCCAAACAATAACAGCTTCTCAGTAACGGTTGTCTTGCCGGCGTCCGGGTGCGAAATAATCGCAAAGGTACGGCGTCGACGCATTTCGTCAATATCTGACATCTATAACTTCCAAATTTACTAGAAAGGGCGGCTAGCTGTTGTGCAGGTCTGCCGTTTGTGAAATTTGCCTCGCAAACAGCAGGGCATCCTCGCGACCTTCGGATGCCGGGTAGTAGTCTTTGCGGCATCCAATTTCGTTAAAGCCCGCCGAATTATAGCAACTTATCGCGGCGGCATTGCTGGGACGTACTTCGAGTAACATGGTTTGTGCATTCCTCTCGCGGGCCTCATCGATCAGGAACTCGATAAACTGCCTGCCGTAGCCCTTGCGTTGGTGTTCCCTGGCGATCGACAGGTTGAGCATGTGGCTCTCTCCCGCGGTAACGCTGATGACCGCATGGCCGACAATATTTTGCTGTTGCAATGCCAGCCAGCAGTAGTAGCCGACGCGAATACAATCGTTGAAGATTTTATCAGTCCAGGGAAACTGGTATACCTCGCGCTCGACCTTCATAACCCATCTTATGTCGGCGAGGGTCATGCGCCGAAAGCACAACTCGGAATTTTTCATCGCAACATTTGGTGTAGCAGTTTTAAGTCCTGCCAGGCGATGGCCTTGGCTGAAGGGTTACGCAACAGGTAGGCCGGATGGTAGGTGACTTTAAGCGGAATTTCGGTTCCGGGCAGTTTATGCATTTGCTGAATCAGCTTGCCAACCGGTTGATTGCTGCCGAGCAGATTATGGGCGGATACACGGCCCACCGAGAGGATAACCTTTGGTGCAATCTGCTCTATTTGCGCTTCCAGGTAGGCGCGGCATTGTTGGGCTTCATCCTGCCTCGGATCACGATTATTAGGTGGGCGGCATTTGACGATATTGGTTATGTAGACCTGTTCTCGCGCAATACCGATTGCTGCCAGCATACGATCTAACAGTTGCCCCGAGCGTCCAACGAAAGGTTCGCCACGGATGTCTTCATCGTGTCCGGGGCCTTCACCAATGATCAATAAATCAGCCTGTCGATCACCGACCCCGGGTACTTTCTGAGTACAGTTATCACCGAGCTCACAGGCCTTGCAACCATGAATGGCATCGATGAGCGAATCCCAGGAATCGAAACTCGTCGGAGCAGGGGTCCTGACAACAGGATTTTCCGCGGCAACTTCCTGCGGCGAGCTATCGACGGGATTTTCTACTGCTTGCGGTACTGCTTCGCGAGCAATCTCGACAACAGGCCGGTTTGCAGGCCCGTTGTCGAGGGTATCAGCACGTTGACTCCATGCCTGAATGCCGATTCCTCTAAGGCAGTGCTGTTGCCGCTCGGTTAACATCGCCGTTTACACATCTCCCAATTGGGGGTGGGTGCGATCGGCACTGTTGATTACCTTGTTCAAGGCATTGATATAGGACTTTGCCGAGGCAATGACGATATCCGTATCGGCGCCCTGGCCATTGATAACCCGTCCGTCTTTCTCCACCCTGACGGTGACCTCGCCCTGGGAGTCAGTCCCGGTGGTAATCGCGTTGACCGAATAAAGCTGCAGGTTGACGCCGGTTTCGGTTAACTTTTCGATTGCCTTGAAACACGCATCCACCGGTCCATCGCCATTGGCCTCGGCCTGCTGCTCGCTACCGTCGATATTCAGCGTCATCGTGGCACAGGGAGTTTCACCGGTTTCGCAGCAAACCCTGAGGCTCACCAGTTTGATGGTTTCGTTTTCGGTTTCAAGGGCGGCTTCGTTAACCAGCGCTAACAGGTCTTCATCGAAGATATCGTGTTTCTTGTCCGCCAGGGTCTTGAAACGGGTAAACACCTCGTTAAGTTCTTCCTCTGAAGCGAACTCGATATTCAGCTCCGCCATGCGCGATTTAAAGGCATTGCGGCCTGAATGTTTACCGAGGACCAGCTTGTTAGTCGTCCAGCCAACATCCTGGGCCCGCATGATTTCGTAAGTCTCGCGTGATTTCAGCACGCCATCCTGGTGGATGCCGGATTCATGTGCGAATGCATTGGCACCGACAATGGCCTTATTCGGCTGAACCGTGAAACCTGTTATGCCCGAAACCATTTTCGAACAGTTCATAATCTGCGTGGTATCGAGGTCGGTATCGCAGGGGAATATATCCTGGCGGGTCCGCACCGCCATGACGATTTCCTCCAACGATGCGTTACCGGCACGTTCACCGAGGCCGTTTATCGTACATTCAACCTGGCGCGCACCGTGCAATACGGCCGACAACGAATTACCGACCGCAAGCCCCAGGTCGTTGTGGCAATGCACCGAAAAAACCGCCTTATCGGAGTTCGGAATGCGTTCCATCAGGTCGCTGATTAAATCGCCGAACTGATGTGGCACATTGTAACCTACGGTATCCGGGATATTGATCGTGGTCGCGCCTTCTGCAATTACCGCCTCGATGACGCGGCAAAGGAAATCCGGTTCGGAGCGGCCCGCATCTTCTGGAGAAAATTCGACATCGTCGGTGTACTGTCGTGCCCTGCGAACCGCGTCTACCGCGGCATCAACCACCTGGTCGGGAGTCATGCGCAGCTTCTGTTCCATGTGAATCGGGGAGGTCGCCAGAAAAGTATGAATCCGACCCGAATTAGCGGGTTTGATGGCATCGCCGGCGCGCTCGATATCGATCTGCTTGGCTCGCGCAAGACCACATACGGTACTGTCTTTTATGATTTCGGCAACGGCCCTGACCGATTCGAAATCACCTTCGCTGGCAATCGGAAAACCGGCTTCGATAATGTCGACTTTCATCAATTCCAGCGCCCGGGCGATACGAATTTTTTCGTCACGCGTCATCGACGCGCCGGGACTCTGCTCACCATCACGCAGCGTGGTGTCAAAAATGATTAATTTGTCTTTGCTCATGGCTATCTCGTCTGTCTAAACGTTAAATAAATTGGGTATTGTTTACGTTTGCCCTCGTCAGGAGTTCTGTGATCTGCCTTACGGCAGCAGAGCGAGCAGCAGAGATAGCAACAGGTACGCAGGCAGGAGTTCCAGACGGGCTGGAGATGTGAATTGAGAACTGGCGTACCGCGATTGCATAAAATGGAATATAGCCAACTCTGGCATGCTTGCCAAGCAAAATCTCCGACTTACGAGTCCGGAGTCGTATCCTGTTTCGACTCTGCCAGGCGCATGCGCTTGCGATTCCAGCGAAATAAAGAAACGATTGGGCCTGACAACATGTACAGGAAAAAACAGGAAAACAGCACGGTCGCTGTTTCGATCGATAGAAAAACGAAGACCAGCACCACCGCCAAAAGTGATACAAAGGGTACGCGTTCGCGTAAATCGAAATCCTTGAAACTGTAGTAGGGGAATTTGGAAACCATTAATATCCCGGACGCTATGGTTAGCACCAGCGCCGCGTAGACTACGTCCTCGCCAATAATATCGTAGCTTTCACAAACCCAGACCGCACCCATGACCACGGCCGCCGCTGCCGGACTGGCGAGGCCCTGAAAATAACGTTTATCGGCGACACCGATCTGGGTATTGAATCTTGCCAGGCGCAGCGCGGTAGAGGTCGCGTAAATAAATGCCGCCAGCCAGCCCAGCTTACCCATGAACACCGATACATCGCGCAGATGTACCAAAGACCACAGGTACACGATCAGGGCTGGCGCGACACCGAATGAGACCATGTCGGAGAGGCTGTCGTACTCGGCACCAAAGGCGGATTGAGTGTTGGTCAGGCGGGCCACACGGCCATCAAGGCCATCAAGCAAGCCCGCCAGGAAGATTGCGATTGCGGCGATCTCGAAACGCCCGTTCATCGCCGCGATGATCGCGTAAAACCCCGCAAATAGTGCACCCGTGGTAAACATGTTGGGCAACAGGTAAATGCCCTTGGGCATGTTCTTGCGAGCTTCTTTCGGGTTGCTGTCATCCATCGTTACGGGACGGGCGTCGGGTGCCCGATAAGCCTGTTAGTTCTTGGATTTATCCACCAATGCATTGGCGCTGAGCCAGGGCATCATCGCGCGCAGCTGGGCACCCACCTGCTCAATCTGATGGGCCGCGTTATTGCGACGCCACGCCGTCATTTCGGGATAGTTGGACTGGCCCTCGCTGATAAACTTTTTCGCATAGGCACCGCTTTGTATATCGTTCAGGCACTCCTTCATCGCCCAGCGGCTTTCCTCGTTGATGATTTTCGGACCGGTGGTGTATTCCCCGTACTCGGCATTATTTGAAATCGAGTAATTCATGTTGGCAATGCCGCCTTCATGGATCAAATCAACGATTAACTTGAGCTCATGCAGGCATTCGAAATAGGCGAGCTCGGGGGCATATCCGGCTTCGACCAGGGTTTCGAATCCAGCCTTGACCAGTTCGATGGTGCCACCACAGAGTACGGTTTGCTCACCGAAGAGGTCGGTTTCGGTTTCGTCTCTGAAGGTTGTTTCGATGATTGCAGTGCGACCGCCACCGATGCCTGCGGCATAGGAAAGCGCCAGTTCTTTCGCCATACCCGAGGCATCCTGCTGGATTGCAATTAAATCCGGGATGCCACCGCCCTTGGCAAACTCGGAACGTACCGTATGTCCGGGTGCCTTGGGGGCAATCATGATGACGTCGAGATCGGCACGCGGCACAACCTGGTTGTAGTGAATAGCGAAACCATGGGCAAAAGCCATCGCCGCACCCTGCTTGATATTGGGTTCGATTTCATTGGCGTAAAGAGCGCTCTGGAATTCATCCGGGGTCAGGATCATGACGACATCGGCTTCGCGGATTGCATCGGCGGTGTTTTTGACGGTCAGGCCTGCTGCCTCGGCCTTGGCGGCCGAAGCCGAGCCCTCACGCAGTGCCACGGTAACGTCGACGCCTGAATCTTTAAGATTATTAGCGTGCGCATGGCCCTGGGAGCCATAGCCGACAACGGTAACCTTCTTGCCCTGGATGATGGATAAATCGCAATCCTTATCGTAATAAATGTTCATAACTGCCTCGTGTCGCACATGGTTGGTGTGTTGTTATTAAGAATAATTCTGGGCCTTTACAGGGTAAGCGCTTTTTCACCGCGCATGATGCCCATGGAGCCGGAGCGTACCACCTCGACGATGTTGTTTTCATGCATGGCCTTGATGTACGCATCGAGCTTGTCGCCGGCACCGGTCAACTCGATGCAGAAGGTGGTATCAGTGACGTCGATGATTCGTGCACGGAATATATCCGATAGTCGTTTAACCTCGGCACGTTGGGACTCACCATCGGCCTTGACCTTGACGAACATCATTTCACGTTCGATGAAATTACCCTCGGTAAAGTCCTGCAGCTTGACCACGTCAACCAGCTTATTGAGTTGCTTGGTAATCTGCTCGATGATTCGATCCGAGCCGGTCGTAATAATCGTCATGCGTGAAAGCGTCTGGTCTTCCGTGGTGGCAACCGTCAGCGATTCGATGTTATAACCGCGCGCGGAAAACAGTCCGGAAATACGAGACAGTGCGCCGGCCTCGTTTTCGACCAGCAGGGAAATAATGTGTCGCATTAAACCAGTTCTCCCTTCGCCTTAAGTGACGCCTGCACCTTTTGCTGCAGCGGGGAGATATCCATTTCGTTATGGGCCTTGCCTGCCGAAATCATCGGGTAAACGTTGGCTTCCTGGTCGGTAATGATGTCGAGAAATACCGTTCTGTCTTTCAGTTTGAAGGCTTCTACCATTGCATCATGCAGATCGTCCGGGTTTTCGACCAGAATACCGATGTGCCCGTAGGCCTCGGCCAGCTTGACGAAATCGGGCAGTGAATCCATGTAAACATGCGAATAGCGCTTCTCGTAGAAAAATTCCTGCCACTGACGGACCATGCCGAGGTAACGGTTGTTAAGATTGATGATCTTCACGGGGAGATCGTATTGCAGGCAGGTGGATAGTTCCTGGATGCACATCTGGATGCTGCCTTCGCCGGTAACGCAGGCAACGTCCTTATCGGGAAATGCCAATTTGACTCCCATTGCCGCGGGAAGTCCAAAACCCATGGTGCCGAGCCCGCCGGAATTGATCCAGCGACGCGGCTCATCGAAATGGTAGAACTGTGCGGCATACATCTGGTGTTGACCGACGTCCGAAGTAATATAGGCGTCGCCATTGGTAACTTTATAGAGTTCTTCGACGGCCTCCTGAGGCTGAATCAGGCCTTTCTTTTTCTCGTAGGCGAAACTTTTCTGCGACTGCCAGGACTTGATGGTTTTCCACCAGGCATCAAGCGCGTTCTGGTCGACCTTGAGCTCGGTCTGGTCGAGCTGCTTTATCATTTCGACCAGAACCTGTTTTGCGCCCCCGACGATCGGAATGTCGGCGTTAATCGTCTTGGAAATCGAGGCAGGATCGATATCGATATGAATAATTTGCGCATAAGGGCAGAACTTACTGGTCACGCCGGTAATCCGGTCATCGAAACGCGCCCCGATATTAATTAGAACATCGCATTCGTGCATCGCCATGTTGGCTTCGTAGGTGCCGTGCATGCCGAGCATGCCGATAAACAGGGGATCGGTTCCGGGAAAGGCTCCGAGGCCCATCAGGGTCTGCGTGATCGGATATCCCAGCTTACGTACGAAGCTGCGTAACTCCTCGGAGGCATTATCTAAAATGATGCCGCCACCGGTATAGATCATTGGTCGCCTGGCATTGAGAAGCAACTCGACTGCGCGCTTGATCTGGCGTGGGTGACCCTTGAAGTTCGGGTTGTACGAGCGTAACTCGATTTTTTCCGGGAACTGGTAGGGAATCTTGATATGCGGAGCGGTAATGTCTTTCGGAATATCAACCACCACCGGGCCGGGGCGACCGGTAGTAGCGACATAAAATGCTTTTTTCAGGGTTTCTGCCAGCTTGTTCAAATCCTTGACCAGGAAGTTATGCTTGACGCAAGGTCGGGATACGCCCACCGCATCGACTTCCTGGAACGCATCGCTGCCGATCGCGTGGCTTGGAACCTGGCCGGTCAGAACAACCAGTGGAATCGAGTCCATGTAAGCGGTAGCAATTCCGGTAATTGCGTTAGTCGCCCCGGGGCCCGAAGTCACCAGGCAAACACCCGGCTTGCCGGTCGCCCGCGCGTAGCCGTCCGCAGCATGCGTTGCACCTTGCTCATGGCGCACCAGGATATGCTCTACGTCGTCCTGCTTTTGCAGTGCATCGTAAATATGCAATACGGCACCGCCAGGGTAACCGAAGAGGTGTTTGACACCTTCGTCCTTTAAAAACTGGATTATTATTTCAGAACCCGATAATTCCACACTAACCCCTGTTGCTCACTTTAAAAAAACGCAATTGTTTACGCCAAACCCAAAATTCTATTATGGTTAAAATACAAATGCACTAATAACAGCTTGGATTTATTGAAGAAATCCCAAAAAACATGCAATTTAAGCGAGTTGGAGCGGTATTATCGGAAAATGCTGGCCGGAATCGATTTAACCCGGGCCGAATGGTTTTTTCTGCAGGATCAGCAAGTTCAGGATTTCTTCAGTAAAAATACGAACTTCCCGCCTTCCTCGCCGGAAAACAGTAGTGGATTGTTGGTCTGTTTTGAAAAGGCCTCAAAGTCCTTTAACGAGCCCTGATCGGTAGAGATTACTTTCAGGACTTTACCGCGCTCCATGTCGGTTAGCGTTTTCCTGGCTCTTAATATGGGCAGGGGGCAATTCAATCCAGAAGCATCAAGTTCACGATCAAATTCAGTCATGAGAAATGTCCATCATTTGGTTAGGCGGTTTTGCAAAGCTGCATTTATATGCCAGGACTTTTTAAAAGGCAAGCGGGACTGAAGTTACGCGATAACTTGGACGGGTTCAGGTTGCAGCGCATGGCCTCCCGCCGCCCACTTGACGACACCACCGCGCAAACTGATGACGTTATTAATACCTTGCTGGTTTAAAAAGCGGCAAACCTGTGCAGAGCGACTACCCGTTCGACAGTAGATGACGATTTGTCGTGGCGATTCCGAAAAGTAGTTGAGTTTTAAAGGAACCAGGTGCATCGCCAGGGTCCTGGCGTTAGGCAATACGCCGCGCTCGATCTCCGCGGGGGTACGAATATCAAGTAATTCAAAATGATCTTCTTTGCGTAACATACGATGCAAATCAGAAACGCTAATTTCTTTTATTCTGGACATTGAATATGAGCTTCGGGAACGATTACTATACTGCCGTGTCGATATTATTCTAATATAGACCAATTTCCAATTGATGGCGTTGTTATGCCTGAACATTTCCGACGATTGCAAGCATTCGCCCTTCCTGCTCGATTAGGGGTTGTAACAGTTTTGCTGTTGTTAATCAGTTTGACCTCCAGTGCCAGGTCAGATTTACCGAGCCTCGGTGAAAATGCATCGATTAATATCGAGCGAGAGATGAAACTGGGGCGCTCGGTTTACAGGAAGCTGCTGTCAGCAGGTTTGGTCGAGACCAACCCTTTGCTCGATCGCTATATCAACGACCTCGGTTTTCGCCTGCTGGCGGGTATCGATAATCGAGTACGCGATTATCGTTTCTTCATTGTTCGTGATGATGCAGTAAACGCGTTCGCCGTTCCCGGTGGCTACATTGGTATTAACCGGGGACTCATCGCGCAGGCGCGCACCCAGCATCAATTAGCTTCGGTAATGGCGCATGAAATAGCCCATGTCGAGTTAAGGCATGGGCTCGATTCGATGGAAAAGGGGAGCGAGGTGAATACCAAAACAATTCTCGCGATGATCGCAGGCCTGGCGCTTGGGGGACCGGCCGGGTCTGCGGTACTTTATGGTGGCATCGCCGGTGGCCAGCAGGCGATGGTCAATTTTACCCGGGAAAACGAGTATGAAGCGGATCGAATCGGAATTCGACTGATGGGTGATGCACACTTCGATCCTCAGGGCATGGTCGAGTTTTTCGACATCATGGGAAAGCTCTCGGGTAGCTCCGGGCTCGGTATCGAGTACCTGCGTACTCACCCCCTGAGTAACAATCGAGTCGCTGAAGCAATGGGACGAGCGCAAAACATGCCGCCAGGTCGTAATCAGGTGGATGATTTTTTGTTATTCAAGGATTTTCTGCAATTCGCGAGCAGCGATTATTTACCGGACCAGGGAAGCGACTTTCTTCGCGCACTGGCCTCGACCCAGTCCGCAGACTATGACCGGGCCGATAAGATGCTCGCCGATCTATACCGTCGTGATAGCGATAATATCTGGTACGGCATCGCTTTTGCGAAGAACCTGGAACACCTCGAACGCAAAACCGAGGCGGAGCTGGTGTATCGGCGGTTGCTCGATATTTTCCCGGGTGATTACGTTCTTTCGATGCACTTGCTGCGCTTGCTCAAGCTGGTTGGGCAATATGAGTCTGCCCTGGTCATCGGGAGGCAGCTTGAAAACGGGTTTCCGGAAAATCAACAGGTCTATTTCGAGTTATCGGAAATATACGAGTCCCTGCAACAACCCTCGCTGCGCATGATGGCGGAAGCGGAGTTTCATCGTATTACCGGAAATCCGCAACAAGCGATAAGACTCTACGACCAGGTACTTAATTTGCCCGAGACCGATCTTGCCACCGAGTCAAAAGCCCGCGAAAAACGACTGATACTGTTAGAGAAGTAAAATTTATCAGCCACTGGAATAAAGCTTTTTGCGTTACTGCCGATAGCTACTTCGTAAGCAGAATATTATTGTCAGTAGCAGGCACTGTGCATGAAACGACGAACCCTATTGAAAGCGAGCCTTCAGCTAGGCGTCACCGGACTGTTGTTCCCGGGGATTGCGATTAGCGCCTATCCAACCGGGGCCTTTTTGGCAAAAGAAATACCGGATGCCTTGCGTGAAGCATTTGGTACGACTGATATTGGTGAAAGTAACAAGATCGAAATCGACGCACCCCATATTGCCAGTGATGCCAATATGGTCCCTGTCAGGATCAAGTCCGGTTTTGAAAATACCGAGTCGATTTCACTCGTGGTAACCGGCAACGAATCGCCTTTTACCGCCTATTTCAAGCTTTATGAAGAGCAAAATTTTGTGTCGACACGAATCAGGATGGCCGATACCAGTGATTTGCTGGTTATCGTCAAGGCCGACGGGGTTTTACATACCAACAAACGACCGGTTCGCGTGGGTCGTAATGACTGCGGAGAGTCGTAATGGTCAGAACCCTGAAGATTCGCGCATACGAGACCGATGGGCAGGTAATCGTCAAGAGCGTTATCAACCATCCGATGGAAACCGGACGACGAAAAGTAAAGAAAACGGGCAAGAAAATTCCACCCCATTTCATCAAGGAAGTTATCGTCAGCCGTAACCGACGCATTGTCATGGAAGCGTTCTGGGGGAAATCGATTTCGAGAAATCCGTTTTTATCTTTTCAAATCCCCGGTCGCAAAGGCGACACGATTACCATCTCCTGGCTCGACAACCGCGGCAATACCGACTCCGCCAGCGCCAAAGTTCGCTAACCCAGTTACCTAACAACAAATTCGATTGCACGTTGCAAACCACCGGTGCGACCACAGGCGAGTTTTTACCGGAGCGCCGTACCGATGCGTCGGACCGATACGTCCATGTAGGCTCGCGTCCGGAGTGCCGTATCACAACATCCCTGTTGCACAGCGTCCGGTAAAATCTCGCCTGTGATCACACCTCGATCGAAAGCCATCCCGGAAGTATCTCGGCAAAAGTGTAGCAAGGCAGGACGCCGCGGTCCGATGTATCGGGATGACTTCACAATGAGTCATTCCCGCGTAAGCGGCGGTCCGACGTATCGGAATCTTGTAACGCGCCACCATTTCAAGATCCCGGCTCGGCGGCCGGGATGACGTTTTGTGGTGAATAAGTCCTGAAGAGGATTAAAAAATCCTCTTCAGGACTTATTTTCTTGTTAGAATCCGCGGACTTTTTCAAGAGCTATCGATTCGTGTTTATCAATTTCCAGGCGCTCGGCTGCCGACTCAATGAGGCCGAGCTTGAAACCTGGGCTAACCAGTTCATGCAGCGCGGGCACCAGGTGACCACCGATGTCGAAGAAGCCGATATTGTCGTGTTTAACTCCTGTGCCGTTACTGCACAGGCGGATCGCAAATCACGTCAACAGGTCGGACGTTTGCAGCGTAAAAATCCGCATGCGCAGCTGGTCGTTACCGGCTGTCACGCAAGTCTCAATCCCGATGTAGTCAAGAATTACCTCGGTGTTGACCTCGTCGTCGATAATCAACACAAGGAACAACTGGTCGATCAGGCTCTTGAACTGGTTAGTGATCGAGACGCTTGCGACGGATCAAGTGAGCCAGTGGTTGGGGAATCACTAAATGCACTGCTGTTGCGTGGTCGCCATCGCGGATTTATCAAGATCCAGGATGGTTGCCGTTATCGCTGCACTTATTGCATCGTCACCCTTGCAAGGGGCGCCGAACGCAGCCGTGACCAGGCAGAGATCCTGGCCGAAATAAATCTACTTCATCAACAGGGTGTCCGGGAAATTGCGCTGACCGGTGTGCATGTCGGTGGTTATGGTAGCGATACCGATTCCAGTCTTTATCACCTGCTGAGCGAGATTCTCGAGCATACAGAAATTCCCCGGATTCGGCTGGCATCGGTCGAGCCCTGGGATTTGCCGGGTAACTTCTTCGAATTATTCCGCGATTCACGCCTGATGCCGCATATGCACCTGCCGATCCAAAGTGGTTGCGACTCGGTGTTGCGCCGCATGGCGCGGCGCTGCAAAACGGTCGAGTTTGCGCGCCTGGTCGATAAGGCGCGTAGTGCTATTCCATTATTTAATGTAACTACGGACCTGATTACCGGGTTTCCAGGCGAGACCGACCAGGAATGGCGTCAGACCATGGATTTTGTTAAAAGCACCGGATTCGGACATATACATATCTTTCCTTTTTCCGCGCGTGCGGGTACCAAGGCGGCCAGGTTGCCGGGGCAAATTAATGGTTCGATAAAAAGGGCACGTAGTCGCGAAATGCATACGCTGGCAGCCGAATTGAAACAGCGGGAACTGGAGCAGCATCTTGGTAACCGGGCCGAGGTGCTATGGGAACAACAGATAAACAGTCACCTCGGACAGTGGATCGGTTACACGCCTCATTATCATAAAATTACTTCGATGGACTTACAGATTGCGGCCTCCGATATCAGTGAAGTCAGCATCGATTCAATATCTGGTGATGGATCGATGCTCGTAAACGAGAACTACCCACCCCAGATCATGCTTGACGATATCGAGCAGCATGACGCGCGAATTTAAATCGTCAAAGTGTTTTATCCTGCAATCGCAGGAGTTTGTACACGAATTTTCCGCAGAGCAGTTCAAAGCCGCCTATTGGCAACACCAACCCGGTCACCAGGCAACCATGGGCGGCCGCGGTGGAAGTTATCTTATAGACGTCGACGGCAGAAAAGCTGTTCTGCGTCGCTATCGTCGTGGTGGATTTGTCAGCAAATTGTTTAGCGATCAATACCTGTGGCTTGGCAAAAGCCTGACCCGACCCTGGCGCGAGTGGAATATTCTGCAGCGTGCACTTAAAGCGGGTTTACCAGTACCTGAGCCCATCGCCGCCTGTGCCTGCCGTACCAGCGTATGGTATCGAGCAGCATTGATAACTGCTTACCTGGAGGGTACCGAAATGCTGACGCAGCGACTGCAGAGGGAGAAGCTCCCATCAGATGCCTGGCATCGTCTGGGATTGCTCATCAAACGAATGCATGCCGAGGGTATACGCCACGCTGATCTGAACTCTGACAATGTGCTAATCGATTCGGAAAATCGTTTCTACCTGATTGACTTTGACAAGGCACGGGTTATGAATCAGATTGACGACTGGCAATGGCAACCCCTGTACCGCTTTCAGCGATCAATCGACAAGCGAAACCGGAAACTGAATCTCAACTATGGCGAGGACGACTGGCAGCTGCTGATGGATGGTTATCAATCCTGAGATCATCTTTAAAACAATTAAATTTCTGCAACCGCCTCCTGGTTCCATGGGAATTAAAGATGCGTAGAGATGGCAGCCAGGTACTGCTGAATCATATCCGGTTGCTGTGCCAGCCGGGATTGTGCTTCGCGCCCGAGTTCTTCGACTCGCTCGGGATGGTCGAGCAGTTCAACGATTGCAGCCCAGCAGCCAGCCATATTTTCGACCTGCAGCACGCCCTGGCCGGGGCCGAGCATTTTAATATCTTCGGCGATGTTGCTATCGGACGGCCCGGTGATGATGGCTCGACCCAGGTTCGCTGGCTCGATCAGGTTGTGACCGCCGGTCGTGTCGAAGGAGCCGCCCATGATGACAACCCTGGCATGAGCCATTAATGATTTTAACTCGCCGAGCGTATCAGCCAGGTAAACCTCGGTATCTTCAGTCACGGGTTGTGCTTCGCTGCGTATCGAACAGGTCATTCCCAGGTGTTCGATCTGAGCCTGGATCTCCGCGCTGCGATCGGGATGCCGGGGGGCCAGCACCAACAGGTAGTCGCTGACTTCCCCGGGTCGTGCTGCGAGGAACTGCTGTTCTTCACCGCTATGACTGGAGGCCAGGATCACGTAATCGCGTTCGATTATTCTGGATTGAGGAATCGAAATTTCGCTGTGCGACTTGAGATTACCGACAATCGTGATGCGGTCCTCGCTGACGCCCAGGCTGGTAAAAGCATCATGATCCTTTTTATTTCGCGTCAGGATTTGCGCGAAATAACCCAAGGTTGTCGATAGTAAAGTGCGTACGAACTTACCCGCGTTCAGTGATTTTCTAGATAGTCGAGCATTCACCAGCAGCAACTGAATATCTTGACGGCGGGCCTGGTACATCAGTTCGGGCCAGAGTTCGGTTTCCATTACCAGTCCCAGCTTGATCCTGTGTTGTCGGAAGAATCGTCGACAGTGCCAGCAGTGATCGAACGGGACGACTGTACTGCAAACCGAATCCGAAAAATTGTGCTGGATTGCCTGGTAACCGGTCGCGGTAAAGCTGGTAAACAATATGCTTTCACCCTGCTGCATCAACGCCTTTACCAGTGGCGTCACGGCACGGACCTCACCAACCGAAGAAGCGTGCACCCAAATTCTTTGCTTGCTGCCACCATCCTGGCCGAACATCCGCATCGACAGGTAGCGCGGCAGTCCGTGTTTGATGCCATGTTTCAGCGCGTGCAGGATCCAGAACAGGTACAACGGAATTGATAACAGTCGATATCCAGTTCCGGGTGAAGGCACAGTCATTTTATGCGCTCACGGGTAGAAGGGTGCCTCACCAGGAGGACGGGTTTTAAAGCGCTGGTGTATCCACATGTAATTTTCGGGAAATTCGCGCACGTACTTTTCGATCGACTGGTTTATGCTGCTTGCGTCTTTGAATTCGTCTGCGCTGGGAAAGTCTTCAAGCGGTGGATCGATGTGGAGAATATAGCCACTGCCATCCTTTTTACGTTCCGGATAATAGGGCAGCATCGCGGCCCCTGACGATTGCGCCAGGCGTGAACTCGCGGTTATGGTCGCTGTAGCGATGCCCATGAAGGGGGCGAACACGTTACGCTCGCGCCTGAAATCCTGATCCGGTGCATACCAGGTTGGAATTTTATTCCTGATGCCTTTTACCAACTGACGAGTGTTCTTGCGCGAAACAGTGTTGACGAAGTATTGGCTGCGCCGGGTGTAGAGATAGCTGTCGAACAGTTGGTTGCGTTGAGTGCGATACATCACCTGCACCGGCATGAATAGCGCCAGTAATCGAGCCCCGATTTCGAGACTGGTGAAGTGCCCCGTCAACAAGATCGCGCCGCGCCCACTGTCCAGAACCGCGTCGAGGTGCTCGAGTCCCTCGATCTCGACAAAGGACTTCAGCTTGTCCGCTTGCCACCACCAGCACATTGCCATTTCGATCAACGAAATACCGATATTCTGATAGCAGGCAATCTTGATTTGATTACGTTGTTCGAGGGATTTCTCGGGAAAACAGTGTGCGAGATTGCGATCCACTATTTTCTTGCGCTCACCGGTAATCAGGTAAATGAAACGGCCAACGAGGCGACCTACGAATAATGCGATGCGAAAGGGAAGCAGGGAAACCAGGCGTAGCAGGCCGATAATGCACCACATGGGCCAGAACTTCGGGGAATAGTAGTCGCTCGCCTTGAATAGTACGGAACTTTGTTCACCCATCGACTATTGCTGAATCAACCAGCGGTTGATTTCAAACATATCGTCTTCCTGCAGAATTCCCGCGGCCTGTTTCAGTCTCAGTTTATTGAGCAGGTAGTCGTAACGCGAACGCGCGTAGTCGCGCTGGGCGCGGTAGGTTTCGCGCAGTGATATCAGCACATCGACCGAGGTTCGTGTACCAACATCGAAGCCGGCCTGGGTTGCTGCGAGTGCGATATTACTCGAATCGAGCGCCTGCTTGAGTGCCCGGACCTGGCTTATACCTGAAACCACGTCGAGGTAGGCTGTTCGCGATTGCTGTGAAGCCAACCGGGTTTGCAATAGCAGCGTGTTTTTGGCGGAGACAAAATTTGAATCGGCCTGGGCTCGCTCCGCACTAATGCGACCACCGGTATAAATGGGGACCTGTAATTCTATACCCAGGGTCAGGTCATCCTGTTGGTAATCACCTCTGATTTCGTCGCCGTCGACATCGTTATCCGCGTAACTTGCTGTCAGATCGAGGGTTGGATACCCGCTCCTGGAATTTTTATCACGTTCGTAACGCGCCGCATTAAGATCTTGTTGTGCCGCGATAAGATCAAGGTTATTTTTTAAAGCCAGTGTAACCCAGGGTTCGGCGGTGGTCGGGTCGGGTAGCGATAGCTTGAGGTCGTCTCCCAGCGGTGCCAGTTGCTTGATCGAAGAATTGGCGGTAATAACCACTAGTGACTGGAACGCATTTTCGAGTATGTTTTCGGCCAGTATCGCGTCCGCTTCGGCAGTGTCGAATCGAGCCTGTGCCTCCTGCACGTCGGTAATGGCGATCAGTCCCACTTCAAAACGTTTTTGCGCCTGTTCCAGCTGACGTGCGATCGCGGTGCGTTCGGCGTATGCGAACTCGACATTATCCTCGGCCGCGAGAATTTCGAAATAGGTTTCTGCAACCCGCAGGATTAAAGCCTGGCGGGCAGCATTCAACCGCGCGAGCTCCGCCGCGGTGCTGGCTTCGGCGACGTCGATATCACCCTGGATTTCATTGTCATAAAGTGACTGCGTCAGGTTGAGGCTATAGCCGACGGTATCAACGTCACTGTCTCCGGTTTCGGAGTTGTCAGATTCACGCGTGCTACCACTTGCATTCAAAGATATCTGCGGTTTGCGTCCGGAACGAGCCAGCGGTAGTGCCTGGACTGCAGCCAGGTAATTGGATTCTGCAATCATCAGTTCGGCGTCGTTGTTTAGCGCGAGTCCGTAGACGGTCACAAGATCCTCGGCTGACGACGCCTGCCACCAGGAAAGCAAAACTAGTAGTACGAACTTGGATGAGAATTTTTGCATTAGTGGCTTCATGTTTGTAGCTCGCGCGAATTATAAAGAAACTGTTATCTGATTAATACAACGGCATATCGAGGTCGACCTCGCGCGCCCAGGCGTCAACGCCGCCATCAAGATTCACCAGCCCATCGACGGACTGCTGTTGCAGAAAGCGAATGACATTCTGGCTGCGAATACCGTGATGACAGATTACGACTATCTCTGCAGCCCCTTGCAGCTGTGCCAGCTGTTGCGGGATATGCCCCATCGGGATATTAATACTGCCGTCGATATGGCAGATCTCGTATTCCCAGGGTTCCCTGACGTCGAGTAAAAATGGCTTCTCATTTTTCAGCTGTGCAGCCAGTTGCGCTACGCTGATGCTATGCATTGACAGGGCAACTAGGCACGCAGTCGGGGCAAGTCTGTTTCAAACAGGGACTGGGTGGTCCATTCGGCTTCACCGACGCGGGTAATTAATAGCGCCTGCATAACAGGTGAGTGGCCAATGACGATAAACATCCTGCCGCCTGGTTTTAACGCCTGTTTCAAATTCAATGGCACACTCGGCAATGAGCCGGTTACCGCGATTGCATCGAAAGCGGAGGCGAAATCGATCTGTGCCAGTCCGAGTTGCTGGAATTCGACATTGTCCTGCCCGCTGTTGGTTACGTTGGTCCTGGCGAAGTCGATGATTTCAGCGCTGGGATCGACGCTGGTAACCCGCTGTGCCAGGTGCGCCAGGCAGGCCGTGATATAGCCGCCGCCACTGCCGACCACCAGTACCTGGTCTTCGGGGTTGATCAGCAGGGCCTGCAGCATGCGACCTTCGATCGTCGGAGGCAGCATGCTGACGCCATTGGCGACCGGAATCTGGCAATCTGCATAAGCCAGCCCCTTGTAAGCTTCCCTGACAAAGTCTTCACGCTTCATCTGGCTTAAGGTCGACAACACCTGGTGGTCGAGCACTTCCCAGGGGCGAATCTGTTGTTCGATCATGTTGAACCTGGCAATTTCGGTGTTGTTCATGGAAGATTGCATACTTGATATTAATTTCGATACGTTAATATAGCACCCGGGTAAAGGTAATCACCAGTCGTTACTATGATAGTTGTGGGTTATTTCTTCGTCCGGCTCGATATTGCGTAACGCGACCACGCTGAGGTCATCGTAGTAACAGGCGTTGGGATCATCCGAATGATTGATGTATTTAAAATCACAGAGAACTTCAATACCCCGGCTTTCATTAACCCAGAGAACATAGGTATTGTTAGCCGCGCTGGGCTTGCCATTTAGCCACCCGATTACCGTGCCAGCACTTATCGGAGTATTGGCAAATAAGCCCTTACCATGGATCGCGCTGTTAGCCACGTAGGTAGTTTCGACAATCAATTGTTTGAATTTCCGGAGCTTAAGGGTATTATTTTGCAACTAATCGCGGAATATAACAAAAAACGACGATTGTATTAAAACGGGAATATACCCGGCAATCCGCTTCAAACCTCCGAGATTGATATGGTTAAGAGCAGGTACTAACCTGGAGGAAGAGCGTATTTTCATGAAAAAAATAATCGTTATGTTTATGGCTTGCAGTCTTGCAGGCATGGTGCATGCCGGCGGCTACCGGGTCGCACTGCAGGGGCAAAAGGCACTGGCAATGGGGCACACCGGGGTTGCGTTGAGCGACAGCGCCGAATCGATATTTTTTAATCCGGGTGCCATTACCCGGCTCGAATCCGATGTCGATATCGTTGGCGGCATCAACCTGCTCGAGGCGTCAACCGAATACCAGAGCGAGGAAACCCTGGTTGAAGAAGAAACCGACAATCCCCTCGGAACGCCGATCAACGCCTACATGGCAAGACGAATATCCAGCGAATTATCCTGGGGGCTTGGAATATACACGCCCTATGGCAACAAGGTCGAGTGGGATACGGACTGGGCGGGTTCCCACCTGGTTAATTACATCGAACTGCAGGCTATTTATATCCAGCCCACGATT
>CAMYLU010000001.1 GCA_947259485.1 uncultured Gammaproteobacteria bacterium | reverse complement strand
AGATATAGTCTTCCCAATAAACGTCATCATCTCTACCTATGATATAAGTATGACCGTCTATGAGTCCGAAATTCTTGCTCAAACAGTTACTCATTTAAGCCCTGCTCCAATACCGTCCTGTGGTCCCCAGGAATATAAATACCACGAGGTGTTAAGCAATACATCTCTCATGCCCGTGTCTCGGAGCTTAATGTTTTACGACACGAAACAATAAACAAAGAGGTCGGTTTCGAAACCTGATACTTCAAATTTAGGCATCTGTTTTCCCGATAACAGATACTCAAATCCGCAACACCAGGGTCATTCTTCGGCCAAATCGCCACGATTAAACGCTTCGGCAAACTGGGTATCGGTATTTCTGATTGAATCTTCGATTGAATTGGACTCCCCCCCCATTATTATATAAATATGGCAGTCCGGCGATCTTAGGGTCCTTCGTGAGGTCTTCCGTGGCTTCTCGAAGGAAGCGAGGACCCGTGGCTTTCCGTCCCCGTCTTTAGACGGGTTTGGCTTTATCGTTGTATATTGTGATTCACTTTATACGCCCCATCGTTGGAAGAGTCCAAGTGATTTAATCTATTAAAATCCCGGGTAACTGCTTTGGTCGTAAATCGCCACTAATTAGTGGATTTCGAGCGCCTGCGTTCTTCAAAGGCGACACTCGATGAACTTGGATGAGAGGCAATCTCCGGCCAGAAGCAGACACAAAGCAATATTCAAGACATTAGTTGAATCAAAGTTTTATTTTCATCACTGTCTGTTACAGCAGCCATAGCCGTTTTAAACGCCAGTACGTTTTTATCGTGATCGGCAAGTAATTTTTCCAACTCCAGATTTTCCGCGATACTAGGTACGCCTCCAGATTCGTATTTAGCCTGAATTGCTTTCATACAGTCAAAATGTGCAGTCTTGCTGTTACTCATATCGAGAAAGGCTTGGTAAGCTATTTTCGCTTCCTCACTTAAACCGTCTACGGATTGCATGATTTGTATTTAGATACTATTGCGTTGAGCCAATTATAAACGATGGTATCAACGGCAACTCAAAACTGACCAACCTGTATGATTTCAGGATCTGTTTTCTCCAAAGGAGACACTCAAAAGCCAGGTGTGGGAGGCAATCTTCGGCCATAAGCGGACGCTCAGGTCTGGTTATTAAGCGTCATTTTTGGGTAGGTTTTTTGATTCACGATTCCAGGCATCATGAACTACTCCAAGAGAAAAGCGAGGCATTGATTCTGCTTTCGAATTGAGGCCCGTTTTTCTGGGGTATCTGCAAACAACGCGCGTTTATCCCTGACGGCCAGGCTGACGGAATCGGCGATGCCTATTCCATGATCTGCATCATTCAATCCCGCCTCGATTGGCTCTATATTCTCGAGGCCGGTCATTACGTTTCTAACTGCAGATAAATGATAAGAACTGAATCGCTACAGCCTGCTAAAACTACCGTTTTTCAAACCCGCGGTATCACCAAGGTCTACCAGATGGGCGAAGTGCAGGTTCATGCCTTGCGCGGCATCGACCTGGAACTGTATGAAGGCGAATTCATCGTCCTGCTGGGGGCGTCGGGCAGCGGCAAATCAACGCTGCTAAACATCCTCGGCGGCCTCGATGTGCCCACCAGCGGGACGGTGCGCTATGCAGACCACGATCTCAGTACCTTCAGGGAATCGGTGCTCACAAGTTATCGACGCGAACACGTCGGCTTCGTATTCCAGTTTTACAACCTGATCCCCAGCCTGACCGCACGCGAGAACATCGCGCTGGTCACCGAGATTTCCAGTAAGCCCCTGCCGCCCGACGAGGCGCTCGCACTCGTCAACCTGAGTGACCGCGCGGACCATTTTCCGGCGCAGTTATCGGGTGGCGAACAGCAGCGCGTGGCCATCGCCCGTGCGATTGCCAAGCGGCCGGACGTATTACTGTGCGACGAACCGACCGGCGCGCTGGATATCAGGACCGGCATCGTGGTGCTGGAGGCGCTGGCGAAAGCCAACCGGGAACTGGGCACCACCACCGTGGTGATCACACACAACGTCGCGATCGCCGATATGGCCGATCGTGTCATCCATCTTAGCGATGGCAAAATTTCGAATATCGAGATCAACTCGCGCAAAAAAGCGCCTGCGGAATTGAGCTGGTAACAATGATGAGAGCACTGAACCTCAAACTCTGGCGCGACCTGTGGCATTTGCGCGGCCAGTCCGTCGCCATCATCGCGGTGATGGCCAGCGGGGTCGCCTGCTTTATCATGTTCATGAGCACGCTGGATTCGTTGCTGCTGAGCCGCGACCTGTATTACAGCGAAAACCGTTTCGCCGACATCTTCGTGCCGATCAAGCGCGCGCCGGAATCGGTCGCCCGGAGAATCGCCACCATCGATGGCGTAGACAAGGTCGATACCCGCGTTGTGGCGCCCCTGACAATCGACATCGAAGGTTTTCCCGAACCTGTCGTCGGCACCGTAACCTCCATTCCGGACAATGGCGAACCCCTGCTCAACCGGCTCTACCTGCGTGCCGGGCGGCTGATCGATCCCGGACGCAACGACGAAGTCATCATCAGCGAGTCCTTTGCCAAAGCGCACGATTTCAGGCCGGGCGATCAGCTGCATGTCATCATCAAGGGCAAGCGTAAACAACTTCGTATCGTCGGCACCGGCGGATCCCCTGAATTCGTTCACCAGCTGCGCCCCGGCGGCATGTTTCCCGACTACGAACGCTACGGCATCCTGTGGATGGGCCGTACGGCGCTGTCACACGCCTACGAAATGCAGGGCGCATTCAATTACGCGGTGCTGACGCTGACGCGCGACGCCGATGAAAAAGCGGTGATGGACCGTATCGACGGGCTCCTGGGGCGCTATGGCGGCATCGGCTCCTTTGCCCGCGAGCACCAGCCCTCGCATCGCTTTCTCGCCCAGGAACTCGAACAGCTGGAAAACCTGTCCGGCCTGTTTCCGATTATATTCCTGGGCGTGGCAGCCTTCCTGCTGAATGTCGTCATCACCCGCCTGGTCGGCACCCAGCGCGAGCAGATCGCGGCCCTCAAAGCGTTCGGCTACGCGAACACTACTGTCGCTTCGCATTACCTGCAGATGGTCATGCTGATCGTACTGGCAGGTATCGTGCTCGGTATCGCAGCCGGTGCCTGGCTCGGCGTGATGCTCAGCGAAATCTTCGTGGAATATTTCCGGCTGCCGTTCGTGCATTTCGAAATGCATCCACTGCGCATTATCCAGGCAAGCCTGATCACCGTCGTTGCGGGTCTGCTGGGCACACTGGCCGCCGTGCGCGCCACCGTGCGTCTGAAACCGGCCGAAGCCATGCGCCCGGAAACGCCGACCGTCTACCGCACATCGTTGATAGAAGAAATAGGGTTGAAGCGTCTGTTGTCGACACCCACCCGCATGATTTTGCGCAATCTCGGCCACAAGCCGGTCAAGTCGCTATTGTCGGTGCTGGGGATCGCGCTGGCCGTCGGTATGTTGATGACCGGCCGCTTCCAGGAAAACAGCACCAACTACATGGTGGACCTGCACTACGGTCTGTCGCAACGCGATGACCTGGCAGTCGGTTTCAACGAGGCGACTTCGCACCGCGCGCTCACCGAACTGAAAAGTCTGCGCGGCGTCGAGTACGGAGAACCGGTGCGCACGTTACCGGCGCGACTGCGTTTCGAACACCGCGAGTATCGGGTCTATATCTCGGCGTTCGAGCCCGGCGCGACCATCAAACGCCTGGTCGACAGCGATCTGAATATCGTCGAGTTGCCGCGCAATGGCATTGTATTGAACGAGTACCTGGCTCAGGAAATCCTCCGAATCGAGGCCGGCGAACTGCTCAGCGTGGAAATCCTCGAAGGCAGCATGCCCGTTCGTCAGGTCCCCGTGGTCGCCTTGATCCGGCAGGACCTCGGTCTCGGCGCCTACATGGACCTCGACGCACTCAATCGCCTGATGCAGGATGGCGACGTCATCTCGGGCGCCTATCTCTATATCGATGAAAAGCACGCTGACGAAATTTATCAGCACCTGAAAGACCGACCGAAAATCGTCGGTTCGGTGATCCGAACCCAGGAAATCGAAAATTTCCACCGCACCATGGACGAGACCATGCTGTTCTGGACTTTCGTGGCAACCCTCTTCTCCGCGGTTATCGCCGTGGGCGTGGTCTACAATAGCGCGCGCATCACGCTGACTGAACGTAGCCGCGAGCTGGCGAGTCTGCGCGTACTGGGTTACACGCGTGGCGAAATCTCTTATATCCTGCTCGGCGAGCTGGCATTATTGACCCTGGCAGCCATGCCGCTGGGCCTGTGGTTCGGGCGCGAGCTGTGCCGTAATGTACCGCGTACCCCTGGTTCTCGAGCCTTCCACCTATGCTTTTGCCGCGCTGGTGGTATTGGTCGCCGCCGCCGTTTCGGCCTTGCTTGTACGCCGTCGGCTGGACCAACTCGATCTGATCGAAGTATTGAAAACAAAGGATTAACTATGAACGTACAATGGCAAAGACGCATCACCTGGCTGGCTGTACTGTTGCTAATCGTGGCTGCACTGGCATATGGATTCAGGCCCCAGCCACGCCTGGTCGATATCGCGGAGGTGAGACGCGCGCCGATGCAGGTCACCATCGAGGAAGAGGGCAAGACCCGCGTAATCGATCGCTACATCATCACCGCGCCGGTTGCCGGCACCACCTGCCGCGTAGACCTGGAAGTGGGCGACCTTATCGAGAAAGACGAAACGCTTGTCAATATCAATCCGCTGCAATCGCAAGCGCTCGACCCTCGTAGCCGGGCCGAGGCACGCGCCCGGGTTTCCGCTGCGGAAGCCTCGTTGCATGCCGCCGAACAGAACGTCAGCGTTGCGCGTGCCGAAGCGGACCTGGCTGGCGCGGAACTGGCGCGACTCGAGCCACTCGTGGAAGCGGCTCACATCTCGGAAGAGAGACTCGACCAGGCCAAAGCAATCAAGCGCGGCACCAGGGCTGCACTGCGTTCCGCCCGGTTTGCCGTGGAGGTTGCCGAACACGAACTCGAAGCGGCACGCACGGCGCTGCTTTACACCGGCAACACATCGTCCGAACCGGAAGATATCGTGCGGGTTGCCGCGCCCGTCACCGGCAGGATTCTGCAACTGCATCAGGAATGTGAAGGCGTGGTCAGCCGCGGCCAGCCCTTGCTGGAAATCGGCGACACCCGCTCGCTGGAAATCGAGACTGATGTCCTCTCAGCGGATGCGGTGAAAATCAAACCGGGCATGCCCGTCCTGTACGATCGCTGGGGCGGTGAGAAACCGCTTGCCGGCCAGGTGCGGCGGGTGGAGCCGGTCGGCTTCACCAAGATCTCCGCCCTGGGCGTGGAAGAACAACGCGTGCTGATCATCTCCGACATCACCTCGAACGCCGAATTATGGCAAACCCTGGGCGATGGCTATCGTGTCGAGTCCCGCTTCATACTCTGGGAAAACGATGACGTACTGCAAATTCCAGCCAGCGCCCTGTTTCGTGTTGACGATCAGTGGGCTCTGTTTGTCATGGAAAACAACAAGGCCAAAAGGCGCCGAGTCGAAGTCGGGCAGCGTAACGGACTATCCGCACAGATACTGGATGGATTGGCAATGGGTGAAGTCGTGATTACGCACCCGGATAAAACAATTGAAGAAGGTATCGGAGTAAAAAGAAGGTGAGGAAAAATTCAATCTGTTAATCGGGGGAATTGAGGGGGACACACACTCGATCAAACAGGTTCACAATTTTCAAGCAACAAGTTGAGAGTCCGCTTTGGGTTGCGGTTTCAATTGATCGATGTAACAACAGAATTGAGCGTCTGCTTTTGGATAGTTTCTCTATGAAAAGGAAATTGGGTTGAAGGTCGACATTATCGATTGCCGAGTTTTCAGATCCTCCGCTCACGCTGGGATGATGGATCGGCAGCTAGTTGTCTTTCGACAGGGGTTCGTTGAGTTCTATGACGTAGCCGTTCGGGTCTTTGAAGAAAGCGATGATGCGGGTGCCCGCATTCATCGGGCCGGGCTCGCGCACGAACTCGACACCCTCAGACTTGAGGTAATCCGCGGTTGCATAAACATCGGAAACCTTGAGCGCGAAGTGGCCCCATGCATTGCCCATGTCGTAGGGCTCGTCCTGATCCCAGTTGTAAGTCATTTCGATCGTCGTGCCTTCATCTTCACCCTGGTAACCGACGAAGGTGTTGGTGAAGCGCCCGTCCGGGTATTCGTTTTGACGCAAAATTTTCATCCCCAGGATACGAGTGTAGAAATCCAGCGTTTTATCCTGGTCAAATACTCGAATCATGGTGTGATCGAGTCGAAAATCGGGTTTACTCATTTTATCCTCGGTTATTTAAGCTGCGGACGGATCGCGTCGGCAATCAACTCCTGAAATTTTCGAACGCTGTTTTCCCAGCACGGCGAGAGCCAACCGCCCTGCGCCGACAGCGGTGAATGGCGTCCCTGCTGCATGCGGACGCACATCTCATGGTCTTCAAGGTGCACTTTATGCCACAAATCGCGCATCTCCTTGACCTGGGCGTCACTATAGTGCGCGTCCTTGTGTGTGTAAATGACCCGGTATTGACGAGTGTGTCCGGGCGAAATCGGCTCGTTCAGGTAAACACCCATCTGGTCCGGCTGGTAGGTTCCCATGATGAAGTTCGGGAACAGGGTCAGGTAATGAGAGGTTACGCCCAGTGTCCCGACTTTGGCACTCGCCACCTGCTCGGGATTCAGTTCGACTGCGCTACCGACACAATGTTCATCGACCACCGTATAGTGATCTTCCAGCGGTTGCTCGGTGGTCTTGTTGTGCACAAACTGGACGTGGTATGGCTCGATGAAATTCTCCATCAGCAATTTCCAGTTGCAGGCCACTTCGCCGAAATCAAGCATCGCAATCGGCAGGTACTCGGTGACATCGACCGTCTCTAACTGCCGCTTCAGCGGCGCCAGGAAGTCATCAAACGCGCCTGGATTTGCGGACAGGTTTACGAAAATCCAGTCATGCCAGACCTGGCAATGCACCGGGAGCAAGCCGTTGTCGGCAAAGGAGAAATCCTGCGGCAATTCCCGCATTGCGCCACCGAAATAAGGGGCGTTTTTGAGCGCTCCGCAAAGGTCGTAGCTCCAGCTGTGGTATGGACAGCGAATCAGTTTGCCGCAATTCCCTTCGGCGTCGACCAGCTTCAGGTTGCGATGACGGCAGACATTGTGGAACGCGACTATTTCATCCTGTTGATCACGCAGCAGAAACAACGGCAGGCCGGCAACTTCGATCGGCTTGATATCGCCACTGTGCTCAAGCTGGTGAGCATAGCCCACGAACACCCAGTTATCGCTGAACAGGGTGTCTCGCTCGACTCGCATAAAGTCGTCACCAATATAGGCCTCGGCCGGTAAACCGTGAGACACCGTGCCCGGCGCATCAAAGTCATCGAATAGTGACTGGTCGACCATCGCATCACTCCACAAGAGTGCGCTAAACTAGCACAAAAATTTAAGCTTTCGAAGCAAAAACAAACAACCATATTACGTTTTCGGCAATAAATTTTGCATTAACCTGCTTTTTCCACAATAATATCGCGCTTTAAATCACGATTATCACAAAATGCCATCCGAAGCAGCAGTACCCATGGAGTCACCGAAATCCCGCGGTATCGCCTCGACCGAGGACGATCTCAATCGCGCCATCATCAAAATGCTGCAGGATGACGGGCGCCTGCCGTACAAGGATATCGCCCGCACGCTGCAGGTTTCGGAAGGCACCATCCGCAATCGCGTGCAGTCGATGAAACAAAGCGGCGCGCTTAAGATCGTCGCCCTCGCCGACCCGATGGCAATCCGCTACAAGGCCGACGCGATGATCGGAATCAAGGTTGCAAGCCCGGCAACACCACGTGACGTTGCCCACCGTCTTAGTGAGCTTGGCGAGGTCGTTTACGTGCTCTGGGTTTCCGGGCGCTACGATTTGCTGATCGAAGTTGTCTGCGAGACGCGTGGCGCGTTCCAGTCCTTTCTTGAACAACACTGTTTCGGTCACGATGATATCGATCAAATCGAAGTCATGAGTGGCATCGAGATGTTTAAAAACCAGTTCCTGCTCAAGCGGCAGGCACAATAACGACTACCCGGGGAGCACATATATATGAGTAGCCACTATTACGAAATTTTTGCCGACGCATTGCCGGATTCCGATCGCCTCGAAATCGAAAAAAAGAAACTCGAGGACGCAGGCGTCAAGTACATCCTGTCCTGCTGGATAGATATGTTCGGGCAACCCAAAACCAAGCCGGTTCCAATCAGCGACTTCGTGCCGCTGTGCATGGGTAAGGGTCCCCAGTTTGCGGTTCACTCGGTATCATTCGTACCCGAGCTCGGCCCCGCGGATTCTGACCAGATACCTTTACCAGATATCGACACCATCCAGATCTGCCCCTGGGACAAGACTATCGCCTGGGTCTTTGCCGATCTGTGGTGGGAAGATAAACCGTACAACCTGTGCCCGCGCCAGTCTTTGAAACGCATAATGCGCGACGCTGCCGATCAGGGTTACATGATGATGGCCGGCATCGAACCCGAGTTCATCACCATGCAATGGGATGACAATGGTATGCCAGTCAAGGCATTCGATGATGATCCAATGCCGGGTGAAGGCATCCGCCCACGTCGCCAGGCTTTCGGATACGACGTTGAGTATTCGCTCGATTCGATGGGCTTCCTCGGCGAAATGATCGATATCCTCGAGGATCTCGGCTGGAATTTACACGACGTGGTCGCCGAAGGAGCTTATTCTCAATTCGAACTCGACTTTCATTACACCAATGTCCTGGAGATGGCCGATCGCTTCGTATTCCTGCGCATCCTGCTCAAGGAGATCGCCAAGAAGCACGGTATGTTCATTACCTTCATGCCCAAGCCAACCACCGGTGACTGGCGTTCGGGCGCGCATATGAATGTTTCGATGCAAAAAGTCGACGACCCCGGGGTCAACATCTACGAGGGTGAAGACGGCAACTGGAGCGACGAGGTCAAGCACGCACTTGGTGGCATTCTCAAAAACGGTGCAGCGATAACCGCGGTCGCCTGCAGCACGGTCAATTCGTATAACGGACTGGTACCGAAGGTCGGTGGTTTCGAAGGCGGCACCTATACCTGGGCACCGACGCATATGGTTTACGGCACCAACAACCGCTCGGCCATGCTACGCCTGCCGCAAAGTCGTTTCGCGATTGAAAACCGCGCCGCCGATATGTGCATGAACCCCTATCTCGGGCTCGGCATGATGCTCGCAGCCCAGGTAGAAGGACTGGTCAACAAACTGGATCCAGGACCTTCACTGGATGAAGATCTCTATGTAATGGATGATAAGGAAAAGGAAAAGCGCACCCTGACCCCGCTACCCCGCAACCTGATGGAAGCGACCGAGCAATTAGGCAGGAGTGAACTAGCCAAAACCGTCATGGGTGAAGCGATGATGCGATCTTTCCTCGCTTACAAGATCGACGAATGGGAACGTTATCACCAGGAAACCACCGACTGGGAAGTCAGGGAGTACCTGAGACTCTACTAAACCATGCCTGACGAGCATTCAGTTTTTAGCCTCGGTGATTTCGAGCTGCAGTCCGGTGCGGTCCTGCCTGGCGCGCAGCTCGCCTATAAAACTTATGGTGAGCTGAACGAAAATAGCGACAACGTCGTGGTACTGCCGACTTTTTACACCGGCAGTCACATGCGCAACGAGGGTTTCTTCGGAACCGGCAGGGCCATCGACCCGGCACGTCATTACGTGGTATCGATCAACCTGTTTGGTAACGGTATTTCATCGTCACCGAGTAATACCCCGGCTCCGTTTAACGCAGCCAGTTTTCCCGATATCACCCTGTACGACAATATCAGGGCACAGTATCGATTGCTCACCGAGGAACTCGGTGTCAACAGCATCGCGCTCGTCACCGGCTGGTCGATGGCGGGTTGCCAGTCGTTTCAATGGGGGGCGCAGTACCCGGACTTCGTCAACGCGATACTACCGTTTTGCGCTTCCGCGAAAACCTCCGAGCACAATATCGTTTTCCTCGAAGGCGTTAAGGCGGCCTTACAGGCTGACGCAGCATATGCCGACGGTAATTACACCAGTCCGCCGGTAAAAGGCCTGAAAGCGTTCGGCCGTGTTTACGCCGGCTGGGCTTTCTCGCAAACCTTTTACCGCGAACAAATGTATCGTCTGCAGGGCTTCGACAGCGCCGAGGCTTTGTTGCAGGACTGGGAACAGGATCATCTCGATTGGGACGCCAATGACTTACTGTGCAAGCTCAGGACCTGGCAACAGGCCGACATTAGCGCCAATGATCTCTATCAAAACGATTTCAAGGCGGCGCTGAACGCGATCAAGGCAGAAACCATCGTTATCGTTTGTGGCAATGATTTATATTTCCGGCCCGAGGATAACCAGTATGAAATCGAACATATCATCGGCGGAGAACTGCGCATTTACGAATCACCCTGGGGACACTGTGTCGCGTCACCGGGCAATGACCCAGAGTTCCAGCACTATCTCGACCAGGCAATTTCTGAATTGCTTGATAATTAAAATTCCACTATTTAAAACCTGGAGAACCGCATGGCCGCACCAAGCGTATTTAGAATCGCCGATATACAGGATCGTATCGACAACCTGCCGGAAAATGGCACCTACATCAAACCCTTCGTTACGACCGCGATCAGCGAATCGATGGCGGGCGGTATTAATTGCCTGAACAAGATATCAGTGCCCTGGGACCTGACCTGCGATGAAATGATTTATTGCCTGCAGGGTACCTTTCGCCTGGTGGTCGATGATATCGGCTACGAGCTCAACCCGGGTGACCTGATGTTCGTGCCGAAAGACAATCACGTCAAATACGAGTGCGATGACAAGTGCGTCATTTTTTATACAGCCTACCCGGTCGACTGGAAACAACGTGCCGGCATTACCCACGTACCCGGTATCGATCCCGATGAAATGCCCGCGCCATACGCGCAGTAAGGAAAACCTAAACCATTAATAATTACCTGCAAGACTGAGAGCACGAGGGTGCTCTCAGCCGCCCCGTTATCGCCAACCAGCGCGATCCATCAACTGCACCGCGGACCGGTTGTTTTCGCCGAGATGAGTCAGGTTTAGACCGTCGCCATTGAACTTGCCAAATGACGCCAGGGTTGCCGATATTTTTGCATCCTTCACCACCGGATATTCGTTATTGACCTCGGCATACCAGGTCTGTGATTCGGCATTGACCAGGAATTCCAGCAGGCGCTCAGCCTCCGCAGGATGACTGGCGTATTTAGTGATACCAGCGCCGCTAACATTGACGTGGGCTCCCCGCCCGGCCTGGTTAGGCCAGAACAAGCCGAGACTGGTAGCAACTTTTTGATCTTCATCTTTAGCGCTATTCACCAGACGCCCGAAATAATAGGTGTTGGCAATCGCGATATCGCATAACCCGGCCGCGGCGGCGCGCAGTTGATCGGTGTCTCCACCGGCGGGTTTGCGTGCAAAGTTAGCCACCAGCCCCCGCGCCCAGGCCTCGGTCGGTTCGACCCCGTGAGTTTCGATCATGGAGGCCACCAACGACTGGTTGTAGATGTTACCGGATGAGCGAATACAGATTCGCCGCTTCCATTTTGCGTCTGCCAGTGCTTCGTAGGTTGATAATTCAGCCGGATCGACCCTATCCCTGGCGTAGAAAATTACGCGCGCGCGTTGCGATAACCCAAACCAGTAGTTTTCTTTATCGCGCAAATTTTCAGGAATCCTGGCAGCCAAGGCCGGATTATCTATCGGCTGCAGAACGCCCGCGTCCTTGGCACGCTGTAAGCGCCCGGCATCGGTGGTGATAAAAATATCAGCAGGTGTCGACTGACCTTCCGACTCGAGGCGCTTTAACAGGGCATCGGCCTTGGCGGTGATCAGGTTAAATCCAATCCCTGTCTGATCCTTAAACTTTTGTAGTAAGGGAAGAATAAGTGCTTCCTTACGTGCCGAATAGACGTTGACATCCTCGGCCTGTACAGCGCCGTGGCTGAATACAAGCGACAGGCAAACCAGGCCTGCTAGCAGTGGCTTGTGACGATTTAAGTTGTGGTACATTTCTTGAAACTCCGGAGATTATATAAATCTAGGCGAAATAAATTATCAAACTCTTAATGCGAATGCAAATGTTAATCATTCTCATTTAAAAACACATTAATGGCTATTCTAGCCCCGCGATAACGCCTGTTAATTGATTAAGATCAAATGTTGTAGCGACAGTTTGCCGAAGGCTCGATTCCTCCCTATCATGCCTCTACAAAATTAGTTACTGCGAGCAGAATATGAGCTTCGGCATTACCAAAACCATCCCCGCCAAAGCCGGTATCGAGACCCTCGATTCACTGTATAACGGCAGTCGTAAGGAATATGAATTTCATATGGCCGGCATCGAACCGAAACGACTCAAGGTGGGTGATTACGTTTACACGATTTTCAACGACCAGTTACACGGTCGCCTCAAGATCAGGAAATTTATCACCGGGGCAACCAATCCTGCTTCGGGGAAACCCCGTATCCTGATCATCGTTGATGCGCCGGGTGACAGGTTGACGACCCCGGTTGCCAAAAAGGGTCATCGTGGCACCCGTTACACCGAGGGCGAGGACTGGCCCGCATGATCGAGATCTCGACTGCTGAGCACGAGAGCTTCAACAATGATGGATTTTTGATTGTCGACAGCTTGATCGAGTCGAGCATCGTGCCGGATCTTCATCAAGCTTTTAACGACCTCTTCCGCGGCAAATTCGAAACCGGGGTACACCCCGACGAGGTAAACTGGCAGGAGGCAACCGGGGATCCCTCTTTATCACGCCAGATCTGTAACGGCTGGAAAGCCAACCGCGACATTGCGCGGATTGTTCTGGACGAGGCTATCGGCAAAGCCATTGCTAGTCTGGCGGGATGGCCCGGGGTACGCATCATGATTGATAACGTGGTGTGGAAACCCCCGGCTACGAAATCACTCGGTTTTCACCAGGACAGCGCCTATCTTTCCTGGTTTACGCCGGCGGATTTGCTGACCTGCTGGATCGCGCTGGATGACACCCGCGCCGACGGCGGCACCATCGAATTCGTGCGCGGCTCGCACAAGTGGAAATTGAGCGAAGCCGAGGGTGAGTTTCATGCACCGGAGGATTATCGCAAGCCGATGCGAGAAGCGGCGGCGCGTGAGGGCATCGACCCTGAAATTGTCTATATCGAAGTCAATGCCGGCGGCGGATCGTTCCATCACGGCTGGACCTGGCACGGTTCCGGTGCCAACCTGAGCCCCAATCCTCGTCGTTCATTGGTGTTGCACGCGATGCGCAGCGACGTCGAATACGTGCCCGAGAACTTTGCCCAGGGGATTGGCCCGATCTACAGCCGTTACAAGCGCCTCGGCGACAATCAACTCGACGAAAACTACTTTCCGATCCTGTGGCACGAGGATGGTTATCGCACTCCGCAGATCGACAAATACCTGGGCAATCGCAGCTAGACGCGAACAGTCAACGCTTACTTGAAACGGTGAAGCTTCGATGATTGGTGATAACATCTACGCATGAAACCGCATCCTGCCGAAATCTCACTCGATGGCTGATACCGCCCAACAAGCGCTTAATGCACTATCTGATACCCGGTTTACGACCTATTGGCTGGATAGTCTCGATCCGGTAGCGGACGAAGCAACGCTGGAACATGATACGAGTTGTGACCTGTTGGTTGTCGGCGGCGGCTTTTGTGGCCTGTGGGCAGCGATCCAGGCCAGGGAGCAAGATCCCGGGCGCGACGTTATGCTGATTGAAGCGAAAAGCGTCGCCAATGGTGCCAGTGGCCGCCCCGCGGCTATCATGTCGACCTCGGTGATGCATGGCATCGATAACACCGAACGCATATTCCCGAATGATGTTGCCGAACTGGAACAGCTGGGGCGCGAGAACATGGATGGATTCCAGCAAACGGTAGAACGCTACGACATCGACTGCGACCTCGAGTGGGGTGGCGAAATGAAGGTATCAATCGGCGATGAGGGTCTCGCCAGGGTCGAGGAAGATTACCAGCTCTACCTCAAATACGGCCACGAGGCGGTCAAACTGGATAAGGCCGGTATGCAGGCGGAAATAAAATCTCCACTATTCCATGGTGGCGCCTGGTCTAAAAAACGCAGCGGTACCGTGCACCCGGGCAAGCTGGTTAGGGGATTAAAACAGGCTGCACTAAAGCTCGGTGTGCGGCTGTATGAAAACACGCCACAGTTGAGTAATCACAAGACCGGGGAAGGCATCATCGTCGAAACACCCGGTGCAAAAATAACCGCACGCAAGGTATTGCTTGCCACCAACGCCTGGGCCGCCGGCCATCATCATATCAGCCGGCGGGTCGCAGCGATTCGCGACCGGATTGTCGTTACCGAACCGCTCACTGAAGCACAGATGCAAGAAGTCGGATGGCAGCATCGCCAGGGGATTTACGATACCCGCACTCAGCTTAACTACATGCGCCTGACCGCGGACAACCGAATCCTGTTCGGCGGACGGCTGGATTATTTTTACGGCAATGACACCGATCCCGCACTCGATAAAACCCCGCAGCCTTTTATTCGACTGGTGCAGTCTTTTTATCGCACCTTCCCTCAACTTGCCGACGAAATAAAATTCTCACATGCCTGGAGCGGACCGATCGGGCTGACCACGCGCATGGCCGTGCACTACCAGAAATATCACGACGGCGACATGGTTTTTGCGGGAGGTTACTCGGGCTTTGGCGTCACCGCATCACGCTTTGGCGCAAGGATCGGGCTCGCAATTCTGGACCAACTCGACATCCCGGAAACCCGGATGCAATTTGCTCGTACCATGCCCAACTATATTCCGCCGGAACCGTTTCGCTGGATCGGCGCGAAAATTACCATGTACGCGCTCGATACCCTCGATGAGAAAGGGGGCTGGCGTAAACTCTGGATCGCCATCGTGCAAAAAATGGGCTTCCCGATCACGCTTTAAGAACCCCGGATTTTATCTAGGGTGTAACCAGGCCGGCAGAAAACTGTAAGGGTCGCGGTTGATGGATTCATTGTAGGGAATATTGCGCGCCGATAGTTTGGGTTGTAATTCCCCTGCTTTTCCAATATCAAACAGGTCGGTGGCACCACCGACGAATTCCCCACCCACGTAAATCTGCGGTATCGTCGGCCAGTCATTCTGCTGGTTTAACACCGCCAGGATTTTCCCGCCACGGTCATTCTCCTGGAACGCAACCGAATCGAGGTCGACAGTAACGTAGGGAATATCGCAGGCAGCCAACATTTTGCGTACCGACCAGCAAAATTCACACCACTCCAGCGAGAACATGAGCACCTGTTCCTGGTTCTGTTCCAGGATCGACGCGACTTCGGCAAGCGCCGCCGGGTCGAGTTCACCCGGCACCTCGGGTTTTTCAGGTTCGTCTACCGGAACAGTACTGACATCGAAACGATAGCCCGGCGTCGAGCGCGAAATTTCAATTTCTTCGTCGCTCATGTCTTCCACGATACTTTCAAACAGCGGGGTCGAGAGGTAACGTTCGCCGGTATCCGGCAGCATGCACAGGATGTTCGATCCTTCCGGCGCAGTTTCTGCCACCTGCAGTGCACCCGCAAATGTTGCCCCGGAGCTGGTGCCGACGAAGATGCCTTCCTTTTGCGCCAGATCCATCGTGCACTGGATCGCGAAATTGCCGTTGATGGGTATCAGCTCGTCGATATTTTTTGCCTCCATGGCTTCTTCCGCGAACCGGGGAATAAAATTTGGCGACCAACCCTGCATCAAGTGGGGCCTGAAATTGGGATGCGTCTGGTAGGTGCCGTCGGGATTTCGTTGCTGGCTGATGCCGCTGCCGAGAATCTGCGAGTTATCCGGCTCGCAAACCATAATCTTGGTATCGGGGCTCTTTTGTCTCAACGCCCGTGAGACACCCCCGAGCGTGCCACTGGTGCCGAAACCGGTGACCCAGTAGTCGAGCCCGATTTCGGCGAAATCATCAAGAATCTCCACCGCGGTGGTACGTTCGTGCATTTCGGCATTGGCAGGATTGTCGAACTGGCTGGGCTGCCACCAGCCATGGGTTTCGACCAGCTCGTTGACCTTGGCAATCATGCCCGTTCCCATATCGGAAGACGGGGTCAATATAACCTTTGCACCGAGGAAGCGGATCATTCGACGTCTTTCGATACTGAAATTTTCCGCCATCACGATTACCAGCGGATAACCTTTTTGCGCACAAACCATCGCCAGACCGATACCGGTATTACCGCTGGTGGCCTCGACTATAGTTTGGCCGGGTTTGAGTACACCACTGCGTTCGGCATCTTCGATCACCCCTAACGCCAGGCGATCCTTGACCGAGCCCATCGGGTTGAAAGACTCGATCTTGACGTAAAGATTGACCTTTTCCGGCCCGATATTATTGATCTTAACCGCGGGCGTATTGCCGACAGTATCGAGAATACTCTGGTATAAGTGTCCCATTTTGCCCCCTCCTCCGCATGATATGCAGATTTCTCATGATGCCGTGGTCGACTTAGACCGCTAATGGCTCCAGGCAATAGGGGCTAAATTCCGGCTATTGCAATTACTCTGAACAGGGCCAGCTTTCTGGTTTCTCCAGGCCCTCCGGCAGTCGGGTTTTGTCATTGCCACAGGCGAATTTAAGATGCAACTGGCGCAAGTTGACAGCCTTTCGCAAGTCAGCATCTTCAAATCGGGTCCGATAGGTATAGGCACCCTTAAAGTTGACGCTATCTAACCGCACGTCCTGGAACTTCGCCCGCGAAAGATTTGAAAATTCGAAGCTGACATTCGTCATTCGTGCCCCGCTGAAGTCAACTCGCCCCAACTCTGACTTGGACCAGTCAACATCTAAGAGCTCAGCCTTTTTGAAACTGGCGCGCGAGAACTCCGATTTCGTAAGGTTTGATTGTCGAAGTTTTACGTAATCAAAGTTTGACCGATATCCATTTGCCTTGGATAAATTGGATTCATAAAATTGAGCGCGGATAGCGCTGGCTCGAGTGAGATTAGTTTTAACCAGGCTAGCGCCGCTAAAGTTACTATCATCGAGCGAACTATTTTCAAGATTGGCGTCGTCAAACCGGCTGCCAGAAAAGTTGGTATCATCGAGCATCTTGTGGGTTTTCTTGCATCCGCTCCAATCAATATCGGGCGCCCTTTTATCATTGCATTTCGCATAGGCCTGGTTGGCCGAAGTCAATGAGAAAAGACAGATTAACAATAGTGCTCGTTTTATTTTTTTGCCGTCCATCGTGTCCAACCGTTTCGCCTGGTACTTCTAAATTCGACTATCTTATGCCGAAAAAATTCCGTTACCGCAGGGAACCGAATCCAGCAACGCAATGCTAACCAACATCTGTTAAAGCATTAATCTGCACTCGCGAACTCGCAGCAGATTATTGATCGCGTCCTTTGACAGGTTCCTTAATTGATTTGGAGTCAGTTTCAAGTAATGCCTCGGTCCCGACACAACTTGAGCTAAACTCGCGTGCTGACACCATTTTTTCGATGGCGATATCAACGCTTCCAATATCGCAACGGTCTTTCGTCGATGGGTATTTTTTACGATTCATACCCGTTCCCTCAAGGTAGCGACTAGTCCGTCACTATACCTGATTTGTCAAATTTTTGCTGGCGCAAAACTTCGACCACACCCGCCGAAATGATCAACATTGCGCCGGTAAATTCCCGTAAGCCAAACACCTCGTCGGTTAATATTGCGGCGGAGCCCACACCGACCAGCACTTCGACCATGAGTAGCATTCCGACGCGTCCAGGGCTTAATACCGTCGCCGGCCATATGGTCAGGTAGATGATCGGCAGCATTCCCGCCGCGACAATTAAAATCCAGTACCAGCCTGATTCCAGCGAGGCGATATCCGGCATACCTGCAAGATTCCCCTGCTGCCAGAAAACCAGTAGTAACGACATCAGCAGCGCGAAAATAACAAACATCGTTACCTTCTCGAGAATCATTTGGGCACCGTCCTGGAACAATTTCACCGAGGCGATCGACCAGCAAAGTCCTGATGTCAGCGCAAACCAGTCGCCGTTGTTACGCGGAATTGGTAGTCCCCCTTCAACCACAAGCACGATATATAGACCGCTAAAAGCCAGCAACAGCGCAACCACCCGGTTTCCTGTAAGCCTTTCCTTCAGCACCAGTATCCCGAGCAGCGTGCTCCACAGCGGGCTCATGTAAAACAGCAGGATCGCGCGTACCACGTCGGTCAAAACGAGGCTTGCGATATAAAGCGCGAAGGCGGACCCTGCCAGCAGGCCAGGTAGCAATATATGACGCCAATGGGCGACATAATTGTGCAGCCGGGTCAGTACCAGTGGAAGAAACAGCAGGGAACTGGCTCCGAAAATAACCGGGCCAGTCCAGAACGCATGCACCCCGGCCTGCTCGATGCCGCGAATCGGGATCCAGTAAAGGCCCCAGAATGCGGCGCCAACCGCGATGGCGATGCTGGGTACTAGATCGCTACGGTCCGTGTGCAAGTGAAAGCCTCATTTACACAACTATTGATTTAGCCTGGCGCTGATATTGTCGAACATCTGCAGGTTGGTTGCATCCAGTTCGGGCTTGAGCGGCTCATCCTGGGACGATAATTTGACAATGGTGGCCTCGGTCACCGGGTCTATATATACCCACTGGCTATGAATGCCGATCGCGAGCATGGCGCGATGCTGGTTTCCGGTCTGGTACCATTTATTACGATATTGTCCTGCCGGGAATTCCTTGGCAGACTCACCTCGCTCCCAGGCATCGCGGCTACCGCCCTCGCTGCAGTCTTCAATCCACCACTCGGGTATCACCTGTCGCCCCAGGGCGAAGCCGCGGTTACGCACCAACTCGCCGAAGCGCAACAGGTCCCTCGGTAACACACAAATTCCACCCGCGGTACGCGCGGCGCCCTTGCGATCCACGGTAATATAGGCATCCGCTTCCGCGCCCAGGGGCTGCCACAGGTATCTCGACAACAGGCCTGCGAGGCGTTCACCACCAGCGCGCTCGATGATCCAGCCGAGCAAATCCGAATTGGGCGACTTGTACCGCCAGACTTGACCATGTTCACCCTTGGCGCGCCCGATCGAACACAGGAAGTCATGCAGATTCTGATCGATCGCATCAACTTCACAGGGATGCCAGGCGGTCGCGGCGCGATACTCGAGAAACTTTCCCGAAGTGGCCAGGTAGTCCTCGTTAAAATCAATATTGACGACCATATCGAGTACCTGCTGCAGGCTGGCGTCACGGTAACCGGAATCCGCCAGTTCGGGAATATAGTCGACAACTGCTTTAGCCGGGTCCAGTAACCCCCGGTCAACCAGGACTCCGGCCAGTGTTGCGGTGATGGACTTGCTCACCGAAAACACGATATGAGGACTGGTTTCGATATCTGCATCGATATACCACTCGTGCACGAGTTCGCCGCGATGGGCGACCAGCAACGCATCGCTATTGGACTCTTCGAGCCAGCGTTGCAGTGACCAGTCTGCGCCGTCGGGCCCTGCTACAGTTACTTCTTCAACATTGCCGGTAATCGATTTAGCAAGTTTACTAACACGGTTACCGCGGGCAATCTTCTCGGTCGGAATGATTTCGCGCACATGGTGGAAGGCCCAGCGATTGTTGCCCGGCTGTCGCCAGTTGGACAGATTTAGTTCGGCTGGCCTTGTCAGCATTATTCGAGCTCGGTGATAGTATTCTGATTATTGGAATCAAGGGCGACCTGGCACATTTCGAGATGCAGGCGTCCACCAGAATTGTAAGGATGAGACTCAACCACGGTTTCATTGAGCGTGATACCGAGCCCCGGCTCGCCCGGCGCCGGCATATAACCCGCTTCCCAGGCCAGCGGCTTGTTCAGAATCGCATCGTGGAACTCGGTCTGGATCGTTTCCAGGATCAGGAAATTCGGGCAACTGAATGCAACCTGTGCCGCGGCGGCATGCGCGATCGGGCCACAGTAAATATGCGGTGCAACCTGTGCATTAAACAATTCCGCCAGCACGGCAATTTTCTTGGTTTCCCAGACGCCGCCGCTGCGCCCGATATCGGGCTGCAGAATCGAGACCCCGGCTTTAAGTGCCTGGTGAAATTCGACTCGCGTGGTCAAACGCTCACCAGTCGCAACCGGAATGCTGGTCGCTGCAGCCACCTTGCCGATGGCTTCCATCTGGTCGGGCGGACAGGGTTCTTCAAACCAGAGTGGATCGTAGGGTTCCAGCCGGCGCGCCAGACGGATCGCCGATGACGTCGTCATCTGCCCATGCGTACCGAACAGGATGTCGGCCCGATCACCCACCGCCTCCCGAATCTTGCGTATGTTATCTTCGCAACGGGCCAGCTCGGTCAGTGACAGTTCGCGTCCGCCCTGAAAGCTGTAAGGCCCCGCGGGATCCTGCTTGACCGCGGTAAATCCCATGTCGATGTAGTCGAGCGCACGGGCCGCGGCGGCATCGCCATCGTGATATACGTCCGGTGCCCCTTCACCTGGATTGCCATCCGCTGCTATTGCCTCGGGATACAAGTAGGTATAGGTACGAAGATCTTCGTGAAACTTGCCGCCGAGTAACTGGTAAATCGGCTGGTCATGCGCTTTGCCGAGAATATCCCAGACTGCGATTTCAATCCCGCTGAACACGCCCATCATGCTGATATCGGGGCGTTGCGTGAATCCGGCCGAGTAAACCCGCCGGAACATGGTTTCAACATGATGCGGATCTTCGCCAGCGATAAAGCGCTCGAAGGTATCCTCGACCATGGCGCAGGCGATGTCACCTGACACCGGGATACCGTAACACTCGCCAATACCCTCGATGCCATCATCGGTGGTAATTTTGACAATTACCCAGAAAGCGCCGCCGATACCGCTTGGCGGCACCGTTACCCAGGTTTTAATATCCTTCAGGATCATATTCTTGTCCGCATCAGGAAACCTCGCCTAAGTTACTCCAAACGATTATTTTTCGAAACCAAAATCTGGGGCCGATGTTTTCTTGAAATCACAGCCGTTCTCTGACTCTCGCTTGTTGCAGACAAGCGTCAGCTATCGGGTAACCCTGGCTTCGTTGCTAAGAGGCGGGCAAAACAACCAGCTGGGCAATTTCGACATGTTTCGGCTGCTGTAGCGCGTAAAACACACTGTTAGCAACATCTTCTGGTCGCAGGCACTGTGCGAAACTATCGTAAAAGTCGCGTGCCTGTTGCGCGTCACCGAGTCGTTGCTGAGCAAACCCGGTACGCACCGGGCCTGGCATGATTTCGGTGACGCGAATTCCCCGGCCGGCGTAATCGAGACGCAGGCTTTCGCTGAAACCATGCACCGCGTATTTACTGCTGACATAGGCGGTACCGGTGGCATAGGGCTTGAGACCTGCGATCGAACCCAGGTTGACGATATGTCCCGAGCCACGGTCGAGCATGTCAGCGATTAACGCACGTGTAAGCCGTAACGTCCCCTGAACGTTGGTCTCGATTATGTCGCACCACTGCTCAGCACTGCCTTCGTCAAACAGCCTGCGCCCGCCGGTATCATGGCCGGCATTGTTAATCAGCACCTCGACGTCATGAAACTCCGGTGGCAATGCCTTTTGCACACCAGCTACCGCTGCACTGTCGGTGACATCGAGTACCAGCGGATAAAATCCTTCACCCAGTTCGGCAGCCAGCTGTTGCAAGCGGGATTCACTGCGTGCCGCACCAACCACGCGATACGAATTCTCTATCAACAGGCGACAGATGGCTTCTCCAATACCACTACTCGCGCCCGATACCAACACGATCGACGCAGGCTGTTCAGGCTTACTCACTAGCGGGCTCCCAGTTCATTCTTGATCGATTCGAGCAGTTTATCCATCTGCCGTGTCGAAACGCCCGATGAGAAACGGGCGATGTGTTGAATCGGCGGTGGTTCCGGCAAATCAACCTGGTCGATTTTCAATCCCCGGCTGTCACCGCGGCGCCCACCCTGCTGGCGCTGCTCAAGCACACCCAGGTTAACCAGACCGATCCCCAGGCCGCTGCGTACCGCGTTGACCATACCCTCGATACTCGGACATTCGAACACGACCCGCAAACTGCAACCGTTTTCGGCCAGCGCCTTTTCGGCCCAGGCCTTGTAAAAACAATCCTTGTGATAGGCCACAAACGGAATAGGATTGCCGGGATCGAGCACAAAATCTTCCGCCTGCAGCCATACCACCTGCTGCTGGCCCAGCGAATGATCGCCTTCGAGTAACTCGGACTCAAAAACCTCGATCAGGGCCATGTCTATTTCGCCCGCACGTAACCAGCGCACCAGTTCGGGCGTATGCGCCACGCGCGAGGTCAGTGCAACATTTGGAAAACCGGTGGAAAAGCTCGACAGAATTTGTGCCATCCCCGGGGCGCTGATGTCCTCGGTAATCCCGAGGCGCAGCTCGCCAGCGAGGTCGCTCTGGTGAAAACTGGCGTAGGCTTCGTCATGCAGTTTGACCAGGCGCTGCGCATAGTCGAGCAATTTCTCGCCGTCGGCACTCAGGTTCAGCTTGCCATCCGCACGTGCAAACAGGCTGCGGTTAAGCTTGCGTTCGAGGCGCTTCATTTTGTGACTGACCGCCGACTGGGAAAGGTTTAATCGTTTCGCAGCACGAGTAATGCCGCCGGATTCGGCGATCGCGGTCAGGGCGCGCATGGAATCGATATCAAGTGCCGACATTATGACAAATTTCGATGGAAGTTATGAAAATATATCGTTTTGTTCATGAAGACACAATCGGTATATTCAACATTCGGAAAAATGCGCAACGTGCTAATGACCCAATACAAGAACCTGTTCCAACCACTCGAGCTGCGTCATCGCACCCTCGATAATCGTATCGTCTTCGGCGCGCATACCGCCAATATGTCCGAGCTGGGCCTCCCAGGCGAGCGTCATCGCGCTTACTACGAGGAACGCGCCATCGGCGGCGCGGCGATGATCGTGGTCGAACCGATGCCGGTTCATGCAACCGCGGTGCTGACGCGCGGCAATTTCCGCCATTGCGACGATGAAGTCATTCCCCATTTCCGCAAGATTACCGAAGCGGTACACGCACATGGCACCACCATCCTGCAACAGCTTTACCATGTCGGTCAGCATGGCGACTCCGATTTGTCGTTCATGCCGCACTGGTCGCCGTCGGGGCTCGCCTCCTATCACGACTCGGACGGTAGCCATGCGATGCGCGAGGCTGAAATCCTCGAGGTGATCGACTGTTTCACCCGGGCCGCAAAGCGCTGCCAGGCGGCCGGTTTTGACGGCGTCGACATCTTCGCTGCCTATCACAGCCTGCTCGACCAGTTCTGGACCCCATGGTCGAACAAACGCGACGACCGCTGGGGCGGCTCGCTTGAGAATCGCTGCCGCCTGTCGCTGTCGATCATCAACTCGATCCGCGACGCTTGTGGCGAAGATTTCATTATCGGACTGTCGATCGGCTACGCCGACAATACGCCCTTCGTCATGACGCTCGAGGATTTCCAGGAAGTCATTGCGCTGCATGATCAAACTGCAAACCTCGACTACGTCTCCTGCGGTTCCGGCAACTACGTCGATTATGACCGCGTCATGCCAACCTTCGTCCACGGTGAAAAACAGGGCGTGCCGCTCGCCGCCGCGCTCAAGCAGGTCGTCAAGTATGCCAGGGTCACGGCCGAAAGCCATATTCGTACCCCGGAAAATGCCGATTACACGATCGCCAGCGGTGACTCAGACCTGGTTTCGATCGTGCGCGGCCAGATTGCCGATCCGCACCTTGTAAACAAGGCACGCGAGGATCGAGCTGACGACATCCGCGGCTGTATTTCCTGCAACCAGATGTGTTGGGGGCGGCGTTCGCGCGATTACTGGATTTCTTGCCTGATCAATCCATCCGCGGGGCGAGAGTTTGAATGGGATGGGGATCGTTTTGTCAAAACCGATTCCGTTAAAAAGGTGCTCGTGGTCGGAGGCGGCCCCGCGGGCATGGAGGCCGCCCGTGTTGCCGCGGAGCGCGGGCACCAGGTAACGCTGTGCGAAGCGCTGGGGGACCTCGGCGGTCAATTTCGCCTGGCCGGCCTCGCGCCACGCCGCGGCCAGATCACCGAGCTGATGGGCTGGTACCTGCGCCAGCTGGAACAACTCGGTGTCGAAGTCCGCTATTTCTCGCCGATGGACGAACAGGATATTGCCGAGTTCGGTGCCGATGAGGTCGTACTCGCAACCGGCTCGATGCCGGATGGGCTGGCGAAACAACGCTGGCTACCCGAGGCCGACGAACTTCCCGGATTAAACCATGGCAGGGTATTCTCCTGCGAGGAAGTCTTCCGCGACCAGGCCGAACTGGGTAAAGCGGTCATCGTGCTCGATGAAGGCGGCAACTGGCGTGGCACCGGTACCGCCTGGTACCTGGCCGAAAAGGGTCACGAGGTCACCATCGTCACGCCCGACCCGATGATTGGCAAGGAGCTGGTGCGTACCACCTCCGATATCCAGATTCGCGCCGGCCTGGCGAAGCTGGGCTCAAAGTTCATCCTGGAATCCGTAATTTCACACTGGCACGGCGACCGTGCTGAAATTCGTTCGCTGCTCGATGGATCGATCACGACTGTCGAGGCTTCGGCCATTGTTACCGCCACCACCAACACCGTGTACAACGAGGTCGAACTCGCGTTAAGCGAAACCGGGGGCAGCTACCACATTGCTGGCGATGCCGCGGCTCCTCGATCGGCGCCCTACGCATTTCACGATGGCCGCAAGATCGGCCTGGCACTGTAAGACGATGGCGACACGACGCAGAAGACAGGGTGGTAGCGCGGCACGACGAGCCGCGGTGGCCAGTGCCGCAATCGTACATCACCCGGAAATCAGGCGTGGCATTCCGATCATGGAAGTCACCAACCAGGAAGGCGTGGAACAGATTCACGACTTCGCGATGCGGGTCGCCGAGCAAATCGGTTGCGAGTTCCAGGATCCGGAGTCGCTCGACTACTGGCGCCAGACCGGGGCCGAAATTGACGGTGAGCGGGTCAGGATCGGGCGCGACGAATTGCTCGAACTGATCGGCAAGATTCCCTCGTCTTACGTCCATCATGCGCGTAACCCGGAACGTTCGGTACGCGTTGGCGACGGTCATGCGGTAGTGTCACCCTCTTACGGCGCACCCTTCGTGCGTGACATGGAAGGCGTGCGCCGCTATGCCACACTCGAAGATCTCAACAACCTGCAAAAACTCAATCACATGGCGTCAACGGTTCACATTGCCGGCGGTACCATCGTCGAACCGGTCGATATCCCGGTACCGCATCGGCACATGCACATGGCTTACAGCGGTTTGAAATACTCCGACAAGCCCATCATTGGTAACGTGACCGCACGCGAGCGCGCCGAGGATACAGTCGACATGATGAAGCTCGTCTTCGGTGCGGAGTTTGCGACCAACAACACGGTCACGACCTCGCTGATCAACGCCAATTCACCGCTGGTCTGGGACGAAACCATGCTCGACGCGCTCAAGGTTTATGCGATGAATAACCAGGCGGTGATGTGCTCGCCGTTTTCGATGGCGGCCGCGAGCACCCCGGCAAGCAATGTCGGCACGGTCGGCGTGGTGCTGGCCGAGGCACTGATGGCAATGGCGATGACGCAGATTATCCGTCCCGGCGCACCGATGCTGTTTGGCGTGCCCGCAATGACGGTCGCGCTCAACAGCGGCGCACCGGTGCACGGCTCGCCGGATTCGGCGATGGTGCAGTTCCTGTCGAGCTCGATGGCGCGTTACTACAAGTTACCGCACCGCTCGATTCTGAATGTGGCGACATCTAAATCGGGGGACATGCAGGCAGCCTACGATTCAATGTGGGGATTGTTCCCGAGCATGCTCTCGGATGCCAACTGGCTGACCATGGCGGGCGGCATGCTCGAAGGCGCGCTCACCGTCGGTTACGGCAAGACCATGATCGATTTCGAACAGCTCGACGCATTTTATCACTTCCTGCAGGGCCCTGATTTCAGCGATATCGAAGAAGTCTTCGAAGCTGCCAAACGCGTCGGGCCCGGTGGGCACTTTCTGGGTGAAACACATACTCTCAACAGCAATCTTTTCATTTTCGATTCACAGCACAACAATTCCTACGAGCAGTGGGACGCCGACGGCCGGCTCGACAGCGAAGCGGTCGGCGTGCGCAAGGCAAAACAGTGGCTTAAAAAATACGAACCCCCGCCCATCGATGAGGCACTTGACGAGGCACTGCTGGACTATATCGAACAGCGCAGTCGTGAGATTCCGGACAAATGAAGAGAGCAGCAGACTAAAAACATGCAAAGCCGGGCGCAAACCGCTACACTGCGCCACCCTTTGACCCAGGCACACATCGATGTCTACCGATCCTGTCACCAGCTTTTCACAAATGGCGTTGAAACCAACGCTATTAAAAGCCTTAAACGCTGTCGGCTACGAGTTGCCCACGCCGATCCAGGCACAAACTATTCCGCTGCTGCTGGAAGGCAGGGACGTACTTGGGCAGGCGCAAACCGGCACCGGTAAAACCGCGGCCTTTGCACTTCCAATCCTTTCGAATCTCGAGCTGAAACAAAAGGAGCCACAAGTACTGGTGCTGACGCCGACCCGTGAACTGGCGATACAGGTTGCCGAAGCCTTCAAGACTTACGCATCGCAGATAAAAACTTTTCACGTGTTGCCAGTCTACGGCGGGCAGGAATACGCAACCCAGGTACGTGCATTGCAACGCGGTGTGCATGTCATTGTCGGTACCCCGGGACGCGTCATGGATCATATGCGTCGCGGCAATATCAAACTCGATCGAATGAAAACCCTGGTGCTCGACGAAGCCGACGAAATGCTGCGCATGGGCTTCATCGACGATGTCGAATGGGTGTTGGAGAAATCCCCTAAACAGCGACAGATAGCGCTGTTTTCCGCAACCATGCCGGCACCCATCCGCAAAATTACACAACGCTACTTGCGCAATCCCGCGGAAATTACCATCAAGGTAAAAGCTACGACCGCGGAAACGATACGTCAGCGTTACTGGCCGGTAACCGGCACCCATAAGCTGGACGCGCTGACACGCATACTCGAAGCCGAAAGTTTCGATGCGATGCTGGTGTTTGTGCGCACCAAAACCGCGACGCTCGAAGTTGCGGAAAAACTTGAAGCACGAGGTTATCGAGCCAGCGCTCTCAACGGTGACATCGCGCAGAAGAACCGCGAACGTATCATCACCCAGTTAAAAGCAGGCAAGCTGGACATCCTGGTTGCGACCGATGTCGCGGCTCGCGGCCTTGACGTCGACAGGATCAGTCACGTCATCAACTATGATATTCCGCACGATACCGAGGCCTACGTGCATCGCATTGGTCGCACCGGACGGGCGGGCCGCCAGGGCGACGCAATCCTGTTTGTCGCACCGCGTGAAAACCGAATGTTGCAGGCAATCGAAAAGGCCACCCGCAAGCAAATCGAACTGATGGAATTGCCTTCGACAGATATGGTCAACAACCGACGCATCGAGAAATTCAAGCAACGCATCAGCGATACAATGGCCGAAGCAGACCTCAGCCTGTTCAAGGGACTGATTGAGCAGTATCAGCAGGAACAGCAGGTCGACACGCTCGATATAGCCGCGGCCCTGGCGAAACAGATGCAGGGTAGCGCACCATTTTTATTATCCGGTAAAGCGGTTGGCAAACCTGTACGTGAAGTGGATAGAGGTGATTCCGTCGCTGGCAGAAAGCCTCGCCGGAAGCAACCACGAGATGCTGCGGAGGGTTTGGCAAGGCCGCGACGGGAGCAACCGGATTCGAGAGAGCAGGCTATCGAAACGGGAATGGACCGCTTTCGTATTGAAGTCGGCCATCAACACAAGGTGAAACCCGGTAACATCGTCGGTGCGATCGCCAACGAGGCCGACATCGACAGCAAATACATCGGGCGCATTAATATATTCGAGGAATACAGTCTCGTTGACTTACCCGAAAACATGCCCAAAGAATTGCTACGCGAGCTGAAGAATGTCCGGGTGGCGGGTCAGCGCCTGAGCATAACGCTGCTTAGAGGCAGAAAGAGAAACGACAGTCGAGGACCGTCTGCCGTGAAACCTTCCCGTAGCAAACCCAAAACCAGGCATCGGGATCAAAAGAACAAGGGCAAGCCCAAGCGCGCAAGGCAGCGCTAGGGGCCACTGCGGCGAGGGGTGTAGTGGCACTCGCTTGCTAAACTGCCTACCCCGGGCTTAGTTGCGACGGTCCCTCGAGACCAGCAATTTGTGCCAGGGCATGATTCAGTAACACCTCTGCAATTACCCGACCCTTCGCTGGCGTAGCAAGCGTTGCCTGACCGAATACACCCGAACGCGACCACAGCCCCTGGCCTTTGCTACGCGTCAATCTACCCTCGCCCTCAGCGCCATCGTCAAGCGCAAGGCTCATATCCACTACTTCGGGTGCAATATGCAACATTAAAGAGGTTTCATGTTCATCGGCGTGCGACCCGTACTGCTGCTCGAGCAAATCGTCGGGCAACGATTGCAGCGCCTGGTCGAGATTCAAGTACTCCAGCGCGATGCCCTGATCCAGCAATTGTTTAGCCTCGGCGAGCGGGCGCAGTGTCGACAACCCGGTATTGACAATGTAAAAACGTGACAATCCAAAACTGGCCAGGCTGGTACAGGTGTCGACAATAACATCGCGCGCGGTTTCGCTGCGCAAACTGATGGAACCCGGGTACTCGATGAATGCGGGATAAAACGACGCGTTGATCAAGGGCGCGATGACCACCGGTAGTCGTTGCCTGATCTCCTCCGCCAACCAGTTTGCGATGATGGCATCGTTATTAAGCGGTAAATGCGGACCATGTTCTTTCGCTGCCGCACCGAGGGGGATAACCAAAACCGGATTGTTCACAAACCACTGCTCTGCTTCGATCCAGCTAAGCGTTTCAAGCTTGACTCCGCACTTCATCTTTTTCTATAACTGCCCGGGTAACCGAGTTGATTTAGTCCGATGATAACCCGAGGTAAAACTTAATACACATCGGTGATCAATGCGTTTATCCTGCCACGACTTGTGTCGACGGCTGGGCAGGTGCTACCACCGGCTGTTTTCGATTAAGGTTGATAAAACAAATACAGAATTATGGATCAGAAAAGCTATTCAGCCTGGAACCCCGGTATCGAATCGGAAATACCCCCGGCCTATCGGGAGCTCGAAACTATTTATAATCCGGCAAACGTCTTCACCACGCTAAACGAAGTCAACGAACTCGCGGCAGAAACCGGGCTAAGCCCGGAAGAACTGATCGGCTTTCGCCCACATCGACTGGTTTTGCATGAACTGATTGTGCGCATTACCGCGGACATCGTTGTTCTCGAAGGCGAATACGAGGAAGACCTCGGCATCAATTTTCGCACCATTGCGCGAAAAATTTTCAGCAAGTATGTCATTCCCAACCTGATGCAGATCGAGCATAGATTCGAAACCATGCGTACCAAGATCGAGGACATGACACAACAGGAGCTCGAGACTGCGCTGGTCCATAAAATGCCGGCGGCCAGTGTAAAGCCATCATTCTGGTCCCGTTTCGCCACGTCCAAAGCAAAATCCTCCACGGCACCGCAAAGCAGGCAGGAACGCGAATTCGAGTTGATTAACAACTACAAGCAGCGCGGTCTTAATGCAGACGACAAACTATCGCAAGCTGTCTATCGAAGTTTGTATCGAGTCCTGGGCTCGATCGCGACCACTCGTGGCTTCGTTGGTAACGATCCTGGCTATCTAAAGAACATCTGTGTCAGGCACGCCTGCAACTATCTCGGCAGTCGTGAAATCGGCAGCAAGGTTGGCAAGCTGGTAGACGAAGCCATTACCACCGAGAAATACGAGCGCATAGCAGATGCCGAGAAACCGATTTTAATCAGTCTCAAGGGCGCTTCGGCGGCTGGCAAAAGTTCGCTGCGACCGATGTTGAGCGAGATGATGGCGGAACTCGGCATCGAGGACCATGGTTACGGTACGATCAGTCCAGATATCTGGCGACGCATGCTTCTCGATTACGACGCCCTGGGAGAAAGTTATAAATACGCCGGCCGATTTACCAGCCACGAAATCAATATCATCGACACCAAGCTCGACCATTACATTCGCGCCAAGGCGGAAAAGCGACATTCGATACCGCACCTGATGGTGGATCGCTTTCGTTTCGACAGCTTCGCCAGCGAAAAAATCACCCGAGTCTTGCACAAAACCTACGTGCGCTATATCGACACCATGTACATGTACTTTGTGGTAACGCCACCGGAAGCCACCGTCGAACGAGGTTGGGAACGCGGCCTGGTGCGTGGGCGTTACAAGGCCGTCGAAGATTTTCTCGGCCACTGTATCGAGGCTTATGCCGGAATGCCAAAGCTATTATTCAAATGGCTTGCCAATGATAAACCCCGATATTTTTTCGAGTTTCTCGATAATAGTGTAGCGATGGGAACCTATCCTGAGCTAATCGCGCGCGGCACCCAGGGTCGGATGCAGATTTACCGGGTTCGCTCGTTGATCGATATCGACCGCTATCAACGCATCAATGTTCTGGCGACCAGTCCCGAACAGGTAGCAGCGCCGACCGAACAATTGAAGGTAGAAAACAATCTCGGTTTTCTGCGCCAGTGTATCGCCAAATTCAAACTGATCGAGTTTGTCGATATTGAGACAGACAATTGCTTCCTGGCGATTCGTTCCGGCAGCTTCGAACTGGTCGACACCGAGCTCTTCAAGCAAAACCTGGTCGATGAAACCCTGCGCGATATAGTGTCGTTGCTGGCGCCCGATTTGCTGCCCGGATAGCGCCTGGGCTAAACTTTCAGATAACCGGGAGATAAAACCATGAGTAAATCCACGAGGGGTAGCTGCCTGTGCCAGGCTGTCACCTACCAGTTTCACGGCCCTGAATACGTTTTCCAGTACTGTCACTGCTCGCGCTGTCGCAAGTTCACCGGCAGCGCCTTTGCCAGTAATATCCTGGTTGATCCAAAACAGTTTGAATGGCTTGATGGCGAGGAAATGGTCGGACGCTTCGATCATCCGGATGCAAAGCATTTTGCCACCTGCTTCTGCAGGCAATGTGGCTCTTCTTTACCCTGGCTTTCGCAAAGCGGCACCGCAATGATCATACCGGCCGGCACCCTGGATCAAGACCCGGGAATCAAACCTACGCAGAACATATTCTGGAAAGACCGGGCGCCCTGGCGTGCAGCAGTCGACGGGTTACCGCAATACGATGAATTGCAGCCGCGCAAGGTAAAAGACTGACGCCCCGGCCATGCACAGGCTCGTCCAAAATCAGGCAGGGGAATTCGAATGAAAACAATGAAGTTATTATACCTGGGAGCTCTTGTTTTTTTGACCGGGGGCGTTAACGCGGCTGCACCTTTTGGGGGTAAAGAAGATGTCAGCTATGCCAGGAATCTATGGCAGACAATGATTGACGCAGGCTATGCTGGAAAAGACGGTTTCATGTCAAAGCCCTATATAGGCGAACACCCGCATGGGGCTATTCTGGATACCATCGCGGGAAAGATTGTCGTAGACGGAAAACTGCATGACATTATCGTCAAGCGCAACTACGGTGGTGAGGGTGTCAGTATCGTCAATGTCGCCAATGATCCGGCGAAGTATCTGCAAGTTATTACAGTGATGTTGAAACGTCCCGGTTACGATCCTGAAACCGGGGACTGGTTCTGGGTCAAGTACAAGTCAGACGGTAGCATCGACAGCAATCCAGAAGGCATGCTGCTTGCTGGCAAGGTAGCCAAGGGGGAACCAGAGGGTTGCATCGCCTGTCACAGAGCTGCACCTGGCGACGACATGGTGTTTCTGCGCGACTAGTGGATTGCCGCAGGGAAAACGTATTCTAAAACAGCTTCTGCTGTTGACGGGTAATTTCATCCATTGAAGAGCCAATCGCATTGAGGATGGTGTCTGCGATCGGCGTCAGTTGTTTTTCAACGATGTGTTCATAGTCGAGCTTTGCATTCTGGCATTCCAGGGTTTGTGCGCCGGCAACGGTAATCACGTACTCGATCCAGCTTCGGTTGCGATAGCGTGAAGGTTGTTGAGTCTGCTTGAACTCGGCCTCGGCCTTGATTGCAGCCTGCGCATGCGGTGGAATATTTTTCTGGTATTCGGCAAGTTTCTTATGCAGCCGCTTTCGGTAAACCAATTGCTGGTCGAACCTGCCATCATAAAGATCCGCCACCGTCTGCCGGATATAATCAGCATATTCTTCGCCATCAAAGATCAGCTGGTAAAGGGTTTGCTGAAATTCACGGGCCAGCTCGGTCCAGTCGGTACGGACTGTTTCAAGACCCTTGTAAACAATATTACGCTTGCCCCGCTCATCGTCGATAAGACCGGCATAGCGTTTCTTGCTACCCTGCTCCGAGCCACGCATGGTCGGCATGAAGAACTGCCTGAAATGGGTCTCAAACTCCATTTCCAGGCAGGATTCGATACCGTACTCCTGCTGCAGGTGATCTCGCCAGTATCGATTAATTGTAGCGACCAGGTGGTTGCCGATATCGGCCGCGGTGCGATTGTCTCGCGAGCCGTTTAAGGAAACAAATACCGAATCGGTGTCGCCGTAGATTACCTCGTAACCCTCTGCCTCGATGAGTTTGACCGTCTGGATAATGATGTCGTGGCCACGCTTGGTGATTGAACTGGTCAGGCGGGAATCGTGTAGCCGACAGCCAGAAGTGCCAAGCACGCCGTAAAAAGAATTCATAATGATCTTGATTGCCTGTGATAAGGCTGCGTTACCGTCGCGCTTGGCTTGGTCACGTGCCGCCCACAAGTTTTCAATGATCTGCGGCAAAATATGCTCGTACTTGTGAAAACTCGCCCCGTCATATCCCGCAACGACGTCTTGCGGATCAGCCCGTTTCGCAGCCACCCGCGCGTAGGGATCGACACGGAAAGTCCGGATAATACTCGGGTACAGACTTTTATAATCGAGCACCAGTACTGAATCCTGCAACCCCGGGGTCGAATCCATGACGTATCCTCCCGGCGCGCTCAACTCACCCTGGTAGTCACCGATGTTCGGCGCTATGTATCCCTTGCGGTGCAGTCGCGGCAGGTAGAGATTGTCGAATGCTGCGACCGAACCACCCGCACGATCCATCTCCAGGCCGGTGAGCCTGGCACGTTCGATGGAAAACCCGACCAGCTCCGTTTTTTCAAAAATATCCCACACCAGTTGGCAATCTTCGAGGTTATAGGTCGCCAGTGTTTCTTTCTCCTGCTCGAATTGTCGCCTGATTTCTTTCGCCTTATAAAGAGGGTCAGAGAGCGTTTTATGGTGAATTAATTTACCTCTACCCAGCAACTCCCGGGCTACCGATTCCAGCGCGAAGCTGGCGAAGTTATAGGTAGCGGAGCGCAGCATATCGATGCCATCAAGAACCACCCTTCCCGGGATCAACACAAAGTAGTGACTGCGATCGGCCTGGGATTGCCGCCACACGGGCTGCGCAGCGCGGCGGCCGATGCTGAGCGGCACTCCGAGCGCCTGTGATTTTTTCTGTAACAGCCGGAGATCAAAATTGATCACGTTCCAACCAATCAGGATATCAGGGTCGATACGCTCGACCCACTCGATCCAGCGTTGCAACAAGGCGGTCTCATCTTTGACATACTCGATAAAGTCGTTATCCACTCCGTCACCGATCATCACGACCCGGTTGGTGCCGGTAGTCACGAACGCAATCGAAAACAATGCATCAGTTTCGTAATCGGATTCGATGTCGAGTGACATGATCTCGAAATTCGGCGTGTATTTACCGGGCTGTAAACGAACGTTTTGCAAACCCCCTTCGCTATAGTCCGCATCGATATCGACCGAGGCAGTAATGAAGCGCTCGCACAGGAACCGTTCGGTGGGGCGAATATCAGCTTCGTAACAGGCGATGCCATTCTGCAGCAGCTTGTCGCGCGAACGATAAAGCTGCTGCTGCGAGCCAAAGTAAACCGCGCTGACCGCTTGTTCATCGAAGGTTTTCAGCTGCAGCGGTTTAATCGAAACGCCGCGAACCTTGCCAATCAGGGTGTCTGCCTTTTGTGCGTCGGCCTGCCGAATAAAAAACAGGGCTTGCTGTTGATGGATCGAAACCATCAACGGACCTTGTGCGGTGGTCAGCCAGAAGTCCAGGCGCACACCGTCCTGCTCATCAGACCATTGGCGTGTTAATAAAAAGGCAGGAGTCAACGAGTCGGTTCCGAAAAAAGGTTAACTTTAACGCACATTACATTATTATCGCTGGTTCCCGTGCAAGCTTGAATCATCTTTGGAGACCACCATGTATCTTTCCCGCTTCCCGAGACTGCATTTTGCTCATTTACCGACCCCGCTCGAGTCATTATTTGCCCAACCGAGAATTTTTTAACTGCCCGAATACAGCTGAAACCACGAATGACTAAATCCGTCTTCTCCAAGCCTTTTACCCAGCAGGAGGCTATTCCCGATGCAGGCATCGAACATGCGATAATGGTTTTACGCAGTGGCCGGCTGCATCGATACAACACACTCGAAGGCGAAATTTCCGAAGCGGCGTTACTTGAGCAGGAATATGCCGCCTACATGGGTCAACGATACTGCCTTGCCTGTACTTCGGGAGGCTACTCACTGCATATCGCGTTAAAGGCGGCCGGTATTCAACCTGGTGAAGCAGTACTCAGTAACGCGTTCACGCTCGCGCCGGTGCCTGGCGCCATCGATAATGCGGGTGGCAAACCAGTGCTGGTCGAAATCGATCACAACTATTGTGTCGACCTGGCGCATCTTGAAACCATGATGCTGCAGTCAAGGGCGCGCTTTTTCATGATCTCTCACATGCGCGGGCACATCGCCGACATGACCGCGGTAACAGCACTTTGTAAAAAACACGGGGTGACGCTGATCGAGGATTGTGCGCATACCATGGGCGCGAGCTGGGACGGAAAAAAGTCAGGTAGTTTTGGCAAGATTGCCTGCTTCAGCACCCAGACTTACAAGCATCTCAATTCGGGCGAAGGCGGTTTCCTGACGACCGATGACGACCAAATCATCGCACGGGCCATCATCTACTCCGGTTCCTACATGCTGTTTGAGCGCCATGGTACCGTACCCCAGGCCGAAGTGTTTACCGATATCAAGCTCGATACCCCGAATTACAGTGGCCGCATGGATAACCTGCGTGCGGCGATCCTGCGCGCACAGCTACCCGGCCTTGATCAAAATTGCACTCGCTGGAACAAGCGTTACCGGGCACTGGCACAACGGCTCGCAAACAATGCGCAAGTTTACCTGCCGCAAAGACCCGACAAGGAATCCTATGTCGGCAGTTCGTTGCAATTTCGGGTACCGGAACTGGATCAAGGCCAGGTGGCGATTTTTATTGCCGGCTGCGCGCTGCGCGGCGTGGAATTGAAATGGTTCGGGGGCGTCGAGCCGCACGGCTTTACCAGTCGTTACGATAGCTGGCGCTACACTGGTAATTCCCAGCAGCTGCCGCAAACACTGGAAATCCTGGCGACTACTTTCGACCTGCGTATTCCGCTCACCTTCTCGATTGAAGATATGGACACTATCGGCAGCATCATCGATGAAGAGGTTTCGGAGATCCTGAGCTAGACCAGGTCAGTCCCCAGGTAACGGAAATTTAGCAGTCTACTGGGATTGTTGCTGCAACTGTTTCATCATTTGTTGCATTTGCTGTTGCATTTCTTCCGTCATTTGCCCGCCGCCCTGTTGTATCTGCTTCATCAACTCACCCATATCCGGCATATTTTCCATCATTTGCTGGGTTTCTTGTTCCGCCTGGTTCATCTTTTCGCTCATATCAACAACCTTCATGCCAGATGGCAGTGCGTAGTGACTGGCGGCAAACTTCTTTTTCGTATCGACCGCTACCACTTCCGATTGCAGCTTGCCGCTTTGATCAAGCACTCGCATCGGCGCCCCGCTCGATTCGATCATGTCGGCTAGCTGCATGTTAGCTTGCTGGCATACCGACATAATTCCGCCCATACCCCCTGTCCTGTTGCGGGAAAATTGTTGCATGCTTCGCATCGACTCGAAAATTGCTCGAATCTCATTATTTTTTAGCAATTCGCTCGAGGCGTAAATAGTGCCGCAATTTTCTCCATTCACGATCATTTCAAATTTACGCGTTGAATAACCTGCAATCTTTTGTCCGCCACCTTTATCCTTGAGGTTTATGCTAATTTTCGAAGCGTTGACGGCAACACCCCCCTTGCCGATACCGCTCCGCATAATTTCACCGCGCTTGGTATCGACCATATAAAAATCACCACTTGCATGATCGATGATGACATAGCCGGGCATTTGTTTATCTTCGATACGGGCCACCTTGCCATTACTGCTAAAGGTGCTGATGCGACCCTTGTCGCCCTTGATCGTAATCTGCACGTCGGCCAGCGCACTGCCGGAGGCGAAATAAAATGAACAGCAGATGATTAAGAATTTCTTCATGATCAGGTTCCTTATCTATTTCACTGAAAACGATTCCATGATACTACTTACACTATGAAATCTCATGCACGCGTTGTGGTTATAGGTGGCGGCATCGCCGGTTGTTCAACACTTTATCATTTGACCCGCGAGGGCTGGACCGACGTGGTGCTGGTGGAGCGTGACGAATTGACGTCGGGCTCGACCTGGCATGCAGCCGCCCAGGTCACCCAGTTTGGTGGCAACCAGACCATGGTTGCACTCAAACGTCACAGTATCGACCTGTACCGTGAACTCGCCGACGATGCGGAAAACCCGATCTCTTACCATATCACTGGCGGGATGCGCCTTGCGCATACCCGTGACCAGGTCGATACCTACAAACATTTTATCGGTATGGCGGCCGGTATGGGCGTTGAAATGGAATTCATCGACGCCGATGAAGCGGGCAGGCGCCACCCGCTGATGAATACCCAGGGATTACTGGGCGCCTGGTGGGACCCGCTCGATGGTGATATCGACCCGGCCGGCATCACCTTTGCGCTGGCGCGCAAGGCGCGCGAGGCGGGTGCCGAGGTTTATCGATTCAATCCAGTCGAAAACATAACCCGCAAACCCGATGGTGAATTTATTGTTCATACCAAAAAAGGCGACATTACCTGCGAAAAGGTAGTCAACGCGACCGGCTACCGGGTGAACGAGGTTGGCAACATGCTCGGCGTGACCCATCCGGTCACGTCAATGGAGCATATGTACTTTCTAACCGACACAATGCCCGAACTCGAGGCGCTCGACTTCCGCGTGCCCATCATCCGTGATCCCGGGGATGACTTCTACAGTCGCCAGGAAAAACTGGGGTTACTGGTTGGTGTCTACGAACAAGACTGCAAATCCTTTGGTATGGACGGCATTGATCCCGACTTCACCCAGGCGCTGTGCGAGTCCGACCTCGACCGCTGTCTGGACAACATGGAGCGCATCTTCGAGCGCCTGCCGGCGCTGATGGAAGCCGGCATTCATACCGTCATCAACGGACCGATCACTTACACCATCGACGGCGCGCCGTTGATCGGGCCGATTCCCGGCATCGAAAACGCCTACAGCGCGATCGGCCTGCGCGCCCTGCGCGCCGGTATCGGCGAGGGTGGCGGTCACGGCAAGCTGCTCGCGGAAATCATCGTGCACGGCGAATGCGAACTCGACGCGTGGTTTCTCGACCCGCGCCGATTCACACAGTACGCCAACACCGAACATACCTGTCTGAAGACGATCGAGGATTACCAGAACGAGTTTCACTATCACATGCCGCACGAGCATCGACCCGCGTCCCGGCTGGCGCGCACGACACCGCTCTACCCGGTGCTCGATCAATTGAACTGCGCCTGGGGCGTTGTCAACGGCTGGGAACGCGCCCTGTTCTTCAAACCGGGTGCCGATTTCATTGACGAGCACAGTTACCGGTTTACCCCGACCAAAGCCGTGGTTGCAACCGAGGTCGAACATTTACAACAGCATGTCAGCATCATGGAAGTGTCCGGGTTCAATCGTTACGAAATTAGCGGCGCGGGGGTAAGCGAATTTCTCGACCGAATGACCTGCGGCCGTCTGCCAACCGAAATCGGTAAGCTGGGACTATGTTACCTGCTTACTGAAAAGGGCAATATCCTAAGCGAGGCCACCCTGGTAAAACTTGACCAGAATCGCTACTGGTGGGGTTCGGCCGCGGCCGCCGAGTGGCACGACCGGGACTGGTTGAATCGATTCAAACCCGATTCGGTCACGATTACCGAAATGGTGAACAGCCATACCATCCTGGTTGTGGCGGGACCGAAATCTCGCGCCTTGTTGCAATCGGTTTCCCCGCGTTGTGACTGGTCCAAGGAGGCTTTTCCATGGTTACGCTGCCGACAGATGTTTATCGGTCATGCCGAAGTAACCGCGATGAGTGTCAGTTTTTCAGGCGAACTTGCCTATGAATTGCATGTGCCGAATGAACAGCTTTACCTGGTATGGCAGGTATTAAACGAAGCCGGCAAAGCCTTCGATCTCGGTTATTTCGGACTTTACGCGACAGAGTCGATGCGCCTCGAAAAAGGCTACCTGCACTGGAAAGCGGACCTGATTTACGAACACAACCCGCTGGAGGCGAGGCTGGACCGATTCGTCAAGCTCGATAAAAACGATTTTATCGGCAAACCAGCTCTGCTCGAACAAATCGACCGCGGCCCGCGCAAGCTGCTGGTTTCGATGACGGTCGATTGCGATATCGCTAGCGCGCACAGCGGCGACCCCGTGTTCGACGTCGATCGCCAGGTCGGCTCGGTTACGTCGGCCGGTTACGGTCACCGCGTCCAGAAGAATATTGCCTATACCTACGTCGATCCTGACCAGGCCGAAATCGATACTCGGCTCAGTGTCGGTATCCTGGGCGAGAAATACGATGCAATAGTGGTGGAACCGATTCTCTATGATCCTGGCAACCAACGGGTACGAACATGAGTGGTTCTGCCAGACCCAGGCGGCGCAGAGGTGGCAGCCGTGAGGCAATGCTCGCAAAACGTAGCAAGCCGCCGGCGATCAATCCAGCACCCGCCGGCCCAACCGGCGGACAGTATCGACCGTTAACCGATACCCAGGTCGAGCAAATTTACCAAACCTCGATTCGAATGCTGGCCGAGCTTGGTATGGGTGATTCACCACAGGCCCTCACCGACCAGGCGCTCAACTGCGGCGCAACCATAAACAAACTTGGGCGCCTGTGCTTTTCGCAGGACATGGTCGAGGATATTATCGACGGAGCCTGCAAATCCTTTGTCTTTCATGGACGTGATGAAAAATACAGTTTCGAAGTCGGCGGTGATCGCGTCTACTTCGGCACCGGTGGCGCCGCGGTACAAACTCTGGATCTCGATTCCCACGTTTATCGTCCATCGACACTGGAGGACTTGTTCGGTTTCACCCGTCTCGCCGATACACTGCCGAACATATCCTGGTTTACCCGCTGCTGCGTCGCCACCGATGTGCCCGATATCTTCGAGCTCGACATCAATACCGCCTATTGCCTGATGCGCGGCACGCAAAAACCGGTCGGCACCAACTTCACCCTTGGCGAGCATGTCGATCCGATCGTCGACATGTTTGACTGGGTAGCGGGGGGTGAGGGAAAGTTTGCCGAGAAGCCGTTTTGTAAAGCGCACATAAGCCCGATAATTTCGCCGATGCGCTATGGCGAGGACGCCTTTGACGTCGCCCTGGCCAGTATTCGGCGCGGTATGCCGATCAACTCCATAGTTGCCGCCATGTCGGGGGCAACCTCACCCGCAACCATCGACGGTATGCTCGCTGCGTCATTTGCCGAAACCCTCGCGGCACTGGTCATGGTCAATATTTTTGCGCCCGGTTACCCGATGATATTTTCCAACTGGCCCTTCGTCATCGACTTGCGCACCGGAGCGTTTTGCGGCGGCGGCGGAGAAATTTCGATTCTGAACGCGGGTGCTGCCCAGTTGGCAAATCATATCGGCGTCCCCTCCGGTGTCGCCTCCAGCATGTCTGACGCGAAAGCGGTGGATGCACAAATGGGAATGGAAAAAGCGCTGTCGTCACTCGCCTGCGGATTGTCCGGCGCCAACATGGTTTACGAATCTTCGGGCATGATGGCCAGCCTGCTCGGCACCTCTTTCGAGGCCTTCCTGCTCGACAACGAAATGTTGTCGCACGTCTACCGCATGATTCGCGGAGTTGAAGTGACCGAGGAAACCCTTGCCTTCGAGGCGATGAAAAACGTAATAACCGGGGAGGGCCATTTCATCGGTGAGACCCAGACCATGGAAGCGATGGAACGCGATTACTTTTATCCGAAACTGGGTGATCGTCTCGAACCGACGACCTGGGCCGAAAGCGGTGCGCAGGATGCCGCACAAAGAGCCAACCGGGAAGTGCGCGAGATATTATCCCGGCATTTGCCGAATTACATTGACCCGGTGGTCGATGCAAAAATCCAAAGTAAGTTTAACATTCTTTTACCCTGATACCGGGCCGGAATGACGCCCTTCGGGCGTCACTTTTTCAATTGGACTAGCGGCGGGAACAATTCGAACTCGCGCAGGCTTTCAGCAAGAATCGCGGTAAAACTGTTTTTTAGTCGAGGTTCGGTAAATACATTCCCTATATCCATCACATCAAAATAACGATGCGCCTCGTAATTTGGATTCCATAGAATTAGCGGGCACTCCTGTTTGGAATAAATTGCAGTGCCCATACCCTTGTGGATCGAGCGGACTTCAATTTCACCGGTGTCTTCATTTTCATTCAGGTAAAGGCAGGAATTGATCTCGACTTCAAAAATTTTTTCGAGCGCGGAGCGCGGGTGAATTTCACCAATGACGTGAACCATGCGGGTTACGTCGGCATCCGGATCAACCAGGTTGAAGGGGCCTTGAACATCATCACGAGCAAACCTGTAACCGTCATCCTGGTAAATAATTTTACCAATAACCAGAACATTCTCGATAATGTTGGCCGCATAGTATTTTGAAATGTCGTGGAAAATGTCTTCCATTCGGGTCCCGGTTATGGCAGGTGCCTGTTACTAGTAAATGAAGATAATACTCAGGAGTATAGAATAACACCATGTTTTAACAGCCAAAAATCTTCCGTTAACCGATCACTGGTCGTTGCGCAGATTAACTGCAGTTGCTAGATTGCGGTCACTGTTTTAACGGAGATAACCATGTCCGGGGAAAAAACCAGATTCTGCCTGTCACGGGCCGAAAACGTGCATTTTAAACCGATGCATGGGTATCGCGACTGGCTCAAGATTCGCGACCTCGGCTTCGGCGGCGCAACCCATGTCTGAATTTTTTAAAACCCCTGTTGTCGAAGCCGACCCGCAGATCGGTGATGCTTTGACAAACGAATTGCAGCGTCAACAGGCACAGATTGAATTGATTGCATCGGAGAACATTGTCAGCCGGGCGGTACTCGACGCATTGGGACACCCGATGACCAATAAAACACTCGAGGGTTACCCCGGCAATCGCTTTCATGGCGGTGGTGAATTTGTCGATGTGGTCGAACAGGCAGCGATCGATCGCGCCCGCGAATTGTTTGCCTGCGACTATGTCAACGCGCAACCACATTCAGGCACCCAGGCCAACCAGGCGGTATTTTTTGCGACCGTAAAACCAGGTGATCGGATATTGAGTCTAAACCTGGCGGCCGGGGGTCACCTGAGCCATGGTGCCAACCCGAATTTGTCGGGTCGGTGGTTCGCCGCCCATCACTACGGCGTGGACAGGGAAACCGGGTTAATTGACTACGACGCAGTCGAGCGCATGGCCAGGGAGATTCGACCGGCACTGTTGATTGCCGGTGGTTCGGCGTATCCGCGCTGTATCGATTTTGAACGATTGCGTCATATCGCGGACTCGGTCGAAGCGCTTTACCTGGTCGATATGGCTCATTTTGCCGGCCTGGTTGCCGCCGGTGTTCATCCTTCCCCGCTGCCTCATGCTGATATCGTAACCTGTACAACCACTAAAACCATGCGCGGTCCGCGCGGCGGACTGATTCTGTCGCGTGACCTGAGCTGGGCAAAGCAACTCCAGTCGGCCGTTTTCCCCGGCGTACAGGGCAGCCTGCACAGCCAGGTTATCGCCGCCAAGGCGGTGTGCCTCGGTGAAGCCCTCACCGATGGTTTCAAACGTTATGGTAAACAAGTCGTTGAAAATGCGTGCATGTTGGGCCAGACGCTATCGGGGCATGGCATAAAACTGGTAAGTGGTGGCACCGACACCCATATGGTGCTGCTCGACTTTTCTGCACGTGGCCTGAAAGGCCAGCAGGTTCAGGACGGCCTCGCCCGGGTTAACCTCACCTCCAACAAGAACCCGATACCGTTCGATTCGACAAAGCCTTCCGAATGGGCGGGACTGCGTCTCGGGGTTGCCGCCGCAACCACGCGCGGGCTGCAGGTCGAGGATTTCAAATTGCTCGGTGAGATAATTGCGCGGACCATCGAGCGCTGTGAACAGAAACCGGATAACCAGGCAAAGGAAGACCTGGACAAGGTCGCGGAGTTATGTGAGCGTTTCCCGATCTACCGCTAGGACCACTTGCCATTCCGCGAAAACTGCGTTTTCAGGAAATCCATCTGATCGGCGAGAATGTTCTTGTTAGCAAGGTAGAAAAACTCGTAGCGATTCGGTACGAACGGAACCGCGAGCAATTGCATGCCGGCTTCTTCCGGAATTCGATTCGCTTTTCGATGATTACAACGTTTGCAGGCAGTAACGACATTTGTCCAGCTATCGGTGCCATCGCGTGACACGGGTAGAATGTGATCGCGTGACAAATTATCCGCGGGGAATTCACCACCACAATACATGCACAGGAATTGATCGCGGCGGAACAGGTAACTATTGACTAGCGGTGGCACAAAGTCGTTAAGCTTGACGCTGCCGTCACTCGCCAGGATACTCGGCAACGATAGCACCGATTGCCGTCCCATGCGGTTGATCCCGCCCCGGATTTCAAACGCGTTTTCCCCCAATGCCCAGACGACCTGGTCCTTTACCACCAGCGTTGCAGCCTCTTCGCGCGAAATCCAGTCAATCGGCATCCCGGCTTTGTTCAATCTCAGGATCTTTGCATTCCTCATCGCTTTATTATGCCTTACAAATTCGTCAGGTAAACCCCTGATTCCATGACCAAAATCGGAAATTTATCCTATTTTCACAAAGGTTATCTCAAATCCGTAAACTCAACTCCAGGTACAAGTATAGAAAACGCTTTCGCAATGACCACAAATTTGCTTAGATTGCTGCGTTATTGTTACAGCGTAATGACTCCGGGGACAAGTCATGAAGTCTTTCCCGTTCGCGCTCTATGACGCTTTTTCCGCCACTGCCTTCGGCGGTAGCCAGGCAGCCGTGCTTATCGACGCGAAACAGATCACCGCGGCTGAGCGTCAACGCATCGCGCGCGAAATCGGAATGCCGGCAACGGCCTTTGTCGACAGTCATACCGAGGACTGGATCGAGGTACAGTTCATGTCAACGGTGATGGAATTGCCAATGTGTGGGCACGGCACCATCTGCCTGCTGACGCACATGCTCGAATCAAAGCGCATCAACATGGCCAGGCAATCGATGCGACAGGTCGAGTTACGTTTACCCAAATCGAATGCCAATGCAGGTTTGAGTGTGCGCGGCGATGGTCGTTACCAGGTGATGCTGGACATCGCGCTGCCTCGCTTCGAACCGCCACCACCCCATACCGGGAGCTTGCTAAAAGTGCTGGGGCTGAAAGCCGACACACTCGCGTCTGATTTACCGCTCGAAACCGCTCGCGGTGATTTCGTTCACCTGGTGGTGCCTCTCGCCGGACTGGATGCAATGCAATCGATTCAGCCCGACTTTAACGACATGATCGGATTCTGCCATGCCTATGGCATCGAAACGATTGCTGTATTTTGTACCGAGGTGGAAAGTTCAGCTAATCAGATTCACGTGCGCGATTTTTGCCCGGCGGTCGGGGTTAGTGAATCCGCCGCCGCCGGCACCACTAATGCCGCATTGAGCAGTTACCTGGTGCGTCATGAACTGGTGCCAACGAAAGCCGACGTCATCACGATTAACGCCGAACAGGGGCTCGAACTCGGCCGCCCAAGTTCGATACAATCCCGTGTTACCCTGACCGACCAGGAGATTACCAGGCTACAGGTGGGCGGCGTCGCGACCCGTGTCCTCGATGGCCAGGTTTATTTATAGGTAAAGTCATGCAATCCAGGCTTGAAAAACTGTACCGTAAAGCGCTGGTGTGGGATGCGCATGCCGGCGTATTCCCGAGCCCGGAGGTCGACCTGAACCTGTTACAGGAATGGCCCGACTGCGGGGTTGATTACCTCAGCATCAATGTCGGCTTCGACGTCATGGACTGGCAGGATACCCTGGCCACGCTGGCTGCCTATCGTCACTGGGTACTGGCGCATGCGAATCATTTCGTGCTGGTCGGCGATACCGAGGATATCGATCAGGCACGCAGGGAAAACAAATTTGCCGTCAGTTTCGATATCGAGGGTATGAACGCGCTCAACGAAGATATCAACATGGTGAGCGTCTACCACGCGCTTGGCGTAAGGCAAATGCTGTTCGCGTACAACCTCAACAATGCCGCGGCCGGGGGTTGCCATGACCACGACACCGGCCTGACCGAATTCGGCAAGCAGGTGGTTGGTGAAATGAATCGAGTCGGCATGATTGTCGACTGCTCGCATGCAGGCTACACCACCACGATGGATATCATGCACGAGTCGAGCAAACCGGTCGTGTTCTCACATTCCAATCCGATCGCCGTCTGGGACCATCAACGCAATATCACCGACGATCAGATCAGGGCCTGCGCGGCGACCGGGGGCGTAATCGGTGTTAACGGTATGGGCATTTTCCTCGGCGACAACGACGTCAGCAATGTAACCCTGGTGTGCCACATTGATCATCTCGCTGACCTGGTTGGCTGCGAACACATCGGTTTCGGTTTTGATTACTCGCCAAAAGTGGATGTCGATATCGGCGTGATTCTGCGCAGTCGACCTGATTACTGGCCGGCGGGTCAGCAGTACGATACGCAGGGGATCAAGCATGCCGGACCACAACAACTGGAGGGCCTGGTGGAGAATTTGGCAGACGCCGGCTACGGCGATGACGACATTCGCGGCATGCTCGGGGAAAATTTCAAACGCGTCGCTGCAAGCGCCTGGCAGGGTGCCTCAGCCTGATTCCGAATCGCTGCTGTTTGCCGGCAAAGCCTTTAATAGAAGTTTCAGTTCCGATATTTCCTGACGCAGCGTTGCCATTTCCTGGTGCAGGTCCGCCTCGATGTGGTCCCTGGCCTCGTTCATTGCCTCCATCGCCTGCTGCGACTCTTCCTCGCTGAAACTGTGCATCGCGTTGACTATGATGGCGATAAAAAGATTCAACATCGTGAACGTGGCGATCAGGATAAAGCACACGAAAAACACCCAGGCGGCCGGGTGCACTTCCATCACCGGGCGCACGATGCCCATCGACCAGCTTTCCAGTGTCATGATCTGGAACAGCGTAAACAGGGATTCTCCGATACTGCCGAACCATTGCGGAAACGTGGGGCCAAACAGCTTGGTCGCAATTACCGCGAACACGTAGTAAATCAGCAGCAATACGAGTGCGATAGATCCCAGACCCGGGATCGAGCTCAGCAATGCACCGACCACGCGCCGCATCGACGGTACCAGCGTCAGCAAGCGCAGCACTCGTAATACTCGCAACGCCCGCAGTACCGCAAACGGCCCGCTCGCCGGCACCAGCGCAATTGCGACAACGCTGAAATCAAAAATACTCCAGGCATCACGAAAGAAACCCAGGCGGTGCGCAAAAATACGTAACCCGATCTCGATAACGAAAATACCCAGTATCAGTTTGTCCAGCGCCAGCAGGTAAGTGCCATAACTTTCCATGGCCGCAGGCACCGTCTCGAGACCAAGGATGATCGCGTTAATCACGATCAGGACCATGATGCCATTTTGTATGCGCGGGCTTTCCACCCAGCGGCGGATTGCCTCACGAATACCTGCTTGAGGCGGAGTTTCAGTTTTCATTGCCGATACCCGGAGATGCTACCAGAGCTTTGAGATGGTGACATGCAGGGCGATTTCAATGCAACTATAAAATGGTAGTTACACCCTGCTTCTAAACCTCTACGCGGTATCATTCCAGTTGTGTAGTCGACTCGTTCATTTCAGCCATCTCCAGGTTGACTGATAAACGAACCTGGTCACCGCGACCGTGAGAGGATCGATCGGATTCACGATTACTGCCCTTAGTCGACACCGACGCCACCATAAGCCACTCCACTGAGCCGCGCCATGTCTGCGTCGAAAGTCGTTAGATCATCGATCGAAAACCGGTTCAGATGATCGTGCCCGGCAGCCCGGGCCAGTACCGCCATCAGGTCCACTGCGGCACCAAAGAACCGCGCCAGGCGTTCGGCCGCGGTATCTACGGGTAAGCGTGCACGCAAATGCGGTTTTTGCGTGGCGATACCAACCGGGCAATTATTGCTGTGACAGGCACGCATGCCGAGGCAGCCGATAGCTTGAATGGCCGAGTTGGACACCGCGATCCCATCGGCACCGAGTGCCAGCGCCTTGGCGAAATCGGCGGGGTGGCGCAGACCACCGGTGATGATCAGCGTCACCCCGTCGGCGTCGCAGCGATCGAGATGTCGTCGTGCGCGCGCCAACGCCGGGATAGTTGGAACCGAAATATTATCGCGAAAGATCAGCGGTGCGGCACCGGTGCCGCCGCCGCGTCCATCGAGAATGACATAGTCGACGCCGATCTCGAGCGCCGCGTCGAGATCTTTTTCAATATGCTGCGCCGACAGCTTGAAGCCGATCGGAATGCCGCCGGTACAGTCGCGCACCTCGCCGGCAAAATCACGGTATTGATCGAGTGAGGTCCAGTCCGGAAACCGTGCCGGCGAAATCGCCGATTGTCCCTCGGGTAATTCTCGCACCTCGGCAATCTTGCCCTTGACCTTGTTGCCCGGCAAATGCCCGCCGGTGCCAGTTTTGGCGCCCTGGCCACCCTTGAAGTGAAACGCCTGTGTTTTTTTGACCTTATCCATGGAATAACCGAAGCGCGCCGACGCAAGCTCGTAGAAGTAACGCGAATTGGCGGCCTGTTCTTCCGGCAACATGCCGCCCTCGCCGGAACAGATGCCGGTGCCGGCGAGTTCCGCGCCCTTGGCGAGCGCGGTCTTAGCTTCCTCGGACAGCGCGCCGAAACTCATGTCGGAGACGAACAGTGGAATATCGAGCTTGAGCGGTTTTTTCGCATTTGGTCCGATAACCAGATCGGTGCCGACGGCTTCGTCATCGAGACGCGGCAGTTTGTGCAGTTGCCCGACGACAAATTGAATGTCATCCCACTTCGGCAACAGGTCGCGCGGCACACCCATGGCCGAGGCGGGCCCGTGGTGCCCGGTCTTGCTCAGGCCATCGCTGGCAAGCTGGCGAATAAACTTGACGTGGGGTTCGTCGACGGTGCCATGGGGATCCTGGTAGGCACCCTGGTAGCTGTCGCGATTGAACGGTTGCGGATTGGCCTCGGCCCAGGCGCTGATTTCATCCTCGTCGACGCAAACCTGGCCGTCTTCGACCCAGGCGTTGAATTTCGACAACGTCTCGCTGTTGTTGTATTCGCTGATGCCGGTGTCCATGCGGTAATCCCAATTGTGAACTCCGCAAATCAGGTTGTCGCCGGAAACGAACCCGTCGGCCATTAATGCTCCGCGATGCGCACAGCGCCCGTAGAGCACGCTGACGCGTTCGTCGAAACGGACGACGACGAGGTCGACGTCTGCGATTAGTGCGTGTTGCGGTTCTCGGTCGGGTAACTTGTCCCATTCCATCAAAGCAATTTTTTTCATCATCCTACCCTTGTCTGGTTTCAATAATGTGCCCTTCGCGCAGCGGTATCTCCACGGCGGGCATGTTTTCCTCGCACTCGCCCATGCTGGCGGCAAGCCGGGCATAGACGTTGGCCAATGGTGCGGTGATAATCGTGTCGCGCAGTCGGCCAGAGATTAACGAGAACAGCAACAAACCGGCGGCGATGATAGCGAGGCTTTGTATATCCATCGGCTTCGGGGGGCTAGCGACCCACTGGCCGAAGGATTAAGGGTTTATTGCATACGATAAGTACGACAGGACTCCTTTCAGTTATTTTAATTGATTGCCAACCGACGTGTCGGCGCTACATGGTAAACTGAAGCTTGCAGGAAATACACCGCAAGCCCGGCAGTTTAAACCTTGCGGGTTTAACCCGAGTTACACAGCCGGACAACTGCGCTATCGAATTGTAGCCACCCGATGTCGAAAAATGCGGTAACGGAGAAGTTGCCATGTATCTCAGAGGACAGTTATACCAATCTAGTACTTTCAATAGGTATACCGTCCGCAGAACCCCTTGGTGTTCCGATAATTACTTTTTCAGCTAAACTCCTCGTTATATAAAAAGTCAATTGTTATCAATGCAACACCGCCTGGAGTTAAATTGATGTGCAGCCGACTTCAGGAGAGCGTTATCTGATGAAACTAGTTTATAAATTACTCGGCGTGGTGCTGCTGATCTCTAGCGTTCAGGCAGCTTCGTTAACGACGATAAATCTCTCTAACCGCCAGGCCGCGGAAATCATACCCATTATCAAACCCATGCTGGGCAGCGATGACGCAATTACGGGACAGGGTTATAAAATTTTTCTACGCTCATCTGCGCAAACCCTGGCGCAGGTAAGGGAGATGATCGATGCCCTGGATATCGCCGCAAAAACACTACAGATTTCTGTTTTCCAGGGCAGTACCCGGGGTCTCAGTACTCTCGGAATCGGCGGCGGCATTCAAGTTGAAAGTGGCGATGCAAATGTCGCCATCGGGACCAGCGGGAACCAAAACGGCGATAGCGGTGGCAGCATCACTTACAGCACCAGAAACGGCAGCGGTAACATCAACAGCACCAGTACCCGCATGCGCCTGGAAGACAATCCGATACACCAGATAAGGGTCACCGAGGGCAGCGAAGCCTATATAGAAACCGGCGAACAGATACCCTATTTTTCAGGCACCCACTGGATCGTGCCCAATGCGGTTTCTGGGGGTATCGAATACAAGGATGTGACTACTGGCTTCTACGTACTTCCCCGTATCCACGGTGAGACCGTCACGCTGCAAGTCAGTCCGTTCAAGAATTCACAGGCCAGCTCACGCGGTGGCAACATCGAGACCCAGAATGCCAACACCACCCTGACCGGGCGGATCGGTGAATGGCTGCTGATCGGCGGCGTCACCGAGCAACTTAAGCGCTCGCAAAGTGGCACTGCCAGTTACAGCTCGACTCAGAGCAGAAACAACGAAAGTATCTGGATAAAGGCAGATCTGGTTAAATAAACTAGGAAACTGTCAGTAGTCATCGCGGACGAGAAGACTGCTCCGTCAATGGCTGATCAAGGATTAATCGGCATGGACCAAAATATGGTGGCTTAGCCCTGATTTGAACCTTCCAAGTCTCTTGAGGTTTTTCGCCGTCGCGAGCGCTGCGAGTGCCAGGCGGATTGAGGTGAGTGGCCGTGAGCGTACCCGCAGGTACGCGATCGGTCCGAGCCGAAGTCCAACGCCGCAATCGCGGTGCGCAGCAGGCGAAAAATGGTGGCTACGCCCTGATTTGAACAGGGGACCCCATCATTATGAGTGATGTGCTCTAACCAACTGAGCTACGTAGCCAATGTTATTCACTTATATCAACGGCAGTTTACCAAATCTATAACGAGTTAACTGTCTTTGAAATAAGGTGACCGGCTTGCCCGGTCATTGAGAGCGCGCGATTTTCGCTTGTACATCGAGCGCTGTCAAGCCTGTAGCAATAGGCTAGACGTTAAAGCGGAAATGTACGACGTCGGCCTCGCGCATAACGTAATCCTTGCCCTCGAGACGCCATTTACCGGCATCCTTTGCACCCTGCTCACCATTGCCGGCGATGAAATCATCATATCCGACGACCTCGGCCCGAATGAAACCCTTTTCGAAATCGGTATGAATTTTCCCGGCCGCGCGCGGTGCGGTATCGCCAACCCGTATGGTCCAGGCGCGAACTTCCTGGGGACCCGCGGTGAAGTAAGTCTGCAGGTTTAACAACCGGTAGCCAGCATGGATCAAGCGCTCAAGGCCCGGCTCTTCAAGACCCATTTCCTGCAAAAACTCGGCCGCTTCGGCGGCGTCGAGTTCGGCTATCTCGGCTTCGATCGAGGCACAGATTGCGACCACTTCGGCACCCTCATTCGCCGCATGAGCCGTTACCACATCGAGATAGGGATTATTATCGAATCCATCCTCGGAAACATTGGCAATATAAAGTACCGGCTTTGCGCTAATCAGGTGCAAATCTTTCATCCAGCCGCGCTGATGGTCCTGCAGCTCGAAACTGCGCGCCTGCCTGCCATCCTCGACATGCGCCTGAACGGCTAGCATGAACTCGTATTTCGCTTTTGCCTCCTTGTCGTTCGACTTGGCCAGCTTGGCGGCACGCTCGGTCTGACGCGCGACCGACTCCATGTCCGCCAGCAATAATTCGGTGTTGATCGTCTCGATGTCATTTAGCGGATCGATCACATTGCTGACGTGCAGAATATCTTCATCCTCAAAACAGCGAACCACCTGTGCAATCGCATCGGTTTCACGAATATGTCCAAGAAACTGGTTACCAAGGCCCTCGCCTTTCGAGGCACCGGCAACCAGTCCGGCGATATCGACAAATTCCATTGTTGTTGGGATTATCTTTTTTGGCTGAACGATATTGGCGAGCTGCTGCAATCTCGAGTCGGGAACCTCGACCACTCCGACGTTTGGATCGATCGTGCAAAAAGCATAGTTTTCGGCGGCAATTCCGGCCCGGGTTAACGAGTTGAACAGGGTTGATTTACCGACGTTGGGTAAGCCGACGATGCCACATTTGAATCCCATACTAGTGCCCTTGCTAGGTATGCAAGGCCTGCATTGCCTTGTCGATGCGGCCTTCGATGACTAACGGCATAACGGCAAGCGTATCGCGGTTGGCCGCCTCGATCGCGTTCAAATCCGATACCGACGGTTTATGCAGCACGTAGTTGATGACCTGGTTGCTGTCCCCCGGGTGCCCGATGCCAATCCGGATACGGAAAAACTCGCGGCTACCAAGATGGTTGACGATATCGCGCAAGCCATTATGCCCACCATGACCGCCCGCCTGCTTGATGCGGTTGGTGCCCGGGGATAAATCAAGCTCGTCGTGGAGCACCAGAATTTCCTCGGGCGCTATCTTGAAATAACGCGCCAGCGCAGCCACCGCCTGGCCACTGCGATTCATGAAGGTCTGCGGTTTGAGTAGGTAGATGTCCTTGCTTCCGGCCTTGAGTTTGCATTCCTCCGCGTTGTAACGTTTTTCGAACCGGAAGCTCAGACCCTGGTCTGATGCCAGCAGATCGATCAGCCAGAACCCGGCGTTATGGCGCGTATCAACGTAATCGGCCCCGGGATTACCGAGGCCGACAATCAAACGGATATCAGCAGTTAGCGCAGCCACGCAGCGGGTTACTCCTTGTCGCTGGCTTCGCCTTCAGACTCACCGGCATCACCTTCAGCCACTTCGCCTTCTTCGCCTTCAGCTACTTCACCTTCTTCACCTTCTTCGCCCTCAGGTGCTTCTGGAGCTTCGTCTTCGATTATTTCTTCCTCACGTGTCTTGACTACCGACACCACGCCCAGGTCATGGTCGTCGTGCTCGGTTTCCTCGACATTCTGCATGGCTGTAAGCTCAACGCCCTCGGGCATCTTGATATCGGACAGGTGCAGGGATTCGCCGAGATGCAGATTTTCGACATCAACCTCGAGATTTTCGGGTAAATCTTTCGGTAACGAGATAATTTCAATTTCCGTAACCACTTGCGTAATCATGCCGCCATCCTCTCTCACGCCTACGCAGTTCTCGGCGTTCTGGACGTGAATCGGAACCACAATCTTGATCGGCTTGTTCTTGTCGATGCGGTAAAAATCGGCGTGCATTACCTTATTTTTGTATGGATGCCGCTGCAGATCACGCAGGATGACTTCTTCGGTAAGGTCGCCGACCTGCAGCTCGATCACCTGGGTGTAGATCGTTTCGTGTTCGAGTTCATGAAAAATCTTGTTGTGCGGAATGCTGATTTGCACGGGGTTGCTATCACCACCGTATACGATTGCTGGTACCAAACCCTGATGTCTCAGGCGGCGGCTCGCACCTTTCCCCGAGTCAGAGCGTGGTTCAGCATTCAGATGAATTGTGTCTGACATTGCTATACTCCAAAAATAAAAAAACCGTCTCTCGACGGAGGCCCGCCTTGCGACCAGGCAGGTTCATAAAATGCCGCCCAAGCGGCGAGACGCGCGTTTTACGCCACAAAAAGTGGCAAAAAACACGAGCCGGTCAGTCCATATACAACGAACTGACCGATTCTTCAGAATGGATGCGGCGGATTGTCTCCGCCAGCAGCCCCGCCACCGATAACTGGCGGATCCGGGTACATGCCGCGGCCTCTTTCGAGAGCGGTATGGTATCGGTCACCACCATTTCATCCATGGCTGAATGTTCCAGGTTTTTAATCGCCTTTCCCGACAATACCGGGTGAGTACAATAGGCGTGTACGCCTTTAGCACCCTCGTCCTTGAGTGCCTCTGCGGCCTGGCACAAGGTGCCGGCGGTATCGACCATGTCATCAACGATGATACAGGTCTTGCCCTTGACCTCGCCAATGATATTCATCACCTTGGCCATATTCGGCTGCGGGCGACGTTTGTCGATGATCGCGAGATCAGCCTCGTCCAGCTGTTTGGCAATTGCCCGCGCACGCACCACGCCCCCGACATCGGGCGAGACCACGATCATATCCGGATACTTCTGCTTCCAGATATCGCCCATCAAAATCGGCGATGCATAAACATTATCCACTGGGCATTCGAAAAAACCCTGGATCTGGTCGGCGTGCAAATCAACGGTCAGGACCCGATCTACACCGACACTGGTGAGCATATTTGCCACTACCTTGGCGGTAATCGGAACCCGCTGCGAGCGCACCCGCCGATCCTGGCGCGCATACCCATAATAAGGGATTACCGCCGTAACCCGGTCCGAGGAGGCCCGATTGATCGCATCGATCATCACCAGCAACTCCATCAAGTTGTCATTGGTGGGTGCACAGGTCGGCTGGATAATAAATACATCCTTACCGCGCACGTTCTCACCGATCTCGACCGAAATTTCGCCATCGCTGAACTCATCCACCGAGGCGATGCCAATCGGAATATCCAGGTAACGAACGATTGTTCGCGCCAATTCGGGATTGGCATTCCCGGTGAAGACCATCAAGTCGTTCGTGGCTACGCTGCCAACCATCGGGCTTTCTCGTTTACAAAAAATCTATGGACCGGATTTCTCATCCTGCCGGATCGTGCGCTCTGCACCACCTCGACCATTGTCCGCGAAAATTGGCTGGGCCGGCTGGATTCGAACCAACGAATGCCAGGATCAAAACCTGGTGCCTTACCACTTGGCGACGGCCCAATAATTCTCATTTCTCCAGCAATCCCAATTGCCGGTGTACCGGGTTACGATTCATTGCCCTGGTAACGTACGCAGTCCACTGCTTCGGAACCCTCGATTTTACCGCTTCTGCCTGCTCATGGCTATCGACTGCGGCGAACACGCAAGCACCGGTACCCGACATCCTTGCCGTTGCATACTGGCTCAACCAGTCGATCGCCTCGTCTACCTGGGGGTACAGTTTTCGTACCACCGGCTCGCATACATTGCTGCCCGAGCCGCGCAGAAAGGCGCGTATTGTGAGCGGATCGTTGTTGCGTGTCAATTCTTGTGCAGCAAATATTTGAGCGCTGGAAACCTCAATTTTTGGGTCGACAACAAGGTAAATTGGCTCATCTAATTCAATTGGCTCCAGCATCTCGCCGATACCAGTGCCCCACGCAGCTCTGCCGCGCACAAAAACGGGCACATCCGCGCCCAGTTCGAGACCGATCTGTGACAACCGATCCACTGACTGATCGAGTTCCCAGAGCTGATTCAGGGCCAACAGGCAGGTTGCCGCATTCGAACTGCCACCCCCCAGCCCGCCACCGATCGGGATGCGCTTTTCAATGCTGATGTTAACTCCCTTGCCTACCTGGAAACGGGATTGAAGTAACATCGCGGTCCTCAGCAGGATATCGTCCTCTGCCGCAACCGATGAATTACCACGCAGTCGCTGCACGTCACCTTCGTCATTCACAGTAAACTGCAGATCATCATAAAGGTCGATAAATTGAAACACCGTTTCAAGCAGGTGGTAGCCGTCCTCGCGAAGCCCGATGATATTGAGCATGAGATTAAGCTTTGCCGGCGAGCGCAGTAGCAGTGAATCGACCATGCTAGTTAAAATCGGGAAAAAGATCGGACCCGGAAGCACCCTGCTTAGGTGGCTGCCAACGCTCTACTATCAGCTTGACGGTTATTGTATCGTTCGCCAGTTTGATCTTGCGCGGCAACCGCGAATCTTCCTGCTGCTCGAAGTAGTCGAGGTAGCTAATCTCCCACTGGTCCTGCTTAATGGACCTGGTACGACCATCTGCCCTAACGCGATGCGAATAGTCGCTCCTGGGTCGTGGCATTCCGCGGATCCAGTAGTCGAGCCCTTCGATCGGCAGCGACCAGCCAATCACGTCCTCCAGCAGTGCTTCCGCAGAAAGATTCTCGAAAACCCGCCCATCGGGCAGCCTTAGTCGATAGGGCTCACCCGGTTCAGACTCAATGCGAAAAACACCCTGCCCGAAAGGCGCTTCCAACAGCATCATGGATCCGTCGGTATCTCGTCGCCAGCGAATACCGACATTATAGACCCCGGATTCGAGTCTGATGACGGCCCTGGAATGCATATCCCAGTCGCTGTATCGTGCCAATACCTGTTGCTGACTAGCCCAAATTGCTTGTGCTTGCTGACGCTCCTCAAGGCTGGCAAATTGACTACAACCAGCGATTGCCAATACGGCGCAAGCAAAGGAGACGGGGCGCAGCAAGCTGTAGAAGAATATCAGGGGATAAATCGCTGCATTACTTCCTGCAGCATAGGATCGTTGGGAGATTTTTCGAGCGCCTCTTTCCATATGCTGGTCGCTTCTTCCTGGTTACCACTAACCCAGAGAACCTCACCGAGATGCGCGGCAATCTCCGCATCGTTAAAATGCGATAGCGCCTTGCGTAACAGGCCGATGGCCTTGTCATACTCGCCCAGGCGATAATGAACCCATCCCCAGCTATCGATGATGGCGGCATCGTCAGGCATTATTTCAATGGCGCGTTTGATATAACCATAGGCTTCTTGATAACGATCGGTCTGATCGGCAAGCGTAAAACCCAGCGCGTTAAGTGCATGGGCGTTGTCCGGCTCGGTTTTCAAAATGGTCCGTATATCTGCCTCGAGCAGATCAATACGCCCCAGTTTTTCAGCCACCAGTGCGCGCGAATACAAGAGATCGCTATTACCGGGTACGATACCAAGGGCGGTATTAAAAACCTCTAACGCCTGCTCGTAACGTCGCGCACTGCGCAACAGCTCCCCCTTGGTGATATAAATCCGCACCAGCGATCCATCTGACTGGCTGCCCTTAAGCATTGCGTCGAGATGCTCGATGGCCTCCTCGGTGCGGCCCGAGATTCCGAGCATATCTGCAATACGCAGCCGCGCGTCAAACTTATATTCTCCAACGTGCACCTCCCGGTACCAGTCGATTGCAGCCTCGTATTGTTTGCGATTCTCGTAAATGCGCCCGAGATAATACTGCGCTTCGCCCTCACGCTGCTTGAGCCTGACCAGCATCATCATGTACTTTTCAGCATCGTCCAGACGCTGCGACTCGAGCGACAACAGGCCAAGCGTGAAAAGCAACTCGGCATCTTCAGGTGAGGCCTGGTGGAGTTTTTCAAATTCTCTGCGCGCTTTTTCATACTCCTTGATATCGACCAGCAAGCGTGCGTAAGTAAGCCGTAAACCCTGATCATCGGGATTTTTTTGCACCGCCTTTTGCAGGCTTACCACGGCTTCGTCAGATCTTCCCAGCTTGAGTAAAATCCTGGCGCGGGCGGAATGCACGCCCTCTATTTCGGCCAGTGCAATCGAGCGATTGAAGTATTTAAGCGCCTCTTCCGGACGTCCATTTTGCGCGGCCAACATGCCATGCAAATACTGCGCATAGGCGCGAGATGGATTTTCTCTGGCGAGGCGCTGAGTCACGGCAAGGACCGTGTTGGCATTTTTTTCACGTGCCAACAGCCCAAGCAGCGGTGGAAATAACTGGGAGTCTTCCAGTTCGCTGGTCTGAATCAAGCTATTGATATAGTTAAACGCTTCAGGAATATTGTCCTGGCGAATATAAATCGCGGCAATCACCTGTCGCGATTCAACTCGTTTAGGATCCAGATCGATCCAGCGTTGAGCCGCCTCGATTGCGGCTTCAAGGTCTTGTCCGTAAACCGCGACTCGCACCGCGCGTTCGGCTATGTCGGGATTTTCCTGTAATTTCGCAAGTTCAAGATAATGCTTGATCGCAAGCTCCGTATCACCCTGGTTTAAGGCGATTTCGGCTACCATCAGTGCATACGAGGCATCGGCAACCGCGTCTTGCTGTGAGCCCAGGGTATTTATCTGAACCGGCTGGGATTCAAGCGGGGCCGGAGATTTCGATGACATCTGCGGTAGTCCGGCACAAGCCGCAACCAGTAGGCTCATCAAGACAAAAACAGGGCGAATTATAAGCTTGATAAAATTCAATCCGATTTCCACAAGAGAATTTACAATGAGTGTAGCATTTCAGTATAGGATTGTATTTAGCATGATTTGTTCCACGAATGTTGTATTTGGCAGGTTTATGCCCGAAAATTGACTGTTGGCACGGAACCTTCCCTGAACATGGCCTTATTGTCGCTTGGCATTAATCATTTAACCGCACCGGTTGATATACGAGAAAAAGTCGCATTTGCACCCGGGCAAATGCGCCATGCTTTGCACGAACTACAGGACATTCCTGCCATAAATGAATCGGTTATCGTATCGACCTGTAACCGCACCGAAATATATTGCGACACATCCTCGGATTGCAGCGATACCATCATGCACTGGCTCACAGCCCATCACGGCATCAACGAAAATGGCCTTGCCCCTTTTATCTATCAGCATAGCGACCGGGAAGTCGCACGCCACCTGTTTCGCGTTGCATCCGGGCTTGATTCGATGGTGCTTGGCGAGCCCCAGATCCTGGGACAGCTCAAGGAATCTTATGATCAGGCACGTGGCGGCAACTCGATTAACTCGATTCTTGACCGCCTGTTCCAGCACTCGTTCAGCGTTGCCAAGCGGGTACGCACCGACACCGAGATCGGATCCAACCCGGTATCGGTTGCGTTCGCCGCGGTAAGCCTGTCGAAGCAGATTTTCGGTAAGCTCAATGAATTACACGCCTTGCTAATTGGTGCCGGTGAAACCATAGAACTGGTTTCCCGTCATTTGAAAAGCCAGCAGATCGGTTCCATGACGATCGCCAATCGCAGTGTAGAGCGTGCACAGATTCTAGCCGATCAGATCGGTGCCGACGCGGTGCAGATTAATACCGTCCCGGAGCAACTGGCGCAAGCCGATATCGTCATTTCCTCGACCGCAAGTCAACTACCGATTCTGGGTAAAGGTGCCACTGAGTCCGCGTTGAAGAAGCGTAAACATCGACCCATTTTTATGGTCGATCTTGCCGTTCCGCGCGACATCGAAGCCGAGGTCGGAACGCTGCAGGACATTTATCTTTATAGCGTGGATGATTTAAAGACGGTGGTAGATGAGAATTTACGCGGACGAGAACTGGCCGCCGAGGCCGCCCTGGAAATTGTCAATCTCGAGGTCACGATGTTCGACCAGTGGCTTAAGACCCACCAGTCGGCCGACCATATCCGGCAAATGCGTGATAGCGCCGACCTGATAAAACAACAGGCAATCGAAAAGGCCCTGCTGCAACTGAAACAGGCATCCGATCCTGAGGAAGCGATTCAGCGACTCGCCAACGAAATTACCAACAAACTGATGCACAGGCCGACCCTCGAAATGCGCAAGGCACTGCAAAACGAAGATGAAGAGCGCATCGAGTTGCTCAAATCGCTGATCACACCCGACTCGCAATAAGGTCATGAAAGAATCGTTGCTTAACAAGTTGGAGGCACTGTGCGCCAGGCACGAAGAGATCGCCGGAATGCTGGCTGATATTGCAGTTATCAATGACCAGGAGCAGTTTCGAAACCTGTCGATGGAATATGCACAACTGGAAGATGTCGTAACAAACTTCAACCGCTTGCAGCAAGCTCAGACAGAGCTTGCGTCCGCTCGCGAAATGTTGAACGAAGAGGACGTCGAGCTCAGGGAACTTGCCGAGGAGGAAATCGCCGACAACAGCGGTAAAATCGAAGTCCTCGAAATCGAACTACAAAAGCTTTTATTGCCGAAGGATCCCAACGATAACGCCAATGTATTCCTCGAAATCCGGGCGGGCACCGGTGGCGACGAGGCCGCTATTTTCGCCGGCGACCTGTTTCGCATGTACAGCCGCTACGCCGAATCGAAAAAATGGCAGCTGGAGGTACTAAACAGTAACGAGGGTGAACATGGTGGCTACAAGGAAATTATTGCACGCATTGTTGGTAATGGTGCTTACTCGCATCTGAAGTTCGAGTCCGGGGCACACCGCGTCCAACGCGTGCCAGAAACCGAGTCACAGGGACGCGTACACACTTCTGCCGCGACCGTAGCGATTATTCCGGAAAGCGACGAAATACAGATGATTGAAATAAACCCTGCTGATTTGCGCATCGATACTTTTCGAGCCTCGGGTGCCGGCGGCCAGCATGTCAATAAAACCGACTCGGCGATTCGGCTGACGCATATTCCCACCGGAACCGTGGTTGAATGCCAGGATGAACGATCGCAGCACAAGAACAGGGCCCGTGCCATGTCATTATTGCAGGCTCGAATCTATGACGCCGAAAAGCAAAAGCAGGATGCAGAGCAAGCCGCGGAACGCAAGTCCCTGGTCGGCGGTGGTGATCGCTCGGAACGTATTCGCACCTATAATTTCCCCCAGGGCAGATTGACCGATCACCGCATCAATCTCACCCTTTATAAACTCGATGAAATCATGCAGGGCAACCTCGGCCAGGTCGTAGACCCGCTGATGCACGAATACCAGGCAGAACAACTCACCAACCTCAGCAACGATGAAGGCGGCCTCAACTAATTCGGATCGTCCCGGAAACTGTTTAACACTTATCGAATAATTAATAGTGGCGTCTGCTGCAAGATCCCTGCTTTCACGGAGATGACGCCTTGGGAGTGGAATATTTCTGCCGCTTCCAGTGTTGTGAGAGCAAGGCAAAAACTCCCACAATAGCGCGAGCATACATACAAGTATGCGAGCGTTTTGTGGGAATTTTTAACGCCGCTATCGCGACACTGGAAGCGGCAGAAAAAAAAGGCCGTCCCTGGCCACGTGATATCATCAATAGATCGGGGGAGGAGATATTGATGTACACAGGTAACTTATAGATGATTCCAGGGATTTTCTATAGTGAACAAGTTCATATTCCATGAGTGAACGAATCGATGACGCCCTCCGCTGGGGAAGAGACCTTATCTCGGCCTGCAGCGAAACAGCACGCCTGGACGCCGAGTTATTACTGGCTTATTGCCTCGATAAGCCGCGCAGTTATCTCTACGGGCGACCCGAGCAGGAACTAAGCCAGTCCTGCTGGCAGAAATATCAGCAACTGGTGCAAAAAAGACTCGAGCCCACTCCGGTTGCCTACCTGCTTGGCAGTCGCGAATTCTATTCGATGGAATTTACGATGACTCCGGCGGCACTGGTACCCAGGCCGGAAACCGAGTTACTGGTTGAACTTGCTTTAGAACAGATTCCGATCGCGGCAACATATCGCGTTTGCGACCTGGGTACCGGCAGCGGGATTATCGCGATAACTTTGAAAAAACAGCGCCCCCTGGCCAGCGTTCTCGCCACCGATGTCGACCCGGATTGCCTGGTGTTGGCTCGAGATAACGCGGTTCGTCATGGTGTCGAGGTCGAATTTATCGAATCTGACTGGTACCGGCAGCTTGCGCAAGGAACGGTGTTTGATCTGATCGTTTCAAATCCACCCTATATCGCCGCAAACCATCCTTTTTTGACACAGGGTGATTTACCCGCCGAACCCGGACTGGCGTTAACCCCGGGCACCACCGGACTTGAAGCACTGGAGCAGATAGTGAGTCACGCCCCGGGCTACCTGGTTAACGGCGGATACCTGATAGTGGAGCATGGTTATGACCAGCAGGCCATGGTTGCCGATCTGCTAAAAGCACAGGGTTTCAGCGAAATTCGCTGTGTCACCGATTATAACAATCTACCGCGCACCAGCGTGGCCAAACTGGTTGAAAACCAAAATTCCGCAGCGTAGTCTTTATAATCCATGGAAGACGCGGACCGCTATCGATGTCGCCGCATTTACCTCAAGCAAAGCGACGATCCAGCCTGCCAGGCCAGGGCCGCTTGCGAGGTACTGATTGAAATCGACGGCATTCTGCTTGCATCTCAGTCTAGCAAGAGCGGTGCCCACATTATCTATTCTCTCGACAAACTGAGTTTAGAAATTGTGACAGAGTTACTTGGCGAACTCGATTTCGAGATGGATAATTCGTTGCTATTAACGCTGCGCAATAGCATATTCGGTTTTGTCGAAGAAAATGCGCGCGGCAACATGCAAATTGACGTGACCGAGTTTCAACAGGAAGATGGCGAAATTCTGCAGTTCCCACATCAAGATACCAACAAATATTGGGATGATTACCGCTAGTGTATGAAATAACGCTGGTTGATATTTCGATCGCATTCATCCCGGTTCTGGTTACCCTGGTCATCATTTATTACTGGTCCACCAGTCTTAAAAATGCCGCTATCGCAATCCTGCGCATGCTGATACAGCTGATGCTTATCGGTTACACGCTGGAATTCATCTTTCATGCCAATAATCAATGGATCATCCTGGCAGTACTCAGCTTTATGTTACTTGCGGCAAGCTGGATCGCGCTGGGCCCGCTGCCGGTAAAGCGTTCAACACTGCTAGCTTGCAGCGTGGGCGCAATTGCCGTGGGCGGTATCTTCAACCTGGTGTTGATTAGCCAGGGAGTCCTACACGCCGAGCCCTGGTACCAGCCTGCAATATTGATCCCGCTTGCCGGAATGATTTTTTCCAATTCGATGAATAGCGTCAGCCTGGCCGGTGAACGTCTTTACAGCGAGCTGGAACATCATAACGATTACGCACGGGCGCGCAGTATCGCTTTCCAGGCAGCGCTGATTCCAATTACAAATTCATTACTGGCGGTTGGCCTGGTATCGCTACCCGGCATGATGACCGGCCAGATCCTGGCGGGGACCTCGCCACTGATCGCTGCGCGTTACCAGATTATCGTGATGTGTATGATTTTCAGTTCCGCCGGCATTTCGGCCGCCCTGTTCCTATGGCTGATACGCACACAATGCAGACAAAAAACCGCTGAAACCGGAGTCGATACATGTGGATAATTCTTGGCGTTGTCGTTGCCATCCTGCTCGCTGCACTGATCTACCTCGCCACCCTTGACGGTAATTTCCAGGCCAGGCGCAGCCGCGAGATTGACGCACCGCTGGATTCGGTTTTTGCCGCAATCGTGGATTTCAAATCCTGGCCCGAATGGAGCCCCTGGTTGATGCACGAGCCCGAGACCAAAATCACCTATAGTGAAAACTACGCGCAAGAAAACGGGTTTTACAGCTGGGACGGCAAGGTGGTCGGCGCCGGTAAGCTGACGCATCTTGAAATAAAGCCCGGTGCCGGCATCAGGCAGCAAATCGAGTTTTTACGTCCCTTCAAGTCGGTGAACGAGGTCAACTGGGAGTTCGAAGCGCGGGATGGAAGCACCCTGGTAAGCTGGGAAATGAACGGAAGTATGCCATTCCTGTTTCGATTCATGGCGCAGCGAATGGTGCCGATGATCGAGCGAGACTACGAACTCGGCCTGGCGCTGCTGAGTGGCTACATGAATGCCGCATCGCCACACCCCGAACTTGAGTTTGTCGGTCGCGAAGAGCTGGAGGCGTTTAACTACTGGGCGATTCCGTGCAATGGAAACCTGCGTCAACTCGAGACAGCGCGCCGATCGAGCATCGAAACGCTGCAGGCCATCGGTTCCGATAAGGTTGGCCTTGCATTAACCCTGTATCATCAATTCGATCCCATGGCATCGCAATACCAGGCAGAGGTTGCCGTTCCGGTCGGCAATAGTACCCCGCTATCGAATTACAAGCGGCATGAGTTCAAAGGGGGGCTGTATTTTAAAATGACCCTGCGCGGTGAACTCGGTTTTCTCCCGCTCGGATGGTATGCATTACACAGTCATTGCCGTATGCATAAGATCAAGCTCGACAGCACGCGGCCCGCAATTGAAATATACCTCGGTGACGCAACCAGGATTACCGACGGCAACCAGTTCTCGACCGACCTTTATATTCCAGTGCTGTGAAGCCATCGGCTTCAGCTTATTACGATACGCCCGGCTACCTTGCGATCTTTCAACAGCTGCAGGGCTTTCGGCAGCTCTGCAAACGACCTTGTCTGGCTGACTCTTGGATTGATATGTCCGGCCTCCAGCATTTCCGCCAGCAGCGGCCATTTTGCGGATATACGATCGGGATCCTTGACGCAGGTGAGCCCGAACGACGAGCCGACAAGGCTTTGATGCCTGACCAGGAAGTGATTCAGGCGGATACTGGGTATTTTACCGGAAGCGAAACCTAGCGAAACAACCCGGCCACCATAGCCCAGTGCCCGCAGTGATTCTTCAAAAAAGATTCCACCCACAGGATCGATGATCACGTTTACCCCATCCGGGGCGATTTCACGTAAATCGTCGTAAAGGCGCCGGGAATGGGATGAAACAATTTGATCCGCCCCACAGGCCCGGGCTATTGCTTCTTTTGCATTGTCGCCAACACAGGCGATTACATCCGCACCGCGTTGCTTGGCCAGTTCTATACAAGCCGTACCAACAGCCCCTGCAGCACCCCCAATGACAACAACTTCACCGGCAGCCAATCCGGCCCTGTCAAGTGCAAGTTCCGCGGATCCATAGGAAACCGGGAAAGCAGCGGCAACCGGCAGCGGAATTGATTCGGGAATCGAAGTAACCTGGCTAACGGGTGCGACCACCTTTTCCGCGTAGCCGCCATGTTTTACGTAGGCAGCCGCCTTTTGACCGAGGCTAAACATTTCGCAATCCGGCCCTAGCCGGGTGATTCTTCCAGAAACTTCCATGCCCGGGACAAAGGGGAGTTCGGGTCGCACCTGGAATTGCCCTGAAATCAGCAACAAGTCAGCAAAGTTTACGCCGCAGGCGTTAACCGTAATTTCTACCTGCCCGGCATCGCATTCAGGTTCAGACACACTACCCAGTTCCAGGTAGTTTGGCCCTCCCCAGGTTACACATTTCCAGGCACGCATCTTCCCCCTCCCCGGAACTAACCGTGTCTAACGTAAAACCAGGCCATGGTGACCTGGATGGGGAATTGTAACCAGTTTTTGGTAATGCGGGTTATATTCTGTTGATCGGCAGTCAACTCCATCCCCGTCACCTATAAATGTACTCGTCAGCGAAAAGTACCAGGATTACTGATTGCGGCAAAGAATCTGTTTTGATGCGTGCAAAAAAAATGGCTGGTCGTGAGACCAGCCAAAATGTCGTAATCGACAATTATAACCAAAGGAGGACATCGTGAGAGAGGTTAGGTGTTCTTAACCTTTAACACGTTTGTAAATATAGGATATATTTTACAAAATACCAGTTAAAAATCGATAAACGGCAGTAAAAACAGTGTATGTGGAGCCACTTCCTGACTTATTTGCTTAATTTGTTTCCATAAATTATTGATTTATAACAAATTTATTGATTTTGGCTCATTTTAAAAAAAATTTAAAAAAAATTTAAAAAAATTCGCCTCGAACCGCGCATTTCTACCTTCGATCACATTGACTCAACAAAAGTCACCCCGCTGATCAGTGGCTAAGCCTATTTTTAAACAAGCCAGGAAATTACGGCTTACGCGTTAGCCGCCGAATCAGGCTTGATGTATCCCAACGACCACCACCCATCTCCTGCACCTCCCCGTAAAAATCGTTAACGATGCGGGTTACCGGTAACTCGGCACCATTGTGCTCGGCTTCTTCGAGGCAAATACCGAGATCTTTTCGCATCCAGTCGACGGCAAAGCCAAATTCAAACTCGTCATTGAGCATGGTGTTGCCACGGTTCTCCATTTGCCAGGATCCGGCTGCGCCCTTCGAAATGACATCGACCACCTTGTGGCCATCGAGCCCCGCCTTTTGCGCGAAGTTCAACCCCTCGGATAAACCCTGAACCAGGCCGGCTATACAAATCTGGTTAACCATCTTGGTTAACTGGCCAGCACCGACGCTGCCCAGCAACTCCGCGGCTCGTGCATAGCTCATGATCACCGGGCGCGCCGCATCGAAGCTTGCCTGGTCACCGCCAATCATCACCGTTAACACGCCATTTTCGGCTCCCGCCTGGCCACCTGATACGGGCGCATCGAGAAAGGCAACGTGGGATTTGTCGGCGATTTCCCGCGCGACGTTGGCCGATGCAGTGGTGTGGTCGATCAGGATCGAGCCCTCCTTGCACCCTGCCAGTACGCCGTTATCTCCGTAAACCACTGAACGCAGGTCGTCATCATTACCGACGCACATAAATACAAAATCCGCGCCCTCTGCCGCCTCGCGTGGGGTCGATGCAAAATCGCCCCGGTAGTCCTGGCACCATTTTTCAGCCTTGGCAATGCTACGATTATAAACCCTGGTTTGATACCCGGCACTGGCGAGATGCCCTGCCATCGGGTAACCCATTACGCCAAGACCGATGAAGGCGACTTGTTGCTTACTCATAATGTACTCCTGTTAATTATTGCTGCGGCGATTTTACACGAGCGCAGGGACGAGCGCTGTATTTCAGTTGCTCAGGCCGGTTGCAGGTTGGCCATGCTCGCAATCAGCCACTTGCTGCCGGCATCTTCAAAATTTACCTGCACCCGGGATTGCGCTCCCTGCCCCTCTAGATTGAGCACAATACCATCGCCAAAACGCGCATGATTAACGCGCTGGCCAACAAACAAACCCGTGTCAGCCTCGGCTCGGTCAACGCCAATGCGCGGCGATGTCGGCATCACGGGACGACTGAAATTGGCCTTGGGACGAATCTCCTGCATGAGCTCATCCGGGATTTCGCGCACGAAGCGCGACAGCATGTTATAGCTCTCACCGCCGTATAAACGTCGTACCTCGGCGCTGGTCACAACCAGCTGTTCGCGTGCACGGGTAATTCCGACGTAACACAGGCGCCGTTCTTCTTCCATGCGCCCCGGCTCTTCGCTGGAGCGCTGATGCGGAAACAGTCCCTCTTCCATGCCCACCAGGAAAACCAGGGGGAACTCGAGTCCCTTGACCGAGTGCATGGTCATCAGTTGTACACAATCTTCCCAGGCGTCTGCCTGGGCTTCGCCAGCTTCCAGTGCCGCGTGCGCGAGAAAAGCGTCGAGCGTGGTCATATTTTCCTCGATCAGTGCATCGTACTCAAAACTCTTACCGGCGCCGATCAGTTCCTGCAGGTTCTCGATACGTGACTGACCCTTCTCGCTGTTGTCTTTTTTGAAATGCTGATCGAGGCCGCTCATTTCGATTCCGGTTTTGATCTGTTCACCGAGTGGCAACTCCCCCAATTCGGTGGTCATGCGGCGGATCAGGTCGACATAGGCCTGTAGCGCACTGCGCGCGCGGGCGCTCAAGCTGTCGGATTGAATCAGCTCCAGGCTAGCGCTCCACAGTGATGTCGACTGCCGGCGTGCATGACCCCGAACCTCGTCGATGGTTTTCTGGCCGATTCCGCGTGGGGGTTGATTAACCGTGCGTTCAAAAGCGTGATCTGCGGTGGGATTCGAAATCATGCGCAGGTAGGCAAGCATGTCCTTGATTTCAGCGCGTTCGAAAAAACGCAAGCCTCCGTAAACCCGGTAGGGGACGCCTCGCGTAACCAGGGTCTCTTCAAACTGGCGCGATTGCGCATTGGAACGGTAGAGCACCGCGACATCTTTGCGACTACGCCCCTGCGCAACCCAGTTTTCGATGCGGTCGATGACGAAACGGGCTTCATCCTTTTCATTGTAGGCCGAGTAAAACATGATCGGCTCGCCGTCATCACTATCGGTCCACAATTCCTTACCGAGACGCGAATGGTTATTATCGATTAAAGCGTTCGCGGCTTTTAGAATGGTGCCGGTTGAGCGGTAATTTTGTTCCAGCCGAATTACCCGAGTATTGGTAAAGTCTTTCTCGAAATGATGAATATTTTCAATACGCGCACCACGCCAACCATATATCGACTGATCATCATCGCCGACTACGAACACCGGTGTATCGTCGCCCGCCATAAGCTGCAGCCACGCATACTGGATCGCGTTGGTGTCCTGGAATTCGTCGACCAGGATATGCTGAAAACGGCGCTGATAGTGGCCGCGTATGTCATCATTATCACGAATTAATTCAAGCACTCTCAACAGAAGCTCGGCGAAATCAACCACGCCGGAGCGCTCGCATAGTTCCTGGTAAAGCCGGTAGATCTCCAGCAACTGCTGCTGTATCGGATCCTGCCCCGGATCAATGTGCGCCGGACGCAAGCCCTCGTCCTTGCTATGGTTGATGAACCATTGGGCCTGCTTCGGTGGCCAGCGGGCCTCGTCAAGATCAAGCTGCCTGACGACGCGCTTGACCATGCGCAGCTGGTCGTCACTATCGAGAATTTGAAAGCTCTGTGGTAAGCGGGCAGCCTCGTAATGCAACCGCAGCATGCGATGCGCAAGTCCGTGAAATGTGCCGACCCACATCGCCGCGGCAGAAATTCCAAGCAGCGATTCGACGCGTGCGCGCATTTCGGCTGCAGCCTTGTTGGTAAAGGTGACCGCGAGCACACTGAAGGGTGACAATCCGCCAACTTCACAAACCCAGGCAACGCGGTGGGTCAGCACGCGTGTCTTGCCACTACCGGCACCGGCCAGTACCAGCAAGGGGCCCGCATCGGCGCTGACCGCTTCACGCTGGCGATCATTCAGGGGATCAATTATGTGGGATACGTCCATTCTCGGCAGGCTTCAAGTACACGCGGACATTGTATCAACTAGGGTTTCCCGCGACAGCAGGAATGACAGGAATATCAGATAAATCCGTCCAGCAGGCGACCCATCAGCGGGGGCTCCGAGGCTACGCTCTGGTAGGTATTGATCGCTCGACGATTATCGGGATCGATCTGCAGGTTTAACTGGGGGCGATAGCGCCGGTCATTGGCTACTGCTTCGAGCAACTCGCCGCGATAAACATAGGTCGACGGGGATTGTTTGCTGGCATCACGAAACTCGCTGGCGCTATCCGAAACCGGGGCCACGGGACGTGTCTCCGGCCGGTCCGGATAGATCGGGAGTTGCGTTGGTTTAGCTGTGATAATGTAATTCACGAATCATGCTCGCAGCTTGTTGCCGTTGAATTGCAAGGATTATAACTAGCCAAAATGCCTGGATTCTGTCGATTTCATTCAGAGATCCCACTTTTTTAGTGCAAATATGTCACTTTTTCTGGATTTTACCCACTTTGATCCTTGGCTGCTAACCTCTTTTTTCCAGAACGGAGCGTCTGTTTTAAGATAATCCATGATGAATTCACAGCTATCGAAAGCGTCGGCGCGGTGGGCGCTCAGTACCGATACCAGCACAATTTGATCGGTCGGCCTTAGCGCTCCGACCCGGTGAATAATCGCCAAATCGATAATTTCCCAGCGTTCCTGGGCCCTGGCAGCGATGTCCTGCAGTGCTTTTTCAGTCATGCCCGGGTAATGTTCAAGCGTCATTTGCTGTAAAGAATCGTCTTTGAGGTCGCGTACCAACCCGATAAAACTCGCGATCGCACCAACATCGCTGCGCCCTGCGAGCAATTCCCGGTTTACTGCAGCGATATCGAAATCTTCACTCTGGATTCGAATAATCATCGTTCACCTCAACTGAAAAACTGTGCAAATGGCAGGTAATTTACCGGCTCGCCTGGTCTAACCGTCTGATTCTCCGCGATTTCAACGAAACCGTCAGCCCAGACGGTCGAGGTCAGAACACCTGAATCCTGGTTCGGATAAAGCTGCGCCACGGTTTGACCATTGGCATCAAGGGCAAGCCGGGCACGCAGGAACTCGCGTCGGCTATCCGGCTTTGGCCAGTCGAAATCGGCGCTTACCGGCAGTGCAATCGGTTGCTGCCAGTCCCGGCCCTGCATGATCTGGATCACCGGGCAAACGAAAAGGCAAAAGGTCGCGAACACCGATACCGGGTTACCCGGCAGGCCGATGAACGCGGTATCATTAATTTGCCCGTAGGCGAGAGGCTTCCCCGGCTTGACCGCAAGACGCCATAAACGCAGTTCGCCGAGCTGTTCGATGGCGATACGCACATGATCTTCTTCACCGACCGAAACTCCACCGGTGGTTACCACCAGGTCAGCCTGGGTTGAGGCCCGCTCCATCGCCTCCCGGGTCGCGCTCAAGGTATCCCCGACCAGACCCAGGTCGATGATTTCGCAACCCATCGATTCGAGCAAGCCATGCAGGGTATAGCGGTTTGAATCGTATATTTTTCCGGCGCCAAGCTTTTGTCCCGGTTCTACCAGCTCATCACCGGTAAAGAACATGCCCACCTTGAGCGGCTCATAAACCGGCAGGGTTTGCAGTCCAACCGATGCCGCAAGCCCTATATCCTGCGCCCTCAGGCGGCAACCCTTGCGTAATATTATGTTGCCGCGCTGGATATCGTTTCCAGCTGGTCGAATATTATTGCCACTGGTCGGCCGTGAATCGAAACGAATGCCATGATCATCCGCATCAACCTGCTCCTGCATAATGACGGCATCGGCACCATCGGGGATTGGCGCGCCGGTAAAAATGCGTGCCGCTGTTCCGCTAGCCAGCGTCTCGCCAGCGGTACCGGCGGCAATACGCTGCGACAGCGGTAAGGACGTTTCCCCACTTGCGGCAAGATCGGCGGTATTGATCGCGTACCCATCCATCGACGACATCGCGCAGCCTGGTACATCGATTTCAGATTCGATTGATTCCGCCAGAACCGCTCCCCGTACCTGAAGCAAGGATTTATCGACAACCTTGCCAAGCGCCGCTACGCTACTGGTCAACTGCTCAAGCGCTTCGTGATAGGCCAGCAACGGCGATGTGTCACAACGATTCATGTCTGTGCTCATTACTTTAGATAACCCATGGTATGCAGTTGCGCTTCATCAGACAAAGGTATCGCGGACTGCTGCTTGAATTCCCCGGTGCTTTCGGCAAACTTTGGCACCATCGCGCTAAAAGCCGCGATTGCGGCTTCGTCATCCAGTACGCGCTCAATCATATCAGGATCAATCCAGCTCATCTTGCCGGATTCCATGCTGCCATAAATTTTGCCGGAGACACGGTCGACGAAATTTATTCTGGGTATTTGGCGGGCGCATTTTACCAGGAATCCCGCATTTAACGCGTAATCCATCTGCTCACTGGGCGGGTAAACATCCGCAGCATTATGCGCCTCAATATTAATTTTCGTGTAGCGTTCGATATCAAACATGCACTTGAAATCCAGGATGTTCAATTCGCCGTTAATCCCAAATGCAATGGTTCGCGGTTTATCCCCGCGAGCAACGCTATTGTCCAGAAACTCGTAATAGACAATTTTGTCCTTGCGCAATGCCCAGGTAAAAAACAGCGCCGGGATCCCGGTGAAGGCTTCGACATTGTGATCGAGCAAATCGTCGACAGCCTTAAAGCGGCCGACCTGAAGACCGCGAATCCAGGCGCGCTCAACGGTTGCTTCCGGAGGCGTGACCATAAACGTCAGGTAGACAGTATGGCCAAATCGAGTCAGTAAATTACTGCCCTCCTCGGTGTCTTTACCCGGGGCAAAACTGTCAAATCGAAAGCGATCGATAAGCAGGTGAGAAATCCGTCCCTGCCCGGCTTTTTGCGCGATGTAACGATCGAGTTTCTGATCGACGATCGGAATTTCATCGCCAACAAGGGTACCGGCATATTTATAGGCCTCGCCCAGGGCGTCATAGTCGAGTAGAAATTTTCGCCAGATATCGGGGCTTATCAGCGCGAAGTCATGCCAGTTAATACCCAGTTTTTCGGTATGCTTTTTCTGTAATGGACGCATCGTGCTCTTGCCCGATGCCGAAGCGCCCTTGACGTTGATGACGATGGGTTCGGCCTGGGCTGGTAGAAGCGGAAATCCCTCGCGAGCCGCTGCCTGCGCAACCATTGGAGCAATCGCCTCACCGATTATTTCACTGCCATAGTTATTGCAAACCAGCCCCGTAACAAGTGTCGTCAACAGGGCCTTATCCCCTCTTAAGCGACCATGTTTGGCCACTATTGCGCGCGCGATCCTGGCAAGTTCACCAAATATCGCTGCTGCCAATCGATCTGCAGATGAATTTGCCTTTTCATTCCAGCTGGCAATGACTCGCTGCTCACGTTGTTCGGGGGACTCTGTCGCCACCGGCACCTTCTTTTTGGTTCCGGATCCAAGCAATCGTGACAGGCTAAACCCAGTGCCCCGTTTTTCAGCGGGTATCGATTGCATGAAAATACTGCTACTTAGCTCCTGGTCGATAATGGATCGCGCCTGCTGCGCCAATGCCACGTGAAGATCACAGATCTCAGTCATTTCAGGTTCGATATACGCAGATAATATTCGACCGACCACGTTTCTGAAATTAATACCAAGATCTTCATAGCGGGTTCCGTCAGAGACGAAAATATCGGCAGAAACACGTACCAGTAATTCATGTATTACCAGCCTTTCGGGACGGAAAAATACAAGTTGTTGGATAGCAAGACCGGTAAAATCACTGAGTTCGGTGGCGGTTTCGATACTGGAGAACACGTTCCCAGGTTGAAACATGCTTGAAAGCGGCAGGTACTCTGACGGCAAGCTTGATTTTATACCCGGATGCCAGGCATCGTTGCCCTGATTCTCTGGTTGCTTTGCGCTCATCTGTCGCAACCCCGCCTGTCCCGGTTAACAGTCCTCGTTCTGTTATCGCAGAGCAGTTGCCTATCCCACATCGGTGTAGTCCTGACGTTCACCAATCCAGTTGTGTAACAGTTCGGTTCGTACCTCGGCGTTTTCGGGCAGTTGCATCAATTTTGCCAGCACTTCAACCTGCGGGAACCATTTCTGATCGCGCATCAGGTCGGCTATTTTGAAACTCATTTCACCGGTTTGGCGAGTTCCCAGCACCTCTCCCGCGCCGCGAAGTTCAAGGTCTTTTTCAGCGATCGCAAATCCGTCCTGGGTGCCGCGTATGATTTCAAGACGCGTTCGCGCCAGCTCTGAAAGGCCGCTTCTGACCAGCAGGATACAGAAGCTTTCGCGCAATCCTCGCCCGACCCGTCCACGCAACTGGTGAATTTGCGCCAGCCCCAGGCGTTCCGGGTTCTCGATAATCATGATGCTGGCATTGGGCACATCAACGCCAACCTCTATAACCGTGGTCGCGACCAGTATATTGATATCCCCATTTTTAAACCCGTTGATCGTGGCTTCTTTTTCAGCAGGTTTCATACGCCCGTGCACCAGCCCGATCGACAGCTGAGGTAGCTGTTGGCGAAGGGTTTCGTAGGTTATCTCCGCCGCCTCGCATTGCAGCGCGTCCGATTCTTCGACCAGGGTGCAAACCCAGTAAACCTGGCCACCCTCGGCACAGGAACCGGCAACCCTTTTAATCAGGCTTTCACGCTGTTGCTCTGAGATAATCGAAGTGGTTACCGGTTTACGTCCAGGCGGTAATTCGTCGATCTGCGAGTAATCGAGATCGGCGTATATTGACATCGCCATGGTGCGCGGTATCGGTGTCGCGGTCATGATCAACTGATGTGCCATTTCGTCACCGCGGGTCTTGCGCTGCAACGCGAGCCGCTGATCGACACCAAAGCGATGTTGTTCGTCGAAGATAATGAATCCGAGGCGACTAAACTCCACACTGGCCTGGAACAGGGCATGCGTTCCGACCACGACCTGCGCTTCCCCGGAAGCGATTAAGGCCAGCTTCTGTTGCCGCTTTTTACCCTTGTCAGCGCCGAGCAGGTTTAGCACTTTCAGGCCTAAGGGTGCCAGCCAGTGGTCAAAATTTTGAAAGTGTTGCTCGGCAAGAATTTCGGTAGGTGCCATCAATACGGCCTGGTAACCCGATTCAACAACCGGTAAACAGGCGAGCGCCGCAACCACGGTTTTACCCGAGCCGACATCGCCCTGCACCAGCCGAATCATCGGTTTGCCGGCGCCAAAATCCTGCATCAGTTCACCCAGCACACGTTGCTGCGCACCCGTTAACTCGAACGGCAACGCCTGCTTCAAGCGTTGCTGCAATTTTTCATCTGGCTGGATTGCAGGTGTTTTCCTGCTACGAATCTGCCGGCGTCGCTCGAGTAAGGCCAAGCGATGCGCCGCAAGTTCTTCGACGATAAAACGGTTTTGTGCGGGATGATTATGCTGCGCGATCAGCTCGCTATCACGACGATTCTCGGGACAATGCAAATCGATCATTGCCGAGGTGAAGCCCGGGAAATTGTTCTTGTCCAGCCAGGCCTGGGGTAAGGTTTCGGCAATACCTTCCGACTTAAGCTTCTCGATTGCCTGCTGCAGGATGCGCTTAATCGATATCTGGTGTAGTCCTTCAGTGGTCGGATAAATTGGGGTCAGAGTCTCTGATAATGGTGAAGGATTTTCAACGTCGATTACCTCGGTTTCCGGATGAATCATTTCCAGCTCGCCCTGGGCCGATCGGACTTCACCGAAACAGCGTAACCAGTTGCCTTTTTCGAACTGCTTCTGTTGATTAGCGCTGAAATAGAAAAAACGAACCGTGATCACCCCGGTCGTGTCGGCGAGCCTGGCAGCCAGCACGCGCCGTGATCGACCCTGGCGTCGAAAATGTACACTGGCGTGTAAAACCTCTGCTTCGATTTGACTGCGCCGTCCCGGTTGCAAAGAACCGATTGGTGAGACAAAGGTGCGATCTTCGTAGCGCAGCGGCAAATGAAACAGCAGGTCACGCTGGGTCTTTACACCCAGTTTGTGCAGCTTTTCCGCTACCTTGGGACCGACACCTTTAAGATAGCGTAATCCTTGAGCTGACCAATGCTCCATTCAATTATTGGTAGTCGATCTACGTAGATCGACCACTAGTCGATAACCAGCACCGCGTCCATCTCGACGCCGACCGCCTTGGGTAATGCGGCAACACCTATCGCGGCACGGGCGGGGTAAGGCTGCTGGAAATATTGCGCCATGATTTCGTTGACGGTTGGAAAGTTGCCCAGGTCTGTCAGGAATATGTTCAACTTGACCACGTCGGCAAGACTGCCACCCGAGGCATTGGCAACCGCCTGCAGGTTGTCGAAGACACGGGTGATTTCGGCTTCGATACCGCCACTAACAACTTCCATACTCGCAGGATCAAGTGGTATCTGACCCGAAATATACACCGTACTATCAACCTTGACCGCCTGTGAGTAGGTGCCAATTGCCTGGGGTGCGTCGTCGGTCTGAATGATGGTTTTGGCCATGCTATGCCTCCAGCTCAGTTGTTTGGATTATGCGGTTATTAACCGCGCTGACAATCACTATCTACGCCAAATGCGATTAACAACCACTAAGCTGCGCAGTTTTTTCATGATACGCGCCAGGTGGATACGGTCTTTAACGGTAATCACGAACTCGATAGTCGAAATGCGGCCATCTTTTTCGGTTACGTTGACATGCTCGATGTTGGATGACATGTTGGAGATCGTCGTCGCCAACGTTGCCAGTACACCACGCTGATTCGCAACCTGCACCCGCATATTGGCAAGATACTCGCCTTCAACATGTTCAGACCACTGCACTGACAGTTGCCTGTCACCCTTGTTGAGTTCGGTCATGTTGGGGCAACTGCGCTGATGGATTACGATGCCTTTGCCCGATGACATGAAGCCGGCGATCGCATCCCCCGGCACGGGTCGACAACACTTGGCAAAGGAAATAACCATGCCCTCGGTACCCTTGATCGCAAGCGGCCGGCCCCGGTCATCGAAGGCGGTGGTATCTTCCTCGATGTCATACATCGCCTTCGCGACCAGGCTTGAATTTCGATTACCCAATCCGATTTCGGCCAATAGTTCCTTCTGGTCAGACATGTGATATTGCTCAAGCACCTTTTTAAACCTGGCCTTTGGAATCGCTACTTCGCGCCCCTTGATCAGGCTGACTGACTGCTGCAACAAGCGCTGCCCGAGCGAAATCGCCTCGATCTTCTGCAACGACTTCAGAAAATGCCGAATATTGGTGCGTGCCTTGGCCGTAGAGACGAAATCAAGCCAGCTCGGGTGTGGACGACTGGCCTGCGAGGTAATAATCTCGACAGTCTGGCCATTGTATAATTTACTGCTTAACGGTGACATTTGATGGTCAATTCGCGCTGCAACGCAGGTATTACCCACATCGGTATGCACCGCGTAAGCAAAATCAACAACGGTCGCGCCCCGCGGTAACTTCTTGATCGCGCCCTTGGGGGTGAATACGTAAACTTCATCGGGGAACAGATCGACCTTGACGCTTTCCAGGAACTCCTGCGAGCTGCCCGATTTCTGCTGCATCTCGAGCAGGCTTTTCAACCATTCGAGCGCGCGGCCCTGGGTATTGGTGGCGTCGCTCTCACCCTCCTTGTAAATCCAGTGTGCGGCAATCCCGGACTCGGCAAAGTGGTCCATCTCGACGGTCCGAATCTGCACCTCGACGGCAACCCCGTGGGGTCCAAACAGGCTGCTGTGCAACGACTGGTAGCCGTTGGTTTTCGGAATCGCGAGGTAATCCTTGAACTTTCCCGGTAGCGGCTTGTAGAGGTTGTGCATGACGCCGAGCACGCGGTAACAGTCATCCACCGATTCGGTCATGATACGAACCCCGAAGACGTCGGTGAGCTCTTTGAAGCTAAGCTTCTTCTCCTTCATCTTGCGATAGATGCTGTGGATATTCTTCTGACGATACTTGACGGTGGCATTGATATTCGATTCCTTGAGCCGTTGGCGAATAGCGGCCTCGATGGTGTTGAATATTTCCTTGCGATAGCCAACCACTTCCTTGCAGGCACTTTCCAGCGCACGGTAACGCATCGGGTAGGCCGCCTTGATCGACAGGTCGAGCAATTCATGGCGCATCTTGAAAATACCGAGCCGGTTTGCAATCGGTGCGTAGATGTCCATGGTTTCGAAGGCAATCCGACGACGCTTGTCGGGGCGCATCGCATCCAGCGTACGCATATTGTGCAGTCGGTCGGCGAGCTTGATAATAATGACGCGAATGTCCTTGACCATCGCCAACATCATCTTGCGAAAATTTTCCGCCTGTGCCTCCGCCTTGTTGCGGAAGTCCATCTGCGCCAGCTTGCTGACTCCATCGACCAGTTCAGCCACTTCATCGCCAAACTGGTCGGCCAGGTTTTCTTTCAGTGTGGGCGTGTCCTCGATGACGTCATGCAGTATCGCCGCGATGATACTTTTACTGTCCATGCGCATTTCGGCGAGAATGCGCGCGACCGCAACCGGGTGACTGATGTAGGGCTCACCCGATACCCGTCTCTGCCCCTCGTGTGCAGCCGCACCAACCAGGTAAGCGCTATAGATTTCTTCGACCTGGCCGGGCTCGAGGTAGGTTTCGAGTTCGGTACAAAGCTCGGAAATTCGGGTTTCGGAATCGCTGGCGGTAATATCCCCGGCGACAACTTCAAACAGATTGGCGTAGTTCGCCCCCATCAGTGTTCTATCTATACCTAAGTAACTAATGATAATGGGGTTTTATAACACATTTGCAAGGCGTAAGCCCGCGCCGTGCACGCCGCTAGCCCGGCCTGCTAATGAAAATTAAAGTGAATAAAAAGAAACGCTTACTCGGTTTCTTCGTTGATCAGGCTGGCCTGCGCGATTTGTCGAATTAGGTCGTCATCGGTAGAGATCTTTTCGATTTCAGCCTTGGCTTCCATTTCGTCCATCGAGCTCGCGTTAATCAGGTTTTCTGCGATCTCACGCAATGCGATAACCGTAGGCTTGTCGTTTTCAGCGGGTACCAGCGGATCGGCCCCCTGTGAAATCTGACGCGCGCGCCGCGACGCCAGCAATACCAGGTCAAAACGATTTTCTACGTGCTCGAGGCAGTCTTCAACGGTGATTCGCGCCATGCGATTAGCTCTCGGATCAAAAAGGTCGGCAATAATAGCTAAAAAAGCAATAAATCTAAAGCGTTAATCGCGAAAAACCACTATTCCATTTCAGCAGGGATCGAATCCACAAGGGCCTTGTTTTTGAGCTTTTGGCGCGCCAGTGTCAGGCCCCGGGTATGAATAATCGCATCGAGATCGAATAATGCCTGTTCGAAAGCATCGTTAATTACCAGGTACTCGGCATCGTGGTAGTGCGACATTTCGCGATCGGCGTCGCGCATGCGTCGCGCAATCGTGGTCTGGTCATCGGTGCCGCGGTCGCGCAGGCGTCGTTCGAGTTCCTCGCGCGATGGCGGCAGGATAAATATGCTGACGGTTTCCGGCATTTTCGCCTTGACCTGGCGCGCTCCCTGCCAGTCGATTTCAAGGATAACGTGCTTGCCGCTGGCCAGTAACGCATCGACCGAGGCCCGCGCGGTACCGTAGCAATTGTCAAACACCTGCGCATACTCGAGAAACTCATCGTTGGCGACCATTTGGTCAAATACTTCCTGCGATACGAAGTGATAGGCCTTGCCATCCACTTCACCCGGGCGTATCGCCCGCGTCGAATGCGACACGCACACCGTGACGGACTCGGCGCGCTTTTCCAGCAGTGCTTTCACCAGGCTGGTCTTGCCGGCACCCGAGGGTGCCGAAATGGTAAACAGGCAGGCAGTGTTCAATGAAAGATCCGGGCTTAGTCCGCTCCAGGTTGCGGCGTCCTATTGTAATGACAGACGAACTATAGACCAATACACTGTCCGCACTAAAGTTTAAAATCACTAAATGTTAAGCGAAGATTACCTGCAGCGTTTTGCCGGTCTGGCACGTGTTTTTGGCGAAGCCGCGCTTGAACCGCTGCAACAGGCACATTTTTGTATCGTCGGTATCGGCGGGGTCGGTTCCTGGGCCGCCGAGGCCTGTGCACGCTCGGGTGTTGGAAACATCACGCTGGTCGATCACGATGACATCGATATCAGCAACAGCAATCGACAACTGCATACCCTGACCGACAGCATCGGCCGCTCCAAGGTCGAGGTATTGCGTGAACGCATTCTGGCGATTAACCCGGAATGCCACTGTATCGCGATCGATGACCTGGTGACCCGGAGCAATATAGGAAAATTCAACTTCGCACAGTTCGATTATGTCATCGACGCCATCGACCATGTCAGCCACAAGCTGAGCCTGATGCATCATTGTCGCCGCAACAAGATCCGCTGCGTCTCCACCGGTGGTGCCGGCGGCCTGATCGATCCAACCCAGATCGTGGTCATGGATTTAACCCTGAGCTTCAACGACCCCCTGCTCGCGAAAGTACGCTCGACCTTGCGCCAGCAGCTCGAATACAGCCGCAACCCGAAGCGACGTTATGCAATGGATTGCGTGTTTTCTACTGAACAGCCCCTCTACCCCGCTGCCAACGGCGAGGTCAGTTACGAGAAGCCCGAAGTACCCGAGCGCACCACGCTCGACTGCGCCACCGGGATCGGCTCCTTCGTCGGCGTTACCGCCTGCTTCGGCTTCACCGCCGCGGCGCACGCAATCAGGAAACACCTCAAATCACAAATTGACGTGTCATTCCCGAGTAAGCGGTAATTCTGGCAACATGCTTCTCGCCTGCTAGTTCGCGGGGAACCTCCACAAAAGACGCTCCCAACCGGCGCTAGCGCCGGTTGGTCCATCCATGGAATCGCTTGGAGCTCGGCATCCTGCCTCGCTACACTTTTGTGGAGGTTCCCCGCGAACTAGCGCCCAGGCGTCAGTGGTAATTCAGATTTCCAGTCTTTGTTTCGGTTGTGTGAATAGGTCTAAAGTTCGATAGCGCCGAGATTTAGCTCATGCTCAAGCGCGCACTGTTTGGCGATGTCATAGCCGGCATCGGCATGCCGCATCACCCCGCTGGCGGGATCGTTCCACAACACGCGCTTGATGCGCGCCTCGGCGGCATCGGTACCGTCGCAGCAGATCACCAGGCCCGCATGCTGTGCATAGCCCATGCCGACGCCACCGCCGTGATGAAACGAAACCCAGGTCGCCCCACCCGAGGTGCTCAACAACAGGTTTAGCAGCGCCCAGTCAGAAACCGCGTCGGAGCCGTCCAACATCGCCTCGGTTTCACGATTCGGACTTGCCACCGAGCCCGAATCGAGATGATCGCGGCCGATGACAACCGGGGCTTTCAGCTCACCGGATCTGACCATGTCGTTGAACGCAACACCGAGGCGATCACGATCACCTAGCCCGACCCAGCAGATACGCGCCGGCAAACCCTGGAAACTGATACGGCTCTGTGCCATGTCGAGCCAGTTGTGCAGGTGCGGATCGTCCGGGATCAGTTCCTTAACCCTGGCATCGGTCTTGTAGATATCTTCCGGGTCACCGGAAAGCGCGACCCAGCGAAATGGACCGATCCCTTTGCAAAACAGGGGCCGTATGTAGGCCGGCACAAAACCCGGAAAATCAAACGCATTTTTAATGCCCTGGTCAAAAGCTTCCTGGCGGATATTGTTACCGTAGTCAACCGTTGCGATGCCCTGGTCGTGAAAATCGAGCATTGCCTGCACGTGGACCGCCATCGATTTACGCGCTTCTGCAGCGACCAGCTCAGGGTCGGTATTACGCTTCAGCGCCCATTGTTCCATGGTCCAGCCGATTGGCAGGTAACCATTAACCGGATCATGTGCCGACGTCTGATCGGTCACGATATCGGGTTTGACACCGCGCTTCACCAGCTCGGGCAGAATTTCCCCGCCGTTGCCGAGTAAGCCCACCGATAGGGCCTCGCCCCTGGCGCAGGCGTCGTCGATCAGCTGCAGTGCCTCGTCGAGAGAGTTGGCCTTTTTATCGAGATATTTCGTGCGCAAACGAAAATCAATACGCGCCTCCTCACACTCGATACACAGTATGCTGTAACCGGCCATGGTCGCGGCAAGCGGTTGTGCGCCACCCATGCCACCGAGACCCGAAGTCAGGATCCACTTGCCCTGGGTGTCGCCTTCGAAATGCTGGCGACCGGCCTCGACGAAAGTTTCATAGGTTCCCTGAACGATCCCCTGGCTGCCGATATAGATCCACGAACCCGCGGTCATCTGGCCAAACATCATCAGGCCCTTGCGATCGAGTTCGTTGAAATGTTCCCAGTTGGCCCAGTGCGGGACCAGGTTGGAGTTAGCGATTAACACGCGCGGTGCGTCGATATGCGTCTTGAATACACCGACCGGCTTGCCCGACTGTACCAGCAGGCTTTCATCGTCATTGAGTTCGCGCAGGCACTCGAGAATTTTGTCGTAGCACTCCCAGTTACGAGCAGCGCGACCGATGCCACCGTAAACGATTAATTGCTCGGGTTTCTCCGCGACTTCCGCATCAAGATTATTCTGAATCATGCGGTAAGGCGCCTCGGTGAGCCAGCTCTTGCAGCTCAGTTCGCTACCACGCGGCGCGCGGATTTTACGGCTGTTGTCAGTTCGATCTAAAGGCATTTCAGTATCCTCATGCAAGGCTGCTAACGCAGCTGGTATTCATTAGTGGCATAGCGCGCACCGAGTTCGTGGCGGTTGCCCGGGTAGGTTAGGGTCACGTAGGTCACAACCTGGTCGTCGCTCCAGGTGTGCCGGGTCAGTTGCAGGCAGGGCTCCCCGTCCTCCATCGCCAGTAGTTCACGCTGTGCCCGGTCGGGCATCACCGCGCGTACCCGATGCTCCATTTCGTCGGGTTTGAATTGCTGCAACAAATAGGCGGTAGCGGTAAGTTCGGTAAAGTCCTGGTCAATAAACTCCGGCATTACTGCCGGGTTCACGTAGCGTGATTCGAGCTGAATCGGCAAGCCATCCTGGAGGTGCACGGCGCGCAGGTAATAGACCTGGCTACCCTCGGGCAGCTCTAACTGTGCAGCGATTTCCGGCGACGCGACGACCGTATCGAGACTGAGCACCTGCGAACTGTGGTGCTTACCATCCTGCTCAATTTCGAGCGCTATATCCTGTAACTCGATCAGGCTCGCGTGTCGGGGGGCTTCCGCGACAAACGAACCCAGCCCGTGTACACGCTTGATCAAACCCTGCTGGGTCAGTTCACGCAGAGCCCGGTTAATTGTCATCCGGCTCACGTCGAGGGCGACCACAAGATCGTTTTCGGAAGGCAATTTCTGGCCCGCAATCCAGTCACCGCTTTCGATACGCCGCTGAATGGTTTTCTTGATCTGCTGATAAATCGGCTCGGGTGCAGCCTTGCTGATATCATCGAAACTGTCGAGAATCGCGTTCATTCTGTCACCCGTCGCTTCGCCCGCGCCACTTGCCACCCTGCATTACCGCACGGCAGGGGTTCATGCCGACGCGATAACTCAGCAGTGACGGACGCTCTACATCCCAGATCACGATATCAGCCTGCTTGCCCGTTTCGAGTGAGCCGATCTCCGGTGCCATACCCAGCGCGCGGGCAGCATTCAGGGTTACTCCGCGCAAGGCTTCTGCCGGAGTCAGGTGAAACAAGGTGCAGGCCATGTTCATAATCAGCAATAACGAGTGCACCGGAGAACTGCCCGGGTTGGCATCGCTGGCCAGCGCGATCGAAACGCCATGCTTGCGCATCGCGGTGATCGGGGGCAGCTGTTGTTCACGCAAAAAATAGAAGGCGCCCGGCAACAGAACCGCAACGCTGTTTGCCTGTGCGAGTCGCGCAACATCTTCACTTTTTAAATACTCGAGATGATCGACCGAGAGCGCACCGCGCGCGGCGGCCATAACGGCACCACCCAGGTCGCTGAGCTGTTCAACATGCGCCTTAACCGGTAATCCCAGTTCCTGCGCACATGCCAGTACACGCTCGCCTTGCGCAACACTGAACGCGATTGATTCGATGAACACATCGACAGCGTCGACCAGGCCTTCAGCATACGCCCGCGGCAGCATTTCGTCACACACCAGCGCAATATAGTCGTCACTGCGGCCTTCAAATTCCGGTGGTAGTGCATGCGCCCCGAGAAAAGTCTTCTGTATGCGCAATCCCAGCTCGGTTTCGAGCTGCCCTGCAACACGCAGCATTTTGATTTCATTGTCGCAGTCGAGGCCATAGCCCGATTTAATTTCGAGGGTGGTGACACCCTCATCCATCAACTGCTTTAATCTTGGTAAAGCCTGCTCGAATAATTGATCGGGGCTGGCAGCACGCGTTGCATTGACGGTTGACACGATTCCGCCGCCTGCCGCCGCGATTTCTGCATAACTCGCACCTTCGAGACGGCGTTCGAATTCATCGGCACGGTCGCCGCCGTAAACCAGGTGGGTGTGACAATCGATCAATCCCGGGGTCATCAAGCGCTGCTGGCAGTCGACGATATCGGCACCGGGCGCAGTTGGGCACTCTGCCATCGGCCCCAGCCAGGCAATTTTGTCGTCTTCGACCAGTAGCCAGAAGTCATCACGCAGTCCATAACCGGTATCACCGTCGATACAGGCGAGGGTTGCATTGGTAAACAAGGTTTGAGACATTAACGTTATCGTACGCTATACTTGTATATACAAGTATGTTACGCTGAATTTTGCACTTTTGCAAGGCAGGTTGACCTATGACAGGCAAAATCTGGGCAAACTCGGCGCTGCTGGCGAGCGGCTGGGCTGACTCGGTCGAAATCAAGATTGATGCGACGGGAAGTATCGCAACGATATCTCCCGACCTGCCCTATACGGATGGCGACCGGGTTGAAGTATTGATCCCGGCTATTCCAAATGTACATTCGCATGCGCATCAACGTGCCATGGCAGGACTGGGGGAACGCGCGGGCAACACCCGGGAATGCTTCTGGACCTGGCGCAAGGTGATGTATCACTACCTGGAACGTATCCAGCCGGATAACCTGTTTCATATCGCGGCACAACTTTACCTGGAAATGCTTAAAGCCGGCTACAGCTGCGTCGGTGAATTCCAGTACCTGCACCATGATCTGAACGGCCAGGTTTACGACAATCCTGCCGAAATGAGTTTGCAATGCCTGCAAGCGGCAGCACAGGTTGGTATCGGTTTTACCGCATTACCGGTGCTCTATCGATACGGCGGTTTTGACAGCGCCGCAGCGCTCGACAGCCAGAAGCGATTTCTCAACGATGCCGATGGTTTTATCGAGATTGTCAAAAGCCTGCAATCAACTACTACTAACGATGCCAATTGCTCGGTTGGTATCGCGCCACATTCGCTACGTGCGATTAACCGGGAGCTGTTAGCCGAAGTTATTGCCTCACTCGAGAATCTTGCCGCGATACACGTGCACGTGGCCGAACAGACCAGAGAAGTTGATGACTGCCTGGACTGGTCCGGGAAGCGCCCGGTCGAATGGTTGTTTGAAAATTTTGCTGTCGACCGGAAATGGTGTCTAATCCATGCCACCCATATTAATGATCAGGAAACAGCAGCTATGGCAGGCAGCGGTTGCGTCGCCGGCCTGTGCCCGACCACCGAAGCCAATCTAGGTGACGGCTTTTTCAATGCGCGCGAATATTTTGCGCAGCGAGGTTGTTGGGCCATCGGTTCCGACAGTCACATTTCGATTGATCCGGTAGAAGAGTTGCGTTGGCTGGAGTACGGTATGCGTTTGCAAACCCATGGTCGTAACGTTCTGGTATCTAACGCTAACGCAAACACCGGCCGCAACCTGCTCGATGGTGCGCTTGCCGGTGGCGCCCAGGCCTGCGGACGTAACATCGGCAGTATCGCCGAAGGTTACCGGGCTGATTTCGTGGTACTGGATGACGAGCACCCTCGTCTGTACGGACGCAGCAGGGACGACTTGATCGATAGCTGGATTTTTTCCGGTAATTCGAACCTGGTGCGCGATGTTTATATCGGCGGCAACAAGGTTATCGACAATGGTCATCACGTCGATGAAGATACCATAGCGCGTAATTATCGAAACACCCTGGACCAGTTGGCAAACTAGAGGGGATTGAATTGAGCAAGGCACTGACACTGACTCCTGGTAAAGCGCGCATTGCGGATTTGCGCCGTATCTACCGCAGTGACATACCGGTACGCCTCGACGATGCCTGCAAATCCCGGGTCGATGCTGCTGCTAAAATTGTTGCCGACGCTGCCCGCGGGAACAAACCGGTTTACGGTATCAACACCGGTTTCGGCAAACTCGCGAGCACGCATATTGCGTCTGCAAAAACCGAGCGATTACAGCGCAACCTGGTATTGTCACACTGCTGCGGAGTTGGCGAGCCGTTACCGCGAGAGGTTGTGCGCCTGATCATAGCGTTGAAAATGTTATCGCTCGGCCGCGGCGCTTCGGGCGTCCGTTGGGACCTTATCCTGCGCCTGCAGACTTTTCTGCAACTCGACATAATTCCGGTAATTCCAGGACAAGGATCGGTCGGTGCTTCGGGGGACCTGGCCCCGCTTGCGCACCTGGCAGCAGTGGTAATTGGGGAAGGTTTCGTGGTTTACCAGGAAAAAACCATGCCGGCTGCCGACGCGCTTAAAGCGGTAAAGCTGGAACCACTAAAGCTGGGGCCAAAAGAAGGTCTTGGCATGATCAATGGTACCCAGGTATCGACCGCGCTCGCGCTCGCGGGCCTGTTCGACGCCTGGAGTCTTGCGCAAACTGCGCTGATCTCGGGTGCGCTCTCGACCGATGCCTTGATGAATTCACCCGCCCCTTTTCGACCGGAAATCCATGAACTCAGAGGTCTGCAGGGACAGATCGATGTCGCGCTTTGCCTGCGCGCTTTGCTCGAGGGATCCAAAATCAGGGAATCTCACCGCGATGATGACAAACGCGTACAGGACCCCTATAGCGTTCGTTGTCAGCCACAGGTAATGGGCGCCTGTCTCGATCAGTTTCGGCATGTTGCACAGATGCTCGAGATCGAAGCCAATGCGGTAACCGACAATCCGATAGTGGTGGTCGAAGACGAGTCGATCCTGTCCGGTGGTAATTTCCACGCCGAACCGGTGGCTTTCGGCGCCGATCAATGCGCACTCGCGATTGCCGAGATCGGTTCGATCACCGAGCGCCGCATCGCGATTACCGTGGATCCGGCGCAAAACTTTGGCCTGCCCGCGTTTCTTTCGCCCGATCCCGGGCTCAATTCCGGATTCATGATCGCCGAAGTCACCTCGGCCGCATTAATGGCCGAAAACAAGCAGCGCGCCATGCCCTGCTCGCTGGATTCAACCCCGACCAGTGCCAACCAGGAAGATCATGTTTCCATGGCCTGTCATGGCGCCCGTCGGCTGGCTGAAATGAACCACAACCTGGCCCATATTATTGCTATCGAGCTGCTGGTCGGTGTCCAGGGGGTGGAATTTCGAGCGCCAATCGAAACCAGCGTGCGCCTGCGCGAGGTGATGAAAAAAGTTCGCGCTCATGTGTCGGCGCTTGAAGAAGATCGCTACCTGGCCGATGACATCGCAGAAATTAAGCAAATGGTTATGGATAGAAGCATCATTGCTTCACTGGGTGAAATCGGTTTACTCCCTCAGCTCGATCCATGAAGCCTGATATCAAGCCGGGCGACGGCCCGTTACTGCTCGCTCAGCCCCACGGCGGTACCGTAATACCCGATTCAATCCTGGCCCGACTTAACCACCATGGCCAGGCCAGGGCCGATACCGACTGGCACATCGGCCGCCTCTATGCAGATTTACTCGGCAATACCACCATCGTCAGCACGTCGATACATCGCTACGTCATCGATGTAAATCGCGACCCCGCCGACGAGTCGCTATATCCCGGGCAAAACACGACCAGCCTGTGCCCGACTACGACCTTTGACGGTGATGAAATTTACCTCGACGGACAGGCGCCTTCGAGGGACGAGATAAATCAACGCCAGCAGCTATATCACCAGCCTTATCACGATGCGTTGCGAGAGCAACTCGAGCGCATTCACCAGAAACATGGCTATGCAATACTTTACGACTGCCATTCGATTCGCTCACTCGTACCCTATTTATTCGAGGGGCAATTGCCCGACCTTAATATCGGCACCAACAACGGCAGTAGCTGTGACGCGGTGATCGAATCCGCGGTTCGCAGCGCCTGTACTCGAGCCCCGGAATATCGCACCGTGGCGAATGGCCGCTTCAAGGGGGGCTGGACCACGCGGCATTACGGTGAACCCAGGCACGGATTTCATGCGATCCAGATGGAGCTGGCGCAATGTAATTACATGGTCGAGGCGCCGCCGTGGCATTATGTCGATGACAAGGCTGACAAACTTCGTGTTATTCTTGGTGATATCCTGAAAACTCTGGCCAAAATCCTGGATTAAATCCTTTTATCCATGCTGCAGATCACCAAAGACCCGATCGGCAGGGGAAAAGAACGAGCTTGCTATGTTCACCCTGACGACCCGCGCAAGGCAATCAAGATTTCAATGGGTGAAATCAACAAGCAATCGAAACGCGAGATCAAGTTTTATCGCGGGTTAAAAAAGCGTGGTGGCGTGGATGAAAAACATATCCCGAAGTTTTACGGTCTCTGCGAGACCAATCTCGGGCAGGGTATCGTTGTCGACCTGATTCGCAACTACGATGGTGAGGTTTCCAGGCCACTGAACTGGTATCTCGCCCAGGGTTGTCTGATCGAGGAATTTGAACCCTACCTGGATGAACTGAAACACTCGTTTCTGCAAAACCTGATCATATTCAATCATGACATGACCATCGGCGCCCTGCTGGTACAGAAATTTTCGACGCGCAAGACGCGACTGGTCGCAATCGATGGCCTCGGCGATGTGACCGCACTCAACTGGCTGGACTTTTTCCCGTTCCTGGTACAACGCAAAATACGGCGCCGCTGGGCTCGATTCATAGCTCGCGTCTATCGCACCAGCGAAGTTCGCCTGCAACGTGAAGCAATGGATACCGAATCAGCGCCAGGCAACCAGCCATAAAACCCCAGTTGAATCTGGTATTACCCGAAAAACATTAAATGGATTTTCTCAATATCAGTTTAAGCGGCGAGCCGGGCATGGCAATTGTAGCCATCGTCGCCTTCGGCGCCGGATTGATCCGCGGATTCACCGGTTTTGGTGGCCCCGCGTTTATCCTCGCGATTCTAACCCTGTTTTTTACGCCCTATAGCATTGTGTCGAAAATCCTGGTGGTGGACTTTATTGCCAGCGTCTACCTGTTCAAGGTTGTTTACCGGGAAATCGACTGGCGCGCAACTGCGTCGATGGTGATTCCAACCCTGCTATTTATGCCGCTCGGCCACTGGTTACTGATCGAACTTGATCCGCTGTGGATGAAGCGCGCAATGGCGCTGATTATTGCAACCGTGTGCGTCATGATGCTGGTGGGATTCCGTTACCGGCATCCAATGACAACCAACTGGCTGATTTTTGTCGGGGTCTGTGCCGGTATCGTTTTTGGTGGTAGCTACATCGCACTGGTCGCGGTCGTATTTATCCTGCTCGGGCCTTATGATAAACACCAGGGGCGGACCCTGATTATTTCCTGGTCGTTTTTTGCGGTACTCGGCTTCGCCCTGGTTTCCGTGCTCAGCGGCACCACCGGTATCGATGATGTAATCGCCGCCGCACCCGGTGCAGTAACCTATCTACTGGGCACCTGGATGGGTTCGCACGGGTTTCACAAATCGAGTGAAAAAGTTTTTCGTCGTGCTGCAATCGCGGTACTTTTATGCCTCGCGATATTTAACCTGCTTATATAGTCAAGCGCCGACATTTTAATCACCGATCGGGTAGAATCGCGTCCCTACCCGGATTCCAACATGCAAATCGAACTGAGCTCCCAGCCCCGACCCTTGAATCATTACCCGCTGTACTGGGCGGAATGCTTTGGTACGGCGCCGTTTTTACCGATGTCGCGGGCGGAAATGGAGCAGCTCGGTTGGGATAGTTGCGACATTATTGTCGTCACCGGCGATGCCTACGTCGATCACCCGAGTTTCGGCATGGCGGTAATCGGGCGCCTGCTCGAAGCTCAGGGTTACCGGGTTGGTATTATCGCGCAGCCCGACTGGCATTCCGCCGAACCGTTTAAAACGCTCGGCAAGCCCAACCTGTTTTTTGGCGTGACCGCGGGCAACATGGATTCGATGATTAATCGCTATACCGCGGATCGAAAAATTCGCAGCGACGATGCTTACTCGCCGGGCGATATCGGTGGCAAGCGTCCCGATCGCTGCTCGATCGTTTATGCACAGCGCTGCCGCGAAGCCTTCACCGACACGCCCATTGTAATCGGCGGCATCGAAGCCTCGCTGCGGCGGATAGCGCACTACGATTACTGGCAGGACAAGGTAAGGCGCTCTATCCTGGCCGATGCCAGGGCTGATATTCTGCTCTATGGCAATGCCGAGCGTGCGATCGTCGAGATTGCGCATCGCCTGGCCAACGGCGAAACCGTGGACCAAATCACCGATGTGCGCGGGACCGCATTTTTCGTCAAGGACTTGCCGACCGACTGGACCGTGATCGATTCGACCAACGTCGATAAACCCGGGCGCGTGGAAAATCCAAAAAACCCTTACGCAATCATCGATCAATCGGTTTGCGATGCAAGCCCAAACAATGACCAGGCGCCCGCTGCCGAGGTCAAACTCGAGGGTAAGCTTGCCCGCGTGCAGCAGAAACTCGAACAGCGCTTTAAAACCGTGGTGCGCCTGCCCTCTTTTAACGATGTCAGTCGCGACCCGGTACTTTACGCGCATGCGAGTCGCGTGCTCCATCTCGAAACCAATCCCGGCAATGCACGTGCACTGGTGCAAAACCAGGGTGGGCAGAAGATCTGGTTCAATCCGCCGCCCATTCCACTCAGTACCGAAGAAATGGATTACGTATTCGGCTTCGATTACGCGCGCGTACCACACCCGGTTTACGGCGAGGCGCGCATACCCGCTTACGAAATGATCCGCTTCTCGGTCAATATCATGCGTGGCTGTTTCGGCGGCTGTACCTTTTGCTCGATTACCGAACACGAGGGTCGCATCATCCAGAACCGCTCGCAGGAGTCGATCCTGCGTGAAATCGAAGTCATCCGAGACAAGGTCCCGGGGTTTACCGGGGTGGTATCCGATCTCGGCGGGCCGACCGCCAACATGTACCGGATCGCCTGCAAGTCAAAGGCGATCGAAACAGCCTGCCGTCGCCCCTCCTGCGTCTACCCGGGAATCTGTGAAAATCTCAATACCGATCATTCGGCGCTGATCGAACTTTACCGTGGCGCACGCGCCATCGATGGCGTGAAAAAGGTTTTGATCAGTTCCGGGCTGCGCTATGACCTCGCCGTGGAGTCGCCGAAATACGTCGAAGAGCTGGTCACCCATCACGTCGGCGGTTATTTGAAAATTGCACCGGAGCACACCGAGCAGGGTCCACTATCAAAGATGATGAAACCGGGAATGGGTAGCTACGATCGCTTCAAGGCGCTGTTTGAAAAGTACTCCAGAAAAGCGGGCAAGGAACAGTATCTTATCCCCTACTTTATCGCCGCCCATCCCGGCACCACCGATGAAGACATGTTGAACCTTGCTCTCTGGCTCAAGCAAAACGGCTTTCGCGCGGACCAGGTACAAAATTTTTACCCCTCCCCGATGGCAACCGCGACCGCGATGTACCACAGCGGTAAGAATCCACTAAAACGAATCCGCCGCGATAGCGAGGAAGTCGGCACTGCCAAGGGAGAAAAACAACGACGCCTGCACAAGGCTTTTCTGCGCTACCATGACCCGGCCAACTGGCCGATGCTGCGCGCAGCGTTAAAGGATATGGGCAGGGAGGAAATGATCGGCAACGGCAAGCATCAACTGGTCCCGACCTACCAGCCTCGCGATACCGGCAGTTACCACAGCCCGCGACGTAAAAACAGTTACCAGGCCCGTTCCGGAAGAGTTAAAAAGGGTAGCCTGTTAACACAACATACCGGTTTGCCACCACGCAAGTAGAGGCTTATTCCTTTTCGATCACGAGGGTAATCTGACCAACCTTAAAACCCCACTTGGTCATGACTGATTCGTTTAACAACACTCGCTCCGACACCAGGTACATGCGGTCATCGATACGCAAGTCAATCGTGCTATCGCCATAGGGGATACGCAACACGTAATCCAGGAACAGGCTGTTACCTGATGCTTTCATTCTCCCTTCACCGATAACATCACCGGCAGTCGCAACATAGCTGCCGTCTGATTGCGGTTTCAACTTCCAGACGCGGGATTGTTGTTCGCCGTCATCAAATACAAAGCTTTCGTCGAGGGTACCGATGCCATCGACCCAGTAGGCTTTAATTTTTGCGCTGAAGTAGCGAATAACCCGCCCGCCACGGTCCTTGACAATACCATGGGCGCTGAGCTGGCCATCAAAAAATTTCTCCGGCACCAGTAGCGGCTTGTTGCCGGCGTATTCATCGATCGTAACCGATGAACAGGCGCTGACGACCGTCAGGGCGAAAGCGACCAGCGTGGCTTTAACAATCAGTTTCATAGCGCCCGTTGCCGGCTATCGAAGGCCGACACCTTCCACTCAACCGCTTTTCCAGTTAATTTCAGATCGTTGACACTGCAGGCCTTGGCGGGGACATCCTGGTAGTTGTAACGAATATCGACCACGAGTCCTTCACCTTTGCCATCACCGATATTCGAAAGCCCCCGGTAACGGGTGAGGCGTTTAAGCCTGGTGTCATATCCAAGTTCAATCGGGGCCACCAGCATGCGCAGGAACCAGTTATTCATTTCCAGCCTGAAGCATTGATCAGATTCGCTATCATAGCTACAGCTGGTCGGTTTGATGCGCAGCTTCACCAGGCTTTCTCGAGCAGCAAACGGAAACTGGAAACTCTTGTTCTCACCGGCTAACAGACTATCCCAGTTACCGGTTACAAATGCATCGAAACCGGCATCGATCACGACAGGCAAATTTGCACTGGGCCGGGTCGAGACAACCTTTGCGGGCGCAGAACTGTTTTCATCCTTTACCGTCATGGTGACTTCATCCTGCTTTAGTTCAACCTCGATCGATTCCTGCGAATAGAAATTACGCTGCACAAAGGATGGTGTTGTCGGACCCGTGCTGTAGCTCAGAATTTTGTGCGCAATCAGCCGACCCTCGACATCTCGATAAATCACCTCGCGTGCGAGCGCGTCATCACTGAGACAATGGGTTTCGCTGTACAGGGGTTCGTCGCTTTTGAGGTCGAAGGCCTCGCCAATGGTCTGGGCGACAATGTCGTTGGCATAGGCGGTGGGCATCATCACTCCTGATAACAGGGCGATAACAACCATAGAGCAGCTTTTGTTTCGGGTTCCGGTCTTCATGATTTAAGTTTTCCCGCGTAGTAGATTCCAGATGGAAACAACAGCGCCCATCCAATGGCCATGATCAACATTGATGTCATCAGTGGCAATCCAAGTTCGGCGTCTGTCAAATTGCTCCCCAACCAGTAACTGGCCGGTCCAAGCACCGCCGCAAATATCACTGCCAGCGGGAGATGTCGATTCATCCAGAACAGGCCGTGCATGAAAGTGGTGGCAAACAATATCCACAGGCATACCAGCCAAAGCGGGATTCCGAGCACCAGGGTATCGCCGTATTGAATGACCCCGGTTTGCGCCATCAGTATATCCCACAGGCAGCCGACGGCTACGACGATTGCAATTAACTTCCACTCGACGAAATTGCTCAACACCAGCCAGTTATGGATAAGCAGCGCTGCTACTGTAAAAATGACGGCATAGATATCGCCCCCGATGACACAAACGAACCAGCCGATCTGGAATAGTGCCAGGTTGATCAGTATCTTCTTCACGCCGCGACCTTACCGCTCAATCAAGACTGGCCAGTCCTGCGCCAATCAGGTTTTGCAAACAGTATTTGCGAGGTGCCGATAATTCGCTCCTCGAATCCGCCCTGGCAGTAGCACAGGTAGTAGTTCCACATGCGGATGAAATAGTCATCGAAACCCAGTGCCTTGACTTCATCCAGTTTCGCCAAAAAACGCTCACGCCATACTTCGAGCGTCCTGGCGTAGTCTTCACCGATCTCCTGCATCCCGACCATCAGCAGGTCGGTGTTCGACCTGACCGACGAAATAATCGCTTCATGGCTCGGCAATGAGCCACCCGGGAAAATGTAGCGTTGGATAAAATCAACCGACTTTCGCGCGTACTGGTAGCGTTGATCCGGTATCGTAATCGCCTGCAGTAGCATCAGGCCATCATCCTTCAGCAACGCCGCACAGCCGCTGAAATACTGCTTGTAGAACTCGTGACCCACCGCTTCGATCATTTCCACCGAGACCAGCTTGTCGTAACGCCCGCTCAGGTTTCGATAATCCTCGAATAGAACCGTGATCTTTCCGTCGAGGCCTTCGTCCTGCACTCGCCGGGTTGCTGTATCGTACTGTTCTCGTGAAATCGTTGTGGTCGTTACCCGGCAGCCATAATGCCGGGCCGCATAAATCGCCAGACCACCCCAGCCGGTTCCAATTTCAAGCAGGTGATCACTGGGCTTGAGCTCGAGTTTACGGCAGATAACGTCTAGCTTGTGCAGCGCTGCTTCATCGAGATCGGCGTCCACACTTGGAAAGATTGCCGCCGAGTACATCATTTCCGGATCGAGAAATAATTCGAAAAAGTCGTTGCTCAAATCGTAATGCCGCGAAATATTGTCACGCGCCTGCTTTTCGGTGTTGCGGTTGAGCAGGTGAAAAACCTTGTCCCCGGCACGTTGAAGCACTGATTTTGAATCATCCATTTCATTCAGAAAATCGATATTGACCGACATCAGGCGCACAACGTCCACCAGGTTCGGTGTGGTCCATTTACCCAGCATATACGCCTCTGCGCCGCCGATGGAGCCACCAAAGGCGATATCCCTGTAGGTACCGGGATCCTGGATAACGATCTTTGCCTTGACATCGATCTCGTCAGCCGGATTTCCAAAACCGTGTAACTCGTCGCCATCTTCAATCAACAGGTATCCACGCGGCATCTGTTGCAGGCGCTTGAGCAGCTGATTCTTGGCAAAACCATCTATAAGGCCTGGTTTTTCGGGCACTTTAACTACGGAGGGATTTACAGTATTCATGTCTTTGTCTTCAGTCTGGTTATTGTTGGTTGATTTTGGTGGTCCCAATTCCGGGTTTTGGGGTGATCATAGAACGGATTGCGCTTGACCCAGAGTTTCAAAGCCTGCCAGTAAATCGTCAATGCGACCTTGGCCGTCATCCACGGATGTCGTAGCAAGATTCGCGCGAGAGACGCGCCATTGATATCCTGTCTTTTTAACGCCATGGTCGCATCCATATCGATTTCCCCATCGCGCTCGGTTTCGAGATTGAGGCTCAAGACCCGCTGCGGATTGTTGCTACACCAGTGATACATCATGTTCATCGGATTGAATGGTGAAACGTGCATTAATTTTTGAAACTGGCTGCGCTGAAAGCGCTGTTTCGGATCGCATTTGATCACGTAACTCTGGCGTTCGTTCCACGGTGTGTTGGTGACTTCGACAACGATAAACTGCAGCGCTTGCTGTGCATCGAAGCAGTAGTAACAGCTTATCGGATTGATGTTGAAACCGAAGTAACGCAGGTTCGCCAGCATTCGAATCGGGCCTTCATGCCAATGCCCGGTTTCGTCGTGGATTCTTTCCTTCACCGCCTGTTTCAAAGGTACTGCGGGGTCACCCAGAAAATCGCTGCGCTTAAAGCGTGCTGGACGCCACGGTTTGCGCGACCAGAAAGGCGACTGGGCGAGGACTTTGTCCAATTCGTCAAGGTCCAGATACATCATGAAAACCTGGTAGCTGAAGCGGTGCGCATGCGGCGTAAAGCGACGGTGACGCAAGTAACCCTGGTAGATCGCGCTATGCATAAGCGACATCGTCGAATGAGCCGATATCCACCGGCATCGAGGGCACAAGCTGGTTAATTGCATCGGCAACGCGTCGTCCACTGACAACACCATCTTCATGAAATCCATTACCCAGGTAGGCGCCTGCAAACCAGGTACGATTTAACCCGTTAAAGTCCTGGATCTTTTGCGCCGCCGCTACCGATTCCAGTGAAAACACCGGGTGGCTGTAGTTGAAGCTATCGATAATTTTTGCGGGCGATATCGACTCGGTCGCATTGAGCGTAACGCAGAAAGTGGTGTCCGATTTCAAGCCCTGAAGTATGTTCATATTGTAATTCAACACTGCTCGCTGCTGATGTCGCTCACGTAACCAGTAGTTCCAGCTCGACCACGCCGCACGATGACGCGGTAACAGGCTCTCATCGGTATGCAGTACCACCTCGTTGGATTGGTAGGGAATCGCTTCGAGCGCGTCACGCTCGACCCGGGACGCATCTCCGAGCAATCCAAGCGCCTGGTCGCTGTGACAGGCGAAAACCACCTGGTCGTATTGTACCGTGAGCCCGTTTGCCATGACCAGTTCTACCGCTTGCTGATGGCGGCGCACGGCAGAGATTTTGGCGTCCAGCCTGATGGCGCTGCTAAACTCCTGGATCAGGGGCTCGAGATAACGCCTTGACCCACCCTTGATGACATGCCATTGCGGTCGATCGTTAACGCTTAACAGACCATGATTCTTAAAAAACCGGGTGAAAAAGAGCAGTGGAAAATCGACCATGCGCTCGGTGGAGGCAGACCAGATAGCGCATCCCATTGGCAGCAGGTACTGGTATATGAACGCCTCACCATAACGATTGTCGACAAGATACTCGCCGAGCGTGGTTGTCGCAGATATGCGCCCCCTTTCGAGATCAGCAATCGCCTCGCGGTTGAAGCGCAGAATATCACGCAACATCCGGTGGAATGAAGGTCGCAGCAGGTTACGACGCTGTGCAAACAAGGTATTCAGATTATTTCCGCCATACTCGAGGCCGCTTTCATCGCAACGCACGCTGAAACTCATTTCGGTAGGTTGGGTTTCAACCCCCAGTTCCTGCATCAACTCGATAAAATTCGGATAAGTCCAGTCATTGTAAACAATGAATCCGGTGTCGATCGCGTAATGCCGACCTTCGTGCTCGACGTTGATCGTTGCGGTATGCCCACCGACTTGGGGCGCCGCTTCGTAAACGGTAATATTGTGTTTATCATGCAAATAATAAGCGGCAGTTAAGCCGGAAATCCCGGCACCGATTATCGCAATATTCATTTGCTCACACCTTCCCCGGAATCTTTTGCAGGCATAGCGGCGTCCGCAGCTACCATTTTTTGCCATACGCCGGGTAAGATTTTTGACAGCGACAACAGGGCTGAGAGTCGCAGTGGAAAACTATACTGCCTGGGCCTTGCTGCAATATTTTTAACGATGCGTTCTGCCGCCTCATCCACCTGCATCAGGAAAGGCATCGGGAAATCATTCTTGCGCGTCAGCGGGGTATCGACAAAGCCGGGATTAACCACTGTCACATCAATGTCATCGGCCGCGAGATCCATGCGCAAACTGTCGAAGAAATAACGCATCGCTGCCTTCGAAGCCCCGTAGGCCTCGGCCCTTGGGAACGGCGCGGCAGTCACCTGCGAAACGACTGCTACCACGTGGGGGCGATCGCTGTTACTTTTCTTTAATAAGGGCAGCGCAAGCTTGACGCAGTTAAGCGTGCCAAAAAAGTTCACCTCCATGACACGGCGCACAGCCGACCAGTCGGGATCGGGAAAATCGAGATACTCACAGTTTCCGGCGTTCAGTATCACCTGGTCGAGCGCTGGTGAGATTTCCTCGATGCGCGAGCTTAGCGATTGCATTGCTTCTTCATCGGTGATATCACAAGGCAGGGCGACAATATTTGTATTCTGCGCAGCGAGCTTTTCAAGCTCTGCCTGGTTACGGGCCGATGCAATCACCCGGTTACCCTGGTTGGCAAGCTGCAGCGCCAGGCTCCTGCCGAGGCCACTACTGGCACCGGTAATCCATATCACCTTGGGTGTTTTGCCGTTCATGATGCTAGCTCACCAGGCGCAATTTAAGCCAACGCGTGACGTTGCCAAGCAACGGCAGTTGTTCGTAGAGCATCGCGCCCATGTCATAGAAATCCTCGTGAAATTCAATTTTGTCGCTGATCTGAAGATGGCTGACACCGCGCACACTAATAAGGCGATTGCCCAGTTTCGGATGTTTGAAGTGCATCATCCACTTGATATAGGCAACGCTGTCACTGGTGAGTTCGTCGAGATACTCGAAGCGGCAATCGCTGAGGTCGGAGCACATCGAAGTGAAGTAGTCCTCGAGTTCAACGAGGCCCCTGATTTCATGAACCGGGTCCTTGAACACGATGCGATCGGAATAGAACTCGCGCAATTGGCTCAGGTCGGACTGGTGCAGGACCCGGAAATAATCCTTGAAGTGTTCGATTATGGGTGTGTCAGCATTCATTCAATTAGATCTCTCTCGCTTAAGATACAGGTTGTTGGGGGACTTATACGCCCACGATAAAGAAATGGATCAATCAGTGATCCAGTATCGTCGCTCAGACGTAATAAGGCCTATAAACGCAAAATCGAGAGTATATAATGGCCCTCATGGCAACCACGACAGGAAAGAGCGACAAGCTTGCGCATCTGAGCGCCTGCATTGGTCGTGTTGCTGACAAGCGCGACAAATCGGCATTCGCCGAGCTATTTGATCACTACACGCCACTCATCCGCGCTTACAGTCTCGCGCGTGAACCCGGTGCAGACCTGGTCGCAGACGAACTGGTGCAGGAAGTCATGACCCGGGTCTGGCTCAAGGCCGAAAAATATAACGCAAAGCTTGCCAACCTCAATACCTGGATTTTCACGCTGGCACGAAACTGTCGCATCGATTACTTGCGACGCAATAGTCGTTACGCGACTGAAATCGATCCAACCGACATCTTTAACGAAATGGAAGACGAGGGCCCCGGACCATTCCAGATGGTACAGCAAAACAAGGCCCAGCAAAGTGTACGTGAAGGACTGGAACAACTGCCGCAAGAGCAAGCCGAAGTATTAACCAAAGTCTACCTGGAGGGGAAAAGCCATCAACAAACCAGCGAAGAGCTGAAGCTGCCACTGGGCACGGTTAAATCCCGTGTGCGCCTGGCATTGAAGAAACTCGAAGTACTGGTAACGAGGTAACCATGGATCAATCAAACAACCATCCCTATGACGAATTACTGGCCGCCTACTCTGCGGGTAGCCTGCCATTAAGCCAGGCATTGTGCATCTCGGCACACCTGGAACACTGCCACAGCTGCGGGCAGCGGCTGCAACAACTTAATCACGTCGGCAGCGAACTGATGCAGCAGCTGAAGCCTGCGAAGGCATCGGACGAGCTTAAGAACAAGCTGCTTGGCATGCTTGATTCATTGCCGCAGGATCTTGCGCAAGAACAACCCCGTGAGGTCGATTCCCGGGTGCCACGTTGCCTGCACCAGTTTATCGACAAGGGTTACGATGATCTGGACTGGAAGCGTGTCTCTGCCGACATTCACAGCGCCGAGCTGTGCCGCGACAGCAATGGCGCCAAGGTTGAATTGCTGAAAATCAAACCCGGTGGTTCTGCGACGACGCATACCCACATGGGTGACGAGTACACGGTAATCCTCGAGGGCAGCTTTTCCGATGAATCCGGTCTTTACGGTCAGGGTGACTTCCTCGTCAGAGACGAGAAGGACCAGCACACGCCTGTCGCCACCCAGGATCGCGAATGCATTTGCCTCGCGGTCACCGAGGGCCCGATTCAGTTCACCGGATTCCTGCATCGATTGCTTAACCCGTTTATCCGTCGCGGTTATGCCTGATCCCGCGCCCCAACAAACACCAGAAAACCATGCCCGTCGCTGACGGGCATGAAAAAATTCCGCTGGGTATCAGCAGCTGTCTGATCGGAGAGAAGGTTCGCTTCGATGGCGGCCATAAACAAAACCGCTACATTCTCGATACACTCGGCCAATACTTCAGTTTTCGCCCGTTTTGCCCCGAAATGGCGATCGGGCTCGGTGTCCCGAGAGAAACCATTCGCCTGGTTGATGTTGCGGGCAAGACCGAGGCGGTTGGCAACAAGAATACCGAACTCAACGTCACCCAGGCACTGATCCAGATTTCCCATGACCAGAAATCATGGCAACAAAAGATATTCGGCTACATCGTCAAGAAAGATTCGCCCAGCTGCGGCATGGAGCGGGTAAAGGTTTACCATAAAGACCAGCCGCAACGCAGCGGCATCGGGCTCTATACCGAAACCCTGATGCAGAACTTCCCGGCGCTGCCAGTCGAGGAAGAGGGTCGTCTCGGCGATCCGGTGTTGCGCGAAAGCTTTGTCAAACGAGTTTTCATCTACCAGCGCTGGCATAAGATGATCCACTCGGGGCTCGACTGGGCGGCATTAACCGACTTTCATGCTCGCCACAAGCTAATACTCTATAGTCACAACCAGGACCTGGGACGTAAACTGGGGCGTGAGCTCTCGGCTGCGCATCAGGGCCCAATCGAGGAATACGCACCCCGCTATCTTGCACAGATGATGAGCATTCTTAGAATTTTTGCAAAACGATCGAACCACGTTAACGTGCTTGAACATGTACGCGGTTACCTGAAGCGGGAGCTTGATAAAAGCGACAAGCAGGAATTGAGCAACTGTATAGAAAATTATCGCCTGGGGCTGCTGCCGCTGATTGTTCCGATTACCCTGTTGCGGCATCACTTTCGCCGTAATCCCAATCAATACATCGAGCGCTCGTACTACATGCAGCCGCATCCCGACGAGCTCATGCTGCTTAATTCACTCTAGCGCCAACAAATCTTTACTCAGTTTTGACTACAAAACCCGTCGCCATAGCCTGGTTTCGCCAGGACCTTAGAATCTCGGATAACCCGGCGCTAAACGCCGCGGCCGCGGCTGGCGAAGTGCTGCCGATTTATATCCTGGACGATGTTAACGCGGCAGATTGGGCGATGGGTGCGGCGAGCAGGATTTGGTTACATCATTCGTTGAACGCACTGAATCTTGCACTTGACGGCAGGCTCAGAATTTTCAGGGGCGACGCGCGTGAAGTCATCGCACAACTCGCCGCGAGTTTGCCACTGGAAGGAGTTTTCTGGAATCGCTGCTACGAGCCCTGGCGCATAAAACGCGACGCCCAAATAAAGGCGGACCTGATCGCGGGAGATATCCAGACCCGCAGTTTCAACGCTGCGCTGTTATGGGAGCCCTGGGACATCAGCAAGAAAGACGGCACCCCCTACCGGGTTTTCACACCGTTTTACCAGAAAGGTTGCCTGTCATCACCACCGCCACGCCAACCGCTAGCACCAGCCGAACAGGTTCAATGGTGTAACCTTGACATTAAAAACAGCGAATCGATCGATGACCTCGAACTATTGCCATCGGCCTGCTGGCATCAGTCACTGAGCAGCCATTGGCAAATCGGCGAAAGCGCGGCAGCTCAAAAATTCGATGCCTTCTGGCAGAATACCCTTACCGATTACAAACGTGGAAGGGATTTCCCCGCGCTCGACGCAACTTCCAGGCTCTCGCCGCACCTGCATTTTGGCGAAATATCTCCGCACCAGATCTGGCACCAGATCGATCACTCACGCATGCATGATGATGGTGACGGACCCGCCCATTTCTTACGCGAAATCGCCTGGCGAGAGTTTTCTTACCACTTGCTGTATCACTACCCCGGGCTTCCGCAACAGAACTTCAATAGCAAGTTTGATGGTTTCCAGTGGCTTGATAAGCCGACAGGTTTACAAGCCTGGCGCGAGGGCCGTACCGGGTTTCCAATTATCGATGCCGGGATGCGCGAGCTCTGGCAAACCGGGTACATGCATAATCGCGTCAGGATGATTGTTGCTTCATTCCTGATTAAGAATATGCTCGTTCACTGGCGTATCGGTGAAAACTGGTTCTGGGATTGCCTGGTAGATGCAGACCTCGCCAGTAATGCCGCAAGCTGGCAGTGGTGTGCCGGGTCCGGTGCCGACGCTGCGCCCTACTTTCGAATCTTCAACCCGGTATTACAAAGTGAAAAATTTGACCCTGAGGGGGAATACCTGCTTCGATTCTGCCCTGAACTCGCAGGTCTTCCAGCCAGGTTTCGGCACAAACCCTGGGAAGCGAGTGAAGAGGTTTTAGCTGCTGCGGGGATCAAGCTCGGCACAGACTACCCGGCGCCAATTCTTGATTTAAAAACAACCCGCCAGAGAGCGCTGGCACGCTTCAAGGCATTGGTCTAATTGAACCTGCAGGGTAACCTCAGGCGGCTTCCATCTCGCGGATATGCTCCTGGCAAAGTTTCATTGTATCTGCCATTTCCTGGCCGCTTTCAAAACGCTGCTGCGCTTCTTTTTCCAGTATCCTGTCAATCAGGTTATTGACACAGTTCGGCAGGTCGGAACGAAAACGCCGGATGTCGGGATGCCTCTCATTGGCGATGTTATACATCAGGCTGGCGATTGAATCGCCCTTGAATGGTAATTCACCACATAGCATCTGGAACATCATCACCCCTAGTGAAAAAAGGTCTGCGCGGCCATCTACTTTCTTGCCGGCAAGCTGTTCGGGCGACATGTAATAGGGGCTGCCGATTACGGTGCCGGTTTTGGTTTTGCTCGCGTCGGTGAGACAGGCAACGCCAAAATCGGTTATCTTGGCAACGCGTTTTTCGTCATCGTAAATGATGTTCGCCGGCTTGATATCTCGATGCACGACATGCTGCTGGTGGGCATAATCTAGTGCCGTCGCAACGTTGATAATGATGTTAAATACCTCGCTTACCGGCAGCAGTGTTTTGGGACTGGTGTATGCTGTCAGGTCCTTGCCCTTGAGATAATCCATCGCGATATAGGCTAGATCCTGCTCGTCCCCGACGTCGTAAACAGTAACGATACCGGGATGATCAAGCCTTCCAGCGGCCTCTGCTTCACGAAAAAAACGGGTGCGAACCTCATCGCGCATTTCGTCTTCTATCTCATCCGATAGCAACATCGTCTTGATTGCCACGGTACGGCCGATCTTGTCGTCCTGGCCGAGATAAACCATTCCCATCGCACCGCGACCGATTTCACTTTCGATACGGTAGCGACCCAGTTTCGGCTTCTCCAGTGTATCTGCACCAGAAATCAGATTCGGACCGGGACCAGTTGGGTCTCGACTGCCGAGAACCACCGCATTGGCCGCGTTTTCGTTTTGCTGTATGCGCTCACTTACGTCGCTGAACTTGGCATCGTGCTCAAAGATAAACTTGAAGACTGCCGCCGCTTTGTTATGTTGCCGCTTGCGTTCATAGTCAAGACCCAGGTTGTAAACCTGTCCAAGCAGTGATTCATCTGCCCGGCAGCTGCGATACTTTGCAAAGGCCTGGTCCAGGTTTCCCTGCGCATGCAACGACTGCCCGAGTAGACGATTTGCAGTCGACAGCTCGCCCCGCACCAGGCTTAAACGTGCATTCACCGACTGCCGCGTTCCCAGTATCAAATGCCCAACGATTAACATGGCCACCGCGGACATCATCGGCAACCATAACGACTGCGAGCTCATCAGCATAAAATGCGCATTGAAAATCATTAGTATCAGAAACAGGCTTAAAAAAAATGCGGTGTTGGGGCGAAAACGACCCATTACCAGCATCAGGTAAAGTCCGACCACGACAATAATTCCACGCTGTGCCCAGCCGGCCCAGTCCGGCAAACGGTATTGTTCATTGTTGAGCAGACTTGAGACCGTATGGGCGATAGCCACTGTCGATGAAATCGCCTGTCCCGTGGGTGTCAAACGCGGCTGCGCAATGCCTGGTGACGTCAATCCAACGATAATAATCTTGTCACGAAAAACATCCGTGGCCACACCTCCGTTAAGAACATCAATTAACGAGTATATCTTGAAAGCCGATTTACCATCCTTGTCTTTATAAAAGCGCGGGTAGATGCCGAAGTTTATGTCCGCACCAAGATCATCACCGCCGAGCATCGGCCTGGCACTGGCCCTGGATTCGATATGCTGCACTGACATACCTTTACTGCGAGCTGCCAGCATTAGTGAAAACGATGGCAGATAATCGCTGCCGTATTGTACGATCAACGGTTCACCGTTGAACGGTTCGACAAGGCTGATTACACCAATCCCACCCGCCTGCTTTGCCAATAGTTCAATGGGCGGGGAGATTTCTGAAGCCCGGTTAATTTTCGGCGATGGCCAGCCGAAACCGCGACTACCTCCATTTGCACTAACCTTGGGTAAAGCAAATTTTTGCATGTATTGGGGTAGCGAAGAACTTAGTCCCGTCAATGGTTTTTCGGTAGGGGTATAGGGCATCGCGAGGACGATTCGACCGCCAGATTTAAAACTGCTGGCGAGGTTCTTATCGCCATGCAGGTTCACCTCAGCCCTTCTTAGAGCCTTGTTAACCCGCTTGCTGAGTTTTTTCTCTTTACTGAGGATGGCGCGCAACCCGGCCAACGAAGACAATCCGGCACCGTGCTGACCCGTGTCGAATGGCATCGTAAAACCCATGACAGAGGGCTTTGCCCTGGACAGTAGACGCGTGGTTTTAGCCAGTACCTCGCGCGACCAGGGCCACGCTCCGAGTGCCTGTATCGATTTGTCATCAATGGCAACTACTACGATATCTTCGTGCGGCTCTTTAGCCGCAGAAAACTTCGCTCCAAAATTATAAGCCTGGCGATCGAGCGCAGCCATCCAGCCTGCCTCTGCGAGGTACAGGAACAAGATTGTAATGACCAGTCCGATAAACCAGTCGCGGCGCAATAGAGACTTAATCGATGGCATTCAAGCTTCGCTTTTTTATAACTACCCAGCTGTTTGGTGTCTTATAGTCCATTCGTGCAGGATTTTCTGCTTCGATTGCATATAAAAAGCACCCGTCGGGAATGTCGGGATTCAATGGCACAGGGCCGATTAGGTAACGCTATTACCGGGATTTTTATCGCTGCAAGCTATTGCGGCACTGATTTAGGATATTCCCCAGATTCCCTGGCAAATTTTGAACATCCTTCAGGACGGAATTAATTGCGCTTGGCAACACATTCTTTTAGCCTTCATGGCAACTCTCGAGCTCGCCATGCCTGACTCAATCAAGCTATTGTCAACCCGCCGATTCCGGCCATTCTTTCTGACCCAGTTGCTGGGTGCCTTCAACGATAACCTTTATAAAAACGGGTTAACGATTTTCATTGCGTTTCAGGCAGCAAGCGTTTCCCAGCAGCAAAGTAATACCCTGGTAAATATCGCCGCCGGTTTGTTCATTCTTCCTTTTTTCCTGTTTTCACCCATTGCAGGGCAGCTTGCTGACAAGCTCGAAAAATCAATGCTAATCCGGCGTATCAAGTTACTTGAAATCATGATAATGCTGCTGGGGGGAATCGCTTTCGTGTTGCAAAGTCCGGAACTACTGGTAGCGATTCTATTTTTAATGGGAACCCAGTCAGCCCTGTTCGGTCCGGTCAAATATAGCTTGCTGCCGCAGGCATTAAAACCTGCTGAATTGGTGGGTGGAAATGCAATGGTCGAGTTCGGGACCTTTATCGCGATCCTGATGGGATTAATCGTGAGCGTCTACGTGATTGGCCTGGGCCATGCGGCGATTGCCATCGCTGTAGTGTTTACGGCCTGTGCCGGTTACTGGGCAAGTCGCGGCATTCCACTACTTGCTGCGGGGGACCCGGAACTCAAGATCAGCTTTAATATTCCCAAGCAAACCCTCAGCATTCTGCGCGATGCACGCGAAAATTTGACCGTGTTTTACTCGGTCATGGGTATTTCATGGTTCTGGTTTATCGGTATTACCTACATTACCCAGCTGCCCAATTTTGTTCGCTACGAACTTGGTGCAAATGAACAGGTTTATATCTTGTTACTGGCGATGTTTTCAATCGGCATCGGTGCCGGTTCCTTCCTCTGCGAGCGTCTTTCTGGCCGCATCGTCGAAATCGGCCTGGTACCTATTGGGGCGCTGGGTCTGACGCTTTTTGGCATCGACCTCTACTTCAACCAGGGCCTGTCATCCAGTGACAGCCTGATCGGTCCGGCAGAGTTCCTGGCACAGGGTTCCAGTCTCCGCGTATGCTTTGACATTGTCATGCTGGGGATCTCCGGCGGTATTTACATCGTGCCTCTTTATGCACTGGTGCAGCAACGCAGCAAACCCAACAAACGCTCCCGCATCATAGCGGCTAACAATGTACTGAATGCCCTGTTTATGGTTGCGGCTTCGCTCTACGGCCTGTTTGCGCTGTCTGCCGGGATTTCGATTCCAACGCTGTTTTTGATCCTGGCATTTATGAACGCAGCGGTCACATTATTCATCTTCATGCTGGTGCCCGAGTTCATTATGCGCCTGTTGGTATGGTTGCTGGTCCACACGCTGTACCGGGTCAAGAAAACCGGGCTCGAGCAGATTCCCGATGACGGACCGGCCGTGCTTATCTGTAACCATGTGAGCTTTATCGACGCACTGGTTCTGGCCGGCTGCATCCGGCGCCCGATACGCTTCATCATGTATTACCAGATATTTGAATTACCGGTTCTGTCTTTTATTTTCAAAACTGCAAATGCAATTCCAATAGCGGCAGAGCACGAGGATAAAGACATGATGGAACGCGCCTTCGACAAGGTTAGTAACGCATTGCAACAAGGTGAACTGGTGTGCATATTTCCCGAGGGCAAGATTACCGAAAGCGGCGAAATGGGCCCCTTTAAACCCGGCATCACCCGTATCCTGCAGCGCGACCCGGTAACAGTTATACCGCTGGCACTGCGTGGACTATGGGGGAGTTTTTTCAGCCGGGCATATGGCAACGCGATGACCCGCCTGCTTCCGCGTGGCATGTTGAGTCGTATCGAGTTGATCGCGGGCGATGCCATCGATGCCATCGATGCCAGGCCAGAACTGCTGCAACAGAGCGTATTGCAGCTTCGCGGCGCGCGTCTTTAACCTTCTTTTGCAGAAATATCTTGTCTATAATGTCCGCCCTTTATTGATTTTGCCCTTAGCGGAGACACCATGAGCCAGCCAGCTGAAGCCGTATCCTCAGAAATCACGCAGTTAAGTCACTATATCAATGGCGAACATATCGCCGGCACTAGCGGGCGGTTTGGTGATATTTTCAATCCAAGCAGGGGCGTGAAAATCAGCGATGTTCCATTGGCATCGAAAGCGGAGGTCGAGGTCGCGATAGCCGCTGCCGAGGCAGCCTTTCCCGACTGGGCTGCGACTTCTGTGCTGCAGCGTTCAAGAATCATGGCGCGCTACGTGCAGTTACTCTACAAGCACCAGCATGAACTGGCCTCTCTGGTGTCAACCGAACACGGCAAGGTCATCGAAGATGCGATGGGATCGGTATTGCGCGGGATCGAAGTAGCCGAGTTTGCCTGTGGCGCACCCCACGCTCAAAAGGGCGAGTTTTCCGACAACGTGGCGCGTGGTATCGATATCTATTCGATGCGCAAGCCGCTGGGAGTAGTCGCCGGCATCACCCCGTTTAATTTTCCCGCGATGATTCCGTTGTGGATGGCGGGTATGGCGTTGATTACCGGTAACACCGTGGTGCTGAAACCCTCGGAAAAAGATCCTTCCTGCCCGATCCGGCTGGCAGAACTGTTCATCGAAGCGGGCGCTCCCGCAGGTGTCTTTAACGTGATCAACGGAGACAAGGAAGCCGTCGATACCCTGCTCAACGACGCGCGTGTCAAGGCGATCAGCTTCGTCGGATCGACCCCGATCGCGAAATATGTTTACGCCACCGCCACCGCAAACGGCAAACGTTGCCAGGCCATGGGAGGTGCCAAGAACCACATGCTGATCCTGCCCGATGCAGACCTCGAGGATGTCGCCAACGCACTGATGGGTGCGGCTTATGGTTCCGCTGGCGAACGCTGCATGGCTATTTCGGTCGGTGTCTGTGTCGGCGACGAGGTTGCCGACCAGTTAATCGATATTTTAAAACCACGCGTCGAGGCACTGCGCATTGGTGCCAGCCTTGATACCAACCTCGAAATGGGACCACTGGTGACTAAAGAGCACCGCGAAAAGGTAATGAACTATATCCAGATGGCCGAGGACGAAGGCTCTCGTCTCGTCGTCGACGGTCGCGATTTCGTCTGTGACGGCCACGAGAATGGCTTCTTTCTGGGCGGTTCACTAATCGACAATGTCACCCCCGAAATGCAGTCATACCAGGAAGAAATTTTTGGCCCGGTGCTGCAAATCATGCGCGTTGGCTCGTTTGAAGAGGGGGCTGCACTGGCTACCGATCATCCTTACGGCAACGGCACTTCTATTTTCACTAAAAACGGGGCCGCTGCACGGACCTTTGCCGACAAGGTCGAAGTTGGTATGGTCGGAATTAACGTACCGATCCCGGTACCGTTGGCTTTCCACAGTTTTGGCGGCTGGAAATCTTCGGCTTTTGGTGACCACAACCAATATGGCATGGAAGCATTACGTTTTTACACCAAGGTTAAAACCGTGACTTCCCGCTGGCTGGATAGCGGGCTCGACGCTGAGTTTACAATGCCGGTGTTGAAATAAGGTTCGACTGACCCGGTTAATTGCGTCAGCAGGGCGGGATTTATCTTTTGCTAATGCGCAAAGCGCTTTGCCAGTAACAGGGTTGGCCAAAGTGTAATGATGTTCTGATTGCAGGCTGCTTTAGGTGGCAAAGATTAATCGCTTAAATCAACGGTGTCTTGCCATAGCGTTGACATTCTTCAATATAAGCAGCCGCACTTTTCGTCATCGGCACCCGGGCACTGGCAATATAGCTGATCAGCAACCTGCCCTCCTGAATCAGATCTCGACCGTAGGCTATCCGCATACGCAGCATTTGATCAGCCACGTCGGGCAAACTGGGCCTGAATGCATCGAGCCTTTCACCGAGCGAGACGAAGTCCGGCCACACCTGAAAAATAATCGGATCCTTCTTCATGGTTTCGGTGGCCTGTCGTGCGGCCGTGGCATAATTCACGATCAAACTCTCCAGCCCGACAAACAGTGACTGGCTGCAGAACACCTCTATCATGCAATTTGCAACCTGGTCGATCTCGCGCATGCCTTGCGCAATTTTTATGAACCTTGATTCGTAAAAGTCATCGATAGGCATGGTGAAGGCTTTGAACGGTTCACCCCAGACCTCGTCGATTCCCTCGCAGCCACTATGATGCCTGACCTGTTGACCCAGCGACAGTGCCTCCTCAAAGCAATCGCTGCACTGGCGCATTAATTCATTGTTCTCGCTGACCTGCACGCCGAGTTCGCCCAGGTCCACGATCGTGGTAAACAAATCCGTGGCGCGATTGAAAAGCGCACCCGCCAGCATCGCCGCGTTGACGCGCTTTCGTTCCGGATCGGTTTCATCTGCGTAAGCTTCGCGGGCAAGCTCAAGACTCCTGCCCGGAGTATTGATACCAGCCTCGGTATGGTGAAACGCCCGCCGGGTAAGGCTGTCGATCAGGCGCTTGCGATTGGCCAGCGTATCTCGCAGCGGAGCGTAGTATCGAATCCAGTAACCATCGAAGAATACGCGCTCCAGACCATCGATAACGCGTTGATCCCCATTTTTCGGGGGAAGATTACTTTCAGAAGCGGTTTCCATGGGGTCCGCGAGTTGCTACTGTCATTAGGAATCGAACAATCATAAATCAATCTGGCTACAATGTTATGAAATCTGTTGGGGTAATCAATTAAAATTTCGAATACTGGAAGGCGGCGGGTCGGCGCGATGGCTCATCCTGTGAGCCGTCACACTTTTATAATCCCCGAGTTTCACAAGAGTGTCCTGCTGTAATGGCTTTAAGCATCCTGAGCTCCAATCGAATCGAAACGCTACAATCGCGGTTAACGCAGCATCTTGCCGTCGAGCCATTGACAGACCCGTTCGCGCACGAGGTAATCGTGGTCCCGACCTACGCGATGTCGCGTTGGCTGAATCTGCGTATCGCGCAACAACAGGGAATCGCGGCAAACATCCAATATCCCCAGGTGGGAGAGTGGATATGGGAACTAGCCGGCCGGATACTGCAGGAACTGCCTCATCAAGACCCCTATTCCAGGGACTTGCTCGGTTGGCAGATTTTTGCAGCCTTGCCCGGGCTGCTGAGTCAGGATAGGTTTGCATCATTGCGCTGGTATCTCGATGACGACCAGAGCGGTATCAAGCGCTGGCAACTGGCGCAACGAATCGCGATCAGCTTCGACCACTACCAGGTATATAGACCGGAGTTGATTCGCGACTGGTCGCATGGCAACGACAACCAGTGGCAGGCCCGGCTGTGGCGGAAAATTGTTGCTGCCAGGAAGCAGCCTCATCGGGTTGATATTATGGGAGGCATCATCGACCGCCTCGACAACAGCCCCGTCGAAATCAATCTTCCCGAACGTATCAGCCTGTTTGCGCTGTCCAGTCTCGCACCCCCTGTCATCGAATTTATTAACGCTGTCGCGCGCAGAACCGAAATAATTCTCTATCAGCATAATCCCACGGACGAGTACTGGGCCGACCTGGTCAGTGAAAAAGCAAAGGCGAAAATGCGCCTGCAAAATCCTGCCGACGCAGAGTATCTTGATTCCAGTAACAGCTTGCTGGCTTCCTGGGGCCGACAGGGGCAGGTGATGCAGGATTTATTGCTTGAAATGGGATCGGTTAGCGGCAATGAAATTGAAGATAATCAACCTCCTGGCAATGACAGCACCCTGCAATGCCTGCAGGCGAGCCTGTTTAATCTTGAAAAACCGGAACCCGGAATAACGATCGATGATTCCATCTCGGTTCAAATATGTCATAGCCCGATGCGGGAATGCCAGGTGCTACATGATCACCTGCTGATGCTGCTTGATCGGCATCCTGAACTGTCGAGCGAAGACATCCTGGTTATGGTCCCCGAAATAAGTCGCTACGCACCATACATCGAAGCAGTTTTTCAACAGGATACCGGTGACAAGCGCCCCGACCTGGCCTGGAATATTTCCGATATCAGTGTTAGCGACGCCCATCCACTGGTGAGTATTTTTCTGCAATTATTGAAACTACCCGGCAGCAGGTTCACCCGCTCCGATGTGCTGGCCTTTCTCGAGTGTGGCGAAATTCGAAATCGATTCGGTATCGATCAGCAAATGCTGGAACTTATATATCAACTGCTTGATTCCAGCCGGGTACACTGGGGTATCGACGCAGATCAGCGACGAGCCCTCGGCCTGCCCGCAATTCACGAAAATACCTGGCAACAGGCCTGGGACCGGTTTTTTGCCGGCTACGCGATGCTCGAAGATACCCTTTGGCATGGTATTGCACCGATTACCGAGATAGGCACCGATGGTGGCGTTGCCATATCCCAGTTCAGGTACCTTTTCGAGCGCCTGACATACTGGCATGAAAAACTTGGAACTGTTGCGTGCGCCGGAGAATGGCAGCAGCGTTTGCATCAATTGATCGAAGAGTTCTTTTCGCCGCGAATTGTGGCTGATGACTTGCTGCTACCGTTGCGTAACGCGATCAGTGAAATCGGTCAATCAGAATCGGTTGAATTGAGCCCTGCCCTGGTTTGTTACTGGATGGAAAAACAACTGGCAACAAATCAACAACCGGGCCGCCTCTATTCAGGCGGGATCACTTTTTGTGGTATGCAACCCATGCGCAACATCCCGTTTCCGGTTATCTGTGTGCTCGGTATGCAGGACAACGCCTTCCCGCGCAGGGACCATCCCGCCGAGTTTGACCTGATGCATCACCAATGGCGCCCGGGTGACCCGCTTCGATCCGATGAAGACCGCTACCTGATGCTCGAAACCCTGTTGTGCGCACGGCGTTACCTTTATTTCAGTTATTGTGGGCGCAGTTTCAAGGATAATAGTGAATGTCAGCCTTCGGTGTTGCTGCGCGAACTGCTCGATTACCTCGATATCAACTTCGCAACCGATGACAGCGGTCGAACAGTCAGTGAGCAGATTTCACGGATTCATCCGATGCAGGCTTTTTCTGCAAGAAATTTTACACCGGGCAATCCCGGTTACGACCAATACTGGTTTGACACGTCGCAATATCTTGCTGCAAGCAAACCCCCTGATCGAACCCGGGCCTGGCAGAAGGAATCACTTGCCTCTACCTTAAACCTGGATAGTGGCATCGATCTCCAGATGTTGAAGCGATTCTTCAGCCATCCCATTCGATACTTCTTCAGCTCGAGGCTGGGTATCAGGATTCCTGCCGAAACGGATTCCGACGACGAAGAAAGTTTTACCCTGCAGGGACTACAGAAGTGGGATCTTGCAGTACGTCTTGCGGATAACCAGTTAAACGGTCGTCAAAATGACAATGCGACGTTTTCCGCGCTGGGTCTGCTGCCGCACGGCAGGGCCGCGCAAACCGAATGGCTTGCAATTCAGTCAGAATACCGTGTTTTACTCGAGCAACTGGAGGACTTTCGCGGTAAGCAACCCATTACCAGGCCAGTCGAGTGTCGAATTGACGAACTGCCACTGCTGTATGGAGAAGTAAACGCCTGTTATCCCGACACTGGATTGATGCACTTCAGCGCGAGTAAAGCCGTCAAGAGCAGAGCACTAATGTCGCTTTGGCTTGATCACCTGGCTTTATCTGCGACCGACCAGATAGCCCGGCACGAGAGCAGTCAATTGCTAATCCCGAACACAAAGGGTCTTCGTTTTGAATATCTCGAAGCAGGTATAGCCAAACAGATTCTGGCTAGCTATATCGCGCTGTTTCAACAAGGCCTCGAGTATCCTCTACCGGTGTTTCCGGACACCAGCTACGCCTATGCATCGCAGGCTGATCCTGAGGCTGCGATGAGCAAAGCGCTTGCTTGCTGGAACGGGGGCCAATACCGGAATGCGCCCCCGGGTGAATGCGAAGACGAATTCATACGGCTGGCGTTGCAGCAGAATACGACCAGGCCGCTCGAAGATTCATTGTTCCAGGATTGTGCACGGCAAATCTATCTGCCAGCAATCCAGCACGGTGAAAAAAGTGCCTGAAGCCTCGACTTCAACTATTCTCGACGCCGGGGCGGTACTAGGGCTCGATCTTGAAGGATTTAAACTCATCGAGGCCAGCGCCGGTACCGGTAAAACACACACCATCGCCGACCTGTACCTGAGACATATCCTCGACGGTCGACAACCGTCACAGATTCTGATTGTTACCTACACCAACGCTGCAACCGAGGAATTGCGTGGTCGAATTCGCAGACGGCTCTACGAGGCGTTGGACTTGCTCCAGCACTCCGCTGCCTGCGCAGACGATTTGCTGATGCTGTTACTGAAACAGTCACAAGACCTCGATGAGGATTCGCGCAAGGCCTGGATCAACCGCCTGCAGCTGGCAATACGCAGCATGGACGAAGCCTCAATCTCGACGATTCACAGCTTTTGCCAGCGCAGCCTGCAGCAACACGCATTATCCGGTAACCAGCTTTTTGACAGCGACATGCTAACCGATGACGGCCCGATCTGGGAATCCGCTATTAAAGACTGGTGGCGAAAGCGGACATACGAACTTGACAGTGATGGCTGGCAATTGATTCACGACAATATACCGGATCTTGATGGTCTGATCGCGACCCTGCTCGAGCTGCGAAATAAACCGTCTGCACGCGTCATACCGGAAGCCCGGGCCAGCCTGGCTGAAATGATGGAGCAACCACGAAAGATTGCCGGCTCACTACATCGGCTGGCCCCGCTTTGGTTAAAGTACCGGGCAGATATCATCGAAATAATTTCAAACTCGACAGTACTCAGCAGAGCCGTAAAACTACCCTATCACCCTCTAAATCTGCCGCAGTTGCTGGAAACTGCCGACAATTTTTTCAACGCCCCGGAGCCAGCCAGCCCGTTCCGGAATTTTCAGTATCTGGGGACAGAGTTATTACAGCAGAACTCGAAACCCAGCAAACGAGGACAGGACCCGGGGCTGGAGCATGAATTTTTCAAGCAGGTAGGCCCTGTCGCGAATGCCTGGCTTGAGTTTACCAGTGAAATTAGCCCGCAATTGCGCGCCGATGCTTATCATACTGCTGCTTTGCAGGTGATCGAGGCCAAACGTGAATTAACCGCGCTCGCCTATCAGGACCAGCTTACGCTGCTGCTCGATGCGCTTGAATCGAGCACCGGGAAAACGCTCGCGGAGAGCCTTCGGCAACAGTACCCGGTAGCGCTGATCGACGAATTTCAGGATACCGATTCCATCCAGTACAAAATTTTCAGTCATATTTACCTGTCTGCTGATAACACCAGCCTGACCCTCATCGGTGATCCCAAGCAGGCGATCTACAGTTTCCGTGGCGGCGATATTTTTACCTATATGCAAGCCAGGCAATTACCGCAGGTTGATTTGTTCAGCCTGCAAACAAACTGGCGCTCCCAGCCAGACCTGGTGCATGCAATTAATACCTTTTTTTCACATCGTCCCGACGCCTTCATTTACCAGGACTCGATCCTGTTTTCCCGGGTTGAATCGATTACGCAAAATGCAATTCACGAGCTTCGCCTCGAGGCTAAGGGCGTTAGCGCAATGACATTGTGGCAGCTTCCCAGATATGAAAATCAAGGGAATTATTCACGCCAGGCAATGCGGGATCTGATCAATCAGGCGGTCGCGTCCGAAATCAGCAGCTTACTCGATGCAGCAGGCCGGCAATCCGCGACCATCGATGGTCGCCCCGTACAAAGCGGGGATATCGCGGTCCTGGTGCGACAGGCTTCCGAGGGGCAGGCACTCAGCCGGATTCTGAATCGGCGTGGTATCCGCAGCGTTACCATCGGCAGGGATTCGGTATATCAAAGCGACGAGGCCAGCGGCCTTTATGACCTGCTGTTGGCAATATCCCAGTATCAGGACCAGGACCTCGCCAGGCGGTCATTAACCTCCAGTCTTCTCAATCTCGATTACCGGCAGATCGCTGCGATTGTCGACAGTGATTCAGCGTGGCAAAGCTGGTTAGAGGAGCTCGGCGAATTGCAACAACTCTGGGACCGGCAGGGATTTATAGCCATGTTCCAGTCGCTGCTGCATAAGTTCGAAATTACCCGGTCGCTGGCACAAAAAGATAACCCGGAAAGGCGCATTACCAATCTGCTGCACCTGGCCGAGCTGCTGCAACAGCAATCCACGATCACCGCCGGCATGACACCCATGATCAGCTGGTTTCATGACCAGTTTGAGGAAAACAACAGCGAGGATGCCGAGCTGCGCCTGGAGAACGATGAGGCGTTGGTCAAAATAGTAACGATTCATAAATCCAAGGGTTTGCAGTATCCGATCGTGTTTGTGCCATTCCTTTGGTCCTGTAAACAGGTAGACCGGTCCAAGGCTGTCTATTTTCATGATTTCGAACTGGCACCGTGCATCGACCTGGGTTCTGCCGAACTAGGCGCCAACTGGTTGATAGCGGAGAAAGAGCGCCTGGCAGAAGATATGCGCTTACTCTATGTCGCGCTTACGCGTGCGCGTTCCAAGGTTTACCTTGCCTGGGGCCTGGCCGGTGACCCCGGCAAACCGGGCTATGCAAACCAGACCGCGCTCGCGTATTTACTCCATTCCAGGCAATCACCGGTTGACCTGGAGTCCGCTGCTGCCGACGGCTTTCCGGATGATATGAACTTTGCCAGCGATCTACAAAACCTGGTCGATAAGAGTAATGAAACCATTGAACTGCTTCCCCTGCCGGTTGAAAGCGAACCGCCCGTGCCTGGCCCCGAGGTAGCGCAGCAAGCGCCCGCCAAACTCGCCTGGTTCTCTCGCACAAAATTGAACCAATGGCGTATTAATAGTTTTACCGGACTGACAAGAGGCATACATCAACCCGGTAATGCCGGAACCCTGGCAAGCCAGGGTGATCCTATACTGGATTTCCCGGCCGGTAGTCACATCGGATTACTGATTCATTCGTTGCTCGAAAATCTCGATTTCCAGCAGGATAGCGGACAACAGTGCAGGCAGCTATTTTCGCGCTACCTGCCCCGTTCCGGATTGGCCGCCGAACACGAACAGGCACTGGTTATGTGGCTGGAACAGGTTAGACTGACGCCCCTCGACCAAGCAGGCATGACATTAAGCGACCTGGCTAACAAGCAAAGGCTCAACGAACTGTCATTCGACTTTGCGCTCGATCATCTTGATATCGAGGCACTGAATCAGTTTATGCAATCCCTGTCACCCACGCCACTGAAAGCCCTAAGCAGCCCGGAGTTTCATGGTTTAATGACCGGCGTGATAGATCTTGTATTTGTACACCAGGGTCGCTATTACATCGCCGATTATAAGAGTAACTTCCTCGGCACCCGTCTCGAAGACTACGACCCCGAAAAACTCCAACTGGCGATGCTGGACCGACGCTACGATCTTCAGTCGCTGCTTTACTCGCTCGCACTGCATCGATTTCTGCAACAGCGTCTGCACGACTATAACTTTGAGCAACACTTTGGTGGCGCTTATTACCTGTTTTTACGCGCGATGAGGCCACAGCACGGCATCCGCTACGGCGTTCATTTTGATCGACCCACAGAGCCGACCATTGTGGCACTCGACCAGCTAATGAGCTTTACACCGCTGGAGCCGGTAAACACATGACAAACCTGCTATACAGCCTCGCTCGTAACGGCGACATTCATTGGTTGAGCTACTTTTTTGCCGAATTTATTGCAAAACAGGCGCAAACCTCTAACGATGAATTGCCGGGTCTCAGTGCTGCATTGGTCAGTGAAGCCAACCTGGCGGGAAACGTTTGCATAGAACTGGACGCTTACAGTAAGCGCCCTCTTTTCAGCTCCAGCCGAATCGAGGCAGCAGAAATTCCATTGGGTCTGGAAAGCGCCGACTGGTGTGCCCGGCTCCGCACAAGTCCCTGCATCGGGGGGCCCAGTGAAAACGCCCCGCTGGTACTCGATGAAAATCGCCTGTACCTGAATCGCCTGTGGTTTTATGAAGATTTTGTAGCCACGAAAATCAAGGCGTTACTTGAACGCGAAGCCATTACCAACCAGTCGGAAATTAGCGCCCAGGTCGATCGGTTAGTCCCGGCATCAGACGCAATCGATCAGGATCAAAAAGACGCGGTCCTGGCCGCCGCGAGTAAACCCTTTAGTGTCATATCGGGAGGTCCAGGCAGCGGCAAGACATCGACAATCGTTCGGATCCTGGCGGTATTGCTGGCACTGAATCCGGAATGTCGAATTGCCCTGGCCGCACCGACCGGAAAAGCCGCTGCACGCATGACGGTTTCGATTCGTCAACTTGTCGATCAGGTCGGACTCGACAACAGCACTAAATTTAAAATGCCGGGCGAAGCGACGACCATCCATCGATTGCTCGGATATCGTCGCAATGGCTTTAATTACAACGAACTGCATCGGTTACCGGTCGACTGCGTGGTAATTGATGAAGCCTCGATGATTGATCTCAAACTGATGTATCAGCTGCTCGCAGCGCTGCCGCACCAGGCCCAGCTGATTTTACTCGGTGACCGTGATCAGTTGGCATCGGTGGCAGCGGGAAATATTCTCGGCGATATCACCGGTCACGGTCATGCGCTGGATATCGGCACTACGGCAATTGCTACTTCGATCGCGTTGCTGCGTAACAGCTACCGCTTCAATCGAGACAACGCCATTAGTGAGATCGCTTCCCTGGTCAACCAGGGTCAGAGTGTCGCCGCGACCGATTTACTGCGCAGTACAGACAGGGGATTGCTTTGGTACGCAGAGGAATCGGATCAGATCCATGCCGAGACGCTTGCCTGGATATACGATACTTACCAGCCCGTGTTTGACAGCGGTTCACCGGCAGATGCACTCGATATTTACGACACTACAAGAGTGTTATGCGCTACCAACCGGGGCTTTTCAGGCGTCGAATCTCTGAATCACAGGATTTCAACCGCGCTGTTGGCGCGCAACAATCTGCCCGCAGCAAATTTATATAGCGGTCTTCCCATCATGATCACGCGCAACCACCATGAATTGGGACTGTTTAACGGCGATACCGGAATCCTGTGGCAATTCGAAGATGGTCTGCGTGCCTGTTTTCGCGATTCCGATGGTGATATTCGTGATCTGGCGATAAGCCGCCTGCCCGAATTCACTCCCGCCTGGGCCAGCACCGTGCATAAGTCCCAGGGATCTGAATTTGACTCGGTATTGCTGATACTTCCATCGGATCCGGATTCGGGGGTACTGTCACGGGAGCTGCTTTATACCGCGATCACGCGGGCACGACAGCGGTTTATTCTTCATGCTTCGAATAGCATTGTTGTCCGCGCCATTGAAAATCTTACCCGGCGCCATTCGGGTCTTGCGTATAAACTGGGTTGGCCGGGTTAAGTACCCTGGCCGGCTTGATTTAAGCGTGGTATGTACTACAAAAGTAGGCATTATCAGAAAGGGGAAACCCGCACTTTTCGGTAACAAGGCTGCCCTGCCGTTACCGACCTGCACTTCAATATGAGTGATATCGGCCTCGGCAAAGCCCTGATCGTCGACGACGAAAAAACCAATCGGCTAGTTTTAAAGTCGCTGCTGAACAAGCAGGGTTACCAAACCATTGAAGCCGTCAACGGACAGGAAGCAATCGACCTGTTCCATCAGGAAAACCCCAGCATCATTTTCATGGACGTGATGATGCCCGTGCTTGATGGTTACGAAGCGACACGTCAAATCAAGGCGGCTGCCGCGAACCGCTTTGTACCGGTCATTTTCCTGACAGCAATGAGTGATGAGGAAGCGCTCGCGCAGTGTATCGAGGCCGGTGGCGATGATTTCCTGATCAAGCCTTACGATAAATTTATCCTGCAGAGTAAAATCCGCTCGATGCAGCGTATCGCCGCACTGAATAGCGAAGTACAGGGCATGTACAGCATGATTCACCGTGAGCAGGAAATCGCTGAGTCAGTGTTTATTAATGCGATCCAGAGTTCCAACATCGAGAACCCGCATCTGCGACATGTCGTGCGACCTGCCGGCATCTTCAGTGGTGACATGGTTTTATCGGCCTACTCACCTTCGCGCGACCTGTTTTTTCTGACCGGGGATTTCACCGGACACGGACTGCTCGCCGCGCTCGGCGCGATGCCGGTTTCCGAAGTATTTCGTGCCATGACCACCAAGGGATTCAGTGCCGAAGAAATACTTACCGGCATCAACAAGAAATTGAAGTCAATGTTGCCTGTCGGTATGTTCTTTGGTGCCCAACTGGTAGTCGTGAACCATGACCTCGAACATGTGCGCGTGTTCAATGCCGGTATGCCGGACGTGATAATCGTCGATGGAGAAACCAACCAGATCAAGCACCGCCTGACATCTACCGGTTTGCCCCTGGGTGTTGAGGCGGTTATTGACCCCAGGGAAATGTTGCAATACGCCCCGATCGCTTACAACGACAAAATACTGATGCATAGCGACGGTTTAACCGAAGCCCGTAATGGGCAGGATAAGGAGTTCGGCAGTAACCGGCTGCTAGCGTCCATTTCAAATGCGCCCAAAAACAGCATATTCGACCAGGTGTTCGATGATCTCGATCAATTTTGTGGCGATAACACCACCCAGGCCGACGACGTCACACTGGTCGAAATTACCTGCGTCCACGATGTGTTGCCCGAAATAGAGGTGCATGACTACATCAAACCGTCAAAGTACATGCTGGGAGATCGCGGCGAATGGAAACTGTCGATGCGTTTTAATGGGGCCAGACTGCGTGAAACCAACCCGGTTCCAATCCTGGTTAACTACCTCATGGAGATGGAAGAACTGGAAGCCGAGCGGCAATCATTATTCACGGTTATGACCGAACTGTATATAAACGCTCTCGATCACGGTGTACTGGGCCTTGATTCCAATTTAAAGGCCGATCCAGCAGGTTTCGAGACCTACTTTCAGACACGTGAAAGTCGACTTGCCAATCTCGACAGCGGCCACGTGATTTTCAACCTGTCGGTTGAACAGGAGTCAACCCGACGCAGTATATTGCTTCGCATCGAGGACAGCGGCAAGGGTTTTGATTTCGAAAACCACGACCCGCCGACCGACGAGGCTACGGCCCTGAGCGGCCGTGGCCTGCTGCTAATCCAGGATTTATGTGAATCACTGGAATTCCATGGTAAGGGTAATATCGCAATCGCCCGCTTCGGATGGAGCACCAGCTAGTCGGGGATTGAACGAGCGTAAGGTAAAAACAGCACGTAGCTGCCGATCTCTTCGAAACAGTTAAACTACTGTCAGATTTACTACTGCGCCAGTTCTTGCGCAACAAGGAAGTTCATAATTTGAATCATGCGCTCGTTGCTTCCAGCCTGTGATGCCGACACCAGGTACTTGCCATTGACGATAACCGCCGGCACGCCACGATGTCCATAGCGCTTTTCCTTTTGTATATTTTTACGAATCTGGGTTTCGACCGGGAATGAAAAATAATTTTCTCTAAACAATTTCTCGTCGAGCCCGCGGCTGGTGGCAAACTCGGCGAGCGTATCGACGCTCATTATTCGCTCGCGCTTGAGATGAATTGCATCAAATAGAGCCTTATGTGTCTGCTCCAACTCGCCCATCATCTTAAATGCATAGTAAGCACGCGCATGCTCCGTCCATCGCGGGTTGAGGGATGATGGGACCTGCTCAAAAACAACGCCGTCAGGCAGGCCCGCAGACCAGCGTTCGACATAAGGCTCGAAACGAAAGCAGTGCGGACAGCCGTACCAGAAAATTTCGGTAACCACTACCTTGTCGGGCTGCGATGTCTTGACCACCGGCGTAATCAGCTGGTAATCGGTACCTTCTGCGAAGGTCATCTGCGCAGCAGCGCTACCTGAAACTATCAGTAACACGGCGAAACTCATCAGCCAGCGCTTAATCATTGTGTTTCTCCTGCAACAATTCATTCATTTAGAGACAGCGTTGTTGTCGATTAGTTTAGTCGTGAAATTACATCGAGCCGGGTTAATGGCCGCTGAATACGGAAATAACCGGATTTACCGGATACCCGCTATGTAGGCCGCAACCGCCTTCATTTCTTCATCTGACATACGTACCACGACGTTACGCATCATTTTGCCGGTATCGTTGGCACGTGTTCCCTGCTTGAAGCTCTGCAGCTGAGTTACCAGGTACTCGGGATGCTGGCCCTTGAGAGACGGCCAACCAGCGGGGCCGTTACCCAGACCGCTCGGAGCATGACAGCCCATACAGGCGGCCACTTTGGTTTCGGTAATACCACCTCGATAAATACTTTCCCCGGTTTCAATCATGTCCCCATCGAAAGCCATCGTTTTGGGTTGCTGAGTTTCATAGAAAGCCGCGAGGTTCTTCATGTCCTCGTCATTTAACAGCGCCACCATGCCGGTCATCGAGGCATTGTTACGACGTCCGGCTTTGAAATCCGCTAACTGCTTGTATGTGTAACTGGCATGCTGACCGGCAAGCGACGGCCAGGCCGCGTTGGTACTGTTTCCATCCGCTCCGTGGCAAGCAGCACACACGGCGCTCTTTGCTTTACCGGCTTCGATATCACCGGCATACGCGGCGAATGACACCAGGCCGGACAAGGCCAAAATCATGGCTCCAATTTGGCTCGCTTTCATTATTTCTCCAGGGGGAAAATGGTCGGAAATTTCGGGCGCAAATGTATATCATACCCGGGCCGCACGTTCAACACTAACCCAATCGATATGATGAGTATTTCTTTCAAGCAGGCAAAATTTGCCACCAGTGCATTTGAGCTTTCACAGCTGCCTGTAGACGAAGGAGTCGAGGTGGCGTTCGCCGGTCGCTCTAATTCGGGTAAATCGAGCGCGATAAACTGCCTGGTGCGTCAAAAGGGATTGTGTAAAACCAGCAAGACCCCAGGGCGTACACAATTGATAAATTTTTTCGAACTCGACCCGCATCGACACCTGGTAGATTTACCCGGTTATGGCTTCGCCAGGGTATCGAAACAAATGCGAAATCATTGGGATCAGGTGCTGACGGCTTTCCTGTTGGAGCGCCAGGCCCTGAGAGGGCTGGTTATAGTGGTTGATATTCGCCGCGGTATCGGCGAGCTCGATCGGGGTCTGATCAGAATGATAGGCGACAGCTTGCCGCTGCATATCCTGCTCACCAAATCAGATAAGCTGTCGCGGTCAGCGACTCGCAAAGCGATAGCAGACGCCGAGGCGCAGCTATCCGGCTCAGAGCAAAGTGTCTCCACGCTATCGATCCTGGGCCGCCAGGGGATTGAGTCTCTCGAGCAAATATGCGGCAAATGGCTGACTTTAGACTGAGTTGGATCGGCTTAACTTCAGCACTTTAGGCGCAAAAAAAAGCCCTGGCAGATAACTGCCAGGGACAAACGTGTGATCCGGATGGGGTTTCCGGATCTTTGTCCGCTCATAGGAGGGAGAACGGACCTAGCGCTGGGCTATAGCGCCAGTTAGGTAGACACCCGATACGGCATTTAGTTCCTTCAGATTGCCCGTATCGCGGTGCGTTGGATGACTCTTAAAGCTATTACTTGGGGACTGATTTAACTTTTTAAACCCCCCGGTCCGGGTCTTTCAAAAATCTACGTTTGGCTCGACGATTTGGATCATCGCAGCGCAAAAAATTAATTTATGCCCTTTTTTAAACCGCAAAAAGTATTGGGTCGTGTTTAACCCGGGGCCCGTCAGGAGCACCTAGTGGGCTTCGTTCCAGTTGAGCCCTACTCCGGCGTCAACCTCCAGCTTCACCGAAAGATCGGCTGCCCCGGTCATTAACCCGGCGATTGAAGCCTGGCAGGAGTCGACTTCATCGACCGCAACTTCAAACACCAGCTCATCGTGGACCTGCATAATCATCTTACAGCCCTGGTCACCCTTAATGAGCCAGGCCTGTACCTCGATCATTGCGCGCTTGATTATGTCCGCCGCGGTGCCCTGCATTGGTGCATTGATTGCAGTGCGCTCCGCATATTGACGCACGTTGGCATTGCGCGCATTGATATCGGGTAAATACAGCCTGCGCCCGAATACGGTCTCGACATAGCCCTGGTCGCGGGCGCGTTGCTTGGTTTCTTCCATGTAGCGTTTGACGCCGGGATAACGCTCAAAATAGGTATCGACATACTGCTGTGCTTCGTTTCGACCGATATTCAATTGCTTGCCGAGGCCAAATGCTGACATTCCGTAAATCAGGCCAAAATTGATCGCCTTGGCAGCGCGACGCTGCTCGGCGCTGACCTGCTCCAGCGCTTCCCCGAAGACCTCGGCAGCGGTCGAGCGGTGCACATCCAGGCCCCCGGAAAATGCCTTCAGCAGGCTTTCGTCAGCGGACAGGTGAGCCATGATGCGCAGTTCTATCTGGGAATAGTCGAGCGCCAGGATCTTATGCTCGGCAGGCGCAATAAAGGCTTCACGAATGCGGCGGCCCTCGGCCGTGCGAATCGGAATATTTTGCAGGTTTGGGCTGGTCGAAGACAGGCGGCCGGTGGAAGCAACCGCCTGCTGATAGGAAGTATGCACACGCCCGGTCTTCGAATTGATTTCCTGTGGCAATTTATCGATATAAGTCGACATCAACTTGTTCAAACTACGATGCTCAAGCAGTAAGGCCGGAATTTCATAGTCGGCAGCCAGTTCCTCGAGTACATCTTCTGCAGTCGACGGCTGCCCTTTCGGTGTTTTGCGCAGTATCGGTAAATCGAGTTTGTCGAACAGGATGGCCTGGATTTGCTTGGGCGAACTCAGATTGAAAACTTCACCCGCCTGCTGGTAGATGGTCTGTTCTATCTGGCTCAGCTTCTGATCGATCTCCCTGCCCTGTTTTTGCAGCATTTCCCGATCGATCAAAACACCATTTTGCTCGACATCGAGTAATACATCGACCAGGGGCATTTCGATATCGGCATACACCTGTTTGAGCTTCGCTTCCTGCTGCAGCCCCGAACTTAACACCTGGTGCAACTGCATCGTGACATCGGCATCTTCGGCGGCATAATCGCTAGCCTGTTCAAGATCAATCAGGTCGAAGGTTTTTTGTTTGGCTCCCTTACCGGCTATGTCTTCATAATGAATGGTGTCGTGGTCCAGATAGAACTTTGCCAGGGCATCCATGTTGTGGCGACTGGCGGTCGAGTTGAGCACGTAGGATTCGAGCATGGTGTCATGTGCAATACCCCGCATTCGAATGCCCTCGCCAATGAAAATATGCGCGTCATACTTGATATTCTGGCCGATTTTGCCAATTGCCGGATCCTCGAGAATCGGCTTCAATGCGGCAAGCGCTGTCGCCTTGTCGAGCTGCGACGGCGCATTCTCGTAGCGGTGCATTAGCGGGATGTAACAGGCCTCGCCCGCTGTCACGCACAGCGAAATGCCTACCAGCTCTGCCTGCATGTAATCGATGCTGGTGGTTTCGGTATCAATCGCAAACTCATCTGCGCCACGCAATCGCTGCAGCCATTGCTCGAAGTGATCCTGATCGAGCACCTTTTCATAATCGGCCTTAATTTTTACAGTAGGAGGTTTTGTTTGGTTGCTATCTGCAGCAACAATTTCATCGTACCAGCGGGTAAATCCATACTTCTCATACAGGCCAGCAAGCGCTTTTTTATCAACTTCCTGCTGTTCCAGATCTTCGATGCCAACACCGGTTACGCAATCAAGCTTGATTGTCGCGAGCTCATAAGACATTGGCAGGAAGTGAAGTGATTCACGCAAGTATTCTCCGACCTTTCCCTTTATTTCGTCGGCGTTATCCATTACCCCTTTCAGGTCACCATACTCGCCTATCCATTTAGCCGCTGTCTTTGGCCCTACTTTTGGGACGCCCGGAATATTGTCTGAACTGTCTCCCATTAGAGCCAGGTAGTCGATAATCTGGTCGGCACGCACCTGGAACTTCTCCACCACGGCCGGCTCATCCATGAAATGGTTATTCATGGTGTTTATCAGGCTCACGTTTTCGTTAACCAGTTGCGCCATATCCTTATCACCGGTCGATACCAGCACCGTGTATCCCTGTTCAGTTGCCTGCCGACACATAGTACCGATGACATCGTCCGCCTCAACACCTTCTATACTGACTAATGGTAAGCCCCTTGCCTTTATAATTTCATGCAGGGGTTCAATTTGTTCACGCAGATCATCCGGCATTGGCGGCCGAGTGGCCTTGTATTCCGGATAGATATCATTCCGAAAAGTTTTCCCTTTGGCATCGAATACCACCGCTAACTTATCGGGATGCTCGTCCTTAATTAATTTATTAAGCATATTAAGGACGAAGTAAATTACCTTGGTTGGTTCTCCTGACGGGCTTTTTAGATCTGGCCCCGGGACGTGGTAGGCACGGAACAGGTAGGAACTGCCGTCAACCAGCACCAGTTTTTTTTGTTTCTCTTGATTCATATAGATGCGCTAAAATGCCGAACCCTGAGTCGGGATCATATCACAGCAACTTCGGTGACTTTGCCCGTTTGCTTCTTTAACTGGCAGGATTCATGTCCGTTTATACCTCTGTTGAACCAGCGCAGCTTGAGCAGTTTCTGGCACGTTACGATCTAGGAAAACTGCAGCAATTTTCTGCGATCGCCAGCGGTATTACCAACACCAATTACTATCTCGACACCGAGGTCGGACGTTTCGTGCTGACCCTCTACGAGCACCATAGTGACGACGAACTCGACTACATGCTGGGATTGCAACAGCACCTGGTAAAACGCTCGGTGCACTGTTCTGAACCGGTAATGGACCGGCGCGGTGATCTTTTCTCGATCCTGAACCAGCGCCCCGCGGCAATCATTCATCGTCTACGCGGACAGGTACAGCCACAACCAGAGTCTCATCATTGTGCCATGGTTGGTACCGAGCTGGCCCGCTTCCACCTGGCTGGCCAGGATTACTCCGGAATCCGCCCCAATCCTCGTGGCATCGACTGGATAATTGCAGTAACCGACATGCTCGATGAAATTCTGGATGCCAGCGATCGGAAACTGATTAAGGCAACCTTGCAAGCAGCCGGGCGGTTTGATCTCGACGATTTACCCCTGGGTGCGATTCACGCCGACCTGTTCCACGACAATGCATTGTTTATCGACAATGAGCTGGGCGGTATTCTCGATTTTGACTATGCCTGCAGCGGCAGCTTCGTACTTGACATTGCAGTGCTATTGAACGACTGGTGTATCGACAGCCATGGCGACCTGGTCGCCAGCCGGGTTAATGCAACCCTTGAAGCCTACCAACAGCAGCGTCGTCTCGAGGCTATCGAAATCGACGCCCTGCCGTTAATGTTGGGCATCGCTGCACTTCGTTTCTGGTTATCCCGACTCCACGACAAGATTTTTCCACTCAGCGGAGAGCTGACCTTCGTCAAAAGTCCTGACAGTTTCCGCGACATGCTGAGGCTGCGCAGTTCGCAGCAAGATGAAATTGCACAGCTGCTACAGCCGCCGCGACAGCGGTGAGCGGCCGAGCCATGCCAGGTCGCGATGGGCCCTGGTGCCGGTTTTTATTTTCCGATGCAAAAGCTCGAGAAAATCTTACCCAGCAAGTCTTCGCTGGTAAATTCACCGGTGATTTCATTTAAAAACCCTTGCGCCTCGCGCAAATCCTCGGCCATGAGTTCTCCTGATCGGGTGCTATCAAATGTGTGCGTGGCCTGGCGCACGGCTTTTTGTGCACGCAACAGCGCATCGACGTGGCGCCGCCTGGCCATAAATGCCTGATTATTCTGGTTATAGTCGGAAACATTTCCGGTTATTCGTTCTATCAACTGCTCCATACCGGTACCGTCCAGGGTAGAAATATAGAGCGCTTGCGGATCAGCTTGCCGATCCGCCACCGACAAATCGCATTTGCTGAATACCAGTTGCAGGTTAGCGCTTTCGAGTTCATCGATGATTTTCTGATCCGCGGGGCTTAATCCCTTGCTGGAGTCGATCAGGTAAATGATTACATCCGCCTGGCTGATCGTTTCCCAGGCGCGTCGAACGCCTTCCCGCTCAACCGGATTTTCAGATTCACGCAAGCCCGCGGTGTCGGTAATCTTAATCGGAATGCCCTTAAGCGAAATATGCTCACGCAACAGGTCGCGCGTGGTGCCTTCGATTTCGGTAACAATCGCGGCCTCGTAGCCGGCCAGGTAATTTAACAGGCTCGATTTTCCGGCATTGGGGAGCCCCGCCAGGGTTACGCTTAATCCTTCCTGCAGCGTCCTGCCCTGCTCGGCCTGCTCAAGCAGGCTTTGCAAATGGCGACTGCAATCCTTGAGTCGCAGGCTAATATCGCCGCTGTTTAGAAAATCAATCTCTTCTTCGGCAAAATCAAGCGCGGCTTCAATATAGGCACGCAGGTTGATGATTTCATCGATCAAGCTGTGAACCTGCTGCGAAAACCTGCCCTGCAGCGAGCGCATTGCGGCCCGGGTCGCCGCCCGGCTACCCGATTCGATCAAATCGGCAATCGCCTCCGCCTGGGTTAAATCGAGTTTGCCGTTAAGGAACGCACGTTCAGAAAACTCACCGGCCCGGGCCAGTCGCGCACCGAGTTCACAGAGTCTTTCCAGTAGCATATCAAGTACGATCGGTCCGCCATGCGCCTGTATTTCGACACAATCTTCACCGCTGAAGCTATGCGGAGCGTTGAAATACAGGCACAAGCCATGATCGAGCACCGCACCGTCGGCATCGAAAAACTGCCGAAACTGAACCAGGCCGGGTTTTATTTTACTTGCGCTGATCGCTTCGCCAATCGCCAGCGCCCTGCTTCCGGACAAGCGCAAGATGCCAATTCCGCCCGTTCCGGGAGGCGTTGCAATTGCGGCGATGGTTTCATGCGACGGCATGGCAATAAAGGTTTGCTGGTTGAGCCGGGAACCAGCTTACTTGGTAGCCCCGGCTTCGATACGTTTGGTAATGACCCACTGTTGTGCGATCGACAATACATTATTAATGACCCAGTACAATACCAGTCCCGCGGGAAAGAAGGCGAAGAAGATCGTAAATACGAATGGCAGAGCCATCATTATCTTGGCCTGGATCGGGTCCGGCGGCGGCGGATTCAGGCGCTGTTGAATAACCATGCTAACCCCCATCACGATGGGTAACACGTAAAAGGGATCCATCACCGACAGGTCCTTGATCCAGAATATAAAGGGTGCCTGGCGCAGGTCGACACTTTCCAGCAGCGCCCAGTAAAGTGCGATAAAAACCGGGATCTGCACCAATATCGGCAGGCAACCGCCCATCGGGTTGATTTTCTCGGTTTTATAAAGCTCCATCATCGCCTGGTTCATTTTCTGGCGGTCATCACCATAACGCTCCTTGAGAGTCTTAAGGCGCGGGCTGACTTTACGCATCTTTGCCATTGAGCGATAACTGGTCTCCGACAGTTTGTAGAATACTGCCTTGACTGTCAGCGTCAGCAGGATGATCGCGACGCCCCAGTTACCGACAAAGCCGTGGTACCACGAGAGCAGCCAGTAAAGCGGCTTGGAAAGGAATGTCAGCACACCGTAATCGACGGTGAGATCGAGGCCCGGTGAAATTTCCTCGAGCCGCTGCACTATCTTCGGCCCGACGAACAACTGGCTGACAAATTCACTGCTGCCACCGACAGCAACTACCCGGTTGGCAGAGCGCAGGCCGATGGTGTAGGTCGACGGGTTGCGCCTGGTATTGGCAATTGTGTATATCAGGTTCGTTTCGTCCTGTCCCGGTATCCACGACGATAGAAAGTAGTGATGGATCATGGCAATCCATCCGCCGGTGGATTCGAGTTTTAACTGCGCATCCTCCATGTCATCGAAGTCTACTTTTTCGTACTTGGCCTCTTCGTTATAGTAAACCGAACCGGTGTAGGTATAGAGCAGGCGCGAGGTTTCGAGCGGCCGTGAGCGCTGGATCTGGCGATATTCGCTGCCCTGCCATTCCTGCGCCGAGTCATTCTCAATCCGATGCCTTACGTCGATCAGGTAATCACCACGCCTGAAGTGATAGCTCTTGACGACTTTGATGCCGTCCTGGTTCCAGTACATCGGAACAACAAGCTCGTCCTGGCCATCGGCAAGTTGGTACGCTGTCTGATCGATACGGTAAGTACTGTAGTGTGTTGGAGCCTTTTCTTCTTTGTTACGCAGTCCGCTTTGTACAATATAGACCGAGTCGCTATCGCTATGAACCAGTTCCAGCCAGTCGTCGGGTTGCTCCAGTGAGGTTGGATACTTTTTGAGTTTAAGCGAGCGTATGACCCCGCCCCGGGTATCAATCATGGCGCGTACGACATCGGTATCGATTCTGACCAGTTGCTGCTGTGGCAGGGTTGGTGAAACTTCCCCACTGCCGGAGCTACTGTCGGTTACCGTGCCAGGACTTAACTCATCGGCCTGCTCCGGCAAATCATCTCCGGGGACTCCCTGTTCGGCAACCTCACCCTCGGCGGCGGGTAGAGATTCGCTACTGGAAACCGGCTGGGGACCATAGTCAATTTGCCACTGCTGCCACATCAACATGCCAACGAAAACAAGCGCCGCAAACAGAAATAGTCGTGAATTATCCATGGTTGTGCTCGCTGCAGGAGCCTGGAACCGGGTCATAACCCCCCTCATGCCATGGATGGCAGCTACTAACGCGCTTTAGGGTTAACCACAAACCTTTCAGCACACCATGCGATTCAAGCGCTTCAAGCGCGTACTGAGAACAGCTCGGAGTATAACGACAATGATTGCCAAGCAACGGGCTTACCAGGTAGCGATAGGCGTGAATCAGTATTAGCAGGGGCTTTCGCATTGTTTAATGATGCTATTCCAGTGTTGATCCAATATGGCTCGAAAATCTGCCGGCCGGGTTAATAATATTTCACGTTTCACCATAATCACAATGTCACGCGGCGGCAGGCGATGCCTGTTTTTGCGAAAGCTCTCTCGAAACAACCGTTTCAGCGCATTGCGCTTGACTGCTGCTGGTACCTGTTTGCGTGCTATCGCAAACCCGATGCGAGGACATGCACCCGTATTTTTACCAACCAGGAGCGTGATTTGGTTATCGCCAACTCGAATATTGTTCTTAAAAACCTGCTGAAAATCGATTGCACGCGTTAATCTCAGCCGTCTTGGGAAAGACTCGCTGACACTGACATCCACTTTACGGTGTCAGGCGTGCTCTGCCTTTTGCTCTGCGGGCCCGAATGACGTCGCGTCCACCGCGGGTTTGCATACGCGCACGAAAGCCATGCGTTCTGGCACGCTTAAGATTACTGGGTTGAAATGTACGCTTCATAGCAAACGCCTCGGCTCATTAGTTTGTCGATTTCAACAAGGCGCGACAATGTACTGTTAGAGTCGCGTTACGTCAATATTTAATTGAGTTTTACGACAATTTTTCTATCTTTTCACGGTTACGGCTGCGATCGATTATGAATTGACCACAAAACCATTTTTTTTGTTCAAGCCTCTTGCTAGGGCTGTGGATAAGTATAATATTACCCCTTACCGGTCGAGCACATAAATTCACCGAAAAAGGGTTAAAACCGCCTGTATTTCCGCTTTTTAGTGGTCCTTACAGGCATGCGCGCAGCATTGACCCTGGCTCTGACCACTAATTCCGTCCACTTTTGGTGCGTGAATACAAACAATCGGGGGTGTTTTGAATTCAATCTGGCAACAGTGTATTGCCTGCCTGGAAGGCGAAATCAGTGAGCAACAGCTCAATACCTGGATTTTGCCATTACAGGTAGAACAGGAACTCAATACGCTGAAATTGTTGGCTCCGAACCGTTTTGTTATGGATTGGGTTCGCAAACATTTTCTTGACCGCATACGCGAACTGGTTACCAGCCTTGATGACAGCAAGTCAATGTCGGTCAGCCTGATGATCGGTTCCCATGCCAGGGCGGCAGAACCCGATGCGGTTACCGCGACACCGCCGCCGCGAACTTATCGTTCCTCCGGTCTTAACGAATCCCAAAAATTCAAAAACTTTGTCGAAGGCAAATCAAATCAGCTAGCGCGTGCTGCATCGATCCAGATCAGCAGCAATCCCGGCTCTGAGTATAATCCGCTTTACATTTACGGTGGGGTCGGCCTCGGAAAGACGCATTTAATGCATGCGATTGGCAACCAGATCCGGGAAAACAACCCGGATGCGAACATTTTGTACGTAAATTGCGAGCGTTTTGTCTCCGACATGGTTAAGGCCTTGCAGCATAGCCGTATGAATGATTTCAAGAATTCATATCGTAGCCTCGACGCCCTGCTCATCGATGACATCCAGTTTCTCGCCGACAAAAACCGATCGCAGGAAGAATTTTTCCACACCTTCAATTCCCTTTACGAGGCGCGAGCCCAGATGGTCATTACCTGTGATCGATTTCCAAAAGAGATTGAAGGGCTCGAAGATCGAATCCAGTCCCGCCTGGGATGGGGGCTCGCGGTCGATATCAAACCCGCCGATCTCGAGACTCGCGTGGCGATCCTGATCAGCAAGGCTGAACAAGTGGATGCAGATGTGCCGGATGATGTCGCTTTTTTTATTGCCGAACGTTTCAAATCGAACATTCGCGAGCTCGAAGGTGCGCTAAAGCGGGTGGTTGCACATGCTCGTTTTGCCGGTGAGCCGATTACCCAGGATTTTGCACGCCAGGCCCTGAGAGAATTGCTCGCGGTGCAAGACAAGCCCATTACCATCGATAATATACAGAAGCTGGTGGCGGAATATTTCAAAATCCGGGTCGCTGATCTATTATCAAGTCGGCGCAACCGTTCTATTACACGCCCGCGCCAGATAGCGATGGCTCTTTCTAAATCATTGACACGCCATAGTTTGCCCGAGATAGGAAGTGCCTTCGGGGGGCGGGACCACACGACAGTGCTCCATGCTTGCCGTAAAATCGATGAATTGCGGGGTGAAGACCGGCGGATTGATGAAGACGTGGAAATCCTGGCGCGCATGCTAAGCAACTAGGAATGGGGAAAAACGGGGGCTGGACCTGTGGATAAGCTGGGTGCAAATAAAAGCAGCGTTTTTATCCCGGGGTTATGCACAGTTTGCTAATAAGTAGCAGACAGCTTAAATTCGGAGTTTCTCGGCATAAGGTATTGATAAATAAAGAAATAATAGACTTATCCCGTGAAAGCTCAGTTACTAATAAACACAGTAAATTAGATATATAAATGAAAACAACTATTAAAAGAGAAGACATACTTGGGCCATTACAGCAAGTAATCGGCGCGGTAGAACGAAGGCAAACATTGCCGATATTGGGAAATGTCTTATTTAAGTCAACAGGCAGTGACATAACACTAACCGCAACAGATCTCGAGATCGAGATGGTTTCAAGGGTAAATGCCGATAAAAGCGACGAATTTCAAACAACGATTCCGGCGCGAAAACTTCTCGATATCTGCAAGGCCTTACCCGAATCCTCACCAATTAACTTTAATATCGAGGATTCGCGAGTATCACTTACATCGGCGCGCAGCCGCTTTAGCCTGGCGTCACTCTCCGCACGCGATTTTCCCGGACTAGACGAAATAGAGGAATTGCACTCTTTTTCTATACCGCAAAATAGGTTTAAGGAATTATTCGATAAAACCTCGTTCGCAATGGCGCAACAAGACGTGCGCTATTACCTGAATGGTATTTTAATGGAGATTTCATCTGACAAAATCAAGCTTGTTGCTACAGATGGACATCGGCTGGCTTTAAGCGAAACCAGCCTGGATACCGGAATGGACGAGGAAAAGCAGATTATTATTCCGCGCAAAGCTGTTCTCGAACTCTCGCGCCTACTCGATTCTGGGGATAGCCCGGCGCGGTGTGTATTAAGTCAAAATCATTTTCGAGTCGAAACAGATTCCCTGGTGTTCACCACTAAGCTTATTGATGGAAAATTTCCCGACTACCAGCGGGTAATACCGGTCGATGGTAATAAAACACTGGAAGTCGATCGAGAAGTACTTAAGAACTCGATGAGTAGAATTGCTATTTTATCGAACGAGAAATATCGTGGCATCCGACTGACATTAACCAGTGGTAATTTATCAATCCAGGCAAATAATCCGGACCAGGAAGAGGCCGAAGAAGAACTACAGGTCGATTACAGCGAGGGAGATGTGGAAATAGGCTTCAATGTGACCTATCTAATTGATGTCCTGACAGTCCTTGATTCCGCCAAGGTCCAGGTTAAACTGAAGGATTCAAATAGTAGCGCGATCATCAGCGACAGCAAGGACGATTCCAGCCTTTACGTTGTTATGCCGATGCGGCTATAGCGATATCTGAGGCCTAATATGGCGATCAGTCAGCTTAGTCTGACGGATTTCAGAAACCTCAAGAGCACGACGCTCGATCTTGATCCGCGACTCAATTTAATCAGTGGCGCCAATGGGTCTGGAAAAACTAGCCTGTTGGAGGCTATTTATATTCTATGCCAGGCACATTCGTTTCGTAGCCATCAACTCAAGCAATGCATTCAACACGGAAAACCGGGCTTTCTATTGTTTGGACGATTCGAAGGTTTCAAAGCCGGGTTGGCCAAAAACAATAAAAAGCTCGAAATACGTATCGATGGGGAAACGATTAAACGGCGTTCAGAACTGGTCAGCAGGGCGCCGGTAAATATACTCAATGCTGACATTTTCCAGTTGATTGAAGGCTCGCCGCAAAAGCGAAGGGCATTTCTGGATTGGTGCCTGTTTCACGTGGAACCAGATTATGCTGAGCACTGGAGAAAGTTTCAGCATGCATTAAAACAACGCAATCGACTTTTAAAAAGCCGTAAAGATCTCAAATTGCTTGAGTACTGGAACCAGCATTTGATCGATCCTGCAGTAGAAATCAGCTCGATGCGCCGCGAATACTCTGGGGCCGTAGAAAATATTCTTACCGGCGAGTTCGGCAAAGTATTATCGGGGATACCACTGGAGATTAATTATCAGCAGGGCTGGCCGGCACATCAGGATCTTGCTGAAGCGCTCCACGGCCACCGAGAAGGCGATATTCGAAGTGGCTTCACCAGTGTCGGCATTCACCGTGATGATATTGTTATGACTTCCGAGGGCAGAAAGGTGGGTGAAATTCTGTCTCGTGGCCAGAGTAAGAGGTTATGCCTGGCGTTGTTACTGGCAGTTTTGAATCTGGTGAATAAAATCCGTGAAACCCGGATTATTCTGCTGATTGATGACCTGCATTCAGAGCTTGATCGGGAAGCGCAGGATCTCGTCTACGACCAGTTATTAGACATGGATTTACAGTTGTTTATCAGTAACATAGATAGTGTAGCGCCAGGCTCGCTAGGGGCAAAAGAATTTAAATTGTTCCACGTGGAACATGGTATAATAAAGCCTCGAAATTTCAGCTAGATCCTTACATGACAAAATACGATTCCTCTAGCATACAAGTGCTAAAAGGCCTCGATGCTGTACGTAAACGGCCCGGGATGTATATAGGCGATACCGACGACGGTACCGGCTTGCATCATATGGTTTTTGAAGCAGTTGATAATTCTATTGATGAGGCGCTTGCCGGCCACTGCTCGGAAATAAAAGTAACGATAAATACCGATGGATCGATATCGATCAAGGACGATGGCCGGGGCATACCGGTAGATATCCATGAAGAAGAAGGGCGCTCGGCAGCGGAAGTTATCATGACGGTTTTGCACGCCGGTGGAAAATTTGATGATAATTCTTACAAGGTTTCAGGAGGATTACACGGCGTCGGGATCTCAGTCGTCAATGCACTGTCTGAAACACTGTCGCTGCGTATAAAACGAGAGGGCAAGCTGTATCACCAGGAGTACCGGCTCGGTGAGCCACAGAGTAACCTTGAAGAGGTCAAGGACACTGACCAGACCGGCACGGAACTCCGCTTTCTGCCCAGTCGCAAGATTTTTAGCGATATCGAATTTCATTACGATATCCTGGCGAAACGTCTACGCGAGCTGTCTTTCTTAAACTCTGGTGTACGCATTCATCTCGTTGACCATCGTAACAATAAGGAAGACACCTTTGAATACGAAGGCGGAATTCGCGCCTTCGTCGAGTATTTGAACAAGAACAAGAATCCGATTCATGAAAAGGCGATAGATATCAACATGGAACTGGATGACGTCGTCGTTGAAGTGTCGATGCAATGGAATGACTCATACCAGGAAAATATATTCTGCTTTACCAATAATATCCCGCAGCGAGACGGCGGCACCCATTTGTCGGGCTTTCGTTCCGCACTGACGCGCACCCTGAACCAATACATGGAGAGCAGCCAGGCTAAAAAGGAAAAGCTTAATACCGGCGGCGACGATGCCCGGGAAGGCTTAACCGCAGTTTTGTCGGTCAAAATCCCCGACCCCAAGTTTTCCTCGCAAACCAAGGACAAGCTGGTGTCATCGGAAATCAAAGGAATTGTTGAATCGGTAGTCAGTGAACGGCTAAAGGATTTTCTGGAAGAGAATCCAGCCGATGCGCGCGCAATTACAAACAAAATACTAGAGGCGGCAAGAGCACGCGAAGCAGCACGCAAAGCCCGGGAGATGACGCGCCGCAAGGGTGCACTGGATATCGCAGGCTTACCCGGCAAGCTCGCCGATTGCCAGGAAAAAGATCCATCCTTGTCTGAAATATACCTCGTGGAAGGGGATTCAGCCGGGGGGTCGGCAAAACAGGGGCGAAATCGCAAAACTCAGGCAATTTTGCCGCTTAAGGGCAAGATCTTGAATGTCGAGAAAGCGCGTTTTGACAAAATGCTGCAATCAGCAGAGGTAGGAACTTTAATTACCGCGCTGGGCTGTGGAATTGGCCGCGAAGAATTTGATATCGACAAGTTGCGTTATCATCACATCATTATCATGACGGATGCGGATGTCGACGGCTCGCATATTCGCACGCTATTGCTAACCTTTTTCTACCGGCAAATGCGCGAACTGGTGGAGCGTGGCCATGTCTATATCGCTCAACCACCGCTTTACAAGGTCAAGAAAGGCAAGCAGGAGCGATATGTTAAAGATGATCGCGAGCTCAATGCTTATTTACTGCAGCTTGCAATAGAGGGAGCCAGCCTGCATTTGACGGCCGATTCGCCCGCGATATCTGATTTAGCACTGGAGAATCTCGCACGTCAATTCATCACCATCCTGGCGATAGTCGAACGCCTGTCACAGCATATTCCAGTCGAGGTGTTGGAAGAACTGGTCGATTTATCGCCCGTTAATGAAGCAATCCTGCTGGATGAAAAGGCAATGGGCAAGTGGGGCGAAACCTTGGGGACACGACTCAATACGAAAAGCGAAGCATCGGTGTCCTACGTTGTGTCAGTCAAGGGTGACGATAATAGCAACCGCTTCGGGCTGATTATTGACAAGCGCCTGCATGGTCTCAGTAACTCGTGTGAGCTCAGCAGCGAGTTTTTCAATAGTGCCGATTATCAGCCTGTCAGCCAGTTTGTCGAACAGGTCGGCGACATGTTTACCGCGGAATCTTATATAAATCGAGGTGAACGCCGACAGGAAGTTAAAAAGTTCAGCGAGGTTTACTTCTGGCTGATGCGAGAGGCACGCAAGGGATTGAACATACAGCGTTACAAGGGCCTCGGCGAAATGAACCCCGACCAGCTTTGGGAAACGACTATGGATCCGGATAACCGGCGACTACTACAGGTTCGGATCGAAGACGTGATTGCCGCTGACCAGGTGTTTACCACGCTTATGGGTGATCAGGTTGAACCGAGACGGGATTTCATCGAAACCAACGCCCTCAACGTCAACAATCTTGATGTATAGCAACCCCTTGATTTTATTCAAATAATCTCTATATAAGAGGAACAATTTTAAATATTAGGGGCGTAATGCGATGGATAATATTGGCAGTTACATCTTCTGGGGAGTGATTGTGGCACTGGTGATTTATATCATCAGTATTTACAACCATCTAGTCCGTATCAAACACAATGTTTCGAAAGCATGGTCGAACATCGATGTGCTCCTCAAGCAACGCCACGACGAAATACCAAAACTGGTAGAAACCTGTAAGCAATACATGAAATTCGAACAGGAAACCCTGGAGAAAGTCATGCAGGCGCGCTCGCAGGTTTCAGAAGCGAGGCAAAAACAGGATGTTCCCGGGCTGGGCGCCGCCGAAGGTGCGCTGCGCATGGGTCTTGGCCAACTTTTTGCTCTCGCCGAGGATTATCCAGAGCTGCGCGCAAATGAAAACTTCCAGCATTTACAGGCGCGCATCAGCACCCTGGAAAACACCATTGCCGATCGCCGCGAGTTCTACAACGAATCTGTAAATATCAACAATATCGCAATCGACACATTCCCGGACCTGATCGTCGCCAGGCTGTTCGGTTTCGGGCCACGTGATCTGCTTGAATTTGAGGCAGGCGAAATTGCCGATGTCAGCGTAAAAGAGCTATTCGAAACCTGATACCCGGGACCATACCGCGGTTATGTTTTCCTGGCTCGAGTTTGAAATCCTTGAATTGCCCAGGATCGAGTACCTGGTGATACTCGGCCTGTTGATCGCAGTGTTTGCATTCCTGGTTTATTACTCATTCAGTATTATGAAGCGTTACCGCTTCATGGATGGAACCGCGACCTCCAGAATCAGGTCAGCGCCGCAAGGCCATGTCGAGCTCAAGGGACTGGGTGAATGGATGCCGAATGGCGAAATACACTCGCCGTTTAGCAAGCGTCGGTGCTTATGGTATCACTGCTCGATTGACAAGAAGCACCGATCGGGAAAACGCCTGACCTGGACTAACATCTCGGACGAACGCAGCAGCCACATGTTTCGCCTGGTCGATGATACCGGTGATTGCATCGTAGATCCCGATCATGCACACGTGATACCGGAGATGGATACCACCTGGTATGGGCATAGTACCGAATACAGTACGCGTGCCCCGAAAAAACCGACCAGATTTAATCTCAGTATGGGCAGTTACCGCTTTCGTGAGCGCTTGTTACTGCCAGCCAGCAACCTGTATGCGCTCGGATGGTTTCGTACCGTGCATAGCAATCCGTCCGACGAGTTTATCGCCAGGCAGGTTGAAGAATTGGTTAAAACATGGAAATTGCAGCCGGCAAGGTATTTGCGTGAGTACGATCTTGATCAGAATGGGAAAATTCAGAAACGGGAGTGGAAGGTGATTCGAGCAGCGGCGCGAAAACAGGTTTTAAACGAGCTTAATAAGGAAAAAAAGGAACACCACGTTATTTCATCTCCCACCAATAGTCGGCAGCCGTATATCCTGTCGGCAAGAACAGAGGAGGACATGGTTACGTTTAAAAAATGGAAAGCCCGATTTTCTATAGCGGGAGCCTTGCTGACTTTTACCGCGGTCGTCACGATGATTTCTATTCGCACGCCCTTTTCCATTTGAATGCATTCTCTAGTTGAGTAGACTAGCGGGCTTTAGACGAACCTTATGGCTCAGCCTTGACCAATCCGTTACTCGAACCCGGTACTTTGCCGGCCTTCAGCAAAATTAAACCCGAGATGATCGAGCCAGCTATCAAGCATCTGATCAGTGAAAACCGTAGCGCGATATCACAGTTAACCAGGCAGCCGCAACCGAGCTGGGATAATCTGATCAAGCCGCTGGAATTGATGGGGGATCGACTCGACAAGGCATGGTCGCCGGTGAGGCATCTGAATTCGGTAAAAAGCAGCCCGGAGATGCGGGAGGCGTACAATAAGTGTCTGCCCTTGCTGAGTGAATATTCAACCGAAATCAGCCAGAATCACGACCTGTATCAGGGATATCGTGATATCGCCGCATCTGCGTTATTTAGCGAATTCAGCCCGGCACAACAGAAAGCTATAACCGATGCATTAAAGCATTTTCGCCTGGGCGGGGTAGAGCTTGAGGGGAAAGACCGGGCCCGTTATCAGCAATTGCAAAAGGATTTATCTGAACTGCAATCCAGGTTCGAAAACAATCTGCTCGATGCCACACAGGCCTGGCAATACCTCACCGGGGATGAGGCCGAATTACAGGGACTGCCCCAATACGCACTGGCAATGCTAAAGCAATTAGCCGAGCAAAAAGAGCTGACCGGCTATCGGGTAACGCTGGATATGCCCTGCTATCTCGCCGTGATCACCTATGCGGATAACCGGGATTTACGCAGGGCCGTTTACGAGGCCTATGCGACGCGTGCATCGGACCAGGGCATTACCGATAAAATCTGGGATAATGCCGCCATAATGGTCGAAATCGTGGCTAAAAGACAGGAAAAGGCCAATATCCTCGGTTTTAACCACTATGCCGAGTACTCACTTGAAACCAAGATGGCGACAGATGTAAAGCAGGTGGTCGACTTTCTCAACGACCTTGCCCGGCGTTCGCAACCAACCGCCATCGACGAAGTTGATCAGCGCCAGGCTTTTGCCGAGTCGTTGGGTTTTGTCGGTGAACTCGAGGCATGGGATTATGCTTATTACAGTGAAAAGCTTAAACAACACCGCTACCAGATTTCCGATGAAGACCTGAAGCCCTACTTTTCAGAAGGACGGGTTATCAAGGGGTTGTTCGATATCGTCGCCAGGCTTTACCAGGTTGATATATCGAGCATCGAAACCGGTATAGATACCTGGGATGAGACGGTTAGTTTTTACCAGATCGCAAATCAGCAGGGTGAGGTGATCGGGCAGTTCTTCCTCGACCTGTATGCGCGCGAGAACAAGCGTGGCGGAGCCTGGATGGATGAGTGCGTTAATCGCTATCGCATTGACGGCAATATTCAATTACCTGTTGCCTATCTAACCTGTAATTTGACGCCTCCTTTGGGAGATGAAGCGGCGCTTTTCACCCACGACGAGGTCATTACGCTGTTTCATGAATTCGGCCATGGACTCCACCATATGCTGACCCGGGTGGATGTGCCGGATGTAGCCGGAATTAGTGGTGTCGAATGGGATGCGGTTGAATTACCGAGTCAATTCATGGAGAACTTTTGCTGGGAACGCGAGGCGCTGAACCTGTTTGCCCGCCATTATCAAACAGACGAACCGTTGCCGGATGATCTCTATAATCGAATGCTTGACAGCAGGAACTTTCAAAGCGCCTTGCAGATGTTGCGCCAGATAGAGTTTGCCCTGTTTGATATTCGGCTTCATCAAGATCTCAAAATAACCTCGGCTGGGGAGATCCAGGCGATTCTCGACCAGGTTCGATCCGAGGTTGCGGTCGTAAAAACACCGGCTATCAATCGATTTCAGAACAGTTTTTCACATATTTTTGCAGGCGGCTATGCGGCAGGTTACTATAGCTACAAATGGGCCGAGGTCTTATCCGCTGACGCTTTCGCTGTATTTGAAGAAGAAGGAATATTCAATCCTGAAACCGGGCAAAGATTTCTGCAGTGCGTGCTTGAACAGGGAGGCTCACGTCCCGCAATGGAGTCCTTTCGTTGTTTTCGTGGGCGCGAACCGGAAATCGATGCATTATTAAGGCATAGTGGAATTGGCTAGCTAATGACAAAAAGAATTTTTCTGGGTTTGACCCTGGTGTTTTACTGTGCGCTGATATCGGCACAGGATGCGAGTGATGAGGATACAGACAATCAGTACGTGACCGACCAGTTGCGACTATCGCTATACGCGAATGCGAATTCATCGAGCCAGGTTCTCAAGTTACTGCAATCTGGCGATTTACTCAAAATCGAACAGATCCAGGGCCCCTACGCCCTGGTAACCGCTCCTGATGGCACCAGGGGATGGGTAAAGCGTGGCTTTCTGGTAACCAAACCAACTTTCAATATATTGTATCGGGAAGAGCTACAGAAGACCGAAGATCTCACCGCCGAAATTGAAAAGTTTTCCAATAGCAAGGCTGTTATCGACCAGTATGAAAAGGATATGGATGAGCTGGTTGCAAAAATCGATCAACTGGAAGAAGAGAAACAAACGGCGACTGAATCCATCGCAGGGCTGCAAGAGGAAGTTGCAGCAAAACAACGCGAAATCGATCTCAAAGACGAGGATAGTGCGCCGGCCTGGTTTGTTTTAAGCAATACACTTCAGCGCTACTGGACAATCATAGTGCCGATCATTATTGCCATCATAATTTTGAGCTTCCTGGTAAGCAAAATAGTTATTGAAACCCGCATCAAAAGAAAATTCCACGGCATCAAGATCTGGTAAATGGAATACCGGGATCTGCGAGGTTTTATAGACCAGCTGGAGCAGGGTGGCGAATTAAAACGCATTAGCAGGTCGGTCTCCCCCGACCTTGAAATTACCGAAATTTCCGCACGGGTCCTGCAGGCCGGTGGGCCGGCGCTGCTGTTCGAGCAACCTGGCAGCAGCAAGATTCCGTTACTGTCGAACCTGTTCGGTACCGAGCATCGTGTTGCCCTGGCACTTGGCGAAGACAACGCGACTTCGTTACGCGAAGTCGGTAAATTATTGGCCTTCTTGAAGGAACCAGCGCCGCCGAAAGGATTCAAAGATGCGATGAAAACGCTACCAATTTATAAGAAAATCCTCGATATGTCGCCGAAACTCGTTAAAGGTGGCAAGTGCCAGGAAATCCAGTTTCACGGTGACGAAGTCGATCTGAACATGTTGCCAATCCAGACTTGCTGGCCAGGCGATGCTGCACCACTGATCACCTGGGGCCTTGTCACCACCCGGGGACCCTCAAAACAACGCCAAAACCTGGGTATCTATCGCCAGCAATTGATCGGTCGCAACCGCCTGATAATGCGTTGGCTATCGCACCGGGGCGGAGCGCTCGATTACCAGGAATGGCGCCAGCAAAAAGGCGACGAACCGTTTCCGGTTGCAGTGGTACTGGGTTGTGATCCTGCCACTATCCTGGCAGCAGTAACGCCCATTCCGGATGCCCTGGCCGAGTATGCTTTTGCCGGTCTGCTGCGAGGCTCAAAAACCGAAGTAACGCGCTCGCTGCTTTCTGACCTCCAAATTCCCGCGCTCGCAGAAATCGTACTCGAAGGTCATATATATGCCGATGATCTAGCCGCAGAAGGGCCCTTTGGCGATCACACCGGCTACTACAACGAGGTCGAAAAATTCCCGGTGTTCACGGTCGAGGCGATGAGCATGCGTAAAAACCCGATATATCACAGTACTTATACAGGTCGGCCACCCGATGAACCATCGGTGCTCGGGCTTGCGCTTAACGAAGTCTTCATCCCGATATTGCAAAAACAGTTTCCTGAAATTGTCGATTTTTATTTACCCGCGGAAGGATGCTCCTATCGGGTTGCGCTCGTCAGTATGAAAAAGCAGTATCCCGGCCATGCCAAGCGCATCATGATGGGCGTCTGGTCGTTCTTACGCCAGTTCATGTATACCAAGTTTGTCATCGTGGTCGACGATGATATCGACGTGCGCAACTGGGAAGATGTTATCTGGGCCATTTCAACACGTACCGATCCGGCGCGCGATATTACGCTGGTTGAAAATACACCCATTGATTATCTCGATTTTGCGTCCCCGGTATCCGGCCTGGGGTCGAAAATGGGGCTCGATGCGACTAACAAGCTGGCCGGTGAAACTGACCGCGAGTGGGGTGAGCCGATTACCATGTCCCCCGAAATAGTCGACAAGGTAGATCAGATCTGGACTGAACTGGGACTGGATTGACGCCAGTTTTTTGCACCGCTGTAGAAATTCAACGATAATCAAAACTCGGAACAGGCAACGGAATAGGAGGGAACATGCGCTCAATCATGGTGTTAAATTCTAAGGGCGGCTCGGGAAAAAGTACGGTTGCAACCAGCATAGCAAGCTACTATGCCGCGCAGGGGAACAAGGTCATGCTGGTGGATCTTGATCCACAGGCCTCCAGCCTGGAGTGGCTGTCGGCACGACCCAGCGGGCGCAGTTCAATAACCGGATTCGATGGTTCCGCCGGCCATTTCCGCGTGCCCAGGAATGCCGACTATGTTGTATACGACACGCCCGCCGCGGTTCACGGTAGGGAATTAAGCGACAATTTGCGGCGCGCGCAAAGCATTATTATCCCGGTTCTACCCTCGCCGATTGATATGCGGGCCGCAACCCCTTTCATCCAGAAAGTGCTGGATAACGGCCGCGTTGCGCGCAAGGAAGCCAGGGTCGCGCTGATCGCCAACCGCTGCCGCGAAAATTACAACATCTATCATCAACTCGATACTTACCTGCGCAAGGTCCGTAAAGCACCTTTTATCAGCGTGTTACGGGAGACTCAGAACTATGTGCGTGCCGCTGAACGCGGACTGGGTATTTTTGAGCTCGCACCCTATTCGGTGCGTAAAGATCTGGATCAATGGGATCCGATTATCCGCTGGCTGAACAGCAAGCGCAGCCAGCCGTTGGGCTGAATCCATCTCGAAAACGATTCATCACGTCACGGTATTACCGTCGGGAGAAAGCTTCGCCTGTTCTGGGCAGCAGTCCGTTCTTGCGGCCGCTCATCAGGCCGATATCCTGATTTCCTATAGTTGTCGCAGCGGGCAATGTGGCTCCTGCATGGGCAAGCTGCGGCAGGGTGAAATTCAGTATCCGGCAGGGCTGCCCGATGCCATTAGTACAGCTCAAGCTGAAGCAGGCTACGTATTATTTTGCAGCGCATATGCGACTTCGGACCTCACTATCGAACTAATCGAGCCTGAATTTTCGCAAGATTAAACTATTGCAGGGCGAGCTCTACCGCTCGATGCGCGTGAATTGCCGTACTGTCGTAAAGCTTGATGTCGGTGTGTTGCGGTTGCAGCAACAAGCCGACTTCGGTGCATCCCAGAATCACGCCATCGATGTGCTGTTCGCACAAGCGATCAATGATGGCGAGATAAACCTCGCGTGATTCCGCTTCAATCTGACCCTGGCATAACTCCTGGTAAATAATGTCATGTACCATCTGCCGGTCATGCAATTCAGGCACCAGCACTTCAATCCCGAAATGTTCGCTGATGCGGTTGCGATAAAAATCGAGTTCCATGGTAAAAGCGGTGCCTAGTAACCCGATACGCTCGACACCGTCATCCTGCAAAATTTCTGCCGTGGCATCGGCGATATGCAGTAACGGGATACTGACGGCCGCGCAGACATCGTCGGCGACGCGGTGCATGGTATTGGTGCCGATCAGGAAAAAGTCCGCTCCGCCCGCCTCCAGTCGACGCGCCGCATCGATCAGCACGTCTGCGGCCCCGTCCCAATCTCCCGCGTGTTGCAGCTTTTCGATCGGTGCGAAGTCGACGCTGTACATTAGTAACTGCGCCGAATGCAATCCACCCAGGCGTTGTTTGACCGCTTTGTTGATAAGCTGGTAATAAAGCAGGCTGCTCTCCCAGCTCATGCCGCCTATTAAGCCAATGGTTTTCAATGGATAGCGTTCACTAACGAAAATTGCACTATAACAGGTAAACATGCCCAAATTTGAATTTGATATGGCGCTTTCGGCGCGCAAAACCCGGGCCATTTACGAGGGCCAGGCGCGTTACATCCTGGTCGAGACGGATCGTGGGTTAAAGTTGCAGCTACCCGCTGCCAACTTCTACAAGTATGTTACGGCGGACGGAATCCAGGGTCGATTCAGCGTCAAAGTAGACACCGATAATAAACTCATCGAGATGCGCAAAGTTTAATTTTCAGTTTTGCGTTGTGCCTGTTTAGCGGCAAGCTTTGTTAGTTTGCGTTGCCTGGCCTGCTCGGCCGCATCGGCGCCGATATGCTGTTCGCCACGCGCCCGCGCAAGCCGGACCTGCTTTTCTCGCTCACGAAAGCGGCCGCGCTCATTGCTCGATCTGGAATCATGGCAAGCCGGGCAGCTTACGCCCGCCTGGTACTTCTCACTGCTCTTGTCGGCATCGGTAATCGGTCGCCTGCAGGCATGACACTGGTCGAAGCTACCCTTTTCAAGCGCATGATTGACGCTGACCCGGTTATCAAAGACGAAACATTCACCGCGCCACTTTGAATCTGCTTCAGGAACTTCTTCAAGGTACTTCAAAATGCCACCCCGCAAATGGTAAACCTCGTCAAAACCTTGTTGGCGCAAGTATGCGGTCGACTTTTCGCAGCGAATACCGCCGGTGCAAAACATCGCGACCTTGCGATTTTTTTGCGGATTCAGGTTCTGCGTCGCGTAGGCAGGGAAGTCGCGGAAAGAAGCGGTGTCTGGGTGTATGGCATTATCAAAACTTCCAATCGCCGACTCGTAGTCATTGCGGGTATCGATCAGGGTAACCTCGGGGTCGCTGATCAATTCGTTCCAGTCAGCGGGACTGACATAGGTTCCCCTGTTTGCAGGATCGAGGTCATCGATTCCCATGGTGACGATTTCGCGTTTTAATTTAACACGCGATCGATAAAACGGCATTTCATCGTCGAATGACAGTTTGCAATCAAAATCACGCAGGCGATCATCCTGTCGCAGTGTGTCGAGCAGAAGTTCAACAGAAGAGCGCTTGCCGGCGACGGTCCCGTTGATGCCCTCGGCGGCCAGCAGTATGGTGCCACGCACCTGGTTGTCGAGCATGGCCCGCAGCAGTGGGTCGCGCAATTCAGTAAAATTATGCAGACGTACAAAGCGATAAAACGTCGCGATAACGACAGGTGATTTCATCGAGCCTCCTGGAGCGTAAATCCAGAGCCGGGTTGGAACAGGATGGTTATTCTAGCCTGAAAAAAATAACGCGTCATCCCGAAAATCGGGCGTAAATGTCAGCCGTCAGCCCTGGCGATTACGTCGATGTGATGATCGATAAAATCGATCTGATCACCGGCTTTAATCTTTTTGCGTTTACGGGTTTCAATCTCGCCGTTGACGCTAACCCGGCCCTCGGCAATTGCCTGCTTGGCGTCGCCGCCGCTGTCGGCGAGGCCTTCAAATTTTAGAATCTTGAACAGCTCCACAAACTCGGATTCAAGTTCGGCGATGATAGTTTCAGAATCACTCATTTATTATTCGTCGAGATCGATAGGGACATCGTCCGGGTAGGGCTGACCTCTACCTGTCTCGATACAGGATTTTATGCTCATCATAAAAACACCCCATTTGGAACTGCAATGCGCAAAGAACTCATCCGCAGTTTGCCAATTATAATGACTGAAGTTGAGAATCGTCTGCTGTTTGTCTTCACTCAGCTCGAACAGAATTTCAGACCCCATCCAGGCCGGTGGCATCTCACCTGAGTGTCGCCATCGAACCAGTCGGTCCGGAATCAACTCGATGACTTCAAAATCAGGTCCACCGCCACCGAAGCGAAACTCGATTATCGAGCCTACTTCGCCGGCTCCCCGGGTATCCGTGGTCCACCATTTCGAAAGTCCTTCATCGGTTGTCAGCAGTTGGTAAACCTGTGCCGCGCTGCCTTTGACGCCAATACGATGCCTGATCTCAGCCATGGCGTTAGTTTAAACGTTTTAACCAGATTGGGAATACGGAAATCAGGCGCCGACGGAGTATTTTTTTTCAATTTGCGATACGATCCAAGCTTTTGTAGAAATACTTCGCCGCGGACAGCTGTCGCGGCCGGAATATCGGATTCTCGTGACTGCAGGCAAATCATGATTCAGTGGTACCCGGGCCATATGCACAAAGCGAGCAAGGAATTTAGAAAAATCCTGCCGCAAGTCGACCTTGTCATCGAAGTACTCGATGCACGTCTGCCTGGCTCCAGCGAAAACCCGATGCTGGCAGAGCTGCGACGCGATAAGCCCTGTATCAAACTGCTCAATAAGAGCGATTTATCGGATCCAGAACGCCTGGGTCCGTGGATCAGCCAGCTGGAACGGCAAAACCTGGTTAAAACACTGGTGTGCAACACGGGCGACGATTCCATTTTCGCGCTACCCGCAGCATGCCGTTCGTTAGTAACGAAGCGCGACAATCGGTCGTCGATGATTTACGCGATGATTGCGGGCATCCCGAATGTCGGTAAATCAACCCTGATCAACAAGCTTGCGGGCCGCTCTGTTGCCAGGACCGGTAACGAGGCGGCGCTGACCCGCATGCAACAGCGCATCGAAATATCATCTGATTTGACCCTAATTGACACCCCCGGAATGCTCTGGGGCAATATCGAAAACGAGGCCAGCGGCTATCGTCTCGCCGCTACGGGTGCAATTCGCGATACCGCGCTCGATATACAGGAAGTCGCAAGTTTTATCGCCGAATTTCTTATCGAGACCTACCCCGAACGCCTGGTTCAGCGCTATGATATCGAGCCACTGCCGCGAACAGAAATCGAATTGCTGGAAGTGATAGCGCGCAAACGCGGCTGTATCGTTTCCGGTGGCCGGGTAGACCTGGAAAAAGTATCCCGCCTGTTGATCAAAGAGCTACGCGATGGTGAGCTAGGCGGGTTGTGCATGGAAACCCCCGATTGCTTCGCAGCAGAGTGGGCCGAGGTTGAAGTTATCCGGGCGCAAAAGGCAGCTAAAAAAGAAGCGCGCAGAGCAATGCGCCATAAACAGTAACAGGGGAAATACCATGATTATACGCACAGCACTGTCACAGGACGCTGCTGAACTCACCGAATTCAATATTAACATGGCGCGTGAAACTGAAGGGGTGGAGTTAATCCCCGAGGTAATCAGCGCCGGTGTCAAGGCCATGATCGAGAATCCGCAAATGGGATTTTACCTGGTGGTCGAGCTTGACAATGGAATCCAGGCTTCGTTGATGGTGACTACCGAATGGAGTGACTGGCGCAATGGTATGTTCTGGTGGATTCAGAGCGTATACGTACGCCCCGAATATCGACGGCAGGGCCTATACCGGGAGCTCTACGAGCGCGTCAAGGAACTCGCCGTACAGGAATCTTCCGTCTGTGGGTTTCGCCTCTACGTCGAGCATTGGAATACCGCTGCGCAGAAAACCTACGCATCCTTGGGCATGACGGAAACCGCTTACAAAATGTTCGAGGAACTCAAGCCAGGCCTCGAATATAAAAAATAACACAGCTGGCACCATTTCAGCCAGCCATTATTCCCGCTTGCGCGGGCATGGCACTAATAATATAGTCCTCCTTCCTCGACGGGGTGCTCAAGTGAGCTGAGAGGTGTTGCCAGGACACCAACTCGATGAACCTGATCCAGTTAATACTGGCGTAGGGATGTGAGCGGATCGAAGCTGTTTCCCACCTCTCCGTTTTAACTTCCCGCTAAATGGAGACTGTTATGTGTTTGAATTTACGATGTTTCGGCGCTGGCCTGTTGCTGCTGGCGATGTCTTTTGCGGTACAGGCAGCGACGCCTACCCTGGTCGTATACACTTACGACTCGTTTACCAGTGAATGGGGTCCGGGCCCCCAGGTCAAGGCGGCATTCGAAACACGATGCAACTGCACGCTCGATCTTGTCGGTCTGGAGGATGGAGTCTCGATGCTCAACCGGCTAAAGCTCGAAGGTAACAACACCCGGGCGGATCTGCTGCTCGGTCTCGATACCAGTTTGACCGCCGAGGCGGGTGCCAGCGGACTTTTTGATACCCACGGCATAGTGCTCGAGAACTCGTCGCTTCCGGACCCCTGGCAGGATGATTTATTTTTACCCTATGATTACGGCTATTTTGCCTTTGTCTACAACCGGGAGCGGCTCATCAATCCGCCCACGAGCCTGCGCCAGCTGGTCGAAGATGAGCAGGGCCCCAGCATCCTGGTGCAGGACCCGCGAACCTCTACCCCGGGACTGGGATTACTGCTCTGGATCAAGAAAATTTATGGCGACGAAGCCGATAAGGCCTGGGCCAGGTTGTCGCCGCGTATCGTGACGGTTAGCAAGGGCTGGAGCGAGGCCTATGGTTTATTTCTGAAGGGCGAGGCCGATATGGTACTGAGCTATACCACTTCTCCCGCGTATCACATTATTGCCGAAAAAGATTCACGCTTTTCAGCGGCGCGCTTTAGCGAAGGCCATTACCAGCAGATCGAAGTTGCCGGACTGGTGCAGGGCAGTCAGCAGAAAAAACTCGCGCGGGAGTTTCTAAAGTTTATGCTGAGCGAAGACTTTCAAACGATCATTCCGACCACCAACTGGATGTATCCGGCGGCATTGGCAAGCGAACGGCTTCCTGCGGAATTCAGGCAATTAATCGACCCGTCCCCGGCGTTACTATTGGATGACAAGCGGGTGGCCAGCAAGCGCAAAGCATGGGTCGACGAGTGGCTCGAGGTCATGTCGCGCTAGGCGATGACGCAGCTAAATTCACGAGCAATACCTGCGGGTATCGTACTGGCACTGGTCGGGTTGATCATACTGGCGCCGCTCGCCGGCCTCGTGAACCTGAGCGGCTTACCGGGCTATGAGCCCGGTGACCTGCGCTTCTGGCACAGCAGCTACATTCGTCGTGTGCTGTCTTTCAGTCTCTGGCAGGCATTCCTTTCTACACTTTGCAGCGTTTTGCCGGCTATCCTGGTGGCACGCGCGTTTGCGCTACAAATGAATTTTCCAATGCGAGGGTTGTTGCTGCGACTGTTCGCATTGCCGCTGGTGGTCCCCGCGGTGGTTGCCGTTATGGGCGTGGTTTCGGTATACGGTAGCGGGGGCTGGATACCTCTGGGTAAATCGCTTTACGGGCTTAACGGCATATTGCTGGCGCATGTCTTCTTCAATTTGCCGCTGGCGGTACGCTTGCTGCTGCCGCAGTGGCAGTCCATCCCTGAGCACCACTGGCAACTCGGAGATCAGCTTGGCCTGAGTGCCTGGCAGCGCTGGCGTTATCTCGAGTGGCCAGCGTTACGCGAAGCACTACCGGGCGTTATGCTGCTCGTATTCATGTTATGTCTGACCAGTTTTGCGGTTGTGCTAACGCTGGGCGGTGGCCCGAAAAGCACCACGCTCGAGGTTGCGATTTACCAGTCCTTACGCTTTGACTTTAACCCTGCGCGTGCCGTGGTGCTGGCGTTACTGCAGTTGGTGATATGCATGCTGGTGGCCGCCGTAACGCTGAAACTGCAGCGCCTGCCCGAAGTTGAAATTACCCTTTCTCCTGGTACGCGACCCCAGGGCCGATTACAAAAACCGCTTGATATGGCACTGATCCTGGTTGCCACGATTTATGTTGGGTTACCGCTTTCATCGATGCTTGTCGATGCCTTGAGTGGACCATTGCTGCAGGTAATTAGCAGTATTTATCTATGGCAATCAATTGCCAAGACGCTATTCGTCGGTTTATCGGCCGCGCTAATATCAGTCATTGCGGGCTGGTTCCTGGTGCAATATAGCGCCAGCCTCGCCCGTGTGGGGCTGGTCAACAGGTCCAGGCTTATCGACCTTGTCGGGTCCATCGTTTACGTGGTGCCGCCGTTGGTAATCGGTACCGGCATGTTCGTCCTGTTATCATCGCATGTCGATGTCTTCAACTGGGTTTACCCGATCGTGATCACGATAAACGCGTTGATGGGGCTGCCCTTCGTAATTCGCTGCCTGGGCCCGGCTTTGCGCCAGAATCATGCCCGTTACCATGACCTCTGCCAAAGCCTGGATTTACAGGGCTGGTACCGCTTTCGTTACCTGGAATGGCCATTATTGCGACGATCGTTGGGCCTGGCGACGGCGCTGGTCGCGGCCCTGGCGATGGGTGATCTGGGTGTCATCGCGTTGTTCGGAACCCCGGAAACCGCAACCCTGGCGTTAGTTATCTACCAGCAGTTGGGCGCCTATCTGATTCCCCATGCAACGGTAACGGCCCTGGTTTTGCTGCTGCTTTGCCTGGCTGTATTCTGGTTGCTCGAACGCGGAATCGGCGGTAAATCCGATGCTTGAAATAAAGCAGCTGGAGTTTCGTTATGTCGGCACATCGGCCCCGGCAATGCACTTCGACCTTAATGTTCGTGCGGGTGAAGTAGTGAGCTTGATCGGCCCCAGTGGTTCGGGCAAGTCGACCTTGCTGAGCCTGGTTTCCGGGTTTCTGGCAGCCGACTCGGGCGAGGTCCTGCTTGACGGTGTAGCCATCGAACAGCTGGCGGTGCCCTCAAGACCGGTCTCCATCGTTTTTCAGCAGCATAACCTGTTTCCCCATCTCGACCTGTTTACCAACGTGGCGCTCGGTGTCGATCCGTCGTTACGCCTGTCGCGCCAGCAAGTCAGCGAAGTAACCGCTGCCCTCGAACGACTCGGACTGGATCAATTACAGCAACGCAAGCCGGGTGAACTTTCAGGCGGGCAACGTCAGCGGGTTGCGCTGGCGCGGGCGCTGGTACGCAAACGAAAAATTTTGCTCCTCGACGAGGCCTTTGCCGCACTGGGTCCGGCGTTGCGCGAGGAATTGATCGGATTGGTGAAAACCCTGGTAAGCGAAAACAAAATGGTCGCCTTGCTGGTTAGCCATCAACCTCGAGATGCATTAATTGCCTCGGCGCGAACCGCTTTTGTTAGTGAGGGGCGTGTCGTGGCCTTGGAGGACACCGTCGCATTACTCGAACAATCCCGCCTTGCGGAAGTGCGTAATTACCTGGGTACGCTGTGAGCCAGGTCGATCTCGAAGCGGTATTTCAACGTCTTCCATTGCTGCAGGAATTTGCGCCCGGCGATTTCAAGATAACGCCGTTGGCGGGCTACACTAATCACAATTTCCGGCTACAGAACCACCGCGATGATTGGGTATTGCGAATACCGAAACCTGAAACGGATAACTTTATCGATCGCCAGGCCGAGGCTCATAACCAGTTGCTTGCCTGTAGTCTTGGCATCGCCCCGGTAGTCAGTTGGCGAGATGGCTCCGGGATAACCCTGACGCCGACACTCGGCTCGAGCCGTGCGCTACGGGCGATTGATTTCGATGATGACAATATGCTGCAAACCATACTCACACCGGTTCAACGCTTGCATCGCAGCGGACTCACGTTTCTCGGTCGGGTAGATCTGAAGGAGCTACTATCGCGTCATTTCACGATGTTGAAACCAACCGAGCAGGAAAAATTGAAACCACGTTTGCAGCAGGCCGAACGCCAGCTGTCCTTGCTCGAAACCCGCGACAGTCCTTACGTTGCTTCGCACAATGACCTGGTGCTGGAAAATCTGCTACTCGATGATGCGACCCTATGGTTAATCGACTGGGAATATTCCGCGATGGCGTCGCCTTACTGGGACCTGGCGACAATATGTAATGCCGCCAACCTGGACCTGAATCGAAGCCGGCGATTACTGCATCTCTATAGCAACGGCAGCGAACCGATGCAGGAATCAATTTTTTTTGATTACCGGGGATTGCTTAAATTGTTGACGGATTGCTGGATGGCCGCACTCGTGGAACCGCGAGGTCCCGATTGTTAACCCATTCAGCCAGTTTATACCTGGCCGCGGTATTGATTTGGGGTTCAACCTGGTACGCGATCAAGTTCCAGCTCGGGGTCGTCGCAGCAGAGGTCTCCCTGGTTTACCGGTTTGGCCTGGCGGCGCTGATCTTGTTGTTGTTTTGCCTGCTGACTGGACGCAGCTTGAAGTACTCCGCGCGTCAGCATGGGTTTATTGCATTACAGGGACTGTTTCTGTTCTCAAGCAATTACCTCATATTTTATTGGGCCACCGGGTTGTTGACCTCGGGCATTGTTGCGCTGCTGTTTTCCACGGTCATCCTGATGAACATCATGAATGGCGCGATATTTATGGGCAGTGCGATTCGTCTTCGGGTTGTCCTGGGTTCATGTTTCGGTATTGCCGGCATCGCCGCGATTTTCTGGTCTGAAGTCGGCGCCGTTGAAAACACCGCTGATACCTGGCGCGGACTCTGCATGTGTCTGATCGCAACCTACTTTGCTTCGATCGGTAATATTATTTCGGTGCGTAACCAGAAAAACGACATCCCGGTGGTGCAGGCTAATGCCTGGGGAATGGCTTACGGTGCCATGGTCATGATGGTCTTTGCTGTAATCGGTGGGGCTTCCTTCAACTATGACCCCAGTTTAAGTTATAGTGTCTCGCTTGTTTACCTTACAGTGTTCGGTTCGATTCTCGCGTTCGGATCTTACCTGACCCTGGTCGGGCGTATCGGCGCTGACAAGGCGGCTTATGCAGCGGTTCTGTTTCCGGTAATCGCTCTCGGCCTGTCTACCCTGTTTGAAAATTACCAGTGGACCCTGCAGGCGGTGTTCGGTTTTGCGCTGGTGCTTCTGGGTAACTACGTTGTGCTCAGCAAGAGTAAATAACTGCCTTACCCCCGGTTTAGTGGATCACCTAAAAGGTTGGAAACATTCGGCACCTGTTTCAAAGCCCAGTCCAGTTGATCGCGTGATGCGGAATCGAGACTGCTTGGCGCAACCCGGTTTGACAGGGGGATGCCCGCTTCCAGGTCGAGCAGTTGCTGTTCCAGGATGGTATGTAAGATTATACGGTGCGCCTCGCGCAGGTTTTTCAGCGTGGTTTGCATTTTGCCGACCTGGGCACTGAGTGCGGCGAAACGTGCCGGAGTGGAGCGCACTCGTATGCGATGTTTGATTGCCAGTACGCGGGCGGTCGAAAATAATGGCATGATGCCGCCCATCTTCAAATCCATGCGGCCGTTGTCGAGTTTGAAACGACCAAACAGTCCTAGTGGTGGCGAATTCTTGCAGGCGTTGATCGACATCAGCTTCATAAATTGCTTCGACTTGCGGCCTTTTTTAAAGGCATAGTCAAGGGTTGCGTTGGCAAGCTTGATATCACCATGCACTCCCACGGCATCGAAAAAAATGTCGCATTTAAGAATGTCCTCGGGTTTTTGCCGCCGAATCCAGGTCTTCAGCATCTCCCGCCAACCAGCAAGTGACAGCCGCCACTCCGGATTACTGGCCATAACCTTTCCCTGGCAGTAGGGTACGCCCGCGGCATCGAGCATATCCGCTACCTTGTTGCCGAGCTCGGCAAACCATTGATCTTCAGGCCCGCCAGGTTCACCCTCGGCGAAGACGATAGCATTGTCCTGGTCCATCGCCAGCAGGCTCTCACCGCGACCACCGGAGCCAAGCACCAGCATGGCGTAAGGGCAGGGGGGTGGCGTCTGCATTTCGCGCTCGGCCAGGATACAGGCCTGGCGCGTCAGTGCGCAGAGTTCACGCGAGATCACCGCGGCCACGTCCCGCACATCGACTTCTTCGGCTACCAGGCTTTTAGCAACCAGAACAATGTTGCCCCATACCGCAGACATTTGACCGGCACTTTCGGCGGCGTCGATATCATCACCCAGCAGGATGGCGTCATCGGCTCGTTGACGCAGCAGGTCGCGCGCCGATAGCGCGCCGATAATCTCACCATGGCTATCATGCACACCCAGGTGACGTACGTGCATGCGTTTCATGCGGGCGATCGCGCGGTAGACAAATGCGTCGGCAGAAAGGCTGGCCAGTGGATAGACCGCGATATCGCTGACCGGGAGATTGAATGCGGCATCGCCCTTTTCGCGAAACTTGCGCAGCAGATCTCGCTCGGTGACGATACCCGCTTTGTCACCCTCGACTAAAGGGTACACGTATAGCGAGCTAACCTCGTGGTCGATCAAGCTTGCCAGGGCATCACGCAAACTGATGTTGGGCTCAACGAATAACGGGGGACTGTTCATCAGGTCGCGCAAGCGATGCCGGTAGGGAAAGCTGTCGATGCGGGCCAGGGCAGTACGCATGCCTTTGGCCTGGTGAACATCGAGCCAGCCGATTTGTGCTTCGCGGGTGCTGGTCTCGCTGAAGCGTTCACAGGCGCGTTCAACCTCGGCCAGTGTGCGAATACCGCGCTCCCGCAGTCGTGGAATCAGGGCTACAAATATCTCGGCCGTTGCGATTGCGTCACCCAGTGCGCTGTGGCGATCGTGGGTTTCGACCCCGATCCAGCCGGCAATGGTATCGAGTGAAAAATCGGGCAGATTAGGCGATAGCAGGTTTACCAGAAAACGCACGTCCAGGCAGCGTGGAACCGACCACTCGAGGCCGGCGATTTCCTTTTCCCGTTTCAGCATCGCCAGATCAAAACCGGTGGCATAACCGATCAGAACCGAATCCTGGCGCCAGTCATCAAACGCCTTGGCGACTTCGCCGAAGCTCGCGGCCGCGGCGACATCGGCATCGCTAATGCCGTGAATGGCCTGGCTTTCCGCTGGAATGGGTACCCCGGGATTGATCATTTGCTGGAAATTTTGTGCTTCATCCACGTGGCCATGCACGATGCGTACGGCGCCGAGTTGAATCATGCGCGCGCTGTTGGTATCGAGGCCGGTGGTCTCGCTGTCGAAGGCTATCGCATTCAATGACAGTAACGGGACCGAGGCGGGATTGTGATGGTTAGGCATGCGCTAGCGACCACCGGATACATCGATAAAGCTGCCCGAGGTATAACTCGATGCGTCTGACAGCAGCCACAGTATCGCTTCGGCCACTTCGGCCGGGGACCCGCCACGTCGCATCGGCACTCCGGATTTGAGGCGATCGACACGCCCCGCCTCACCACCGTCTGCATGGATGTCGGTATAGATTAATCCGGGTTTTACCGCGTTGACGCGAATGCCCTGGTCGCCCACTTCCTTGGCCAGCCCGATTGTCATCGCGTCGATCGCGCCCTTGGCGGCGGCATAATCTACGTACTCGTGAGGCGCGCCGAGGTCGGCCGCGCGTGAGGATAAATTAACGATGGATCCGCCCTTGCCACCGTGTTGGGTCGACATGCGCTTGATCGCTTCGCGTGCGCATAAAAAACTGCCGATAACATTGGTTTCGAGGATGCGTTGCCAGCGCTGCGGCGACATGTCGACGAGGTCGCTTTGTGGTTCCAGGATACCCGCATTATTGACCAATCCGTCGAGACGCCCTAAATCGCGGTCAATGGCTCGAAACATGGCTTCCACTTCCGACTCGATGCCGACATCGGCCTGGAACATGATCGCGTCGTGCCCGCCGGCAGTAAGCGCTTCGAGTAATTCGTTGGCTGCGGCTTCATTGTGTAAATAGTTAAGGCACAGCGAATAGCCATGCGCCGCGGCAAGGCGGGCAGTTTCGGCGCCGATACCACGACTGGCGCCGGTGATGAGTAGTACTTTCGACATGGTGTTTGCTTATCCTCGGGCAAAAACCAGGGCCTTTAACGGTTACTGGTAGATCAATTCAAGGGTCTCGGGCCGATGCCCCCGGTTGCGAATCGCATGCAAGCCCAGTACCCCCTTGGTATCCTGCCGAATTTCGATATAAATCTGGCTGCCGGAGACGTTCAGGTTATCCACCAGCGCTATTGCATCGACTTGCTGATTGTAAACGATAATTGATTCAGGATTGTCATCCAGACTGGCCTGTAGTTGATTTTGATCAAGACAGGGCTCGCAATCGTCAGCACCCGGCATTAACAGCGCGACCAGGGGCTGGTCATGCAGGTGCACGGCGCGGGTGATAATTCTATAACTGCAGCTGCGCTTAATCTTAAGCATGGGATTTTATTTCAGCTTGTCGCGCAGGATTGCGTTGACCTGCCCTGGATTGGCCTTGCCCTGGGATTGCTTCATAACCTGGCCAACGAAAAAACCGAGCACTTTTTCCTTGCCGGCACGGAATTGTTCTACCTGCTCCGGGTTGGCGGCGATGACCTCGTCGATCAGGGTTTCAATTGCGCCGCTGTCGGTTATTTGCTTCAACCCGCGTGCTTCGATAACGTCATCGGCGCTTCCCTCACCCTGCCACATCGCGTCGAAGACTTCCTTGGCGATCTTGCCCGAAATCGTATTGTCGGCAATTCGTGCCACCAGCTGGGTCAGCATTGCGGGTTTTATCGGTGAATCAGATATCTCGAGTCCGGCCTTGTTCAATGCGCCGGCAAGGTCACCCAGGATCCAGTTAACCAGTTGCGCTGACAGTTCGGGTGATTCGGCAAGAGTCGCTTCAAAAAAAAGCGCGGTATCGCGATTACCGGTTAGTAGTTCCGCGTTGTAATCCGATAGCTTGAGCTCATCGATATAGCGTTGCTTTTTCTGCTCCGGCAGCTCCGGCAGCCCGGCACGAATTTGTGCAATATCCTCGTCACTGACAGTGACCGGCAATAAATCCGGATCGGGAAAATAACGATAGTCGTTGGCCTCTTCCTTGCTGCGCATTGAGCGCGTTTCATCGCGTTCGGCATCGTAGAGCCGGGTTTCCTGTACCACGCGGCCACCGTCTTCGATCAAGTCAACCTGGCGTTCGATTTCAAAATTTATCGCACGTTCGAGAAAACGAAAAGAATTGATATTTTTGAGTTCGGCACGGGTGCCGAGTTCCTGCTCCCCCTTGCGCCTGACGGAGACGTTGGCATCGCAACGGAACGAGCCCTCCTGCATGTTGCCGTCGCAGATTTCAAGATAACGCACCAGCGAGTGGATCTTGCGTGCATAGGCAACCGCCTCTTTCGCCGAACGCATATCCGGCTCCGAAACAATTTCGAGTAGTGGCGTGCCGGCGCGATTCAGGTCGATGCCGCTTTGCTCTGGAAACTGGTCGTGAATCGACTTACCGGCGTCTTCTTCGAGATGTGCCCGGGTAATCCCGATTTCCTTATGTTCGCCTTCGCCGGGGCTGACGGAGATATGTCCCTTGCCGACGATGGGAAGTTCAAACTGGGATATCTGGTAACCCTTGGGCAAGTCGGGGTAAAAGTAATTCTTGCGCGCAAACACTGAATGACGATCGATTTGGGCATCGATTGCGACGCCAAAGCGGATAGCCATCGAGACAGCTTCGCGGTTCAGTACCGGCAAGACCCCCGGCATGCCGAGATCCACGGCACAGGCCTGGGTATTGGGATCAGCACCGAACGCGGTCGAGGCGCCCGAAAAAATTTTACTCACTGTAGCGAGCTGCGCATGAATCTCGAGCCCGATAACACTTTCCCAGTCGCTCATGAGGTCAGCCCCGGGGTTTGCAAGTGCCAATCACTCACCTGTTGGTAGCTATGCGCAGCAGCAAGCAAGCCAGCTTCATCGAAGTAGTTGCCGATCAACTGCATCCCGACCGGTAAACCATCGACGAAGCCAACCGGGAGTGACATCCCCGGCAAACCGGCGAGGTTCAGCGAAATCGTATAAATATCCTGCAGGTACATGCTCACGGGATCATCGGTTTTGGCGCCGATCTCGAACGCTACTTCGGGCGTGGTCGGGCCCAGGATTAAATCGACGCTATCGAAAGCGCTTTGAAAATCATCCTTGATCATGCGCCGAAGTTGCTGCGCCTTGAGATAGTAGGCGTCGTAGTAGCCCGCGGAGAGCGCATAGGTGCCGATCAGGATACGGCGTTTAACCTCGGCGCCAAAGCCTTCACCGCGCGAGCGCTTGTATAAGTCTTCGAGATCGACCGGTTTTTCGCAGCGGTGACCGAAGCGCACACCGTCGAAGCGCGACAGGTTGGAAGAGCATTCCGCCATTGCAACCACGTAATAGGTCGGGATCGACAGGCCGGTATTCGGCAGTGAAATTTCCTTGATTTCGGCGCCGAGCTTGCGTAGCTCGTCTATCGCAGTTTCGATTACGCCGGCTATTCGACTGTCCAGCCCGTCGGCGAAGTATTCTTTGGGTAATCCGATCTTCAGGCCCTCGATTCCCTGCCCGAGTCCCGCGCTGTAATCAGGTACTGCCTGCTCGGAGGAGGTCGAATCCCGGGGATCAAATTTCGCCATGGTCTGTAACAGCAGGGCACAATCCTCGGCGCTGCGCGCGAACGGTCCGCCCTGGTCAAGACTCGAAGCGAACGCGATCATGCCGTATCGCGACACGCGTCCATAGGTCGGTTTGATGCCGGTCACGCCACAGAAAGCGGCCGGTTGGCGGATTGAACCACCGGTATCGGTGCCTGTTGCTGCGGGTGCAAGGCCGGCCGCTACTGCGGCGGCCGAACCACCCGATGAACCACCCGGCACGTGCTTCAGGTTCCACGGGTTGGCGACGCTGCCGTAGTATGAATTCTCGTTGGACGATCCCATTGCGAATTCATCCATGTTGGTTTTGCCCAGCATCACCGTGCCACCCTGGTTGAACTGCTCGATCACGGTCGCATCGTAGGGTGCAATAAAGTTATCCAGGATTCGGGAGCCGCAGGAGGTTCTGACCCCGTCGGTACAGAACAGGTCCTTGTGCGCAATCGGTACCCCGGTGAGGGCACCTGCATTACCGGCGGCCCGGACCGCGTCGGCCTGTCGCGCCTGTTCGAGCGCGAGCTCCCCGGTAACGCTGATAAAGCAATTGAGTGCCGGATTGTGCAGCGCAATACGCGCCAGGTAATCCTGGGTAATTTCAACGCTCGAGAACTCGCCCGTGGCCAGGCCCGCGCAAATTTCGATGACGCTCCTGGTCATTATTCAATCACCTTGGGCACCCGATAAAACCCATCGGCAACATCGGGGGCGATTTGCTGAAACTTGTCGCGCTGGTTGGTTTCGGTGACTTCATCGGCACGCAGTCGCTGGGTTGCATCGAGTGGATTTGACAGCGGCGCGACGCTGCTGCTATCGATCTGGTTCATCTGGTCGACCAGTGACAGAATGTTGGATAAATCGTCTACGTAATCGTCAATTGCGTCTTCGTCAATGTGCAGTCGCGCGAGGTGAGCAATATTGCGAATGTCTTCGGATTTCAGGGTCATTTCGGGAAATTTCCATGGGGCCTGAGAAAAGCTCGCAAACTTACCACAATTTCACCGCTTGTATAAGCAAAAGACTGATTTTTAAGGTATTTCACCTTGTGAAAATGACATACCGTTGCTAGAGTATGTTAGATCTGCGTTAATTTTATGCAGCGTCGGGAAATTTCGTGCGAACGCACATCGAAAAATATACAACGGGTTAAAAGCACAGCATGTTTGGAGCTATCCGAGGCTTGTTATCTAATGATTTGTCTATCGATCTGGGGACAGCCAATACGCTTATTTATTCTCGCGGTCAGGGAATCGTCCTTAATGAACCATCGGTAGTCGCAATTCGTCAGGATCGAGGACCCGGTGGCCCCAAGTCGATCGAAGCCGTTGGTACCGATGCCAAGAAGATGCTGGGTCGAACCCCGGAGAACATCACCGCCAAGCGGCCGATGAAAGACGGCGTTATTGCCGACTTCACCTATACCGAAAAAATGCTGCAGCACTTTATCCGCAAAGTGCACGAAAACCAGTTCATGCGACCCAGTCCGCGCGTGTTGATTTGTGTTCCCTGTGGTGCGACCCAGGTCGAACGCCGCGCGATCCGTGAATCGGCATTGGGTGCCGGTGCGCGCAAGGTCTACCTGATCGAGGAACCGATGGCAGCAGCAATCGGTGCCGGCATGCCGGTGGATGAGGCCCAGGGTTCGATGGTGCTCGATATCGGTGGTGGGACTTCGGAAGTTGCCGTAATGTCACTCAACGGTATTGTTTACTCCGCCTCGGTACGAATCGGCGGAGACCGGTTCGATGACGCCATCATCAACTATGTGCGCCGCAACTACGGTATCCTGATCGGCGAGGCAACCGCGGAAAGAATCAAGGTGGAGATTGCCGCCGCGTATCCAGGCAAGGATTTACTCGAGATGGAAGTTAAGGGGCGTAATCTCTCCGAAGGTGTGCCGCGCAGTTTTACCCTCAATAGCAACGAAATTCTGGAAGCGTTGCAAGATCCGCTATACGGTATTATTTCGGCGGTAAAGAATGCGCTCGAGCAAACCCCGCCCGAGCTTGGTTCTGATATAGCGGAACGTGGTATCGTTCTGACCGGTGGTGGCGCGCTGTTGCGTGACCTGGACCGCTTAATCATGGAGGAAACCGGGTTACCGGTGATTATCGCTGAAGATCCTTTGACCTGTGTTGCCCGTGGTGGTGGACGGGTACTCGAAATGATCGATGAACATGGGCTGGATTTTCTGGCTGTAGAGTAAAAATCGATCGGCCACTGCCTAAATGAAGACAATAATCGAGGTTCGTGGCGCAACATTACAGGCGCTGTTTCTGATTGGGTTTTGTATTGCGATGATGGTTGTCGATCATCGGTTTCAGCATCTCGAGATCGTGCGCACCAACATTTCCCTGGCCCTTTCTCCCCTCAGGTACCTGGTCAGTTTGCCGGCGACTGGTGGCAACTGGCTCAACGACTGGTTCACCTCACATACCGAGTTATTGGAAGAAAACGAGTCACTCAAGGCCGAGGGGCGGATTCTCAGCGCACGCCTGCAAAAACTTGAAATCCTGGCGGAAGAAAATGCGCGTCTGCGTAATCTGCTAGGTTCGTCGCGCAAGATTGCCGACGAAGTTATCGTTGCCGAACTTTTATCGGTGGACCAGAATCCCTATAGCCAGCTTATCGAGATAAACAAGGGCAGTAGTGATGGTGTCGAGATGGGTCACGCCGTAATTGATGATTTCGGTATTATGGGCCAGGTCATTCATGTCAATCCTCAATCGGCGACAATTATCCTGATATCCGACCCGGAGCATGCAATTCCGGTGCAATTTATCCGCAGCGGCACTCGCTCGGTTGCGTTTGGCCGGGGCTCAACGCGTCAGCTTGAGTTGCGTTACCTGCCCGCAACGGCGGATATCATGGTCGATGATGAACTGGTTACATCGGGCCTGGGAGGGCGGTTCCCGCCGGATTATCCGGTTGCCAGGGTAACCGCAATAAGCGAAGACAAGGTGCGCGGATTCGTATCGGTTCTGGCCGAACCCAAGGCCCGGCTCGATTCCAGTCGCGAAGTACTTGTCATAAAACCCAGACAATAAAATGTCGCAGCTGAAATACCTGGTTATATATTTAAGCTTGCTGGTGGCCCTGGTTTTGATGATTCTGCCACTACCGGACTGGGTACAGATTTATCGACCAAACTGGATAGCATTGACGCTGATTTACTGGAGCATGGCCTTGCCCAAGCGTGTCGGTTTGTGGTTTGCGTTTTTTACCGGCATCATTCTTGATACCTCGCTCGGCACGCTACTCGGTCAGCACACCCTGCCGCTACTACTTATCATTTACATTAATCTGAACCTTTACCAGCGCATTCGTGTACTGGCCCTGGCCCAGCAAGCGATTTACATATTCGTACTGTTGTTGATCGACCAGGTGATAGTGGCCTGGGTGGAAGGCATACTGGGTCGGCCGACACCCTTGCTGACTTTCTTTGCAGCGCCGTTTATTGGTATGTTGATCTGGCCCTGGGTGTTCGTGATATTACGCGATATCCGACGCAAAGCGTTGTTGAGGTAGCAGTATTTTGGCTGCGCAACAGGATTATGAATACATCGACACTAATGCCGGGTTGGTGCGGTTTTGCGCAGGCATGGGCGAAGCCGCCTATTGCGTGATCGATACCGAGTTCATCCGTGAGAGTACCTATTATCCTGAGCTGGCGTTGATACAGATTGCGAGCAGCGATCAACTGGCCTGTGTTGATCCACTCGCGATTACTGAATTCGAGCCGCTGGCTGCATTGCTGGTCAAGCCTGACCTGTTGAAAGTATTTCATTCGCCTTCACAAGATCTTGAAATTCTTTACCAGAAGTTTGCAGCAGTGCCTACGCCCGTGTTCGATACTCAAATGGCCGCCGCGGTGCTCGGCTACAACCACCAGATTTCATATGCAGACCTGGTACAACAGATTACCGGGGTGACGCTCGATAAAAAACATACGCGCGCTAACTGGCTTCGCAGACCCTTGAGCCTGGATGAACTCAATTATGCGATGGACGATGTGCGCCACCTGATAGCAGTCTATGAAGCGCTAAAGCAGAAGCTTGATTCAACCCGGCGCAGCAGCTGGATTGAAAAGGATTTAGTTGCGATGAGTGAACCGGAGAACTACCAGGTAGACAAGTCGCAATTATGGCGGCGCCTCAAAGGCGTGCTCAAGCTCAAAGACGAAAAGCTGCAAATCGCAAGTGACTTGTGCCGCTGGCGCGAGGATCTGGCGCAGCAACAGAACCGACCGCGACGCTGGATTGCTAAGGATGATGCCCTGGTCGAAATTGCACACCAGGAACCTGAAGACTTCGAAGACCTGGCGCGAATTCCCGAGCTGAGTGAAAAAACTGCCAGGCGCCATGGTGAAGAGCTGTTAAAAATCGTTGCGCACGCAAAGACGGTCGATTCAGCGCAGTGGCCACAACATGACAAGTTTAGAAGTTTGAACAAACAGCAACTGGCGCTAGGTGACAGCCTGATGGCCTTGTGCCGAAAGATCGCGGATCAGAATCAGATTGCGCTCGCCACGCTTGCCACGCGCAAGGATATCGATAGCCTGATTGTGAATCGGAAAAGCAGTCGGCTGACCCAGGGTTGGCGTTTTTCGATGGCGGGTGAGCAACTACTCGAGTTTATCCACGGCCAGTCCGCTATCAACGTCGATAACGAAGACCTCAAGCTCGACCCCAAGTAACCTATCCGCGGGCCCATCGATCAGCCCAGTATTTACGGTTTTGGTGTCGCGGTATCTTTGCGGGATCGCCGTACCGAAGCGTCGGACCGATACATCCATGTAGGCTCGCGCCCGGAGTGCCGTATCACAACATCCCTGTTGCGCAGCGTCCCGCAAAGATACCGCTATCAGGAACTTGTGGAGTTGGCCCGCGGATGGGTTACTGGACGAGGATGTTGGAGAACAGGATTTCGCTGACGTCCTGGTTGCCGGACAGGTCGGCAATCAGTGCCTGCACCTGCGAGGTCGCCTGTTGGCGAATTTCCTCGCGCCGGGCGGGTGACTTGATATCGACAGCCTTTTGTTCGCTAAGCAACATGATCAGGCTATGTCGAATTGCCGGCACATGCGTCTTGATGGTTGCCTCGGCATCGGAATCACTGACCAGAACATCCGCACTGAGTTGCAGGAAAGTCAATCGCTTGGGGCCGCTCAGGTTGAGCACCATCGGATCGCCGAGTGAAATATAGGCCGATGCTGTCGATGCTTCTGCCTCATCCTCGGCGGCTCTTACCTGGGTAAAGCAGAATATCAACATCATTGAACATAAGATTAGTTTTTTCATGGTAATTACTAACACCTCTTGTAATATAGTTTATCAATCCATCGTTTGACCTAAATGCCTTAATCCATGACCCCAGAACATATTCAGCAGTTAATCGCAACCGGCATGCCTGGCGCTGCGATTGAAGTTAGTGGCGGCGAGGGCAAGTTTGTTGCTAACGTCATCAGCGATGCTTTCGCAGGCCTGACACCAATAAAACGCCACCAGTTGGTCTATGCCTGTGTCAACGATGAAATTACCTCCGGGGAACTGCATGCATTGACCATTGTTGCGAAGACACCCGACGAGGCCGGTTAATCGGCAATAAACTGGCAATCACGTCCAGAATTCTTGGCCTTGTAAAGGGCCTTGTCCGCACGCTCATAAATCGTCTCGACATTATCGCCGTTGCGGGTTTCAGTAATGCCCGCTGATAACGTCAGGGTTACCGGTTCGCCCTTGAAATGAAAACTGCTGGCGGCGATTCCCGCGCGCATCTTTTCCACCACCTTGTAGGCATTGTCTTGCGCAGTGTTTGTCAATAGCAGCACGAATTCTTCACCGCCGATGCGAAAAACATAATCCGATTGGCGTACATATTTCGTCATCAGCTGCGCGACGATTTTTAATGCCTTGTCGCCGGCGTTATGCCCGTAGGAATCGTTTATGCGCTTAAAGAAATCGATGTCGAGAATGACGTAGCTGAAAGGAGTTTCGTAGCGAGTCCAGCGCGCGAGTTCCTGCTCAATGCGCTCGTCGTAGGCCATGCGACTATAAACACCGGTTAGCGCGTCATAAAGCAGTTTGGTCCGGTTTTCCTGCAGCATGACCTGCAATTCCTGGGTCTCCTGTTCCATTTGGGAGAGTTGCTCGGTGAGCTTAAGATTGCGTTCAGCGGTTGCGTCGTGGCGCTCGTCAAAGCGATTCGCGAATTCGTCGACGCCACCACGAATGTCATCAATATTCTTGGCTACCCCGGACTTCACTTCTTGCAGGTCATTGCTTGACTGGACGTTTTTCTGGATTAACTCCATACCTTCCTGCACAAAACTTTGCAGAGATTTTGCATCTTGGTGATTGGACTCGTGGTCCTTCTGATCTTCTACGATGGTCTGGGTTACGTCGTCGAGTTGTTCGGTAACCTTGACAATGAAATTTTCAAGTTCACGCTTTTCCTGCTCCAGGTTTTTTATTGACCCCGAAATTGAATTAACAATATCGTTTAATGTGTCGGTCCACTGTTCATCATCGACCCCTTCGTGGACTCGTTCCTGGATCTCTTGCGCGCTGCTGTCTGCGCCCTGTAGCAACGCAAGTCGTTCCAGCAGAGATGTCATCAGCTGATCGATATGTGTCTCACTGGGCTTCGAAGGCTGACCGCCGCTGTTAATGTTATCGAAATTCTCGTTGATCAATTCGGAAAGCTTCTGAATGTAGACGCTGACCGAATCGCTATCGTGGCCATTGGCGACTGACTTCAGTAAATCAGAGCAAATTTCTTTTAATTGACCGCGCTGCGAGGTATCGAAATGAATGTTCTGTAACAGTTCGAGCATCAGCATAATCGGATCGGAACGACGCGTTTTGGTGCTCACTTTCGAATTACCGGGAGAGGTCACTACCTGGGCGAGCTGATCGAGTGCATCGACAAGCTTATCGTCGTGTTTTTCCCGCGATAGCTGTTCGATGGTGTTTAGCTGCTTGTCCAGCCTTGTATCGAGCCCACGACAGGTCGCGCTCAAACGGTCGATTGCCTGACGCAGCAGCTCCTCGCTTTGCACCCACCCCCGCTCGCGCGCCTCAAGATCCTTGAGTGCGTCTTGATATCTCGACTTCCAGTCGCTATTTTGTTCGACCTTGTGCAGCATTAATTCAGTATCCTTGACCCTTAACCTTGCTTAGTTCGGGGTGAATTCAGATTCTTGCCTTGTTGTGGTGGCCCGATTGTTATCGGCTGTAAGTGAGGATTTATAAGCAAAAATATGGAAAATTTGGTCTTTATTTGCGAACTGGAACGGTTGTCTGACCCCGGGTCCTATGGGTTTTCGCTCGATTATGCCGGAAAACAGGTTGACGGCTTTGTCGTACGACGCGATGGAGAATGTTTTGCTTACCGCAATAGTTGCCCGCATACAGGGTCGCCGTTGGACTGGGTTGACCACCAGTTCCTCGATATCGAGGGCTCGCTGATCCAGTGCGCGGTCCATGATGCACGTTTTTTGATCGACACCGGGGAATGCGTTTTCGGTCCCTGCCCGGGGGAAAGCCTGGAATCCCTGCCAATCAGGGTAGAAGGCGATAAGGTCTACCTGCTGGGCAGCGAGTAAAGGTCATATTCGTCGGCGGTGCTAATCTCGACGCGATAGAATTCACCCAGGGATAATTTTTCGTCGGTGGAAATGTGAACCACCCCGTCAATTTCCGGTGCATCGGCGTAACTGCGCCCCACGTAACCTTGCGCATCACTGGTTTCCACCAGCACTGTCATCTGTTGACCGATGCGTTGCTGCAATTTTTGCGCACTGATAGCTTGCTGTTTAAGCATGAAATGGTGATAACGTTCCTGTTTCAGCGCCTCCGGAACCGGGTTTTCGAAGGCGTTTGCGGTTGCGCCTTCGACTGCGGAATAAGTGAAACAGCCGACGCGGTCGAGTTGCGCGACCTCGAGAAAATCGAGTAATTCCTCGAACTCTGAATCGGTCTCTCCAGGAAACCCGACGATAAAGGTGCTGCGGATTACAAGCTCAGGGCAAATCTCCCGCCATTTCAGAATACGCTCGAGCATACGATCTCGATTTCCCGGCCGTTTCATTGATTTCAGGACGCGCGGGCTGGCGTGCTGCATCGGCATATCCAGGTAAGGAAGAATGGCACCGTCAGCCATTAGCGGAATCACGTCATCGACATGCGGGTAAGGGTAAACATAGTGCAGTCGAACCCAGACACCCAGCTGGCCGAGGGCGCGGGCCAGGTCCAGGAAACGGGTCTGCAGCGCCTGTCCCCGCCAGAAACGAGTGCTGTACTTGCAATCCACGCCGTAGGCACTGGTATCCTGTGAAATTACCAGTATCTCCCGGGTACCGGTATCAACCAGGATTTGCGCTTCATCCATGACTTCATCAATCGGCCTGCTTACCAGGTCACCGCGCAGTGATGGAATAATGCAGAAGCTGCAACGGTGATTGCAGCCCTCGGATATTTTCAGGTAGGCATAATGCCGCGGCGTCAGGCGTACGCCCTGTTTCGGCACCAGGTCCAGAAACGGATCATGCGGAGCCGGTAAATGTTGATGCACTGCCCGCATGACTTCATCCCGGGCATGTGGACCGGTAACGGCAAGCAGCGATGGAAAGCGATTATTGATTAAATCGGCACGCTTGCCGAGACAACCGGTTACGACGACGCGGCCGTTCTGATGCAATGCTTCGTCGATCGTATCGAGTGATTCTTCGACCGCGCTGTCGATAAATCCGCAGGTATTGACGATAACCATGTCGGCGTTATCGAAATCAGGCACGATAGCGTAACCCTCGGCACTTAGCTGGGTAATAATCTGTTCCGAATCAACGGTTGCCTTCGGACATCCGAGGCTGACGAAGCCGATTCTGGGGGTAGCTGCGCTCATTCCCGGACCTGTCGCGGTAAAAAGAATTTGCTTTCCTGCAGCGATTTGCTATCAACTCTGAACAAACCGCATCTTGCTGGGATGCAATTGCTGTTCTCAAAGCTGTCGCCGGGATGACAGCGGGGCGGTACCATTAAGCAAGCGAGTGGGTGGTTCAATTCGGTGATACAGCCTGAAAGACGCCGCATTATCCTCGAAATTGTGATGCAGCGCAAAAATGAGGGGCTTTGGGCACTGGATGAAGCGTGTGATCCATGATTTAATCTTGACTATCAGCAGAATACGGTAAAGTGATGAAATCTTTAAAATTACTGCTTGTACTATTTATCCTGTCGAGCCTGTCATTTTCTGCCCGGGCCGAGTTACTTGACCAGGGCTTGAACTCGATCATGGTGATTATCGACAAGGCCATTGACGAGCTCGGCCAGCAGGCTTCCGAGGACGGTGCCGAAGTCGATGCCGCGGCGCTCGAAAATGCAACCAGCACCATCGTCAACCTGTCCAGGACACTTGGCACCCTTAGCTATTCGCGCTTGCAGTGTGGCGAGGCCGGCGTGCTCGCGGAGTTTACCCAGCGCGTTCAGTTGATGCCCGAGGAAAGTCGCGATCCCATGCGTGACGCTTTTCAGGAAGGCTTCGATAAGAGCAAAGAGGAAACCCCGTTATTGTCGGCGGATGAATGCGAACGCCTGACGCGCTCACGTGTTCGTAGCGAAGAGCCCGCTGACGACAATGTTGTCGAAGATGAGAGTACGACCAGGCCCGAGGTCGAAGAGGTCAAGGAAGAGCTGCCACCCGAGGATCCGAAATTCCGTCATTTACGTATTGCCGAGTTGACCGGCCAACTTGCCTATAAACGCAAATTTTGCGAAGACGAGAAGGTTTTCAATCGGGATTACAATGAATATCTTCTATCAATCCCGGAAGAATACCGCGAAGAAGTTAAATCGGCCTATTGGAAGGGTTACAAGCACGGCAAGCGCCTGAATAAAAACTTTACCCGGGCGCAGTGCTAATCGTCGAGATAACTGCTGATTAGCAGGTAAATCCCGGGAATTGCAAGGGCCGCGCTCAGTAGCGGCACGATCAATTGTCCACTGCCAACCATGATTGGCGCGAGGCCGTCGAGGCCCAGGATGATGCTCGCGCTAATGACAAAACTGGCACCGATGATGGCGCGAATATTGCGCCGGTTGGCCTGGCGAATTTCCCGTTTCAAATCGTCTATCTGGCGCGAACGTAGTTCCACCCGGAGTTCATCATTGGCAATCCGGTCCAGTGTCTTGAAAGCAAGCTGCGGCAGGTCCGGCAAATGCTCGGCGATGTAGGGTAGGTTTTTCTTGAGACCCTTGATCAGGGCGCGTGTGCCGAGTTGCTCTGAAAGCCATAGCTCGATGAAGGGTTTAGCCGTATCCCAGAGGTCAAGCTGGGGATATAACTGCCGACCGATTCCCTCGATATGCAGGAATGTTTTTTCGAGCAGCAGCAGCTGGGGTTGAATCTCCATGTTAAATGTGCGTGCTGTCTGGAACAGACGCAACAACAGTTGGCCGAAAGAAATTTCCGCCAGCGGGCGTTCAAACATGGGCTCGCAAACACTGCGTATTGCGGCTTCGAATTCATCGATTCGGGTGTCACGATCAACCCATCCGGAGTCGACGTGAAGCTCGGCGACCCGCCGGTAATCCCGATTGAAAAACGCCGCGAAATTTTCCGCAAGATAGCGTTGATCGCTGGTCGATAAAGATCCCATGATGCCAAAATCAACCGCGATATACTTGGGGTCTTCGGGATTGCTGGTTGAAACGAAGATATTACCGGGGTGCATGTCGGCATGGAAATAGTTATGTCGGAACACCTGGGTGAAAAAGATTTCTACACCCTTGCGCGACAAAACCTCGAAGTTGATGTCGTGTGCACGAAGCTGCTTGATATCAGTTACCGGGATACCGTGGATTCGTTCCATGACCATGACCCGGGAACGACAATAATCCCAGTGAACAAACGGTACGTACAAATCGGGCGAGCCCTCGAAATTGCGGCGTAGTTCACTTGCATTCGCGGCTTCCCGAACCAGGTCGAGCTCGTTGAAGATGGTGGTTTCAAATTCGCGTACAATTTGAATTGGTTTGACCCGTTTTGCTTCATCCCAGTAGCGGTCGGCCATCTTTGCCAGTAGCAACAATACCTCGATATCCTGGCGAATCCTGTGCTCGATTCCGGGGCGCACAATTTTTACGATGACATCCTGCCCGTCGGGTAGTTGTGCTGCATACACCTGTGCGATAGAAGCAGAGGCGATTTCGTTTTCATCAAATTTCTTGAACGCTTTCTCCAGCGGCATTGCCAATTGTTGCTCGATAATGTCGCGTGCCTCGTGCCACGGGAATGGCGGTACCTGGTCGAGCAGTTTTTCGAGTTCGTCAGTGATGTCATCGCCAAACAGATCGCGTCGTGTCGCCATCATCTGTCCAAACTTGATGAAGATCGGGCCCAGGGATTCGATGCATAAACGCAGGCGCTCGGCTTCGCTCAGGTCGTTACTTCGAAACCAGTTAAACGGGTTAATCTTGCCCAACAGGTAAAGCGGGCGGTAGAAATGCAGCGATAAAACGACCTCGTCGAGGCCGAAACGCGCCAACGTGAAGTTAATCGAGATCAGGCGTAGCAGGTTACGCATTATTGCGGTTGAATCTTCCCGAGCAACTGCTGCAGCCTTGCCTCGGTGCGCGCGACATCGTGCTTGAGCTCGATAAGCCGTGATTGAAAAACCTCGAACTCGACCTCTGTGGGGCTTAGACCTGCCTCTTCGCGCAGGTACTCGCTGCTGGTCTGTAACAGGGATTCTGCACTTTGCCGCAGCCAGGTTCCCAGGATACGGGCGCGTTGATGAATCTGAAACGCCAGTACATCGCCGGTACGCTGGGCCAGCGCTTCCTCCCAGTCGATGTCGAGACCGGCGAGTATCTTTTGCAATTTTTGTGCGAGCGCGATATTGCCCTGGAAGCTGACACGTTCCTGGATCGAGGTCGAAACCTTATCATCCAGTGATGCGAGATTGACCAGGGCCATCAAGCGCCCCGATATGGTCGCGTCCACATCCCGCGCCGGAGGGTTGCGGCTCAGGCGAATACCCCAGGTCCCGGGGTGGCAGTAGAGCTGAAAATCAATATCGGTAACGTCAATGGCGATGCAATGCCCCTGCATTTCCTGACAACCTTTTAGTGCAACTTCGTCAAACTCGAGCAGTCGGTTAGCGCCGATTTCTGCAGCCACCAGCAATGAATTCTGGATTGAATCGAGAAGAGTCGCGCTGGGGCTTTCGGAAGTTTGCACGATGAAGGAAACTGCCTAGTACTTGAATGCACGATGCAGGGCGACGATGCCGCCGCTTAGATTGTGCACCTCGACTTCGTCAAAACCCCCCTGATCGAGGATTATTTGTTTTAGCGCGAGCTGGTCTGGATGCATGCGAATTGACTCGGCAAGGTACTGGTAGCTGTCGCGATCCCTGGCAATAAACTCGCCCATGCGCGGCAGTAGTTTAAAGGAGTAAAAGTCGTAAAGCTTTTCCAGCGGTTGGTAAACCGGTTTCGAGAATTCGAGTATGCATAAGCGACCGCCGGGTTTCAGCACGCGCTGCATCGAGGCCAAGGCTGCGGCTTTGTCAGTAACGTTGCGCAAACCGAAAGCGATGGTGATGCAGTCGAAGTGATTGTCGGCAAATGGCAACAGCTCGGCGTTGCACTGCACCGATTCGACTCGATTAACGAAGCCGTTGTCGATAACCCGGTCGCGCCCTCGTTGTAACATCGCGGCATTAATGTCAGCGAGAACAACCTGTCCGGATTCACCGACCATCCGCGCTTCTTTAAGCGCCAGGTCGCCGGTGCCGCCGGCGAGATCGAGTACTTTATGTCCGCGGCGTAAGCCACACATTTCGAGTGTAAAGCGCTTCCACAGGTGATGCACACCAAAAGACATGACATCGTTCATCAAATCATATTTTTGTGCGACGGAGGTAAAAATCGCACCAACCCGCCCCTGCTTTTCTGCAGCCGGTATTTCTTCGAAGCCAAAGTCGGTGGTTGATTTGTGTTGCATGAATCGAACCATATCAGGCTCGACGGTTACTGTCATCCCGCGACCCGACCGCGGGGTCTGTTAGGAACTCTCGCGGCGCTTGTGACCCTCTGCTTCGAGCCGTTCAAGGTAATTTTGCCATCTTTCATCATAGGTAACGCCAAGCTCGTACAGATATTCCCAGCTATAAATCCCGCTATCATGATTGTCGTCGAAAGCGAGCTTGACCGCGTAGTGGCCCATCGGCTCGATACTGTTAATATTGACGTCTTCCTTGCCGACTTGCAGCACCTCCTGCCCGGGTCCATGGCCCTGCACTTCGGCAGAGGGTGAGTAGACCCTTAAATACTCGATCGGTAATTGAAAACTCGAGCCGTCTTCGAAACTAAGTTCAAGCACGCGCGATACTTTATGCAGGTTTATCTCGGTTGGTTTCATCAGAGAATGTACTGCGACAGGTCTTCATCCAGTGACAGTTCGCCGAGATGCTCATTAACATATTTTGCATCGATGGTGATGGTCTGATCGACCATGTCCGAGGCCTCGAAACTGATCGTTTCGAGCAGGCGCTCCATCACGGTATGTAATCGGCGCGCGCCGATATTTTCCTGCTTTTCGTTGACCTGCCAGGCGACTTCGGCGATGCGTGCGAGACTGTCATCGGTGAACACCAGGCCGACACCCTCGGTTTCCATGAGCGCGGTGTATTGTTCGGTCAATGAAGCGTTGGGCTCACGCAGGATGCGCACGAAATCCTCGATGGTCAACGCCGAGAGCTCGACCCGGATTGGCAGGCGCCCCTGCAACTCGGGAATCAGGTCACTGGGCTTGGAAACGTGAAACGCGCCGGAAGCGATGAATAAAATATGGTCCGTTTTTATCATTCCAGCCTTGGTCGACACCGTGCAGCCCTCGACCAGGGGCAGTAGATCGCGTTGCACGCCCTCGCGTGATACGTCGGTACCGCTGGTTTCCCCGCGCTTGGCAACCTTGTCAATTTCGTCGATAAAAACGATGCCATTTTGTTCCGCGTTTTCGAGTGCGCTAAGTTTCAGCTCGTCTTCGTTAATCAATTTCGCAGCTTCTTCGTCGGTCAGCATTCTGAGCGCATCCTCCACGCGTAACTTGCGCGTCTTGGTTTTCTGGTTACCGAGATTTTGAAACATCCCCTGCAGCTGATTAGTCATATCCTCCATCCCGGGTGGCGCCATGATTTCAACGCCCAGCGAGGGCAGCTGCAAATCAATTTCGATTTCCTTATCGTTGATCTTGCCTTCGCGTAACATCTTGCGGAATTTCTGGCGCGTGCTGTCACTTGCCGTATCAGCCTCCCCGGTAAAGTCTTTGGGACGGGGCAGAAGGGCGTCCAGCACCTTTTCCTCGGCCGCGTCTTCGGCACGATGTCGAACCTGGCTGACTTCCGACTCGCGCATTTGCTTGACCGATACGTCGACCAGGTCGCGGATGATCGACTCGACGTCGCGACCGACGTAACCGACCTCGGTAAACTTGGTTGCCTCGACCTTGATGAACGGTGCGTTCGCGAGTCGCGCCAGGCGACGCGCGATTTCGGTTTTACCGACCCCGGTGGGCCCCATCATGAGGATATTTTTAGGCGTGATTTCATTGCGCAACTCTTCGCTGACCTGCTGCCGGCGCCAGCGGTTACGCAGCGCGATGGCGACCGCACGCTTGGCTTTGTCCTGGCCAATAATATGATTGTCGAGTTCCTGCGAAATCTCGCGTGGGGTCATAGGTGACTGCGCAATGTATTTACTGTCCACGGGTTTACCTAGTAGTCGATTGCTTCGAAGGTATGGTTGAGATTGGTGAAGACACAGATTTCACCGGCGATCTGCAATCCCTTCTCGACGATTTCGCGAGCGCTCATTTCAGTGGTGTCGAGCATTGCCCGGGCAGCAGCCTGGGCATAGGCACCACCCGAGCCGATCGCCATCAGGCTATCTTCCGGCTCGATGACGTCGCCGTTACCGGAGATTATTAACGAGGCGTCCTCGTTGGCGACACAAAGCAGGGCTTCGAGGCGGCGCAATGCGCGATCTGAACGCCACTCCTTGGCCAGCTCCACCGCGGCACGAATCATTTGACCATTGTGTTTTTCAAGTTTGCCTTCGAATAACTCGAACAACAGGAATGCGTCGGCAGTGCCCCCGGCGAACCCGGCAATAACCTTGTCCTTGTAAAGACGGCGTACCTTGCGTGCATTTCCTTTCATGATGGTATTCCCCAGGCTGACCTGGCCATCACCGCCGATTACGACGCTGTTGCCACGGCGTACCGAAAGAATTGTTGTGCCTTCGAATTGTTCCAAAATCCCATCCCGATGAAATCACTGCAGCTATTGTCATAATATGGGCAGTAATAAAATAAATACAAGGAGACAGCGGCTTTCCTGTTTCCTCCAGCATAACCGCAATCACGGTAAAGCGATTTAACCCTTGCGCTTCGCTCGTGGATGCGCTGAATCGTAAACCCTGGCCAGGTGCTGAAAGTCAAGATGCGTGTACACCTGGGTGGTGGCGATATTGACATGTCCAAGCAATTCCTGCACCGCGCGCAAGTCCGAGCTGGATTCGAGCATATGGGTGGCAAAGGAATGGCGCAAGGTATGTGGCGACAGGTGTTGGTCGAGTGCCTGTCGCTGGATCAGGCGGTTGAGCCGGCTTTGCACGTTGCGCGGGGAGATACGGTTACCCTGTTTACTCAGGAATAGCGCCGACTGTTGTTTATCCCGGGTAAAATCCTGACGCAGTTCAAGCCACTTTTTTACCGCGCTAACTGCCCTGCTGCCGATCGGAAGTTGCCGGGTTTTGTTACCCTTGCCGGTGACCACCAGTTGTTGTTGTGGCAGATCGATATCGTCGAGGTCGATGTTAATCAGCTCTGCGAGGCGCAGCCCCGACGAATAAATCAATTCGAAAATAGCAACGTCGCGAACCTGTAGCCGGTCACTGTCGTCGTGGACGGACAGTAGGCGGTCGATGGTTTCGGCATCGCAGGTTTTGGGCAGTGGCCTGTCGCTTTTTGGCGCACTCACTTCGAGCGCCGGATTTTTCGCGACTAGCGAGTTACGGATCAGGTACTGGTAAAAGCTGCGGATCGAGGATAGTTCGCGCTGGATGGTGCGGCTCTTGCGTCCCTGCCGATGGCGCTGCGCGGCAAACCCGCTGACTTCCGAATAACCAGCCTGCTTCCAGGATTCGATACCCTGCCTGGCGAGGTAGTTTCGAAATTGGTTCAGATCGCGGCGGTAGTTAGTGCAGGTGTGTGGAGAGTAATACTTTTCGCTGCGTAACATCTGGATGAACTGGTCCAGATATTCATCCATGCGTGCTACCCCGCCTGCAACAGGCTTTTCAAACGATTACTGACCAGTTCGCCCAGTTGCTGCAGAAAAATAGTGCCCATGCTGAGACCAAAGCGATCGGCATTGACACTACCGAGGCATAACAGGCCGAGATTGCCGGTATGATAAAGCGGGATCAAGGCACTTGAACCGATGCGGATATCCGCTCCGAACAGCTGCTGATTGATTTTATCGTCCTGCTGGCCACAAACAGGCTTGCGTGCTTCGATCCAGGGCTTGACGCTGTCGACGATACCGCTGTCGACATCGAGATAAAGCCCATCGAGTATATTACCGGCCTCGCTGATGCCCGGTAGAAACCGAAAACAGACGAAATCGGTATAGAAAAAGGTTTGCACCTGGTCCTGCACCATGGCCAGTATGTCGTGTAACTGATCGGTATTCATCAGTTCCAGCGCGAGGCGATGAAAGCGCTGATTTAACTCCTCGTTTTCGCGGGCAATGCCAACCAGCTCATCGATTTTCGACTTCAGCGACTGGTTTTCTTCACGTAGCAGTTTGAGCTGGCGTTCCACCAGCGAGGTCGCGCCGCCAGTCTTGTGTGGAATTGCCAACGAGGAAAAAACCTCCGGGTACGCCATCAGCACTTCGGGATTGTCGCGGAGGTACTGGATGACCTTTGATTCGTCAGTCAGATCGGATTGCCGTGGTTCAGCTGATAATTCACTCATAGTCGATTTCGCCCTGATAAACCATTACAGTTTCGCCCGTCATCATAACGGGGTTTGCGTCTCCTTGCCATTCCAGTTTGAGCTCGCCGCCCGATAATATCGCCTTTGCGACCGGCTCGAGCAAGCCAAGCTGCACCCCGGCGACCATTGCGGCGCAGGCGCCGCTGCCGCAGGCACGGGTTTCGCCGACCCCACGCTCGTAAACGCGCAATTTAAAAGCATCGCGTCCCAGGATCTGCATGAAACCGATATTCGCTCTTTCGGGAAATAGCAGGCTGGTTTCGAAGTAAGGTCCAAGCGTTTCTATGCCGGCGGCATCAACATCATCGACCTGGATTACCATGTGAGGATTACCGATGGACATCGCGCTGAAAGTGATCTCGCGACCCTCGTAATCGGTCTGGTATAAATCCTGTCGCTTTTCGGCACGCAGCGGGATTTCGGCAGGCTCAAATAATGGTATGCCCATGTCGACCCGGTAGCGGGTTGCATCGATCGCTTCGAGCTTCAATAGCCCGGTATTGGTTTCCACCGGAATAATGTCCAGTTCGGTCAAACCCTGTTCGCGTACGAAACGAGCGAAACAGCGTGCGCCGTTACCACATTGCGCAACTTCGCCACCATCGGCATTGTAGATGCGGTACTTGAACGCGGCAGCATCGTTATGCGGATTTTCAACAATCAGCATTTGATCGAAACCGATGCCATCGTAACGGTCCGCCCAGCGCCGTACCAGTTCCGGGCGTGGTTCAAAAGGCTGGTTGATTGCATCAATAACGGCAAAATCGTTACCGAGACCATGCATCTTGGCAAACTTCAACTTCATGGCAACATTGACTCGCCGCGAACCAGGTCATCGAAAGATTCACGCTTACGCACGCAGTAGTGTTGATCGCCGTCGACCATGACTTCGGCAGCGCGTACCCGCGTATTGTAATTGGACGCCATACCGAAGGCATAAGCCCCCGAAGATCGGATCGCGAGTAAATCGTTTTGCGCGAGGCTCAAAGCGCGATCCTTACCGAGAAAATCGCTCGATTCACAGATTGCACCTACCACGTCGTAGACCTTTTCGCTGGCGTCGCTGTATTGATCGACGCGGATAATCTCCTGCCAGGCCCCGTACAGCGATGGCCTGATTAAATCGTTCATCGCCGCATCGACCACGGCAAAGTTTTTATCGGGCCCGTGTTTCAGGTAATTCACCCGACTGACCAGGATGCCCGCGTTACCCGCGATCGCGCGCCCGGGCTCAATCACTACAGTGCCGGCGAATTTTTTCAGGCGATCGCGCAGGGCACTGGCCCATTCAGCTGGCAATGGTGGTTCCTCGTCGCGATAGCGGATGCCGAGACCGCCACCGAGGTCCAGGTGGTGGATATTGATGCCCTGGTCGCGCAAGCGGTTGATCAACTCGAGCAGCCGATCAAACGCATCGATATAGGGCGAAAGTTCAGTCAACTGTGAACCGATATGACAATCCATGCCGATGATTTCGACGTTTTTCAGCCCGGATGCCTTGAGGTAAACCTGTTCGGCGTCGGCGAAGGGAACGCCAAACTTGTTATCCTTGAGTCCGGTCGAAATGTAAGGATGAGTTTTGGCATCGACGTCGGGATTGACGCGAAAAGAAATGCGCGCGGTTCTTTTAAGGCGCCCGGCAATTTCGTTGATGCGATCGAGTTCCTGTTCTGATTCGACGTTAAAGCAAAGGATATCGCGTTGCAGCGCGGTTTCGATTTCGTGCGCGAGTTTGCCGACCCCGGAAAATACGATGCTTTCGGGCTTGCCTCCCGCCAGCAGCACGCGTTGTAATTCACCCCCGGAGACGATATCGAAACCCGAGCCGAGGCGCGCCAACAGGTTTAAAACCGCCAGGCTCGAGTTAGCCTTGACGGCGTAACATACCAGGTGGTCGTGCCCTTCAAATGCACTGTCGAAGGCGTGCCAGTGGCGTTCCAGCGTCGCCCGCGAATAGACGAATAGCGGTGTCCCGTATTGCTCGGCCAGCGCTGCAATCGCGACGTCTTCGCAGTATAGTTGCCCCTGCTTGTATTCGAAATGGTCCATCGCTAACCGGTATTATCCTGGGTCTTTTTCTCTTTTTCCTCTGGCAACTCCAGGGGACCCTTGTTACCACAGCCGGACAACACCAGCAGCAGGCAAAAGCAGATCAAACCGTTAATAACACTATTTCGCATCATGTCGCGGAGATTACACGCTTTGCAGTAAGGGCCCAAACTCCTGCACCCATCAACAGTCCGCCCCCGACCATGCCATAGGTCTTTTGTGCGCGTGGTGACGAGAGCCAGCGCCGAATCGAGGCGGCAAACAATGCATAACTGGTGGCACCGATGGTGGCGAGCACGACAAAGGTTATCCCGAGGATCCAGAGTTGCGTTATCACCGGATGATCGGCGCTGATGAACTGGGGCAGCAGGGCAATGAAAAAAACGATGCTCTTGGGATTTAACGCGGTGACGATAAACGCGTTGCCGAATAGCTTAAGCGGTGCTGACCCCGGTTGCTGTTGGGCCTGCACGGGCATCGGTTTGCCGGCGCTGCGTAACAGGGTAAAGCCGAGGTAGATCAGGTAGCACCCGCCAATCCACTTTATAATCGTGAACCAAAGTGCCGACGTTGCGAGCAGGGTACCGAGGCCAATCAATGACAGGGTGATCGCAACTGAATCGCCAAGCGCAACTCCCATAACTACGGGCAAAGTCCCTTTGCGCCCATGCGCGATGGCATAGCTCAATACTAGCAGTATGGTCGGGCCGGGGATCGCCAGCACCACCGAGCTGGTGGCGACATAGGCAAGCCAGAGTTCAAGCGCCATGTTCAGGCCCCCGGGAACAGCTCCCGGCGTCGCGCTTCGAACTCCAGCAACAGGCGCCCGGGATCGATGCACAAGGCATCGCGTGCGCTTTCGATATAGACGCGTAAGTCGCTATCAAGGTCATCGGGTAATTCGTCTTCATCCAGCACTCGGCAACGCAGGTCAGGGGTAATCAAAATATCCACGCTCAGGTCGCGCCATGCGACCTGTTGACGTGATATGCGGGTGTTATCGCAGATATTGAAGTATAACGCCAGTGTTTGGCATTGCGCGTCGATCCAGTGATACGCGTTATAGGCACGGTCTTCCCAGAAATAGCCGATGCTGATGGAATCTTGGCGCAGCAACAGGTCCTCAAGCTGCACATCGCGCGGCATTCGATAGATAACCACGACCTCGCCCCGGGCGAACTTTAACAGTTCACAATCGAATTGTTTGCGCTCTCCCGCAAGCGTGGTCTTGATTTCTACAATACTGGTGTCGGGCTGATTCAAATTTCAAACAGGATCGATTTGGCACCTTCCCAGAGAGTGGCAACACCTATTTTGCGCAGCTGTTCCAGATCGGAAGTGATTGTTGCGAAATGATTGCCGGCGAGGGTACCCGCCTTCGATGCAAACTGGACGCTGCCGTAGGCGATCAGGATCTCGGTTTCACTTTTTGCCTTTGGATACAACAGGATTTGCCCGGCAGCAGGGTAGGCGGTCGCGTCTTCGTGACCGACCTCGAAGTCCATGTCACCGAGGGGTATCCACATGCCCTCACCGCTCCAGCGCACATGCACTACCTGGCTTTCGAACGGCATAACCGCGCGAAACGCGTCGCAGCTGGCAGGTGATTTATCGTCCTCGAAGACGGCATTGAAGCGATGCCCGGCAATCGTTATTTTCATGCGGATGAGTCCTCCATAATGCGGGCGCTGCCGGAGACCCGGATTGAACTGCCAGTTTCGTCGCTGAATTCCGCCCTGAGACGCGAACGCATCCCCATGTCTTCGCCCTGGATGATTTCAATGAATCCCTGGTGTGGCCATTCGAGGTCGCGCAGATACCCGGCAAAAGCAGCGGTTGCAGCACCGGTAGCCGGATCCTCGTAAACGCCACCCGAGGCAAACGGATTGCGGGTATGAAACAGGCGCGGTGTTTCGGCGTAGGCGAGCAGAATTGTAATCAATCCCTCGCGGTTCATCAGTTCGCGCCCGGCGTCAAGGTCGTATTGCATCGCCGACAACACCGCGCGTGAATGCAGACACAGCGCGAGATGATCCGCGCCGCCGTGCACGCGCGCCGGTGGAATTTCCATATTGAGATCGCTTTCGCGGTAACCGAACAAAGCCAAAACCTCGGCTAATAGTTCAGCGGACATTGGTGCGCTACGCGTACCTGGTGACTGCAGTGCCGCATATAGCGATCCACCATTGTTTTCCCCCTCGACCGTAATATCGGCCTGGTTCAGTTTCAACTTAAACACAGCGTTGCCGTGTTTGAGTGCCAACGCCGCTCCGAGGGCGATGGTCGCATGCCCGCAAAATGGAACTTCCGATTCGGGTGAGAAGTAACGTACTCGCCAGGCGCCACCCTCGGGCATCGCAAATGCGGTTTCAGAAAAACCCACCTCGGCCGCAATGCGTTGCATTTCGGTGTCGTCGGGAAGTGAATCGGCAATCATGACCCCGGCCGGGTTACCGCCGAGCCCGGCATCGGCGAACGCAGCAATCCTTAAAATGTTCGTTGTCATGGATCCAGCATTACAACGATCTTGCCATTGGCGCGATTGTCGTCCATCAGGGTATGTGCCTGTTGCAACTCGGTGAATACGAATCGGGGACCGAGTCGGATTTTCAACTCGCCAGCTTCAACCAGGCTGACATAATGCTGCAACTGGGCAGGCGTGATATCGGAGGCACCCCCACTGTAGCTGGTCAGTTTAACTCCCGTCGGAATGGCATCCATCGGCGCAAATTCGGGTACAACCCACTCGCCTCCGAGAATTCCGGTCATGCAGACGATGCCACCGGGGCGGGATGAATGCAGCGAATCGAGCAAGGTAGTGGTGCCGATCAATTCGAGTACGCGATCGAAACCTGCCGTATAGATCGAGCGTGCCTGCGCGGCAACCGAACCCTTGTCTACTATCACATGGGCCGCACCGGCAGCCCTAAGCTCGTCCGCCTTGACCAGGTCACGCGTGGTCGCGGTGATCTCCAGTCCGGCTGCTTTGGCGACGGCAATGCTGGCAAAACCGATCGAGGAGGTCGCGCCCCGAATCAGGATGTTTTGAGCGCTGCCGATTTCAAGCGCGGTGTAAAGCGAACCATGAACGGTTTGCAGCATCTCCGGCAGTGCAGCCAGTACCGGCCAGGCCAGTTTAGACTGTATCGGAAAAACAATATCACGCGGTACCAGAACAAATTCGGCGTAGGAGCCGTTAAAGTCTCGCCCCATCCCGCCCATCATTGCGGCAACCGCCTGGCCGGCCGTCAACTCGTCATCTGCTGCCGAAACGACTTCTCCTACGCATTCAATTCCAAGTACGCGAGGAAACGTCACCGAGGGAGAATCGCCCCGTCGAGTAAACCATTCTGAACGATTCAAGCCAAAGGCACGGTTACGAATCAGGATCCATCCCGGCTTCACTGCCGGTCGCTCTATCTCTTTCAACTCGAGTTTTTCCGGACCACCCGGCTCGCTGATAACAAATGCCCGCATCGTGCTCATAATCTGAAGTTTACGCCTGTTCAGCAGCAATTTCCCGCGCCTGGGATGTATTTGGCCACACCTTCAATGCGGCACACGGCAATGATTTGACTGCAGCTGTAACCTGGCTTTTCCTTTGAACCTTTAATTAGCAGCAAGCACCAGGGTCAGGCCGAGAGCCGCGGGCGCGGCCTGGATCCACAGGATTCGACGGCTTACGGTGGCCGCACCGAAGACCCCGGCAATGATCACGCAGGCAAGAAAGAAAATCTTGATTGCGCCACCCTCGGCACCAAGAATCAGGCCCCACAACAGCCCGGCCGCAAGGAAGCCGTTATAAAGCCCCTGGTTTGCCGCCAGCACCCGGGTTATCGCGGCGCGCTCGGCGGTTTGTCTGAACACGCGCAATCCGAGCGGTTTTTCCCACAGGAACATTTCCAGCAGCAGGAAACCGAGATGCGATATCGCGACCAGCGCGACAACAATATCAGCCAGGTAGCTAATCATGGACAGCGTTGATTTGGTTTATAATTGATGCTTATCCTCTCATAGAGACGACGATCTTGTCTGTTCGAATTTCATGACCCACCAGCTCCCGGTAATCGATCTGGAACCCTGGTTTACGGGAGACAGGCAACAGCGGCTCGAATTGTGCCGGCAACTTCGCCAGGTATGTCATGAAATCGGTTTTTTCTACGTCATCAATCATGGTATCCCGGGGTCGGTCAGCGAGGCTTACCTGGCGATGCTTAAGAATTTTTTTGCCCTGCCGGAGGAACTCAAGGAAGCGATTGATAAGAGCGGCTCCCCGCAGTTTCGCGGCTGGGAAAAACTGGGTTCGGAACTGACCAACAACCAGGTCGACTACCGCGAGCAGATTGATATCGGTGTCGATCGCAATCCACTTCCCGAACCGGATCCCTACTACATGGCGTTGGTGGGACCCAACCTGTGGCCACCCGAGGCGACTATCCCGGGTTTCAGGGAAGTAGTCGATGATTATTTTTCACGCCTTTCTGGGCTTTCACGGCAAATTCTACGCATGATGTCGCTTGCCCTTGACCTTGACGAACTTCACATCGAACAGGTGTTTGGGGAAAATCCTTCACCCTATCTGAAATTGATTCGCTACCCGCAAACCAGGGCTGGCGGGCAGGGTGTTGGCGTGCATAAGGATTCTGGATTCCTCACGCTGCTGCTGCAGGATGAAAATACCGGCCTTGAAGCGCAGGCCAACGATGACACCTGGTACCCGGTCGATCCCGTTGCCGGTAGCCTGGTGGTTAACACCGGCGAGCTGCTGCAACTGGTAACGCATAACTACTTCATCGCGACCCCGCACCGTGTTGCCAATAAAACAGGACGAGAGCGTTACTCGTCGGCTTTTTTTTACAGCCCAGACCTGAATACGGTGCTTGAACCATTGCCGCTAGCGGCCGATTACATCGACCGCGTCAATGCAAGTAGACGTCATCGTAACGAGGGATTAATGGCGTCACGCTCGGAGATGGCTGCCGGTATAGGTGGCATGGAGAGCCGGACACAACCCGCAGTATTTGGCGAGAAATACTGGCAACGCTGGGTGCGCAGTTATCCTGAGATTGCACGAAAGTTCTACCCCGGTTTAATGGGGTAGAGCCCTGTTTCTGGTGGCGCAATTTCCGCCGAACAGAGCTGCAGGTTAAACACCAGGCTGAAACAGGCGAACAGATCAGCTCCTGGGGCGAACCCAGAACCAGCTGCCGACCACCAGCGCCCCGAACAGGGTATACAGTAAAATAAACACCCATTCCGGCGCACGGTAATAAAGCAGCGTCTCCAGCCAGTGCGCAACGAACGATCCCGGGTAGGTTACATCACCGGCCCTGTTCCGCAGTTCCATTTCCCACAGCGTAAGAGGACAGATAACGCTGAACCAGGATTGCAGCACGACGATACCGATCGCCGCAAGATGTGCGATGCGAAAGCGTCGATTGCGTACCCAGGACCAGGAGGACAGCTTGCCGACAAAGACCAGGATTAATCCGAAAACAACAAAGCCGACAAATGACGCATGGATGAAAAGAGTGGCATCGGCTGCAATCAGGTATAACTGTTTCGTCTCCATCAGATTCTCAGCCTTAACAAGGTGATCATTGTCATGACCCGACTTCAGTCAGAGCTCAATACCTGCCTGGTCGAGTACTGTGACCATTAGCCAGTAGCAACCGATGGTTATCGTAATCGATGCCCCCATGCTGAAATAAAAATTGTATCCCTGTTTCAATAGCAGTGGCAACGCGATGAAAAGGGCTAGCGACGGTAATACCAGCCAGAAAATGCTGGAAGCAAGCGCGCCCACCCGGTCGACATCTTTGGTATCGATATAAAGCCAGATCATCGCCAACACCGACACCAGCGGTATGGATGCCAACAGGGCGCCAAGCAACGAACTGCGCTTGGATATTTCCGAGATTGCGACAATCAGTATTGCCGAGATAACAATTTTAACAATGTAGTAAGTCATGTTTTGCCTGGCATCTATCAGAGCCATCAGTTCATTGCGCTACTATGCCCGATGTAATCACGAATTTGATCAACTATATGATCCAGTTTCTTGCTGTGCAAACCCGAGTAACCCCGCGTCAGGGGTATGATCGTATTATCGTCGAGGATCACGACGAGCCGGTGAGAATATTTCAGACCACCCGAATCGCCGGATTCGATAGCATCACGCCTGACCTTGGCGATACGGCTGAATGGCACTTTCCCTGTCTTTTTATTGAACAGGTTGCGCCAGCGCCAGTGAAAGACACCTTCAGTTCTGGAAAAGGTGAAGCTCGCGAACTCAATGTAATAATAGGCCCCGACTAGCGGCAACAGGATGCCGATAAACAGGCCAACCAGTTCACCGGTTTTAATGCTGCCATCAAGTACTCCGGGGCCAAGTTCGATCAGCATTAGCGGCGGGATGCACAAAAATAGCACCGGAATCACGTAACTGTTGTTACTGACCTGGTAAGTGGATTCATTCTCGTGGGTAACAAGCACCGGTCTTTTCCCGACGTCCTCTGTTAAAAGCCGTTTTCGGTCTCTGTCGTGGTATGAAAACTCGTCGCGCGTGCGCTGGGTCTTGCCTGCATTTGTTGCATCCAATGTTCCAGTCCGGGATACGATTTCAGCATTGTCGAACCCTCCGGGGTTTCCATGAAGTAGCGAAGCATCGGATAGGCATGCAGGTCTGCTAGCGATACTGAATCGCCCGTCAGGAACTCGTATTCATCCTGCAGGAGTTCAAGCTGCTGGAGGACATTTTTCAAGTTTGGCAAGGCCGCTGCTACCAGGCTTTCATCCGGTCTGCCACCGCCACTGGGCACGACAATACGTTGCACGTAAACATCCCAAACCATCGGCCGATAGGTATAGGCATCAAGAATGCTAATGATTTGATTCATGCGCGCGCGTCGTGACGAAACCGACGGCTGCAATGCCACACCGGGAAAGGTTTCGTCGATATAGCGGGTAATCGCACCGGTTTCGTACAGGTAGAATTCACCATGCATCAGGCATGGAATAGTACCGAACGGATTGTGCGCAAGGTATTCTTCGGGAGGTCCCGTATCGGCAAATATATCTACTTCCTCAAGCTCGTAATCGACACTTTTTTCCTCGAGCGCCATTCGCGCGATGCGGGTGTAAACGCTGATTCTAAGTCCGAGTAGTTTGATAGTGGACATGGCGGAGTTCAGTAAGCCAGTAATTTACTGTCGATGATACCCTGCGTAGGTACAAATTGCTTTAGCTGCTCTTGTCACGATGGCAATGGCTCCTGGTTACAATGTCAGTTCACAGGATTTTGTGATTGCCATCGTTTTCTCAACGCATTTTCGTCTTCGGGTTCCCGCTCGAAACAGCGGTAGTGATCGTGATCGATGGCTATCCAGGGTTGTGCGCTTTGCAACCAGATATGCGCCACCGGATCCAGCCAGCTGGTATCGTCCAGCGAACCGGCCTTGATGCTGACCACCTCATCTGGACTGTCGGAACCGTGAATGATTCGGGTGCCACAATCAGGGCAAAAGGCGCAGCGCTTGATTGCACCGTTTTCACCGCGGGTATCCCAGGTTTTCAAGCGATCCTCGCCCTGTATGAAAGCGATGTCATCGGGATCCATCCTCAACGACATGCCAAATGCACTCGACGACTGTTTCTGGCAGTCCTTGCAATGGCAGATATAGAGCATTTTCGGTGCGCCGGTTAATTCATATTTAATGCTGCCGCATTGGCAACCGCCGGTTTTATTCACAGTTGTTCTCCAGGTTAATTACGCTTGAATTTCGCCCAACACTTCTGCGGTTGATCGAAGCACGCAGAATTCGCGGTCAAGGCTTACCAGGTTAACCCGGTGGATTTCCTCGCCGGAATAATGAACACCGTCGTAGCCAACGCGTTCAAATGCCGCGGTCGCATCACTAACCAGGGTCACATCAAAGCCGAGATCGGAAGCCATGCGGGTTGATGCCGAGACGCAGTGATCGGTAGTGAGCCCCATAATAACCAGTCTCGAAATACCCGATTTCCGTAGATACTGCTCCAGACCGGTTCCGATAAAGGCGCTATTAACCGCCTTGGTAAATTCCTTCTCGCCGGGCAGGGGCTGGACCTCTGCTTTGAATGCGTTTCCCGGCAGTTCTGGGCGCAACGGAGATTCCGGGTCTAGCGAACAATGGCGAATATGAATAACCGTGCCCTGCTGCTCACGCCACGCGGCGAGTATTGAGGCCATGTTGGCTTCAGCGCCTGGATTATTGCGCTGTCCCAGCGATGGTTCGTCCAGGCCCTTTTGTACGTCGATTATCAATAGCGCGGTTTTGTCCGGGTTACGCCCTGGCATCATCGCTGCTCCGGTATGATGTCTTTTAGTGTGCGCACAAATTCGCTGACTTCGTCGCGACTATATTTTGTGTGCACCCGTTTGGTTGAAGCCGGGTGATGAGCCAGGCCCGTACCGGTGCGACGCTCGGTAGCGGGCCTTACCGGTCGCTTGACAAAACCGCCACCGCAGTTGGGGCATACGTTTTGGAGTAGGCTTTCGACACAGTCGGAACAGAAGGTACATTCATAGGTACAAATGCAGGCCTCAGTCGAATCAGGGGGTAAGTCCTTGTCGCAGAATTCACAATTGGGGCGAAGTTCCAACATGGTAGTTTAACTCCTGGCATTGCCTGATCTGGGCAGGCGTTCGGTTCGCGGATGATTACGCATTGTCATATGAAATGCCAACAGGACTGAAGTAGCTATATTATATCGGTAGCGAGTTCGATAATAACGGCCGCATGATCGCTCAGGGCAGCGCGGCGGTTGGGTTGTTCGGGATCACGGCCCCAGGCGTGCTGAAGACCGGTAATCGCCGGCACCAGCTGCGGACTGCAAAAAGCGTGGTCTAGCCGAAATCCGTTATTGCGGTGCGAATACCAGGTGTACTCGCGACGATCCCCGTGAAGGTGGCGAAAAACATCTGCAAAGCCACGCTGCTCCATGCCGACGATCCAGTCATGTTCGCGCTGAAACCTGGGGCCCTGTGGCTTTTCCTCGTCAAGTCCGCGTTTACCGCAGTTAGTGTCTCCCATTATGAGCCCCGGCCCACGGTTCCATTTTTTAACCATCTTCAGAAGCGATTCCAGGAATGGATATTTCAAGCCGGGCGCAGTGTAGTTCGGGATATGCATCAAGCCGAGCGTCAAAGTGGGCTGGGTATCAACAGCGGCCATCAGCCAGCGTTCGCGGATACCTGGCATTCCCGTTTCCTCGATTGCCTGCAGGGGGTAACGGCTGGCCAACAGGAGTGCGTTTTTGGCGGGCAGTTTCGAATTTATACTGCTCAGCTGGTAGCAATATCCGGCTACCTCCAGTTCGGATGCCAGCCACTGGCTTGCACTGGTACCCCGAAATTCGCTTAGTCCGATAATTTCAGGCTGCCATGCAAGCAATTGCGCCAGTACCCCGGTTGCGCGTTTACCGCTGCCGGCACGGATATTCCAGGACACGATGCGCATGCTTTAGCCCTTTCCGCCCGATTGCGTCTTGAGGCGTAACCTGGCCGAGTATAAGAGTAGCCGCGAGTAAATTTTATGAAAACCGAGCAGGACGCGAAATCCGTTGCCTAGCGTCATCTTGCCTGTTTTTTGATCTGGTACCGTCGTGACCGCGGAGCCGAAATACAGATGCGTCCTTGGTTTGTTGTCTTCGCCAGCTGGAAGCACCATCAGCCAAGACCTGGTGCGGCCGCGGAAATCGGACAGTAACAACTGGTTTTCGGCCCTGCTTTCCACTTGCCAGGCAGCAAACTGGTTGGTCGAACCTGCTGCCAATTGTTCCGCCTCGTGGTCAGTTGAGGGTTTTGATACAAACCAGGCCAGTATCACGCGTTCTAACTTGAAGAGTGAAGTGGTATAGAAGGCGCCGACATACTGTGTATGCGTGACGATCCCGGGGACTTCGGTGCGATAACAATCCGTGTAGGCCCCACTACTAGAGTAGCTGGTCAGCAGCGCTTCTCCTGGAAGCTCGCACGACTCTATGGAAAACATGATTCGTCCTGCCGTTGCCCGTAATCTTTTGGCGGCCGGATTTTATCCGTGGGCAATCTCATCCTCGGTGAAGAGGTAGTCTTTAAGCTCTTTATCGAATGTCGGGTCCTGGCGGCGTATCCATTCAAGCACCATTGCTGCATGTTCCTTTTCCTCGTCGCGGTTGTGCGCAAGGATTGCCTTAAGTTCGTTGTTCTTACAGGCATCGACACGTTGGTTATACCAGTCAACTGCTTCCAGCTCTTCCATCAGCGAGGTTATCGCTCTGTGCATATCCCTGGTTTCATCGGTTAGTTCGCTAATGGGCTCATGATAGCCTTCGTTTGCCATTTCTTTCTCCAGTATCTCTTCGTTTTCGAGGATGATGAATAATCGGCTGTACTTACCGTCCGATTATCCGGCGCTTATTATCAATCATTTTGACTCTTCACCGCTAGAACATACTTGTGTCAAAACGTCTAACTTTTCCTTGCCCAGGCTATTCATCAACGCAATGTTACGCGCCGGGATTTGATCTGCATCGGGAAATCCGGCAAGGGCTCGTTCGACGCCGGCTTCCCGAAGCAGTTGCAAAACAGGATAGGGTGACCGGTTGGTATAATTTTCAACATCATCCGGGGCGGTGCCGCCAAACTGGTAATCCGGGTGGAAGCTCGCGACCTGGTAGATTCCCTCCAGTTTCAGTTGCAGCAGTAATTGATCGGCGCTATCCAGGAACTGGTTGTAGTCGTAAAAGTCGTGTAATACCCCGGGGTGAATCAGCAGCGTGGTTTCGATCGATGGGTCGCGATTTAGCAGTTCCAGTTCAACTTGCAACGCGGTTAGTAACTGTTCTTCAGTCGCTGCAGCGGTCACAGTGAAACGTACCCGGCTATCTGCCAGCACGCTCCTGGCAAACGGACATAGATTCAATTCCACGACAAAAGAATCAACCCAGTTTTGTACCGACCTGATTACCTCATCGTGGTTAGTAGTCATGCGGTTCATCTTCTATCAACCGCTTGCTCAGTACCATGACCGGGTCAATGTCATAGCCGGCACTCTGGTAAAACGAAACGACATTCTGGTTAGTCTTTCTGACCATTAGTTCTACCTTTGGACAGCCCAACGTAATCAATTCTGATTCGGCGTGATCAACGAGCATTGAGGCAAAACCTTTGCGTTGACAGGCGTCTTTCACTGCGAGGAAATAAATCCAGCCGCGATGGCCATCATATCCCGCCATGCAGCTTGCGATCAGTTCGTCATCGAGTAATCCGATATAAAACAGGTCGGGAGAAGTTGAAAGTTTTCGCTGAATATCAGTTTTGGGATTGTTCCAGGGGACGATTAAGCCGCACTGATGCCATAGATCGATGACATCCGGTTCGTCGTTGGAGCGAAATGTTCTGATGACAAAATTTTTCATGCGGCTTTTTACCTGGCGCCAAAACCTAATCTAGTCTTGAGGCCCATATTGCCAGTTTATGCATCATTGATTTTTGTGAAATCTGATCCTGTGGAATAGGCTGGATCACTTTATCGTGCACCAGTAGCCGATATATGTACTCAATTTTTTCGTTTGCCGAATCGGTGGGTTCAAACTCGACCACACCTCTTTTTTCTCCGTACTTAACACCCTCGATAATTGCTTTTTTGAGCATCTCTTTTTCATTTTTCAGTTTCTTCATCACTGTCCCTCGTTGCTGGCGCCTGCCTGTATTTTATTGCAATCCACACTGTGAACAAAAATATACCGACGAATCCGAATATTTGAGCGGCGAACACAACGATTGCGCCCGCCAGGCCCGGCCCCTGTGTATCGAAACTGGATGTTGGAACCACGATTAAAAGCCAGGCTACGTACAAAAAGCCTGCAAACGAAAAACCTAAAAACAGGAACGCGGTATATTTAAGTATGTTCATTTTTCAGTATTACTTAACCTGGGCTATTGTTCCGTCACATGCTCCAGACATAACCGAACGCCAGAATAAGTGACAGGATAGATATTACCGTCGCGTATACCGGTTTTGGTGACGCTCTTTTCTAAATATGCCTGTCAGGTATTTTCGTTCTCATAGACATCTTTGAATAGTAACATTTCGCCTATTCTCTGTTCCGCGCCATCTGGAAATCCACATCTTTCGGTAAATGATATGGAGTCCTTGTAAGTACCGAATATACGATCCCAAATCGGTATGTCACTGAAATTATATTTATGCACATCATATTGATGATGCACAGAATGTAGTTCCGGCGTTTGGATAAAATATCTTATCCAGTTCGGCGACTTTAAATTGGCATGGTAGAAATACTCGCCCGTTGCCGCAAAAAAGTTATACCAAAAACTCGCCATTAACGAGACACCGAGTAACGGAAAAAGTATGACTGCGGCAAGCGATGAATTTACGAAAATCTCGACCGGGTGCTTGTAAAACGAGGTAAGAACTTCGATACGTGAGGCGGAATGGTGAATCTGGTGAAAAACTTGCCAGAACCTGTTTTGATGCCTGAGCCGATGCCACCAATAAAATACAAATGTTCCTATAAACCAGCCAATAAAACCCTCGATCCAGGGAGATGCGAGTTGGGCCAGGTTAAAAAATGAATCTCCTCCAAGCCACTCCAGCCATAATCCACCCAACAAGAGAGTAATGGCAAGTTGTACGAGGTTTATTGACAGGCAACGTAAATACCATCCTGCCGAATGGGGTAATGGTCTTCCAGGAAAAACGCGCTCTGCGACAAGGAACATTATTGTCGCGGAAATGAGCAGAATGGTAGGTAAAGCGATCAAAACGCTATACCCCCGGTCGGGCAGCAATTCATTTCAATTGATGCCTCTCCTTGTTTCGACTTCGACATGCATGGCATTCAACAGCCGTTGCATCAATATGGCCCTTTGCTTCTTCGTAATACCATTTTTGATCCCTGGCTTTCCATATTTCAGGTTTGCCACATTGCCGACAGGTGAATGGCTGGTCTACATAGTATTCGGGCAATGATCCGTAGGTATTAATATGGTCGAGTTTACTCACATCTGCCGCAATAGCTGACGGGTGAGTTTTTCTCTGCTGTGGGTCAAGGCTCAATACCCGCTCAGCTTCGAGCAACTCTTTGGTGCTGGGGTTTCGCCCTGTGATCAGCTTCTTTCCCACGAAGTTTATATCCTGAAGATTCGCATCACCGGACACCAAATACACAGAGCGTAAGTGGTGCCTTCCGGGGCCCAGGTTAATGCGGTTATCGTATTTAATTTTACACTTGCATCTCAACCAGCTCGGATACCTCAAGTGAACCGCCAATATCCAGAAAGGGGCAAGCCTTTGCAATCGTCAGTGCCGCCTCCATAGAATCAGCCTTAATTATAGTGTAACCGGACATTGTTGTTGCGCCCCCGGCGGTAACAGTACCATCGGTGTTTACTGTGCTCGTATTCTTAAGCGGATTGGCGGGACTAACCGCCGAGTCGCCCAACGAGGACAACCATGCCATATACTTCGAAAAATGTTGCTTGCCCTCCTCGGGGCTGGATGGCTGATCGCCACCTAGATAAACAATAAGGTATTGAGTCATCTACAAATCTCCTTTTCTATTTGTTGTTTACGGGTAAATCCGCATCACATTTCTTACAATCCAGTTTATAACCTAACATGGATTCCCGGCCCGACTCTGATTCAACCCAGGGTCTACTAATCAGCGGTGGGCTGTTTCGGACATGTTGGTTGTGACCACATGCTAACTCCGCAACCCAGTGGTTCTCTTCATCCTTGTGATATCCAACAATAGGGTGCTTCATAACCCTCTACCGCTCATATCCCAGCCTGCTCTAGTCGGGTGCTGTGGCATGTGCTTGTTAAACGAAACATTACGGGATTAGCTAAGGGTCACTGCTGTACCACTTACGCTTACCATCAGCATGCCACCTTTGGCACCGACAGTTTCATAATCAATGTCTATTCCAACAATTGCATTCGCCCCTAATTCAGCAGCCTGCTGCGACATTTCTTCGAACGCTATGGTCCTTGCCTTGTTTAGCTCCCGCTCGTAGGCTGCTGATCGCCCACCGACAATGTCGCGAATACTCGCAAAAAAATCCTTGAAAATATTTGCGCCTAGAATAGCTTCTCCCGTTACTACGCCGTGGTAGCTTAGGATGTTCTTTCCCTGAATACTGGGAGTAGTTGACTGAATCATGTTATGTCTCCGCTAAAATAGTTACAGTATTTATTGATTTTGAGTTAATGCAGGTTTGCTGCAAGTCCATGTCTGGCAGCTTGAGCTGACATGGTTTGGTTGGTCTAGTATGGTTCCCATGCAATGGTCGGACCCTGGCAAGTTCCTCGTTCGACCAATGGGGAATTTCCAGATTTAAAAAGTTCGTCGTATCTGTCACGATCCCTGCCCGCAGGTTTCATTGGCTCGGTGGCTTTTTCTATAACGCCTGCATTCGAGATCTGGTAAGTGACCAGTATTCCTTCAGTTGAATTCTTGCGTGAGTAAGTTTGGAGTATCGCGGGTTCCTTCTCCGCAGTCTGAAGCCGAACAGCCTTTGGGTGAAAGAATACAAAGTCGGTCTGGCGATACTTTCCATCCACAGAAAGAAATACTGCGAAATGGCAGCCTGCGTTTCCGCACGGTGGCCTGGCTAAAAGGTAATCAGGTTCGCCATCGGCGTTCAAGTCGGCAATCATTCGAAATTCATGCAGGGGCGAGCCTGGGTTCTCCCGGGTGCAGTCTAAGAGTGATGGTTTAGTTTCGTTTGTAGCATTCGTGATTGATGCAGCCAGCAGGTTCATCAAGAAGGCTGTAATAACCACAACAAAAGATTGGTAACTTAATTTTGCAAACATTTTACTAACTGTCTAACGTTTCGCATCAGCGGTAAAATGCGCACTCAGTAGGCACATTGTCCGACGGGATGCACTTGTTATATGCCGTCCAGATCAATCTCTATCCTTTCGTGAATCAGGCGGGTTTCTCACTCCTAAGTCATGCGGACTCGGTTGATAAGGTTTTCCCATAAACAGGCTTGACCTGAATCGAAAATGGAAATATGCCACCCCAATAAATGGAAGGAGCACGAGGAATGCACACCAAAATATTTTACTTTTAACGGAAATAGATGCTCGCAGAGTAGAGCTGATTGGCACGACTATCAGCAACAGGTGCAAGATACCGAATACTGCCAAAACCCCTACTATTGCCTTGTCCACTCGTATCTCCAATTGCTAAATAACGCTCACATCAGACGGTCAACCTTAGTTTAATCTGACTGCATGTGCTTGCTATTTGTCCTGTAAACACAATGACATTTCATTCCAGCTCATTCCGCCGTGGTCCGAATCCGACTTTCCCAGGTTAACAAAACCGTATTTTGCATACATGCCGATTAGCTCTGGTTGACAGATCAGGAAGATGTCAGTTTTGCCAAGCGCTCTCATCTTGTCTATGAAGCTATTTATAAGTTTACCGGCCATGCCCTTTCCCTGGAAATCCGGATGAACAACAACTGAAAGAATGACTATATGTTGACCTTCAGGATCGTGGCCGACTAGCTCTTTAAACGCTTCGTCCGATAGTTCAACCTTTTGAGTGGCTCCGGAGTTAATAAAACCAATAACCTCCCGATTATTTTCTAAAACAATGAAACCTTCCGGGTAGGTCTTAATTCGCTTTAAAATCTTATCCTTGGTTGCGGCCTCATCACCCGAGTACGAAACAGATTCAATTTCGTAACATCGATCCAGGTCTTGTTCGTTTACGATGCGGATATTTATATCTGACATCCCCGGTCAATGTTCATTGCTACTCCCCTGGGTCAGTGCTTTATAGTCGTTGAGGACATCCAGGCCAAATTCCTTCCAGCCTTCCGCGCTAAATGCGATCGGCCGAACTGCCATCACTTCTTTCATGGATTTGCCCACGTCGTATCCTTCAAACTCGATTAAGTAGGCAGCCATAACCATACCTGTTCTGTCCTTTCCGGAACGGCAATGAATCAATACCGGGCCATTCATAATGTTTCTGCGGATAAAGTCCATCGCTTTTGGCAGGTTTTGTAAACAATGTCCTTTATCTCCTTCCCTGGCCGGCGCATTCGAAGACATCGGTATGCTTGAATAGGTTATACCCAGGTTTGAAAGCATCGTTTCATGAACTGCGTCCCCATTATTTACCGAAAGAATTGCAGTAATTCCATTAGCCTTAATTTGGCTTAGATCCCACATGACGGTATTTGGTCCCGAGCGACCAGCGATTTTTCCTTTTCTCAACCAGAATACGTGTTCCATGATTCTTTCCTGTACAAAATGCTGTGTTCAGTGGCCAACCGCAGGCTGGCCCGACTGTAGCACTGTGTTAGAGGTCAGCCCAAAATACACCTTCACCTCGGCTTGGTTGCAATGGTCATCATGGCTGGAAAGGCCATCTCGATCTTACTTCCCGAGCGGAATTCTTCCGCTCCTGTAATAATCGCCTCGTGAATGCGTTCACGAGCCTCGGGTGTCTGTGCTTCCAGCACCATGGGTGCACGAACGACACTTTTGTAAATAAGTTCGATGATTTCATCAGCATGATTCGCAGTCCAGACCAGCTCCAATCTCGAAACATCTGGATCTGAGAAACCGGCCGCTTGTACGGCGCTTTTACATTCTGCAGAGTCTGCAAAACGAAACATCGGTGGCGCAGGCGGAAGATCCACATCAGGATTACCGTGAGCCTGAACTGCTGACCACACTAGTCGCATGAAATCGCAGCCTTGATCAGGACTACACCAGGCGGTAAATGCAAATTGCCCTCCACTTCGTAGTACGCGATGCATTTCCGAGATAGCTGCGTCCGCGTTTTCAAAGTGTAAAAGGCCGAAATTGCATGCGATGACATCAAAGAGTGTATTTTCGTAAAAAAGGTTTTCGGCATCACCCTCATAAAACGCAATACCAGGATAATTGGCGGAAGCCTTCGCAAGCATTGTATCTGCAAAATCAGTGCCTTCGGCATGGGCACCTCTCTGCGTGGCCTCAGCAGCTAAATGGCCAGTTCCACAGGCCACATCCAAAAGGCGCTTTCCTGTTAAATCGCCAAAGCTGTCGAGTAGTGGACTAATTGCCTGCCGGGTAATCAGGGCGAAGATATCATCATAAGCGGCTGCTTTATCTCGCCAGCCCGACTGTTCGAGCTGTTTGAATGTTTTCTTTAACATCTAGTCTCCCCTACCAAGCCAGGTGCTTCCAACGCTACGCATCAGTAATGCAGCTCTGCTGGGCTCGACTGCATGCACATGTAAGGTGATTTTTTTAGTTTGCCCGGCGATTTTTCGCAACTCCCCGGCGGTAAGAAATCACGACGGACGCCCGGTTCGGCGGCAAGCTACTCGCGCAGCTAGTGGATTATTCGACTGTGACCGCCGGTTAGGGCGCACGTCGTGATATCCAGTTTTTTACATCGGTAAACTCTTTCTCCGGTCTGAACAGGACCGTATCGATTCCTAATTCTCTAGCTGCTGACACATTTTTTTCTCGATCATCAACAAACAATATATCCTCAATCTTGTAGCCACAGGATTGAATCATAATTTCATAGATCTCTTTGTCAGGCTTTCGCACACCTACATCACCACTGATAGTTGATCCTTCTAAATACTCTTCGATTCCAAGATTATTTCGAAGTTTGTTAGACCATCGACCAACATCATTCGATAAACACCAGACTGATATGCCATTGGCCCTGGCATGTGACAGGAGTTCCAGGATGCCGGCGGTTAAGGAGTGGCGAGAAAGATAGGCGTCTTCCAGTTCTGCTACAACATTAACCTGGTCCCAAAATTCATCGGGGCTGATATTCCCGAGACTTGCCGCTAAGTATGCTGACTGAATGACCTGCTCATCAAGACTCCCGGACTTGTCGGCGACAAAAGGGATAAGTAATTCAGCAACATCATCAGCCGAACTAAATATCACGCCCATTGCATCAAGTACCAGACAGCTCACAGTGCTCTCTAACGCTTCCCTTCAGCAACAAAGTGGGCGAATAGCAGGCACTTTGTCAGCCTGCAAGCACTTGCCAGGAGATTCCTGGCTAGTTGTCCCGGTCGACACGCACATACCTCCCGTCATTAAACTCGGTAAAGAAGTGTTCCACCATGGGGTGATTGACAGGTTCCAGAATATCATCTGGCTCTAAATTCTGTTCAGCAACATACGTAGAGTGATCGCTGCCATGGACTAATACATGGTACCAGGGCTTATTTTTCGGAGGTCGAGATTTAGCGACTGCTTCGTACCATTCATCCGTTGCCTGGAAATCCCGATCGACATCTACAATGACTCCACGATAGTCAAAAAGGCGATGATGCACCAGCTCGCCAACGGAAAATTTGACCTGTGTGATATTTGTTACAGTCCCCATGCTTTTGATACCGCCTTCGTGTTGATCAAACTCCTAACGCCTCGCAGCAGAGGCCCTCAAAGCCGTAGCGGACACTTTACCCGACCGCATGCGCTCGTTAACTGCTTATAGTTCATGCTCCTTGACAATGAATGCCGAAGATTTTGAGTGATCGATAAAATTTCCCTCATCTTCCAGCAGCGCGGCACCTAACTTCTGGCCTTCCGGTGAGCTCATTCCTGCCATCAGCTCTTCCTCCGATTCAAACCACACCTCGGCGACGCCATCATATTCAGGCTGCATTCCCCGCGAACTCCTCAGCCCTTCGTTCAAAGGGGTGTCTATCGTTTGGGATTGCACATATTTTTTGGCCCTCATGGCAGCAGCGTTTTGCATGAAGAATGGGCCATGTTTATTCATCCAGTAATCCATGAATTCTTCGCGAGACATGTCCGGGTGCCGTGTTATACACATAACAAACTTGATCATCTTTGTATGCTCCTGTGTTCATTCGAATCTTCTGCGAAGATTATACCAATGATTCAGTTCAGCTTTAGAATTTGCCGTTATCGTTCTTCCATTCGCTGCGCGGGGGGACCGCCTCGGTCGTATCCCAGTGTTCTACAAGTTTGCCATGGACAACCCGGAAAAGGTCAAAGAACGAGGAGTTCACGCCGTTTACAGAACCTTCACTGACAGTAAGCACAAAATTCCCCTCTGCCAGAATACGATGCATTGTGTCGTATTTTATAGTGATGCCGCCGTTAGACATTGGATCAGATAACGCCGAGCGTAGCGCCGACAGACCATCTCCGATACGCGGGTTATGTTCGCAATAGGATTTGTCGTCAATGTAATGTTCCAGTTTGTCGAGTTGGCCATTGATAAGGACGTCTTCGACAAGGGAGCGCACGATTTCCCGATTGGGTTCGGTTCTATCGAGATCGGTTACTTCGGTTGGCCCATCAACCATCGAATGACCGGAGGGGTTGGGTCCTTCCCTCGGCTGGATATTGTCCCAATGCTCAACGGTCAGGTCACCCTCGAAGCGGAAGATTTCAAAGCCCACCCTTGAAGTGTCAAAGTCGTATTCAGTGTGGGCAAATACATAGTCGCCATCCGAGAAGATGCGCACGATATTAACGCGGGGCGAGCTCTTGGAGAGTCTTTTGAACAGTGCCGACAGGCCTTCTCCTCCTTCGTGAGTCTGAGGATTATGCTGGATATACCTGTCAGGATTAACCACGGCGACCGATGCCTCATCACCAGTTTCAATGCCTTTGAGTAATGTGCAAATTTGGTCTTTTCTTTTTGAGGTCACGGACAATTACACATCAATTTGTACGGCTAACGTTTACATCCACGGCCTGGCCGTAGGCCAGGTCCGACTGCATGCAGCTTGTAAAGCGATATTTTGCTATTTGTTGCGGGGGACTACAAGCTACGAGCAGAGTACCCTCGTGAATCTGCCCTGAACCGCGATAACCGACTCGCAATGGACAGTTGCAAATCAAGGACTAAGTTGTCCCCGTGTAAACAGGAAGATTGCAGGGAGACGCCGTTTACTCGTATGGCTCAACGGATTCCGCATCGAGCGTGTAGGCGCTGGGGATATCTGAAGAACCGTCGATAAATTCCAGATTGGACTGACTCTGTTCGGTTTTCATCAGCCCGTTAACCCACACCGGCGTATACAGTCCGCCTTCGATTGTGTATGCCTCATCGTTCTTGACGTGAACGATCTGATTGGGTGGCGGCGGCGGAGTATGGATACAAGCGCCAACGTAGGGCACCAACAGGAATTCGGTGACTTTGTCGCCGTCGAATTCTAGCGGCAACAGATAGCCTGGAATCCGAACCGGTTTGCCATCCAGGGCCTCGTTGGCGAGGCGGGTCTTGGCGATGCGCTGCTGGGCGATTTCGTCTCGCATTGCAATCAGCCCATCGACATCGACACCATCGTCAACCAGCTCCCTGGTGCGTTTATGATGGCCGGCGAGTGTTTTTTCATCGATTTCCATCCCCGCGTCGAGTCGATCCCGAACTCCGGCAACCATGCTAAGTTCGAAGAGCGTGTCTTCATCTAGCCTGGTGAATGCGTCATCGAACTGTGCCTCGGCGGGCACCAGGTCGTCCCAGGTAATTTCCCGGGGCTCGCCTGCGGTACTAACGGTACTGAGCAGCAGGCTCGTGATAACCGCAATCGCGGCCAGGTATCCGTTTTTCGTCATTTTTACGCTTCTCACGGGGTTTGAAATTCGAATGGTCATGCCGTCTATCAGTGAATAACGATATATTCGTATGCCTGGAATCAGGCCGATCAGAAAGCCAACCAGCATAACCAATAATACAACATTGACCAGGTTCGGGGTTAACAAGTTCATCTCGATAAAGCGGAAGATGTAGGATAAACATCATCAGTTGTAAAGGGGTTGCCATCCACACCAATTCCAAAAAAGCGGTAATTTTTAATTGGTCTTTGATCTAAAGATAGATATTAGCAGGTCAATCTGCTACATCGCCTGGTTAGATGACCGCTTGAGCGGATTCACTGGTAAATCTTTCCATTGTGTTTCAACCAACCCGATACATGCCTGCCTTGAGGGTCATGGTGCGTCCAATGAATGACACCACCCTTTTGGTTCCACTCATACTCTCCGTAGAACTCCACAAAATCGCCTGTATTCAGGGATGCAATCCTGGGTGCCAGGTCAATGTTGTGAGCAACCAGCAATGTCCGACCAGAGGTCAACCGCAGGATAAATCGTTGATGGCGGGAACCGTCGTTATCGTCAGCTAAGAGCTTCACGATCTCACCACTTCCTTGTACCTGAAGATCGCTCTGGCGCTGTTCGAAAGCTTCTTCCAGGATAGAGTCCCCGGACGAGCCTGGAGCTCCATTGTGATCCTTTGGTTCTCGATCATTCCATGCGTAGAATGCCAAAAAAAGGATCGCTACAATCGATAAACCTCTCCTCGTATATAGGTGAAGTCGCCTGGCGTTTCGCATCAGTGGCAAGGTTCGAGCATAGCGGGCTCTACTCCCGCCAATATTGGGGTTGGTCTAATATCTTTGAGCATTGAATCCTCCCTTTTTCACCAGCAAGACCCCCTGTCTTCAATGCATGAACCATCCAGGCGTCTGCCTGCTCCGACGGAATTGTATGCGGAGCTTCAAACCCTAAAAGACCTGCAGTCTGGAACCCGAATCTCGGATAATAGTGAGGATGGCCCAGTACGAAAACCAGGTCCACACCTGATTCTGCTAACTGTTTCAGACCTTCCTTAATCAAGTCTCCGCCGATACCTTCCCCTTGATTTTCGCTTGAAACCGCCAGTGGTGCGAGAATTCGAATTATGGTTTCTTCATTTCCAGGTTGTAGTCGTGCCTTTGTGAAAAGTATATGGCCTACTAACTTTCCGTCTTTCTCTGCCACCAGTGAAAGCAAAGGTTTTGCCGTTTCATCTTTTAACAAGTCATTGACGAGATTCACGATTTCTTGACCTTCCGGCTGTCCAAACGCATTCATGTGTATCGCATCAATTGCGCTGCGATCCGATTCTGTAGATTCCCTTATCTCCAATTTGGAATTCTCATTTAGCCCGCTTACTCCCATATTCGAACACTTCGGTACAGGAAGTGCCATATTGCGCCTAATATATTCGTCACCACGTTAGTCAATGTTGCGAAGCCCAATACAAACATAAGAATACTGAAGATGACCACATATATAAAAGAGGGTTGGTACTCGATATTTAGCATCGAAAGAGAATAGAAAACGACAAACCATATAAATGTACCCGTCAAAAATGCTGCGAGACCACTTAGTGCACCAACAGCAAGGCGATCGGTTAATTTTGTATCTTCTTTAGGAGAATTGTTCATAACCTATAACGCCTGGCATCAGCGGTGCGGCTCTGCCGCGTCCGACTGCATGCACTTGTTAGGCAGCCCTGTTATTTTCACTACACTATTTTCTCGCTGTAACTATATGTGCTGATGTAGGGAAGGCGACCGTGCCATTTGCTGTTCTAAAGCTGGAGAGTTCTTTTTCCGCAGTCTTCAGTAAAAGCTGTAATTGATCGTTACTAAGCGCATCGTCCTCTGTCCATCCTTTTGCTCCAGTGTGAATCCAGCTTTCTATTGAATCAAAGCTGGCAGTTCCTTCGTGAGTGGTAACCTGGACATTGGCTACGCCTGATTTCCTGAACAAACTTTCGAGAGCTCCTTTGTCGCCAAGTCTATAAGGAGTTTCGTCCACCTCTTCATCAAATAATTGCCGCCACAAATTCTCTTCGGCAGCGAGGCCAGGGTTATTATCAAGTCTGTTCCAGACAACCACCGCAAGTGATCCGCCTGGTTTTAGTACTCTCATCATCTCCCGTATCGCGCTTTCCTGATTTTCGAAGTACATGAGACCGAATTGACTTACAACACAATCGAAATGTTCATCATTAAACGGCAACGCTTCGGCGGGCGCATTGATCCATTCAACCGAACATGACTTTGATCTGGCAATATCCAGCATCCCTTCATTTATATCAATCCCGACAGTCTTTCCATTTGGGGCTACGTTTTCAGAAACAGCTTTGGCGAGGGCTCCCGTGCCACAAGCGATATCGACAACCTGCTGTCCAGGCTTGACATCGGCAGCAGCCAATACCCGCGGGCACCATTCCTGAAACAATGCAGGAAGATATACTGCTTCATAAATCATCGCGGCGTCTTCTGATACCTGACCTGTTTCGCTATCGACCATCTCCCTCTCAGTAAATATTGTTGTGCCGACTAACGTCTCGCATCAGCGGCAAAGCGAACGCGTAGCGGGCACTTTGTCCGTCTGCAGCGCCTTGTTATGTGTTCTGTTCGGGGCCAAATTCTTCTATTACTTCGGCCTCTGTTAATTCTCTCGTTTTATTCCCGAAATCATAAAAAGCTGGTTTTCGATCCATATATACCTGTAAGTCAAAATGAAAATTCTTCTGATCTTGAAATTGACCTACTAGCATCTGATGAGCATTGTTGCCTTTGAGTCGATAAAATAGGTGGCTGCCGCATTTCTTGCAGAACGCCCGCTCCGCCCAGTCAGAAGAGTCATAAACAGTAATGTTTTCCATTCCTTCGAAAGTAACATCTGTACTGCAATCGACAAACATTAAAGGTCCACCGCCCCATCTCCTGCACATACCACAATGACATGCGTCTACGCTGTAGTTCATGTTTTTGACAGTGAAACTTACTGCACCACAAAGGCAGTGCCCTTTTCCTTCATTCATTTCCCCTCCGTCATTCAATTACAATTCAACACATAACGCCTGGCATCAGCGGCCCAGTTTTGCCAGGTCCGACTGCATGCGCTTCTTATGAGCATTTTACAACTGCATCAAGACTTGAATGATTCTATCCTCTCGATAAACCAAGTTGGGAACTCGTGTGTTTTAGCTGGTTTTAAAATTCGATCAACATAATCAGTTGATGCACTTTCCCCACTTAATTTCGGAGAAATGTAGCACAGCGCAGATATCCAATGGCCTGACATAGTCTGAACCAACACAGCTTCGGGCAGATAACGTCCGCCCAAGACGTTCTCTGCGTGATCGTAAAGACGTGAAAGTTCAGAGTGGGTGCCAGTTGCAACTATGCCATAGACGGTATGCTGCTCAGACTTAATAAGGTTTGCGATCGGACGGATCGTGATATCAAATCCGGAAAGTCTTGCAACCTCATATTTTCGTGGGGTGTAGTCAAGCTCTTTCAGGACATTCAAATTGATGAATGAGCCGTAGAAGAATGTCCAGATTTCAGGTTCTGTCATTTACTTGCCTCTTTACTCATTACGCCACGCATCAACGCTCGACAAAACGCGTAGCGGTTTGGCAGTCTGACTGCATGTGATTGCTATGAAAATAATTTCTCGTTACTCTTCAACTATTATCTGAAACCCGCCATGGATTAATCGGGTCCCATCAAAAGGCATGGGATTAGACTCGCTGGTCATTCTAGGGTCGTTCATGACTCCCTCCATACCGGTGTTGCGGGTTTCGCGGGATGGCCAAACTATCCACGAGAACACGACTGTCTCATCTTCCTTGCATTTTACCGCCATCGGGAACGACGTAATCTCACCGGTAGGTACATCATCCCCCCAGCATTCAACGAGTCGAATTGCGCCGTGCTCCTTAAAGACAGCGGCAGCTTCTCTGGCGTGTTTAATGAATTCCTCTTTTTTCTTAGTGGGAACTGCTGCGACTAAACCTTCCACGTATTCCATGATCCGTCTCTATAAGTTTTGAAATTTTCATAACGTCTCACATCAGCGGCAGATAAAGGACGTAGCCTTTTGCATGTCCGGCTGCTTGCGCTCTTTTACTACCTTAACCAGTAAAACCCCAATGCCTGCCATTAGGAGAAGACCTAGAAGGCCATACAGAAAGGCCGCTATCATTCCTACAAACATAGCAATCAAGTAAATTGCCGCAATAATCGATAGTAACGAGTATCCCCACTTTTCATATATGTCCATAATTTCTCCGCTTAATCGTGGTTACACAATTCGATACAATATTGATCATCTTAGTTGGGCGGATTTGTTCTTTGAAATTGGAACGATATAAATCTGTATCAGCGAAAATACAATTGCTATTACTAGTCCTATAATCAAAATTTGTATCGTCTCCAGTTTCACCATCTTTGAACCGAGAAAAAGTAATCCCAAAGCGACTATCATCAAAACGTAGTACTTCCTCGGAATGGTAACTTCTCTTCCACAGCTCTTGCATGGTCTTGAAGATGCCGAACCCATGAATAACTTTTGCATCGTAGACATGCATTCATCATGACAATGTGGGCACAAATGCTTCATCTATCTGTTAGGTCTGAGAAAATCGCATAACACCTCGCAAAGTGCGTAGCGGTTTGCAAGTCTGACTGCAACCGCTTGTTATGGGGCAGCATACCATTGCACTTCATTTAATAGCTTCGCTATTTCCATGTGTATAATTTTTTCATATCGACAACAGACCTTCGTATGATTTGTTTCAATACCTTCACATCTATGTTTTCTATTTTATTGAAGTAAATGCACGAAACACTGGTTTTATGCTGACCAAGCTTGCTCAGTAATTCCTGGTAGTTAGTGAAGCCCGGCATTATATAAACCGTCATATTACGTTTTCGCGGAGAAAAACCCGTAAGAGGCCAATCTCCCTCTTGGCTACTTCGCTCGGATTTATAGTGATATTCGCCAAAACCCACGATACTATTTCCCCATAAAGCCGGCGCCATTTTTGTGGTTTGTTTGAATATTTCTAACAGCTCAAAGGCGTCTTCACGTCGCTGCTCATTCTCGACGGATTCCAGAAACGCCGTGACGCTTGCTCTAGTTTTCTTGGTCTTTAGCTCGGCCACTCTACAATTCTAGATGTTCGAGAATAAGTTGAAGATGTCCTGTAACGCTCCGCATCAGCGGCAAACAAAAGGCGTAGCCTTTGGATGTCCGACTGCTTGCACTTGTTATACGATGTCTACTCAATTTCGAATGATCCTGTTTGAAAATTCTGTGTTGGTCGATAGACATTGTATGTAACTCCTGTGCGCATGCTCCTGGCGCCCATCAACTCAAATCCTACGGGTGTCGAGAAAGAATTAAACAGCCGCTTTCCAGTCCCCAGGGCAACTGGAATAATAAAAAGTCGATACTCGTCGATCAAATTATGCTCTATTAGTGTTTGCGCCAGCACATAACTACCATGTACCTGTAGCTCACCTTCAAACTGGTTTTTGATAGATTCAATATCTCCTGGTACTTCGACAACGTGATTCGTATTATTCCAGGCAAAGCTGCTTTGCGTGCTCGATACAACAAACTTGGGTAGCGAGTTGAGTTTTGATGCAACAATATTGCTGGGGTCGGTGATCTTTGGCCAGTGAGCCGAAAAAATATCATAAGTGCCACGCCCTAATAAAAATGCACTCGCCCTGGAGAATATATCTAACATGATTGCTCCCATGTCTGGATCAAAATGGGGGACTACCCAACCGCCATGCTGAAAGTTTCCGCTTGGATCTTCGTTAGGCCCTCCTGGGGCTTGCATAACGCCATCAAGTGTAAGAAATGAATTCAGTGTAAGTTTAGCCATTCGATTTCAACATTTCTCAATGCTGCCAAGTTGGATAATCGCATAGCGCTCCGCATCAGCGGTTTGCAAGTCCGACAGCATGCGCTTGTTAGGCGATTCATGGAGAATTGATCTTTTGCGATTCATATTTCTTTCTTCATAAGAACTCTGGTTTCATCTCTCTCAGTTTCCTCCCAGCCAAGATGCTGATAGAAGGAAATATTTTTACTAAGTAACACATGGGTGGCTAGATGTAATTCGGAGAAGTTATTTTCCCTTGCTTTTGATTCCGCAAAACTCATGAGCGCACTTCCAATTCCTTGTCCCTGACATTTGGGATCAACAGCTATATTTGCAATTGAGGCTCCATCTTTTTCGAATACCATGATTAATCCGCCAAGAATACTTCCGTTCGACTCCACTACCCAAGTGGGATAGTTTTGTATTTCTGACGAGTAATCGACGTCCATAGGTGGCAGTCGTTTTCCACCCATTCGTTCCTGATAAGTAGCATAGGCTGACTCCATACAGTTTTTGAGGCCATCGGAGTCTCCTGGCATTGCTTCTCTTATTCTCCAAACTGGATTCATTCCGACTCGGTATTTTCCAATCGCCTAACGCCTCGCATCAGCGGCCAAACTAGACGCCTAGCGACTGGTTTGGTCGGACTGCATGCGCTTATTAGCGAGCAAGTTCATTGAGTGCCTCAATGGCTCTCTTTGCAAGTTCTCGCTGAACAAATATGTGATCATGGTAATAACCTGCAATTACGTTTGCACTGATTCCACGCTCAGTTAGTTTACTTGAGAACGCCGCTGTCAGCCCCACTGCATCAAGGCTAGAGTGAATACTTAATGTGATGCCTTTAAAGACTGACTCATAACTAAAGCTTTTCTCATCAGCTTTAGATTTTGGGATGATCAAAGTGAGTCCCTCTAATTCACTAATTGCAGCTATTGGTTCTAAATCCGAATAATCTCCGTATTGAGCATTCTGGAATGTGCAAAACACATACTCTCCATCCATTAATTCCGGGGACATGGATGCGAGTAACTTATCTAATCCTTTCTCACCAGTCATGGATTGTCTTGCTCGCTAACGCCCCGCATCAGCGGCAAGCCAAAGGCGTAGCCGGCTGCATGCGCTTGTTATGCGGCATATACTCACATTTTAACATTGCAGATGCCTTTTACTTGAGAGAGTCATTTGGGTGAACACTGATGCTCTTGATCCCTGCTCCATAAAACGGTGTTGGTCTGAAAAATACGCGGCCATTATAAAATACTCCGGTACAATGTCCCAATGGCGGACTATCGAAAACTGTTACTAGTTTCGTCAATTGGTCTGGTGGCGATTGTGATGGCGCTTTACAGCCTTCCTTTAGTCGATTTGTATCCTCTGCAACATCAGTCGTCCTCTAAAGTTACTGGGTTCGAGAACGGTATTGAAGATCAGGTCAGTAGTCCAAATGTTTCTCCTGGTAATGGCAATCAAGAAGTGCGGTCGACGGTTGAAGTTCAAGCGACAACTGGGAATTTGCAGGATATATCTCCCGCAACCAATAACATCTCCTTGTCTGGGTGGGTAGGGACTGATTTTGGAGAATATATTGCCGGTGAAACAGTAATATTGTACTCACCCTCACAGAAAGCACGTTACTCGATAGTTACCGGTAATTCTGGCGATTATAAATTTGTCGATATCAAGCCGGGTTGGGATTATGTATTAAAAGTTTCTCCACGGGGAATGTTTGATAGTTACACCAAGTCCCAGATTAAATTGAGGTCGGATCAGGAAATACATAACATTATTCTGGAACCCATTCCTGTTGGCATACTAATTGGCCGAATTGTAGATCCGTATGATCGGCCAGTCACCAATCTTGAGCTATCTGTGACGACCGTCGAAAAAGAATACTCGACTACCAGGGTCCTAACTGATGCGAATGGCACTTTTACCGTATCTGAATTTCCGAGAGGAAAATTCAAGGTGACGATCAAAGGACCACAAATAGTAAGAGCATCCGGACTAGAATTTGACCCTGATACTGCTATGCCGGTAATCCTGACCATTGATCTCGGCCCGTACAATCTCAGGGGCAGTATTTATGATGAATCCGGTCAGACCTTTGACGGTGCTGAGGTTTACCTGAATTGGGCGTTACATGAAAAAGGCGTAAGAACCCGTTCGACACGCAAAGTCAGTGCGAATGCCAGTGGGGAATTTAAATTTACCGGTTTGGGGCCCGGAAATCACGAGCTAGTCGTTACAGCCTGGAGGGACAAAACTTTCAAACAGACGGTTAAACGAACGGTTGATTTGGGTGTTGATTCTGGAGAACTAATTATTGTTTTTGATACGTTGTAATATTTCGCGGCCTACTATTTTAGGATCGAATCTTCCGAGTACAGCCAGCGTTTGTACCTGCCGCATAACGCCTCGTATCAGCGGCCGAAGCAAGCGCGTAGCACTTGGTGAGGCCAGTCTTCATGCGCTTGTTAGAGGGCTCTTTACTCATAAAACTCAACATAAAATTTCACGGGACCTATAGGTTTCAATTCGTGAAGTATTGTTGGTGTTCGTTTGATATGCTTTACTCATGGCTTCGCTCTTCGGAAAAATAACTGTTACTTTATCTGATTCAGTCTTCTTTTAATGGGTCATGCCCCCAGTTCATCAAGGAGTATCGCCAAGAACTATTTTCTACGTCATCTCGTGGGCCATCTTGCGCACGATGTCTCTTAATGTATCCAACTACTTTGGCCATGTGGGTCCATTGATCGTCAGTCAGATCCTCTTTTTTGGTTCGCTTTATTTGTAAAATTTTACGCCCTGACTTGTGTCCTGTTGATTCACCATCGGTTGAATCCCCCACCGCCTTGCTCTCTTCTGTTTGAAGCCAATCTTCTAGTTCCGCCGGAGCTATGTTTAATAACTCTTTCCACTCCTGCCATATTTCTTTCCTCGATTTCACTGAAGACATTCGAATATTCTCCTTTAGTTTTACCCAACGTTCCGCATCAGCCGTCGACAAAAGGCGTAGCCCTTTGGAGGTCGGACTGCATGCGCTTGTTATGTGGCACGTGATCAAATGTCAAATTGGTTGTTTTGCCACAAGATGCAATCCGATGATTGAATATTTAGGCCCCCTTTTTTTTGCTAACGACAATGCGTTAATCAGGCCTGGATCTTCGTCGCTGCGTGTACGCGGTAAATTATCATCGAAGTGAACCCATGGGGCCTGACTTTCGACACCGTAGTGGTACTCCATCTCCACTACCTCAGGTTTGCCGAGAGTTCCGACAGACATAATGATGTGATCCGGATTTCCAGCAATATCATCATCACCTAGATTCACGAGATATCGACAATGCAACGAACTCCCGCAATCAGGGCAAAACCACCGCTCCTTTTATTGAATCCATCACCCACTAAAGCCCACGTACCATAGAATCTTATTTGTACTGGATCAAGTACTACATCCACTTTCATGGTAAGCGACATCCGGGTGAATTGGGTGGTCGAGCAGTTATTGACTTTTTTGACGGTTGAGCGAAACGTTTCGGCGGCGATTCAGAAGCTTGCGCTGAATGCGTTGGCGTTTTTATACAACCGTTTCCTGGAGACACCGCTGGGCGATGTTCACAGTTACAGGCGCTCTAAGGTACCACCAAAACTACCGGTGGTGTTGTCCCGGACCGATGTGGCGAAGTTGTGGACGCAATTAAATGGAGTACCTTTTCTGATAACTTCGTTACTGTATGGTTCAGGTTTGCGACGTATCGAGGTCGCACGTTTGCGCGTTAAAGATATCGACTTCGATCATTTGCAAATCCAGGTCTGGAATGGCAAAGGTTACCGGCATCGCTTGACCACGCTTGCCCCGGAATTATTGCCCCGATTAAAAAATCAGGTGGAGCGAGTTAGGTTGCATCTCAGGGAGGACGGCCTGAATGAACAGTTCGCTGGCGTGTGGATGCTGGCCGCGCCATTCCTTCGCCACGCACTTGCTTGAATTCGGTGCTGATATTCGCACCGTGCAGGAGCAGCTCGGTCACCAGGATGTCAAAACCACCGAAATTCACACGCACGTGCTGAAGCGTGGTGCGCGCGGGGTGCGCAGTCCGCTGAGTGATTTGAATAGTGCGTGAAGGATTGATGATCCACCGCTATAATCCGGCCTTTGCTATTAACGAGACCTGTTATGGCTGATAAGCCCCTGGTAATAGAAACCGGCGTGCATGCGCCCGATACTAGCGTGATCTGGTTGCATGGCCTCGGCGCCGACGGGCACGATTTTGAGCCCATCGTGCCCGAACTGCGCCTTGATCCCGGCCTTAACATTCGTTTCATTTTTCCACACGCTCCTATGATGCCGGTCACCATCAACCAGGGTTTCGTGATGCGCGCCTGGTTTGATATTCGCACCGCGGATATCAGCGCCGAGGCCGATGAAAAAGGTATCCGCGCCTCGGCTAAAATGGTTAGTGAGCTTGTGGATACTGAAATCGCCAGTGGCATCGCGCCCGGGCGCATCGTGCTTGCGGGTTTCTCGCAAGGTGGCGCCATCGTGTTGCACGCCGGTCTGCGTCACGGCAAAAAACTCGCCGGTATTATCGCCCTGTCTACTTTTCTGCCACTCGCAGAATCACTGCAAAAGGAAAAGTCCGCCACCAACGACGGCATTCCGATTTTGCTGGCGCATGGTTCGGCCGACCCGGTGGTGCCGGTGGCCCTTGCCTACGAAACACGCGCCGTCCTTGAAAATGGCGGCTACGAGGTTGAATGGCATGAATACAAGGGCATGGCGCACAGTGTTTCCGAACAGGAAATCTTCCATCTCGCTGAGTGGCTTGAAAAAATACTGATGTGATGTCGTTCCTGCGCACGCGGCGGTCCGACGTATCCCACTGACGTTAGTCCTTGAGCCTTTCGCGACCCGCGTTGACCTCGAACAGCACCTGTTCCGGAGCGGTTCCACCTGTGATGTTGCGTGCATTAAGCGAACCTTCAAGCGTCAACACTTCAAACACATCCTGCTCGATACGCGAGTCGAATTTCTGTAATTCCTCGAGCGTGCACGCGCTCAGGTCCTTGCCCTGCTCGATCGCAAACGCGACCACCTTGCCGACTACTTCGTGGGCGTCGCGGAAGGCCACATTCTTCCTGACCAGGTAGTCGGCCAGGTCGGTCGCCGTCGCATACCCCTGCTGTGCGGCTTGATAGGTGCTGTCGCGGTTAACGCTGAGTGCCGGCACCATGACTGCGAAGGCGTGCAACGAATCGATCAGCGTGTCGAGCGTATCGAACAACGGCTCCTTGTCTTCCTGGTTATCCCTGTTATACGCCAGCGGTTGCGCTTTCATCAGCATCAACAGGCTCACCAGGTGTCCGCTTACGCGACCGGCTTTGCCGCGCACCAGCTCAGGCACATCCGGGTTTTTCTTTTGCGGCATGATCGAAGAACCCGTGCAATAGCGGTCCGGCAGCTGGATAAAATTAAACTGTGCACTTGACCAAAGCACGAGTTCCTCGGCCATGCGTGACAGGTGCATCATGCAGATCGAGGCGGCTGCGCAAAATTCGATGGCGAAATCGCGATCGCTGACCGCATCGATAGAATTGCGGCTGGGCATGTCAAAGCCAAGCAATTCAGCGGTGTACTCACGATCGAGTTCAAACGAGGTGCCGGCGAGCGCGGCACTGCCAAGCGGCATTTGGTTCATGCGCGCAGCGCAATCGGTAAGTCGGCCGTGATCGCGATCGAGCATTTCGAACCAGGCCAGCATGTGGTGCCCGAAGCTGACGGGTTGTGCGACCTGTAAATGGGTAAAGCCGGGCATAATCGTTTGCGCTTCGCGTTCGGCGAGGTCGAGCAGCCCGTTTTGAAAGCCGCGTATTGCGTGCATACAGGCTCCGATCTGTTCGCGCAGGTAAAGCCGAATGTCAGTCGCGACCTGGTCGTTGCGCGAGCGCCCGGTGTGCAGTTTCTTACCGGCATCACCGACCAGTTCAGTCAGGCGCGCCTCGATGTTCATGTGCACGTCTTCGAGTGCCACCGACCAGGCAAACTTGCCGGCGTCGATTTCATCCCGAATCTGCTGCAGACCATATTTGATTGCAGTGAGTTCGTCGGAGCTGAGCACGCCGATGTGCTTCAACATCATTGCATGCGCACGCGAACCTTCGATGTCGGCATGCGCGAGCCTTCGGTCGAAACCGACCGAGGCGGTAAACGCCTGCACGAACTCGTCGGTGGGTTGATTGAAACGCCCGCCCCACATGCGGGTATCATTTTTACTCATTGGTATCAGGTCGTTTGGCTACGGTAAAACTGTGCGTAATACGACAGCACATTTCGATGGATATTGTTGTATGCTTGCAGCGCACGACGAACAAATCAACTCTTTATGCCAGATAATACAGAAAAAAGTATACCCGGCTCCGAAAACACGACTTACCTGCCCAATTTCTGCGATGGGGAAGCGTTTTTGCGCCTGTTACTGGTGGTTGAACTGATCGCAATCGTATTCGCCCTGGTCAGCTTTGGCGGGGGTAGCCTGTTCGTTCATATCGCGCTGATCTCGGTTGCGATGCTGTGGGTCGGTATGATTACAGCGGCAGTGTTGTGCCTGTTCATGCGCCGGGGTTGGCTCGGAGATCACCTGCGCACCACGATCATTGCATTTACAATAACCTTGTTGATGACACTGTTGGTTAGCTTCGGCAGTTTAAGCATCGGCGAAATATTGCGCTTTGGGCCGACCGCGCGGGACGTTGGTTACACGCTGATTCGCAACCTGTCGGTTGCAGCTATTTTGATCGGTCTCGCACTGCGTTACTTTTACCTCCACTACGAGTCTGAGCAGCGCCTGCAGGTACAGGCGCAAGCGCGGTTGCAGGCACTGCAGGCACGCATACGACCCCATTTCCTGTTTAACAGTATGAATACCATCGCCAGTCTTACCCATGACCAGCCGGACCTCGCAGAACAGGCGATTGAGAACCTGTCGGACCTGTTTCGGGCCAGCCTCGCGGCCGAATCCAGTATTTCCCTCAAGCAGGAGTTGGAGTTGACGCGCAGCTATATCGACCTCGAGGCCTTGCGCCTCGGTGATCGACTGGAAGTGATCTGGAAAGTCCCAACCCCGGAACCAAAACTCAACCTGCCGGCGCTGACCTTGCAGCCATTGGTGGAAAACGCGATTTACCATGGAGTTGAACCACAGCCGGGCGGTGGGACCATTGAGATCGACATTTATGAATCGGATACCGATATTGAAATTTTAATCTCCAATCCGTTGATACCGGTGCAACAGGCGGAAAGACGCCAGGGTAATCGTATGGCACTGGAGAATATCCAGGAGCGCCTCACCCTGGCGTTCAGTGGTTTGGCTGCAATGGAGCTATCTGAAACAGAGACGCGCTATACTGTAAAACTAAATATTCCGAGCGCGGAGGCTGCGTGAAGATACTGATAGTAGACGATGAAAAACCTGCACGAGATCGTCTGTCGCGCATGGTGGGCGAACTCAATTCGCACGAACTGGTGGGCGAGGCGGTTAACGGACTGGAAGCGCTCGGAATGGCGCAGAGCCTCGAACCGGATATCGTGTTACTTGATATACGGATGCCGGGCATGGACGGCATCGAGGCCGCGCGTCATATCGCCAAGCTGGATGAACCACCCGCGGTTATTTTCGTCACCGCGTTTTCTGATCATGCACTCGAAGCATTCGAAACCCATGCGGTTGATTACCTGCTCAAGCCGGTTAAACAGGAGCGCCTGCAGACCGCTCTGGACGCAACCATCCGCCCAACCCGGGCGCAGGCCAGCCGCAGCAATGGCGTGCTGTCGGAACTCGAGATGCGCCAGCATATTTGCGCGCGCGTGCGCGGCAGCCTGGTGCTGGTACCGATCGAAAACATCTATTATTTTCATGCCGAACAGAAATACGTCACCGTGCGTCATACCGAGGGCGAGGTATTAATCGAAGATGCGCTCAAGGGTCTCGAGTCCGAATTTGGAGATCGCTTCTATCGCATCCACCGCAATGCACTGGTAAGCTTGTCGCGGCTCGCCGGGATGCAGTCCGAAGATGAAGGCCACCGCGTTACCTTCCGCGATATTGACGATACCCTCGAGGTCAGCCGCCGCCACCTGCCGGGCGTGCGTAAAATCATCAGGAACCTGTAACCGGCATGGCCAAACCCAGAGCAGAACTGCGCATCGCTACCCGCAGCAGCCCTTTGGCGCTGTGGCAGGCCGAGCATGTTGCGACGCGTCTCGAGACCTTGCATCCACAAATCAAGGTTGCGCTGGTGACGATGAAAACACGCGGCGACAAAATGCTCGATGCACCGCTCGCCAAGGTTGGCGGCAAGGGCCTGTTCGTCAAGGAGCTCGAACTTGGCTTGCTCGACGGTCGTGCCGATCTTGCCGTGCATTCACTCAAGGATGTACCGGTAGATTTTCCAGATGGGCTTGAGCTTGCGCTGGTCATGGAACGCGAAGATCCGCGTGATGCATTCGTCTCGAACCATCATAAAGATCTCTCCGCGATGCCGCCCGGTTCACTGGTTGGTACCTCCAGTCTGCGCCGCCAGACCCAAATCCGCGAACGCTACCCTGATTTGCGTGTCGACTGGTTGCGTGGCAACGTCAATACCCGCCTCGCCAAGCTCGATGCGGGTGAGTACGATGCCATAATCCTTGCCGCAGCGGGATTGCAGCGCCTGGGATTTGCCGAACGCATCAAGGCCGCGATCGCGCCCGAGGATTGTCTGCCTGCGATCGGCCAGGGTGTACTCGGTATCGAAATCCGCAGCGACGATGAACAATTGCGCGAATTGATCGAACCACTCGCGCATGCCGAAACCACGCTCAGGATTGCCGCCGAGCGTGCCTTGAATGAAACCCTGAGCGGTGGCTGCCAGGTGCCGATTGCGGGTTACGCAGTGCTTGAACGAGACCAGATTTACCTGCGGGGCCTCGTGGGTGAACCCGACGGCAGTCAGATTCTGCGTGCTGAAATCCGCGGCAACAGCTCGGAAGCCCACGATCTCGGGGTGCAATTGGCGCATCAACTGCTGGCACAGGGCGCCGATCGTATCCTCGCCAGGCTGCGGGATTAGGCGTGCCGTCGGTTCTTAAGGGCCAGGTGATTCTGAATACCAGGCCTCGGCACCAGCAGGTCGAGCTTACCGCGTTGCTCGAGCGGGATGGCGCCCGGGTTCTGTCATTTCCGGTAATCGAAATCGAGCTGACCGGAAACGACGCCTTGCGGCAAAGACTGGCCCGGGATATCGGGCTATACGATGTGCTGTTATTTGTCAGTCGCAATGCGGTTGAAGGTGCGTTTCAATTAATCGATATGGCGCGGCTTGCAACCGGTACCACCTTTGGCGTAATCGGTGGAGCGACCCGGCAAGCACTCGCCGAGCGGATCGAGAACCTGGACCACTGCCTGGTCGCGGGTGAACCCTATAACAGTGAAGCCCTGCTCGAGGCCGAAGCCTTGCAGCTGGTCGCGGGTAAACGCATCATGATTTTTCGTGGTCAGCAGGGCCGCAACCTGCTCGGTGATGAACTGGCCGCACGCGGCGCGGAGGTCGACTATTGCGAGGTATACCGGCGCGAGCTGCCCCGCGGTGATCTGTCTGCCTTCAATCATCTCGTTGATGACGGGTTTCCAACGCTCGCGGTATTGACCAGTAACGAGGGTATGCATAATCTGTTCGAGCTGGTAGATGCTGCAGCCGCTGAACGATTACGCCAGATCCCGTGGCTTTTGATTAGCGAAAGAATGCGTGAATCAGCGCTGAAACTGGGACATAATGCACCCATCGTTATCGCGCAAAGTGCAAGCGACGAAGGAATCCAGCAGACGATATGCGAATGGGCGGATCAGCGCTAACCTCGACACTAATAAGATATGAGTAAAGACGATTCATCGAGTGACAAGAAAAAAGGCCCTGAGGGAAAGGCCGCTAGCCCGGACTCAATGCAGGTAGCCGATTCCGAAGTTGAGCTCGAGGTCGAGGCCTCCGGCGAAGACGAAACCTCGCCAGCGCTCGAGATCGAGGTATCCGGTGAAGACGAAACTTCACCGGCACTCGAGGACGAGGGGTCCAGCGAGGCTAAATCCTCGACTGTGGCCGAGAGCGATGAGTCCGGCGAGGCCGAAACCCCGCTGGTAGTCGAGGGCGAAGGGGTCGGCGAGACCGAAAACCAAGCGCAAGCGGAGTCCGATCAACCGGCGCCGCCGAAACCGCGCCGCTCCTGGTTCGGCTTATTCAATTTCCTGCTAATTCTATTACTGGCCGGTGCGGCGGGTTACTACTGGTGGCAACAGCAACAGGTCGCCGGTGATTACCAGGCGACGATTGGCGAGTTGCGACAACAGCTGGAAAGCAAGGCGAACAATGCCCGCCTCGACTCCAGCCTGTCGCCCCTAAAAGGCGATATCGGCAATCTCGGCAGAAAGATCGACGAACTCGGGGTCGAGCAACAGGGCCTGCGGGAGTCAACCGAGAAACTCTATGAGCTCTATGGGCGTGACAAGAACGACTGGCAACTAGCCGAAGTCGAATACCTGATGCGCGTCGCGCAGCACAAACTGATCCTGCAGGACGATTTTGAGGGTGCCGCGATTACGTTGCAGGCGTCGAGCGACCGAATCGCACTCACTGGTGACCCCGGGCTGTTGCCGGTACGGGTCATGATCAGCGAGGAAATTGCCGACCTGAAAACACGCAAGCGTGCCGACCTGGTGGGCATGACCCTAATCCTGGCACAGCTGCGCCGCCAGGTAAGGGTGCTCGAACCCGGCTTCGCGCTGCGCGTGGATGAAGTCGCCTCGGAGCCACAGGAAGTCGAAACCTCACAGGACTGGTTTGATCGCTTTAACGTGTTTATCAACTCGTTAGTCAAGGTCCGCAACGAGGCGACCCAGCCGACCGAGATCGAGGCCAATTTCGCCGACGTCGGTGAAACGCTCGAAGATAATCTCAAGCTCGCGCGCTGGGCGGTACTCGAGCGCGATGGTCGGCAGTATCAGCGACTGATTGAACAAAGCCTGCGCCTGTTTCGCGAATTCTACGATCTCGATAACGCCGCCAATAACGATTTCATGACCCAGTTGCAGGAACTGCAAAAGATGGAGCTGAAACCCGAAAAGCCCGATATCACCGGTTCCCTGCGCGAATTACTGCGTATTCTGAGCCAGCGTGAAACGGCACCGCAACCCGCTGCAAGCGAAGCCCCGGAGCCTGACAATGGTTAAGTTTATTGTCAGTCTGTTAATCCTGGTAATCCTTGCGCTGGGCGCAGTATTACTGGTACGCGAAGACCCGGGCTTCATGCTATTGCGATATCGTGACTACACGGTCGAAACTACCCTTGCATTTGGGCTGGTGGTACTGATCGTACTGGTTATTGCGCTTTACTACGGCCTCAGGTTGTTGCGCGGCATCTGGCGCCTGCCGCGTACGATGCGACGCCAGTCGCAAAACCGGCGTTATGCCAGGGCGCGGCGGCAGCTCAACCAGGGCCTGATCGATCTTTCCGAGGGGCGTTTCGAAAAAGCGGAACACCACTTGATGCGCCTGGTCGATTCCAGTGAGAGCCCGTTGGTGCATTACCTCGGGGCGGCGCGCGCAGCCCAGTTGCAAGGCAAGCACGATGCCCGAGACAAATACCTGAAAGATGCGCACGAGGCGAATCCCGATGCCGAGCTCGCGGTTGGTGTCACGCAGGCCGAACTCCAGCTTGCGCATCAGCAAACCGAGCAGGCGCTGGCAACACTGACGCACCTGCACAGCATTGCACCGCGCCACGATTACGTGACCATGCTGTTGGCGCGTGCTTACTTTGATCTGAAGGACTGGCAGGCATTGGTCGAGATTCTGCCCGAAGTGCGGCGCAAGAAACTGCTCAAGGAATCGCGCCTCAAGAAGATGGAACAGTCCGGTTATCGCGGAATTCTAGATCTCGCCAGCGGTGACCAGGCGGGTTTTGAAGAAGCCTGGAGCAAGATCCCAAAAGCCTTGCAATCCGATGCCGTCATGATGCGTTACTATCTCGACCGGATGGCGCGACAGGGTTGGTACAGCAGTAAGGCCGAACAGCTCTTACTCAAAGCGCTTGATAATCAATGGGATGATGGCCTGATCGAGTGTTATGGACGATTCGAGGCAAAGGACGCGAATGTGCAACTGGCGCGTGTCGAGAAATGGCTCGATGAATTCGGTCACAACGAAAACCTGTTACTGGCCCTGGGGCGGATAGCGGTGCGCGCACGCCTGTGGGGCAAGGCCCAGGGCTACCTTGAAGCCAGTATCGGCGCCAGGGCAACACCGGCCGCCTGTCTCGCACTTGCCGAATTGTTCGAACATCAATTGCAGCAGCCGCTCAAGGCTGCAAGCTATTACCAGCAGGGACTCAAGCTTAGCCTCGAAACAAAAGACTGACATGGTTTTGAGGCGATATGGAAACCTACGATAAAAAAGCCGCCGAGCTTATCGAGCGCAGTTACCAGACCCCCGAAATCGTAAATCAGCGCCTGCGTACGCTCGCCGCACTCGCACTTTCCAGTGGTGAATCCGTGCTCGACGCGGGCTGCGGTACCGGGCTCTTGCTGGAACTTGAGGCGCTTGCCATCGGTTCCGATGGCCGGGCCGAGGGGGTCGATTTCAGCGAGGACATGCTTGCCCATGCGCGTGCACGCTGTGGCGGGTTTGAGCAGGTTAACCTGCAGCAGGGCAGCGTTGAAACCATGCCGTTCGAGGACGCCAGTTTCGATGCGTTAAGCTGTACCCAGACATTGCTTTATGTAGAGGATATGGATCAGGCCTTAAAAGAGTTTTATCGCCTGTTAAAGCCTCGCGGCCGCATCGCCATTGTCGAAACTGACTGGAGCGGAGCCATCATCAATAGCGAGGACCAGGTTGTGACACGCAAGATTCTTGATGCCTGGGGCCGCGCTGTAGTCAATCCAAACCTGCCGCGCCGGCTGCGCCCGGTTCTCAGCCAAATCGGTTTCAGCGCGCTGCGCGTGGAAGCGATTCCGGTGTTGAACGCGAGTTACTCGAAGAACAGCTTTTCGGCCAACATGCTGCAGAATTTTGCCACTACCGCACGCAAGCTGGATGCAATTTCGGAGGCGGAATCCGAGGCCTGGCTCAATGGTATCGAACGACTTGTTCAAAAGGACGAGTACTTTTTTTGTGTAAACCGATTCCTGTTTAGCGCGGTAAAATAGGGTCATAGTCAAGCGGAGTAGCCATGACGCATCAATACCAGGGTAGTTGCCATTGCGGCGCAATTAAATTTTCATACGAAGGTGAAGAGATCACGCAGGCACTGCGCTGCACCTGCTCGATTTGTCGTCGCAAGGGCGCGCTGATGAGCACCGAGGCGATACCGGTGGAAGCGCTCAAGATTGACGCAGACCCGGATGATGTCGGTCTTTACCAGTTCGATAGCAAGGTAGCCAGGCATTACTTTTGCAAGCAGTGCGGTATTTATACCCACAATGAAATGCTGCGCATCCCCGGCCATTGCAGGGTTAACCTCGGCTGTATAGATGATATTGATACCAGTGGCATGGAAGTTACCGTGTTCGATGGTGCAAACCTGTTGTAGCTATTAAACCAGGGGTAACGGACATGCAGAACATCCTCGTAGTCATGGCGGACCAGCTCGGTGCACTTGCCCTTGGCTGCTACCAGAACGCCGTTGTGAAAAGTCCGCACATCGACCGCCTCGCCGGGGAAGGCGTTATTTTCGATGCTGCTTATAGTTCCAGCCCGTTGTGTACACCGGCACGTTACGCCTTTATGACCGGGCAGAATGTTTCTGCCTGTGGCGGTTATGACAACGCATCCTACATGCCTGCAACCATGCCAACCTTTGCGCACTACCTGCGCCTGATGGGTTACCGCACCTGCCTCTCCGGCAAGATGCACTTTGTCGGGCCAGATCAACTGCACGGTTTCGAAGATCGGGTCACGACCGATATCTACCCGTCCGATTTTGGCTGGATCCCTGACTGGACCAGGCCCGACGAGCGTATCGATCTCTGGTATCACAACATGTCGAGCGTCAAACAGGCCGGAGTCGCGGCGATCACCAACCAGCTTGCTTACGACGACGAAGTCGGCACGCAGGCCCAACGGGTGCTGTACGATCATGCACGCAGTGAAGATGAACGCCCGCTGTGCCTGGTGGCGAGCTTTATTCATCCTCACGATCCCTACGCCACGCGGCAGCAATACTGGGACTTGTATGAAGGGGTTGATATCCCGCCGCCATCCGTGCCGCGCCCGGCGACCCAGGATGCGCATAACGCGCGCCTTGAAAAAGCGATTGCGCTGGATGCGGTCGATATCGGTGAGCAGGACATTATCAACGCGCGCCGCGCCTATTACGGCAACGTCAGTTACGTAGACGAATGGCTTGGACGCCTGCGAGCAACGCTCGACGAATGCGGCATGGCTGATAACACCACGATCATTTTCACCGCCGACCACGGCGATATGCTCGGCGAATTCGGGTTGTGGTACAAGATGAGTTTCCGCGAATGGTCGAATCGCATTCCGATGGTCGTGCACCAGCCAGGGCGCTTCGCTGCACGGCGCGTGGCAGCGCCGGTGGCGCAGGTCGATGTTTTACCGACGCTGGTTGATGTCGCTGCAGAGGCCACGGGGGTTGATCGCCCATCACCGATCGATCCGCTTCATGGGCGCTCGCTAGTGCCGCTTTGCGATGGTGATGCCAGCAATGATCCCGATGCCTGCGTCAGTGAGTACCTCGCCGAGGGCACCGGCGCGCCGATGCTGATGATTCGACGTGGGCCGTACAAGTATATTTCTTGTAGCACCGACCCCGAACAACTTTTCGATCTTGATAAGGATCCACACGAGCTCGAAAATTTAACCGATCACGAACAGCTCGAAAAGTTTCGCCGGGAAGCCGCCGACTACTGGGATTCCGAAACGCTGTGTGAAACGGTAATTAACGACCAGCAGCGTCGGCGGTCGGTGCATACGGCGCTGCGCATCGGTCGTTACCAGGGCTGGGATTTCGATCCGATGCGCGATGCATCCGGGGAATATACGCGCAGCCATATGGACCTGACCAAATTTGATATTACCTCGCGTTACCCGAGACCGAAGGCGTTTAATCCGAAAAAGAATTGAACCAGTCCTGGCTTAAACATGATGTCAGGAATGGCAGATCCTGTTATTTGGGGTCAGTCTTGCCCTGCTATTTGAGATTATTGATATACGCGATTGAGATATCCTGATTTGATCTCTGGGTGATGGACAGGACCATTGGTTTGTTTTACGCTACAGGTCCACGAAGTGACTTGAAATATGACCCCTGAAACTGCTGTTGAACCGTTGAACCTGTTGCTGGTTGAAGATAACGATGCGCATGCTGAAATGGTCAAGCGCAGCTTCGCTCAGCACAAGCTTTCGAGCCAGATTTTCCATGTCGATGATGGTCAGAAGGCGCTTGATTATATCTTTCGCGAAGGCGAATACGGCGACGTGGAAAAGTTCCCCAGACCGCACTGCGTTTTACTCGATCTTCGATTACCCAAGATTGACGGCCTCGAGGTGTTGCGTCGTATAAAATCCGACGAGAATACCCGCAAGACGCCGGTCGTCATTCTGACGACATCGGCGGCGGAAACAGATATCGCAAAGTCTTACAAGTACCACGCCAATAGTTATATTGTTAAGCCGATGGATTTCTCCGAGTTTGAGTCTTTAATAGACAATCTCGGGCATTACTGGCTCGCCTGGAATCAAAATCCCTGGCGTTGATAGACCTGCCGTTTATTGCCCCCGGGCATCCCACGGATTTATAAATTATCCCGTCTATACTTACGAATACTTTCGTAATCATGCAAATAGATCGTGGATAATGGTGTCAGAGTAGAAACACCCCGGGCGCTGGTAGAAAACGTTCTACAGCTTATCAGCCTGCCGGAAATTTATTTGCGTTTACAGCAAACGATCGACGATCCGGAGCACAGTCGCGAGCAGATCGCCGAAATTATCGCATACGATCCCTCCCTGAGTGCAAGAGTACTGCGTATTGCCAATAGTTCCTATTACGGTTTTGCGCGCGAGATTGAAACGGTTGCGAGCGCGGTCGGTATTATCGGCGAGCTCGATCTGCGTAACCTGGTATTGGCCACTACTGTGGTGGGCTCGATGAGCGCATTAAAATATCGTGGAATCAATATCGATGAGTTCTGGTTGCACAGCTTGCGCTGCGGAATCACCGCGCGCCTGATTGCAAAAACGACAGGCGGGCCCGAGTCAGAGATCCTGTTTCTTGCCGGCATGTTGCACGATATCGGTATCCTCGTTATTTACCAGCAGGACGAGGTCCTGGCCGATGCGGTTAAACGCCAGATCGAGGAGCAGCATCAGCTGCGTGACCAGGCAGAGCGCGAATTAATGGGCTTTGATCACGCCGAGGTTGGTGCCCTGCTGATCGAAGCCTGGGGATTATCGGAGGCCCTGAGTGAACTCACCCGTTGTCATCACCAGTATCAATTGGCCCGAAGCGATCAGCAGGCAACCATGATCCTGGCCTTGGCGAACCTGTTGACCAGCAGCGATCTTGCGCAGGATGGTGAATATGATAGCAGGCACGAGTTCTTGATCGGGAAACTGGAACTCGACGAAAATAACCTCGATGAAATCGTCGAAACCAGTGGACAGCAGTGCGCAGAGATTAAAAGTATTATCTTAGGATAATCAGGCACCTGCCGATAAAACGGCGAGAAGTTTGCATACGGTGATACAAGGTACAAGCGCAGCGCCATGCCCGTCCAGCCAGAATATAATATTTTACTCGTCGAGGATGACCCGGATCATGCGACCTTGATCAATCGGGCGTTTGAAACTGAAGCGCATTGCAGACTGGTTATTACCACGAGCCTGGCCCAGGCAAAATCCCTGATTAATCATACCCCTCCAGATTTGGTGATTACGGATATCAGGTTACCTGATGGACAGGGTACCGAGCTTTTAGCTTCCGCAACCGGTTTCCCGACGATCGTTATGACCAGTCATGGCGACGAAAAAGTGGCGGTCAGCGCGATCAAGTCTGGCGCGGCAGAGTACATCGTCAAAACCCAGGAATCCCTGGCGTCATTGCCGCGTACCGCGAACCGGGTGATGCGTGAATGGCGCCTGGTCATCGATCAGAAACTTGCCAGGGAACGCCAGCAGCGCCTGACCGCGATTCTCGAAGCGACTCCGGACCTGATTTGTATTGCTAATCTCGATGGCTTTCTGACTTATATCAACCAGTCAGGCCGAAATCTGCTCGGAATCGGCAAGAACGAAGACATCCGCCGTATCCGTCTTGCCGATTTTCACTCTCCCGCCGATGGCCAGAAGATTTTGAGTGAAGGTATTCCCCAGGCGATACGTGAGGGCATGTGGACTGACGAAACCACTTTTATGTCGCTCAATGGTGACAAGGTGCTCACGTCCCAGGTCCTGATTTCGCATCGCAACAACCTGGGTGAGATCGAGTTTTTCTCAACCATCGCGCGCGATATTCGTCATCTGCGCGCGGCCGAAGAGCGCGTCCAGTTTCTCGCCTATTACGACACCTTAACCGGGTTGCCGAACCGTAATGAGCTTGCCAAGCGTCTCGATATGGAAGTCGTGCGCGTACGCCGCAACCAGAGCTTCGGAGCGCTTTTTTTTATTGACCTGGATAACTTCAAGAACATCAACGATTCGCTCGGACATCCGGCCGGTGACCTCGTGCTGCAGGAAATCGCACAGCGATTAAAGGGACAGGTGCGCGGTGACGATACCGTGGCGCGACTCGGAGGCGATGAGTTCATCGTCATCCTGTCGAGCTTGAGCCGGGATGGCCGGCAGGCTATTTCCCGTGCGCGTGAAATCGCCAACAAGATTCGTGACACTATCTCGATGGAATGTCGAATTCATGAAACCGATTTACGCGTCACCGCGAGCATCGGCATCTCGATGATCTCGGAGGAAGCAACCAGTGGCCATGATTTGCTGCGCTTTGCCGATACCGCGATGTACGAGGCCAAACGAGAGGGGCGTAACCGGCTCGAATTTTTCAGCGAAAGCATGAGCAGTGAAGTCACTCGCCAACTGGAGCTTGAAAACCAGTTGCATCGAGCGCTCAAGGAAGACCAGTTCCGCCTTCACTATCAACCCCTGGTTAACACTGCAATGGAAATAATCGGTGCAGAAGCCCTGATTCGCTGGGAGAATCCCGAGTTGGGCCTGGTCGCACCCGCGGAATTTCTCGACGTGCTCGAATCATCGGGACAAATTGTCGATGTGGGTGGTTGGGTCATCGAAACCGCGCTCAAGCAGATGACGCTATGGATGGAACAGGGCCTGGTTGCAGAAGATTTCATGTTATGCATTAACATCAGTCCTCGACAATTCCGCGATGCCCAGTTCGCGGAAAACATCCATGGGCAACTCGCGCGCGTCAACGTGCCGTCGCAAAACATCATGATGGAAGTCACCGAGCACAACATTATCCATAACCTCGATGATGCGATACTGCGTATGAAAGAGCTCAACCATAGCGGCATCAGTTTCTCGCTTGACGATTTCGGTACCGGTTACTCGTCGCTGGCGCATTTAAAAAACCTGCCGGTAAACCATATCAAGATCGATCGCTCGTTTGTCAGGGATATCTGTGACGACCCGGGTGACCAGGCCATGGTTGCCTCGATCCTGGCGCTTTCAAAGCATCTTGGTCTCGAGGTCGTTGCCGAGGGTGTCGAAGCACTGGACCAGTTTCACTTGTTGAAGCAATACGGATGCAAGATTTACCAGGGCTACTATTTCAGCGCGCCACTGTCCCCTGACAAGATGACCAGGTACCTGGAAACAAAACTTCCCTCGGAATGACGCGAATCCCTGGAATTGACAATTGATCTGTTACCACGCCTCTCCCGTATAATAGCTGCAATAAAGTTGCAGGAAGGTGGGTGAAAAAACCAGATAAATTCAGGCCGACGATTCTCGGCACACTCTGCCTTTTACTGCTGGGTTGTGTTTACACAGGCGTCGAATTCGACCCGGCAAAAGCGCATCATGGTAACGGCGAATTCGTTAGTACCAAGACGGGTTCGTTTCTAGGACATTTTTTTATGCGCTTGCGAGAGGGCGACCCGCCACCGCGCGATTCCGAGGAAATCAGGTCGATCGTCGGCAAAGCTGATCTGGATTTGATCGAGTCTTTCGCAACCCGGCCGCGGGTGACCTGGATCGGGCATGCAACCGCGTTGGTGCAATATAACGGCATCAGCTATCTGACCGATCCGCACCTCACCCAGTACCCGTTTTACTACGAATTTGCGGTCGAGCCACGCTATACCCAGCCTGCGCTGAGCTTCGAGCAAATGCCAAAGGTTGATTTCATCTTGCTGTCGCACAACCACTATGATTCGCTCGATCATCGTACCGTCGATATGTTTGGCGATTCGGTACTCTGGTATGTGCCGCTGGGACTAAAGGCCTGGTTTGTCGAGCGCGGAATTTCCGATGAGCGCGTAGTCGAACTCGATTGGTGGGAGAAGCATCGCTTCAATGACCAGGTCGAAGTGACGATGACGCCGGCACAGCATTGGTCGAAACGCACGCCCTGGGACACCAACAAAACCCTGTGGGGTGGATGGGCTGTCGATATTGCAGGTTTCAACAGCTGGTTTGCCGGGGATACCGGTTATAACGAACGCTATTTCAAGGACATTGGCAAACGCCTGGGCCCGTTTCGCCTGGCGATGATTCCCATCGGTGCCTATGCACCGCGTTATTTCATGGAGAGCGCACATGTCGACCCGGCCCAGGCGATCGACATTCACCTCGAGGTAAACGCGCAGCAATCGTTGCCGATCCACTGGGGCACTTTCCAGTTGACCATTGAGCCGATACTCGAACCCGCGCAACTACTAGTCGAGGAAATGAACCGCCGCGGCCTTGACCTTGAACAGTTCCAGCCCGCCAGGATCGGCGACACCCTCGTCCTCAATTAATCGCAGTTACTACTCTATCGGCTATCGATATTTTCGTTAGCCATCTTGGAGAATAGCCCACAAAAGTGTAGCGAGGCATGGATGCCGAGCTTCAAGCGTCTCCATGGATGGACCAACCGGCGCTCGCGCCGGTTGGCAGCGCCTTTTGTGGGCTATTTTCCAAGGTGGCGTCTGGATTGCTCCCGGCTATTTCTGCACGATTCTTTTAATGGTTTAATCATTGACGGCGTGAATGACCGGACTTATTGTGTATGGCAACTATGAGCCGTTTGCGGGAAATGTAATGTCTAACCTGAATAAAAATTTCATTGCTGGCGAATGGCTCGCCGGTGCCAGTGAAATCGCTAATATCAACCCCTCCGATTTGTCCGATACCATCGGTCAGTACGCCCAGGCCGATAGCGCGCAATTGCAGCGAGCGCTCGATGCCGCGCAGGCCGCGCAACGCGAATGGGCGGGTGCCGGGCTCGAACGTCGTTACAACGTGTTGATGGCCATCGGTAATGAATTGATCGATCGTTGCGAGGAACTCGGCACCTTGCTCGCGCGCGAAGAAGGTAAAACCCAGCCCGAGGGCAAGGGCGAGGTTTATCGCTCGGGCCAGTTTTTCACCTACTATGCCGCCGAGGCACTGCGCCAGATCGGTGACAATGCCGACTCGGTACGTGAAGGCATCGAAGTTGATGTACGCCGCGAACCGGTGGGTACCGTGGCTGTCATTTCCCCATGGAATTTTCCGATTGCGACCGCGGTATGGAAAATTGCGCCCGCGCTCGCATTTGGTAACGCGGTGATCTGGAAACCCGCCAACCTGGTGCCCGCAAGTGCGGTCGCACTTGCAGAGATCATTTCGCGGCAGGACGTCCCGGCGGGATTGTTCAACCTGGTTATGGGCTCGGGCAGTGGAGTCGGCCAGGAACTCGTCGAAAGCCCGCAGGTCAACGCGATCAGCTTTACCGGTTCGGTCCCGGTGGGGCGCGGTATCGCGCAGTCGGCGGTTACCAATTTCACCAAGGTTCAGCTCGAAATGGGTTCCAAGAACGCGCTCGCGATCATGGATGACGCTGATCTGGATACCGCGCTCGCCTGCGCGCTGGGCGGCGCTTTCGGTAGCACCGGTCAAAAATGTACGGCCTCGTCACGCGTCGTGGTGCACAAGACGGTGCATGACAATTTCGTTGAACGCCTGGTCGAGGGTGCGCGTAACATGGTAGTCGGGCATGCACTCGAACCGGGCACCCAGATCGGCCCGGTTTCGAGCGACGCCCAGTTGCAGCAAAACCTGGCCAATGTCGAGCTTGCGCAAAAAGAAGGTGGCGAGCTGCTTTGTGGCGGTGAGCATGTCGAGCGTGAAACCGAGGGTTACTTTATGACCCCGGCGGTATTTGTCGGCACGCGCAATGACTGGCAGGTCAATCGCGAGGAATTATTTGCGCCGATCGCCTGCGTTATCAAGGTTGATTCCTACGACGAGGCGCTCGCAACCGTCAACGACACCCGATTTGGTTTGACGGCGGGAATTATTACCAGCAGTCTCGCGCGGGCGACGCATTTCCGCCGCAATGTAAAAACCGGCTGCGTGATGGTTAACCTGCCGACGGCCGGCACCGATTACCATGTGCCCTTCGGTGGGCGCGGCGAGTCGTCTTACGGCCCGCGCGAGCAGGGACAGTATGCCCAGGAGTTTTACACCACGGTCAAAACGGCCTATATCGCAAGCGGTAATCCGGCATGACCGAAATCCCATATCGCATCGATGCGCTGCAATACGCCAACTGGTCCGAGAAAATCTTCGAGCAAATGCGCGCCGGCGGGGTCGATGCAGTTCATGTCACCATTGCCTACCATGAAAACTTTCGTGAAACCGTGGCCAACATGGAACAGTGGAACAGCCACTTCGAGCGTTTTCCGCACCTGATTTTCCAGGGCTTCACCGGTGACGATGTGCGTCTCGCGCGGGATACCAAGCGCACCGCGATTTTTTACGGTTTTCAGAATCCGTCACCGATTGAAGACGATATTCGCCTGGTCGAGATTTTACATACGCTCGGCGCGCGCTTCATGCAGCTGACCTATAACAACCAGTCACTGCTGGCCACCGGCTGCTACGAAACCGAAGATACCGGTGTGACCCGCATGGGTCGTGAAGTGATCGCGGAAATGAACCGTGTCGGCCTGGTCGTCGATATGAGTCATTCGGCTGAGCGTTCGACCCTGGAAGCGATCGAAGTCAGTGCCCGTCCAATCGTGGTGACGCACGCCAACCCGGCATTCTGGCATCCCGCTTTACGCAACAAGTCGGACGCAATTCTAATAGGTCTGGGCGAAACCGGTGGCATGCTGGGTTTTAGCATGTACCCCCATCACCTAAAGGATGGTAGCGACTGCAGCCTGCAGAGTTTTTGCCAGATGATTGCCGATTGCGCCGAGGTCATGGGCGTCGACCATATCGGGCTCGGTTCCGACCTGTGCCAGGATCAACCGGACTCGGTGGTCGAATGGATGCGCGTTGGCCGCTGGACCAAGAAGATCGATTACGGCGAGGGTTCGGCTAGCAATGCCGGCTTCCCGCCAATGCCGGAATGGTTCCATGATAATCGCGAATTCGGCAATGTCGAAAAGGGTTTGCTTGAGGTCGGTTTCGACGTTACGGACACCGCGAAAATCATGGGCAACAACTGGCTGCGATTCTTCGATGAAAACTTTGGGCCGGATTATTAAGCATGAGCGACTGCGCTGATAAAAATCCGATGCCGGCGGCGGCGGGCTACCGCAGACCACCCGAAGTGGTGATGCGACTGGCGCGCATGGGCAGCTTTCACCAGACCCGGTTGTCATTCATGCGCACGTTATTGCGGCGCCTCAAAAAAGAGGACTGGAAATTCAAACGCAACCTGTGGGCGATCGATGAGCAGGGATTCGGACGTGCGGTTTACACGGTATACGGACCCGCACGAACCTACTCGCTGGTAGCCTTTTCGCATGACTTATCCGACGACATGCGTTCCGATCGCGTTATCGCGACAGCCTGGGATGCCACTTTCACGCTTTTCGATGGTATTCCGAGCGAGGCCGATCTCGACCGCCTCGAGCAGAACGTGCCGAAGCAGGAGGCGGGCCGTATTTCCGACTCCGAGCTCAGCCTGTCGCGCGCGAATCGTTCGGTGCGGTTATGGCAACACGTTATCGAGTGTCTTGCGCATGGCCAGCAGCCTGATCGCGACCAGCTTGAAGCGGTGGGTTACCTGATGCGCACTACCGCGGTTTACGGATCCGGCAAATTTGGCGCAGCCGATCGACTGACAATTGCCGAACGACCGGAGCTGAGCGGCCCGTTTCAGGCCGAATTGTTATCGGTGTGGCTGACGCGAGCGTTTTCGATCGACCTGGTCGAGCATATTGCCAGTGTCCGTGGTGGCGGCCAGGCGGTTACCATCGATCCCGAATTGCGTCGCCGCATCGGCGTGGGTAATTCCACCGGTCTCGGCATGGCGCCGTTTCTAATTAATCACCCGGCGTTACTCAATAACTGGATGATGGCACGCGAAGAAGCGCTCGCGCGCGTGCGTTCGCTGGCGCAGGCTGCGCCGGCGTCGATCGACGAGTTTAAACAACATTTCGAACATGCCTGCTTCAACGTTTCGCAATGGCATTCGCAGCATCCGATCCAGATTGAAAAATTGAAAGCCCTGGCCTCCGACCTCGAGCAAATGGCAGGTTACATTGGCAGTGAATTGCTTGGCGATGATCATCCCTGGGACCGCTTCTATCGTTGGGCGGAAGATAACTTGTCGCTGGAAGGACAGGAGCAGTTGGTGTCATTGTTACTCGAACCCTACGCTGAACTGGTTGATGAATTAACCCAGTGCATGGACGCCGATGAGCATCTGAGCTTTTTCATCGACGGTGCGATGCCGCTTGCGCGCCTGCGCGAGATTATCGAAAAACAATGCGAATGGGCCCTAAAGGTCGACTATGATCAGCCGCAAAATCGCGCGCGCTTCTGGTACACCTCGGCGGAAAAACTCGAGCCCCGCGTCGGTGAGCGGTTTGAGGAGCCTGGCGCCGAATATGAATTACCGCTCGCAGTTGGTTGTGACATCAAGCAACTGCACGCGGCCTTGAAGTCATGGAGCGACGGACCGACTACGGCAGAATTTCTGCTGGCCCATCCCCAGCACCGCCATACGGCACGGCGCGTGCAGAACCTGGCTTCGCGCCCCTTTGCCGAAATCCAGGACAACCTCATTGCGGCCGACATGCTGCCGATCGATATTTTGCGTTGCAAGCTGTCGTTCTTCGGCGCCACCAAGTTCGACCCGCGCTCGGACCGCTGGGTACGTATCTGCATGTACCAGGATGCGCCATTCCCATACGAGTTACTTGCAGCGGCACCGTGAGTTATAACCTCACGCTCGCTGAAACCGAGTCCTACCTGCGCAAGGCCGCGCGCGCCCGTGGCCTGGAATGGGGGATCGCCGAAGAGGCGGGCAAGGCTGCACGCTGGCTGGCTGCTTTCAACCTGCCCGGTCCTGAAATCTTGTTCGCGCATTTGCAATACTTAAAACACAGGGACTACCTTGGTCTTATTCCGAACTGCAGCGCGCAGCCCTGGCAATCAAGCGGTGGCTTGCTATGTCCGATCATTACCGGCGCGGCACTTGCCGATCGTTCGGCGCAAATGCTCGAAGGTAAAAAGTTCGAGCTTGGATCCACCGCCTACCCGCTGTTGCTTGCCGCTACCGTGGGGCAAGCGGCGCGTTGTCACCGAACAGTATTCACCACCGCCTGGGCAGGTGTGCGTGTGAGTTGCTTTGAGAACGGACTCAGCATCGAAGGTAACAGCGATGATTTGCTACTGCCCGCGGTTGATGCGGTGAGCTGTTACCGGGACGACCTGTCGACGCCGCAACAATTACCTTCGACGTTCGCCTATCAAATCGATAGCAACACCTTCAAGTGCATCAATGAACTCGCTTTTGAGACTTATGCCCCGGCTACCGAGGAGTCACGTGCGGGTGCGGGCGCCGGGCTCACCGATAACGACTAAACTAATATAAATCACCTATACGGCGTGTTTTCGTGTATGCTGCGCGCAATCTTTCTGGTGCCGATCGGTCTGCACCTGTCTTTAAACGGTAATCTTTCAGGATTACCCGCTCATAAGCGTTTAAATCTACCCTGGCCGTTCCAGTCGCATTAGTGTGATCTGGCGGGTTGATTGCTGGAGAATTTCACAACATGTCATTTAATGATCTTGGCCTTAAGGCCGAGTTAGTCCGTGCTGTATCCGAAAAAGGCTATAGCACGCCCACCCCGATACAAAAGCAAGCGATCCCGCTCATACTCAAAGGCCGGGACCTGATGGGCAGTGCACAAACCGGAACCGGTAAAACCGCCGGATTTACCCTGCCCCTGTTACAGCGCCTGGCAGCAACCAGGCCGCCACAAAATGGGCGTCGCGTCATCCGTGCGTTGGTGGTAACACCCACCCGGGAACTTGCAGCACAGGTTGCCGAAAGCATAAATAATTACGGCAAGTGGCTGCCGTTGAAATCAGCCGTGGTATTTGGCGGGGTCAGCATTAATCCGCAAAAGCAGAAACTGATTCGCGGCGTCGACATCCTGGTTGCCACCCCGGGCAGACTGCTCGATCATGTTGGCCAGAGATCTGTGGACCTTTCTAGTGTAGAATTGCTGGTACTTGACGAAGCTGACCGTATGCTCGACATGGGTTTTATTCACGATATCCGCAAGCTGCTTGCCCTGGTTCCGAAACAGAAGCAAACCCTGCTGTTCTCGGCTACCTTTTCGGACGATATCAAGAAGCTCGCCAATGGCCTGCTGAAGTCGCCCGCCCTGGTCGAAGTCGCCAGGCGCAACACTGCCGTGGAAACCATCCAGCAGGTTATTCATCCCGTCGACAAGAACCGCAAGCGTGAACTGCTGTCGCAGCTGATCGGCGCCAATCGCTGGCAACAGGTGTTGGTTTTCAGCCGCACCAAGCATGGCGCAAACCGGTTAGCCGCGCAGCTGATTACCGATGGTATCGATGCCTCCGCAATCCATGGCAACAAGAGCCAGGGTGCGCGAACCCGAGCGCTTGCAGACTTCAAGGCTGGCAAGATCCAGGTGTTGGTGGCAACCGACATCGCGGCGCGCGGACTCGATATCGATCAGTTGCCGCACGTGGTCAATTATGATTTACCCAACGTCCCCGAAGACTACGTGCATCGCATCGGTCGCACCGGTCGCGCTGGGCGCGAGGGTGAAGCGGTTTCGCTGGTATGTATCGATGAACTGAAATTGCTCAGGGATATTGAACGCGTGATCAAGTGCCAGATTCCGAAACGCATAATCGAGGGATACGAGCCTGATGACTCGATAAAGGCGGAACCAATCGAGCGCGGGCGGCCCCAAACCAGGAACAAGCCGAAACGGCGTTTTCAGCACAAAGGTAAGGGTCAATCGAAAAACACTGCGCAACAGGGTAAAAACCAGCGCTACAAACAAGGTCGGCGTGCGGCTGCCTGATAAAATAGAGGTTTTAGGAAAAAATTATGGCTGATTCATCCGATAGTGAAGTAAGTGTGCGCAAGTTTCCGGTCACCAGCATAGAGAAAACTGATCCACCCGACGGCGTGACCGAAGGGGAGTGGTATGAATATGTCATTGGTGAGGGCACCTCGGAAATAAAAGGAAAGCGATCCGGCACCCTTAAATCGGTGACCGCGTACGTCAAGGAATACGCCGCAAATCTCAACGAACGCTCGACACTGGGCTACTCGGCCTACGCCGCACGCAAACCAACGACCAAAACCTGATTCTGCATTTGTGGCGTGACAACATGCCGCCCCGGCCGCTAATCAGTTTCATCCGGCAAAGCCTGCTGACGATGTCCAATTACTTGTGGGCAGCGCTCGGCAGGTAATATACTCCAACTCCGACAACCGGCCGCGGAGTATTCTAATGAACGCACCAGTCACCAGTCCCGTTACAATGCAAAAGCCGTTGCGCGCCAGGAAAAGCGGTGGTGGAACGCAGGAAATGACCGACTGGTACCTGAAATCCGAAACCGGTCCACTGCTGGACGTCCTGTTGGGCCCGGTGGATACGTTCCGCTGGCTGGGTCTTGAAAATGCGGAGTATAGTTCGCTGGTGCGCGACTCACTTCGCCGTGGGCACAAGTTCGACCAGGCCCTCGCAGAAAGACAGCATGCTGAAATGGTCCATGCCTATGAGCAGGCCGGCACAAAGTGCCATTTCCTGCCGGTCGATGAAGGCACCCCGATGCAGGTCTACGCGCGCGATTCCTCGTTCATGACGCCCTATGGTGCCGTAATCTGCCAGATGGCCAATCCCCGACGTCGCGGCGAGTACGCACCCGCGTTGCGTTTTTACCTGGAAAATAATGTTCCCATTTACGACATGGTGTCGATGGGCAGTTTTGAAGGCGGCGACTTTAATATCATCAAGCCGGGCGTGGCCCTGGTGGGCTATACCGATCATCGCAGCGAGGGGGTTGCTGCGCGGCAGGTTGCCAACTGGTTTATCGACGAAGGCTGGGAGATCAAGTTCGCCCCGATCGATCCTTTCTATGTACATATTGATTTAATGGTGTGCATGCTGACCGAAAACTGTGCCGCGGTCTGCCTCGAAACCACCGATGACGATATTGTCGAATGGCTTAAAAAAATGGGTATCGAAATCCTGCCGGCCACCTTTGAGGAAACCATGGCGCTGGGCTGTAACGTCGTCGCACTCGGCAATGACAAGGTTTTATCCACGCTGTTAGCAAAAGACCTGAACCAGAAAATGCGCGCCATCGGACTCGAGGTCTACGACCCGGATATGACGATGTTCACCTGGGCCGGCGGCGGTGTTCATTGCATGTGCCAGCCCTTGCGGCGTGATCCAGCCTGACCCTTGCAGTCACGGAACCAGCCGGCCTGCATGCGGAATTTGTAATGAAAACCTGGCGTTCACCGAAGATAACGGTGCGGGAGGATACGCTTGCCGGACGGGGTGTGATCGCGATTGCGGATATCGCCAAAGACGAAATCGTTGCAATCAAGGCCGGCCATATAATTACCCGTAACGACCTCGACCGGGCCACCGCCGAAGCCGGGGATATGGCGTTGCAAATCGATGATGATTTTTACCTGGCGCCACGTACCGCCGATGATGTCGACGACATGTCGGTGTTCATCAATCACTCCTGTGATCCGAATGTCGGTTTTCGTGGACAGGTGGTCTATGTCGCAATGCGCGACATCAAGGCCGGGGAGGAATTGTGTCACGATTACTCGATGGAACGTTCTGACCACTATGCGCTTGATTGCCATTGCGGAAGTGCGTTGTGTCGCGGTAAGGTAACCGGCCAGGACTGGAAACTACCCGAATTACAGCAACGTTACGGGGATTATTTTTCAATTTACATCAGGAACAAGTTTCAGCGAGGATAGGCTTATGGGTGCCACAGCCGACCAGGTAGCAGATCAATCCATTCTATTGCGGCAGGACAGCGATGGCATTACCACGCTGACGCTGAATCGTCCGCGGCAATACAACGCACTTTCAGGAGAGATGCTGAGCGAACTGCAGACCGCACTCGACGATATCGATCAGGATGATTCGATTCGTGTCGTCATCATCGCTGCAAGCGGCAAGGCTTTTTGTCCCGGCCATGACTTGAAAGAAATGCGTTCCAGCGAGGAGCGCGAGTTTCACCAGGCGCTGTTTAACCAGTGCAGCAAGATGATGCTGACCATTAACCAGTTGCAGCAGCCCGTGATTGCCCGGGTCAACGGGATTGCCACCGCCGCCGGTTGCCAACTGGTCGCGAATTGCGATCTCGCGGTTGCGTCCGAAGAAGCGCGCTTTGCGGTTTCGGGGATTAACGTCGGATTGTTTTGTTCTACCCCGGCGGTACCGTTGAGTCGTAACATGGGACGCAAGCAGGCCATGCATATGCTGCTTACCGGAGATTTTATATCAGCCCGGACCGCGCATCAGTATGGGCTGGTTAACGAAGTTGTCCCCGCTGATGAGCTCGAGCAGGCGACCACAGCGCTGGCACAGAAAATCGTCTCCAGGTCGGCGCATGCGATTAAGCTCGGCAAGGATATGTTTTACCAGCAATTGTCGATGGATTTATCCGACGCCTATGCTTACGCTGCCGAACGGATGACCTGTAACATGGATTCGTATGATGCACGCGAAGGTATCGATGCATTTATCGAAAAGCGCAAACCGGAATGGAAAGGCCGTTAAACGGAATGAATGCTGATAGTCAGTACTCGAGGGATCTGGAAAAAAATGAGGCTAACTATACGCCGCTATCGCCAATCACGTTTATCGAGCGTGCGGCTTCGGTTTACCCCGATCACCCGGCGCTGATCTACGCTGCCAGGCAGCAAACCTGGGCCCAGACCTACGCCAGGTCCTGTCGCTTCGCCTCGGCGCTGCAGAAACACGGTTTGCGACAGGACGAAACCGTCGCCTTGATGCTGCCCAATGTTCCCGCGATGTACGAGGCCCATTTCGCAATTCCGATGGCGGGCGGTGTAATTAACGGGCTCAATATACGCCTTGATGCAGACGCAATCGCATTCCAACTCAAGCACGGCGATGCGAAAGTATTGTTAACCGACCGCGAGTTTTCAGACACTATAAAAGCGGCCGTTTCCCAACTTGAAAACAAACCCCTGGTTATCGATGTCGATGATTCCGAATTTAACGGCGGTGATTTTATCGGCGATTTCGAGTATGAAAATTTTCTTAAACAAGGTGACGCCGAATTCAGGTGGCAATTACCGCAGGACGAATGGCAGGCGATCGCGCTTGGCTATACCTCGGGCACCACCGGAGATCCCAAGGGTGTGGTAACCCATCATCGCGGTGCTTACCTGAACGCAGTGTCGAATGTACTAGGCTGGGATATGGGTGCACACCCGGTGTACCTGTGGACCTTACCCTTGTTTCACTGCAACGGCTGGTGTTTTCCGTGGACCATCGCCGCCTTGAATGGAACCAATGTTTGTCTGCGTGCGGTCAGGGCGGATGATATCTTCAATGCAATCAAGCAGCACAAGGTCACCCACCTTTGCGGTGCTCCGATCGTTATGAACCTGATGGCCAATGCCGATGAGAAATTGAAAGCGGGCGTTGATCACCAGGTAAATATTATGACAGCTGCGTCGGCGCCGCCGCCGGCGGTGCTCGAGGCGATGCAGAAACTAAACTTCAAGGTAACGCATGCCTACGGCCTGACGGAAGTGTATGGACCGGCAGTAGTTTGTGCCTGGCACCGGGAATGGGACGAGTTATCGCTTGCCGACCAGGCCGGGATGAAAGCGCGCCAGGGCGTGCGCTACCCGATGCTGGAGGAGCTCGTCGTCATGGATCCCGAGACCATGAAACCAGTGCCGCGTGATGGAGAAACCATCGGCGAGATCATGTTCAGGGGCAACATCGTCATGAAGGGGTATCTTAAAAATCTCCGTGCCAGTGAAGAAGCCTTTGCAGGGGGTTACTTCCACAGTGGCGATCTCGCGGTTTGTCATCAAGACGGCTATATCCAGATCATGGACCGTTCCAAGGATATTATCATTTCCGGGGGAGAGAATATTTCCAGCATCGAAGTTGAAGGTACGCTGTATCGCCACCCCGCCGTTCTCGAAGCCGCTGTCGCCGGCATGCCCGATGAGAAGTGGGGCGAAACGCCGTGCGCGTTTGTGACCCTGCGCGATGATGCGGGTGAAGTGAGTGAGCAGGAAATTATCGATTTTTGTCGCGCTAACATGGCGCATTTCAAAGCACCGCGAAAGGTGGTATTTGGGCCCCTGCCGAAAACCTCGACCGGCAAAATCCAGAAATTTGTATTACGCGAAAGCGCCAGGAAGCTATGAACGACATCAATACCCTGCGTCGTATTCTCATTGAAAACAAACGCGTTGCGATCGTCGGGCTTTCCGACGACTGGTCAAGACCGAGCAATTTCGTCGGCAAATACCTGCTCGAACACGGTTTCGAAATAATTCCGGTAAACCCCAAATACGATGAGATTCTGGGACAGAAATGTTATGCCGATTTAAAAGACATCCCGACCCCGGTCGACATGGTCGATCTGTTTCAACGTTCTGATCGAATCCCGCCGTTTGTCGATGACGCGATTGAAATTGGGGCCAAAGTGGTGTGGATGCAGCTTGGTATTATTAACGAGGAGGCGGCACAAAAAGCACGCGCCGCCGGACTCGAAGTGGTGATGGATCGTTGCGTGAAAATCGAGTATGCGCGCCTGTTCGGTGGGCTGAATACGGCCGGCGTCAATACCGGCGTCATTTCGGCGCAACGACCAACGATATTTAACCGGTAAGCGGAGCAAGCCATGGCAGACCGAAAATTTGGAATCGAAACCCTGTGTTTGCATGCAGGCCAAATTCCGGATCCGGTTACCGGTGCCCGCGCGGTACCGATATACCAGACCACGTCATACGTGTTCGATGATGCCGAGCATGCCGCGAGCCTGTTTAACCTGCAAACTTTCGGCAATACCTATGTGCGCCTGACCAACCCGACCACCGCGGTGTTCGAGGAGCGCATGGCATCGCTCGAAAACGGCCGCGCCGCACTCGGGGTCAGTTCGGGCATGGCTGCACAGATGACTGCTATCCTGACGCTGATGCAACAGGGTGACGAACTGGTGTCGGCAAAAACGCTTTACGGTGGCACTTTTTCGCAATTCGATGTGACCTTTCGCAAGATGGGCATCGAGACGACGTTCGTCGATTCCGACGATCCCGAAAACTTCCGCCAGGCAATCACCACGAAAACAAAGGCAGTTTATGCCGAAACCATCGGCAACCCGACCAATAACATAATCGATATCGAAGCCATCGCCGCGATCGCACACGACGCCGGTATTCCGTTGATAGTCGACAGTACCTTTGCCACGCCGTACCTGTGCAAGCCGATTGATTTCGGCGCCGATATCGTGGTGCATTCGGCAACCAAGTTTATCGGTGGACACGGTACCAGCATGGGCGGCGTCATGATCGAATCAGGCAAGTTTGACTGGGATAACGGTAATTTCCCGGGCATGACCGAACCTTCGGCCGGATATCACGGCATTCGTTTTTATGAAACCTTTGGTGATTTCGGTTTCACCATGAAAGCCCGCTGCGAAACCCTTCGCACCCTTGGGCAGGCGATGAGTCCGTTCAATGCCTTCATGATGCTGCAAGGTATCGAGACCCTGCCGGTACGCATGGACCGCCATTGTGCCAACGCAATCGGAGTGGCGGAGTTTCTGCGTGAGCATCCGGCAGTCGGGTGGGTCAATTACGCGGGGCTCGAAGATAATCCCTATCAGCCGTTGGTAAAGAAATACCTGCCGAAGGGGGCAAGCTCGATTCTGACCTTCGGCGTCAATGGCGGTGCAGCGGCGGGTGAGAAGTTTATCAACAGCGCCCAGTTCATGAGCCATCTCGCCAATGTCGGCGATGCGCGCACGCTGATTATTCATCCGGCATCGACCACCCACCGCCAACTCAGCGAGGAACAGCAGATCGCGGCCGGGGTTACCCCGGACATGGTGCGTATCTCGGTCGGACTCGAAACCCTCGACGATATCCTCTGGGATCTCGACCAGGCGCTCAATCTTTCTCAATCCTAAGATCTTCAATCCGCGGCATCTGCTGCAATTCCAGAAGAGCCACCTCGGGATTAAGCCCCCAAAAGGCGCTCCCAACCGGCGCAAGCGCCGGTTGGTCCATCCATGGAATCGCTTGGCGCCCGAAGCGTCGGACCGCGGCGTCCTGCCTCGCGACACTTTTCGGGGCTTAATCCCGAGGTGGCGCTTTAAAGGGAGAGATTTTGTCTGAAAAGGTGACATGTTGAATGCCTTGACTATGCTAGTCTCAGGGATAAGATAATTTATTGAATTGACAGGAGAATGTTATGCCCTGGTGGGGATGGATGATTGTTGGCGCATTACTGCTTGGTTCGGAGCTGTTAATTGTCGACGCGGGGTTTTACCTGGTATTCATCGGCATCGCGGCGGCCATCACCGGCCTGGTCGAGCTCGCCGGGATTGGCCTCGAGCCCTGGGTGCAATGGATACTGTTTTCCGTTATTGCGCTGGTGTTAATGGTCTTTTTTCGCAAGAAACTCTACGCCAAGTTGCGTGGTTCCGGCATCGGCTACGAAACCGGGCCAAAGGGTGAAATCGTGACTGTCGAACAATCCTTGCAACCCGGCGATACAGGACGGCTGGCATATCGTGGTACCGAGTGGACCGTGATTAACGCCAGCGACCAGCCTTTCGAACAGGGGCAGCATGTACAAATCAGTAGTGTGGACGGGCTTACGTTAAAGCTCGATACCGTTAAGACTCACGAATAATGGAGAACATCATGTACGGTAATTTTGCCTTCTGGGTATCGATTGCGACAGCGATCGTCGTCATTCTTGTTATCTTCAAGACCGCGGTGGTTGTGCCGCAACAAAGTGCGTTCGTGGTTGAAAGCCTCGGTAAGTACAGCCGTACACTGCGCGCGGGTTTTCATATACTGATACCGTTTATCGAGCGCGTGGCCTATCGGCATAGCCTCAAGGAACTGGCCGTTGATATCCCCGAGCAAGTCTGTATCACCAACGACAATGTCCAGGTTGGAGTCGATGGCGTACTGTACCTGCAGGTAATGGATCCGGAGCGTGCTTCCTACGGTATTTCCGACTTCGCTTTTGCGATTTCACAACTTGCGCAAACCACGCTGCGTAGCGAGATCGGTAAAATTGCGCTGGATCGGACTTTCGAAGAACGTTCGATGATCAATGCCAATGTCGTCTCCGAACTCGACAAGGCTTCGGACCCCTGGGGCGTCAAGGTGTTGCGCTATGAAATCAAGAACATCAATCCACCGCATGACGTGCTCAGCGCAATGGAAAAGCAGATGCGCGCGGAACGGGAAAAGCGTGCGGTAATCCTGACCTCGGAAGGCGAGCGAGACGCCAAGATCAACGAGGCGGAAGGCGAAAAGCAGCGCGTGATCAAGGAATCCGAGGCTGCCAAGCAGCAGCAGATCAACGAAGCCGAGGGTGAAGCCCAGGCGATCCTGGCGGTCGCCACCGCAACTTCGAAAGGCCTTTACCGGGTGGCACAATCGCTGGTTGTCGAAGGCGGGGATGCTGCGATGCAGCTGCGCGTTGCCGAAGCCTATATCACGCAGTTCGGCAACCTGGCAAAAGAAGGCAATACCCTGGTCGTGCCGTCGAACCTGACCGACCTGTCCTCAATGGTCGCACTTGCCACCACCATCGCCAAAAAGGATTCACCCGGGGCTGTTTAATTGGGCCACAGGTTTGACCTGGTCATATTCGATTGCGACGGCGTGTTGGTCGACAGTGAGCGCGTCGCCAACGAGGTATTCGCTGACGTACTGGAAGAGGTTTGCGGCCTGCAGTTTACGCTTGAGGATATGTTCGATACCTTCGTCGGGCACTCACGCGATCAATGCTTACAAAAGATCGAGGCGCTGATCGGCGAACCACCCCCGCCAGAACTGGACCAACGCTACCAGCAGGACATCAACCGCGCACTGGCCGAATCGGTCGCCGCGATCGACGGCATCGAGACCGTGCTGGAACAACTGGCCCTGCCCTGTTGCGTCGCATCGAGTGGATCGCACGAAAAGATGCAAATGACGCTGGGCAAGACCGACCTGATGCGTTTTTTTCCCGGCAAAATCTTCAGTACCAGCGATGTCGAACGCGGCAAACCGCATCCCGATATTTACCTGCATGCGGCCCGGACCATGGGCATCGATGATCCCGGGCGTTGCCTCGTCATCGAAGACAGCCCCATCGGGGTCACCGGCGCAGTAGCGGCAGGTATGAACGTGTTCGGTTTCGCCGAGCTGATGCCGGCGCACAGACTCCACGCCAGCGGTGCCCACGTCGTCTTCGAGCGCATGCACGACCTCCCCGACCTCATAACCACCCACTCCCGCTAACCCGTCGTCCTCCTGCCCTTTAGAACGTCATCCCCGCGCAAGCTGGGATCTTGCAATTTATCGTGATCGCCATGCCGGGTTAATGCCCGCAAAAGGCGCTCCCGACCGGCACAGGTGCCGGTCGGGAGCGGCTTTTGGGGGGTATTCAACCGACGTAGCGTTCGAAGGATATTTTTGGAAAAGGGGGATTATTGCGCTAGAATGCGCGCCCTTTTTGGTTATTATGACTGGTTATGGAGTTTAACAGGCGTTTCGATGTGATCGTGGTCGGCGGCGGGCATGCGGGTACCGAGGCCGCGCTCGCGGCCGCGCGCATGGGTGTCGAAACGCTACTGCTGACGCATAACGTCGAGACCCTGGGGCAAATGTCCTGTAACCCGGCGATTGGTGGTATCGGCAAAGGACACCTGGTCAAGGAAATCGATGCGCTCGGTGGTGAAATGGCGCTCGCCGCGGACAAGGCCGGCATCCAGTTCAGAATATTAAATCGCCGCAAGGGTCCAGCGGTGCGCGCGACGCGTGCCCAGGCCGACCGGCAACTGTATCGCATGGCGATTCGCGAAAAGCTCGAGAATCAGCCGGGATTATCGATATTCCAGCAACCCGTGGTCGACCTGCTTGAAAATGGCGATGCTATTGAAGGCGTGGTAACACAAATGGGGCTGCATTTTTATGCGCCTTGCGTGGTACTGACGGTCGGTACCTTTCTCGATGGCAAGATTCATATCGGTGATTCCAATTACGCTGGCGGACGTGCCGGTGATCCGCCCGCAACTGCACTCGCCGAACGTCTGCGGGCGCGCCCGTTTCGTATTGGGCGCTTGAAAACCGGGACCCCGCCACGTATCGATCGTAACTCGATTGACTATGCGCGGCTCGAGGAACAGCCCGGAGATGACCCGCTACCCGTATTTTCAATCGTGGGTAGTGTCGATATGCATCCCGAGCAAATCTGCTGCCACATCACCCATACCAACGTAAAAACGCACGATATTATCCGCGAGAGCCTGCATCGATCGCCGTTGTTCAGTGGCGACATCGAGGGCGTCGGTCCGCGCTATTGCCCGTCGATCGAGGATAAAGTCGTGCGCTTCGCCGATAAAAATTCTCACCAGGTGTTTGTCGAACCGGAGGGACTGAAGCTTGGCGAGGTTTACCCCAACGGAATTTCCACCAGCCTGCCTTTCGATGTGCAGCAGCAGTTTGTTAACAGCATGGTCGGTTTCGAGCAGGCCCGGATTACGCGCCCCGGCTATGCAATCGAGTATGATTTTTTTGATCCACGTGACCTGCGTCCGACGCTGGAAACCCGCTTCATCGATGGTCTCTATTTCGCCGGGCAAATTAACGGCACCACCGGTTATGAAGAAGCGGCTGCACAGGGTTTGATGGCGGGTGCCAACGCCGCTGCCAGGGTGCAGGGTAAAGAGGCGCTTGAACTGAAGCGCTCACAGGCTTACCTCGGGGTGCTCGTCGACGATTTGATTACGCGAGGCACCAACGAGCCCTACCGCATGTTCACCTCGCGCGCCGAGTACCGCTTAATGCTGCGTGAAGACAATGCTGATCTGCGCCTGACAGAGTTAGGGCGTCAACTGGGCCTGGTCGAAGATCAGCGCTGGCAGGCTTTCGAGCAGTATCGCGAGCAACTCGAACGCTTGAACCAGTCATTGCGCGAACAATGGTTACGGCCCGATACCGAGGCCGCCCGTGCCCTGGAAAAGGTTTTGCAAAATCCGTTAACGCGCGAGTACCGATATGCTGAAATCCTGAAACGTCCCGAAATCGAGATTAGTGATTTGATGCCTTATGTCGAGGATGCAGAATCGTTCCCGCCCAGCGTGCGCGCGCAGGCCGAGGTCAACGCCAAGTACTCAGGCTATCTCGACCGTCAACAGCTGGAGATCGATAAGGCCAGCCAGCATGAACAAACCGAGTTACCGGAACAACTCGACTATACCGAGGTACGCGGTCTATCTAACGAGGTTTGCCAGAAACTGGCCCAGCATCGCCCGTCCACGATTGGCCAGGCAAGCCGGATTTCAGGGATTACCCCGGCCGCTATTTCTTTATTATTGGTGCACCTGAAACGGCATCAATACCAGGCTAAAAAGACGGCTTGAATGAACCTTGCTGGTGAACTCCGCGCTGGCACCGGGGCGCTGGGAATCACGCTGCAACAGTCCCAGTATGATCAATTGCTCGAGTACCTGCAGCTGCTCGAAAAATGGAACCAGGTTTATAACCTGACCTCGATTCGCGGCTTGTCCCGGATGCTGAGCTATCATTTGCTCGATAGCCTCTCGGTCCTGCCATTGCTTGGCAATTGCCGCAAGGCGATTGATATCGGTAGTGGTGCCGGATTGCCCGGCATACCGCTTGCGATTGCAATGCCCGATGCCGTTTGGGTGTTACTTGACAGCAATGCGCGCAAGACACGTTTTATTCGCCAGGCGATTGCGCATTGTGGATTGAAAAATGCACAAGTTGTGCAGACACGGGTTCAGGATTATCATGCGCCGGATTCACTTGATTTCATTGTCAGTCGCGCCTACGCTCCGCTGGCGGAATTCTGCGACAGCGTTGCCCATTTGCTGACCCCAAAAACCCGACTGATCACGATGAAAACCGGGCTCAAGCAGGAAGAGGTGCAGCAACTGGATATTACCCGATTCATTTTCGAGGAAGAAAAAATTAAAGTGCCCGGCATCAGTGAAACCCGCAGCCTGGTAAGGATTAATCCGCTATGACCAGGATTATTACCATTGCCAATCAGAAAGGCGGGGTCGGTAAAACCACGACCACGGTCAACCTCGCCGCGGCGCTGGCAGCGACCAAGCGGCGCGTATTGCTGGTCGATATGGACCCGCAGGGTAACGCCACGATGGGTAGCGGGATCGATAAAATAAAATTGAAACTCAGTATTTGCGACGTGCTACTGGGTGAGGCCAGTGCCGGACAGGTGTTGCACGTGAGCGAGAGCGGATATGATATTTTACCGGCCAACGCCGATCTGACCGCGGCGGAAGTACAATTGATGAACAAGATTGGCCGTGAAATGCAATTAACCCTCGCGCTCGACACGCTGTACGACAATTACGACTACATCCTGATTGATTGCCCGCCCTCACTAAACATGCTTACGGTCAACGCGCTGGTTGCCGCTGACGGTATCATGATCCCCATGCAATGCGAGTACTATGCACTCGAGGGCCTGTCCTCGCTGCTCGAAACCATTGAGCAGATCCGAATCAGTGTCAATCCGGAAATTCGGCTCGAGGGTTTGCTGCGTACCATGTATGATCCGCGCAATAATCTGTCCGGCGATGTATCCAACGAACTGGTCGAGCATTTTGGCGATCGCGTATACCGCACCGTGATCCCGCGCAACATTGCGCTCGCTGAGGCACCCAGTTACGGCCAGTCGATTTTGAAATACGATAAGGATTCACGTGGCTCGATGGCCTACCTGGCGCTGGCGGGAGAGGTAATACGGCGGGATGCCAAGAAAGACCATTTTGCGGGTGCTGTTTAAAGTATGATAATTACGATCAAATGACCAATATGAAAAAAAAGCGCTTAGGCAGAGGACTCGGATCGTTAATCGGTGATCTCGATGATGTCACCCAGCACCAAAGCGAAGATAATGCCGTCGGCCTGACTGAAATCGATATAGACCGCATTCAGCGCGGCAAGTATCAACCAAGACAGGTATTCGACCAGGAGTCGCTGCAGGAACTGGCCGACTCGATTGGCGTTCAGGGCATTGTGCAACCCATCGTGGTGCGCCCGGAGGGTAGTCACTTCGAACTGGTGGCAGGTGAACGACGCTGGCGGGCCGCGCAGCTTGCCGGCCTGAAAAAAGTGCCGGCCGTGATCCGTGAACTCGATTCGAAAGCGGCTGCGGCAATCGGCCTGATCGAAAATATCCAGCGGGAAGATTTGAATCCGCTCGAACAGGCGCAGGCCTTTTTACGCCTGATCGAGGAATTTGACCTTACACATCAGCAAGTTGCAGATTCAGTCGGGCGCTCACGGGCTGCCGTCAGCAACCTGTTGCGCCTGCTCGAGCTTGCTGAACCCGTAAAACAGCAGGTCAACCGGGGCTTGCTCGACATGGGGCATGCGCGTGCCCTGCTGGCGCTCATCCGTCACGACCAGATTGATATCGCGAAGTTAGTGGTCAATCGTGGCCTGTCTGTGCGCGAAACCGAATTGCTGGTGAAAAAAACACTGGCTGGGGACAACAAGGTGAAAGCCAAACCCGCGGCATCGGATCCCGATATTAAGCGCCTGGAAAACGAGATCAGCGAAAAGCTGGGTGCGGGCGTTAAAATTAAGCCCGGTAAAAAGGGTTCCGGGCAACTGGTGATCAGCTTCCACAGTCCTGCTGAACTCGAGGGAATCCTCGAACATTTGAGTTTATAAATATATTTGTTCGGGACATTGATTATTCGCGTTTAACTCGCTTATACTCGACATCCGCTTTTTCGGACGGGGTGCTTTAGCGTGGATCGTGCCCATAAAAAGCGATGAAAAATCAGATTATAAAGATACTGATTTTTCAATACATTCTGGGGGTTACTTACCTGATAGGCACGAGCCTCTGGGATATAGCCTTTACGCCGTCAGCCCTGCTGGGATGCGTAGCAGCATTGGTACCGAAAACTTATTTCAGTATCAGAATGTTACGCGAGACGGAAAATAATAATGCGACGCAGTGGTTGGGCTACGCATACCGATCCGAGATCGGGAAATGGGTGATTATGAGCGCGGTATTTGTGCTTGCATTCACCACGAATTATCCCTGGGATCCTGTGGTATTGTTTGCTGGATTTGTGTTGATTCAAGTATCCGGCTGGTTTGCACCGATTGTGACTAAAGGTAATTGATCGAATATGGCTGGTAGCTACGCGAATTCAAGCGAGTACATCAAGCACCATCTGACCAACCTGGTCTATGGGCAGCATGCCGATGGCAGCTGGGGTTTCGCTCATGGTGCCGACGAGATCAAGGAAATGGGATTCTGGTCGATCAACGTCGATTCGATGTTGTTTTCGGTGGGTCTCGGCTGTTTGTTCCTGTGGATATTCCGTCGCGCTGCGAAAAAAGCCTCTACCGATGCGCCGACCGGGATGCAGAATTTCGTCGAAATGATGATCGAATTCATCGACGATTCGGTGCGTGGTTCATTTAGCGGCAAGAATCCGCTGGTAGCACCGCTGGCCTTGACCATATTCGTCTGGATATTCCTGATGAACCTGATGGACCTGATTGCAGTTGATCACATCCCGTGGCTTGCAAGTCTGCTCGGCGTCCCATATCTAAAGATTGTGCCCAGTACCGACCCCAACATCACCTTTGGCATGTCGCTATCCGTGTTCGCACTTGTCATTTACTACAGTATTAAAATGAAAGGCCCTGGAGGTTTCTTCGCCGAGCTGGCCTTCCATCCGTTTCCCAAATTCATGATGCCGATCAACCTCGTGCTTGAAGGCGTGACCCTAATTGCAAAACCCGTTTCACTTGCCCTGCGTTTGTTCGGCAATCTCTACGCCGGTGAAATGATATTCATCCTGATAGCTATCATGTATAGCGGTGGCTGGATACTGGGCATATCAGGTGGATTTTTGCAACTGGGTTGGGCGATATTCCATATCCTGATTATTACTTTGCAGGCGTTTATTTTTATGACGCTGACCATCGTATATCTGGACATGGCATCGCAGACAGATCATTAAACTTTTTATTAAACACACTCTAAATTATTAGGAGAAAATCATGGAATCAGCCTTGTTATATATCGCTGGCGCTTTAATGATGGGCCTGGGCGCACTCGGTGCGGCTGTAGGTATCGGTGTACTTGGTGGACGCTTTCTCGAAGGCGCTGCGCGCCAGCCGGAGCTGATCCCGATGTTACGTACCCAGTTCTTCATCGTTATGGGCCTGGTCGACGCGGTACCGATGATCGCGGTAGGTCTGGCTATGTATGTCATGTTCGCGGTTGCTTAGGCGCGACTGACCTGACATTGACTAAAGCGAGGACAGCAATATGAATTTCAATGCGACTCTGATAGGGCAAACGATCACCTTTATCGTGTTTGTCTGGTTCTGCATGAAATATATATGGCCACCACTCATGGCAGCACTGGAAGAACGCAACGCCCGTATTTCGGAGGGCCTGGCCGCAGCGCAACGTGGTCAACAGGACCTCGAAGACGCGCAGGCGAAAGTCAGTGACAGCTTGAAGGATGCCAAGCAGCAGGCACAGGAAATCATTAACCAGGCGCAAAAACGTGCCAACGAGATAGTTGATGAAGCCAAGGATAGCGCGCGCGACGAAGCCGACAAGATCAAGGTGGCCGCCACTGCTGATATCGATCAGCAAGTCACCGCGGCGCGCGAGCACTTGCGTAAAGAAGTGTCCGTGATTGCGCTTGCCGGCGCCGAGCAGATTCTCAAGCGCGAAGTCGATGCCAAGGCGCATGCCGACGTGCTCGATGAACTGGTCGCGCAGATTTAAGGGCTAGATTATGGCTGATTTCGAAACTGCCGCCCGACCCTACGCCAAGGCCATGTTTGAACTGGCGCAGGATGAAAACAAGCTGGATCAATGGCAGGAAAGGCTTTCCTTCGCTGCGGCGGTAGCCACCGACGCCGATATGAAGGCCTTTGTCGAACAGCCCGCTGTGCTGCCCAGGGAACTGGGTGAATTGTTTCTCTCGGTCGTTACCGCTGCCGGGCTCGACAGCGATAATGATTTCGACAATAGCATTCGCCTGCTGGCCGAAAATAGCCGGCTTGCAGCCTTGCCGGCGATCGCCGCCCAGTTTGCGGTGCTGAAAAAGGAAGCCGAAGGCGAGATCGAAGTGCAGGTCCGCAGCGCGCATGAACTCAGCGCCGAACAGCAGCAGAAGATCGCCGACAGCATGGCCAAACGGCTCGGCAAGAAGGTTAGCATTTCCACTGATATCGACGAAAGCCTGATTGCCGGCGCGGTGATTACCGCGGGCGACCTGGTAATCGATGGTTCAGCCAGTGGCCGTATCGAAAAACTTTCGCTTGCGGTCAACAAATAACAGATTTTTATGATTACGGGATAGAACGCGATGCAACTTAATCCGTCAGAAATTAGCGAACTTATTAAAGATCGCATCAAGAACTTCGAAAGTGCGGCCGAAGCCAGAACCGAGGGCACCATTGTCAGCCTGATGGACGGCATCGCACGCATTCATGGTCTCGCCGACGTTATGTCGGGCGAAATGATCGAGTTTCCGGGCAACACCTACGGTATGGCGCTCAACCTCGAGCGTGACTCGGTGGGTGCGGTAATCCTCGGTGACTACGAGCATATCTCTGAAGGCGATACCGCCAAGTGTACCGGTCGTATTCTTGAAGTGCCGGTTGGTGAGCAGATGCTTGGTCGTGTCGTCAACTCGCTGGGCGAGCCGATCGACGGCAAGGGCGCGATTGACGCCAAACAATTTGAACCGATCGAAAAAGTAGCACCCGGTGTTATCGCACGCCAGTCAGTATCGCAGCCGGTGCAGACCGGCCTCAAATCGATCGACTCGATGGTACCGATCGGGCGTGGCCAGCGCGAATTGATCATCGGCGACCGCCAGACCGGTAAGTCGGCGGTGGCGATCGACGCGATCATCAACCAGAAGGGCACCGGTATCAAGTGTGTCTACGTCGGTATCGGTCAGAAAGCTTCGACCATCGCCAACGTGGTGCGCAAGCTCGAAGAATTCGGCGCCATGGAGCATACCATCGTGGTCGCGGCCAACGCCTCGGATTCGGCGGCGCTGCAATACATCGCGCCTTATTCCGGTTGCACCATGGGTGAATACTTCCGCGATCGCGGCGAAGACGCGTTGATTGTTTATGACGATCTGACCAAGCAGGCCTGGGCTTACCGCCAGGTATCGCTGCTGCTGCGTCGTCCACCGGGACGCGAAGCCTACCCGGGTGACGTTTTCTACCTGCACTCGCGCCTGCTCGAGCGTGCCGCGCGAATCAACTCGGACTACGTTGAAAAGATTACCGACGGCAAGATCAAGGGGCAGACCGGTTCGTTAACCGCGCTGCCAATTATCGAAACCCAGGGTGGTGACGTATCGGCCTTCGTACCGACCAACGTTATCTCGATCACCGACGGCCAGATTTTCCTCGAATCGGATCTGTTCAACGCCGGTATCCGCCCTGCGATCAACGCCGGTCTGTCGGTATCACGCGTGGGTGGTGCCGCGCAAACCCCGATCATCAAGAAACTCGGCGGCGGCGTGCGTCTGGCGCTGGCGCAGTATCGCGAACTCGCGGCCTTCTCGCAGTTTGCCTCCGATCTCGACGAAGCCACGCGTAAGCAGCTGGAGCGCGGTCAGCGCGTTACCGAACTGATGAAACAACGCCAGTACTCGCCGATGTCGGTCGCCGAAATGGCGATTTCGCTGTACGCGGCGAACGAGGGTTATCTCGACGATGTCGAAGTCACCAGGGTGGTCGCTTTTGAAGACGCGATGCTCGGCCATATCCGCTCCAACAACCAGGCCATGCTCGACAAGATCAACGAGGCCGGCGATTACAACGACGACATCGCGGCCGAGATCAAGGCGGCGATCGATGATTTCAAAACCAACGGCGTTTTCTAAGAGAGCTTAAACATGGCTGGCGGCAAAGAGATAAAGACCAAGATCGCGAGTGTTCAGAACACTCAGAAGATCACCGCGGCAATGGAAATGGTGGCGGCCAGCAAAATGCGCCGTGCCCAGGACCAGATGTTCGCCACGCGCCCCTACGCGCAACGTATCGCCAATGTGGTCAGCCATGTAGCAAGCGCCCACCCCGAGTATAAGCATCCGTTCCTGATTGACAGACCGATCAAACGTATCGGCTTAATCGCAATATCGACCGATCGCGGACTTTGCGGCGGCTTGAACACCAATATGTTTAAGAAAGCGCTCAACCATATTGGTGACTTCGATGACGAGGGTATCGAAATCAAAGTGGTGACCTTCGGTACCAAGGCGCTTGGATTCTTTAAACGAATCGGAGCCAAGGTAGTCGCCGAGACCAGTCATATCGGTGATCGACCCGAGATCGCCAAGATCATCGGTCCGGTGCAGGTTTTGCTCGGCAGTTTTGAAAAAGGCGAAGTTGACGCGATCTATCTGATTTCTAACGAATTTGTTAACACCATGACCCAGCAACCGACGGTTACCCAGTTGGTGCCGGTCGAGCCCGCACCCGATGAAGAACTAAAGCATCACTGGGATTACATTTACGAGCCCGATTCCAAGGAAGTACTCGACAGTTTACTCGAGCGTTACATCGAGTCGCTGGTTTACCAGGGTGTGGTCGAAAACGTGGCCTGTGAAATGGCAGCGCGCATGATCGCGATGAAGAGCGCTACTGACAACGCGAGCGACATGATCGACGAGCTACAACTTATTTACAACCGTGAACGCCAGGCTGGCATTACGCAGGAAATCAGCGAAATCGTCGGCGGCGCGGCAGCAGTTTAAACAGATTCAGTATTGATAGAGGACTAACAGATGAGCACAGGTAATATCGTGGAAGTAATCGGCGCAGTCGTCGACGTGGAATTTCCCCGAGACGCTGTTCCCAAGATTTACGATGCGCTTTTGATCGCCGAGGCCGAAGGCCTGACGCTGGAAGTGCAGCAGCAGCTCGGCGACGGTGTCGTACGCACCATCGCGATGGGTGCTGCCGAAGGCCTGCGCCGCGGACTCGAAGTCAGCAATACCGGGCAGCCGATCACGGTGCCGGTAGGGCAAAAGACCCTGGGGCGCATCATGGATGTTCTCGGCAACCCGATCGATGAAAAAGGCCCGATCGGCGAAGAAAAACGCATGCCGATTCACCGCAAGCCACCGACTTATGACGAGCAGGCGACAGCGACTGAAATCCTCGAGACCGGTATCAAGGTTATCGACCTGGTTATGCCGATCGTCAAGGGCGGCAAGATCGGCCTGTTCGGTGGTGCGGGTGTTGGCAAAACCGTAACCCTGATGGAGCTGATTCGTAACATCGCGGTCGAACACTCGGGTTTCTCGGTATTTGCCGGGGTCGGTGAGCGAACTCGTGAAGGTAACGACTTTTACCACGAAATGACCGAAGGCGGCGTTATCGACAAGGTCTCGCTGGTATACGGACAGATGAATGAGCCTCCCGGGAACCGCCTGCGCGTGGCGCTGTCGGGCCTGACCATGGCGGAGCACTTCCGCGATGAAGGTCGTGACGTACTGATGTTCGTCGATAATATCTACCGTTACACACTCGCGGGTACCGAAGTATCGGCGCTGCTCGGACGGATGCCTTCGGCGGTTGGTTACCAGCCGACGCTGGCGCTTGAGATGGGTGTCTTGCAGGAGCGTATCACCTCGACCAAGACGGGCTCGATCACCTCCTTCCAGGCGGTATACGTGCCGGCGGACGATTTGACCGATCCGTCACCCGCAACCACTTTTGCCCATCTTGACGCGACCCTGGTATTGTCTCGCCAGGTTGCAGAACTGGGTATCTACCCTGCGGTTGATCCGCTCGATTCATCTTCGCGTATTCTTGATCCGAACGTGGTGGGTAACGAGCATTACGATACCGCACGGGGTGTGCAGGGTACGCTGCAGCGTTACAAGGAGCTGAAAGATATTATCGCGATTCTCGGCATGGACGAACTCTCCGAAGAAGACAAGCTGGTGGTCAGTCGCGCGCGCAAGATTCAGCGCTTCCTGTCACAGCCATTCTTCGTTGCCGAAGTATTTACCGGTTCTCCCGGCAAGTATGTTTCGGTCAAGGATACGATCTCTAGCTTCAAGCAGATTCTCGAAGGCGAAATGGATCAGTACCCTGAGCAGGCGTTTTACATGATTGGTGGCATTGAAGAAGTCGCCGAGAAAGCCAAGACCCTGTAAGGTACCACTATGGCCAACACCATCCAGGTAGATATCGTCAGCGCCGAGGAGCAGATCTTCTCCGGTGAAGCATACATGGTTTACGCACCGGCGGTGATGGGCGAAGTGGGTATCGCACCACGGCACACCCCGCTGATATCGCCGCTGAAACCGGGCGAAGTACGTCTCGACATGGGTGATGGCAAAGAAGAGTTCTTCTTTATATCCGGTGGTATTCTCGAGGTCCAGCCTCACCTGGTGACGGTCCTTTCGGACACGGCAATTCGTGCGGATGATCTCGATGAGGCTGCAGCGCTCGAAGCTCAGAAACGAGCCGAGGCAGCGTTAGCCGATCAGCAGTCTGATCTCGATATCGCCAAAGCCAAGGCCGAACTTGTTGCTGCTGCGGCGCAAATCCAGGCGATCAAAAAGCTCAAGAAAAAGTGACAGGCATAAAAAAAGGGGCTTTTGCCCCTTTTTTTATGCCTGTCATCCCGGAAGCTGCGCCAGCAGCTATCCGGGATCCATAAATCCCCGGTCATTTTCATGTGCAGGGGCACAATCTTTTTTCATCTCTGTAATCATCGACTTGCTCACATTAGAAGCTTCCCGTTCGTGAGAGAATGAGTTTGTATCTGCAATAATCGAACATTACGAGAATGACGAAAACCCTGCACTGCATTACAATAAGCGCCCGATTTTATTCTAATATTCAACTATGTCACTGACTGTTGTCATTCTCGCTGCGGGCCAGGGAACGCGGATGAAGTCCGCACGCCCCAAGGTGATCCATGAACTGGCCGACAAGCCGCTGCTGCAGCATGTCGTCGATGCCAGTCTTGCGCTCGAACCCGATCAGTTAATCACGGTCGTCGGCCATGGGGTCGATCAGGTTAAAGATGCGATGCAGGGTCAGGGATTGATATTTGTCGAGCAACTCGAGCAACTCGGCACAGGGCATGCCCTGGCACAATGCCTGGATACAATCACACCGGGTAATGACGTGTTGGTATTGTACGGCGATGTTCCGTTAATTCGCGCGGCAACGTTGTCACAGATGATCGATCAGGGAAGTGATGCTGCAGTCTGTATCCTGGGTTTTAAACCTGACAATCCATTCGGATATGGTCGGATCGTGCGCCATCCGGATGCAACGGTACAGGCAATTGTCGAGCAAAAAGATGCGAACGCTGAACAACTTGATATCGACGAATGCTACTCCGGGATCATGTTGATCCGCGGCGAACAGTTGCAACCACTGGTCACCTCACTGGACAAGCACAACGCCCAGGGCGAGTACTACCTGACCGACGTGGTCGACATCGCGGTCGGCATGGGTGAATCGGTTAGCGCGGTTTTGTGCGACGACCCACGCGAAGTGAGCGGCATTAATGACCAGCAGCAACTGGCGGCCGTTGAAACCATTTATCGGTCTCACCAGGCCGAACTGCTGATGGCGCAGGGCGTTAAGCTATATGATCCGGCGCGCGTGGATATTCGAGGCGAGATTGCGGTTGGAACCGATGTTGAAATCGACGTCAATTGCGTGTTTGAAGGCGTCGTCTCGCTTGGGGACAATGTGCGCATCGGTGCCAATTGCGTGATTCGAAATACCAGTATCGGCGCCGGCAGTGATATTAAACCCATGACCTCGATCGACGAGGCGGTGATCGGCTGCGATGTCAGCATCGGACCGTTTGCGCGAATTCGTCCGGGTGCCGAATTCGACGACGCCGCAAAGATAGGGAATTTTGTCGAAGTAAAGAAATCGCGTATTGGAAAAGGTAGCAAAATCAGCCACTTGAGCTATATCGGTGATACCGAGATGGGCGGCGGGGTTAATATCGGCGCAGGCACGATCGTCTGTAACTATGATGGGGTTAACAAGTTTAAAACCATTATCGAAGACGGCGTCTTTATCGGCTCGGATACGCAATTGGTAGCGCCGGTAACGGTAGCGAAAAATGCAACCATTGGTGCAGGTTCGACAATTACCAAGGATACCCCTGCCGACGCGCTTACTCTGTCACGCGCGAAACAGGTTACCATTAGCGGCTGGTCCAAACCGGTAAAGCAGAAAGGGGATAGTTAGCCTATGTGTGGAATAGTGGGTGCGCTGGCGCAACGCAACGTGAGCTCGATACTGCTCGAGGGTTTATACCGTCTCGAGTACCGCGGTTATGATTCCGCCGGCATGGCGCTGATCGAGGATCAGAAGCTGGCGCGGTTCCGTGCACTTGGCAAGGTCAGCGAGCTCGAGGCCAGGATGTCGGTTGAACAACCCGGGCATATCGGCATCGCGCATACGCGCTGGGCGACTCATGGTGCGCCCTCTGAAACCAACGCGCATCCCCATTTTTCCAGCGACCGCGTCGCGGTTGTGCACAATGGCATCATCGAGAACTACAAGGGAATTCGTGAGCGCCTGTTGAAAGCGGGATACGAATTCAGTTCCGAAACCGATAGCGAAGTCGTTGCGCATTTGATCGACAGTCATTTTAAAGATGATTTGTTTGTAGCCGTTAAGAAAGCGGTCGACGAACTCGAAGGGGCATTCGCCCTGGGTATTATCGCCGTCGATGATCCCGATACGCTGGTTGCCTGCCGGCGCGGTAATCCGCTGGTGGTTGGTGTCGGTATCAAGGAAAACTTTGTTGCTTCCGATGTCTCTGCGTTGTTGCCTGTTACCAACCGGTTTGTCTATCTCGAAGAGGGGGATTACGTCGTTCTGCATAAAAGCGACTACCAGGTGTACGATGCGTCGGGCAAGGCCAGGGATCACGATGTCAAGATAAGCGAGCTGAATAGCGACTCGGCCAACAAGGGCACGTATCGCCATTACATGCTGAAGGAAATCCACGAGCAGGGGCGGGCGATCGCCGAATGCCTGGAAGGCCGTATTAGCGACAAAACCGTGCTCGACGCGGTGTTTGGATACGATGCCGATGCCATTTTCGATCGCGTCGAGAATGTGCAGATAATCGCCTGTGGTACCAGTTACCATGCCGGAATTGTTGCCAGGTACTGGATTGAGGCGCTGTTGGATTTGCCCTGCCAGGTCGAAGTCGCAAGCGAATTCCGCTACCGCAAGGCAGTAGTACCCGAAAATACTTTATTCGTGACCCTGTCACAGTCGGGAGAAACCGCGGATACCCTGTCGGCTTTGCGCAGCCTCGAATCGAAAAACTATTGCGGCTCGTTAAGCATTTGTAATGCCCCGGAATCGTCGCTGGTGCGGGAATCCAGCCTGGTCATGATGACGCGTGCCGGACCTGAAATCGGGGTTGCTTCGACCAAGGCATTCACCACGCAACTGGTGGCGATGCTGCTTTTTGTAGCAGCTCTCGGCAAGCGTCAAAAGCGCCTCGACGATAAAATCATAGCCTCCATCATCGGCGAGTTGAATGCGCTGCCCGCACAGGTTGAAAAATTACTCGGTCTCGATGCGCAGATCGAAGCGATCGCGGAAGACTTTGTCGAAAAGGAACATGCGTTGTTTCTGGGTCGCGGCGAACATCACGCCATCGCGATGGAAGGCGCACTCAAGCTCAAGGAAATTTCCTATATCCATGCCGAGGCCTACCCGGCCGGCGAGCTCAAACACGGACCACTGGCACTGGTCGATGCCGACATGCCTGTCGTCGTGGTGGCACCGAACGACGATCTGCTGGAAAAGTTGCACTCCAACATGCAGGAGGTCAAGGCGCGTGGCGGCAAGCTTTACGTATTTGCCCATCGCGGTGCGCATCTCGATACCGAGTCCGACGATGTTGTGATCGAGATGGATTGCGACACACAATGGGTAACCCCGATCCTGTCGACGATCCCGTTACAGCTATTCAGCTATCACGTCGCGGTACTGCGGGGCACCGACGTCGACCAACCACGTAACCTGGCTAAATCGGTAACAGTCGAATAACGATAACAACGCACCGCATACCTCCGGGCAACACTGGCCTTGTCTAACCATGTTTAAATTGATCAACAACTTCAGCGTCAACAGCGTGATCGACCCACTTGGTACTGGTGATCTAATCCGCACACCGCAAAATCTGATCAGCCAGATCGTGGCATTGCGTGGAGGGGGAGTTTCAGCCTGGTGTATTACTGTACTGCAGGTAATCCTGCTGTTGTCACTGTTCGGTTGTGCTGGTAATCAGCCGACCCCAATGGATGGATTACAGACTGCTTGCGTCGAGCCACGTCCGCAGATATGCACCATGGATTACACGCCCGTCTGCGCCGAGCTCGTCAGCGGCGAGGTCAAGACTTATTCCAATGGCTGTAGCGCTTGCGCCGATGTAACCGTGGTTTCGCATCGGCCAGCAGCCTGCGAATAAAACAGGATTGATTATTTTCTGGAGTCGGGTTAGATCTTCGTGTTGCGTAAACGCAGCGCGTTACCGATCACCGAAACCGAACTTAAACTCATCGCACCCGCTGCAATCATGGGTGACAGCAATAACCCGAATACCGGGTATAACAGGCCGGCGGCGATCGGCACTCCCGACGAGTTATAGACAAATGCGAAGAACAGGTTCTGACGAATGTTGCGCATGGTTGCCCGGCTCAGCCGACGTGCACGCACGATACCTCGCAGGTCCCCCTTGACCAGGGTGATGCCAGCGCTTTCCATGGCGACATCGGTGCCGGTGCCCATGGCGATGCCGACCTGGGCCTGCGCCAGTGCCGGGGCGTCATTGATGCCGTCACCGGCCATGGCAACAATATGACCTTCGGCCTGCAGTTTTTTAACAATTTCAGCCTTCTGATCGGGCGATATCTCGGCCTCGACGCGATCAATTTTTAGTTGCTCGGCGACCGCCATGGCGGTGGTACGGTTGTCACCGGTCAGCATAACAATCTTGACGTCTTCATTGTGCAGATCGCGTATGGCTTCGGGTGTGGATTGCTTCACCGGGTCGGCCACGCCGATCAGGCCAGCGGCGGTCCCATCGATTGCAACCTGCATCACTGTCTGCCCCTGTGCTCGAGCCGAATCTGCGACAGCAGTTAAATCTTTGAAATCGATCGTTAAAGCCTGCATCAACTTGAGGTTGCCTAATGCCACCCGGTGTTTTTCGACAGTTCCTGTTACGCCTTGTCCAGTAATGGATTCAAACTGGTCAGTGTTGGTCAGCGTAATGCCTTTCTCATCTGCACCCTGAACGATGGCTTCGGCAAGTGGATGCTCGCTGGCGCGCTCGAGACTCGCGGCCAGACGCAAAACGGTATCCTGCTCAAAGTCGTTGCAGGTATGGATCGAAACCAGGCGCGGACGACCCTCGGTGAGTGTGCCGGTTTTATCGACGATTAAGGTATCGACTTTCTCCATGACTTCGAGTGCCTCGGCGTTCTTAATCAATACCCCGAGCGTGGCACCCTTTCCCAGGCCCACCATGATCGACATCGGCGTGGCCAGCCCGAGCGCACAGGGACAGGCAATAATAAGCACCGCGACTGCATTAATGATCGCGTAGGCGAGTCGTGGCTCGGGTCCGACCAGGCTCCAGACAATCATGGTCACGATCGCAACCAGTACCACGGTCGGTACGAAATACCCCGCCACGATATCTGCCAGCTTCTGGATCGGTGCCCGAGACCGTTGAGCTTCGCTAACCATGCTCACGATCTGAGCCAATAGTGTATCTGCACCTACCTTTTCGGCGCGCATCAGTAAACTGCCGGTGCCGTTCACAGTTGCCCCGATCAGCACATCGCCATCGTTTTTTTCTACCGGTATCGACTCCCCGGTGACCATCGATTCGTCCACCGCGCTGGTACCGCGGGTAACAACTCCGTCGACCGGTACTTTTTCTCCCGGCCGGACGCGCAGGATAGCACCGGGCAAGACCTGGTCCAGGGGGATGTCTTCCTCGCTGCCATCGTCACGTACAATTCGAGCCATGTTCGGGGCCAGCCCAAGCAACAGCTTAATCGCCGCATTTGTGTGGCTGCGCGCGCGCAACTCCAGTACCTGTCCCAGCAGTACCAGCGCGGTGATCACTGCCGCCGCCTCGAAGTAAACTGCAACCGTGCCGCCGGCATGTATCATGTCTGGCGGATAGATTCCGGGAAACAGCAATGCAACCACGCTGTAACTCCAGGCCACGCCTACACCGATTGCGATTAGCGTAAACATGTTGAGATTCCAGCTCTTCACCGATTGCCAACCGCGCACGAAGAAGGGCCAACCGCACCATATTACTACCGGCGTGGCAAATACGAACTCAAGCCATTGCACCGTTTTCATGGTCAAACCATCAGGCAACAATGCTGGTGCCAGATCGGCCACCATGGCCAACAGGAACACCGGCAAGGCCAGCACGACGCTAATCCAGAAGCGTCGACTCATGTCGATTAACTCTTCATTCTTTTCCTCGACTTCGATAGTACGCGGCTCCAGCGCCATGCCGCATTCGGGGCACAAACCGGGCTCGTCCTGCACGATCCCGGGATGCATCGGGCAAGTATATTCGGTGCGGGTATTAAATACCGGCGCTCCGGCAATCTCGAGTGCCATACCGCAAATCGGGCAACTTCCGGGGTGATCCTGCTCGATCTCCGGATCCATGGGACAGATATACAAGGCCCCGCTAACGGGCTCTGCCATGGCCGCTGCTTGTTGAGCCTCGCCGCTTAGATATCCAGCCGGATCAGTGCTGAATTTTTGTGCACAACCCTGGCAGCAGAAATAATATTCGCTACCGTCAAACGGGTATGAGAATTCGCCGTCAGCTGACACTTTCATGCCGCAAACCGGATCGGTCAGCTGGGCTGGGTCATGGTGATCGTCAGGGTCGTGCATCGTTTTCACTACATTGAAACCATTAATTTACATGATTATAAAGCCTGTAGTAACTACAGGCACAAGGATGGAATCAAGATTTATCCGGTAATAAAAAAACCCCGCCGAAGCGGGGTAGACATGAGGAAAAACGAAGCGATATTTAATTGCGGGCGACAGCGCCTGGAACGGAATTATTTAACGTTATAAATAAATTCCTGGATCTTGGTCGCGTCAATCAACGTGTTCCAGCTTTTTGCGCCAGAATCAACAATTCGCTGGTTCCAATTTTTTATACGCTTACGGTAGACTTCCGGGTTGGCGCTGTCGTCGGTGAGCTTGATGACATTCATGGCTGCGATGTCGATGCCGTCAAATTCATCCTCGGCAAAATTACGTACCACACCCTCCGGCAGCTCCTCTTTCATATCGCTAAAGACGAACATCACCTGGGTGCCAGATTTGGTCGCTTTAAGATAATCAGAGCAAAGCATTAAAGCGCCACTGATATCAGTAAGGCGGGACCTGGCATTACCCCTGCCAAATTTGTCCAGCGTTTTTGCGATGGCCAGTTTTTGAGTGTTGGCTTTTGTGGGCCTGTAATCCAGGGTCAGTTTCGTCACCAGGTTTTCTTCCGCGTAGCTGTTACTGTCGATTTTGACAAAGAACAGGCTATCGCCGGGAATCATTTCGGGTACGATGCCGGCCTTGATGATATTGGCCACGTTTGCTTTCTCACCGGCGTAAGTGCCGGATATATCCATCAATGCACAGAATGATGTTTCATATTGCTTGCTATCGGTACAGGCAGAAACAACAACGGTTAGTGATAGCGCGAGCAGAATATGTTTAATTATTTTTTCCATTGTATTCTCCCGGCTTAGCTGGCGCTGACCTGTTTCCCGCTAATCATGTTAGCGATCTGCACGGGGATAATGATGTAGATGTCAAACAGGTGCACCAATATATTAAAAAATCCCTCGATCAGATAAGCGATCATGTTAGCGAGGTGACAGAGCAAGGTGATGAATACGGTATACATCTTGGCGAATGCATGCTGGCTGGCCTCGATAAACATTTCCAGTGGAATCGCGATTACCGCCAGAATCCAGGGCAGCACAAAGCCGAGCATTGCCTGTCCAATCACAGTAATTCTTGAGTTGATTTCATTGGAAACCGACGCCGATCCACCGGCCAGGCTGATATCAAGGGCGTTTTTGGCCTCGGCCAGGTTTTCGCGCAGGATCGCGAGCGATGCTTCTACCGAAGACAGAAACAAAAGCCCTAAGAGGCAACCCCATAATATGATTTTACGCTTGCCCCGGGTCATATTGGCTATCTGGGGAAAGGTGTGGGTTACCCCTATTGCTTCAAATAGAAATATACCCAGGACCAGTTCCAACGCGACAATGACCAGTGCGGAGATTTCTGATACCGCCATTCCGGCTACGCGTACTCCGGCAGGTACCAGTTCAGACATTGGCAACGCAATCAGGTTAAAGTTGATAAAAGCGCCCACTAGGCCCACACAGATGACGATTAGTGAGATGATAAAAAGCTTGGTCACCTTCGAGGAGAGCATATCGACCGACTCGGGTTCAGCTGCCGAAATTTTTTCGTACTGAGTCATATATTTTTCAATATTACGGCTGTTTTCCATCACTTTTTCGACCTGGCTACTGATCTCTTTGCCCAGTTTTTCAACCCGCTTCCAGATCGGTGCCATCGACCCAAGTATCTTGTGGCGTTTTGCAGAAACCTCGCGCAGTTCAGACAGGGCTTTCTTTTCTCCCTCGACCGCAGATTTATGGATTTCACCCAACATACCTTCGATAATCCGGTCAGAGGTAGAACCTTTTACCTTGGCGATACTCTTGACCACTTCACTCCATCCGGGTGCTTCAGGTGTAACCTGTCCACACTCGTTATAATCGGCCTCAAGCTGGCTGATGTGTTCGTCAAGTTTTAACTGTAATTTGGGATAACCGGCAAGACTTTTGGTATTTGCCATATCGATTTTGGAAAATTCCTGGAGAATTTCGCCCTGAATTTTGGCAACCCCGGATTCCAGCAGGACTTTTCTATCCTTCTCGCGCATGGCCTCGGCCGTATTTTTGGTCCATTCGGCCAATTTTCTCAGGCCGCCGGCGGTTGCATCGGAAAAAGTCTGGATCATTTTATGCACGGGTTCCCTGGCAAAAAACAGGAAAATCATGCTGGCTGCTATCCAGACTGCGATTGAAACACCAGGCATTTCTGGTAAAAAGTAAAAACTCTTCATGGTGAGCTTCCTAATTTAATCTATGTTGATGAATAATAATGAATAGATGCCTTTTGCAGGCATGCTATTCGCTGTTGGCAATGGAAAGTGCGTAATGCCTCAATTTGGGACTTTTTGTCGCCGAAAAATAGTGCAGCAAGAAAGCCTTTCTAGCCATACTCCAGCCATGCCTTTTGGCAACAATTCCGCTATACCAAAGGGCTGCGGTAATGCCGGGAACGTTTGACCAGATCTTGATAATTTCCGTAACCATGGGACTAACCTCGGTTTTACTGAATGTAAGAAGACTTTAGGCAGGCGCTGTGAAAAATCGGTGAAAAACACGGAAAAAAAGCTATAAATTCCTGCAAGGCACTGTTTTATTTCGAAATATTGCACTTTCCAAGGCGTCACACAGCAGCCCTTGCAGACGCCTGTACAGTTGAAACCTATGCTTATAAAGCTTTACTGGACACGTTAATGGCGGCTATTTTCTGGGTCGAAGATCAATCGCACTGGATCAGGAAGTTTTCTCCCGTGCTCGAAAACGAAGACTTTGACGGTAAGCCGAATTCGCTCGCAATTTATAATTTTGCCGAGGCCGCGCGGCAAAAGATCGCGCTGACCGAAAAGGATTCGCCGCCCGACGTGGCCCTGCTCGACGCGCGCATGAACGGCAATGACCAGGCCGGTTTTTCGGTTTCCAACGCGTTACGCAAGAAGTGGCCGCAATTACCGATTATTTACCTGTCGGAACACAGCGGTACCGAGATCGAGCGTGAAGCATTGGAGCAGTTTTCAGCCACCGATTTTATTGCCAAGCATCAAAATAATGTCGAGCAGGTTTTGTGTTGGCGTATCAAGGCCGTACTCAGGCAGGCATCGATCGATACCGACTTATCGTCAACCTTAAACATAATCTCCAGCGGTGAGCTGACTATCGATTTAAATACCTGGAATGTTTATTGGAAAGGTCAGCGCCTGATGAACCCGAGTAACGCCAAGCGACCATTGGCCCCGACGCCGAGAAAACTGTTGCGTGAGCTGATGGAATCATCGCCCCGACCGCTGACTGCGGGACAGATTGCGGAACGACTCGGCATGGATCCCGAAAAGTTTTCCTACGCCAGTTACCGCCAGCATATCAAGACACTGCGACGGGCCTTCGACGCGGTCGAGGACGAGACGGCGAGTTTCAGCGAGCTATGTAACCAGGGCCAGGGGATTGTCACCTTCGGCGATGAAGGGGCTTACCTGTGGAAGCCGCCCGGCAACAACAAAAAATGAAACCAGCCCGAATTTATTATCCATGGCCTAGCACCCTGGCGGCATTGGCGGTCGTCACCTGGCAATTCCTGTTGGCCAATGCCGTGCTGTTTACGGAGCATCCCCTGCCTGAATCCATGCGCCAGCAGGATAGCTTGCTGATAGCGGGCGCTCTACTGGTGCTATTGATGGCATTTGATGCCTGGCGCTTTCTCAAGGCAAGTGCCCGCTGCAAGAAACAATTAAGGCAGCACCAGGATCAGATCAGCGAATTGTTTGATTCCAAACGTGAGCTCGGAACGCGCGCTCGCACCTATTCCGATCACGCGGACAAGCTGAAAATGTTTATCAGTGAACGCCTGCTCGAATACATCGAATACGATGAAAAATTTTTACATTTCAAGAACATCGCCTCCGAAGTGCGCCATAATGGCGTGATTAGTTATGACAAGGCTCAGACCGCGCTTAAGCAGGCCCAGCTTAGCTGTGACGATGGAGAAGATCAGCAGTATCGTGAAGCCGCAGACGGCCTGCTTTATCTGTGGGACTTGCTCGATCTATCCACCACCGACAACATAACCCTGCATGTCGCTAACCAAATTTACGACTGTGAGGAACATTATTTCCAGGCCTTACTGAACGATACCGGTAGCGAACCCGCACCTTTTCAGCCGACCTTTATGATGAGCCATGCCCTGCGACGCGCGTTGCTGCCGATTACCGAGAATCCTGACCAGCTCGGACTAAACCGGCAATGGCCGAAGCGCGGCAGTTACAGCGATGAGAAATTCAAGGTCCTGTTGCAGACCGATAGCGAAATGCTGGGCAATGAAAACCACATGGTTTTACTGATCGAGAACCTGCTCAACAATGCGCTTTTTTACGCCCAGCAAAAAGCTTACAAGAATCGCCATAGCAGTGTTTCAATACGCCTGGCACAACGCGGCGGTGAAGTTGTATTCGAAATCTATAATCGCGGCCCTAGAATCAACGATGATGAAAAAGACAAAATCTACCAGCTCGGATTTTCGTCACGACGTATCCGCGAGCATCACGGCAAAGGCCTGGGATTGTATTTTGTCAATGAAATCACCAAGGGCTTTGAAGGTTCCATCGTGTTTAACAATATCGACAACCGTGAAGATCGCATTTCGCTTAGCGTTAAACTGGTCAATGGTGAAATATATAAAGAACGGCTCGAGATTGTCGACGTCAATGGCAAGCCGATGTGCCAGCTAGTGGAATCCGAAGAGCAGGCCGGCAAACGTCATGAGTGGTCATATTCGGCACCGATCGCAAGTATCGAAATCAGTCCGGGGGCGGCAAAGAAGCCGCAGTTGATTTCCGCTCTGGAGAGTGGCATGGATAGCAGCCACTTCGATGCGACCGATCCTTTTTTGCCGCACTGGGTGCTCGACGTAAAAAATCGCAAGCGCTCTTCGAAACTGGTTTTTATGCCTCTCGATGTGCGCGGAGTTGAGTTTGTCGCGCGCTTCCCGACCGCCAAATCAAGGCTGGATAATCAGGACTGAGACGCCGATAATCAGCGTCATGTCCGATGCTATTTACTGGTCTGCCTGCAAAATTGCGCGCGAAATTCGCGCCGGTAAATTGTCTTCGCGCGACATTGTCGAGGCCTGTCTTGAACGCATCGAACAGGTCAATCCTGAAATCAACGCGGTGGTACAACTGGCGGACGAGCGTGCGCGCAACGAAGCGGATGAACTTGATCGGCAAGCCGCTCGTGGCCAGTTCAGGGGTGCGTTACATGGCGTACCAATCACGCTCAAGGATTCACTCGATACCGAGGGTATTGTCTCGACCGGTGGCACCATGGGACGTAAGGGGTTTATTCCGTCGCAGGATGCACCGGTGGTCGCACGGCTACGTGATGCGGGCGCGGTATTGCTCGGTAAAACCAATACGCCTGAGCTTACCTTTAGCGGTGAAACCAGTAACCTGATCTACGGAAGAACTAATAATCCTTATGACCTTGAGCGCAGCCCGGGGGGCAGTAGTGGCGGTTCGGCTGCCATTATCGCCTGCGGTGGCTCGGCGCTGGAGCTGGGATCAGATACCGGTGGCAGTATTCGCGAGCCAGCGCACCTTTGCGGTATTGCCGGAATCAAACCGACTTCCGGGCGCACCCCTCGAAGTGGACACATCGTCCCCTACGGTGGTGGAGTTCTGGACTCGTTAACCCAGATTGGGCCCATGGCGCGCTATGTTGAGGATCTTGCCTTGTCACTGCCGCTAATCTGTGGCCCCGACGGAGAGGATCCTGCGGTGGTACCGGTTGCCATGCGTAACCCACGGGATGTTGACCTGACGGCATTACGTATCGCCTGGTATGCCGACAATGGTATTGTGTCGCCGCACGACGATATTCAGCGGGTGGTCGTCGAAACCGCACAGGCACTACAACAGCGCGGATTAAATCTCAGGGCACAATTACTACCCGAAACCCGCCACCTGGTAAATCTCACCACGCAGCTGCGTGAAGCCACCAATGCCGGTTTCATTCTGCGCCTGCTGGAACTTCATGGCACCCGTGAACATGGTCGTGAGCTTGATGGTTACCTGACCGAGGAAGGCGTCGCCAATGCCAATCGTCTTGATCCGGCGCTGCTCGAAGCGGTCGATCAGGCGCGCAGCCGTGCACTCGGTTTTTTTAGCGACTACGACGCCATCCTGTGCCCGCCCTCCTTTGCCATCGCCCGGCCTCACCAGGCATCACACGATGACAGTTTCGACCAATGGGGATATGTCCAGATTCATAACCTGCTTGGCTGGCCGGGGGTGTCGGTGCGTGCCGGAACCAGTACCGAAGGTTTGCCGGTTGGCGTGCAGTTGGTTGCCGCGCCCTGGCGCGAAGATATCGCACTGGCGCTGGCACAGGAAATCGAAAAGCTTATGGGTGGTTTTGAGCCGCCGCCGCTGTAATTACTGAATGACGGGTTCCAGCCTGGAGAGCTGGTCACGCCAGCCAGCCGAAAATCCCCGGACCTTGCGCTCCTCGATTAACCTCGATATCCGCATAAACTCGAATTCACGGTCTGCTTGAGGCAGGTTGCGGCGCAAAATCTCGATCGTATGCGAGTACGGGTGGCCAATCGCGATCGCCGAGCCCCGTTCGCGCGCCCGGGTCAGCCAGATTTTAAACTGCAGCCGGATCGACTCGGGATTGGGTTCATCGTCGAGGAAGACATCTCGCGTAATCGAATTCAGGCCGGCATCAAGCGCCTGTGCATAGGCGACACTGCGGGGTGAAGTGCGGCTGTCGAGAAAATACAATCCGGGGTTATAACCACGGATACTGTCCATTACCGGGCGCATGAAAAAATCGAACTCGGTCAGGTGGCTGCCCATATGGTTGTTGACCCCGCGGATGAATGGAATTTGCGCCAGTAGCGAATGCACGTTGGCGGATATTTCGTCCTCATCCATCGCCTCGTTAAGGGCATTGGTTTCATGCGCGGCCGTTGAATGGACCGATTGCATCGGTAAATGCAAGATGACTTCCTTATTGAGGCTGTGCGCGTGGTGGGCCAGTTTCTGGCTATAAACCGCACCGGGCAGTATGGCGTAGGTATGATCTCCGTCGAGATTGATAACAGCCCTGCCATTTTCCATCGAGTAGCCGAGGTCATCGATCACCAACGACAGTACCGGTCGTTGATCAGCCTGGGCACCGGTGACAAAGGCGAGAAACAGAATCAGGCAGGCTCGAGCCATTGCGTGGTTTAGCCGCTACTGATTTGGTTCAGAATTATCAGGCCTTTCAGCAGGTTGAGTGCTTCGTATAGCTGAAAGTCGGTTTCTGCCAGGGCTTCGCTGTCGTCTTTTTCTTTGTCGTCGGCATCACTGTCACCGTTTGGATTGCTCAAACGCCCTTCGAGATCGCTCTCGGAATAGGTTTCGCGGGACTTCTCATCCTCTGCGGACAATCTCAGGGTGCTTAATTTGATATCAGGCTCGATACCCGTGGCCTGGATTGAACGTCCGTTAGGGGTGTAGTAACGTGCGGTGGTCAGTTTGACCGCCGAACCATTGCGCAATTCCTGTATCGTCTGCACCGAGCCCTTACCGAAAGATTTGGTGCCCAGAATGATGCCGCGTTTGTGATCCTGTATTGCGCCAGCCACGATTTCAGAGGCTGAAGCGGAACCGCCGTTGACCAGCACTACCAGGGGTGCGCCGTTTAGACTATCGCCGGGGGTTGCCAGGTAACGATGGCTGGAATCATCGAGGCGACCTTCCGTATAGACGATCAGTCCGTTGTCGATAAAGGCATCGGAGACACCGACAGCGCCGTTGAGAACACCCCCTGGATTATTACGCAGGTCGAGCACCATGCCCTTGAGGCGTTCCTCTTTTTGCAGGTCGGAAATGGCTTTTAGCAAATCCGTTGTGGTACGTGACTGGAAATTGGTAATCCGGACATAGCCATAACCCGGTTCGAGCATGCGATTCTTGACGCTTTTCACGCGAATAATTTCGCGTGTTATTGTAATCACTAGTGGTTTGGGTTCGCCTTCGCGCACAATGGTCAGATCGATCGCAGTATTGGGCTTGCCGCGCATAACTTTAACGGCTTCGTTAAGCGTCATGCCCTTAACCGATTTGTCATCGAGCTTGATAATCAGGTCGCTGGCCTTGACTCCGGCGCGTGATGCCGGGGTGTCGTCAATGGGAGAAATAACCTTGACGAAACCATTTTCCATACCAACTTCAATGCCGAGGCCACCGAACTGGCCGGTAGTGCCGATTTTCAAGTCACTGAATTCGCTGGTGTTGAGAAACGCCGAATGTGGATCGAGCCCGTTGAGCATGCCGCGAATGGCGTCCTCAATGAGTTTCTGGTCGTCTACCGGCTCAACGTAATCCGATTTGACCTTGGAAAACACTTCGGTAAAAGCCTGCAAATCCTCAAACGGGATTTGATCATCGTCCTTTAGCGCGTAAACACTATGGCCCACCGCCAGTGACAGCCCCAGTAAGGTTCCACTCAAAAACAAGGTGGATGTTCGCAGATTTTGTAACATTCGATTCTCCGATAGGGCGCGCTGGCCGAAGTCGTGATTAAGTATTGTAGACCAGATAAGGTCGTATAAGTTGTAAACAGTTCAAAAGTTGGGCCCCGCAAAGCCTAATTCTACGGTAAAGTATTGGATTTTTCAGATTTATACGTAGCGTTAGTCAAATCAGGATCAACCCGAGGCAAACTTATTTTTCGCTTTACACCAGCCCGTGGGATTCTGCGGCCTGCCTTTTTTGCGAATCTCGAAATACAGCCCCGACTTGTTCTGTCCGCCACTATTACCGATAGTACTGATGACATCGCCGGCTTCAACCCATTCACCGGCCGACTTGTAGAGTGACTCGTTGTGACCATAAAGTGACAGGTACGAATTACCGTGGTCAATAATGACCAGGTTGCCGAGGCCACGAAGCCAGTCGGCGAAAGCAATCCTACCATGCGATACAGCCTTGACCTGACGACCATTGGGCGCCTCAATCACGACGCCCTGCCAGCGCAGTTCCGATTGCGGTTTGTTGCGACCAAAAAGTTTTTTAAGCTTGCCCTTGACGGGCCATGCGAGTTTACCTTTTAACTCTGCAAATGCCTTTTGTGAAATTTCCGATTCAGGGGCGTCGATAAAAATTTCCTCGATCGATTTGATCAGGTTTTTTAACTGCGTGGCCTCATCCTGAAGCCGGGAAAGGCTCCCGCCCTGCTGCTTTAATTCTTTGCTGAGCGAACTGATGATCGTTTTACGTTTACCGAGATCTACTTTTAGCCCCTTTATCTGTGTCTCCAGTGACTTTTGATTCTGCTCCAGCTCGAGTTGTGCCTGACCCATCAATTCTTCCGTAGCGATGATCTTGTCGATATTTCGCTGCACGTCATTGATTAAAGCAACGCGAGCATTCGAAAAATACTCGTAATAAACCAGGTTTCGTTGTAACGCTTGCGGATTCTGCTGAGAAAACAATAGCTTAGCTCTTTCCTGGCGACCGAGGGTAAACGCCGCGTATACCTGCTCGGCGAGGTAATCATTCTCCTGGCTAAGCTTCTGTTGATGCTTCAAACGCGTAGCCCGCAATGTTTTGAGTTCGGACTTTTTAGCAGTGATTTTTTTATCGGTTGCGCTGATTTGTTGATTGACTTTGCCAATCTTGCGTTCGACTGATTTAAGTTGTTGGGTATAGCTCGACTTGTTGTCTTCCTTGGCATCGATGGACTTCTTTAGCTTGTCAATTTTACGCAGCAGGCTTTTGAGCTGCTTTTCCTTGTCTGACTTGTCGTCTGCAATCGATACCGTGTTAAACACCAGCAACGCAAGCATTAGCGGCAACAACAGTTTACCCGGCAGCGATCTAGACATTGACTCGATGTTTATTCATAATCATTCTCTAATATTAACGTTTGGTAATACGCTTAAGCAAATGAAAACTGAATCCCTGGCGGCAATTGATGGCGAACAACTGCTCGCGCGCGCCGCCGACATTGAAATTGCTTCGCGCTCGCTCAAGGCCATGTCACACCCGTTGCGACTGAAAATCCTGTGTACGCTTGGAAATCGTGAAGTCTGCGTACAGGGAATCGTCGAAAATGTCGGTACTTCGCAAAGTAATATTTCGCAACATCTCGCCATTTTACGCGATAAAGGTATACTGTCGTCGCGCAAGGATGCGAACAAGGTTTTTTACCGCGTCGGTGATGAACGCACGCTGCGACTCATTGGAATGATGCAGGAAGTGTTTTGTACCGCCGACTGAATATTTATCTTTAACGGCCTGTTTTTCCTGCTCTTATGTTAACTCAAATTTCTGAATTTGCGGTCAATCATCCGTATCTGGTGATGGCCTTTGCGGTATTGCTGGCGCTGGTTTTTTTCAATGAAATGAAAATTGCAACCCAGCGTTTTGCGAGTCTTACCCCGGCCGCCGCGGTACAGTTGATGAATAAAGAGGATGTTGTCGTGCTTGATGTGCGCGAGCCCTCGGAAACAGTCGGCGGGAAAATCGCCAGGGCGATCCAGATTCCGGTTGGCGCGGTAGCAAAACGCGTCGATGAACTGGAGAAATTTAAAGACAAGACCCTGCTGGTTTATTGTAAATCGGGCGCACGTGCCGGAATTGCCTGCAAGGAACTTAGCAAGAATGGATTTGACAAGGTTTACAGCTTGAATGGCGGCTTGTTGGCCTGGCAGGATGCCCACTTACCAGTGAGTAAAAAATAACCCATGAACGAGACATCAGAACCCAACAAGCAGTTTGGCATCCAGAAACTCTACGTCAAGGATGCATCCTTTGAGTCCCCGACGTCTCCACAGTCGTTCAGCTTTAAAAAATGGAATCCGAAAATAGAATTGAGTCTGACCAGCGACCAGACGCATATCGATGGCGATGTTTACGAAGTCGTGCTAAGCGTTACCCTGACCGTATCGCATGAGGAAACCACCGCGTTCCTGGTCGAAGTTCAGCAGGCCGGCTTGTTCGAAATTGCTGGATTTGACGACGAGCAACAAAACTTTCTGCTCGGCAGCCAGTGTATGACTATCCTGTTTCCCTACGCCCGTGAAGCGGTTTCGGATTTATCGGTACGCGGGGGCTTCCCTCCTCTCACCATGTCCCCGGTTAATTTTGATGCGTTGTATCAACAGCACCTGCAGCGAAAGCAGGCGGAGCAGGACGAAACCGGTGTGCCGCATTAAGCCCGATGTCTGAAAACGTTGCCGTGCTCGGTGCGGGGTCCTGGGGGACTGCGCTTGCGATTCAATTAGCACGCAGCGCACTGCAGGTCAGGCTCTGGGGCCACGAGCCCGCTCATATCGAACGTTTACAGGCGCTGCGCGAAAATACGGACTATCTCCCCGGATTCAAGCTGGCTGACAATATTGATCCGGTTGCAAAGCTCGAACTCGCTGTAACCAATGCCCCTTTTCTGCTAATTGCAATCCCGAGCAAGGGATTTCGTAGCTTGTTGAAAGAAATAAAACCGTTGATAAGTGAAAACCAGGCCCTGTTCTGGGCCAGCAAAGGGTTTGAGATTGAAACCGGTATGCTTTTGCATGAAGTCATCGATCAGGAGTTGCCGCGGCATCGTTATGGCGTGATCTCGGGTCCGACCTTCGCCACCGAAGTGGCGCGCGGATTACCTGCGGCAATCGCCTGCGCGGGTAACGATGTCGAGACCACGGCGGCTTTTGCCGAGCGCCTTCGAGGCCACCATTTTCGTGCTTATACGACCGAGGATATCGTTGGTGTCGAGCTGGGTGGTGCCTTGAAAAACGTGCTTGCGATAGCCGTTGGGGTTGCCGACGGGCTGGGTTTCGGTGCCAATACGCGAGCTGCCCTGATGACGCGTGGCCTCTCGGAAATCATGCGTCTCGGAACCAGTCTCGGCGCCCACCAGGAGACCCTGATGGGATTGGCCGGGCTAGGCGATATCATCCTCACCTGTACCGACGATCAGAGCCGTAATCGACGCTTCGGTTTAGCGTTGGGTAAGGGTAAAACGGTGTCGCAGGCCGAGATCGAAGTCGGTCAAACCGTCGAAGGGCTGCGTGCGGCAAAAGCGATTTATAACAAGGCGCAGCAGCTTGGCCTCGACTTGCCGATCATTCAGGAAGTCTACCGCGTACTTTACCAGGGCAAAGATCCCCACGACGCGGTGCGCGACCTCGAAAATCGTCCCCAGGGTCACGAATAAACTGACCTATTGCCTGAAACCCTGTTGCCTCCAGGCTTCATAAACGGCGATTGCAACCGTATTCGACAGGTTCAAACTGCGCGAGGTTGTCATCATGGGGATACGCAGTTTATGGTCTCCATCTAGTGACTCCAGAATTTCCATTGGCAAACCACGGCTTTCGGGACCAAATAAAAGCGCATCTTCTGGATCGAAGGATGCCTCGCTATAGGTTTTACTCGCTTTGGTGCTAAAAGCATATAAGTTATTGAATTTAAACGAATTTATGAATTCCTGGTAACTGCCATGAAGGCTCGTTTCAGCCCATTCGCGATAGTCGAGGCCGGCGCGCCTCAATTGCTTATCGTCTAGTTCAAATCCCAGTGGTTCGATCAAATGTAGCTGGAATCCGGTATTTGCCGCCAGGCGCATAATATTGCCGGTATTAGGCGGGATCTCAGGCTCGAAAAGGACGATGTGCATCAGGTTGAAATAAATTTTAGCTAATAACTTGAAATAACCCTGCTATGGGCTAATATTTTCAGCAGTGACAATAAGTTATAACAATTTTCTTAAGGAAACTCTAGGATAGAATTCGATCAGAATGGAGTCTGTACCTTTCGCACGTTGATGCGAAAGTTTTTCATTTATGAGGGGAGCAGATACCTGCGCCCTTGGCGCATAACTTGCATAGATATTAGGGATAACACTCGGAGTAAAACGTGGGCCTGTTTTCCACAGTGAAAAAAGAGTCTCAAATCGGCATTGATTTTCTGCGTGATGGGATCGCAGTAGCGCAGGTGCGGACTGGAAAAAATAATCCAGGTGACATTATCCGTAGCGAATTCGTCGCTGCTGCCGGTCAAGAGGCTCAGGCCGAGGCTCTGAAAGGCTGGGTGCGTGATAACAACTTACAGAAGACCCCCTGTAATTGCCTGGTTGCGAACGACGACTGTGATATTTATCAGGTTGAGAGACCTGAAGTCGAAGATTCCGAGATGATTCAGGCGGTGACCTGGAAAATCAAGGACTTGATCAACTACGACGTTGCCCATGCGGTGGTCGATAGTTATCCGATGCCGGTTTCGAGCAAGAACAAACAGCAACAGGTCGGAGTGGTTGCAGCCCGGGAAGCTGTCGTCAGCAGCTATGTCGAGAGTATCAAGGCTACGGCCCTGGAACTGAATGTACTCGACGTTCACGAACTGGTCCGCTCTAACCTCGAGGTTGTGCAAGATAGCGCGGAGCAAAGCCTGGCGCTGCTGACACTGACCACCAGCAACGGCTTACTAAGCGTTTATCACGACACCGATCTCTACGTGTCACGCGAGTTCCCGATCGGTATCGATCAGCTCGAACTGGCTTCCAGTGACGATGAAAGCGCCTTTGATGCATTGCTGCTAGAGATACAGCGTTCGCTGGATTATTTCGAGAGCTTTTACGGTATCGGTACCGTTACCAATTTACAAATATTTCCGCAGTTAAATGCGACCGAAAAGATGGCGATGTACCTGCAGAATTTATCCAATTTCGATATCGATTTCATCACCTTTGGCAGTCCCGGACTCGAACCGCACTGCTTTCATGCTTACTGTGCAGCATTGCGGGGTATAACTTCGTGATCGTTCAACAAATCAATCTTTACCAGGAGCGATTCAAGGAGAAAAAGCTCTGGATCTCCGCAGTCCAGGTTGCGGCGGCCCTGTTGCTAGTGATCGCTGCGGCTGCAATATGGAGCTTCCTGTTGTACCACGAGTTCGAACAGGCCGAGCAACGCAATCGCCTAGTCAAGGCGGAACGGGACCAGTTAACGGCGGAATTTACAACCGCCAATGCCGAGCTTGCCAAACTGCTTGAAGATAACCGACTCGATCTCAAGATTGAAAACACGGCGCGCCAGATTTCTGCGCGCAAGAGGGTACTAGATTTTGTCGACGCCAACCGGTTTGGATCGGGCCAGGGTTTTTCCGATTTCCTGGTCGCGTTGTCCAACCTTCATGTCGATGATATCTGGCTTAACCAAATTCGTCTCACCGAGAACTTTGTTCAGATCAAGGGTAGCGCCCTCAACGCCACGGAAGTTCCTGGCTACTTCGACAGTTTCAGCGCCGAGCCGATATTTCAGGGTAACCGCTTCGATTTGTTCCAGCTGAGCAGAGCCAAAGACAGCGACTGGAAAGTTGATTTTGAAATTGCTACCAGTGGTGACTTCAATGAATAGCAAGCTGAAACAATACGCGCAGTGGTTTGACGACCAGTCTTTGCGTGAGCGTGGATTGATCGCAATTTCGTTAATTGTCGTAATCGGCTTCGTGTGGTGGATTTATTATGCGACGCCAGGAATGACGAAAATAGAAGCCCTGCAAACAGAAAATCAGCGTATCACGCGTGATGTTGAAAATACGAAGGCCATTTTGCGCGATATACGCCAGAGCATGGCATCCGGCGTACAGCAGGAAAAAGAAGTTCAGCTGGTTAAGCTTGCCAAAGATTTAGCCGCACTGGAGGATCGGCTCCGGGTAACCACGATCGAGTTGATTGATCCGGAAAAGATGTTTCAGTTAATGAATCAACTGATTTATCAGGATTCGCGTCTAAAGTTGTTGAGCCTCAAGCGCCGTGAAGTAAAACCGGCCATCCCCTCGGATAATGAAGATGAGCCCAACGAAGCGGGCATCTATCGGCACGTGCTTGAAATCGAGTTTGCTGGAAGTTACCTCGATATTCTGAGGTACATGCAGACGTTGGAAGCGCTGGACTGGAAACTGCTCTGGGACGAGATTGAAATGGTAAGCGACGAATATCCGAAGGTTACTGTCAAGGTCGTGATTTCAACTCTGTCGACGCGCAAGGAATGGGTTGGGGTCTAAATGCTGCGCATCATTTCAACTTACATCGCGGTGGTAGTCCTGCTATCACTGGGATTCTTTGGCGTTGGTACGATGGCGAAAGCAGCGGAACTGCGCGACCCGATGCAACCTCCACCGTTTGCGTTGCAGAAATTTCGCCAGGCCAAATGGGCTGGTAAAGCCACGAAGACAAAAGCAAAGGTAGTAAAACCAAAACAGAATCCCTTGCAACTTACATCAATCCTTTATGCCCAGGATCGTAAAATCGCAATCATCAATGATCAGATGCTTGTGGTTGGTGATCGCATCAGGGGCGCCGAGCTGATCAAGTTGACGCGTGCAACAGCTCGCCTGGTACGCAAGGGAAAGGTTATTAATTTGAGCCTGGACAACAATTTAACAGCTGTCAGGAAAGAAGCTGTCGAGAGTGACTTATGATTAAGCGACACCTGGGTATCATCATGTTGGCAGGACTTCTCGGCGCCTGCGCTTCGTCACAGAATCGGGAGGTTGCACAGCAAAATCGACAAAGCATCGACGATGCGCTGACCGAGGCTGCCGCGGTAGTGATTCCCGATGCCGAATCGCCTCCTGATGAAATTCTCGACCAACTGGTTCCCGGTAGCGGCATCGCCGTCCCCGGACTGGAGCAGGATCTAGAGTTCGAAACCGCATTTGATATTTCGGTTTCGAAAGCACCTGCACGACTGTTTTTCATGAGCCTGGTAAGGGAAACCAATATCAACATGGTAGTACACCCGAGTGTCGTAGGCGAAATCTCGCTCGATTTAAAGAACGTGACGGTGGCCGAGGTGATGCGGCTTACCCGCGAAGTCTATGGTTACGAATTCAAACAAAACGACACTGGCTATATCGTGCTGCCGGCTCGTATCCAGTCAAAAATATTCCCGGTTAATTATCTCAATGTCAGTCGTGCCGGAGAATCGTTGATGACCGTCAGTTCTGGCCAGATCGATGGATCGGAAGGTCAGGACAGCAATGACAGTGACAGCTCTTCTGCGAGCAAGTCGCTAAAATCAAGCAGTATAGCCACCAGCAGCGTGGCAGACTTCTGGGCAGAACTGCGGACCACGCTGGTTTCGATCGTTGGCGATGGCCAGGGACGTTCGGTGGTGGTTGACCGTCACGCTGGACTGGTTATCGTGCGTGCAATGCCGGGAGAGCTGCGCGATGTCGAAGACTATCTCGAAAACGCCCAGGATAATCTGCAACGCCAGGTAATCCTCGAAGCCAAGGTTATCGAGGTGGATCTTAACGACAGCTTTCAGTCGGGTATCGACTGGGCCGCGATATCGTCCAACCGCGACCTGGCGATCGGTAATACCGGCGTGGTCAGGGGTGTCGGCCGTGTGCTTGCGGACGAGGCCGGCACACCCCTGCTTGACGCGGCAGGTAACGCGGTGCTTTCTTCCAACCTTGAGCTCGGCAATATTCCCTACGCCAACCTGTTTGCCGTGGGTAGTTCGTCGAGCACCTTTGCCTCGCTGATCACACTGCTCAGCACCCAGGGCAACGTACACGTGCTGTCTAGCCCGCGGGTTTCCACCGTTAACAATCAGAAAGCGGTAATCAAGGTGGGTACGGACGAATTTTTTGTCACCGAGGTGTCGTCCGACAATACCAGCACCGCCAGCGGCACGACCACAACGCCGGAGTTGACATTGACCCCGTTTTTTTCCGGCATTGCGCTCGATGTAACGCCGCAGATCAGCAAGGAGGGTGAAGTCATACTGCATATACACCCCAGTATCAGCGAGGTCGATGATCAGATGAAGGTGGTAACCCTTGGTGGCGAAACCTTCGAATTGCCGCTGGCACTGAGTACGGTACGAGAGTCCGACTCGGTTGTAAAAGCACAAAACGGCCAGGTCGTCGTGATTGGCGGTTTAATGAAGAATATCACCAGCGATGAAGTTGGTGGCGTTCCAGGCGTTAGCGATGTCCCATTTGTTGGCGAAGCCTTTAAGCAGAAAAGGAAAGTTAACCGGCGCAGCGAACTGGTTATCCTGTTGCGCCCTATCGTCGTCGATAAGAACCGCGTCTGGTCCAATTATATTCAGCAGAGTGTTGACCGCGTCAAACAGTTAAACGCTACTCCCGTGGAGGGTGAATAATGTACGAGCGATACTATGGACTTTCGGAAAAACCGTTCAGTCTGACCCCGGATACCGGCTTTTTTTACCAATCTTTCACTCATAAAGAAGCACTCAACGTATTGCGGGTAGCCATTGGCTCTGGTGAAGGCTTTATCAAGGTGACCGGTGAGGTGGGCACAGGCAAGACCTTGCTGTGCCGAAAACTGCTTCAGGCGCTGGAGTTGAACTTTGATACGGTATACATCCCTAATCCATACATGGGTTGCAACGCCCTGTTCCATGCAATTTTAGTCGAAATGGGCATAGCGGACAGGCTCAACAAGGCAAATTATCTCACCTGTATTAATGAGTATTTAATCGAAAACGCGCGTCGCAACCGCGGTACGGTCATTATTCTCGACGAGGCGCAATCAATACCCCAGGAGAGCCTCGAAGCGATTCGATTACTCAGTAACCTCGAAACCAGCAAGCGGAAATTGGTACAGATCGTTCTGTTTGGACAGCCCGAACTCGATGCCATGCTGGCAAAAAGCAACGCCAGGCAGCTAAAGCAAAGAATCGGACATGCCTATCAATTGAAGCCGTTAAACCAGGTCTCGATTCGATCGTATCTGCAGCACCGTGTTAGCCTGGCAGGCTACCGAGGGCCCGAGTTATTCGATGATGGTGCTCTACGCCGGCTGTATAAGCTAAGCCAGGGTATACCCAGGATTATTAACGTTCTATGCAACAAGGCACTGATGCTTTCCTACGCCAGTGGCGAGTTCTATGTCAAGGGCAAGCACATCGAGGCCGCGGCAGCTGATAGTCAGATGCAATGAGTGTTATTAATAACGTTCTCAAGGACCTCGAAAGCAGGGAAAGTCAATTCACCCCGATCGAAATTGATGCAATCGGCGCCAAACCTGCCCCTGCGCGCGACCTGAAACCACTATTATTGATAGCGCTGTTGTTATTGTTATTGATGGCGGGCGCATGGATTTATCTGCAGGACCAGCTCATTAGCAGTAGTACTTCTGCGGCACCATCGATATCAAACACCTCGCCCGCAATAGCTGCATTGCCGGTGGCCGAAGCGGAAGTCGATCAAGTCGTGGTCACGGATCGAATGATCGGTAACCAGATTATCGGCCTGCAGATTCGTGAATCCGAAGACGATATGCGCATGGAGTTTGCGTTGCGAGACAAGGTGGTAGCGTTTCTGAAGGAACGTGGTGAAAATAGTTTTGGTTATCATTTGCGCGATATAGAAAGTCAGATATTTGCGCCGGTGATAAGCGACAACCGCTGGATCAGGGAGCTTGCTATCGCGCCCTCGAATAGCGGGGTGGATGTCAGTTTTCAAACGGCAGAGGATATCCTGGTCGAAACCCGACAGAGCCTGGTAAATGGGGAACCCGTCTGGGTGATCAATTTACGCAAAAAGGCTGCAGCGGTGGTTGTGGATACCGTAGTCGATAATATGGCCGCCGGCGAGCCAGGTGCGATCAAGGCGCAACAAGCCCCGCAAACGATGGAACTTGCATCGACCAATGCAGCGGCAGACGAGGTCGAGCTGGAGTCGCAACAGGCCTCGGCCTCCGGATCGTCAGACGCGGTTGTTAAACTCGATATAAAATCTACCAATCCAAATGCGAAGACGATCAATCAACTCGAATACGCGGTTGCATTGATGAATTCTCGTCGGTTTGCAGAGGCCCGGACGACACTGCAGAACCTGCTGGGGGGTAGTGAAGACTACGATGCACGTAAACATCTGCTCGCGCTTTACGGCAGCCAGAATCAGCGCGGTCGATTTCTTCGCCTGGTGCGCGATTCGATGGCGATTTATCCCGACGATCTGCTGTTCAAAACTGAGTATGCGCGATCGTTATTCCAGACGGAAGCCTATCGAGCTGTTATCGATTTGTTTGCAAGTGAGGTTTCAGTGAATACTAGTCTGCAGGCGCTGGTGGCGGCCAGTTACCAGCGACTCGACGAACATGAAGGCGCGATCAGGCATTACCAGCTTGCGCTCGAGCTGGATGCGGCCAATGCCAAGAACTGGATCGGGCTCGGTATTTCCCAGGAGCAGACCGCTGCGCTCGAAGGCGCGCTCTTCTCTTACCAGCAGGCCGCTAAACTGGGTAACTTAAATAATCGCCTGCAGGCATTTGTCGACAGCAAAACCCGGACGCTGGGGCGGGTGTTGAATTAATGGCGTTCACCAAGAAAATAAGACTGGGTGATTTACTGGTTGAAAAAGGCCTGATCACCGAAGAGCAGTTACAGCACGCGCTGGGAGAGCAGAAAAAGCTTGGTCGTAAGCTCGGCGGAACCCTGGTCGAGCTCGGCATGATCGATGAAAATAGCCTGCTCAACCTGCTCGCCAGCCAGTTGAATATCCCGTTAATCGATATCAATAACTACAACTACAGCAATGAAGTTGCCAAGCTGTTACCGGAGTCAATAGCCAGGCGTTACCGCGCGCTCGTGCTCGAAGACCGTGAGCGGGATTACCTGGTGGCAATGGCCGATCCCACCGACATCTACGCGCTCGATGAAATCCAGTCGAAACTAAACAAACCGGTAAGTCAGGCAATCGTGCGCGAATCCGCGTTGCTTGAAAATTTCGACCTGGTTTATCGACGCACTGAGGAAATCAGCGCGCTAGCGTCCGAGCTTGGTCAGGATCTTAGCGACACCGCAACTGACCTGAGTGAATTGCTGCAGACCGAAATGACCGATGCGCCGGTGGCAAAGTTACTGCGGTCAATTTTCGAGGATGCGGTTCAGGTAGGTGCTTCCGATATTCATATCGAGCCCGACCAGCACGTGATTCGAATTCGCCAGCGTATCGATGGTGTCCTTTACGAACAGGTCATGCAGGAAACCCAGATTGCGCCCGCGGTGGTAGTGCGCTTGAAGCTGATGTGCGGGCTGAATATCTCCGAGAAACGTCTGCCACAGGATGGACGTTTTCACGTGCTGGTCAATAACCGCGATATCGATGTGCGTCTGTCGACCATGCCGGTGCAGTACGGCGAGTCGGTGGTCATGCGCCTGCTTGACCAGACCAAGGGTGCACTCGACCTGGAGCAACTCGGCATGCCACCCGAACTGTTACATCGGTTTCGCAAGAATTTTCACTTACCCAACGGTATGATTCTCGTTACCGGACCTACCGGTAGCGGTAAGACCACCACGCTCTATGCCGCGCTTTCGGAATTAAACGTCAAGGAATCCAAGATCGTCACAGTCGAGGACCCGGTGGAATATCGTCTTGATCGCATCAACCAGGTACAGGTTAATCCGCGCATCGGGCTTACCTTCGCGAGCGTGTTGCGTTCTGCCCTGCGCCAGGACCCGGATATCATCATGGTGGGTGAGATGCGCGATGCAGAAACGGTCGAAATCGGCGTCAGTGCGGCCATGACCGGCCACCTGGTGCTGTCGACACTGCACACCAATGACACTATTTCGACGGCAACCCGGCTCATGGATATGGGTGTTGAGGGATACCTGCTCGCGTCCACGCTGCGTACCATTATCGCCCAGCGCCTGGTGCGCAAGGTATGCGCGAGCTGCAGCGAAGCCTATACACCGACCGAATTCGAAGCCGGCTGGCTGCGCGACGATCTGTTGATCGATATCAATCAGTATCAGTACCAGAAAGGCCGCGGCTGCAAGCAATGCGGAGAAACCGGGTACCAGGGGCGCATGGGTGTTTACGAGTTACTCGACATGAATGCGGAACTGGCAGAAAAACTGCGCCATGATGATTCGCAGGGCTTTGTCGAGGCTGCCGAGCGCGCACCTGGCTACCAGCCACTGGTCATGGTTGCGCATATCCATGCGGCCAATGGTTTGACGACGATCGAAGAAATGCTGCGCCTGGCCGGTGAAGTGCCCGACGATGTACTCGATCATCCACCGGTGCTGGAGATCGATGACTGATGCCGTTTTACGAATTCAAGGGTAGAAGTGGCAACGGGCAACTGGTCGATGGCGAGATCGAAGGTTCCAGTACCAACGCGGTTGCCGGCGTACTCATGGATCGCGGGGTTATCCCGATTTCCATCGTCGAAAAAAAAGTGCAGGTCGACGTTATCGACGTCATCAAGGATCGCTTCGATCTGCACAAGATCAGCATCGAAGAATTACTGATGTTTACGCGGCAAATGGCTGCGTTGATCAGGGCGGGCATCCCGATTACACGAGCGATTACCGGTATCCTGGAATCGGTTGAAAATCCACTGCTGGTAAAATCTCTGCGTGATATTCTCGAACAGCTCGAATCCGGACGTAGCCTGTCGGTCTCCTGTGCGCGTCATCCCAGGGTTTTTTCCAACCTCTATATCAGCATGATCCAGGTTGGTGAAAATACCGGGCGCCTGGAAGAGTCGTTTGCATTGATGGCAGATTATATCGATCGTAATCGTAGGATCACGCAGAACATCAAGACCGCGCTGCGCTATCCGACCACGGTTATCATTGCGATGGTCATTGCCATGGGGATTGTCAATTTGTTTGTAATTCCAAAGTTTGCGAGCTTCTTTGAAGCCAATGCACTGGAGTTACCCTGGCAGACGGTGCTGCTTCTGAACACGTCCAATTTTTTCGTTGAGTACTGGATGCTGGTGTTCGGTGGGATAATAGCGGCCTTTATAGCTTTTAAGCGATACATTGGCACCGTAAACGGGCGTTACAAGTGGCACAGGTTTATCGTCAAGGCACCACTGGTTGGAGAAATTCTACATCGATCTTTCATGGCCCGTTTCGCGCGCTCCTTCTCAATGGCCTACAGTGCCGGGGTGCCGATTGTGCAGGCGATGGGCGTGATTTCACGCTCGATTGGAAATGATTATATCTCGGGCCATGTTAACGGCATGCGCGAGGGTATCGAACGTGGTGAGGCGCTGACGCGCACCGCGAATCAGACCCGAATGTTCACGCCAGTAGTCATGCAAATGTTCGCGGTCGGTGAAGAGGCTGGAAACCTCGATGAAATGATGACCTTCATAGCAGACTTCTACGAAGAGGAGGTCGACTACGACGTCAAAACTCTTTCCGATAAAATTGAGCCATTAATCTACGTCGCGATAGGCGGCATGGTGCTGGTGCTCGCGCTCGGTATCTTCGTGCCGATGTGGGATGTGGCGCAACTCGCGGGACGATGAGCACTATCGGTTCCCACCCGGGGGCGATCAATTTTCGTCTCTCCGCGATGGTTATCCTGATCCTGGCATTAATGTATATTTTTCTGCACTACGCGGAAAAGGCTGAGAAGGTGATCGAGCTCCAGTCGATACAGCAGGCCCAACGAATTATCGACAGCGCGCTGGTTATTGTTTTTGCAACCTATGCGAGCCAGGGCAGGCTTGATGAACTGGTGGACTTCGAGGGTGCTAATCCATTTGAGTTCCTGAGGGAATACCAGGTGCTTCCGATAAATTACCGGGGCGAGATTGAAATAGTCGGATCAAGCGTCCCGGATAGTGGCTGGTACTACCTGCAAGGCAGTGGCGATTTGATGTATGCGCCGTTTCACTTATCCGAATCCGTATATTTCAGGGTATTACTCAACTACGATGATATTAATCAAAATGGGCGTTTCGAGCCAGGTCAGGATCTAGTCAGGGTTTTAAAGCTGGTTGAACAAAAACAGCCACGATAAATCGTGGCTGTTTCTCTGGGTCTATTTGTGGATGAGACCAGCTTGACCGGGGCATCCAGGCTACGGGGTACAAATTACGGTCGCGGTGCCATCGGCAACACCGACAATGGCGGGATTCTCCGCTATTGTACAGGTGAAAGTGGTGCCCGGGACGGTGCAGTTGCCGCTACCGGTCACCGTGTATTTAGCAACCGGAAGTGCTACGGCGAGCAAAGAAGTCGCAGTTCCGTCTACAAGGCCCGTACAGGCCGTGGGATTGGCGGTAAGAGCGATACCGGTACCATTATTCAAAACTCGTGCCGCGTAATTAATACTGGAAGCCGCCGACAATTCGCTCGCGACGCCCGAATTAGCCGCTTCCTGTGCGTCCGA